>NZ_QVFV01000002.1:371386-1571718 GCF_004212215.1 Leptolyngbya iicbica LK
CGATAGAGTAAGCTTTCATCCCTGTCTCTTAGCAAATTCCAAAACATACTAAGTGTATCTCACGAGACTGGAAAAGGCTGTATGAAGCATAATCTTATCAAACAACGAATATTACAATTATTCGTGGAGTTAGCTAAAGAGAAACGATCGCCCCATTCCTGAGACGATCGCTCCTCCAAACTCAAGCCTGATCTGGAACCGCCCCAGTCGTTAAAATAGAACAACTGGTCCGACTCGCGGCAACTATGGTTTTACAGTTCGACCCCCGGCAATGCTTACCCTCCTCTGCTGAGTTACCCGACTCGGACGATACCCCAGTGGATAATGAGTTACAGAATTTGATTCCCAACTTGCTCGAAGCCATCTTGGCCATGATTTGGTCGGAGCGGGGAGATTGGTTCTTCGGAGTAGATATGGGCATCTACTTCAACCCCAGCATCCCGGCAGTCGTCCCCGATGGATTTTTGAGCCTGGGCGTGGAGCGCTTTGTGGGTGAAGGGGGACGGCTGAGCTACGTGCTGTGGGAAGAAGACAACATCCCCCCGATCTTGGCCCTGGAAGTCGTTTCTAAAACCTATGGTGGCGAGTACGAACGCAAGAAAAAGCTGTATGAGGATCTGGGGATTGAGTATTACGTGGTGTATTTGCCCGATGGCTCCCCGCGTCGCAAGCGTCAACCATTAGAGATTTATCAACTCATTGAGGGTGAGTATCAGCAGCTAGCGGGAAATCCAGTGTGGTTGCCGAAAATTGGGCTGGGTTTGGGGCGAGAGCGAGGCACGTATTTAGGCCGAGAGCGAGAGTGGCTCTACTGGTACGACGAGACCGGGCAACGGTTGACCACCCCCGAAGAGCGCATCGCCCAAGAAGCTGCACGGGCAAACCAAGCAACGGAACGGGCAGAACAAGAAAAATCACGGGCAGAACGTTTGGCAGAGAAGTTGAGAGAGTTGGGGATTGATCCGGAATCGGTTTAGAGCCATTGTGTGGACAAAAGTAAAAGTGATCGCCCCATTTCTGAGACGATCGCTCCTCAAACTTCAGACCCAATTAGCAATTAAGCGTTGACCGCTTCTTGAATGGCCTCTGAGTCATCCTGGTTGTACATCGCCGCATCAATGCGACAACCCCGGTGGGCCAGCAGGTAGAGTTCCTTCAGCTCCTTGATCATCGGATAGCGGGGGTTTGCGCCCGTGCATTGGTCGTCGAAGGCGTTTTCCGCCATTTCTTCCACCTCCGCGTAGAAGCGCTTGTCCACCTCCGGGATCACATCGTGGATGCTGTCGGGGATATTGAGGCGATGCTTCAGATCCTCGATCGCCGCAATCAGCAACTCCACCTTCTCCTCCTCAGTGTCGCCACCCAGCCCCAGGTGATCCGCGATGCGGGCATAGCGGTACTTGGCATTGGGGTACTTGTACTGCGGGAAGATCGCCTGCTTAAAGGGCGCATCCGTCGCGTTGTAGCGGATGACGTGGGAGATCAGCAGCGCATTCGCCAGACCGTGGGGCACATGGAACGTCGAACCCAGCTTGTGGGCCAGGGAGTGACAGACCCCCAGGAAAGCGTTGGCAAAGGCCATGCCCGCCATCGTCGCCGCATAGTGCACCTTCTCCCGCGCCTTGGGATCTTTCGCGCCATTCTCATACGCGCTCGGCAGGTACTTAAAGATCAGGCGAATCGCCTCCAGGGCTTGGCCGTTGGTGAACTCCGACGCCAGCACCGAGACATACGCCTCGATCGCGTGGGTCAGGGCATCCAAGCCACCGTACGCCGTCAGCGCCTTGGGCATGTGCAGCACCAGTTCCGGATCGATGATCGCAATATGAGGCGTCAGGGCATAGTCCGCCAGGGGATACTTCATCCCGGTGCGGTTGTCAGTCACCACGGCGAACGGCGTCACCTCCGAGCCTGTGCCCGATGTCGTGGGGATCGCTACCAGGATAGCCCGATCGCCCAGGGGCGGCAGCTCATACACCCGCTTGCGGATGTCCATAAACCGCATCGCCAGACTCTCGAAGTCCGTCTCCGGATGCTCATACATCAGCCACATGATCTTGGCCGCATCCATCGGCGAACCGCCGCCCACGGGAATGATCACATCCGGCTCAAACTTGTTCATCGCGTCCACGCCGCGCATCACCGTATCCAACGAGGGATCCGGCTCGACATCGTGGAACACCTCATAGCGGAGGCCCATGTCTTCGAGGACCTGGGTAACGCGATCGCACATGCCCAGGTCAAACAGCGGCTTGTCAGTCACGATGAACGCCCGCTGCCGTCCCTGAATATCCTTCAGCGCTGTCGCCAGACAGCCAAACTTGAAGTACACCTTCGGCGGAATGCGGAACCACAGCATGTTCTCCCGCCGCTCCGTCACCGTCTTGATGTTGAGCAGGTGTTGCGGCCCGACGTTGCCGGACACCGAGTTGCCGCCCCAGGAACCACAGCCCAGCGTCAGCGAGGGGTCCAGCTTGAAGTTGTACAGATCCCCGATCGCCCCCTGGGAAGACGGCGTGTTGATCAACACCCGCGCCGTGGTCATCTGCTCCTCAAAGTGCTGAATGTGGTCGTGCTGTGCCGGATTCGTGTACAGCACGGACGTGTGACCCATGCCGCCGAAGCGGATCAGGGCTGCTGCCATCTCCACTGCATGGCCAAAGTCGGGAGCGCGATACATGGCGAGAATCGGCGACAGCTTTTCATAGGCGAACGGTTCTTCGGTGTTGATGTCCGACACTTCGCCGATGAGTACGCGGGTGCCTTCGGGAACGGTGATCCCAGCGAGTTCCGCGAGTTGGGCGGTAGACTGGCCGACGATCGCCGCATTCAGCCGCCCATTCTTGAGAATGATCTGGCGCACCTTGTCCTTCTCGTCATCGTTGAGCAGGTATGCGCCCCGCTCGATGAACTCCGCCCGCACCTCGTCGTAGACTTCGTCCACCACCACCACGGACTGTTCACTGGCGCAGATCATGCCGTTGTCAAAACTCTTGGAGATCAAGACGGAGTTCACCGCCATTTTGATGTGAGCGGTGCTGTCGATGACTGCCGGGGTATTGCCCGCGCCCACGCCCAGAGAGGGATTCCCCGACGAGTACGCCGCCTTCACCATGCCGGGGCCACCCGTCGCCAGGATCAGCTTAATGTCCGGATGGCTCATCAACGCCTGGGACAGCTCCACCGTGGGTTCGTCAATCCAGCCGATGATGTCTGCCGGAGCGCCCGCCGCTACTGCCGCATCCCGCACGATCTTGGCCGCTTCCTTCGTGCAGCCCTTGGCGCGAGGATGAGGCGAAAAGATGATGCCGTTGCGGGTCTTCAGCGCCAGCAACGCTTTGAACACTGCGGTGGAAGTGGGGTTCGTGGTCGGCACAATCCCCGCCAGAATGCCTACCGGTTCGGCAATTTTCTGCAAGCCGTAGCCGGGCTCATTCTCAATCAAGCCGCAGGTTTTCTCATCTTTGTACTTGTTGTAGACCATCTCCGACGCAAAGTGATTCTTGATCACCTTGTCTTCGACGATCCCCATGCCCGTCTCTTGAACAGCCTGCTTGGCGAGGGGAATACGCTTGGTGTTCGCCGCGAGGGCCGCCTGGTGGAAGATGCGATCGACCTGTGCTTGAGTAAACGTCGCGTATTCAGCCTGGGCCGCTTTCACACGGTCCACTAAGGTTTCGAGGGTTTCGAGAGAATTAACAGTCATAAATGTCTCCAAGGGATTAGCGAGGTGAGTTTAAGGTGGGCAAGCGAGCGTTGTGATAGCAATGAACCGCACGAGGCCGGTGGGTCACGCCACTGACGGCTGGGAAAACTCAGGGCGACCGTCGCGATCGCGGCGTTAATGCGGTGAGCCAATGGGGATGGGGCGATCGGGTTAAGTACCAATGGCGGTCAATCCTCGCGCGGTGAATCGCGCTACTGTTGCGTCAACCAACTCGGAACTGGGGGGCAGGGTATCTTTGAGGGCGTAATCGTGGCCCATTTGCGCCCATTTATGAGCGCCCAGCTGATGAAAGGGCAGCACTTCGACCCGCTCGACATTGCCCAGGGTCGCCACAAACTGCGCTAGCCCTTCCACGTTGTCGGTGGGGTCGGTCAGCCCCGGCACCAACACAAACCGCACCCACGTTGGCTTGTGAATCGTCGCCAGGTACTGAGCAAAGCGTAACGTCGGTTCCAGCTTGACCTGGGTAACGTAATGATAAAGATCGGGATCATAGGATTTGATGTCGAGCAACACGAGATCGGTACAGTCAAGGACGGATTGAGCCGCCGCGATCGGCACATATCCCGATGTATCCAGCGCTGTGTGTAAGCCGATCGCCTGGCATTGCTGAAAAATGTCGGCCACAAATTCCGGCTGCATCAGCGGTTCGCCCCCGGTCACCGTGACGCCCCCCTGACGCAGATAGCTGCGATAGCGCTGGATTTCCTGCATCAGCTCATCCACCGAAACTTCGCGCCCCCCATCGGGCGGATGGCAATCGGAGTTGTGGCAGTAAAGACACCGCAGCGGACAGCCCTGGGTGAAAATGACAAACCGCAGCCCCGGCCCGTCTACCGTGCCGCAGGTTTCGATGGAATGGATACGTCCAGTGGTCATAGAGGAGTGGGTGGGTGGATGGGTGGATGGGTAGGGGCGAGGCATTCTGGCAGCAACATTTCGGGGCAAAAGCAACGATATTCACAGAATGCCTCGCCCCGACGGGGGATTGGGGGCGGTTAAATGTGCTCGTGGAAGGTGCGGCTAATCACGTCTTGCTGCTGCTCGCGGCTGAGCTTGATGAAGTTCACCGCGTAGCCAGAAACGCGAATCGTCAGTTGGGGATATTCCTCCGGGTGCTCCATGGCATCCAGCAGGGTTTCGCGGTTCAGCACGTTGATGTTGATGTGGTGGCCGGTGTTGTGGACGTAGCCATCCAGCAGGCTCACCAGGTTTTGGATGCGATCGCTCGGGGTTTTGCCCAGGGCGCGAGGCACGATGGAGAACGTGTAGGAAATGCCGTCCTGGGCGTGCTCGTAGGGTAGTTTCGCGACAGACTCCATCGCCGCGATCGCCCCTTTGGTATCGCGCCCGCTCATGGGATTCGCCCCTGGCGCGAATGGCTCGCCGCCCTTACGACCATCGGGGGTGCTGCCCGTCTTTTTGCCGTACACCACGTTAGAGGTGATGGTGAGAATGGACTGGGTAAGCACCGCCTGACGGTAGGTGGAATGCTGCCGCATTTTGTTCATAAAGGTTTCCACCAGTGCCGCCGCGATCGCATCCACGTCGTCATTGTTGTTGCCAAAGGCGGGATAGTCCGTTTGCCCGTCGTAGTCGACCGCCAGCCCCGCCTCGTTGCGAATCACCCGCACCTGGCCGAACTTGATCGCCGCTAGCGCGTCCGCCACCACGGACAGTCCCGCCACGCCGCAAGCCATCGTGCGATACACATCGCGATCGTGCAGGGCCATCTCCAGCCGCTCGTAGCAATACTTGTCATGCATATAGTGGATGACGTTCAGCGTGTTGACATACACCTGGGCCAGCCAGTCCAGCATCAGGTCATATTTCGCCATCACGTCGTCATAGTTCAGCACGTCTGTGGTCACAGGTACGTAGGCCGGGCCAATTTGTTCGCCCGACTTTTCATCTTTGCCGCCGTTGATGGCGTAAAGCAGTGCCTTCGCCAGGTTTACCCGCGCGCCAAAAAACTGCATCTGTTTGCCAATGCGCATTCCGGAGACGCAGCAGGCGATACCGTAGTCGTCGCCGTAGTAGCCGCACATCAGGTCGTCATTTTCGTACTGAATGGAGCTGGTGTCGATGGAAACCTGGGCGCAAAACTGCTTAAAGCCCATGGGTAACCGTTCCGACCACAGCACCGTCAGGTTGGGTTCTGGCGCTGGCCCCAGGTTATACAGGGTCTGCAAGAAGCGGAAACTGTTCTTCGTGACCAGGGCGCGACCATCGGCCCCCATGCCGCCGATAGATTCCGTTACCCAGGTGGGATCGCCCGAGAACAGCTCGTTGTACTGGGGCGGGCGCAAAAAGCGCACCATCCGCAGCTTCATGATGAAGTGGTCGATGAACTCCTGAATTTCGGCCTCGGTGAAGACGCCGTTCTGCAGGTCGCGATCGCAGTACACATCCAAAAAGGTCGAGACGCGCCCCAGCGACATCGCTGCCCCGTTCTGTTCTTTGACCGCCCCCAGATAGCCAAAGTACAGCCATTGAATCGCTTCCTTCGCATTCGCGGCCGGTCGACTGATGTCAAACCCATACGCCGCCGCCATTTGCTGTAGTTCCAGCAAGGCCCGAATCTGCTCCGAGATTTCCTCCCGCAGGCGAATCACGTCTTCCGTGATGGCGGCCACTTCCAGGGATTTTTGCTGGGCTTTTTTGTCGTCTACCAGGCGATCGAGGCCATACAACGCCACCCGCCGATAATCACCAATGATGCGCCCCCGCCCGTAAGAATCGGGCAATCCCGTCACAATCCCCGAGTGCCGCGCCAGTCGCATTTCCTGGGTGTAAGCGTCAAACACGCCGTCGTTATGGGTCTTGCGATACTGGGTAAAAATCTTCTCCGTTTCCGGGTCGAGCTGATAACCATAGGCTTCCAGCGACTTTTTCACAATGCGAATACCGCCCAAGGGCATAATGGCCCGCTTCAGCGGTTGGTCGGTTTGCAACCCGACAATTTGCTCTAGGGTCTGGTCGATATAACCGGGCGCATGGGCCGTAATGCTGGTGGGTTGAGCCGTATCCACCGCCAAAATGCCGCGATCGCGCTCCTCATTCATCAGCGCCAGCACCTGATGCCACAAGTCCTGAGTGCGCTGCGTCGCCCCCGTGAGAAAGGTCGCATCCCCGTCATAAGGGGTATAGTTGGCCTGGATGAAGTCACGCACATCAATCGTTTTCATCCAAGCCCCAGATTCAAACCCGATCCATTGGTCAAACATTGAGTGAATGCTCCTATGAGTTGCGGTTGAGTGCTGTAAGAGCTAACGACTAGCGGTCAGACGACAGAGAAAAACTCACCATGGTCCACAAGATTGGCGTCAATTAAGTAATCTGCCTGCGGAATGCTAGACGTAAAATCGGCATGAATATTGATAAAAAAAGGCTTTTGTGAGCAAAATCGATGCGCCATCTAGTATTCAGTACCGACCAAAAAGTGTTGCCTTAATAAAGGGTGCGGCGCGGACAAAAGCTCCCATTCAGGAAAGATTGATCAAGACTCTGACTAGACGTTGTGAGGAATTTACAGATCGCTGATGCAGTTCACTAAACTCAGTTTCCAATCGCTGATGTCGTTAAGGAAAATGAACTGCTACGTAACCGAACTAGTGACAATACCGGGAATCGTTGGTGGCATCGCGGCAACAGACTTCATTAAGCTCTGACTGCATTAGGTCAACACTAGCGTGGGTCTTTGATAAAGCGGCTCAGGCTTTAGATAAAGATCAATTTTTCTTCGCCAAAGTTTATCGTGAACCTAATTGATGACTATTGGGTGCTCTAGATTGCGGTTCTACTGACAATACAAGGGGTTAAAGGAAGCGCTCAGTTTGGGGTGGTTTGGGCGCTGTTGGCAAAGGGGAAACCGCCAGGGGAGATCGCTGGATGAGAACTTTGCTCGGTGCGGTATCCAGTTGCAGGCTAGCGATCGACGGCAACTACACCAGAAAATAGCTGGTCGCCAGCCCCCCGACCAACCAAACATAAGAGACCATCGCGAGCCAGAACAAGATTTGTTCAACGCTGCCTTTGTCGCCGTGGTGATGGTGGTGATGCCCTTTCGCGTCGCCGGTAAATTTCAACCACGCCAAACCACCAGTAACCGCCAAAAATAGAAGATTTAGAAAGAACGTATAGTCGATCGCAAATCGATTTTCATTGCTAGCGGTGCCGCCAGTGCTCTCCGGCAAGATGCCCAATAGTGAGAAGCCATAATGCAGCACTAATGAGGTGGCAATCAAAGAGCCAAATAGCAAGCCCAAAATGTACAGTGCCATCTTCCAGCCGTAATATTTGGCATTGATGCGAATCACGGGCAACACAACGAGGTCACTAAAAATGAAGGCCATGACGCCACCGAAGCTAACCCCGTTGTTATAGAGAATGGCCGCCAATGGGATGTTGCCCATGGAGCCAATAAAAGTGAAGAATGCGGCGATCGGGCCAATGATCACGTTCTGTAAAACGGCGAAAAAACTGAGGGTGCTGCTATCTTGCCCCGCCCCAATAAACAGCGTTTCAAAAAAGACGGGGGGGACAAAGGCGGCGATGATTCCGGCAATGGTGAATCCGACCGTCACATCTTTCCAGACCATGCCCCATTCCATGAAGTATTGACGGGCGACCTGTCGCCACCCGTCAAGCGTCTGGATTTTGTGTTGCCAGTCGGTCTGTTGGGCGCTGCCGTCATCCCTGCCTTCGCGATCGTTGAGGCGATGGCGAGCCTTGCGAATCATCTGTTTGGGACGGGTGAACCGATAGCCGAGCCAGGCGAACAGGATCAGCAAAATGCCACCGACATATTCCCCAACCACAAACTGCCAGCCCAAAAAGACGGCGATGATAATGCCCAGTTCGATCACCAGATTGGTGGAAGCGAGTAAAAAGGACATCGCTGGGACAAATCCGGCCCCTTTCTTAAACAGCGATTTGGTGGTGGAGAGGGCGGCAAAGCTGCAAGAGCTGGAAATAAAGCCGAAGAACGCCCCCAACGCCACACTGCCACGTCCCGCTTCACCCATGGCTTGTTGCATGCGATCGCGGGTCACAAATACCTGAATCATGCTGCTGATGCCATAGCCCAAGATGAAGGCCCACAGCGCTTTCCAAAAGTAGCTGAGGGAGGTGAGGACGGCTTCGCTGTAGAGGGTCCAGAAGGATTGATCGGGCATGGTAATTACGGGGGAGAACGGTAGGTGAGTGGGTGGGTAGGTGAGTGGGGGCGTTAAGGGCACCAGAGCATCGATTCAGGATTGAGAGAAACCCGGTTGCTTTGTCGGTGCGCCTACGAGATTTGGCCTTGCTAAGCGTAGAAACCGGGTCTCTGCGCCGACGTTCTAGGACGATTTGACTAACACTTTTTGCTGCAGCCAACCGTAGGCCGCGAGTCCGCAAAAGTGGGTCAACGCGAGGCCACCGTTGATGAGAATGACCATCACGTCTAGCACGCGCAGAGTGCTATCGGGGGAATACAGGGCTGCGCCCTGGGGATGAGTCAGCGTTTTGGCCAGTAGGGATACGGCACTGAGTTCGGTGCCAAAGAGGCCAATACCTAAACCAATAAAGCTGACCTGAAAAGTCAATGCCACACGCTGACTGATATCGTCGGGTCGAGGGGTTGGCTCCATGTAGGGCAGCGCTAGGCGCTTGGCACTGCGAATTAACTGAAACGCCAGCCAAATGGCCAGCAGCACTGTGATGAAGCTGGCGATCGCCGTCACCAGTGACAACCCAACCCACAGGGTGCGATCGCCATCATCAATAGAGCGGCTGATAATCGCTAACCCCAACAGCGCCACCATCACGGCAGCGGCCACTAGATGTCCCCAGAAGCTGGCCCGACCCACTCGACTGATGGCTTTGGCTACACGTTCGGCGGCGGGGGGCAGGTCATGAGCGCGAGTCGGTGGCAAAGAAGGTCCG
Source organism: Leptolyngbya iicbica LK (assembly GCF_004212215.1). Classification (NCBI taxonomy): domain Bacteria; kingdom Bacillati; phylum Cyanobacteriota; class Cyanophyceae; order Leptolyngbyales; family Leptolyngbyaceae; genus Leptolyngbya; species Leptolyngbya iicbica. The sequence goes on from NZ_QVFV01000002.1 coordinate 381,042, forward strand.
GGGAGGTGGGGAGGAGAATCCATAATCGTTGGCGATTTCGGCAAGTCTCTGACCAGGAATTGAATGAGGTGGCGTCAGCGATCGTGGTTGGACATCGATTCAGGCCGACAACTCAATGACTGCAACCCTCTGCAAGCCCAGTCACAGAAATTGCCGTATTAGAACACCTCTTAGTAGTCATCAGAAAGCGCTCAACACTTCCTCGTGCCGAATTACTGGTTTGAAAAGACTTGAAGCATTTTTATCAAGATATTTACTGCTGTCGCATCTATCAATTGGTTTATCTAAAAGAGAGAGATTTGACGTCCCCAATCATGTTTAGATTTGGCCGTATACAAATTGGCCGTATACAAGTACAACTTGTCCTGAAGCCTATGAGCAGGGATTCTTTGCGAGTCTCTATCAGATGAGGGATTAAGCATGAAATGCTTTCTTGTATTATTAACTCAGTCAAAAATCTATTTTTGCTACTTCAGTTAAATATCTTTTTGAGTATCTTTTGGTTTAGGTTTTAGAGTGGCTTAGCGCTGGAATTACGAGTCGGAAAGAGCCCATTCCACAAAACCAGTTCAAAGAAACTGGAACATTTGATATTTGTTCCTATAAGAAAGATTTTCAATTATTGAAATATGGAATCAGTTGAAGAAGTCCAGTCACAAGTCATTGAAAGACCAACTGGTTTGCGCTTGGAACGTTGGGGCAGGCGCTGGTCTCAAGCGGCCACAATCGCGATCGCAGTCAATCTATGTCTAGTATTCTTCAACCTGACTTATGTACCCTTGCGGCATGTTTATCAGGTTTACTTGCCGGGTCTAGTTAAGCTCTATGACCCGCTCAAGGGCATTGAGCCGCATCCCGTCACTCAGGACTATTTACAAGATATTTCTACCCTTAGAACGACGCTAGAAAGTGAGGGTTTGAATGATCCTGCAACTCAGACCCTGTTAGCTGATCTTCGTCAGCAGAGTACCACCCTAATCGACGAGAATCCTTACTTAGCTTCGGGTCAGATCACCACATTTGCCCGACTCAAGCGCCGGATTCAGGATTTCACCGACATCAATTCAGCCGATCGCGCCTTTCAACAGTTTTGGCAAGCGGACTACTGGCAAGACATCGGGTGGCCGACCGCAGAGCAATTTATCGACATGCAACTTGTGCCGTTGTTGCAGCGCAATTACTTTCGCCAAACCTTACCCACAGGACAATTTGTGGATGAGTTTTGGCGAATCGATGTTATTTTTGTCATCTTTTTTGCAGTCGAATTACTCATCAGAACACTCATCATTAGCCGCCGCGATCCTGATATTAGCTGGGGGGTTGCCCTGGCGCGTCGTTGGTATGAATTGCCGCTGCTCTTGCCCTTTTGGCGCTGGCTCAGATTACTGCCCCTAGCGGTGCGGTGCCATCGTACACATCTACTCAATGTGGAAAATTTGATTGGCCAGGTGACCCACGAACCAGCGGCTTATTTGGCCGATCGCGTCTCTAAATTTGCCATGGTGCGGTTAATTAACCAAACCCAAACCACGGTGCGATCGGGGGCGCTGCTCAATCCCCGCCAGCCTGATGCTGCATACACCCGCATTGGCGACCCGGCCAAATTAGATCAAATTACGGATCGCCTGGTGCAGGTCATTGTTTTGCGGGTCATGCCCACCGTTAAACCGGATCTGGAACAGCTCTTGCGCCATAGTTTGCGGCAGGCTTTGTTAGGGGGCGACGTTTACACGGGGCTGCGACAATTGCCCGGCTTCGACAGCCTGCCCGGCGATGCTGTTGACGGGGTGGCTGACTACTTAGCTCAAGCTAGTGTGGATGTGCTGGCCCACTCTTACACCGACGATGAAGGGCGCGTGCTGCTCGATCAGCTTAGTCGCGAGTTTCGCCAGGCCCTCGGCCAAGAGCTCCAGACCCACGCCAATTCCGAGGAATTGCAGGCACTACTGTCGGATCTGCTAGAGGAGCTGAAGGTCAACTACATTCAGCGGTCTGAGCAAGATGATCCGCGCACAACTCTGCGAGAAGTGGACGTTCTTGACCAACAAACTCAGTCCCATCAATCGCGATGACGGCCCTGCTCTCGCGCATTTTGGTGACGGCACGTTGTTCTTGTATGACCACCCCTTTGTGCTGTCTGGGTTAGACAAATACCGCGCCAGACCCGATGGCGAACTCACTCATCAAGAAGTGGTCTTGAGTCAACAAAATGTGCTTGACAGCAAAGCCTCCACCCATATACCCGATGTGAAATAGTAGGGCGATCGCATGGCGCTACTCGCATTGACCTATGAAAATGAAGCTGACAGCATTCGCCCCGCTGCCCCGTGGCCTTACTTTTCATAAATAGAATTTGAAGACTTTGTCCTCCCTCGCTAGTGCATCGCTATAAATAAGGAGTATTAGGCAGAAGCATTCCACCTATTTACCTTGATCGGGTGATTGGGCTGACATTTTTCTACCTAATCATCTAAATCGGGTAGATAGGCAGAACTTTTTCCACCTAATCGGCGAATTTGGGGTGTTATGCAGAACGGTTCACTCTAATTAATAGTTATGCGGTACAGATTTTGGTAAGGAGGCAACGATACTTTTCCTATTAGCGTTCAGGACGAGGATGATATAAAGTGCCTATGAGCTGATGATTCAGGGCTAATGTCAAAAAGGATCGAGGGTTTTATTTGATGGCCACAAATAATAGTTATGTCTCTCAAGGAATGCAAACTACGGCGATTCATGCAGGAGCTGAGCCTGATAGCGCAACTCATGCGTCCTCACCTAGTATTGTGATGGCTTCATCTTTCGTTGTGAAAGATGCTACAACTCCTTTTTCTCCCGAAAACGTAGAAGAGCAGGAAGCTTTTTTTTACACACGTGAGGGAAATCCAACAGTTCAACGCCTTGAGAAGAAATTAGCAGCCTTAGAAAATGCTGAGGCATGTGCCGCTTTTGGCAGTGGCATGGCTGCTATATCAGCTCTTATGTTTTATCTGCTTAAGCCTGATGATCACGTAATAATGAGCGACGTTGCATACGTAGGTGCAGCAGAACTAATGAAAGGTCTGGTTCCTAGCCTTGGGATCAAGGTGACAAGGGTAGATACAACAGATCTTACGGCTGTGCAAAATGCAGTGCTTCCAGAAACAAAACTGATTCACATCGAAACACCTTGCAACCCAATTGTCAGACTAACTGACATCAAATCAATAGTGGATATTGCTTGTGCTGCTGGAGCAAAAGTATCTGTTGATTCAACATTTGCTACGCCTGTTGCAACAAGACCAATTGAATTGGGTGTTGATTTTGTTATTCACTCTCTGAGCAAATATTTGTGTGGGCACGGCGATGCTATTGGTGGTGCTGTCATCGGTTCAAGGAATGAAATTTCAAATTTGCGTGATTTAGTGATCCACTTGGGAGGTGTCATCAGCCCGTTTAATGCTTGGCTCATCATGAGAGGCATAACTACTTTGCCTATACGAATGAAAGCTCATGAGGACAATGCACTTAAAGTTGCACGCTTCCTTGAGGAGCATCCCAAAGTTAAGCGTGTGATTTATCCCGGTTTACCATCTCATCCGCAATACGAACTAGCAAAACAGCAAATGCGTAATTTTTCTGGAATGATTGCGTTTCAGACCTCTGAGCCTCTTTCAATAGCACAAGCTTTTGCTAAGCATCTAAAGACTATTCACTATGCTGTTTCTCTAGGTCATCAGTGCAGTCTTATTTACTACGTTCCAACAGATGAGATACTTCAAACATCCTTTGCACTCACTGAAGCTCAAGTCAATAGTTATCGTAGCTATGCTGGCGATGGTATATTCAGATTCTCAGTGGGACTGGAAGACGCTGAGGATATCTGCAAGGATTTAGATCTGTCAATAGCAAAGTCGTAAGTTTTGTCCCAATCCCGCACAGCATAACAAATCGCTGAAGCGGGACGACTATTAGGATGTCTGTAAAGTAGCAAGGTTCATCTGCGTCCGCTTAGCTCAATCGTTAAAAATTAGTTGAGTTGTAGTCATGTTATTTGATAGCTGTAGGTGTGATGCGCATCTTTGACTTGACCATTTACATCACACAGTTCGAAACATAGTCCGAAGGGGTGAAAGCCTTTGATTTGTAGTTGGGCCTTGAGATGCTCAACCGAAATCTTGCCGGTTTGATTGTGTTTGATTTAAGCGGTACTGATTTGGCCTTCCATCAGGGTGAAATTGATGCCAGTGAGCAGCGGGTCCGTAGGGGAACGATCGCGTGATTAAGGCGCGATCGCCCGAGCGGTGGGAATCAACGCGGCGAGTAAAAAAATGCCCAGTTGCACCGTCACAATACTGGGGCCAGAGGGCAGGTCAAACAGGGCTGACATCAGCATGCCGATAACTGCGCTGATGGCTCCTAAACCAGCGGACATCAGAATGTAGTGGGTGAACTGACGGCTCAGGAGGCGCGCCGCACTGGCGGGAATCACCACAAAGGCGCTAATCAATAACACCCCGATCGCTTTGATCGAGATGCCCACCACCAACGCCAGCAAGACGATAAAGGCAGTGCGCTGAGCACGGACGTTGACCCCCCGCGAGATGGCCATGGGTTCGTGCAGGGTGAGGAGAATTTGCGATCGCAGGGTTAAGCCGATGAATCCGGCGCAGACCCCTAGCAAAAGGGCGCTAAAAATCAGGTCGGTCGTGCGAACCGCCAAAATATCCCCAAACAGCAGGCTGTTAATGCCCCCTTGGTACTCGTCTCGAAAGCTGAGCAGGATGATGCCCAGCGCCAGAGAGGACGAACAAATAATGTTCAATAAAGCGTCCGTCCAGAGGCGGGTGCGTTCTAAACAGTAGGCCACCGCCAGAGCAAACACCACGGCAAAGGGCAACAGCACCCAAGAAGGGTCAAGGCCCAGCAACAAGCCAATGCCAATGCCCAGCAGGGCTGACTCGCCCAACGCATCGCTAAAGAAAGAGAGTTGCCGCAGGATGGTAAAACTGCCCAGTAAGCCCCCCATGAGCCCAGTCAACACGCCGCCCATCAGGGCACGCTGCATAAAGGGCAGTTGAAAGAGTTCAATGACGCGGGCGAATTCAGTTTGCATGAGGGCAATGGGGATTAGGGGATAGGGAGTCCAGGATGGGAAAAATCAGGAAAAGACAAGCGGGTTTTGAGGGGAAGTGGGATAGTGGCGGGAAAAATTCAGTCGTATCGTGATTTAGAAGTTTGGCGGCAAGGGATGGCGTTGGCCGAAGGTTGCTATCGCCTCACAAAAACGTTTCCCAAAGAAGAAGTCTATGGCATGGTTGCACAAATTCGGAGAGCTGCGGTTTCAGTTCCGGCTAACATCGCTGAAGGCTACGGACGCGAGTATCGAAATGACTATATTAGATTTCTTCGGATTGCTCAGGGTTCTTTGAAGGAGTTAGAAACCCATCTTCTACTTGCCTTGCGGGTTGAACTGATCACAACAAAGACATCACAACCGATTCTCGCCCAGTGCGAATCTACTGGTAAGTTGCTGCGTGCCCTCCTGCGAGCTCTTCAGAAGAGTCAATAATCCCATTCCCGGCTGCCCGGCTGCCCACTCCCTTGATGGTGGTGATGATAAGGCACAAAATCTGGCCCGTAGGCCAAAGACAATTGTTCGGGGGCGAGGGCATGATCTGGGGGACCTTGGCATAAGAGCCGCCGGTTGATGCAGAGCACGCGATCGCAACTGCGGCGCACCATATCCAGGTCGTGGGAAATCTGCAAAATCGCCCACCCTTGCTCCTGCTTGAGCTGATGCAGCAATTGGTAAAACTCCGACTCTCCCCGCACATCCAGGCCCGCCGGCGCTTCGTCCAAAATCAACAGCGATCGCGGTCGCACCAAGCAGTAGGCCAATAGCACCCGCTTCGTTTCTCCCCCTGACAAACCGCTGACTAATTGATCGCGCAAATGCCAGGCTTCCACCTTAGTCAGAGCCGCACGCACCGCCTGCCGCCGCGCCCGACCGCCGACCCACGGCAGTTGCAAACCGACCTGATCCCACCCCAGGCCCACCAGTTCTGACACGGTGATGGGGATGCGGCGATCGAACAATGAGTTTTGCGGCAGGTAAGCAATCTGCTGGCGCACCGCCGGAGGCAGGTAGCCCCGCTCAGAGAGCACATGACCCATGACCAAGATCTGTCCCGACTGATGCGGCAAAATGCCCAACACCGCTTGAATCAGGGTGCTTTTGCCCGCGCCGTTGGGGCCGACGATCGCGGTATCGGTACCCGCCGATATCGTGAAGGACACCTCCTGCACGGCGGGGTGGGTCTCGCGATATACCGTTAACCCCTGCACCACTAATACCGGCTCGTTCAAACGCCAACTCCTGAGTCAATTAGTCAAGTTCATCTCTGGGACCTACGGCCACAGTCTTGGCAATCAATTAACTGTAGCGAAGGTTGTATTCGGGCGATCGCTCAAAATCGCAACTCAACCCATTGCGGCTCCCTCACCATTGATGCGGCTGTCCACTGGGGCAGCCAGGATTGACTCGACGCCTCGAAGCTCACTACTAGATTGTCAGCATTTTGGCGCATGGTGGTGAGGTAATGATCGGGCTGCGTGGCGGTAGCCTCTCCCGTCGCCACTGGATCAAATACGCTGACGGTAATTCCCAAGTCGCCCGCGATCGCATCGAAGGAAGTCTGGCTCGCCTGGGGTTCGGTCATGATGGTTTTCAGGCCCTGCGCCTGCACCGTCTCCATCACTCGCTTCACATCTTCTGGGGAAGGATTTTCTTCCGGAATGCCCACCAAGAATTGCGATTCCAAGCCGTAACTTTCAGCAAAGTAACTGGCGAAATCATGGAAGACAACAAAGGTTCGCCCTGCGAAGGGGGCTAACTTTTCAGCTATATCAGCATCCAGGGCTTGTAGCTCAGCAATAAACGCCTCCGCATTGGCCGTATACTCAGCTGCCCCCTCGGGGTCAGCGGCAATCAGCCCATCGCGGATATTTTCTACCTGAGCGATCGCCCGCTTGGGGTCAAGCCAAATGTGTGGATCGAATTCACCATGATCGTGACTGTGGGCCGTTTCTTCATCATGGTCATGCCCTTCATCATCGTGGTCGTGTCCCTCTTCGCCATGGTCGTGATCGTCTGCCTTCGCGTGATCGTGACCATGCTCATCCAGACTCGCCAGAGTCGCGACCCCAACACTAGAATCAACGATCGCCAACTCTGCGTTAGCCGCATTCTCGATCATGTCAGCCAAAAAGGATTCCAGCTCTAACCCGTTTTTGACCAGCACATCGGCATTGGCGATCGCTTGGGCATCTCCGGGTTTGGCCTGGTAGTCGTGGGGACCGACATTGGTCGGCAATAACTGCACCACCTCGGCGCGATCGCCTGCCACCGCGTTAGTGAACTGGGTAATCGGCAAAATGGTCGTCACGATTTGCAAGACATCTTCGGGGGCAGCGGTCACTTCCGACTCTGGCAATTCGGCTTCGTTGGTCGTTGTGGGCGCGGCGCAACTGCCCAAACCCAGGGAGATCGCGCCTACAGTAACCCAGACCGTTCGCGATAGGCGGGCTGACCATTTCCATCCAGACATGACTGATTGTCCTTGAGGCAACATCAACAGCAAGTAGAACTTGAACGAATTGAGAATGATTATCGTTCCTGTCTAACTTACATCATATTTTGTGTTTGGTTGCCGTCGATGCTAAAGAAAATTGACAGTTTGCCCGCGCCAGGGGGTGTCCCAGCGCGATCGTCGACAGCTTTGAGAGGGCTGTCAAGCTGCTGAAGTGAGCCAGTATCGACGCAATGGCGTCATATATCCAGATGGTTGAGATGATTTGTTGTCGCGGCCTAGCGGGGTTTGAGCATTTGGGCCACGGCCAAGCCCTTGAGGCTGCCACCGATCAGGCCCGTCAGTGTCGCCATGGCCAACCATGCCCACGAGACGCGGCTATTGCCATAAATTGAGGCGTTGATGATGTCGGGCATAAACCAGAACAGACTGACAGTGAGAATCCCCGCATTGATCAACGGCCACCACGGCCACCCGCGCTGGCGATAGTAACGCAGGACTAATGTGTGAGGCACCGCAGCGATCGCCCCACACACAAACACCATGACAAACACCGGCCAGCGCGATAACAACACCAGTCCGACCAACAGAAAAATGGCGCAGTAGCCGCCAATGATGGTCGCCAAGCCCCACCAGCGATAGTGCGGCCAATACGGACGCATGGCCCACCCCTGGGCGATCGCCAACACGATCGGCCCCCCAAACAAGCCGACGATACCGAGGGGATTGCAAAGGGCGATCGCTGCTGTGGTCGCCACAGTCCAGCGCAAACAAAACCTAAACCGTTGTTGTGCCATACCTTTACTAACACTGAGAGCACTGTTTAAGATACTGTCACCATGATGGCAATGGCCAACCTCGACAGTCTTAACAATAATGACGACCCCTGCTTCTAATATCAGTGCTACTTCGCCGATATTGCCCGACCAAGATTCTGCCAAAACAATAGAACATCACATTCCTGAACTAGATGGTCTAAGGGCGATCGCTATTTTAATTGTTGTCCTCTCCCATACCGGGGTTTGGCCTTTTCCAGGGCACGGAGCTGCCGGTGTGTGGATCTTTTTTGCCCTTAGCGGTTATCTTCTCACGCGACAAGTTCTCATCAGGGGATTTTGGAGTCCACGCCTGATTTTGGCTTTCTATATCAAGCGTTTTTTCAGGATTATCCCCTCTTTCATTTTTGTAATTTTCTTCTCAATGCTCGTCTTCAAAAATGATCTAGATAGCTTCCTGATGACCATTTCCTTTCGCTATGAAGACACGGGAAACTATCTATGGGCAGTTAGGCAAGAATTACTTTTCTATATAATCTTACCCATCCTTCTTGCCCCTCTAAGCTTAAAGAGATCTAATTTGGGTAAAGTATCGGCTATTTTTCTGATCGCTTACCTCTTGGCCTCAAATTTAATTGTTACAGCTACGGCTGGTTTGCCAGTCTCACTACGGATAACGCACTATGTTTCTGTTTTCCTGTTTGGAGTTTTGACAGCTCTGCTTATGACGGAGAATTTCTATACGTTCAGAAGTCATAAAAGCTACAATACCTTGAATTTTATTTCAATCTCATTGCTAGTATTTTTCTGCTGTTTCAACCGAGATGTAGCCACCCTACTGTTAGGGGCAGACTCCCCTCTCGTAACAAACTATTCTTGGAAAAATGTAGATTTCTTTGGGGTGATGTCGTGTCTTATCATTGCTTTCTCTCATCATTTTGTGTTTGAAAACGAAAAGGAACTATTTTTATTGAGTATTTTGAGGAATAAGTTTCTCAGGCTAGTTGGAAAATATAGCTATGGCATTTATCTTATTCATATGCCGTTGATTCCCGTCTTTGTTAAATGGACTCAGAATACTTCTTTGCTCAATATGCCAGTAGAGGATAATGCATTCTTGAATGTGAGTAGATTTTTGACTCCTATGATCATTTTTCTACTCACATCGCTATTTTCAACTGTGCTTGCTGTATTGCTTCATGCCTTTATCGAACAACCCAGTGTGAGATTTGGAAGGTTGATGATTTTGAAGTTGGGTCTGAAATAAGCCTCGACAAGATAGTAGAGGGGGGAAATGAATCCCTCACAGGCTGCATTGAAGCCTTAAGGAGTTAGCCCTGCCATGAAAACTGGTGTCATGGCAGGGCTGCATCATGGCGGTAGAGCAACGACTGCGAACCCCTACGTTATTTCTCTCCTTAGGGAGATATCCAACGAGCCTTTTTTGGGATGTATCTCACTCATCCCAAAAATCACCTACTCAGTTACCCAACGGGAATACCCTCAACGACTCTCTGCAAGGGGAGCAGCAGTTTTGTGCTGTTCACACTGCTCAGTCTTGATGCCGTGTTTCCTGGTCAGTTACTTGAGGGCATGACCAAAATATGGGTGCCTTAAATGGAGCACGTTAAATCGCGGGTTTGCTGGCTGAACAAGAGGTTTTCTCGATAATCGACGGGGCAGTCGATGACGGCGGGGACATCTTGCTCCAGGGCTTCTTTGAGGGTCGGCATCAGGTCTTCGGTCGACTCCACCCGATATCCTTTGAGGCCCATGGACTCCGCGAATTTCACAAAATCGGGATTGGTGAAGTGGACGAAATTGGATTCGCCGTAATGATTGTGCTGTTTCCACTCAATCAGGCCGTAGCCACCATCGTTAAAGATGATCGTGACGAAAGCGGTGCCCAATCGCAGCGCCGTTTCTAGTTCCTGGCAATTCATCATAAAGCCGCCGTCGCCGGTGGCTGCCACCACCTTGCGGGCCGGATGCACAAGCTTTGCAGCGATGCCCCCCGGGATGGCGATGCCCATCGAAGCAAAGCCGTTGGAAATGAGGCAGGTGTTGGGGCGATCGCAGTGGTAGTTGCGGGCAATCCACATTTTGTGCGCTCCCACGTCAGAGATCAGAATGTCTTCTGGCCCGAGCACCTGCCGCAAGTCGTAAATCAGCTTTTGGGGCTTGACCGGGAAGCCGTAGTCATCGGCATAGCGCTGATAGTCGGCCCGAATTTCGTCTCGCAGTTTGACATTGATGGGGTCGGGACGCCCTTCACGGTTCACCCGCTTCAAAATTTCTTCCAGGGAGTCGGCGATATCGCCCACCACCTCTGTGCGGGGAATGTAGCTGCTGTCAATTTCCGCCGGGGTGGAATTGATATGCAAAATCGGCAGGTCGCCCTCCGGGTTCCACTTTTTCGGGGAATATTCCACCAGGTCATAGCCGACAGCAATGATCAAGTCGGCCCGCTCGATGCCGCAGGAAATGAAGTCGCGCTGCTGCAGGCCAAAGGTCCACAGTGCTAAAGGATGGGTGTAGGGCAGCACCCCCTTGCCCATGAACGTATTGACCACAGGGATATTCAGCTCGGTGGCGAACTGGATGAGGGCGTCGCTGGCCTCGGCCCGAATCGCCCCGTTGCCCACCAGAATGAGCGGGTTGGTCGCCTGGGAAATGGCCACCGAGGCCTGCTGAATACTTTGGAATGAGGCGAAGGATTTTTCGCGCCCGTCACGCCGTAGTGGTGCCCCCTCGACGGGCATGTCGGCAATATTTTCCGGCAGGTCAATGTGGACGGCTCCGGGCTTTTCGGTCTGGGCCAGTTTGAAGGCTTTGCGGACGATTTCGGGTGTGATACTGGGGCGCACAATTTGGGCGTTCCACTTGGTCACTGGGGAAAACATCGCCACCAAATCAAGGTACTGGTGCGACTCAATGTGCATGCGATCGGTGCCGACTTGTCCCGTAATTGCCACCAGAGGGGCGCGATCGAGGTTGGCATCGGCGACGCCGGTCATTAAGTTGGTGGCTCCCGGTCCCAGGGTCGATAGACATACGCCGGCTTTGCCCGTTAGCCGCCCGTACACGTCGGCCATAAAGGCGGCCCCTTGTTCATGGCGCGTGGTGATGAACTGAATGGAGGACTTTTTCAAGGCTTGCAGAACGGCGAGATTTTCCTCACCGGGGACGCCGAAAATATATTCGACGCCTTCATTTTCGAGGCATTGCACGAGTAGCTCGGCAGTATTCATTCCCTGTGACTCCTAATGCGGGTTAATCCGTTCGATGTTCTAAGTCGGTAGACCTAGTTAAGCGTCGTTCGATGTTGATGCTGGCTGCGGCCCCAAAATCGCTCTCTCCCTGGGTTTCTGCACACTAGCGAAGCCAGGTTCGCAGGGCTTTACCCAGCCTACGAGAGCGGTATTGTTTGAGCCGACCGACTTATTTGATCCAGACGGTTTTTTGATTGACGAAGGCCAAGATGCCCTCGCGGCCCAGTTCGCGGCCATAGCCCGATCGCTTGATGCCGCCAAAGGGGAGGCGTGGGTCAGACTTCACCAGGCCATTGATAAAGACGGCTCCCGCTTCGAGTTCGTCAACGAGGCGATCGCACTCATCGGCATCTTGCGTCCAGGCGCTAGCGCCCAAGCCCAGCGGCGTACTGTTTGCCAGGGCGATCGCTGCATTGATATCCGGTACCCGAAAGGTCAGCGCTACTGGACCAAAGAATTCCTCTTGATCGGCAGGGGTGCCAGGGGGAATATCGGCCAAAATCGTGGGGGGATAAAAGTAGCCAGCCTGCAATGCTGGCGGCAAGGTGGCGGTCAGGGCGGCAACGTCGCCACCCACCAGGACTTTAGCTCCTTGCTCACGACAGGTATCGACCTGGGCGGCCAATTCGTCTCGAATGCCGGGAGTCGCCAGAGGACCAACATCGGTATCAATCAGGGTCGGATCGCCCACCTTCAGCGCCTGAAATTTGGCGGTCAGTCCCTGCAAAAACTCATCGGCGATCGCCTCATGCAAAATGAATCGCTTGGCTGCAATACAGGATTGGCCGTTATTCAACATGCGCGCCGTCACCGCCGTGGCGATCGCCTCATCCAGATTTGCACTGGGCATCACCACAAAGGGGTCAGTGCCGCCCAGCTCTAATACCGTGGGTTTGATCTGTTTACCCGCCAGCGCGGCCAAGGCGGCCCCCGCCGGTTCACTGCCGGTGAGGGTCGCCGCTTTAACGCGATCGTCGGTCACGACTTCCGCCACGGCATCGGCCCCAATCAACAAGGTTTGGAAGACATCTGCTGGCAGTCCGGCTTTACGAAAAATCTCCTCAATGAGCAAGGCACTCTGAGGCACGTTGGACGCATGTTTCAGTAACGCGACATTACCGGCCATCAGAGTTGGTGCCGCAAACCGAAAGACCTGCCAGAACGGAAAATTCCACGGCATGACGGCGAGCACAATGCCCAGGGGCTGGTACCGCACAAAGCTCTGGCTGGCGTCGGTAATGGCCGGTACATCTTTCAAAAACTCCGCCCCCTGCTCGGCATAAAAGCGACAAACCCAAGCACATTTAGAAACCTCAGCGATCGCACTTTTGATTGGTTTCCCCATTTCCTGGGTCATAATCGCGCCATAGGCTTGCTTATTGTTTTCTAAAATATCGGCGACAAACTGCAACCAAGTCGCCCGCTGTTGAAACGAGGTGTGACGATACTGTGCAAATGCGGTTTGAGCTCGGTCAATGCGGTCGGCGATCGCCGCCGAACTGAGGGAGTCAAACGTTTTCAGGCATTTGCCATTGGTTGGGTTGGTAGTGGCGATCGCCATAATGACCTCCCGATCTGCGGTCAACAAACTGTATATTTCTACTCTGACAAGGGAAACGAGTGTTGATTGTCAAATCGTATTGATTGTTCATTGATAACAGTATTTTTTTTGCAAACTTAAATCTGAATCAATACTCTGCCTGGGCAAACCGAACGGTCAACATCAATTGGTCAATCTGACTACTTTTGAGGCCGCAATATAAACATTTGCAACTCACTCTCTTACGAGTCCTTAAATTGGTCTTAAATAGTCGCAAGTTTTCAATCCTTGCCTCTATCTTTGGAGTCAAGATACCTCCTAACTGCGTCTCCAGCCCTGTCAGATTCTGATGGGGCTGCTTTTTATGGTGCTGATGTGCGGGGATTTGAGCAGGCGTATCGGTATTTTCCCTGTAACGATACCTTTTCTGCCCATCGTTGCCCTTGGGGATGGTTCCCGCAAGTGAACCGGAGCTGTTCCGAGCTTTCTGACAGCACTATTCCCCTCGTAGGGCTTGTGGATGGGTTGCCAAAAACCGCAACAGTAGCATTCGGTGCGGTTGGCCGAGGGGGCGAACCTGATTGGCCACTAGCGAAAACTTTTTCCCTCGCTGAATATCAGCCTCTGTCCACAGGCCCAAATCCCAGCCTTCGTTGAGCTGTAACTGCTCGGGCGGCACTACCAGTGGCCCGTAAAACACATGGCGCACGATATTTTGATGTTCCCATCGGGTAAATCGGTTGAGGTAAGGCGGCACGTAGTCGATTTCTTCTTTGATTTCTCGCCACACGCCGGCTTCTGGGGTCTCGCCGGGTTCAATATGACCGCCAAAAAAGGCCCAGTGACCGGGATACACAATAGTGGGAATATTGTCTCGAAGCTGCAAGAGAAATTGCCCTTCGCGGATTAACAGCGCGATCGCGACTTCAGTCTTATCGGTTGCCATAGTCCTTCTCAATCAGTACGTCCAGACTATAAACGGAAATTTGATTCGCCGTTGCGCAATCAGCCTTACGGTTGAATTGCCCAAATTCTTAAGACTTGGGCCTGTATTTGGAAATATCACCACGTCCAGCCCTTGGCATCACAGTTTAATTAGGCAATTGGGCATGATAAAAATCTCGAAAAGTTGAGGGCGGCGCTGCCAAACCTTACATTGCTCAGGAATCATGAATGCCCACCATGAGCAAAGTTACTCAGTCCTCTTTGGGATGGCCCCAATTACTCCAGAGCTGTCAGCCGTATGAAATTTGTGCAACCTCAGATCAGTCAGTGGCTTTATCAACGTGCAGCCTGGCAACATGTTGTCGGCAATGCGTTGGTGATGTTCACGATTTGGTTAGTTGACTACACCATTCGGATAAATTTGGGCCTCTCGATTTTCTATACGCTGCCGATCGTGATCTTGGCTTGGTATTTCAATATCAAAGCAGGCTACTGGGCTGGGGGGGTAGCCGCCAGCTTATGGGCGATCGCCGAAGCCAGTCGCGCAACGCCCGATACGACGCTCTTGTTCTTAATCTGGAATACGGGAGTGCGCCTCGCCTTTTGGTGGCTAGTGGTGTTTCTGCTGGCGGCCCTCAAAGCCAGCTACCGTCAAGAGCAACAGCTTGCCCGCACCGACTTTTTGACGGGGCTGCTCAATCGGCGAGCGTTTACCGAGGGGCTGACTCAAGAGATTGTGCGTTCTGGCCGCTACGGTTTACCTTTTACGCTGGTGTATTTAGATGTGGATAATTTCAAGGCGGTCAACGATCGCTGTGGCCATGCGGCGGGGGATGAGCTGTTGCAAGCGATCGCCACAGTCCTGGCACAAACCCTGCGCAGTAGCGATTACGCTTCACGATTAGGGGGGGATGAGTTTGCCTGTTTCCTACCGCAAACCAATCAGGCACAGGCCAGTCACCTGCTGTCACGACTGTTTGCGGCGCTGACAAATCTTGCGCATACTCAAACCGTGTCAATCGGTTTCAGCATCGGAGCCATTACCTTTTTGCAGGCACCAGAGTCTGCTGATGCGGCCCTAGCCGCCGCTGACAAACTCATGTACGACGTTAAAAGCCACGGTAAAAACCAACTCGTGCAATCCGTCTATCTTTAGCTCACTCGGCCCAGTGACCGACTCAAGTCCACCGGAATCCCGCCTATCTCTGTCGATATTGAATTGGTGATGTTGAATTGGGGCGTCAACGGATCGTTTATCTGGCCCGGCCCGGTTATTGACCGATCGGATCTAGCCAGGCTCTTTTGAGTCAATAACGACTAATAAAATATCCACCCGGCAATCCCTTCTCAGGAATTTGTCGGGTGGATAAGTGAAAGTTAATGCGTAGAACACGGCTAGCAGCAGCTAACCGCCCCCTTTCTTAACTATTCTGCTCAGCAGGCTAGCTGTAGCGCTTATACGTCACAACTCCGGCCAAAGTCAGCAGCCCCAGCAACATACCTGGTTCCGGCACCGACTCAGTTTCCCAGTCAAAGCCTTTATTCCCTGCGATATAGGAGAAGTTATCAACTTCGAAACCACCACCAGTCGTCTGCTCGATAACAAGGGAGTCAAACAGCCCAGTCGCATCGTCAGCATAAAAGTGCAGATAGGCATTACCTTCGCCCTTACCACCATTTAAGTGACCGTTCTGGTGCTTAGCAAAAATCGGAGCGACTGGATTGATATCCGAATACTCAAAGCGACTCACTTCTTGACCATCTTTCTTAAGGATGAACCGGTTACCATTGCTCAGGGCTCCCCAGTTAATCCCAAAATAATTCATCGTCTGCCCCAGGCTCACCTCAACACTATTGCCTTTAAATACTGCAAGATAGTTAGTTTTATTTTTCTGCAAGTTGGAGTTGGATGGATCATAGTCAAAGGGATTAGCAGGTGCCCAATTATCAGCCTTGATATTGGTGCCCGAACTACCAAATCCGCCCTTTGCAGTTGCGCTAAAGGTCAAACCGTTGGAGTAATATTTACCGCTATCAAATGAAATATTAGCGTCAAAGTTAATTTCAACTAGGTCAACTAAATGGGAGAAATCAGAAAAAGCTCCGCCGGTTGAACCCTCTTTTCCCTCGGCCAAGCCAGTCGTGATTCTGGCAGAGATGCCACCTTTCGTGACCACACTACTATTCGTAAACTCGCTATAGTCGGGGGCTGAGGTGTTAGCGTGAGCACCCGTAGCAACAGTCAGGGTGCCAGCTGTCGCTACCATTGCGGCTAAACCGATTGCAGGAACTCGTAAGACCATGATTTTGTTGCTCCTCGAATTGAATAAGTTGATTTCATTTACTTGAATTCAGTTTCGCAATCTCATTGCCTTAGTCACAGGAGAAAACTTACGGATATCTGTCTGATGCTTTGACCAAGAAACATCACACATTCATGTAAATCCACGGATAATGCGATAAGCATTTCTCAAAAGATAAATGAGAGCCAATTCTTCGTCTCTTTTTGCAAGCGCAACTTCAGGATTTAAGTGATTATGCAGGCTTTACCATGGGCTTTTGAGTAATTATTTGCTTGCTGTCGGTACGTTTGCTGAGCGAGTTCTCTGGGAGCTCCGTGATTTCTGTGACGATCTGTGGAACGACATGTGTAGAAAATCCGCTAAATGCTTCAGTGAAAAGAGAACTGGTGTTGAGATGGAGTAATCGGCACCTTTGAAACAGGCCGAAGATGCTGCTGTGACTAGGACGGGGCTGAAGAAAGCGCAGTGAAGGTCTACCTTGTTCTGCGTGCATTAACGGACAGCTTGGGTAAACTCTTGGTTGGCAAGCAACTAAATTCATACATTGGGAAACTTTTATGGCGATCGCACTCTCTCCAACTACATTTATTGATAAGCCGATTAAATTTGGGACAGACGGCTGGCGGGGCATGATCGCTGCTGACTTCACCATGGGGCGAGTGGTTCATGTCGCTCAAGTTGCGGCCCAAGTTTTGCAGCAATGTTATGGCGCCCAAACCGGCAGTAATACGGTGATTGTGGGTCACGATCGCCGCTTTCTGTCGCCGCAGTTTGCCCAAGCCGCCGCCGAAGCCATTACTCAAGTTGGCTTTGATGTGCTGCTGTCAGAAGATTTTGCCCCCACGCCCGCTTTTAGTTGGGCCGCGAAAGATCAAGGAGCTCTGGGGGCGATCGTCATCACTGCGAGTCACAATCCCGCCGCTTACAACGGGTTGAAAATTAAAAGTGCCTTTGGCGGTTCGGTGCCTCCCGAAGTGACCCAGAAAGTCGAGGCGCAACTCGACACCCCAGTGTCCCCTGCGGCACAACCGGGCAAGCTAGAGCGGTTTGATCCTTGGCCGAGCTACTGCCAGGAGCTCCAGTCCAAGGTGGACTTGGCTGGCATTCAGTCGGCGATCGCCAACGGCAAGCTCACCGTATTTGCCGACGTGATGCATGGTTCTGCCGCGACCGGACTAGAGCGACTTTTGGGCAGCCCGATTCATGAATTGAATAGTGAGCCCGACCCACTCTTTGAAGGGGGCGCACCGGAACCGTTGCCGAAATATTTGCAGCGGATGTTGAAAACTGTGGCCGATTATCAACCGACGGTTGCCGGAGGCTTGATCACAGGACTGGTGTTTGATGGCGATAGCGATCGCATTGGCGCCGTGGACGGTCAAGGCAACTTTCTCAGCTCCCAAATTTTGATCCCGATTTTGATTGATCACTTGACTGAAGTCCACGGTTACGATGGCGAAGTGATCAAAACCATCAGTGGCTCTAACCTGATTCCGAAAGTGGCCAAACTGCATGAACGAGACGTTTATGAGACGCCAGTGGGCTACAAATACATCGCCGATCGCATGTTGGAATCCAACGCGCTGATTGGGGGCGAAGAGTCCGGCGGTGTCGGTTATGGTCATCATATTCCCGAGCGGGATGCACTGCTGTCGGCGCTGTATGTGCTGGAAGCGGTGGTGAAGTCGGGGATGGATTTGAGCGATCGCTACCGCAGCCTGCAAGACCAAACGGGCTACTACTCTGAATACGATCGCATCGACCTGCCCTTGGCCAGCATGGAGGTGCGCGACAAACTCCTCCAGGTCCTCCAGACAGACTGCCCCAAAACCGTGGCGGGCAAAGCCGTGACCCACTGTCTGGATATTGATGGTTACAAGCTGACGCTGGAAGATGAAAGTTGGTTACTGATCCGCTTTAGCGGTACGGAACCCGTTTTGCGTCTTTACAGCGAGGCTAAAGACCTGGAAGAAGTTCATAAGCATCTCAGTTGGGCCAAAGACTGGGCCACTGCCATCGGCTAAGCAACTTCCGCTCCCATCTACTCGCTGAGTCGGCAAGTCTAGGGGCACGTTCTAGCTGGATGGGCTATCCTAGCCAAAACAGACGACTGCACTCCTTGGTCCAGTCATCTGTTTTGGGGTCGACGGGTGAGAGCGGCAGACTGGCAGCCAACGCTCGGTATTCGGGACTTTAACCGAGCGAATCGCAGCGCTATCCTCAATGATGATCAGGGTTACTGAAGAGGAGATAAACCTGATTCCTCCGGCCTGGAAATTTACTGCAACAGTCTCGCGATCGCGTTGTTGTATTCGGCGTAAGATTTCACACCGGTCAGTGTCGTCTGTAGCTGCCCGTTTTTGAAATAGAGGACGGCAGGGATGCCCTGAAGACCGAACCGCTTGGAGATTTGGCGATTCGCGTCGAAGTTGATTTTCATCACGTTCACGCGATCGCGATATTCCTCAGCCAGTTGGTCGATAAAGGGCGACACCTGCTTGCATGACCCACACCACGGCGCCATGCAATCTACTACCAGACGCGACTCGCCATAAATGAGCGTATCGAGTTCTGCCTCGTCTTCAATCAGGGGGGCTGCACTAGACTGAGGCTGGCCAATGGCTGCCAGGTCTCTCGCCACTTCTGCAAATGACAGATTGGCATTGAGTGTGGTCAACTGCGCTTGCTGCTGGTAGTACTCAACCAATGGCGCAACTTCAGCCTGATACTGTTCTAAGCAACGTTTGAGAGCAGGTGTCGTTGCCGTTTGACCTGGCTCAGCGGCGAGACGATTCATCAAGATCCCGGCCATCGCTTTTAAATAAACCACGGTCGGCAATGGCCGTCCCATCGTTGTCCACCAAGTGTTTAAGCCCTGAGCTTGCCCCACGCTACGAGGAAAGCCTTCAATCACCCAGCCGTGCAACACGGTGTCGGGCTGCTCTAGCCGGCGTTTGATCAGTTTGAGGGCAAGTTCATCAGGCAACGGCTCGCCTGCCGCAAGATAGGGGCGCAATTCTGTCGCGATCGCGCTGCCGTCAGCGATCGCCTGCTGCAAGAGCTCTGACATTGATACCTGGGGCACCGCCCATTGCTGGGCTAGGGCCGCTGCATGTTCTGCACCCCGCGCACCTGGGGGCGCTAACAGAATCAACTGCGTGGTTTCCATGAAGCGAATACACCTCGGTCTGCATCGGAATATCCCTGAATACGAGGATACTTCCCACGCTTTTAATCAAGGCATAAGGAAACCTAAAAATCTCTTTCGCTAGCGAAACCAAGCGCGTCAGCATACGTGGGGGGCGCTGGGTTTGGCAAAACGAGCTAACGAGAGAGCTGCTTAACGCGCCAGCCAGTGTAGGTCAAAAGTCCGGTAGCTCCCGCCGCACAGAGAAAACCAGTGGGAATACCCGCAAAGGCGACGGCTAAGCTGCCAGCCCACAAAGTCAACGCATAAATAAACAACACTGCCCAACGGTGAGATAAGCCCGCTTTTAGCAATCTGTGATGCAAGTGACGCTTGTCAGCAACAAAAGGAGAATCGCCGGAGCGAATACGATCCAAAATGACTGCTGACATGTCGAGAATGGGAACGGCCAAGATGATGTAAGGCAGCAATACGGCCACCGTGGTAACGCTCTTAATCAGGCCAATGACGCCAACGCCTGCCAGGGTAAAGCCAATGAAGTAGGAGCCGCCGTCGCCCATGAAAATCTTGGCCGGATTGAAGTTGTAGCGCAAGAAGCTGAGACAGCCGCCCGCCAGGGCTGCGGCAATTAAGGCGGCGGCAGGTTGAGCCATAAATAGGCTCACGATCAGCATGATCAGAGCGGCGATACCGCAGACGCCTGCGGCTAAGCCATCTAAACCGTCAATCCAGTTGATGGCATTGGTCATGCCCACCAGCCAGACAATCGTGATGGGGAGGCTAATCCACACGGGCAAAGAAACCAAACCCACAAAGGGAATGGTCAGGAAGTCAATGCTGACGCCGACATGCCAAGCGATCGCGGCGATCGCTGCCTGCATCAACAACCGACTCGACGCCGACAACCCAAACAAATCGTCCAGCAGCCCGATCAAAAAGAAGGCAAACCCGCCGAGGGTCACGCCCCAAATTTCATACTCATCGGTAGGGCTCAAATGGGTTCCTGAGGCGTCAATAAACCCACCACTCCACCAAACAAAGAGTAGGGAAATCAACGTACCAAGAAAGATCGAAATGCCCCCCAGACGTACCATGGGCTGGGTGTGGACTTTGCGTCCGCCGGGGACATCAACCCGACCACATTGCAAGCCAATACGCCGCACGATCGGGGTCGATACCAAGACGACCGCGCCCGAAATCACAAAGGCCAAGAGGTGGTAAAGCTGAAAAGGCATAAAAATCGCTTCAACAAAGTCGAAGGGTGGCAATCAGCAAAAAAGTAGGAGATTCGCGACCAATACTAAGGCCTTTGGCGAGAGTTGAGCTTTGTTAAGAGCAGATTATTGAGTCTCTTAACATTTTGTAGAATCTTGCCACTACTATAAAGCTCCATGAAGAATATGACAGATCAAAACGATTGTCTACTGTCATACACTCCATAGAGCTGAGTTATTTGAGTCGCCTGATGTCTGAACTCTTCCCTAGGGCTGTGCGCTAACTCAATCTTTCCAGACCAACTAAAGAATAGGGGTTGGGCATTGCCAACCCCCACTTTCAAGCAACTCCCTTAGACGAGTGCTGGCTGAGCTTGCCCCAGGTAGGGATATAGAGGGAAGCGATCGCATAGTGCGGCCACCCGGCGGCGGCAATTTTCGCGCACCACTTCATCATCAGGATTTGACAAGCGATCAGCAATGATGTCGGCAATCTCTTCAAATTCTTCCGTGCCCATCCCGCGAGTCGTCATGGCCGGCGAGCCCAGACGCAAGCCGCTGGTAACGAAGGGGGATTCGGGGTCAAAGGGCACCGTATTTTTGTTGGCAGTGATGTTGACTTCGCTCACCAGTTTGTCGGCTTGCTTGCCCGTCAGCCCAACGGAACGCAGATCGACCAGAATCAAGTGATTATCAGTGCCGCCAGACACCAGCTTTAATCCGCGAGCCTGCAAGCGATCGCCCATGGCCTGAGCATTCGCAATCACCTGCTGAGAGTAAGTCTTAAACTCTGGTTGCAGCGCTTCACCAAAGGCCACCGCTTTCGCTGCAATGACGTGTTCCAGAGGGCCGCCTTGAGTGCCCGGAAAAACCGCTTTGTCAAACTTTTTGCCCAGCTCCGGATCGCGGGTCAAAATCAGGCCGCCCCGAGGACCGCGCAGGGTTTTGTGGGTGGTGGTGGTGACCACATCACAATGAGGCACCGGATTAGGATGCACACCAGCGGCAACCAGTCCGGCAATGTGGGCGATATCAGCCAGCAGGTAAGCGCCGACTTCGTCCGCGATCGCCCGAAACTTCTCAAACGGAATCGTGCGGGGATACGCCGAGTAACCGCAAATAATCATTTTGGGCTTGTGCTCTAGCGCCAGTTGACGAATCTGATCAAAGTCCAGCGTCTCAGTCTCTGGGTTCACGCCGTACTGCACCACGTTGAACCACTTACCCGACACATTCACGGGCGAACCGTGGGTCAAGTGCCCGCCATGGGACAAATCCATCCCCATAATCGTGTCACCGGGCTTTAACAAGGCCAAAAAGACGGCAAAGTTCGCCTGAGCACCAGAGTGGGGTTGCACGTTAGCATGGGCTGCACCAAACAGTTCTTTGATACGCGCGATCGCCAGACTCTCGACTTGATCGACAAATTCACAGCCGCCGTAGTAACGCTTGCCGGGCAGTCCTTCGGCATACTTATTTGTCAACACTGAGCCCTGCGCCGCCATAACTGCTGGCGAGGCGAAATTTTCACTCGCAATGAGTTCCAAATGTTCGCGCTGGCGCTGCAATTCACTCGCCACTATGCCCGCCACTTGCGGATCACTGTCTTGAAGAATGTCCAAAATTGATTGCGTCACAGCTTTCAACCCCAAATAACCGATTCGTTGCGTTGCGTATCCCAACTTTCGCGTAGTCGCCCAGTAGTCTCAGTTGCTAGCGAGGCAATCAGTCGGGCACTCAGCCTTTCCTTGCCAATGAAAACTCTGGATTCATTATTCTAAGAGGTTTATTCCAGAGAAACTACCCTTACCGAACAATCAGATCGCGCAAATTGACGAGATCGCCCATGAGATTCTGAGAGTTTTCTGGGTTTGTTACGAAATGAAACATATAATGATAAAGAGAAGATAAAGTAAGCCAAACGGTTTGCAAGGGGAATAGGCATTCATGCGAGTTGCGATCGCGGGTGGTGGGTTAGCTGGACTCGCCTGTGCAAAATACTTAGTTGATGCGGGACACACGCCAATCGTGTTAGAAAGCCGTGATGTCTTAGGCGGCCTAGTGGCGGCCTGGAAAGATGAAGACGGCGACTGGTATGAGACGGGGCTGCACGTCTTTTTTGGGGCCTATCCCAACATGTTGCAGTTGATGGAAGAGTTGGGTATTGCCGATCGCCTGCAATGGAAAGAGCACACCTTAATTTTCAATCAACCTGAGAAGCCGGGTGTGCTGTCGCGCTTTGATGTGCCCGATATCCCCGCCCCGATTAATGTCATCACGTCGATTTTGCGCAACAACGACATGTTGACCTGGGAGCAAAAAATTCGCTTTGCCATTGGTCTGCTACCGGCGATCGTGCGAGGCCAGCAATACGTTGAAAAGATGGATCAGTACAGCCTGCTGGAATGGCTGCGGCGTCAGGGCGTCGATGATCGCGTCAATTCCGACATCTTTATCGCTGCTTCCAAAGCTTTAACCTTTATCAATCCCGAAGATGTGTCGGCCACTGTGCCCCTGACGGCTTTGAATCGATTTTTGCAAGAGCGCTATGGCTCCAAAGTCGCCTTTCTGGACGGTGCTCCTCCCGAGCGGCTCTGTCAGCCCATGGTGGATTATGTGACTGAACATGGCGGCGAAGTATTGCTCAATAAGCCCTTGCGGCAGATTTTGCTGAACGAAGATAACACCGTTAAGGGGTATCTTGTACGGGGTTTGGAAGGGGCCGAGGATGAAGTGATCACGGCCGACGCCTATGTGTGTGCCACTTCAGTAGATGTCATCAAGGCGCTGATGCCCGAGCCCTGGAAAGAAATTGATGTGTTCCAGAAAATGCAGAATTTGGTCGGCGTCCCCGTTATCAACATTCACCTCTGGTTCGATCGCAAAATGACTGACGTGGACCAGCTGTTGTTTTCGCGCTCGGATTTGCTGAGTGTCTACGCCGACATGAGCAATACCTGCAACGAATACTCCGACCCCGACAAATCGATGTTGGAGTTGGTGCTAGCCCCGGCGAAAGAATGGATCGATCGCTCCGAAGAGGACATTCTCGCTGCGACCATGGCGGAACTCGAAAAGCTCTATCCGCAGCAGCTAACCGGGGAAAATCCCGCCAAGTTGCTGAAGCATCGCATCGTCAAAACGCCGCGATCGGTCTATACGGCAGCTCCCGGCACCCAGGCTTGTCGCCCTGATCAGGCGACGCCAATCGCGAACTTCTTTTTGGCAGGCAGCTACACCATGCAGCGCTACCTCGGCAGCATGGAAGGCGCGGTACTTTCTGGTAAGCTAGCGGCGCAGGCTGTTAGCCAGGGGGCATCCTCAGCGGCGCTGGATGCGGGGCGCGATCGCCAACCCGCTTCCGTGGCTTAGCCAAATCCCACGATTACCAGTCAAATCGGGCTGAATTTCCCGTATTCTGTGAAAGGAAGTCAGTCCGTAATCAGCGGATTTAAGCGCTGTAGTCTGAAAAGTTCCGAGTTTCCAGCTAACAAGATTAATGCTGCAATTGTCTCACTCGCTGCGGTCTAAAGATTTGGTTCCTAAGGAGGATGCCTACGAGGTTTGCCGTCAGATTACAGCGGAATATTCCAAAACCTTTTATCTAGGCACACTATTGATGACTCCCGCCAAACGGCGGGCCATCTGGGCCATTTATGTCTGGTGTCGTCGCACTGACGAATTAGTCGACGGTCCTCAAGCCGCGCTCACGACCAAAGAGACGCTTGATCGCTGGGAAAAACAACTCCACTCGATCTTTCAAGGGCATCCGGTAGAAGATACTGATGTCGCGCTGGTGGATACGCTTAAACATTTCCCCTTGGATATTCAGCCCTTTATCGACATGATTGATGGGCAGCGGATGGATCTCGACAAGGATCGTTATCGCACTTTTGAGGAGTTAGAGCTGTACTGCTATCGCGTGGCGGGCACAGTCGGGCTCATGTCTACGACGGTGATGGGGGTTGACCCGAGTCAGGCGACGGCTCCTTGGCGGCGTTATGCGGCCCAACCTAACCCAACTCAAGAAGCCGTGGCTCTGGGGATTGCCAATCAGCTCACCAATATTTTGCGCGATGTGGGCGAGGATGCTCGCCGCGGCCGCATTTATTTGCCCTTGGATGATCTCGCCCTGTTTGATTACACCGAAGCGGATTTAATGAATGGGGTGATTGATGATCGCTGGCGCGCGCTCATGCAGTTTGAAATTCAACGCGCCCGTAAGTTTTATCAACAAGCAGAAGCGGGAATTAGCCAACTGAGCGCTGATGCTCGCTGGCCGGTGTGGGCAGCTCAAGTGCTCTACAGCAAGATTTTGGACGTAATTGAGCAAAACGATTACGACGTGTTCAACCGTCGCGCTTTTGTGCCGACGCTGAAGAAACTGACTTGCCTGCCGGGCACTCTGGTGCGATCGCGCATCTTGTAAATACACTTAGCCACTGTTCTCCATCGTGTCTGCTGGGATGTGATGAAACCATATCAGCATGTTCTGATTGAAGAATGCGATGAGCCGTTGGTGCCGTTGCCATTAGGCGAATTTGCTGTAGTGACGCCACATCCTTATGTGGCCTTGGGGGCACCCTATGGCGATCTCTCTCCTTACTGGGTGCGTCAGTCCGTCGCGATCGCCCTGCACCAAGCGCAGCAAACCCTGCAAACCCAGCATCCTGGCTGGCAGCTTCAGATTTTTGACGCTTATCGTCCGTTAGCGGTACAGCAGTTTATGGTGGACTACACCGCTCAAGAACTGGCCCAGCAGCAGGGGCTCAACTTAGCACAGATCTCGGATGCGGAACGGCAAGCGCTGATGGCGCAGGTGTATCAATTTTGGGCGCTGCCGAGTCCCAATCCGAAAACGCCGCCGCCCCACAGCACGGGCGCAGCGATCGACCTTAGCCTCGTAGATGAAACGGGACAGCCCATCGATATGGGCTCACCGATTGATGAAGTGTCGGCGCGATCGCACCCCGACCACTTTCAACATCAGATGGATGCTTATAGTCAGCAAGTCCATCGGCATCGCGTTTTACTGCGACAGGCCATGAAGGCGGCGGGCTTTGAGCAACACCCTAACGAATGGTGGCATTTCTCCTTGGGGGACCAAATGTGGGGATGGCTCAAAGCAAAATCGACCGGGCAAGCCGCGATCGCTCGCTACGGCAGCATGGTTCCAGAAGACTGATGGAGGCGTTGGACGCTAAGGCGTACGCGGTAAGGACAGAGACGGTGACCGTTGATCTACCGGCAGATGGGCCTCTAGTCGCAAACAGTTGCCCTGTCCTTGCACCTTGACCTGATACTCCACCTTATCCATCAACCGATTGAGAATCATCCAGCCATAACCGCCCTCCTGACGCAGATCGGGAGTGGGGAGCAAATACGTGCTCAAATCGAAGCCCTGGCCCTGGTCCCACACTTCGATATGGAGTCGCTCAGGAGTGAGTTCTAGTCGCAGACACACGGGGGTTTGAGGTCGATCTTGGTGGGCGTGACGCACCACATTGGAATAGGCTTCTACGATGACCAGGCGCAACCGACTTTCCCACTTCGGCCATTCTCCCCAGTCCCCCAGTTCTAGCCGCAGGGCTCCGAGTAGCCAGTCTTCAATTACCGCTAAGAATTTCAGGTCGCTGGGAATTCGAAGTTCTGTCCGCATCATGCCTTTACCTCCAGCAATAATGCGGTTTGATCGTCTTCCTGTTCTGCACTACCCGCCTGAATGCTACTGAGGAGCTTATCTAAATCGAGCGATCGCGGATGTTGTTGCAGCAGCGCCCATAATCCCGTCTGGCGTAGCATCGCCGCACCGCCGGTTTGGGTGCCATCGGCGATCGTTGCTTCGGTCAAGCCATCGCTGGTGAGCAACAAGGTTTGGCCTGGCAACAGCGCCATCTCACCCGCATCGGCCTTCCACTCTGGCAAGATGCCCAACGGCACGCCACGGGTTTTGAGGTAGATCGGCTCGCCATCTGGCGCATTAATTTGGGTCTCTGACCACACCATCGGGTAAATATGGCCAGCATTGGCGTAGCTGAGTTGGTGAGTCGCCGGGTTATAGCAAATCAGCGCCAGGGTAATAAAACAGTTGCTATTGACCAAATCGTCCCACAGGCTGCGGTTGAGGTTTTGCATGACCTTATCAGGGGCGGGCGATCGGTCTTGCGACAGTTCTCGCCGGAGCACCGAAATCGCACTCGCCATGAATAGCGCGGCAGGCACCCCTTTGCCTGACACATCCCCCACGGCGAGCCAAATGTCTCCTTGGGGATGAGGAAAGATTTCGTAAAAATCGCCGCCCACTTCCCGCGCGGGCAGGCAACGCGCTTGAATGCGCACACTCTCAATCACGGGTACGCTTTGCCGCAGCAGATTGGTCTGAATCTGTCGCGCCACTTCGAGCTCTGAGCGCATCTGCTGGGTCTGCCGTTGGATGCGCTGGTAGAGCTTGGCCTGGGAAATGGCTAACGCGATTTGTTCTGCAACGCTATTCAGCAATTGAGCGGTGTCTTCGGCCCAGGTGGGGTCATCGCCGTGATACAGGGTGACGATCGCGAGGGTGGCTTGCTGATACCGCAGCGGGACTGTCAGCGACACCTGTTTTGACGATAGCTCTAAGGCATCGATTTTGACCTCGCCCGTGTGCAGCACGTGCTCGCTCACTTGGCGGCTATGACTTTCTAGATCAGGCAGAGGCTCAGACGTCGCCTCTGGCGAGTTGAAGCTGAGAACTTGATCCAGTTCCGTCCGTTGCTCGTGAACTTCGACCGCATAGAGCACCGCATGGGCCGCGTTAAACGTTTTGCCCAAGGTGGTCACAATCGTCTGGAGCATACTGTGGTAGTCCAGTGATTCGCGAATGACGCTCATCACGTCGTTGAAAAACGACTCTCGGGCCAGGGCTTGGGTCAGGGCTTGGGTGCGCTGCTTGACCACGCGAAAGGTCTCCGCTGCCTGCATCACTACTGATTTGAGTTCTTGGGGATTCCAGGGCTTGGTGATGTATTTGAACACCTTGCCGGAGTTGATTGCTTCGACTAGATCTTGCACGTCGGTGTAGCCGGTCAGCACGATGCGAATCGTGTCGGGAAACTGCTCAACCGTGCGGCTCAAAAATTCGGTGCCATTCATGCGGGGCATGCGTTGGTCAGAAATAATGACCGCCATCTCGCCTGCGGTGTTTAGCAATTCCAGCGCTTTGAAGCCATCTTCGGCCCGGTACACTTCAAAGTCACGGCGAAAGGCACGGTACAACAAGTCCAGGTTGTCTGGCTCGTCGTCCACCACCATGAGTTTGAGACGGTCATCGTCTTCCCATGTCATCGGGAAAGTCCAAATAAAAGAGCAAGGGGGATGATAGAACGCCCATGGCGCTGAGAGCTAACGCGGCCACAGTTGATAAGGCAGGCGATCGCGAGTCGCTGTGAAGACAATCAAGTCTCGCTTTTCGACTCTCTGTTCATCATGCCTAAGGCCTAAAACTCAGCGATCGCTGTTAGCAGCGTTAGGCCCACTAACGTAATCAAGTTTGCCCATTTTTAGGACAAAGCCATCGCTATGGGTACTTTACAGCCGATGGGGTCGATTGGTCAGGGGTGAGCACGTTAGCCTCGCCATCAAGTACCCCTCTGCGTCAGGGTTGATAAATCCGGAAAGTTCGGTCGCTAAGGATTTAGATGAGGGTCGATGGTTATATCGTTACTAAGCATTGGCAAGGTCTACCTTTTCAGCGACGCGGAGTTTGGCCGATCGCGCGCGAGGATTGGCTTGCAATTCGGCATCGGTGGCGACCAGGGGCTTTTTCGTAATGATTTTGAGGCGATCGTCCTGGCGAAAGGCGTGCTTAACGATGCGGTCTTCCAAACTATGAAAGCTGATGATCACTAAGCGACCGCCGGGCACTAACCAGTCAGGAGCATTGGTGAGAAAGGTTTTGAGCACATCAAGTTCAGCGTTCACGGCGATGCGCAGGGCTTGAAAAGTGCGTGTAGCGGGATGGATACGGCCATAGCGATATTTTTTGGGTACGCATTGAGCGATCGCTTCTGCGAGTTCCGTCGTGGTTTGAAAGGGGCGTTGTTCCAAGATCTTGCGGGCAATCCGCCGCGACAGCCGCTCTTCGCCGTACTCATAAATCAGGTTGGCGAGATCCGTCTCATCCCAGTGGTTCACAATGTCGGCGGCACTGAGTTCCTGCTGCTGATTCATCCGCATGTCGAGGGGGGCCGTTTGGCGAAAGCTAAAGCCCCGCTCGGGCATATCCAACTGTGCCGAGCTAACACCAATATCGGCCAAAATGCCTGCAAATCGTTGTTCACCAGGCTTGAATTCGCCAAAGTTGGTGTGATGAAACGTGACGCGATCGCCAAATTCTGCCAATCGGGCCTGCGCGGCCTGGAGGGCGATCGCATCTTGATCCAGCGCCACCAGTTGACTCTGGGCATCTCGCTGCAAAATCAGCGCACTATGGCCGCCACCGCCCACCGTCGCATCCAAAAACCGTCGCCCCGGTGATGTTTCATCAACCTGCAGCCCGGTCAACACCGCCTCTGGCATCACTGGCACATGCTGAAACCCTTCAGCGCGATCGCTCATCCCGGCATCATTCACCGCTACCCTCATTTCACTCAATTTTGCTTTTTCTGCCTTCTTGATATCCCGTACGGGTGAGGCATGGTCGGAATCATATTGCTGTTTTCACCAACTCAGTTTCTGGCGACCATGCCTTACCCCTACCTAGCTATCCTCACACCCTCACACCCCTTATAGGTAATGCCAATCCCATCTCAAAGCTTATGGTATGGAAATGCGTAGAAAATCTGGGGTCAGACCTTTTATATTAAGTAGAGGCAACATTTTTCCAAACTGAGGCGAATTTGCGGAAGTGGAATGATGGTTGCCATCGTGCCCAACCGGGCGATCGCCCTCATTGTTGATACCCTTCCAGGCGGATTCATGACACGCATTGAAACCAAAACCGAACCCATGGTGATTAACATGGGGCCGCATCATCCCTCTATGCATGGGGTGTTGCGCCTCATTGTGACGCTGGATGGCGAAGATGTCGTCGATTGTGAGCCGGTGATTGGCTACCTGCATCGCGGCATGGAAAAAATTGCGGAGAGTCGCACCAACGTGCAGTTTGTGCCCTATGTGAGCCGCTGGGACTACGCTGCCGGCATGTTCAACGAGGCGATTACCGTTAATGCGCCTGAAAAATTGGCCGACATTGACGTACCGAAGCGGGCCAGCTACATTCGCGTCATCATGCTGGAGCTCAACCGTATTGCGAACCACTTGCTATGGTTGGGACCGTTTTTGGCCGACGTGGGTGCCCAGACCCCCTTCTTCTACATCTTCCGCGAACGGGAATTGATTTATGACCTGTGGGAAGCCGCTACGGGTCAGCGCATGGTCAACAACAACTACTTCCGCATTGGGGGCGTGGCAGCTGATTTGCCCTACGGCTGGATTGATAAGTGTCTCGATTTTTGCGATTACTTTGTCCCCAAGGTTGACGAGTACGAAAAGCTGATCACTAACAACCCCATCTTCCGGCGACGGATTGAGGGAATTGGCGTCATTTCGCGGGAGGATGCGATCTCTTGGGGGCTATCTGGCCCCATGCTACGCGGCTCTGGGGTGAAGTGGGATCTGCGCAAAGTAGATCACTACGAGTGCTACGACGAACTGGATTGGGAAGTGCAGTACGCCACCGAAGGGGACTGCATGGCCCGCTACGTTGTGCGCATGGCGGAAATGCGCGAGTCTGTAAAAATCATTCAACAGGCTTGTAAGCAGTTGCCGGGTGGCCCTTACGAAAACCTGGAAGCCAAGCGCATGTCTGAAGGGCCGAAGTCGGAGTGGAACGACTTTGACTATCAGTTTGCGGGCAAGAAAATCCCCCCCACGTTCAAAATTCCTGAGGGTGAACATTATGTGCGCCTGGAAAGTGGCAAGGGTGAGCTGGGCGTCTTCATCATGGGTGATGACAACGTGTTCCCCTGGCGTTTTAAGATTCGCGCGGCGGACTTCAACAATCTGCAAATCTTGCCGCACTTGCTGCGGGGCATGAAGGTCGCTGAC
Source organism: Leptolyngbya iicbica LK (assembly GCF_004212215.1). Classification (NCBI taxonomy): domain Bacteria; kingdom Bacillati; phylum Cyanobacteriota; class Cyanophyceae; order Leptolyngbyales; family Leptolyngbyaceae; genus Leptolyngbya; species Leptolyngbya iicbica. The sequence continues at coordinate 411,897 of NZ_QVFV01000002.1, forward strand.
ATTATGGCGATTCTCGGCAGTATCGACATCATCATGGGGTCGGTCGATCGCTAATCAGGCCGCCATGACAGGGTAATTTGAGGGGGACGTGAGCGATCGCGTCCCTTTTGTTTTGAATGTCCCCAAGTCACAATAAAGTCAGCAGTGACAACCATGACAGCGGTTTGCCAAATTCGACCCGGTGATTTTGCCAGTGAGGAGGCGCAAGCCCTGGTGAGCGAACTGGATCAGCATCTCGCCGAACTTTATGCTGATTACATCCCCGACCTCTACGGCATGAAGCAGGCCGATGTGGCGCAGCCGCGCAGTGGCTTTTGGCTGGCCTGTGTGGTGGATCAGGTAGCGGGCTGTGTCGCAGTGCGACCTTTTACTCACACGAAAGCGGAGTTGAAGCGGATGTATGTGCGGCCTGCTTTTCGCAATCGGGGTATTGGTAAACAGTTACTGGCGACTGCCGAGACCGCTGCGATCGCTTGGGGCTACACCCACCTCTGCCTCGAAACCGGGGAAGCCCAACCCGCCTCACTACACCTCTACACCCAAGCCGGATTCCAGACGATTTCCTGCTTTGGCCATTACGACGACCCCGAGAGCCGCTGCTACGAAAAGGTACTGACCCGACGATAGGGGATGCTATTTGCCAGCAATTCCCTTAACGCGATTTTGCCAACGCTTCAGACGGCTGAGGAGCTTGAGCTGCACCATATTTGTAATAGGCGGCGCAGGCTCCTTCTGAAGACACCATGCAAGCGCCGATGGGGTGTTCGGGGGTGCAGGCGGTGCCAAAAACCTTGCATTCCCAGGGCTTTTTGACGCCTTGCAGGATTTCGCCACAGGCACAGGCTTTATGGTCGGCAACGCGCTGGTGGGGCAGCGTGAACTTGGCCTCGGCGTCGAACTGCGAATAGTTGGGGTGCATCTTGAAACCGGAGGCGGGAATGTCGCCCAATCCGCGCCACTCAAACTGTTCTCGCACGGTGAAGACTTTGGCTAATGCATCTAGCGCCACCGCATTGCCGTCGTGGTTCACCAGGCGGGTGTATTGGTTCTCCACTTCGCAGCGGCCCTCGGCTAGTTGGCGCAGCACCATCCACAGCGATTGCAGAATATCCAGCGGCTCGAAGCCCGCGATCGCGACGGGCTTGCCATAGCGTTCGGCAATCACCTGATAGGGCCGTGCCCCGATGACCATGCTGACGTGCCCCGGCCCGATGAAGCCGTCAAGCTGTAAATCCGGATTGCTGAGCAGCGCTTCTAACGCCGGGACGACAAGGACGTGGTTGCAGAACAGGCTGAAGTTGGTGATGCCTTCGCGCTGGGCTTGCAGCACCGTGAGGGCGGTGCTGGGGGCGGTGGTTTCAAAGCCGATCGCAAAAAATGCCACTTCCCGATCCGGGTTTTCCCGCGCCAATTTCAGCGCATCCAGTGGGGAGTAGACCATGCGAATGTCGGCTCCCTCGGCTTTGGCTTGCAGCAAACTTTGCTGGGAGCCGGGCACCCGCATCACGTCGCCAAAGGTGGTGAGGATGACGTGGGGCTGCTGAGCGATCGCGATCGCGTCATCCAATCGGCCCTTGGGCATGATGCACACCGGACAGCCGGGGCCATGCACTAACTCAATGCTGGAGGGCAGCAGCGATTCCAGCCCGTATTTAAAGATGGAGTGGGTGTGGCCGCCACAGACTTCCATGATTTTGATGGGGCCGGGGTGGTCTTGAGTGAGTTGTTCACCCAACCCTTTAATTTCATGAAGCAGCCCTTGAGCTTTTTGAGGATCGCGAAATTCTTGAACGTATTTCATGGCGATTGGGTCGTGGGGATTTCAGTGTGGGGGATGGGCGTTGAGGCCAGGCGGAATGGTCGATCTGGTCAGGGGCGGGCGGTTGCGGCCAAGTTGGCGTCTGTGCTTGCGATCGTGGCGTGGACTGCGGCCATTTCTTCGAGCAGGTCGAGAGTCTGTTGGGCTTCATCGGGGTCAATGCGGTTCATGGCAAAGCCGACGTGGACGAGTACCCACTCGCCGATGCAGTCTTGGAGGGGATGGTCGTCATCGACGATGCAGGCAATATTGACGGGCCGCCGCACGCCGCCGATATCGACGATCGCCAACTGTTGCTCGCGATCGCTGATGTCAAGAATTTGTCCGGGGATGCCTAAACACATGATGTCATTTGTCCGTTTGCGAAAGGGGTTGGAGATTGTAGAGGGGGGAAAGAAACCTCACCGCCTGCGGCACCTCTCCTTCGTAAGGAGAGGTTGAGGGAAATTTCGGTTCGGCAGTCCGGTTCCTCTCCTTAGCAAGGAGAGGCTAGGTGAGGTCGGACACATTGGGGCTTTGGTCAGAAGCATTTGATCAAAATCACTTTGACGAAAAAGATAGGTGGCGGGCGATCACGATCGCGCCCTGCCCCAGGGCAAGGCCGCCGTCGTTGGCGGGTACCTCATGGGGGATGAGGACGGTCAGACCCTGCTGCTGCAGCTGTTCTTGTACTGCAATCAGCAACACCTGGTTTTGAAAGACGCCGCCGGAGAGAACGACTTGGGTCAAGTGTTGATGGTGGGCAAGTTCGGTGGCGAGTTGGGCGATCGCGGCGGCGAGGCCCAAATGGAATCGCGCTGCAATGGTGGCAACAGGCACTCCTACTTGCAGATCTCGCAACAGCTCTGACCACATCGGCACTGCTGAGAGGATGGGGCGATCGCCCTCGCGCTTGATCGCAAAGGGATAAGGCGCGGCCTGCAAATCATCAGGGGTAATGAGCGCTTCGAGTTCGATCGCGCCCTGACCTTCATAACTGGTAGAGTCGCGGCAAATGCCCACCGCAGCAGCAACGGCGTCGAATAAACGTCCGGCTGAGGAGGCGAGGGGCGATCGCGTGCCGGTAGTCAACATGTGGTCGAGAATGCCGCGCGGCTGATTGGCCAAAAACTGCACCAGTTCCAGGTCACCGAACTGCTGCGTCAGCGCTTCCCAGCCGAGGGCATTCATCAACTGGGCGTAGGTGTTGCGCCAGGGTTGTCGGGTGGCCTGAGCCCCGCCGAGCATGGCAATGGGTTCAAAGTGAGCGACGCGCTGACAAGTCTGATAATCCGCAATCAGGAATTCGCCGCCCCACAGAGTATCGTCGTCGCCGTAACCCAGGCCATCTAAGGCAAGGCCGAGGACGGGAGCCGTGTCGATGGGCAAGCCGTGCTCGACCATTGCTGCGGCGATGTGGGCGTGGTGATGCTGAATGCCGTAAAGGGGCAAGTTGCGGTCAGTTGCGAGGGTGTGGCCCAGTTTGGTGGAAAGGTAATCGGGGTGGAGGTCGGCAGCGATCACAGCGGGTTGGTGCTCAAATAAATCCTGATATAACCGGAGCGTGTCTTGATACGCCTCGAACGCGATCGCATTTTCCAAATCGCCCAAATGCTGCGACAAAATTGCCTCCCCCTCTCGCATCAGGCAAAAAGTGCTTTTGAGTTCGCCGCCCATGGCGAGAATGGGGGGCGCTTGCTCAAAACCGGGGGGCAGCGGCAGCGGCGCGGGGGCGTATCCTCGTGCCCGGCGCAGCGTTTGGCGTTGGCCCCGCACCACCCGCACCACAGAGTCATCGACCCGATTCACAATGTCGCGATCGTGCAGGAGGAAATAGGTGGCGATGTCGCCTAGCTTTTCCCGCGCGTTGTCGTTGTCAATGCACTGAGGTTCATCGGAGCGATTGCCGCTGGTGAGCACGATGGGCCGATCCAGCCGCTGGAGGATCAGGTGATGCAGCGGGGTGTAGGGCAGCATTACGCCGAGGGTGGGCAGGTGCGGGGCGAGAGACGTCGCAAGGGGGCGAACAGTGCTGGGGAGAGTGTGAGGGTGGTTGGGTGGCTGGGTGGTTGGGTGAGTCGATGAGTGGGGGAGTGGGGCAGGGAGGGTAGTTGAGGAAACACTGCCGTCTAAGGTACGCACGCGGTCACCCTCATACCCTGCTACCCTGCTACCGAATAAATCGGCTTTCTGTTTCAGCAGGACAATGGGCGCTGCCGGACTCTCCAACAGGCTCCGCTCGGCGTCGCTAATCTCGCAGTAGGGTTTGATGACGTTGAGGTCGCGCACCATGAGGGCAAAGGGTTTGTGATCGCGGTGTTTGCGATCGCGCAATCGCTGCACGACGGCTTCGTTCGTGGCGTCGCAAGCGAGGTGAATGCCCCCGAGCCCTTTGATGGCGACAATTTCGCCCCGGTGGAGCAGAGCGGTCACAGCGTCTACCACCTGCAGCGAGGCCAACTCAAAGGTGAGGGGTTGGCCGTCAGCGCGTTCGAGCCAGGCTTGGGGGCCGCAGCGATCGCAGGCCACGGGCTGCGCATGAAAGCGACGGTTTAGCGGGTCGGTATACTCGGCCTGACAGACTGGACACAGGGCAAAGGTCGCCATGCTGGTGTGGGCGCGATCGTAGGGAATGCGGCGAATGATGCTGAGGCGGGGGCCGCAGTGGGTACAGTTCGTGAAGGGATAACGGTAAAAGCGACTGGCGGGATCGAGGGTTTCGGACAAGCAGTGGGGACAAGTGGCTGCATCGGGCGAAATTTGGGTGCGACGATGGCCGCTACGGCTGGGGGTGATTTCAAAACTGGTTTGGACAATGGTGGCGCAGTCAATGTCGCGCCGCTGAATGGTCGTAATGCGTGACAGGGGCGGGGCCTCCGCGAGCAGGCGAGCGACTAACCGATCAATCTGGGGGAGGGGGCCAGCTACGCGAATCATGACTCCGGCAGCATCGTTATACACTTCGCCTCGCAACTGACAGACTCGCGCTAAGCGATACACCGTAGGGCGAAAGCCGACGCCTTGTACGGTGCCTTTGACGCGAATTTCGGCGGCGGTTTCTACCCTCACCGCAGAAGCTTGAGTCGGTCTTACAAGATTTGCAACCATGGGCGCGAACGATGAGTCCTCCAATTGCCACAATTAGGATGCGGTGTTGCTAGTGCCCGCGATCGCCCTCATGCTGCCACAGGTTTTCTGTCCCCCGCGCCAACCAAATGTTCCTATAAGAATTCGGTTTCAGTTTGTTGCAGTCGGTGGTGGCCAGCAGTTCTCGCTGGTTGATACGCCGCCCACACACTCATTAAAAAACAGCGCCCCAAAAATGCGGGACGCTGTTGTGCATAGTGAATGAAATGGGGTCTTTCTCTGAAGAGAATTGCTAGACCTTAGCGAAAACCCACGGCTGCCTGCCAGACAAACGCCAGCAATAAAAAGAACACAGGGATTACGGGCAACACATCTACCAAAGGATCGAACAAAGAATAAGCTTCAGGCAGTTTGGCTAACAGCAGAGCAGCTTCCATTGGCGCAATAACCTCTTCAACACAGTTCTCATAATTGCTACAGATTTTAACATGCAACCTCCCCCTTCACGCAGAAATATCTGGATGTCTGTATTGCCTGTGGGGTAACCGTTACAGCTCTTTTTGGTGAATCTGGACGGCAGGATTCAGCGGTCGTTTGGCGGCGCGGCGATGGTGCCGAATGAAAATTTTTAGGGATGAAGCGCGATCGCCCTATCCCCCCTGCTCCCCTTGCCCCCTCGTCCCCCAGGCAAAGTGCGCCCTGACTTCCGCCACTTGCGCCAACTTTGAACCTGTGTTGCAAGGGGTTGCAGCTTTTAAATTCGTGCCTATAACTATGAGTGACCTAAATCATGGAATCGAGCATTAATGTCTACTTGGTCTTCTGGCTACAACACCGATCTTGGCTACACCTTTGGTTACTATCGCGAAATCAGTCCAGAATGGCTCGACTTTGTGGCATTGAGCAAGTTAGTGACGCCCCCCGCTGGGGACTGGCGCTACCTGGAATTGGGCTGTGGTCAAGGCTATGGGCTGCTCTTATTGGCGGCGCTCAATCCGGAGCATGACTTTTTCGGGATTGATTTCAACCCGGTACACATTAGCCACGCGCGGAATTTAGCGACGGCGGCGGGGCTGACCAACGTGCGGTTTGAAGAGGCTGATTTCACTGCTTTGGCAACGGACTGGCCCGCCGACTGGGGACAGTTTGACTACATTACCGCTCACGGCATTTATTCCTGGCTGCAGCCAGAGGTGTGCGCCGCGATCGTGCAATTGATGAACCATGCATCGCGGGCCGGAGCGCTGGTGTATCTCAGCTATAACGCTCTGCCCGCCTGGTTTTCGTCGCATCCGATTCAGCATTTGATGCGGCTTTGGCAAACGACTGAAAGCTTGGAGTCGGTGAAGGCGATCGAAACGGGCATTCGGCGCTTAGAAAAACTCACCGAGGCCCAAACGGGGATGACGCGGATGTTGCCCGGCATGAAAGCCATGCTGGACAAGGTGGCTAAACACGATCGCGCCTATCTGGTGCAGGAATATTTGCACGACAACTGGCATCCCCGCTGGTTTGACCAGGTGGTGGAAGAAGTGAAGCCCGCTAAACTCACCTACGTGGGCACGGCCAGCATGGGCGATCTCTTTTTGCGCAGCTTTATGCCGCAAAAGTTCAAAGACATTGTGCAGGACTACACCGACCCCATCGTGCAAGAGGTGATGATCGATACCCTGGTTAACCAAAGCTTTCGGCGCGATGTCTTTAGTCGCGGGGCGACGCCGATGTGGACGGCCCAGCGGCAGCAGGCGATGTTGCAGCAGTCCTTTGTGTTGCTTAATCGCCCCCCTGCCGATGACGAACTCAAATTCAAAACTTCTATTGGCGAGCTGAAGGGCAAAGCCGAAATTTACAATTTGTTCTACGACCAACTCGCGACTGGCCCCAAAACGGCTCAGGAGCTGATGCAGGTGCCCGCCAGTCAGCCCTTGGGATTGGGGGATATGATGCAGGCGTTGTCGTTCATGCTGAATGAAGGACACATTGGTTTCTACCGGCCGCCCAGCGATCGCGGTCCCGCTCTGGCGCTGAATCGAGCGATCGCGATCGCCACCGCTAATGGAGCGCCCTATCGGTTTGCGATCGCCAGCAAACTCGGTCATGTCGTCACCGTCAGCGATGTCGATTTAATGCTGCTCACCGCCACCTTTGACCAGCCACAAGGTTCTGCAACGGAACTGGGAACCGCTCTGGTTGAACGGCTACTGGCTTTGGGCAAAGGACTCAGCCAACAGGGCAAACCCCTCACCAAGCGCGAAGATCTCTTGCCCTACGCCACCCAGCTGGCCGAAACCTTTTTGCAAAAAACGTTGCCTCAATGGCGTGAATACGGCGTTTGTGAATAATGCTTTAGAAGGCAAAGACAGCGGCGCACGGTTTCCCGACAGCGATCGGCCCTGCGGTTCCAGGTCATCGACTCGTAGCGCATTGGAGCAGAGCTAGAGCCTCATGACCGGCATCAATGCGGCTGGATTAGTTGACCGATGGCTTAACCGTAGAATCCACAGCGGTGGTTGTCGCCCGCGAGCGGCGAAACTGCTCACCCGATTGGTCAAAAAAGTGGACGAAATGCCGAACAATGAGCGGATCGGACCATTTCAGCCGGGCCCGCTGTTCGAGAATAACGCGGGCCTCACGTTCGGTCATGGGGTGTCGCCAACCGCGTTCTTGTTGACAAGCCACCCAGGTATTTAAGACTTGAAAAATCCGCGCCAGTTGGTCTTGGGGCACCTTGCGCTGGTGATACTGCTCCAAAATAGTGGCGACTTCATCTAAATCGGCTTCTCGGGCAATCCGCACACTTTCCACAAACCACGGGCTGAGCGCCTCCATCATGTGACGATGATCGCGAAACTCGTGCTCTAACAAATAGTCATTGATGTAAAGAGCCCCCAGGTTTTTGCAATAGGCAGCCATCAATAACACCTTACGGTTTTCGTGGCTTAGGGCGAGCTGTTTGCCGTAAAGCTGACAGAGTCGCGCGAGGTCTTGCGATTCTTCTTGCAGCCACACGCCTTTATGCCTTAACAGGCTGCTGATCAGTTTGAGATAACTGCTAAAGCTGGGCTGACTCATAGCGTGGGTGCCCTATTGGCGGATGCGATTAAATACAGAAAGGCTCATTGAGTCGAAACGGATGGGTCAATCATACGCAATCCCACCTGGTTCTGGGGTGAACGTGTGCTTTATGCAAGACAATGGATGGCAACTGGCTACAGCGTCCTGAGGCGCCGTTAAAGTCGTCCTCTCACGGTAGGTTGTAGGGTTGAGGCTTGGGCCGCAATCGCGTCTGGAGAGTCAGCGCGGCAACTATTGCCAGGGGTCATCCGGCGAATTGGCCGCAGCAGATGCGTCTGGAGCTACTGAGATGTCTGCCTTTGGGGACGTTGCTGGGGTGATTTCGTCCCGATTAAGGGGAATCGACGCCGCCAATTCTGGGGGCACGTCCTGAGCTGGCACGGTCAGCGTATCGGCAGTCGGAATGGTCACGGGAGACTGCTGCAGTTGCTCTCGCATCCAGTTTTGAAAGAGTTCTTCCAGTAAGCGCTGTTCAGTTTGTTCATCCAGTTGGGCGGGGAAGAACTTTTCCAGACGAATCACCACGTACCATTCGCCAATGCGTTTGGGTGGCCAGATTTGCCCTGGCTTGCTTACGGAGAGCAGCCCCGCCAGGGCGGGGTTCGGCACGCTCAGTTCGACCGGGCCGATTAACCCGCCCGTTTTCGATTCCTGGCCTTCGGAATATTCTTTGGCCAGGTCGGCAAAGGGCTGACCATCGTCATGAATGCGGTAGTAAAGCTCTTGGGCGAGGCCCAGTTGACTGGTGCGAATCAGGGAATACAGGACGCGATCGAGGCGACTTTTGCGCTGGAGAAAGTAAGATTCCAGATCTTTGCCAAATTGCTGCTGTTTGAATTTGGCCAACTGCCGATCGCGAATCGCCGTGGTGCGAATCAGGTCAGACGTGCCGTACTGCTGCTTGGCCCAGGCATTGGCCTCTTCGGGATTGCTGATCTGGTTGCGCTGACAAAACTCGGCCTCGGCCGCCTGGATTTCGTCTTCGGTGAGTTCGACATCCGCGATCGCATCATCAATAATCACTTCTTGAATGACCCGCGACAGCAGATTGGTTTTGCTGAGTAGCGGCACCAGTTCCTCTGACTGCAACACGCGATCGCCAACCTTAAGCAAATCCATATAGAGTCACCCGACCAAAATACACTCCAAGCTTGCCCACAACCCTAACTCAACTTGCTGCTCTGGTCGCGCGATCGCTGTCCTGGTTGCCAAAATTTACGATTTAGGGGGATCAGTCGCAACTTGACGCTAAACACATACTTCACAAGCGACTGAGAGCAGTGCGGTCTGCAAAGCGCTGACCTGGCTGATCGCGTCTGCTCACATCTGACTTAACGGTTGACGAGGGTGCAAAGTTGATCGCCGATATCTGCTGAGGTGAACTTTTGGGGTTGACCTTTGTGCGCCCCTTTGAGCGGGGTGCGGGTGCGATCGCGGCAATCGTAGCGGGTGAGGGGTTGCGGCTGCCCGTCAACCGTCGCTTGCACCCGGTAGCGCCAATGGTATTTAGCGCTCCGCTGCACCCGCTCTAGACAAATGGTGTGAGCCTCCCGGTCGTAGCAGTTACGGGCCTGAACTGGCAAAGCAAAACTGGTCACGGCAAAGGCGATCGCGCCGACAATCGCTAAGCCATAGCGCAGCCATCGATATCGACGGGGATGGGAATCACTCATGCCAAACACAACGTTTTGCCCCCAAGGCTGGGTAAATTGCTGACTCCTTTCTACACTAAAAGGAAAGCAGCGTTCCGTTGGCCGATTCCATGAAACTCACCCTCAAAGTTTGGCGTCAGTCGAGCCCTGAAGACACGGGCCGTTTTGCTCAATACGCCGTTGACGACGCTCATCCCGACATGTCTTTTTTAGAACTGCTGGATGTGCTGAACGAGCAACTCATCGCCCAGGGCGAGTCTCCGGTTGAGTTTGATCATGACTGTCGCGAGGGCATCTGTGGTTCCTGCGGCATGATGATCAACGGTCAGGCCCACGGCTCACAAGCCCAAACGGCAACTTGTCAGCTATATTTGCGCCACTTTCAAGACGGTGACACGATCACGATTGAACCCTGGCGCGCCCGAGCGTTTCCTGTGATCAAAGATTTAGTCGTCGATCGCTCTGCCTTAGACCGCATCATCACGGCAGGCGGCTATGTTTCCGTCAAAACGGGATCGGCGCCTGAGGCTAACAGCCTCCCCATTGCCAAAGCCAACGCCGATTTAGCCTTTGACTATGCCACTTGCATTGGCTGTGGGGCTTGCGTGGCAGCCTGCCCCAATGCGTCGGCTTCATTGTTCACAGCGGCTAAAATTGCGCACCTCTCCCTCTTACCCCAGGGCCAAGTCGAGCGCCAGCAGCGGGTACAGGCGATGACTCAACAGATGGCCGCCGAAGACTTTGGCGATTGCTCGAACCATGGGGAATGCGAAGCCGTCTGTCCCAAAGGCATTTCAATTGATGCGATCGCGCGAATGCGGCGAGAATACGTCCAGTCGTGGTTCTAATCAAGCGCTTGATGTACCCGTTGTCAGGCTGATCGCAGGCATTTCACCAACCGCTTTAAATATGTGCCATTTTTCTGAAGGAATGACACAATCTATAGAAAGAAGGGTGCATTATCAGCTCAGTTTGTTGCGTATTTTCACAGCTTACTGTGACTTGTCGGTCTAAACCGATACGCTCAATGAGGAGCACTTGACTATTTTGATCGGCTTCTTTACGGAATATCCCTGATCTTTCATCGTTAGTTGTGAAAAGTTCCAATAGGCAGTCAGGGTTGCCCATCCGTAAATCTGCTGGTTGACGCCATTGGGGACACCGCACTGCTGATCTGCACATTGGAACACAACCTACACCATGACCAGCGCTAAAACGCCCAGGGTTTCCTCTGACCAGAAAGCTAAAACTTTGAATTCTGAGTCAGATAGTCTTTTTCGCACCTATGTAGAAGCTGCTTCCGACATTGTTTACACCCTCGATCTGACGGGCAAATTTACTTTCGTCAACTCTTACGGGCTCAAGCTTATCGGCGCGCAGGATTATGACGAAGTCGTTGGTCATTCTTATCTGGAAATTGTGGCCCCAGAGTATCGGGGCAAGACATTTGAAGTCTTCGCGCAACTGCTGAAATCAGGCGAACTGCGCGACTATGAGTTTGCCGTGCTCACCAAAAGCGGCGATCGCGTTTTTATCGAAGTGAATGGTCGGTTGCTGTATCGCTCGGGGCGACTGGTGGGCGCTTTGGGCATTGGTCGCGATATTACCGAGCGCAAGCGCTTTGAAGCTCAACTCAAGATGTTTTCCAAAGCGCTGGATTCGGCTCACGACAGCGCCATCATTTCAGACTTAAAGGGCAACATTCAATACGCGAACCTGGCCACTCAGCGGCTATTTAACTGGCCCGTTTCGCGCCTCACGGGGACGAATATCGCCAATTTTTTCCCAAAATCTGATCAAGTTGACTGGATCTTGGATCAAGCTAACGGCCCCGGCTGGAGTGGGCAGATTGTCTGTCAGCGCTACGATGGGACTCCCTTCAGTGCGTTTATCTCCATTAGTCCGGTGTACGGCGAGGATAACCAAACGCTCACATCGGTCAGCATTATTTTGCGCGACATTACTCAGCAAGAGCGGATTGAAGCCGAGCTGGCGGCAAAAAATCTGGAGCTGGCTCGGGCTAATCGGTTGAAATCTGAATTTTTAGCCAACATGTCCCACGAGTTGCGGACGCCGATGACCTCGATTTTGGGCTTTTCGAAGCTGCTGAGTCAATTGGTGTATGGCGATCTCAATGAACGTCAGCAGCTTTATGTGGATCAGATTCATCAAAGTGGTGAGCATTTGCTGAGTTTGATCAACGAAGTGCTCGATCTCTCCAAGGTCGAAGCGGGACAGATGGATCTCAATATTTCTGAGATTCACCTGGGCAGCCTGTGCCATGACGTGGTCAAAATGGTCGAAACTCAGGCCGGTATGAAGGCGCTCAAGATTGAGTGTGAGGTGCCCGCTGATCTGCCCATGCTGGTGGCAGACGAGATTCGAGTGCGGCAAATGCTGCTGAATTTGCTCTCGAATGCCATCAAATTTACCCCTAAGGGCCGGGCGATCGGCATTCGGGTGAGCCAAGCAGCAGAGCAAATGCACCTCACCGTGTGGGATGAAGGTATCGGCATTTCTGAAGAGCAGTTATCGTCTCTCTTTCAGCCTTTCCAACAGCTCGAAAATCCGTTGTCGAAGCACTATGAGGGTACCGGACTGGGCCTTGCGCTCACCCAAAAACTGACGCGCCTGCATGGCGGTGATGTGACGGTTAAGTCGCGCCCTAATCAGGGCAGTGAGTTTACGCTAAACCTGCCGATTAACTGCCGCAACGCGACCTTGCGGGATGGACACCACGCTGTGCAAGAGGCAACTTTATCAGAGCAGGAGTTGTTGCAGCCGCCCATGCCGTCGACAGCACAACCGATTCTTGTAGTGGAAGATAATCCTAATAATGCGCTGCTGTTGCAGCACATGCTGACCCATTGGGGCTACCAGGTTTATCACTGTGCCAATGGTCAGGAGGCCCTCACCTGGCTCGAGGGGCATGACCCGGCTTTGGTCCTGATGGATGTGCAACTGCCGGGGCTCAGCGGCCTAGACCTGACGCAACAAATTCGTCAACAGCCCCAGTGGCAGGGGATTCCGATTGTGGCGACGACGGCGTTAGCGCAGCCCCAAGACCGCGATCGCTGTCTGGCAGCAGGGATGCAAGACTATCTGAGTAAGCCAATCAACCACGCTGAGTTGGTTTCGGTGTTGGCTAAATACACCTGCGGGCACGGAGAACAAAGGCTAAGGTAGTTGGGCCGGGGGCATCGCAGCGTTATTTTCTATGCACGACAATCGCAAGCGCGCCATTTTGCAATGGCTGATGGCTCACTATCCATTCATTGGCGATCGCTCTCAACTCGCTCAAGTGCCGCAGTTGCTGACCTCCGAAGGGGAATTTTGTCTGGCGACTGATTTTACGCCCACTTTTATCGCCGCCGCTTGCTATCACGGCTATTTGCCCATGGGCGAAGCGGTCGCTGAGTTACCCGTGCTCCTCATCAAGTCTCACCAAGAGCGCTGCGTACTCGACTTTGCGAATCTCCATCTTTCGCGCAAGCTCAAGCGGTATGCTCGGGAGCTGACGTTCAGCATCAACCAAAATTTCACGACTTGTTTGGCCGCGATCGCTCACCATCACACCCCAACCTGGTTGATTGAGCCTTTGTGTGCGGCGTTCATTCAGCTGCACCAGCATCCGGAACACAACGTGGCCCTACATTCCATCGAAGTTTACAACGGTGAGAAGTTGGTCGCTGGCGAGGTCGGTTACAGCACGGGGGCCATCTATACCAGTCTGGCCGGGTTCCATCGCCAAAACGGTACGGGCTCAGTGCAGCTGGCACTGCTCGGACAGCTGTTAGCCCAGAGTGGATTTGCCTTTTGGGATCTGGGCATGGACCTGCCCTATAAGCGCCATCTCGGGGCTGAGCTCATCACCCGTCAGCCTTTTTTAGCGCGCTGGCAACAAGAGCGCGATCGCCAAACGCCAGCTTGGTCTGCTAGCCGACTAGAAACTCCGGCAATATTGCAGTATTTATGAACCTGCCTAGTCAACAACAGATCGAGCGTTAACTGACAATAAGGGAATGGGCGATACTGGACTCGAACCAGTGACATCCTGCTTGTAAGGCAGGCGCTCTACCAACTGAGCTAATCGCCCCTCTGCACGGTTAATAAATATAGCAGACGATGGGGGCAAGACGGCTGAACTTTTGGCCAATTAGGGGAATGATTTTTTGTTTGGGATAATGGTTTGACGAGACCCAGGCGAAGCATCAATTAGCGCTCTTGAGTTGGCCAGGGAATCAGGAGTTACCATCCAAGTCTTGGCAGGCAGGCAGTTGACCTGCTCTTGAACAGCCGAGACGGCTGTCCACACTTACACTAAATTCCATTCCTGGGCAATTATTTTGGAGCTTTTGACGAACTTGCAGAGGCTGGCTGACCCAGACAGTGAAGCAGGTTCATCAGCCTAAATGGATTGGCATCGTTCTAACCGCAGCATGAGCGCGTCGAATAAGCTCGGATCGCCAAAGCCACCGCCGCGCCCGGTGCCAAAGCCCCCAATCAGCCAAGAGCGATACCAGGGCATTTCCCAAAACCAGAGGGCTGGTAAATGGCCCTGCGGGGCGTCTAGGGAAAAATTTAACCAGTGGTAAAAGTTGAAAAAGCCGATGGGTTGCCACAGATTCATCACCCACCCGGCCTGACGGCTAAATTCAAAGCTGGAGCGCTCAGCGGCTTCGCGATAAATGTGGAGTTGAGTGCTGAAACCAAAGCGACCGCTGCTGTAAAACAGCCAACGCTGGTCGAGTTGATGCAGAGTGGCGCAGGGAAAGTTGGCGATCGCGCTTTGATCGAGCCAGCCTGCATCGCGGCGATCGCTCACCGCCAGCATGATTTGGAAGGTTACCTCATCGGCGAGTTGCCAGTCAGCGTGGCTCAACAAGCTATCCAGCTCTTGCAAACCGTCTTGGATGTCGGTGGTCATCATGATGGCTCGTCACCTTCTTCCGCTGGGGGGGAGCTACTGCCAGATTTTTTGAGGTGGGGCAGGCAGTGTTCGATCACGTCATTGAAGATTTGGGGAATGATGTCTTCGCTGACAACGTAGTCACCTTCAAGACTGTTGGCGGCCCAGCGCCAGGTGGGCAAATGTCCCGGAGGGGCCTGGAGGTGAAACTGCAGATGGCGATAGGCTTTGCGGCGGACGAGGAGACTGACATTGCCGATACCGACACTTTCGATCCATTCGACGGCGGTCAAAAATTCGCCAGGTTGGCGATCGTGATCGGCATAGATGCGATGCTGCGCGGCAAAGCCAAACTTGTTTTGACTGTAGCGCGCCCATAGCTGATCAATTGTGTTCACATCGACGCAGTATTGACTCAAGCTCAGTAAGGTCTCAGCCGAGAGGGGACGCATGTCATGGCTCAGGGCTGACAACAGCAGGCGTTCGGTTTCTTGATCCGCTGCTTCCCAATGGTTGAGCCACAGGAGTTGCCGCAGCCGGGTGTAATCCAGGCCCAGGGCAGAATCGATGGGGCCATAGCGTTCATCGGTGGCCTCACGTTCGATCGCCCGCACCCGTTCACGATCGAGCTGCCAATTGCGGCGGGCTTGCTCTAAGCGGCCTCGGTCAAACTCGCTGGGGTAAGGGGAGCGGGCGATCGCCCCGGCAAATTCTCGTCGATACTCTTCTTCCCGCTGTTGTTGGAGGGCGAGCAGCTGTTGCGGCGACGGAGTTTCTGGCTGCTTAGGAGCGGTCTCTGGCGACTCCGCCGATTCATCGGCGGGGGGAGTAGGGTCTTCAGCCGGTTGGCGCTTCGCGATTTCTTCGATGCTGATGGTGGCAATTTCATCGTCGTTGGCAGACAGGCCCATCGCTTCACAAAAGCGGGCCAGTTCAGTTTGCGTATGGGCGCTCAAAGGCATCTGGCGATCGAGCTCGTAGCAGAGAAGTTCGCGATAGCGATCGAGCTTGGTTTGTCGATCGCGGTAGGGGCCGAGGGCATCGAGTTTGATCTGTTCGGCAGTTGCGGGATCGAGCTGCAATTGCTGCCGCAGCAGTTCCAGATTTTCCTCTTCAATCGGGGAGAATTCGCCGTCATGCCGGGCATAAAGAGCGGCTCGGGCCTGGAACAGTTGCCGATCTGGCAACAGCATATTGACGGCGGGCAAGAGACTCAAGACGACTTCACTAGAGGCGGTTTCAACTTGAGTGGTGACGTGCTCGATGGTGCAAGTCAGGCGAATGGTGACGTGGTCGACCGGCAGCAAGTCACTCACGCCTAAGTCTTCTAGACAAGTGCTGATGCATTCCAGCCAGGTGGCGACGCGCTCGGGCTCAGGCAGACGAATGTCGAGACCGTACAGGGTGTCCCCGTCTTGGGAAATTCGCAAGGCTTTAATGCGCTCGCCGGGGCTCATGTCATATTGCGGCAAGGCACGCCAAAATTCCTGCACGGCCCGATCGCGCTCCACCATATTCAGCGAGCTGTCAATGACTCGTAAAAGTATGCGAGCTGGTCGGACGCTCTCCACCTGGGGGTCACTCCTCTCTGTGTGATCACGCTTGGACTGCACTAAGGATAATGCTTGCGATCGCATCTAGACCGCGAATTCTCAAAGTCACATGGGCGATCGGGGTAATCGCGCCCAGAGAAGTCCGATGGAGAAGGCCAGAATCGCCAACTACCAACGGTTTGGGCGGTCAGACCTGCTCGTTTAGTGACCCTGGCCGTGGTGGTGGCTCGGATGCCGGAGTAAAAGTTTACGTTTGCAAAAAATCCCTAGCACAAGCGAAGAAATTAAAAAGCTTGCACTAGACTGAGACAAATTTTGCATAAACTGAGCGGCATGAGGCGATCTGGGGCTCAGGGTTAGGGCTCGGCGGGTCAGCCCTCGGCGGGTGAGTGAAATGCCCGGTGACCTCTCGAAAGCGCATTATGTATTTTCTTGAGGGTCGGGATGAATTGACTGTGGTCTGGGTAATCTGGACTGCGACGGCTTTTTATTCGACAGCAAACTTATTGATAGCAAGGGTATGACGGTAACTTCTCAGTCCCTGCAACGAATTCTCTCGGGGGTGGCGCCCTTTGACCAATTGCCGGGGGCAGCGATCGCGAACTTGGCCCAGAGCGGCCAACTCTTGCGGTATCGCATTGGCCAACCGATTGTGCGACCCGAGGCGTTGCCGCAGCTAGTGCTGATCACCGATGGGCAAGCACGACTCCTGGGCGAAGATCCCCGCACTGACAAGCCCGCGACATTGCAGCTCCTGGGGCGGGGCTCCCTGTTGGGCATTGTGGGACTGTTACGGGGCCAGCCCTGTGAGACGGCGATCGCCTCTTCAGAGGTAGTGGGCTGTCAGTTTTCTATGGCGGTCTTTCAGCAAACGCTGGATCAATATCCCGAGTTTGCCACGGCCATTCGCGAGCAGCTGTATTTAGCTGAAGTCTTTGACCTCTTGGCGCGCCAGATCAACGATCAAGCTGAGGACGTGGGCGACTTGGCCCAGTTGTCCAAGCAGGCTCAGCAGGCGGGCGTGGTGCACTATTTGCCCTATGGCAAGCGACCGCTAAACCTGCCTCAACAGGAAAATTACACCTGGTTTGTCAGCAGCGGCACCATCATCAACCAACCGATGGGCAGCCAGCTCAATTTAGAGTGGGCGGGCAATGAGTTAGACGTGATCAGTCCTCAGGGGGCGCGACTGGTCGGACTCCCCGATATCCCCGTGTTGTCGCCAGCGGCTCTGCCGCCAGGGACTGAGGCGGCGGGCGGCGTGAGTGCAGCTGAGCCCGCGGCGATTCCCTACGCGCCGGAGCATTTGCCGGAGCCGGAACCAGAGACCTCCGACGCGGCGGCAGAATATCCCTTTGTGCGGGGCCGGGGCGAAATCGAAGGCATGTTGGCCTGCATGGAGATGGTGAGCCAGTACTTTGGCATGCCCTTTCGCCGGGACATCATTCGTCGGATTTTGACCAATCAGCGCGATCGCTTGGGTCAACTCTCCCTGCCCCTGGCGGGCAAAGTAGCGGAATTTATGGGCCTCCGCACCCAGATGACCCAGGTGCCGGTCAGCGCCATCAGCCGCCTGCCCACCCCCGCGCTGATTAGCTGGGAAGAGGGCTACGCCATTCTGTATGAAACCAATGCCAAGGCCCGCGTGCTGGCGGTACCCGACTTGGGGATCATTCAGCGATCGCCCATCGAGTTTGCCGAAACCTGGGGCGACGAAGGCGAAGTCGTCCTCTTAGAAAAAACCCGCGAAACGCCCCAAGAGCGCTTTGGCCTGAACTGGTTTATCCCCTCGTTGAAAAAGTATCGCTGGGTACTGGTGGAGGTGCTCATTGCCTCCTTCTTTGTGCAGCTCTTCGGCCTGGCGAATCCGTTGATGGTGCAGGTCATTATCGACAAGGTAATCGTGCAAAACAGCACCGATACCCTGCAAGTGCTCGGCGTCTTTTTGCTGGTGATTGCCGTCTTTGAGGCGGTGCTCACGGCCCTGCGAACGTATCTGTTTGTGGATACGACCAACCGCATTGACATGGCGCTGGGCTCCGAAATCATTGATCACCTGCTGCGACTGCCCCTGCGTTACTTTGACAAACGCCCCGTCGGGGAATTGTCCAGTCGGGTCAACGAGCTGGAGAATATCCGCAAGTTTTTGACGGGCACGGCGCTGACAGTGGTGCTGGATGCCGTGTTCTCGGTGCTGTACATCGTCGTTATGTTCATCTACAGCTGGCTGCTGACTCTGGTGGCGCTGGCGACAATTCCCCTGTTTGTCTTTTTGACGGTGTTGGTCGCCCCCATTGTGCGCAAGCAATTGCGGGTGAAGGCCGAGCGCAATGCCTCGACCCAGTCCTTTTTGGTGGAAGCGCTGTCAGGCATTCAAACCGTGAAGGCGCAAAATATCGAGTTGCGCACCCGTTGGCAATGGCAAGAGCGCTACGCCAGCTACGTCAGCGCCGGTTTCAACACGGTGCTGACCTCGACCACTGCCGGAGCCGCCAGCAACTTCTTGAACAAGTTGTCGGCGCTGCTGGTGCTCTGGGTCGGGGCATATCTGGTGCTGCAAGGGGAACTGAGCCTGGGTCAGCTGATCGCCTTCCGGATTATTTCGGGCTATGTGACTGCGCCGATTTTGCGCCTGGCTCAGCTCTGGCAAAACTTCCAAGAGACGGCCCTGTCCTTGGAACGCTTGAGCGACATTTTGGATCATCCCTGCGAGGCCGAAGACCAGGGTCGCAACCAGATTCAGATGCCGGATATTCAGGGGCAGGTCACCTACGAAAATGTGGCATTTCGGTTTGCGCCGTCTGGCCCCTTGCAGTTGGTCAACATTAATTTGGAGTTTCCGGCAGGGCAGTTTGTCGGCATTGTGGGCCAAAGCGGTTCCGGCAAAAGTACCTTGATGAAGCTGCTGCCGCGCCTGTATGAAGTCGAATCGGGTCGCATTCTGATCGACAAGTACGATATCGGCAAGGTGGAGTTGTATTCCCTGCGGCAACAGGTGGGCATCGTGCCCCAAGACAGCCTCTTGTTTGAGGGCAGCATTCAAGAAAATATCTCGCTCACCCGCCCCGAGGCGGACGACGAGGCCATCATCATGGCGGCCCGGATTGCGGGAGCCCACGACTTTATTATGGATTTGCCGTTGGGCTACAACACCCGCGTGGGTGAACGGGGCGCGTCGTTGTCGGGGGGGCAGCGCCAGCGCATTGCGATCGCCCGCACGATTCTCCACAATCCCCGGCTGTTGATTTTGGACGAAGCCACCAGCGCCCTCGACTACG
Organism: Leptolyngbya iicbica LK; assembly: GCF_004212215.1. Taxonomy (NCBI): domain Bacteria; kingdom Bacillati; phylum Cyanobacteriota; class Cyanophyceae; order Leptolyngbyales; family Leptolyngbyaceae; genus Leptolyngbya; species Leptolyngbya iicbica. Next base: position 431,249 of record NZ_QVFV01000002.1, read on the forward strand.
ACACTGAAAAGCAGGTGTGTAACAACCTGAAAACTTGGGCTGAGGACCGCACGGTGTTTTTCATTACCCACCGTTTAAGCACCATTCAGGACTCTGACACGATTTTGGTGATGGATCGCGGTGCGGCGGTCGAGCAGGGTACCCACGAAGAACTGATGGCGCTGCGGGGACGTTATTACACCTTGTATCAACAACAGATTCACACCCCTGAATAGGCCTTTAAAACGCTAGCCTGATTAGCGGCACCTGCTGCCGCGCTTGTTTTCGCTCAGATTCCTAAGAGGCTGAACCATGACTTCCGGATCGCACGTGACACCCAACGGCACTCTCCAGAATGGGCACAATGGCAACGGTAACGGCAATGGACATATGCCGCCGACTCCGCCTTCGGCTCCCCCCACTCCGCCGACTTCGGGGTTTGAGCGATCGGTCATCTTGCGACAGTCGCCTCGCTGGGCGCGCTATGTCGTGTGGGGCATTGTAGCGGTGAGCGTGAGTACCGTGGCCTGGGCCTGTCTGGCCAAAATTGAGGAGGCGATTCCGGCCCAGGGCAAGCTAGAGCCGGAAGGGGTCGTGCAACCCGTGCAGGCTCCTGTCGGTGGAGTGGTGGCCGAGATTCACGTCAATGAAGGGGAGTCAGTAGAGCAGGGTACGGTATTGGTCACCCTCGACCCCAAGGCGACCCGCGCCCAGCTGGAAGCCTTGCAGGATATTCGATCGCGTCTCCGCGAAGAAAATCAGTATTACCGTTCTCAGCTCAGCGCCGCACCGGAGCTAGAGGGCGCGCCGGTCACCGTTTCCCCCGAGATCGCCCGCCTGACCAGTAACCGCGTGGCCCTAGTGGAAGAGAACGAACTGTATCGCGCCATTTTGCGGGGCGACTTGAATGCGGCCAACCTATCTCCCCGGCAGCGGGAACGAGTGGCAACGACCCTGGGGGGGCTGGATTCGCAAATTGCCATTAATCAGCTTGAAGTTGAGCAGCTGAATAAACAGCTTGACCAGGTTTCTACGCAATTGGCGAATGCCGTGCAGTCGCTCTCAGTGGAACAGGAAATTTATGACCGTATTGAACCCTTGGTGGCTCAAGGGGGCATTTCGGAACTGCAAGGATTGCGACAGCAGCAAGAGGTGAATAATCGCGAAACTGAGGTGAATAGTCTGCGCGAAGAACAGCAGCGACTAATGTTAGCGATCGACCAGGCCCAAGAAGAGCTGCTGCGCACCCAAGTCGTGTCGAATGAAGACCTGCTGGAACGCATTGCGGCCAACGATAACCAAATCGCCAACATCGACAGCCAACTCACTAAAGTGGTGGTGGATAACGAAAAGCAGCTCGAGGAAATTGGCGGACAAATTAGCCAGCTCGAGTTTGCCCTAGAGAATCAGGAACTGCGGGCACCTCTGGACGGGCAGGTCTTTAACCTGAGGGCAAACCAACCGGGTTATGTAGCCAATGCCACCGAGCCAATTCTGGAAATTGTGCCCAATGACACACTGGTGGCGCGGGTCTTCATCACGAATCGCGACATTGGCTTTGTGACTCAGCGATTTCAGGATTCCGAAGAGCCGCTGATGGTGGATGTGCGCATCGATTCGTTCCCCTTTAGCGAGTTTGGCGATGTCGAAGGCGAAATTGTCCACATTGGCTCTGATGCGTTGCCCCCCGACGATGTGAATCCCTACTATCGATTCCCGGCGGAGATCGAGCTGCAAGATCAACTGTTGGGCGAAGCGCTGCCGCTGCAATCGGGCATGTCGGTGACGGCGAATATCAAGCTGCGCAAACGCCGCGTGATTACGATCCTCAGCGATCTCTTTGTACGGAAAATCGACAGCCTGCGTTCAGGCGGATAGGGGCTATTAATCCACATATCTCGGCCCTCACCCCCAAGCCCTCTGGGCAGGCTGCGCCAACAGTCCTGCTCTCCCAAATAGGAGAGCAGGGTGGTTTCACACCCACGAAGAAAAATGAGGATGGCCTGATTCGTATCAATCACATCAGCCCCTGTCTCTCATAGAGCAATTAAAACAAATCCCTGATGAGCGCCACTGGCGGGGACGCCGACATCCCTTGTGGATGGTGTTGTGCCTCAGTCTACTCAGCTTTCTCTGCGGTTATCGCGGCTATCGCCCGCTGACGGACTTTGAACAACAAGTAATTTGCAAGTGATTGGGATCAACCCACTATTGCGCCTGGGGATCAGCAGACCAAAAAACAACCAGGACACTGGCCTCTTCGTTACTTAAGGGAATCACGGAGGCAAAGAGTTGCGGTGCACCGCTGCGTGACATTTGAATGAGCGGCGCACCACAGTAGTCTCCGGCATCAGCCGCTTCCGTTTCATATAACCGTGACAGCGTGGCCGGGGCTTGGCTGGCATCTTCAGACAAGATGAGCGCATCGGCGGCGGTTTCAACCGGCTGAAATGACTCAGCCGTGATATCTGCAAGAAAGCAACTTTGCTCAATATCTGCAGGCCATCCGCTGGCTAGCGAGGCGGCGGCTAGCGCCAATTGCTGATTCAATGTCCCGACCGGCGAAGCTTCTACCTGCTGTCGGCCATTTTCCAAGAGATCGGTTTGTAGTGCCGGGTCAAAGGCGATCGCGGCATTGGTGTCTGGTTCACTAGGCGGTCTTGCCACAGGGGTTCGTTGGTCACGGGTATCGGCTGACGGTAGCTCAAAGGTCTCTGACTCCAGTGGTTGGCAGTCGTCAGCGTTATAGGCAACGGGCACCTCGACCACCAAGATCTGTGGCGTGTCTGAAGGGGTAAACGCGACAGTTTTGACTAGATCGCGGGCGCGATCGTCAAAGTATTGATAGCCAGTCGAGCGGAGTGTTACGGGCTCAGCGCTCAAGGTGCCGTCAGGTAGCACTAAGACGCCCACCTCGACTTGATCTTTTGGGTCTACGGGCAAACAAATGTCGAGCGGATATGACACATCGGGGATAAATCCTTCCCATTTCGGGAGATCCAGATCGTCCCCCTCAGGCAAGTCGATCGCGCCTGACTCACGCAGGGTTTGCAGCCAGGCTGCTTTCGTCTCGTCAGCTCCTCGGGACGTGGTGAGGGCTGGCCCGACATAGCTTTCCAGCACGGTGAAATAGTCGTCGGGTAGGCGGTCAACCGCTGGCGGCCAGTCACAGTCGGTCTCATCGTAATTGACGTCAACTTCGACTCGATAGGCTCGCGGTTCGTCGACATCAGGAAAGTCATATTGCCGCACTCGGTCTTCGGCGGCATTATCAAAGGCGCGATATTTCGTCCGCTGTACAAAGGGCTGATACATCTCAGGGGTACCCTCAGCATCGATGAAGACCAGGATGCGGGCGGCGTCTGGAGGACTGGGCAAACAAATATTGGCGGCGTAAGGCAGAGGCTCGAAGATTTTGAGCGGTCGAATCGTCAGGTCGGCCAGGTTGGGGGCGCGATCGCTCAATACTTGCAGCCAATTTGCTTGTGCCTCATTGGCATCGGTCTCAGATAGCTGCACCCCAGTATAGGTTTTGAAAATCTCGATGTAGTTGTCAAAGGGGGGCGGCTCGGCAGCCGTGACCTCGTCAGTGCGATCGGGGGGCCGACGACCGATGTCACTCGTGGCCCGCCCCTCAGCGGATGGCGATTGAGGATTCGGATCAGTCGTCTGATCGGCATTGTCTAGCTCAGGAATAGGGGCGACTAAGCCAGCATTATCAGCACTGTTTGGATTGGGAGACGGGCGATCGCTCGGGCGGCGATTCACCCTGGGAGGATTTCGCGGGGCCGGAGCAGCGGAGCGTGCCGTTGACCTAGCAGGGGGTGGAGAAGCAGTGCTGGGTCGAGCGGTTTTAACTGTTCCAGGGTTGGCGCTAGTCGCAGTGGGGCTTGCCGAAGGGGGATCAATTTTAATCACGGCCACCCCATCTTCCTCAGGATCGGGAGGCGGCAACAACTCCTCTTCCGCTGGCCCGGTAGGAATAAACAAGATCAGACCATGCAAGCCTAGAGAGACCAGCAACATTGGGGCAATGAGCCAACGCCAGAGGGGGTTCTGAGGCAGGGGCGGAGTCAGCTTTGGGGGAGTCGGGGTGCGGTCTTGCGCCATGATCTAAATCTAAATGGAAAAACGAAACTAATAACAGGGAACCGGGACAACTCGCATCGTCGAGCACGAAGAATGAAACTATTGGGTGCGGCTTACTCGGTTAGTTGGCGATGCGCGAAAACCCACCACGCCCCTAAAGCGAGCTACCCCATGAATGAGAGTAGCGAAATAAGATCCGCGTTGCGATCGCTCCATAGAGGGTACAGCCCCAGCGGTGCTCTTGCCCCACCCTTAGCCGATAATGGTTGCCTGATTAGACGCCCTCGCTGCCCGATTTTCTCCTCGTTGTGGGCGAATAGTCCGTTCTATTTCGGTTTTGGGGTTCTAACCAGAGCGGCCTCGATGCCAACTGTCTCGCAGCCAACCGATGACTGAGCCAAGAGCAAAGGGATTGCCGCGAGGCGACAACATCCTCCCGTTCGAGCTGTGGCAGTGCCTGACCGAAGTTAACAAAATTGCAAAGACCGATTTGGCTGTGTCGAGAAACACAGTATGGTTTGAAATGCAGAACACTGGTTTTAGCACCAAGTCTCAACCCTTCGCAGTCTTTCATCACCGTTATGTCTCAACCGACGATCGAATCGATTCTCAACGAAAAGCGCCTATTTGAGCCCCCTGCCGACTTTGCTGCCGATGCTCGCATTAAAAGCATGGCTGAGTATCAAGCGCTCTATGACAAAGCGGCGGCCGATCCGGCTGGTTTTTGGGCCGAACTTGCAGAACAAGAACTCCACTGGTTCAAAAAATGGGACACCGTCTTAGATTGGCAACCCCCTTTTGCCAAGTGGTTTAGCGGCGGCAAGCTCAATATTTCTTACAACTGTTTAGATCGACACCTGACGACCTGGCGACGCAACAAAGCCGCGTTGATTTGGGAAGGGGAACCGGGCGACTCGCGCACGCTGACCTATGCCGAACTGCATCGGGAAGTGTGTCAGATGGCGAATGTGCTGAAAGATTTGGGGGTGAAGAAGGGCGATCGCGTTGGGCTCTACATGCCGATGATTCCCGAAGCGGCGATCGCGATGCTGGCCTGTGCCCGCATTGGGGCTCCCCACACTGTCGTGTTTGGCGGCTTTAGCGCCGATGCGTTGCGCGATCGCCTCAACGATGCCGAAGCCAAGCTCGTGATCACAGCTGACGGCGGCTTCCGCAAAGACAAGGTGATTCCCCTTAAGGCCGCGGTCGATCAGGCGTTAGAAAACAACGCCGTCCCCAGCGTAGAAAATGTGCTCGTAGTTGAGCGGACCAAATCAGGCGTCCCCATGGTGGCAGGCCGCGACCACTGGTGGCATGACCTACAACCCACCGCGTCGGGTAACTGCCCCGCCGAAGAGATGGACGCTGAAGACATGCTGTTCATCCTCTACACCAGCGGTACTACAGGCAAGCCGAAGGGCGTCGTCCACACCACGGGTGGTTACAACCTCTACACCCACATGACCTTTCAGTGGACTTTTGACCACAAAGACACGGACGTGTACTGGTGTACCGCTGACGTGGGCTGGATTACAGGCCACAGCTACATTGTCTATGGGCCGCTATCCAACGGCGCGACTAGCCTGATGTATGAAGGGGTGCCCCGTCCCTCTAACCCTGGCTGCTTTTGGGATGTGGTGGAAAAATACGGCGTCAACATCTTCTACACAGCCCCGACGGCCATCCGCGCCTTCATGAAAATGGGCGAGGCCGAACCGAAAGCCCGCGACCTGTCCTCCCTCCGCATTCTCGGCACCGTGGGCGAACCGATTAACCCCGAAGCCTGGGTGTGGTATCAGCAGGTGATCGGCGGCGGCAACTGCCCGATTGTCGATACCTGGTGGCAAACAGAAACCGGCGGGTTTATGCTGACGCCACTGCCCGGAGCGACCCCAACCAAGCCCGGTTCTGCCACGAAGCCTTTCCCCGGCATCATCGCCGATGTGGTGGATCTGGATGGCAACCCGGTGGGCGACAACGAAGGAGGCTATCTCGTCATCAAGCATCCCTGGCCCAGCATGATGCGCACGGTCTACGGCAACGAAGAACGCTTCCGCCGCACCTATTGGGAGCACATTCCCCCCAAGGATGGCCAGTATCTGTACTTTGCGGGAGATGGAGCCCGTCGGGACGAGGACGGCTACTTTTGGGTGATGGGCCGCGTGGATGATGTGCTCAGCGTCTCTGGTCACCGCCTCGGCACGATGGAAATTGAGTCGGCGCTGGTGTCGCATCCCGCTGTGGCAGAAGCGGCGGTGGTCGGTCGTAAAAATGAAATTACTGGGGAAGAGGTGTTTGCCTTCGTCACCCTTGAAAGTCATCATCAACCGAGCGACGAGTTAAAAGACGAGTTGAAGCAGCACGTCATCAAGGAAATTGGGATCATCGCTCGGCCCGCTGACATTCGCTTTGCGGACTCGCTGCCCAAGACGCGATCAGGCAAAATCATCCGTCGCTTCCTCCGCAACCTCGCTAGCGGCGAAGATATTGTGGGCGATGCCACCACCATGGAAGACCAGAGCGTCCTCGACAAACTCCGCCAAGGCGCTTAACAGTTAAGAATTGCGCTTGCCGCGGCTCGCCGAAGTCCTAAAGAAAGGTGCGTATATAGCGTTGGTTGCTGCAACGCGATTGTGTTGCCTATTTCCCACATTTTCTGGGCGACTTGTTCAAACGAACGGGTCGCCTTGCTTTTATAGCGCCGCGTAGATAGCTCCGTACATCTCCATGCTGCGGAACAAGGGGCTTAGTATCTGTTTAGCGTCAGACTGTTACTGATCCCCTTAAATCCCCCTTGCCAAGGGGACTTCGAGCCGGAATATTCTGAGCCCCCTTGGCAAGGGGGCAGCGACAGCGGGGGATCTCAAGCCCCGCTAAACAGATACGGGGCTTAAGCCCCTTGCCTGTTGGTACCTGACTGTGGACTGCTATAGCATGTCGTGGCCAAAGAATTGACAGCAGAATTTATGGCAATCCGCAGGTAGGTGCCGAGAGTCCAGACGCCTAAAGCATGAGAACTGAATCTAAGTGTGGACAGCCGTCTCGGCTGTCCCAGGTCAGGCAAGATGCTACAAAACTAAAATTTTCGGCAGCTAGCAGTTAGAGCTAGGCCAGCAGTTGGACCAACCGACCTTCCAGTAAATCGTGCTGTGCCATGGCTGAACCGTGTGTCAACGCAAACCGGAAGCGAGCGGTTGGGGTATCTGCGTGGTCCCTAGAAAACTCGACAATGCCCAAGGTTGCGGCATATCAAGCCTCAGCAATCCAGGTTAGCTGAGGGGAGGTATTCACTCCCAAAGGACATTTTAGGCGCGATCGCTCAACCGCTGTAAAGAGATGCGTGCAGCTTCAGCGACTTGAGGATGAGCATCTTTTTCTAAAAAACGCAGGGCGGATTCGGTTTTGGGCGAAGGCAGATGTCCCAGTGCTTCTGCCAAGCGCTGACGCACCAGCCAATCTTCAGCCTGGGCAAATTCCAAAATCTGTTCCACGGCGTCGGTATCACCCACTTCGCCAATGGCCGCGATCGCCGCCTGCTGAATCACGACCTCTTCACTTCGCAACGCTTCGACCAAAACATCGTGAGCGCGGGGATCTTTGAGGTTGCCCAGCGACACCGCCGCGCTGAATCGTACTAGCCAGTCTGTATCTTCGTAAAAGGCGCGCACCAGAGTTTCGAACGCGCGAGGATCTTCCAGGTAGCCCAAGGCCCCAGCCGCATCGGCACGAATGCCATAGTCGGGATCCGTCTCCACCAACTTGACCAAAATATCGAACGTTTCGGCGTCGGGCTTGAGCCCCATGGCAAATACGGCCATGGAGCGCACTTGCAAGTTGCTGTCGTAAATCACTTTGCGCACGAGGGGGGCAGCCGTCGTTGCGTCCACGTCGCGCAACATGGCTAGTGCCAACATGCGGTCTTTAGAACTTTCGCTCTCTAGTTGGTGAGCAATTTGTTGCAGATCCAGAGAAGTCATAGCCAACCCACGTCACAAAAGTTTACAGTCTTATTCATATTAACGTGTTTATTTGGTGGCGTTGTGCCTTGCCCGGTGATTTGGGGCCTCTTCAACATTTAGACCAGATGCCTTCGGTTTCAGAAGGGTTGGCTACAATTTGCAAACGAATATCAAGAAGTGGCGTTACTTCTTGACAGCCTTGGTGCATCTTGGAAGAGAGGGTTCCTGGGTATTTGTGGCGGTTTCAGGCCTCATGCAATATTTATTCCGTTATCCAGACTATCGAATTGGGCGCTTGAAGCAACGGCGTGTCTATTTGTTTGCGGGGCCGTTTTTACGAGGCGCTGCTTTCGGTGCTGAAGCGACTCTGCCCCTGATGGCACGGGGTTGAGCCATGAAACATTGGGCGATCGCACTCGGCAGCAGTGCCATGCTTTTGGGGACTTGGGCCGGGGCGATGGCTCAGGAAGATCAGGGGGCTGAAGGCGATACCGTCCGGGTTGGCATTTATCAAAATCCCCCCAAGGTGTTTGTCGATCCGGCGGGAACCCCAACCGGCTTTTGGGTGGACGTGTTGGCCGCGATCGCCCAGGCAGAAGACTGGACGGTGGAATATGTGGCCTGTGAGTGGCAAGCCTGTTTAGACGGCGTCGAGGCGGCAAATCTCGATTTGATGCTAGATGTGGCTTATTCAGAAGCACGTGATCGGCGGTTTGATTTTAATCAAGAATCGGTATTGTCTAGCTGGTCAGTGGTTTATCGGCATCCTGACAGACCGATCGACTCAATATTAGATTTAGATCAGCGCCGGGTCGGCGTCGTCCAAGGCAGCATTCAACGACCGACTCTGGCAGAGCGGGCTAAGAGCTTTGGTGCAGCCCCAATATTTGTGGAATTTGATGACTTTGCCACGATGCTGCAACAGTTAGCAGCAGGCAATATTGATGCCGCCGTGATCGATCCGTTTGTCGGGCCTCAGGCGGAGGCGGAATATGCCATTGAGCGAACCAATCTGCTGGTATATCCTTCTCAGCTGTATTTTGTGACGGCAGAAGGCCAAAATGCGGCATTGTTAGCGGCGATCGATGAGAATTTACAACAACTTTTAGGCGATAGTGATTCGGCTTATTACCAAGCAGAGCGGCGGTGGCTCCCCCTCGTTCAACCCTCTTCTATGCAAATCTTTCGGCAGGCGCTGCTAGATGCCTTAATTTATCTGCCGATCATTGGCGTCATGGGCTTTGCTGTCTGGAATTATTTGTTGCGGAAAGAAGTTAAGCGGCGACTGCAAACCGAAAATCGCTTACAAACGCTGACCAATAATACTCCCGGCGTCATCTTTCAGTATTTGCTGCGCAGCAATGGCACTGAGTCATTGCTGTATGTCAGTTCTCGCTGTGCTGATGTGTGGGGCATCACTGCAGAGGCGGCGATCGCCGATGTCAATCAATGGTGGCAGCAGGTGCATCCTGACGATGTGCAGCCGCTGCGCAATGCCTTGTTGCGATCGGCCCGCAGCCTCACCGTGTGGTCAGCAGAATGGCGCATTTGCCCTCCGGCGCAGCCGGAAAAATGGCTCCAAGTGTCGGCTCAGCCCCAGGCTTGTGACAGCGGCGCTGTGATCTGGGACGGTCTGATCTTTGACATTACCGAACGCAAAACGGCAGAAATCGCCCTGCGGCGCAGCGAAACACGCTTTCAACGGCTGGCGAGCAACCTACCCGGCATTCTTTACGGCTATTGCCTTTGCCCCGATGGGACAGATTCGTTCACTTACATCAGTTCCGGCTTTGCCGATATTTATGGGTTTGCCCCTGAGCGCGCTTTGGCTGACAGCAAAAGCGTCTGGGACTGTGTGCATCCCGATGATGTCGAAGGACTCCGGTTGTCGATTCTGCACTCTCACCAGACTTTGCAGGTGTGGCAAGCGCAATATCGAGTTGTGTTGGAAAGCGACCAAATGAAGTGGTTGCAGGGTATTGCTCGGCCAGAGCAGCAGCCCAATGGTGATGTCACTTGGGATGGCCTGATTATCGACATCACAGAGCGAATGCAGATCGAAGCAGCCCTGCGCCAGAGTGAACAGCGCTTTCGCAATACGGCCGCTAATTTGCCTGGGGCCATCTTCCAGTATGTGCTGCATGTCGATGGCACTGATGACGTGACCTATATGAGTGCGGGCTGCTATGACATTTGGGAAATCACGGCCGAAACGGCAGAGCAGCAGGCGCGCCGCTTGTGGGAGATGATTCACCCTGACGACTATGTGGGCTTTACTGAGTCGGTGCGGCAGTCGGCCCAGACGTTAGAGCCCTGGTCTTGGCAGTGGCGCATCATCACACCGTCGGGCACAACTAAGTGGCTGGCGGCCGGAGGCCGACCAGAGTTGCAGCCAAACGGCGATATTGTTTGGGATTCGCTGGTGATGGATATTAGCGATCGCAAACAGGCCGAAATTGCGCTGCAAACGAGTGAAAGTCGCCTCAATACATTAATCAGCAACTTGCCTGGGTTTGTTTACCGAGTGGCCAACCAACCTGACTATCCTGTGCACTTTATTAGTCAGGGCGTTACCGACATTACTGGCTACACCGTGATTGATTACTTAGAAGGTCACGTCAACATGGGTGAGCAGGTGCATCGCTACGATCGCGCCCGAGTCTGGAACCAGGTACAGCGGGCTTTGCAGCAGCGAGAACCCTATGAATGTGAGTACCGTATGATTACCCGGTCAGGTGCGACCAAATGGCTGTGGGAGCGGGGCCAGGGCATTTGGGACGAACAGGGCCAACTGCATCACCTAGAAGGTTTTGTGACTGATATTAGCGATCGCAAGCAAGCTGAATTAGCCTTGCAAGAAAGTGAAGTGCGCTATCGCCAGGTCGTTGAGGCGCAGACGGATTTTATCTTGCGATCGCTGCCCGATACCACTATCACCTTTGCCAATGACGCCCTGTGTGATGCCCTGGGTCTCAGCCCCGAGCAGGTGATCGGCAAACAGTGGATTGAGTTAGCCAATCCTGAAGATTTAGAACAAAATGCCTTTCAGCCACTGGCGCTATTAACACCTAAAAATCCCCGCTGCTTTGTCGAAAATCGAGACGTGCGCGCCGGGGGCAAAATTGGCTGGACGCAATGGCTTAACGAGGGCATCTTTGACGACATTGGGCAGCTGGTTGAAATTCAATCGGTCGGGCGCGACATTACCAATCTCAAGCAGGCCGAAGAAGCGCTGCGACAAAGCGAAGAGCGCTTGCGCCTGGTGACTGAAAACATGGGGGATTTAGTCTGTTTGCATGATTTAGAGGGCTACTTTACTTATGTCACCTTGTCTAGCCAGGCCTTGCTGGGCTTTGCCCCCGATGAACTCATTGGGAAACACCCCAATCTGCTGATTCATCCAGATGAGCATAATTTGGTGTGTGAGGAAATGTTTGTCCCGGCAAGTCAAGGTCGGTCTGGGCGGGCCATATATCGGATGCGCCACAAAACAGCGGGCTACCTCTGGCTAGAGACGCTGTCACAGCCAGTGTTTGACGAGCAGGGAAATGTCTCGCAAGTGCAAACAACCTCGCGGAATGTGAGCGATCGCGTCAAGATCGAAGAGCAGCTCAAGTATGATGCACTGCACGATAGTCTGACGACGTTGCCTAATCGCGATCGCCTTATGCAGCGCCTAGACTTGGCCCTCAAGCGATCAAAGCAACACCCCACCTTTCAATTTGCGGTGCTGTTTTTAGACCTTGATAACTTTAAGGTGGTGAACGACAGCCTGGGACATTTGGTGGGTGACGAACTGCTGATCGCCGTTGCCCAGCAGCTCTTGCAGTTCATTCGCGATACTGATATTGCCGCGCGACTGGGCGGCGACGAATTCGTCATTCTCATCGAAGAAATCACCCACATTCAAGACGCCGTCATTATTGCCGAGCGCATTCTTGCCGCCCTGCGCCAGCCGTTCCACATTGCCGAACGAGAGGTTGTCATCACCACCAGCATCGGGATTGTGTCTGGTGAAACCCAGTACGAACGGGCCGTAGATTTGTTACGCGATGCCGACTTGGCTATGTATCGGGCTAAGCACAGTGGCCGCGCCCAATATGCCATCTTCGATCCCACGATGCATTTTCGGGTGACCCAGCGCTTGCACCTCGAACAAGACTTGCGTAAAGCCCTGGCCCGCTCGGAACTGGTGCTGCATTACCAGCCCATTGTCGCTTTTGACACGCTGCAAGTGATCGGGTTTGAAGCGCTCGTACGCTGGCAACACCCCCAGCGGGGTCTGATCTCGCCCCTGGAGTTTATTGCGATCGCCGAAGAGACTGGACTGATCAAATCCCTGGGGCAATGGGTGCTCACTACCGCTTGCCATCAATTAGCCGACTGGCAAAGACAGCATCCCCAAAAGCCGTTAAAGATGAGCGTTAACCTCTCAGTACAACAGCTACAGCCCGCCCTGATCAGCCAAATCGAAGCGGTGCTCGCCGCCACCCAGATCGCCCCATCCTCCCTCGTGTTAGAGCTCACGGAAAGTATGCTGGCGCAAAATATCGAACTAACGCAGGACTTACTGACGCAGGTCAAGCAGCTTGGCGTGCGGCTCAGCATTGATGATTTTGGCACCGGCTACTCTTCTCTGAGTTATCTCAGCCGTTTGCCCGTCGACCACCTGAAAATTGATCGCGCCTTTGTGAGCCCAAGCGCAAATAATACCCGCAATCAGGTCATTGCCGAATCAATTGTGGCACTGAGCGACTTACTCGGCCTGCACGCGATCGCCGAAGGCATTGAGACGCCTGAACAGTTGACATGGCTCCAGCAGTTAGGCTGCCAAGAAGGCCAGGGTTACTTATTCTCACCGCCGGTGTCCGCAACCGCTGCGGCTCAATTACTCTGTCAAAGCCTCTCTGTGGAGGTGTGGAACCGATCACGCTAACTAGACCGGAGCGCCTCTAATTTATTGGCAATCCAGCGCAGCACACCGATCGCGATCGCGCCTGCCATTAAAATGCCAATTGCTGGTTGAAAGAGCGGCGTCCACAGGCTGTACCAAAGGTCGAAACCCAAGTTGACGTTGAAACTGCGGCCCACCACGGCAGTCGCAAACCAGCCAAAGCTCGCCAACACAAAGAACAGGTTGGCCACCAGCAGCCAATTGAGGCCATTTAAAACCCGGTCCCACATAGTCGCTTGCTCACTCCTCAACGCATTTACAGAACAGTCGGCAACTTGATTGCGGCTTGTATCTTACCTGAGATGCCGGCACTCACAGCATCCGATCGCTCTCAGCGCCATACCAAGCGATCTCGCCTCCCATCAATACTCCTAAGGCCCTCATTTTCAGGACTTTGGCGGTCTTGGTCAGCCCCTCAACTCACGTAAGGTTATGTATCTGAGCGTAAAAAAATGTAATGAAAACTCTCATCAAAACCCCTTACTGTAACGGTTATGACGTTAAATCTTCTTTGAGAACCTGTCACCAAATTTTTGTCTGAATACACACTGGATTATTTAGCATGAGCAGTAACCTAGCAAGTCAGCTTCGAGAAGGCACCAAAAAAGCCCACACCATGGCAGAAAATGTTGGCTTTGTCCGGTGCTTTTTGCGCGGCGTGGTGGAAAAGAACTCCTATCGCAAACTCGTCGCTAACTTCTACTTTGCTTACACCGCAATGGAAGAAGAGCTGGAGCGCCACAAAAATCACCCCGTGGTGTCCAAAATCTACTTTCCTGAGCTGCATCGCAAGCAAAGTCTAGAAACCGACCTGCACTACTACTATGGTGCCAACTGGCGTGATCAGGTCAGCACCTCGCCAGCTGGGCAAAAGTATGTCGATCGCATCCGCGAAGTTTCTGACACTCAGCCGGAGTTGCTCATCGGTCATTCCTACACCCGCTATCTCGGCGACCTGTCTGGTGGTCAAATTCTCAAAGGCATTGCCCAGCGGGCCATGAATCTGTCCGAAGGTGAAGGCACCGCGTTTTACGAATTTGACGAAATTGACGACGAAAAAGCCTTCAAAGCTACCTATCGCCAATCTCTGGATGAGATTGAGGTGAGCGAAGAACTCGCCAACCAAATCGTCGAAGAAGCCAACGATGCCTTTGGCGTGAACATGGAAATGTTCCAAGAACTCGAAGGCAACCTGGTGAAAGCGATCGGTCAAATGCTGTTCAATACCTTGACCAGCCGCCGTCGCCGGGGCAGCACTGAGCTCGCCACCGCCGAATAATTTCTTTGCCTGACACTCTCCGAAAGAGCCGACTGCTGAATTCGGTGGCCGGCTTTTTTGTGTCTAGGCAACCTGCCCAACGTAGACCCAGGCAGCCAGGCTCACGGCAGTCGCGATATTCAATAGATTTCAGCAAGCCTTTTGACCCGGTCAACCACAGTGGGGCTCAACCAGTTTTTCCGTCCTTCTCATGATGCGGTCAGGCATCTTGCCTGCATCGGGACAGCCGCGACGGCTGTCCACACTTGGGTTGTTTAAACGTTTGGGATCTCGGTACCTGACTGCGGCTTGCTAGGTAGGCCACTGGCGAAAAGTGTTGACTGGCCCGTAGAGGCGACACCGTCAGGGTAAGATTAGGCGCACTCCTGTCGCGATGCGCGATCGCTGTCATCCGAGCTAGTCATCACCATGGGGAATACCTTTCCACCACCCGGGATCTGTTCTTTTGCGGCTCTGCCCGACCCTTACCGAACGGCCTTTCGCATGGGTAGCGCCCAACATCTGCCGGGGCAATTTTTGCCCGCTCATACGGACTGGTTCTTGCAAATTGTTTTTCTGCCGTTCATGCTGCTGTATGCCTCGCCGACTTTGATTTTGGGGCCATGGCTTATCACGCAGGCAGTCAATGAACCGGGCAGCTATCTACAGTTTTTGAGCAAAATTCGAGCAGTTGCCCAAACGCCACTGCAGGTCGCCCTTACTGGCTTGCTGTTCCTGGTACTCGCGGGGAGCATTGCATATAGCACTTGGCAAGCCTGGGATTTGGCCCTATCGTTTTGCCGCACGTGGAAAATCTCTCGGCTACGCAAAAATCGCGAGTATGGCTACGGACTCGTACTGCTTTCTCACGCCCTGGCTGGGCGCTTGGTGAATAATTTGGACTGGTGTCACAATTGCCTCTGGTTGCCACGAGCGGCGATCGCTCACATTGCCTGGCAAGAAATGCGCGAAGAGGGGGCCAAGCACATCCGTCGAGTTTATCGAACCCGCATTTGCTATGTATCGGCTACGGGTGAAAAGTGTTGGCTCACCCTCCAAGGCAATGTCGTCCGAGCTGATATTTATTCACCAACGGCCATGAGCGATCGCGATTTATATGACACTCTGCACCATTGGTGGCAATCGTCGCCCACAGAGCACTAACCCCGGTCAATATCGAAACTGAATCGGTGACAGCATTGCCCAGGCGACTAAATTTGATCTTGAAAATCTTCGAGGGCCTGGAGCAAATCGCTCATACAACCGACCGGAATGAGATCGATTAGGGGCATGTGGTGACGCCCTCCGCCTACTGGCACCGTGATGTCGCGTAGCACTGCTGTGACATCGCTTTCACCTAAGCGATCGTCCACCACAAGCGGGTACAGTCGCTGAGCGACCAGCGTATGCAACTTGGCGTCATTCAGATACAGATGCCACTTAGCGACATCGATATAAACGGCTTCACCGACGTTAGCCGCAAGCTTTTCTAGCGTTTCAGCAGGAGGTGAGTCGTACATGGGGTCATTTCCTGAAGCATTTACAGCAACATCATTTAGCTTAGGCCAGCCCGGTCGCCTTAACCTCCCCCTTCTGGGGCATCCTCCGGTTCAATGACGTAGTCGCCCGAATAGTCAGCGATCGCAAAAATATAGATGGCATGGACGGCTAAACCCACAAACCAGATCGGCGTCAATTTGCTCACCCAGGGCACCCAAGCCTCATTGATTTGATGGGCAAACCACAGGCCCGAGTTTATAGCAGTGAACGCAGCCACATGCACCGCAAAGGTCATGCGGTCGTCTAGTTTGCGAAAGGCCGGGTCACGGCGGTCAGGTTTTCGAGGCCAACGAGGCGGCATGGGTCACTTATCCAAATACTTACTGTTTCATTTTACGGGCTGTGATTCATTCGCACGACCATCCGTGCCAAAAGCCAATCTCAACGGCTTTAGTTGGCGGCCTGAGCCCCGTGACTACGCGGATCATCGCTGCGGTTGATGCTGTTGATCACAACACTACGGGTTGTGGGTTCATCCAAGTTAGAGGTCTGTCCCACCCCTTGCTGGTAAGGCAGTGTCGCTCCTGTCATCAGTGCCTCTAGGTTGCTGGCAATCACCGCTTTGGGCTGTTCCCCAATGGCTGCCGTCACGGGCTCACCCTGAGGATTCAAATACACAAAATGCGGAATGCCATCCACCCGGTAATGCAACATTTCCGGTAGCCACTTATTGTTGTCCACATTCAACATGACGAAATTAATGTCATCGCCATACGTGCTGCGCAGGTCGGCCATATCCCCCGCCATCGCCTGACATGAGGTACACCAGTTAGCATAAAACTCCATTAAAGAAGGTTTGCCATTGGTCAAGGCCGTCTCCAAGGGGGTAGACTCCACAGCCAACGTTTCCAAAGAGGCGGCTGGGGTCTGAGTGCGCACCCCCATCACCACCAAAACCGATAGTATGACGGCCACGCCGACCACTAAGAAATTCCGCGCCTTGGCTGCCAGGCTCGGAGCCGTCGTCGTTTCCTGTGCGGTCGTTGATGGTTTTGTCGTCTGATCCATTTGCCATCCCGGTTGGTAAACCGATATAAACTCTCTATCTTTTAAGATAGCGGACACCCATCGAGCCTTCGTTATGAAAAAGCGGGTCACTCTGACGTTTCCGAAAAAAACCGTTCATCAACCCATCACCTATCGCCTGGCTAAAGACTTTAATGTGGCGGCTAACATCATTCGGGCGCAGGTGGCCCCCAATCAGGTCGGCAAACTCGTGGTGGAACTCTCGGGCGACATCGACCAGTTAGAGGACGCGATCGCCTGGTTGCAAGAAAATGACATCAGCATTTCTCAAGCGAGTCGCGAAATTCTCATTGATGAAGCGGTCTGCGTGCACTGCGGGTTGTGTACCGGAGTCTGTCCCACAGGCGCCCTCAGCCTTGACCCAGAGACCTTCCGGCTCACCTTTGCGCGATCGCGCTGCATCGTTTGCGAGCAGTGCATTCCCTCTTGTCCCGTTGAGGCCATCTCGACAAATCTGTAATAACTCCTGGCGAGTAAGCGAACCCCTGGTAGCGTTGATAAAAGCAGGTCGGAGTGACACGCATGAAAAGCCACTGGCTGTCTTGGGCATTGTTGATTCTGGGGTATGCCACCTACGGACAACTGTTACATAACACTGAAGCCAGTTCATTAATTTGGTGGATCGCGCTGGCTTTTATCGTGATTAAAGCCAGTGTCTTGACGCTGCTATGGCGACCTGTGCGCGATTTTGTGCTCAAAGGTTTTAAAACCGATGTCGGCTACTCCATCATGGTGCTGGCGTTGGCCTCATTTGCCGTGTTGGCGGTGACGCAGTTTCGCACCTTTTCCTACATGGTTGTGCTCATCGCAGCGGCCCTACTGGTCAAGGTCGATTGCTTGGTCGATGGCATGGGCGATCGCCTCTCTTTTTTTACGCTGATCTCACTCTCGCTTATTGGGTTGGGGATCAGTTGGCTACCGTTTTTAATCTTTCACGGCGCTGAAATCGCCGCCTCAATGGCTTCGCTCTGAATCGTTAAAACTGATCTTTCATCCCCCGAATCCGGGCAAACGTCCTGACTGGGTCAGTGATGTTCGCCGCGGTCTGCAGCGCCGGTTGATCCCAGCGTAAAAACGGATTCGTGAGTTTTTCGCTGCCCAAAGTCGAAGGCACCGTTGCCTCACCTTGCTGACGGGCGGTTTTTACCTCGTTAAACCGGGCGTGCAAGTCATGATTATCGGCATCTACTGTGAGCGCAAATTTCAGGTTGTTCAGCGTATATTCGTGGGCGCACCAAATGCGCGTGGTATCGGGGAGCGATCGCAACTTTGATAGCGAATCCACCATTTGCGACGGCGTGCCCTCAAACAAGCGTCCGCACCCTCCGGCAAACAACGTGTCGCCGCAAAACAGCTCGCCCCACCCCTGCGCCTCATTCGGGGGAAAGTAGTACGCAATGTGGGCTCGGGTATGCCCCGGCACAAAATACACTTGGGCGCGGCGCTGGGCAAACGTGACCGTATCGCCCTCTCTGAGAAAGACTTGCTGACCTGGGATACGCCCCCGATCTTCTGCCCCCCCATAAACCGTGGCCTCAGGAAACTGTTGTAGTAGGCGACGGTTGCCCCCCACATGATCAGCATGGTGATGGGTATTGAAAATGGCCGTGAGCGTCGCCCCCAACTGCTCTAGCTGCCGCAGGACTGGCTCCGGCTGGGCTGGATCAACGACCGCCGCCGTTTGACTAGCCGGGTCATGGAGCAAAAAAATGTAGTTGTCGGTCAATGCCGGCAAGCGAAAAATTTCCATCAGAAGCAAGAATGGTCACAACACCTGGTTTCAGTTTAAAGGGAATTGCCAGGTTGTACTTTGATGGGAAAATCTCAGTGCCAAGAGTGCCTCAATCCCCAAATGACATGCTCTGATGACTCGGAACACGTCATTTGGATGTAACCGCAAAGTGTTGCGCCGTCCCCTTTTGTTCTTCGTAATCCTGGAGAAACCCGCATTGAAGGTTTGCCAAACTGGGATGATTTCACGCCCGGTCACAAGCCGATGGATTGAGCTTTGGATACCGCCTTAGCTTGCCGCTTTGAAGTAAGCGTCTTGTTCGGCCCGCAACTTATCGCAGTGACGGTTTTCTGGCAAAATCACGTCGTCGTAGGTCAGCACTGTGTCTTTTGCAACTGGACGCTTGAGCTTGCAGCCTTCTGCCAAGCCCATGGGCAACAAGTTTTCTGCCAGGGTGATATCGCTCTTTTCGCACTGGCCATAGGTCATGTAATAGCCAATGCCATCGAGGGTTGCCCCTGCTTCTAAATCAGTCTTGGCGGTTGCCACTACATCGACCATCGGTTTGCCGATGGGGGCCATCACTGCATCTTGGAAAAGTGCTGCCCGCGCCAGTGACAGTGGCACCTCAAAGTGGCAAATGTGATAAGGCGTGTAGAAGCTGTAAAGCGGCCCTTCGCCTCGCTTGTAATAGTTCAAATAATGCTGATGCTTAGGATCTTTGTTGGTGGCGTAGATAAAGACGCCCGCAGCAGGTTGCGCGCCAACAACATAATCGACAATGCCACCCAAAGCTTTGAGCTGGTCGACATCGTACAGATGAGTCATGTCGTCCACATGTCCCCGAAAGTCGTAGCCCAACATGCCGCGCTGAGCAATGGTCATGCCAGTGGCGTTGGCGACGATCGCCTGTTCAAATGAAATCTTGGTGCCGTCGGCAAAGCTGGTTACCATGTAGGGCGCTTGCTTCCACTTCTCGGCAAAGCTTTTCTGAGTCGTGGGATTGCGGTATCGGTCTTGCAGTCCCTTAATGTTGCCGCAGAGCAGCGGGGTGAACCCAATGCTTTTGACGTAGCGGTAAAGGTTCATCTCGACGCCAGGTTGGTCACCATCGCAGTTCGAGATCACGACGCCAGCGCGATCGGCATACACTTTCAAAATGGGGCCGATGGTGCCATCTAGTTCCGCATTCATCAGTACGACATGCTTCTGATTCGCGATCGCCTCCATGACAATCTGCGTCCCAAATTCAATGGTGCCGGTCACTTCTACCAGAGCATCAATATTTTCGGCTTTGCACAGGAGAGAAGCATCTTCCGTGGCGGCGGGTTGTCCAGCGGCGATCGCATCTTCCAATTCAGCAACCGTGCGCACCTCTTGAACATGGTCAACGCCTGCTTCTAGATAGGGGCGCTTGGCATCATCTAAGCGACGACTAAAGACTGCTACCAGCTCCATTCCTGGCACCGAGTTGATAATTTGATTGGCAATGCCTCGGCCCATAAATCCCGCACCAATCATGCCGACTCGCACCGGATTGCCGGCCTCAGCGCGGGCTTGGAGAGCGGTATCAACAATAATCATGGGAGCGCTCCTAAGAAATTCATCTAATCATTTAACAAGGGCCAGTTAGCGTCCTTCTCAGAAATCACGCTAGTTGGCAAGGGCCAGTCAATCCCCAATTTAGAGTCACTGTACCGGAGTCCCCGTTCATAACCGGGGGTATAAAATTCCGTCACCTGGTAGACCACCTCAGCATCGTCCGTCAGGGTTTGATACCCATGGGCAAACATTTCAGGTACGTAGAGGGCTCGACGATTTTCCGCCGTGAGTTCGACGCCGACATGTTTCAAGTAGGTGGGGGAGTCTTCTCGCAAGTCAACAATGACGTCGTAAATGGCCCCTTGAGTACAGCGCACGAGTTTGGTCTCCGTGGCTGGCGGAATCTGAAAGTGCATGCCTCGCAAAGTGCCCTTTTTATAGTTAAAGGACATATTGCACTGGGCCACGACAGGCTTTAAGCCATGCTCTTCAAACTCGCGGGCACAAAACGTGCGGGCAAAAAAGCCGCGATCGTCTTTGCGCAAATCCAGGTCAATAATGTAAACCCCTTGAATTGCCGTTTCGTTAAAAATCATGAGTCTTGGCGAGTGGATAAACAAGGATTGAACACATCAGTAGTGTTGCTAAAGCTGGCGAAGAACCGCATGGCGGGCTAAACCAGAGGTAAAGGTAAATGCCCCATCTATTCACCTGTTCACATGCAGGGTTCCCAAAGTTTGAAATGGCCAGCTAAAACGCCTACAGAGCAGCATAGCGCTGAATTTGGGCTGCTGTAATTTGCTGCATGTCTTGTTCAGCCATGTACGCTTGGTACCATTCGACGATCCACTCCAGGGTGAGGCCCAAATCCAATTTGGGTTGCCATTTCAGCCGACTTTTGGCTTTTGAGCAATCCAACTTCAGATAGGTCGCTTCGTGAGGATTGACCTTAGTGTCTAATTGCCAGCTAGCGCCGTCGCCCCAGAGACGGGTGAGCTGCTCAGTAATCCAAGAGACTGGTCGGGCATCTTCATCGTTGGGCCCAAAGTTCCAACCTTCGGCGTAGGCGCGACCATCTTCCCACATCTGTTCGGCCAGAGTCATATAGCCGTTCAAGGGTTCCAACACGTGCTGCCAAGGCCGAATGGCATTGGGACTGCGAATCAGAACTGACTCACCGGCCATGATCGCCCGCATGATGTCAGGGATCAGCCGATCTTCCGCCCAGTCGCCGCCACCAATCACGTTCCCAGCTCGAACGCTCGCCAGACTGGTGGTGTGCTCGTCAAACTTGTCTGGACTAAAGAAGGAATTACGATAGGCTGATGCGACCAACTCTGCACAACCTTTGCTGTTGGAGTAAGGGTCATGACCGCCCATCGCTTCATTTTCGCGATAACCCCAAACCCACTCGCGGTTTTCATAGCACTTGTCGCTGGTGATATTCACAACGACTCGAGCACACCCTGTCTGGCGCACGGCTTCGAGCAAATGCACGGTGCCCATCACGTTGGTGGAGTAGGTCTCCACCGGGTGCTTGTAGGAATAACGAACCAGTGGTTGGGCGGCCATGTGGAAGATGACATCGGGTTGATGCTCGGCGATCGCCGCCTGCAACTTCTCGAGATCGCGGACATCTCCCTCAACAGAGGCCATCCCCTCGCTGACCTTAGCCACGTCAAATAAGCTGGGACTCGTGGGTGGCAGTAGAGAGTAACCCATCACTTCGGCTCCGGCAGTTCGTAGCCAGAGAGACAGCCAACTCCCCTTAAAGCCGGTGTGACCTGTCAGAAAAACCCGTTTACCACGCCAAAAATCAGCATTCATAATGTCAAGCAAATATAGTTAGCAAAAATGCGATCGCTTTACCGATCAAGACAGTTGATTTGACTTGTCCCTGGCTGTGAGCAAGCCCTGCGCTCGGATGGTTGGGAGACCAATCATTTCCCCTCAAGGTGACAAGGGAGGATATCTGGCAACAGAAATAGCCATAACCCAACCATCACACAAGGGAAGAAACTAATTTCGTTGAGTCAATTAATCTCCTCCCTTGAATGTCAAATACCTACCAAACTTTCCAAGGGGCCTCATTCGCATCCCACAGCCGCTCTAGATACTGCTTATCGCGTAGCGTATCCATGGGCTGCCAAAATCCGCTGTGCTTGTAAGCTGCCAGTTCTTCCTTGTGGGCCAGCTTCTGCAGCGGCTCCTTTTCCCAAGAAATCGAGTCATCTTCGATAAAGTCAATCACCTGCGGATTGAGCACGAAGAATCCCCCGTTAATCCAGGCTCCGTCACCCTCAGGCTTCTCTTGGAAGTGGGTGATCTTGGTTTGCTCCTTGGCTAGCGCGATCGCGCCAAAGCGGCCTGGTGGCTGTACTGCGGTCAGAGTTGCCAGGGTGTTTTGCTGCTTGTGAAATTCCACCAAGGCCGAGACGTTGACGTCAGAAACTCCATCTCCGTAGGTGAAACAGAAGTCTTCATTGCCGATATGCTCACGCACCCGCTTGAGACGTCCACCGGTCATGGTGGTGTCTCCAGTATCGACCAGCGTGACGCGCCAGGGCTCCGCCTTGCCAGCATGGACATTCATTTGGTTAAACCGCATGTCAAATGTGACATCAGACATGTGGAGAAAATAATTAGCAAAATACTCTTTGATGACATACCCCTTGTATCCACAGCAGACAATAAAGTCGTTGATGCCGTGGTGGGAATAAATTTTCATAATGTGCCAAAGAATTGGCTTGCCACCAATTTCAACCATTGGTTTTGGCTTAATGGCAGTCTCTTCACTTAAGCGTGTCCCTAATCCACCGGCTAATATGACAGCTTTCATATGACTAAAAGAACCACTAATAATCGACAAGTTAAGCAATATGTTCAACAGCTAGTACGTAAAATAAATGTGAACTTTACGTTATTGCTGTCGCCACCATATCTGTAACATCTCCTAAATCGGGATCAGCAATACCCCCAACAACTTTACGCAACCTTTATGATTCAAGCATAGTGTGTGAACTTTGGGTGAGTATGCCTATTTTGGCTTGGCTTCAAGGACTCACCTACGAAAAATTACTGATTATTGTTCTGTATATCTATTCAATATAAATGTAGCCACGCTTGGATGAGAATTAAGGAATTTAACTAGATTGTGCGCGGCTGGCGGATGCATGACTAGGCTACAGATGTGTCATAAGTTAGTTCACTCAACCTAATAGCAGACTTTATAGAAGGAGCTGAACGTAAAATTTGCTACAACCTGTTAAGGGTGATGGGATTTTCAAGTTTTGGTCATACGTAGCGCTTCTTTGCTTCATGCCGAAAAGCTGCAATGTATGGCCACTATTTAACTAACACTCTTCTAGCTGCACTGTTCATCAATGCGTTTGAGGCGGTATTTTTTGTTTGCATGTAGTAATTAGGAAGCGATTTGACTAGCTCTTTGATGTATTATCTGCGATCGCTCTGGTCGGCAATCCTCTGTTAGTATCTTTTCATTCAAAGTGCGGCTCGTCACCGACCGGGTCTTAAAGTCAGATCACTATAGGAAATACAACTTATGTCTACCGTGGATTTGAATGTGGATCAGCAACCAGCGACTAAAGATATTGGTATGGTCAGTTCTGATGTATCTGCTGCCACAACGGTTAATCTGATTTGGCAGATTAGTACAGATGGGCTGATTGAAAAGGACTGGATAGATTTTCTATTTTCTGAATTTACAGTCAATCATATTGACGATCCTAATTTTGAAGTGGTGATCGACCATGCCATCGTGATTACTCGGGGTGACCCTCAAGGTACGACGTCGGTCAAAGATTATCTGCAGCGTTTTAAGCAACAAGGTTATCGAGTCGGTGTGTTACATCTCAGTGATGAATGGTTTACCTCCCCGGTCGATTTTTACGCTGAGGCAGACTTTGTATTTCGTAACTTTTATCGTCCTGATGTGGCTCATTTGCCCCATGTTTTATTCGTTCCCGTGGGATATAAGCAAGGTCTGCACAAGTATACTGTTGAGCGCCCTATTCGCGATCGCCAGTATTATTGGTCGTTTGCTGGCCAACTGGGCGGTAAGGTTTCCCGCCGCGCCATGATGGAACAGGCTCAAAATATTCCTGGTGGCATTGCCTATGTGGGCAAGGGTTACAACGACAGCAAAGACCTGAGTTTTGAGGGATATGTCGAACTCATTTGTGATACGGTCTTTGTCCTGGCTCCGGCAGGAAATCGGTGCGCCGAGACCAGTCGCTTTTATGAAGCGCTTGAAGTGGGGGCGATTCCGATTGTTGAGGACGTTAGCAAGCTCAACATTATTAAGCAGATTTTGAAAGAAGTGCTCAAGCCAGAAAAGGCTAAGCAACATAAAGTTTGGACTTTGCGCTATTGGAAAGATGCGGTCTCTCTGTTGCTGGAACCTAGCTACTGGACACAGGTATTCGGCCCTGATTTTCCCTGTCCCAAATGTTCTGATTGGAAGCAATTGGCACCGACGCTGGCAGCGGTCGATGTCGAGGCTGTCGCCCAAGAAACCCAGGCTTTTTGGCAAGCCTATAAGCAACAGCTGAAAAACGATGTCCGAATGATTATTGCGCGTCACTTTATTCAGTAGTTGCCAGCGTAGGCGCGATAATGTCGGTTAGTTTTGGCGGCTACTGCTCCGCCAAAATCGTCTATTTTTTAATATTGAAAGCTGAAAATTTTGTTGCTATTTTACAGGCGCAATGGTTGAACAAAACTTAGTGCGTTGGGGCATTCTGGGCACTGGCTGGATTGCCGGACAGTTTGCCAAAGACCTCCGGCGAGTACCCGGTGCCACGTTAGTGGGGGTGGCTTCGCGATCACAGCAAAAGGCCGAGCAATTTGCCCAGTCTTTTCCAGGCTGTCGGGCTTATGCCAGCTATCAAGACCTAGTCCAAGCCCCTGACATTGACGTCGTTTATGTCGCGACCCCCCACATTCGTCATTCTGAAGATTGTCTGTTAGCGCTTCATGCGGGCAAGTCAGTGTTGTGTGAAAAGCCCTTCACGATTAACCGCCCCCAAGCCGAAGAGATATTTGCGATCGCTAAAGCGAATAATCTGTTTTGCATGGAAGCCATGTGGATGCGCTTTATTCCCCTCATGCAAGAGGCGAGACGCATGGTTCAACAGGGCGAGCTAGGGAAGATTCGCTTCATCACCGCAGATTTTGGTTATCCGGTCGGGTTTAGCGCTGAGAACCGCTTATTTAACCTAGAGCTTGGGGGCGGTAGCTTGCTAGATCGGGGATGCTACGCCTTATCACTGGCGGTTTATCTATTGGGTCAGCCCGAACAAATTACAGGCTTGGCTCATATCGGGCCGACCGGGGTTGATGAGCAGTGCAGTATGACTCTGCGATATGCCAACGGTGCCCTCGCGCAGCTGGCGGCTACGGTGCAAACCCATAGCACGAATCAAGCTGTGATTGCTGGCACACGGGGGCAACTGGTCATTAAACCGCCGTTTTTCTATCCAGAATGTTTGGTTGTCCATCGGTTTCCCGACCGTGAAACGATGGCAGCTACACCCCCTGTTAGTTTGCCTACCGACTTCAAAGGACGCTTAAAGTCCACTTTGAAGGCCAATGTTTGGTATAAGCGGCTGCGTCGTTGGCGACCGACAGGCGGCAAGACTCTCACGCAACTGGACGGTGGTAATGGGTATCAATATCAGGCGATGGAGGTTGGTCGTTGCTTACAAGCCGGCCTGTTAGAAAGCTCCCTAATGCCTTGGGCAGACACGCTACAGGTTTTGGACCTCATGGATACGTTAAGAGCATCTTGGCAATTAAGCTATGCTCAGGATCAGAGCTTAACGGTTTCTGAATAATACGGAAAACAAAGTATTCAGCTTCTTTTACTCAACATTTAATTTCTTCAAAAAGGTTCTATGAAAATCGCGATCGTGGGTTGCGGGTTTGTCGCTGACTTTTACCTCAGTACGCTGTCCTTTCATCCCCAACTTGAGCTCATTGGTGTCACTGATAAACGACCTGAACGCATTAAACAATTTGCCGAGCACCATGCTTTACCAACTTACGCATCGTTAGAAGAGCTACTTGCGGATCCGCAGGTAGATATTGTCTTGAATTTGACGAATCCCAGGAGTCATTTTGAAGTCTCTAAAGCAGCTTTGGAAGCAGGCAAACACGTCTATTCGGAAAAGCCCCTGGCCATGTCAATTGACCAGGCGAAAGAACTGGTGTCGTTGGCAGCAGAAAAAGGCTTACATATTTCTTCTGCGCCCTGCAGTGCCTTAAGTGAAACTGCACAAACAGTATGGAAAGCCTTGCGGGAAAACGTTGTCGGCAAGGTGTATTTGGTTTACGCCGAAATGGATGATGGGCTAGTGCATAAAATGCCTTATCAGCACTGGATCTCAGATTCGGGCATGCCGTGGCCTTATCAAGATGAGTTTGAAGTGGGCTGCACTCTAGAACATGCGGGTTATTACGTAAACTGGCTCACTATGTTTTTTGGACCGGCGCGATCGGTCACGGCATTCTCCTCATGTTTGGTTAAAGATAAGGTGCAAGATGTGGTGTTGGCCCCAGATGATACGCCAGATTTTTCGGTTGCTTGTATTCAGTTTCAATCGGGGGTGGTGGCACGTCTGACCTGTAGTATCGTGGCGACCCATGATCATCAGTTACGGATTTTTGGTGAAGACGGAGTCCTCAGCATTCATGACTGTTGGAAGTATGATGATCCCGTTTATGTGCAGCGGATGTTGCGTATTCGCCGCAAGGTCTTGATGAATCCTTTCCGACAAAAGCTGCCCTTGGTGCGTAAGACGCCCAACTTTAAGACCCGGGGTGCTCAAAAAATGGATTTTTGTCGCGGGGTAGCTGAGATGGCTGATGCGATTACCGAAGGTCGGCCTAGCCGAATGGCGGCGGATGTGTCGCTGCACAACAATGAATTGGCGATCGCCATCCAAAATTCCCTCGCTACCGGTGGCCCCTACACCTTGACCACCACGTTTGAGCCACCGCAACCGATGGTTTGGGCGCAATAATCCCCCGATGCAAATACTGGTCGGGCAATCGAGTTCAGCCTTAAGCCTTACTTTCGCGCACCATCTGAATGCCATGGATGGGGCAATTGGGCACCTCTGCCCCGATTTCGCGGCGATACCAGGTTTGATGGCAGCTCGCGACGGGGCAACGATAACGGGGGCTGGCCACTACCCCAGCTTTACCCGGCAACGGATGATAGGTGCGGATAATGCTGAGAATCTCCGCCGCTGGTTTTTGCTCTTCAAGATACAGTCGCAGCCACTCGCGGGTCGGTTCAGCTATCGACAAAACCTGACGAATCTCAGCTTGTTGGGTGGCTGTATCAGTGGCGGCATTCAGCGCTAACTCAAGGCGATCGCCCATGGCGTTGGCATCGGGACGCTCGAGTAAATCGGCTAAATAAGGGCGAATTGCTTTTGCGGCTTGCAATACGTCTGGAGAAGAAGTCATGACCTAAAGCTGCCTAAAACAGGAAAATTACACAATTGTATTATTGGACACTTTTGCCGTCATTGGACAAAGGCGTCACACAGCTTATTCCACCATGCTTGCACTGCTGTCGTCGCCCCATAATCCGCTTCAAGTCCAAATTTTGTGTGGCGTCTTCTAACGTCACGTTTACTATAAAAACTTGTTTAAACCCTCCCTTGATTCAGTAATGTTATGGGGAACATGACGATGCCTGGATGGGTGTTGATAAGGATAGACATGGCATGAAATTCTTAGGGACTGATCATCGGCGCTGGATAAATTATTTGCTGTCAGGGCTGACCGTGATTTTGCTGATCGTGGCAATGCCAGCGTGGGGACAAGACGCGCCCCCCGATACCGGTGACGATGCTGCCGTCCCTACAGAGGTTGAGACCGAAATCAGCAACGAGGTCGATGGCTATCCGGTGATGCTGAATAACAAGATTATTTTTCGAGTTCGTGAGGGGGTGGGAAGCGTCGCGACCCCTGAAGAACGGGCCAACATTATTGAACAGCGCTTAGTCAACATTGCTGAAACCACTGACCTGACGGCTGATGATATTCGGCTTAAATCTGGTGAACGGCAAACCATTATCTTGGCGGGAGACACGGTGCTGTTGACCGTTAGTGAAACGGACGCCCAAGCTTACGATGAATCAACCCATCCAGAGTTAGCTGAGATGGCGGCTGACATCATCCGCACTGCACTCACTGAATATCGCAACGATCGCAGCGTGCAGGGACAGGCCGTCAGCATTATCGCGACGGTCGTCAGCACCATCGCGCTACTGATTTTTTTACGAGGGCTATTTTTCATTGCGTCCAAACTGTTAGTGCGCATTCGGGCTCAACGCCAGGCTGGCACCCTGCTGCTGCATGTTGGCTCACTGCCATTGCTAGAGGCTGGAGCGACGGCTTACGTATTAACCAGCCTCGTCAAATTTTTCAGAATTTTTCTGGTTTTGGTGGCGTTATACATCTACGTGCCGTTCGTGCTGAGTCAATTTCCTGCGACCGAGGTGCTAGGCGACAGCATCTTGCAGGACATCGCCTCTCGGATCAATGGTTTGGTGCAAGCCTTCGTGGTGTATTTGCCCAAATTGGCCATGGTGGTGGTGATCGCAGTGATCGCCTATTACGCGATGAAATTGGCTCAACAGATCATTGCCGAACTCGGGCGTCCGGGAGCCTACCCCTGGTTTTATGAAGAATGGATTCAGCCGACAAACCGTTTAGCGATGTTTTTGATTATCGCGATCGCGATGGTGATGGCTGGTCCGTACTTGCCTGGGTTTGGATCACCTGCTTTTCAGGGGGTCTCAATTTTCATTGGGGCACTCCTTACCTTAGGCTCTTCATCGGCTGTATCGAATGCGCTAGCAGGGCTGATCCTGATTTATACCCGAGCCTTTCAGCTCGGTGACTTCATCCGCATTAATGAGACGATTGGCAACGTACAAGACAAATCCTTGTTTGTGACCCGTGTGCTCACCCCCAAACAAGAAACTGTGACCATTCCCAATGCCTCAGTTTTGAACAGTAATGTCGTTAACTACAGTGCGATCTGCCGTGAGTCTGACGGTTATCTGCTGCTCTATACGACCATTACCCTGGGATATGACCTTCCCTGGCGCAAAGTACACGCGGTGTTAGTTGAGGCCGCAAAAGCAACTAATCACATTGTGTCGACGCCGGAACCCTTTGTTTTGCAAACCAATTTGAACGATTTCAACGTGAGCTATCAGCTCAACGCTTACACCTCATTGCCCACCAAAATGCCGCGCATTTATTCCGAGTTGCACCAAAACATTCAAGACAAATGTAACGAGGCTGATATCGAAATTCTCTCGCCTCATTTTTCGTCGCTGCGCGATGGCAACCATTCCACGATTCCGGCCGATTATCTACCTGACGATTACACTTCGCCGGGTTTCGTGCTGCAAAATCCGTCCAACCACTCTTCGTGATCGCTGGGTGATTTAATCCGGCTTATGGCCGATGGGTATTCAGTCGCTGTTGAATTGCCCGGCGACTTAGGTGCAGTTGCCGTCCGTTCATTCAGCGGTCTCTGCTGACTTTTTGACTGGGGATGGCGATCGCCGATAGCTGGCGAGACGCGAATATGTCCGCCAATTTTGCGCTTTATCTCGCAGCTGGGCTTTCAAATCCTGGGCGGCTAGCGTATAGCCGCCCCCCGCCCCATCAATGAGGTGAAAGTGACGATGTTGCCGATTCAAAATCAGGCAGGTCAGCACGGCGCGATCGCTCACATGCAGACCATAGGCCAGATGCCCGCTTTGCGATCGCTGCTCCAAGTACCGCACTAGCTGCTGAGTTTGCGCTGAGGTGCCGGCAATCACCATCCGCAACACATCATCCAGCTTTTGAAAATCCGTTGCGGCGCGAATGGTCGATTTATAGTCACCCCAATCAACGCCCCCCACTGTCAGGCCCCATCTCATAAATGCCCAACCCAGCAGATTTTCGGCCCAAACCTGCAGTTGATATTGCCACCGCGCCCATCGCTTAGCAACGGGCGATCGCAACCGCACCTCAGCCCCGAGTTGGCGCGGACTCAGGGCGAGTCGTAGGCCGGCGATCGAGACGGGATGATAGGCCTCCGGATTCCCAAAAATCTTGCCGATGGCCTCAACCACCTCTTGATAGATATGGTTGCCGCTGGTCGGCGCACTCCCTAAAGCCGCCACAATCAAACTGAGGGTGTGATCTTGCGGACTAGGGACTTCTTGCCAACGACATTCCAGGCCTGTCAGGTCAGGCTTGGGACTCCTCTGGTCGGGTTCTAATCGATACAGAGGATCTTGTTTGATGAGCTCCGTCGCAAAGGTCATGCCGCCGCCGATAAAACTGGCCTGACAATATCTGGCCGATTGGCGAAATTTCGCAACCTTGAGCGGATGATGGCGATTCACGACGGCTACCGGCACTGCCCCCACCCGTAGATCGAGCCCATAGGCATCAGCGGCCAACTGGCGCACCCCTAGCAATGCCTCACGAGCGGCGGCAAAGTGCTCCGGTGGCACCATCAGCGAAGCGCCATCACCCCCAAAGATAAAGGGCAGTTCTACCCCCGGCAGGGCGTTAAGCACCGCCATGATCGAGCTGGCCCCCAACAGGTTTACCTCTTTGTAATGCCCGGCCTGCACCGCCGCCGTCGAACCGCGCACATCGGTGATGAGCACATACCAGTCGTCAGGCACCAAAGTATAGGAAGCCGGATCGGCTAACGCTATCAGATCATTGACTGCGGGTAGAGTCGCATAAAAATCCTGAGAGGTCATATTTGCAACCACAGTAAGTGAAAGAGTCAGTAGTAGATGACCGACCGTTGCAGCGTAAATTTCGACTTGGTATCAATCCCCTATCTCTATTCTGAGTCAAACAGGGGGGATACCGCATGGATTTGTCAGCTAGTCGGGTACCTTGGTCCCGGCTATTTGCTCAAGGCATTCCGGGCCGTTAGACGTTAGCAAGGCGATCGCCCTCAACACTCCCAAGACCTCAACCTCCCAAGACCTCAACTGAACGCCCTCATCGACTCCCCTACCGTATGATCTGACAGAGACCGTGATGGGAGTGCCAGATGACCAGTTTTCCAAAAGTCAAACTGCTGGCAGTGGGCAAAGTCAAAAAGGGCTGGATTCGCGAAGGGCTGGAGGTGTATCGTCAGCGCTTGCCAGAGCTGGATATCGTTGAACTCAAGGACACTCAGCCGACCAAAGAAGGCGAGCAGATACTCGCCCAGTTGAAAGCCCGCGATCGCCTCGTCGCCCTCACGGAAGAAGGGCAATGCTACGACTCCGTCAAATTTGCGCAGTTCATCAGTCGCGCCGAGTCGGGCAGTTTAGTGTTTGCGATTGGCAGCGCCGAAGGGCTCAGCTCAGCGGTCAAGCAGTCGGCTGACCGCTTGTTGAGTTTGTCGCCGATGACCTTTCCCCACGAGCTGGCGAGACTACTCTTGCTGGAGCAGCTGTATCGCGCCAAGGCGATTCTGCAAGGCAGCAGCTATCACAAGTGAGCGGCGGCCAAATCCCTGTCCTCAACAGTCAGTATGTTGCCGCTGTGGGGATAGCTGGCCCCCAAAGCCCCAAAATATTTATTCGATAAAACTGCGAACCGCGAGGGGAAAAAAGCAGCCACCAGACGGCTTCTCAGCGGCTTGCCAGTCGGGACAAGTCGAGCCCGATTGCCAGCCGTAGGGATGAATGGCGCAGATGAGCGGAATGCGCTGATCTTTTTGGGTGCCGTAAGCCTGTCCGTGATAATTGGCGCACCCTACACAAGCCGCTGGTCGCGATGTAGACATTTCGGCAAAGCCGATTTGCGATCGCAAGATTTGCCGTTTGCGTTGTCCCTGATGCCAGCGCTGGTAAGCCCGTTGCCGACACCGATAATTCGCCCGAAAAAAGACATCCCCTAACTCAGCCATGGTTGCTCCCCCATTCGCCGCTTCTCTTCAAGCTAGCCTCAGAATGGACAATTCGGCGGTGAAACCCCTGCTGTTCGCTTACTTGCGGTGCAAACAGCAATGATTGGCAATATTTCGCAATATGAACCCCGTTAGGGAACTGCGCTTAGATCATGTGGCGAATACAGTCAGGGTTTTTGTTGGGGTTTCGCATGCCAAACCCCGACGATCCGGGAAACTATTTTCGAGCGACTCCCTTATCCCAGTCGCTCTCCGATTTCCAGGCGATTGCCGTTGGCAAAATCCCAGCCAGATTGGGCCTTTTTACCGCTAGGTTTCACCGTCTGCAGCAAGAGCCAGCCGTCGCCAGTTTGGATGATTGGCCCCCGATTTTTAGCGATCGCCACCACAGTTCCCGGTTCGCTGTCAGAGGCAGTTGACGGCAGGTGCGATTGCAAGCCCTGGTAGTCTTCGGGCAACTGCGGCCAGTAGTTATCACCCAGGGGCACAGTGGCTTCCAACTTCATCTCTTTGTCGCGAAAAGTCGTCATGCAGTTGGGATAAAAGCCGCGAATTTGGTTGTGGAGGGCGATCGCCGATTTTGTCCAATCCAGTTGATAGTCCGCTTTTTGGATCAGCGGGGCATAGGTGGCGGCATCGTCATTTTGAGGTTTCGGCGTCAGCGACCCGGCATCGAGTTGTTGGAGGGTCGCTGGCAGCAATTCCGCACTGATGGCAGCCAGATCTTTCGCCAGGTCGAGGGCGTTATCCAACAAACCGATGGGGCGCTTGCCTTCCAGCAGCACGGGGCCGGTATCCATGCCCGCATCCATCAGCATCGTGTCGATGCCAGTTTCCGTCTCGCCGTGATAGAGGCACCACTGGATGGGCGCTGCACCGCGATATTTGGGCAGCAGCGAGCCGTGGGCATTCACACAGCCCAATCGCGGCATAGTGAGAATTTGGGTGGACAGAATTTGGCCGTAGGCAACGACCACAAAAGCGTCGGCATTTAGGGCCGCAAGGTGGTCGAGGGTTGCGGCATCTTTTTTAATGCGCTTGGGCTGCCAGACGGGAAGGTTGGCGTCTGTGGCAATCTGCTTCACCGGGGACGGCATCACCTGCTTGCCCCGACCACGCCGCTTGTCAGGCTGAGTGACCACAGCGGCGACGTCAAACTCAGGCTGGGCGATTAACGCTTCTAAACTGGGGACGGCAAATTGGGGGGTGCCGAAGAAGACAATACGCATAGGGGGAGTGGGTGGTGTGAGGGTAGGTGGGTTGCAGGGTGAATGGGGGGCAGGGGGTTAAAACCAGGCGACAACGTAGGGGCGAGGCAGGCCTGAGACGACTTCATAACTTTTGCATGATGGATTATGCCCAGCCAGCCTCGCCCTGACAGATTATGGCTGACCTGGGCCGACCTTGTGGGTTGGTGATTAGGGGACGATCGCGATGGTAATGCGGCGACTGAGTTGCACGCTGCCGGTGCTGCCCAGGGTGCTATTGCCGTAACCAACGGGTACCCAGTGGACGGTTTCATCACCGAGTCGCTGGGCGAGATATTGCTGCACGGCGATCGCCTGCTGGTAGGACAGGTCAGTCGGGGTTGCGCCCTCGGTTTCAATATCGGTGTAGCTGCCGACCACAACGGTGGAATCAGGATATCGCGCGACATCGGGCAAAATGCTGTCGAGCAGGGCTGGGGCATTCGGCTGTAAGGTCGCTTGCCCTGGCACAAACAGTACATCGCTCGGTAGGGTCACGCGATAAGCATTGACCTGAAAGAGGGGATCGGGCGGTTCGCCAGCGGCGGGTTGCAGGGCGGGAGTGCTGGAATTAGCCGGATTGCTGGGGGTGGGAGTGGTCGGCGGATTCAGGCGATTGGCGGCGTTATCGAGGCGTTCTTCTAACGGTAGGTCGGCATCGGGCAACGCGAGTTGGCGCTCGACAGCGGAGGTGCGATCGCGCAGGGTTTGCAGGTTATTGGCGATCGCGTCCAGCTCCACACTGACCTGCTCTCGTTGCTCATCGCTGAGGGCAATGGGACGAGGGGATGGCGTTGTAGTTGCGGGGGGCGCATCTGTGGAAGCCGCTGGAAGTGCTGTCGGCGATAGCGCCGCTTCTCCGGTCCACCACTCGGGTAGGCTGCCCACTTTTTGAAAAAACCGGGCGGTGCGGCGCGTCACAACTTCTACCAGCGGCGGCTCGGGATTATTGGCCGGGAAAAATTGTGCCACTAACATGCCAAAGCACCAGGCCCCGCCCACCCCGGCGCCTAACAACGCCCACCGCAAAATCCAGGCGGAGAGAGATCGCACTCCCTGCCAACGACTGGGTTCCGGCGGCTCTACCACCGTGGGGGCAGTGGGCGAGGCCACGTCTGGTACCCCCGACTCGACCGGCGGCGCACCCGGACGCGGGGGAGGACTGTTGAATGGGGGCAGGTCAGTCATAACAGCGACTCAAGGCGACGGTGCATACATCCCAACCCGATTTGTAAGGGTGGAAGTCAGCGTAGCAGCCCGCAAACCCGGGCGCTAGATATAGAGTAGCGGCGATCGCTCCAATTCATTCAGACCCTTGCAGAGTCTTAGGAATTGCTTATGGCGCGGCGTCGGTTCCAGGTTCCGAGACGACCGCTGTCGGATCGCGCCAAAATACCAGAGCATCGCTAATCGGCTGCAACTCCGTCCCCGGATAGTAAAACTTCAGAATCCGTTCAGCACTCCAATTGAGGTCGCCCAGATTGTAAGCGCCGGTCTGACTCATGCCGACGCCATGACCAAAGCCGCCGCCAATAAACCGATAGCCCGTTAACTGCGGTTCGGCTTCGCCGGGTACGGTGTCATAGAGGCCAGCGGTATAAAACAGCAGGCTAAGGGGGGCGGCGATCGCGCGAATCACTTCGTCTTTTTCTAAGGTCACAACGCCCATATCGGTGGCAATCTGCAACGTTTGCACTCGCCCCGAGGGAGCGCGCTCTGTCACCACCAGCCGCTGCACCTCGGTAAAGTTTGCCAGGGGATAGTTGCGGGCTTGTAAATAAGTCTTGAGATCCTGCTCGATCTCATCCAGGGACGCATCTTCTGACCAGCGGAAGGTATCCCAGGTTTCTTCGTTAAAGCCCGACTCCAGGGAGAGAAAGGCTTTCAGGTTATTTTCGTCCGTCAGGGGGCGGGTGACCAAATCCCAGCTGCCGACGACGGAGTCCACCACGGGCTGCAGGTAAGGGCGATCGGGGCCATTCCACACATGGCTAAACGCCGCCGTCACCCCCCCCGCATTGGAAGAGTAGAGGGCATCGACCAACTCATCGCCATAGGTCAGCACTTGTCCCCGGGTATTGCTGATGGCGCGATCGGTTTTGTCCGCTGCGCCAGTAATGCCGCGATAAACCTGGCACTGGGTATCGGCACAGAGTTCGTAATTGTCCACCTCAAAGCGACGCAGGTTGCGCAATACATAGGTGCGGGCCAAAATTGCCTGGGCTTCAATGGTGGTCGGCGGCGCGGCTAAGCCAATTTCGTAGGGCACCACCCCGCGCAAATAGGTCTCAATCGGCACCTGATTCACCAGGGTATAGGTGCCGTAGGCGTTGGGCTGCAAGCGCAAGTTGCCGCCATACACCCGCACCGTGTCTTCCACATCGCCGTATTTTTCAATCACGCGAACCCGCTGATTGCTGGCGATAATGCTGACGATGTCACGGTTATAGCGAAACCCGTTAAAAATGGCGGCGGCCTTGGGTACATCCCGCAGTACCTGACTATCGACGTAGACATTTTCATAGCCAGCCGCTTGCAAATCTTTCAGCAGCAGTCGGCGCAGTAACGGTGTGCTGTAAACATCTCGCTTGGCCCACACTTGCCAGTCGCCGGGCTGGGCTATCTCAGTTTCGATGCCGCGATCGCGCCACTGATTGGCACTGTCTTCGGCGCTCTCAAAACTGCGATGGGTGCTCAACACCACCCGCTCTTGCAAGGACGTTGTCTCTAGCGGCACGGGGGACGTGTCGAGCACAATTTGATTGGTGGTCAGGGTTTCGAGCTGTTCCCCGGTTTTGAACTGTACCGTCAGAGAAGCCCCATCCAGCGGCTCAATCACCAGCGTCTTGGCATCGTCGCGCCCAAAGCGCTGCACAATGCCAATTTGCAAAACCGGATTTTGCGGCTGCTGGGCAGGAGCCGGGGCCGAACTCAATAGATTGCCTACCACGGCCACCCCCGCCGCCAACAGCAGCCCCGATCGCTTGCCAGTTGTCACAACTGACCAAGATTTCTGGCCCAACATAACTCGACCCACCAAAAACGCTCCCCGCATTGTAGCGAAGCGATCGCCCGATGCTTGCCCGGGTCATTGAGGCGAACTGGAGACATCGCCTTTGAGCAAGGATGCGATCGCGGTTGGCACCAGCAGACAGAATGCTTGAAGTACTGCCTGACAGATGGAAGGAGAGGAAAGCGCTAGACAAGAATTGCCCCACTCCGCGATTCCAACAGAATGTTCAACTTGGGCAGTAGCGGGTCGCGTTTCAGTGTTTTTAACCACGACCCTTGCAGTTTTACAAGCGATCGCAGGAGTGAGATTTGCTCGCATTGTGAACGCTTGCAGAATGTTTTCAGAGACTCAGATATCCCCAAAAAGCACCAAGCGTTTGCAGCACCAGAATTTGCTACGGCAATAGCAAACAGGAGTCCCTCAGCCATGTCAAAAGTTGTTGCTGAACGCCCCGATTAGCCCGCTGCTGTACCTCATTTTCCATCGAGCAACTACGAATCAAACGATCCCCTGAGATGTCTGCGGGCACAAAAATCCCCTTGGCTTACCTGCGGGGATCTATAAATGGGTGCAGGCTTTGCGATATGATAATCCTCGTTTAGGAAATCTTACCTATTGAGTCTTTTGAGTGCACAGAGGGTAAAACGCAGTGATTAGAGTAGCAATTAATGGTTTTGGGCGGATTGGTCGTAACTTTCTGCGTTGTTGGTTGACTCGGGATGACAGTCAACTCGACGTGGTGGCGATTAACGATACGTCTGATCCCCAAACAAATTCCCATCTATTGAAATATGATTCGATGCTGGGTCGCTTGGATGCAGATGTTCAAGCAGGCGAAGATACGTTGATTGTCAACGGCAAAACGATTAAGTGCTGCTCTGACCGTAATCCCAACAACTTGCCCTGGAAAGCCTGGGATATCGACCTGGTAATCGAATCCACTGGTGTATTCCGCAGTGCTGAGGGTGCCGGTCGTCACATTGAAGCGGGCGCTAAAAAGGTTCTCATTACGGCACCGGGTAAGGGCAGCGGTATCGGCACCTATGTAATGGGTGTCAACCACCAAGATTACGACCCCAGCAAGTTTGATGTGGTGAGTAACGCTAGTTGCACCACCAACTGTCTGGCTCCGATTGTTAAGGCTCTGCACGAGAGCTTTGGCATCGTCAAAGGCACCATGACGACGACCCACAGCTACACCGGCGACCAGCGGTTGTTGGATGCTAGCCACCGTGACCTGCGCCGGGCTCGGGCTGCGGCGCTGAACATTGTGCCGACAACTACAGGTGCTGCTGAGGCAGTCGCGAAAGTGTACCCAGCCGTGTCAGGGAAGCTCAACGGCATTGCCTTGCGAGTCCCGACGCCTAACGTGTCGGTGGTTGACTTTGTCGCCCAGATTGAGAAGCCGGCGATCGCTCAGCAAATCAACGATGCGATGAAAGCTGCGGCAGAAGGCAACCTCAAAGGAATTCTCGGCTACAGCGACCTGCCCTTGGTTTCCATTGACTACCGCAAGACCGACGAATCTTCGATCGTGGATTCCAGCCTGACCATCGTTTTGGGCGGCGACCTTGTGAAGATTGTGGCCTGGTACGACAATGAGTGGGGCTATAGCCAACGAGTGGTTGACCTCGCTGAACTCGTGGCCCAAAAGTGGAGCTAAGTCGTTCTTGGGCATGAGCGATCGCTCATGCCACAGGCCAATAAACATATAGGGAACCCGGTGCTAGAAAATCTAGCACCGGGTTCTTTGTTCATTAGATATGTAATGGGCTATTTAAGCTAGGCACCGTCTGCATCATTGGTGCTTTGCCACCAGCAGATCATCAATAAGTCGCTAGCGGCGAACCACAGATTTAAGGTCCGCTAGGCTTACCGTAGTTTTTGTTTGATAAAGGCTAAAATCTTGGCGGTCTGGGCCTTGAGTTGAGCGACCTCACCCTCCAGTTTGGCCACCTTTGCCTTCAGTGCGGCTACCTCAGCGGCATCGCTACCATCGCTCGCTGTCGGGGCTGCTGTGGATGCAGCGGTAGCGGCCTTAGGCCTCGGCTTGCGAGCTTTTGCCATCGCTTTTTTGATGGCTTCAATCAGTTCTTTTTGCTCAAATGGTTTTTGAATAAACTCAAAAAACTCAAACGGCTCAGTAATTTTTTCGGTAACTTCTTCTTTACGCCCTGACATCAGCACCAGCGGAATATGCTGTAACTCTGGCTGAGATTGAATTTCTTGGAACACTTCCCAACCACTTTTGCGAGGAAGCAAAAAATCCAACATGATCAGATTGGGGCGCTGATCGCGAATTGCATCCAGTCCCTCGACGCCGTCTTTGGCTTCTATGACTTCAAAGTTGCCCTGGGGCAACATATCCCGAACGCGCATGCGAATTACGCGACTGTCATCGATCACCAAAATTTTGTGCGTTGCCACGGTTGACTCCTGTGCGGTAAAGATGCGGTTGGCTAGTCAATAACTCCAACACTAGCGCTTGCTCATACAACTGATTTCAACCATTACCATGCTTGTGGGTAACAATTGTCATCCTCTGATCCACAGGTCTATCAATAGTGGAATCAGGAGGCCATGTACAGCAAATAGTAACGAAGTTTTTGATATCTAGAGTGAGAGATCTTGAAAATTTGTAGATGCCCTGCCGGAGAGTAGCTCCGGTAAGCAAGGCCAATGTAGACCCGTCCATTGTGGTGCAGCACAACCGTAGACAAACCCTGCCCCTTTGAACTGGCCTTTTGTTACAGCCAGTGATGCTGTGCCGTGGTCCCTATACGCCCTGATTTTGCATTCTCTAGAGTGCCCAATCCCGTCTCTGACTATCTTTTATGATGAAGGTGACATCTGCCCCTTGGCGGCTGATGGGGCATGGATGCAACAGGCTAGCCGATCTCCTTGCCACTGGGCGATCGCGGCTTGGGGCAAATCATGCGGTCACGATTTACCGTCTTCATCCCCATAGCCGACCCAAAACTTGCTACTTTGACGTCCTCTTTGAAATTGTGCGTAATGTCCTCTTCTACCCGTGAATTGATCAACCTGCCGCCCTGGTTACGGCCTTCCATCGGCAAAGCTAGTGACCTCTCGACCGTACAGCGCATTATCAAACAACGCGGCATCCACACAATTTGTGAAGAGGGGCGGTGTCCCAATCGGGGTGAGTGTTATAGCAACAAAACGGCCACCTTTTTGCTAATGGGGCCGACATGTACTCGTTCCTGTGCCTTTTGCCAGGTCGATAAAGGTCATGCCCCCATGCCGCTCGATCCAGATGAACCCAGCAAAGTCGCTGAGTCTGTCGCCTTACTCGATTTGAAGTATGTGGTGCTAACTTCGGTGGCGCGCGATGACTTGTCAGATAAAGGGGCGAGTTGGTTTGTCAAAACGATGCAGGCGATTCGCGATCGCACACCAGACACTGAAATTGAAGTGCTGACCCCGGATTTTTGGGGCGGCGACAATGCCGCGATGCAACAACGCCAGCGCGTAGAGACCGTCACTCAAGCAGCTCCCGCTTGTTATAACCACAATGTGGAGACGGTTCGCCGCTTGCAAAATCCCGTACGACGGGGCGGACGATACGATCGCTCGCTAGCAGTCTTGCGCTACGTCAAATCGGCGAACCCCGCCATCCCCACTAAGTCTGGGCTGATGTTGGGACACGGAGAAACTGAAGCGGAAATCATTGCCACGTTAGAAGATCTTCGCGCGGTGGACTGCGATCGCGTCACGCTGGGGCAATACATGCGCCCCTCACTCGCCCATTTGCCAGTGCAAAAATATTGGACGCCCGCTGAATTTGAGCGGCTAGGTGAAGTCGCGCGATCGCTGGGATTTGCCCATGTGCGCTCTGGTCCCCTGGTGCGCAGTTCCTATCACGCGGGTGAAGCCCCGTAATCGGTTTGGTCAGGGACCATTTCTCATTACAATCACTACATTGCATGGACTATAGGGGAGATCACCTGTGCCCACCTTAGGCGTCAATATTGATCACATTGCGACCATTCGCCAAGCGCGTCGCACTGTCGAGCCCGATCCAGTAGCGGCAGCGGTGCTAGCAGAACTGGCCGGAGCCGATGGCATCACCGTCCACCTTCGAGAAGATCGCCGTCATATTCAAGATCGAGATGTGCGCCTGCTACGGCAAACGGTGCGCACTCATCTCAATTTAGAGATGGCGGCCACTGCCGAAATGGTAGAGATTGCCCTCGACATCAAGCCCGATTACGTGACCTTAGTGCCCGAAAAACGCGAAGAGATTACGACTGAAGGCGGTCTAGACATTGCGGGACAGTGCGATCGCATTACCCAAGTCGTCTCTACGTTGCAGGGCGCAGGCATTCCCGTCAGCTTGTTTATTGATGCCGAGCCCGAGCAAATTGCCGCTTCGAAACAAACCACCGCCAGATT
This sequence comes from Leptolyngbya iicbica LK, assembly GCF_004212215.1. Lineage (NCBI taxonomy): Bacteria > Bacillati > Cyanobacteriota > Cyanophyceae > Leptolyngbyales > Leptolyngbyaceae > Leptolyngbya > Leptolyngbya iicbica. Next base: position 471,989 of record NZ_QVFV01000002.1, read on the forward strand.
TGTTGAACTCCATACCGGTCGCTATGCCGAGGCGCAAGGCGAAGCGGAACGGGCTGAGGAACTGAGCTATTTGACCGTAGGCACGAAAGAGGCGATCGCCGCCGGCCTGCGAGTCAACGCCGGTCACGGACTGACTTATCAAAATACCTATCCCGTTGCCTGCATTGAGGGCATGGAAGAGTTGAACATTGGTCACACCATCATTAGTCGAGCGGTCCTGGTCGGTATGGAACGAGCGGTGCGCGAAATGAAACAAGTGATGCGGGGTGATTATTGAGTGTGAGAGGGCATGGACAGAAGGATGATGAGTGCAGAGTACGGCCTCGGATTCTGGCACGGCTGACTTGACGATTAGGCTATCAGTTTGTTGAACGGAGTCCGTCCCGAACTCGTCTTCACATCACTTTACGCCTCGAGACTACACGGCCATCAACCTTCTATGGGAGAATTTTGACTCTAGGTGGTTGTTTACCCAAAGGACCATGAAAACTTACTACTACCTTGTTGCCAGCCAAAAATTTCTGCTCGAAGAAGAACCCCTTGATGAGGTGCTGCGCGAGCGCCGTCGCCACTATCAAGAACAAGAAAAAGAGATTGATTTCTGGCTGGTTAAGCAGCCTGCCTTCCTAGACAGCGAAGGATTTAGCGAGATTAAAAGTCGCTGTCCACAACCCGCTGCCGCTGTGATCTCAACGGATAAGACTGTCATTACTTGGCTGAAGCTCCGGTTAGAGTATGTGATCACAGGGGAATTTCAGGCGCCGACGCCGACGCTGCCCGATCCCCTGGCTTCGTTAGAACCTGTGGCCTAAAGGCCCCACCACTATGAGGGGGAGCGGTCAAGTCAGGCCAACCATCAGTCCTCGCATCATCGCTCCAAGCTGAACGCAGGCTTGACCACTTTTGCTGAGGGCGGTCAAGTCTGCGGCTTTCTTTGTTTGTATTCAGAGCGCGTCATTGTGTCAGAGACTCCTAAAAAACTGCTGATTGCTGCGAGTGGCACTGGGGGGCACCTCTTTCCCGCGATCGCAACGGCAGAGCAATTGCCTGAGTATGAGATCGAATGGCTAGGTGTCCCCGATCGCCTGGAAACCGAGTTGGTGCCGCAGCAATATTCCCTACACACGGTGCGGCTCGGCGGCTTTCAGGGACGACTGGGACTGGGCTCGCTGCGGCTGCTCAGCCAAGTTTTGCAAGCCACGTTGCAAGTTCGTCAACTGCTGCAGCGCGAACGCTTTGATGGGGTTTTTACCACAGGTGGCTATATTGCCGCCCCCGCGATTCTCGCGGCCCGATCGCTGGGGCTGCCGGCCATTTTGCACGAGTCGAATGCGTTGCCCGGTAAAGTTACTCGCTGGCTCAGTCCCTGGTGTTCGCTCGTAGCGCTGGGGTTTGAAGCGGCGACCAGTCATTTACCTAAAGCCAATAGCGTAGTAGTAGGCACCCCAGTGCGATCGCAGTTTCTCACCAATCATGAGTTGCCTACAGACCTAACGCTGCCACCCGAGGCTCCGGTCATTCTCGTCGTGGGGGGCAGCCAGGGTGCCGTCGCGGTTAATCAGCTGGTGCGGACCGCTGCCCCGGCTTGGTTTGAGGCCGGGGCTTGGGTCATCCATCAAACCGGTACCAATGACGAGGCGGCCGATAGCTTGCAGCACGACCACTATATCCATCGCCCCTTTTTTGAGGCGATGGCCGGATTGTATCAGCGGGCTGATGTGGTTATCAGTCGGGCCGGGGCAGGCACCCTGACCGAATTAGCCTTTACCCAGACACCGTCGGTACTGATTCCTTATCCTTTTGCGGCAGAAGATCATCAGGCCTATAATGCGGCGGCATTCGCCGCGGCGAATGCCGCGCTGGTCTGTCGGCAGGCCGATTTGACGCCGATTGCTTTGCAAGACATGGTGTTGACCCTGATTCATAACCCTGAGCGGCGAGCCCAGATGGCCGCCGCTGCCGCCAGTTTGGCGATTCCCGATAGTGCTGAGCAACTGGCCAACTTGATTCGCCAAACGCTGACATAACTTGGGAGATCTCTGCAAAAGAAATTACCCGAAAGAAGATGCGGCATAGGTTACGGTTGACGTCAGGAAACCCAACAGCATCAAGGATTCAAGCATGTTGGGTCTCGTTCCTCGACACCAACCTACGATGGGAAATTTATTTCTAGAGAACACCTTGAATCGAGTATGAAGATTTAATTTGCTACGTTTGCCTCAATAATTGATGGCGGCGGCCTTTGTTAGCCTGCTATTGGGGGCCATAGGTTTCCTTGCAAATGCTTGCCAGACGGTGATTTTGCCCTTTACCAAGCCAGTTGATACCGTTAACAGCGAGACTCCGCGATCGCGGCTGTGGGGAGATTGACACGATAGTGTAAACTGTATGAGGTTTCGGTGGTTGAGTGTCCGCTAGTTTTGGGATTTCGTTCTCTGGCTTTTGGTTCGATAGCTTATCCCCGTATTCCGTTTTGTCTTTTATTTTGCTTGCGAGGTTGGGCTATGACCGTTTATGTAGGGAACCTTTCCTACAGCGCCACCGAAGATGATCTCAATGAAGTTTTCAAAGAGTACGGTAGCGTCAAGAGAATTCAAGTCCCCACTGATCGGGAAACCGGTCGGATGCGTGGATTTGCGTTCGTGGAGATGTCTGATGATGCCGAAGAAGATAAGGCAATTGAAGATCTCGATGGAGCTGAGTGGATGGGCCGCACCCTAAAGGTGAATAAGGCTCGTCCTCGCACGGAACGTAAACCTTCTGGTGGTGGCGGCTGGGGTGGTCGTGGTTAACCGCGATCGCTGATTCAGCTAGCATTCATTCAGATTATTCACCCTTGAGAGGACAAAGGGGACTTTGCCCCTTCTGTCCTCTTCTTTTTGCTTTAAAATAGAAGTTTTGAATAGGAGGCAACTGCATGGCCCAAGTGGTACTCGGAGAACACGAACATCTAGAATCGGCACTACGGCGATTTAAGCGCAAGGTTTCTAGTGCTGGCATTTTTGCCGACATGAAAAAGAAGCGACATTTTGAAACTCCCGCTGAAAAGCGCAAGCGGAAAGAAGTGGCTAGACGCCGTCAGAGAAGACGGATGCGCCGCCAGAGCTAGACTCAACGCTAGCCGTAACCGTATTAGATATTCACCGCAGAAGCTCTCATGTAATGAGACAAACCTTCGGGTTTGTTGGGTGGGAGCTTCTGTTTGTGTGTTGAGATTTTATAAGAAAGATATTTACTGTAGCGTTAGCTCGTCACAGATCCGTTGAAACGCCACATTGGGCTCATCGGCTTGCGTGATGGGGCGGCCAATCACTAGATAATTTGCCCCAGCCGCGATCGCTTCCTGGGGCGTCATCACCCGCCGTTGATCACCCGCTTGTGCCCAATTGGGCCGCACCCCCGGACACACCAATAACCAATCAGCCCCGCAGCAGCGCCGCAGCAACTCCGCTTCGTGGGGCGAACAGACACTCCCCGCTAAACCGGCCTGTTGTGACAGGAGCGCCATTTGCAGCGCATAGTCAGATAGCTCTAGCGGTATTTTGAGATCAAAGGCGAGCGATCGCGCATCAATGCTGGTTAATACCGTCACGGCAATCAGTTGGGGCGCCACCATGCCCGCCGCCACCGCGCCTTCAGTGGCTGCTTGCTGCGATGCCTGGAGTGCTGCCAAGCCCGCTGGGGCGTGTACGGTCACCAGATCCACGCCATAACGCCCCGCTGCCCGACAAGCCCCCGCCATCGTGTTGGGGATATCGTGAAATTTGAGATCCAGAAAGATGCGCTTGCCCTGTTCCTTTAGATAAGTCAGGATTTCTGGCCCGCTACTGACAAACAACTCTAGCCCAACCTTCCAAAAGGTAACGGTAGGGATATCGTCGATTAACCGCCTAGCAGACTCAGCATCGGGCACATCGAGCGGCACAATAATGCGCTCGGCAGGGGCATTCAAACACTGGAGCATATTCCGTCACTCACTCGTTTTCGCCAACACCATACCAACGAAACCCGTTGGCTATTTCACGAGACGAATAAACTTTTTCTTGCCGACCTGGAGAACTTTGTCGTACAGCGCGTTTGGCGTTTCAAAAACCAGGTTGGGATCGGAGAGGCGATCGCCTTCCAACTTCACCGCACCCCCTTGAATTTGGCGGCGGGCTTCGCTGCTGCTGGCACACAATGGCGTCGTGCCCAACAGGTAGAACGCCTTAGCCGGGAAATTGACCTCGCTAAGGGAAAACTCCGGCACGCTCTCGGCTGCACCACCGCCCTGGACTAGATTCACCGCGTCCGTTTGGGCCTGTTGCGCCGCCGCCTCACCATGAAATTGACGAGTTACGTCGAGGGCAAGGAGCTTTTGGCGATCGCGAGGATTTTCCGGCAACTCCGCCAGCGGCAGCCGCGTCAGGAGTTCAAAATACTGCTCAATCAAATTGTCGGGCGTCTTTTCCAGTTTGGAATACATGGTGAGCGGGTCTTCTTGCAGGCCCACATAATTCCCCAGCGACTTCGACATTTTTTGGGCACCATCGGTGCCCAGCAGCAACGGCAACAACATGCCAAACTGCGGCTCCAGGCCAAAATGTCGCTGGAGGTCACGGCCCACCGCAATGTTGAACTTCTGATCAGTCCCCCCCAATTCGATGTCGGCTTTCACCGCCACCGAGTCATACCCCTGCATCAGCGGATAGAAAAATTCATGGAGAAAGACGGGCGTCCCTTTCTCATATCGCTCGGCAAAGCCTTCTTTCGCCAGCATTTGACCGACGGTCATCGTGGCAAACAGCTCTAGGATTTGGCTCAAATCAAGATCAGACAACCACTCCGAGTTGTAGCGAATTTCCAGACGCCCCGGCGTGTCAAAGTCGAGAATGGGCCGTACTTGCTCCAGATAAGTGGCCGCATTCGCCTTGACCTCGGCTTCGGTGAGTTGCTTACGCACCTCTGATTTGCCTGTGGGGTCGCCAATACGAGCGGTGAAGTCGCCGATGATGAGCACTGCGGTGTGCCCCGCATCTTGAAAGGCCCGCAGTTTACGCACCGGAATGCTATGCCCCACATGGATTTCGGCCCCGGTAGGATCGATGCCGAGCTTCACCCGCAAGGGGCGATCGCATTGTGCCAGCCGCGCCCGCAAATTTTCGTGTGGATTGTCCGCATCGGGCTGATCCGGAAAGACCTCCGTCACGCCGCGATAAATCCATTGCAAATCGTCCGAAAGTTGACCCATAGCTCCTCAAAAAGATCCTCATGCCCACTGCTTCAGCTCATCGTTTGCGCCGACCGCGATCGCCTGCGCGCTCATTGCCCAACGTTCTCTATAAAGAACTCAAAATAAAGTGGCAGCCGCTGAATTCCTGCCTTATCCTGTTGCCAGTTGTTTTTTTGCTGACCATTTTTAAGTCAGACTTCTATAATTACAAGACTCTGAACCGTTGAATACCCTTACCGTAAATCGCGTGGCCTATCGTGTCGACTAACACCTATCGAAAACAAACCGCTGCCCGCCGCTCAAACCATCTCACCAGCGGTGTCGTCAAGTTTGTGCAAGATGTCGGTCAGATTAGCGTGGCAACCCTGCTCGGCACGACCATGCTGGTGAGTTCGATCGCGGCGGGTGGGCTAGTGGGTCTCGCCATTAGCTTTCGCAACTTGCCTGACGTGCGAGTGCTGCGCAACTATCTGCCCAGCGAAACGAGTTATGTCTACGACATCAATGGCACGCTACTTTACAGCCTGCACGACGAGGCCAACCGCGAAGTAGTTGATCTAAACGAAGTTTCCCCTCATCTCAAGCGGGCGGTGCTGGCGATCGAAGACAGCTATTTTTACTCGCACCAAGGCATTAATCCCAGTAGCGTCGGCCGCGCCTTATTGGCCAACGTGCAGGCCGGCAGCACCGTTGAGGGCGGTTCCACCATCACCATGCAGTTGGTGAAAAACCTGTTTCTCACCCCCGAACAAGCCGTTAGTCGAAAGGTGGCAGAAGCCGTCCTATCCATGCGGCTAGAGCAGATTTTCTCCAAAGACCAGATTCTCGAAATGTATTTGAATCAGGTGTACTGGGGTCACAATACTTACGGGGTGGAAACGGCCGCGCAAAGCTATTTCAACAAGTCGGCTAAAGACCTGAACTTGGCTGAAGCCGCCATGATGGCCGGGCTCATTCAAGCACCAGAGGGCTACAGCCCCTTTGTGAACTATCAGTTAGCGAAACAGCGTCAAGCTACGGTGTTAGGCCGTATGCGACAGCTGGGATGGATCACGCCGGAAGAAGAGACAACCGCGAAAGCTCAGCCCTTGCTCGTGGGTGAAATCACCTCCTTCCGCACCAGTGCGGCTCCGTATGTGACTGAGGCCGTCGTACAAGAGCTGAAAGAGACGTTTGGGAATGATGCCGTCGTGAAAGGCGGGATGCGGGTACAAACGACAGTCGCGTTAGATATGCAGCGCATGGCCGAAGAAACCGTCCGTCGCAACCATGAGGCGATGCGCGCGCGGGGCATTCGCGCCGACCAAATGGCTTTAGTGGCGATCGACCCCCGCACCCACTTTGTCAAGGCGATGGTGGGCGGCGTCAACTACGACGACAGCCAGTTTAACCGGGCCGTGCAAGCTCAGCGCCAACCGGGGTCTGCGTTCAAACCGTTCGTGTACTATGCGGCGTTTGCGTCGGGGCGCTACACTCCAGACAGCATTATCCAAGATACGCCGGCTAGTTACCCTGACGGGTATGAGTACTACAGCCCGCGCAATTATGACGGTAGCTTTATGGGCAGTATTCCCATTCGCAAAGCGTTGGAGCTGTCGCGTAACGTGCCTGCGGTCAAACTAGGGCAGTCGGTCGGGGTCGATCACATTATCGAGATCTGTCGCCTGTTGGGGATTGAAAGTCCTATGGAACCGGTGATTTCTCTACCTTTGGGAGCGGTGGATTTGACGCCGATGGAAATGGCCGGAGCTTATGCGACCTTTGCGAGCAATGGTTGGTACTCAGAGCCGACCTTTATCGTGCAGGTAACCGATAGCAACGGGAATGTGCTATTGGATAACACACCCAAACCCCAACTCATCCTTGATCCCTGGGCGACGGCAGCGCTGACTGATGTGTTGCAAGGGGTCGTGGCTCGCGGGACGGGGACGGGAGCTCAGATTGGTCGCCCTGCGGCGGGTAAAACTGGCACAACTGATTCGCAGCGCGATGTCTGGTTTGTAGGCTATGTGCCCCAATTGGCAACGGCAATTTGGGTTGGCAATGACGATTACTCGCCCATGGGGGCGGGGGCTACTGGCGGTGGGTATGTGGCTCCGGTGTGGCGCGACTTTATGCAAAAGGCGCTGGCCGATGTACCGGTAGAGGGCTTCCGCAGTCCTTCTGAATTTGCGAAGCCATAATTCTGCGCAGCAGCAGCATGGCGGGTGGCTAATCGACAGTGATTTGTCAGCCCGATTGCTTGAGGTGGGCTTTGGCCTGTTGCCACAGGGCTTCGAGTTCTTCGCCTGAGTAATCGGTGAGGGGGCGATCGCTCTGGTTTTCCACTTGTTCAAACCGCTGAATAAAGCGACGGTTGGTGGTTTGTAAAGCTTCAGAGGCATCTAATCCATGCCAGCGAGCGATATTCACCAAGGTAAAGAGCAGGTCACCCAGTTCGGCTAGTTGATTTTCTTGGGGTTCGTGAGCGATCGCGGTGCGAAACTCATCTAACTCTTCGTGAAACTTTTCCCACACCCCATCGACAGAATCCCATTCAAAACCGGCTTTGGCCGCTTTTTGCGAGATTTTGGTGGCGGCCAGCAGCGGTGGCAGCGTCCGGTTATATTTACGCAACTTGGGTGCCAACTGATGAGGGTTGTGAGGTTCTCCCTTTTCCTCCGCCTTGATTTTTTCCCAGTTGCGATGCACCTCATCTACGCTGTCAACTGCGACATCGCCAAAGACGTGGGGATGTCGACGAATCAACTTGTCCGCAATACCATCAGCAACCACCTGCAAGTCAAAAGTGCCCTCGTCTTGAGCCACCTGGGCTTGCAACACTACTTGGAGCAGTAAGTCGCCTAGTTCTTCCGCAATGTGCTCGGTGTCATCTCCGTGGATAGCATCGACCACTTCATACGCTTCTTCGATGACGTAGGGCACCAGCGTTTTGTGGGTCTGCTGTAAATCCCAGGGGCAGCCCGTCTCGGGATGTCGCAGTGCTGCCACCACCTCAACCAACCGATCTAGCGCTTGCAGAATGGCTGTACGGGGCTGCGAAGAAGTCGTCATGGAGGGTATGGGAGGAAAACGTCCTTTCCACTATGCCAGGAAAATCGGGTGACGAAAGACTTAGAAACAAGGCTGCCAGTTATAAAAATTGCCAGTGGGCAAAGGTGGCGGCTTGGCCAAGGCGATCGCCATTCTGGTTGATCACGTTCCAAATGACGGCTTGCTGAATGTAGAAGCGTCTGCCCTGGCTAGAGATGCGAATGCCCTGATATTTATCAACATAGCCCTGGGTGTTGAGCTGAGCCAGCATTGTCGCTCGTTCGTCGCGATGCATCGGTTCGGCACTTAACCGCGACGGCAGTTGGGTAAAGGCAGGCCAATCGAGTTCCCACAAATCGAGGGCACAACGGTTGGCATAGTTAAAAATCGGATCAGCCTGAGTGCCATGGGAGACGATCGCAAACGGAGCCTCAAATAAAGCTTGTGCTAGGGTTTGGGGCTCGGTCACTGTGACCAACGGCTCATGTCGCCAATGGGCGTAGCTATTGGCCAAATGCTGGCTCCAAAGTTGTACTGAGGACTGTTGATCGAGGGAAGGGTGCATCAATGCCAGGAGACTGAGATTATCGACGACGCCGTTTGCGCGATCGCCGCTTTTTGGGGACCGCTGAGCGACGAGCACGTTTCCAACTAGAAACCCACTCGTCAGCAGTGTAATGGCTCATGGCCCCGAGTTCGATGCCGATCGCGATCGCCACCCATAGCCGCCAATAATCCACCAAAATTTGCCCCGTCATGCGCCCCAGATCATTCCACGTCACGGTGGTATGGCCCGCTGTATTTGTGATTTGCAACCCAAAGAGAATCAGGAGCAAGATCGCCACCAACAGATACAGGCATCGCCCAATGCTGCCAGCCAAAAATCCGTGAGATAGCCAAGAGCGATGGCGCACCCGGCGACGATACGGCCACCACAGCCACCCCATTCGGCCCCACCGCTTAGTCTGTACTGAATGAATATCCAAATCAGGACCAAACATAAAGCCCGCAAACACGAACCCCATCACCACCAAACTTGTGTAAAGCCACCGCTCAGTCACCAGCATGGCCCCCAGCCCCACCCAGGGGGTGAGCCACACAGTCACGCGATCGTGAGTTTTACCAGATGGCATTGCAAATTAAACCAAGGGATAAACAGAAAGGCCATGAGCCCAGAGCCCTAAATGCTTGATAGCGATGTCAATACTGAGACCTTGATCTTCAAGCTGACTGGTGATTAGCGATCGGGATTGACCAAAATACTGCCCGCCACAGAAATTCTCTATAAAATTATGACCTTGGTTTGTCAGATTGCTCTGAAAAGAACCGTAACCGATCGCTCCAGGCCCCCGGTCCCTGCCGGATACCCGATAGTCTGAGGTCGCAGCCAAGAGACCGGGTGCCTCTGTCTTGGGGCTCCTGTGTATACACATCTCAGCCCTCACCCCCTCAGTCCCCCTCTCCCAAAAATGGGCGAGGGGGAGGCCAGAGAAAGCTTTCCGGCTCCCCTTCTCCCGCTCTGGGAGAAGGGGTTGGGGGATGAGGGTAAAGCCATGACGGCAAGGGTTTCAAGACTTATGTATACACGGTAGGTCTTGGGGAGATCGGGATTTCATCGTTTGGCATGTAGCCCGAGCGTCATGAACCATTGCCCTTAATCTACTCGCTCAAGAAACCTCTGCCCAAGAGAGAAAGGCCAACAGCCCTCAATCTGAATGAGACCGAGATTGTCGATTCAAATTGCCAATTTTTCCCTCCATAAAGTGTGTTTGCCTCACCAATCACGAACCCGCTGCTGACTCGGGGCAATTCTTTTTGGCTGATTGTTACTAGATGCACTGCCAATGGCTGAGGTGGGAAATCTAAATTTAGGGCGATCGCGATAAGGCGACTCTTCAGCTTGATAGATCATCCTGTATTGCCCATCTCGCACACAGAATCCGTCTTTCGGCTTCTCGTTCACCGCTCAGGAATAGACAGTCGTGGGCAAACAGTGAGGGGCTAACCGGGAAATGTCTCTTAGGCTGTCGTTATGGGAAGACATTCAGAATGAGCGCCCCCTCGTGATGCGCCTCCAGGTCTCGCACGTAATAGGTGATCTACTTATGTTATTTGACCGCATGATCGAAGACAGTCTTGGCTTTATCCGCCGCAAACTCTGGTCAGAAACCGACCCAAACCAAGGGACTAAAAAGCAGTTTCAATCGACCAAATCCATTGCGGGAGAGTTTGGCATTATTCACCTGTTGGAGGGCCGAGATACGCCTCGGGCCATCCGCACTTGGATGTTGACCCCCAAGCGACAAAAGATGAATTCGGCCCACATGGTGGCAACCTCAACACCGATGGATTTGCATATCTATACAGACTTTTTGGGGCCGCTGCCCAAGAATACGACCCCCTCAGCCATGGATGAGCGTAAGTTGCAAGAAAGCCAGCGGCAGCGCGGCCTATCAGTCCCCACCCATCGTTTGCAGTTGTTGAAAGCGAGCCACTTTCTCAATAAAGATGGGTTTTACACTTCAGAGGTGTTGCATTGGCAGGACATTGATTGTTATCCCCCCAGTGGCAGCAATTTGCCCCCCAAGGCCGCCAACAAAATTGCGATGCGCTTTACAGATGCCTTTGCCTTCAAGTGTTTGGAACTGCCTCAGCCGATGAAAATCCCCGCTGAGGAATGGACGCAAATCATTGACGATACCCTGAGCGAAGTCAAAGCCAAGCTGGCCGCACCATCCGTTTAACAGGCAGTTCAAGGGCCTCACCCTATCCTCATGCGATGGCTACTCTCGCCCATAATTGTCGAAAAAATTAGGCAGGCATAGGCGGTTACACAGCGTTTTGGATTGCGGTAACGATCGCTGATTGGACAGCGGTGTCGTTCATCATGAAGGTATGTTCGACAGGGAACTCAAGGGGGTGATCGCGATCGCTCATCCGAGTCTCGCTAATGGCGACAATCCCGTCATTGGCCTCTGTGCCAAAGGGACTCAGTAGCCCTGTGGGACCGCCTACGCCAGCAATGATGGTGTAAGGCGATCGCAACAGCGGCAACTGGTGGAAAAAATCAAGGCGGGTCAGGTTAAAGCCGCACTGCCCGGTAAACCATTGAAACGGCGGTAGCTGCCAGGCCATCGGCGCTAAACGCGGGCGTTGATTGGGCGGCCCCAGCATCACGACATGGGCGGGCGATCGCAGCAGCTGACTTTCCAAAGCGGCTCGCAGCAGCAGCCCCCCTAAAGAATGGGCCACAACGCTGTAAGGCCCTTGTTGACTCAAGTCATGTAGCTGGTGCCGCAGACGTTCGACAATTTGGTCAAACGTTTCAAAAATCGCGGCATAACCGAATGCATGGGTCTGCCAACCGCTGGTTTGTAATCGCCAAGCCAGTGGCAGCAGAGAGGCCGGAGTGCGACTGAGACCGTGAACTAATAACACTTGCATCGCAGAATAGTCCTTGGAAACTTGATCAAATCGTGCCTTGCATGGCGAGTTATTGAAAATAGTAGAAAGCCGCCTGTAACCCGCCGATTAAAAAGCCCAAAATCCCCCCAAGGTTCACAATTGCTTGCAATTCATTACGGACAATGCCCTGTACGGCAATCTCTAAATCTCGTGGATTAGTGGCTGAAACTCGTTCGATAATTACCTGGTCAATATTTAAAATAGGAATCACTTGCGCGACTAAGTTTTCCAAATCTCGCTCTAGATACCGTTCTAAAATCAGGGCTAATTCCTCACTCACCGGGTCGAGAGAATCGCTAATCACTTGGGAGTTTTGCAAACGGTTGAGCAACTGAGTCGCTAGCATTTGCCAGTTAATGGTTGTGCTCAAGCCTTTTAACAAATCCGGCCCTAAAGTTTGAATGTATCCCCGCACCGCTTCACGAATGGTTTTACGCAACTCTCGAACGGTTGCGACCGGCAATTGCTGCAGCGTCATTTGCTGAAAGATTTCTTGCAGCCGTGGATTCACGTTGAGCGCTTCGACTAGTTCAGCAATGCGTGCATTGGTAATGTCGCGCTCATCCAGACAAAAGGAGCGCAGACGGGTCAAGGAATTGCGCACGCCAAAGAGATTGGCAACCACCCAATAGGTGCCGCTCGTCCGCGACCGAAAAATTTCGTCGATGGTGTGAATATTGCGATCGGTCAAAAAATCGATCAGCATGCGGCGTAAGCGATCCGGCGGCAACACCGAAATCAGTAGCCAGTTCGAGAGTTGTTGCGCTTGTTCTGGTGTGAGTTGAAAGTCGAGCAAGACCTGGTCAAAGATTTGATCGATTTGCGCCTTGAGGAAATCTTCGCGGCGCGCCCAGACCCGCAGCAATCGAGGCAACGAAGTGCCAAAGACGTCCTGCAACACTTTGCCAACGATCTCTGCCGTTCGCGCTTGATTCCGAGACTGGATCTGGTCGAGGCTGAGTTCCAGCAGCCACCGAATGGCTTGCTTCGTCCGTTCGGTTTGCAACAGCCGCCGGGCCAGTTTTTCCATCTCTTCTGGCGTCAGCAGCGAGCCCATGATGGTATCCGCGACGCGACGGGCCAATCGGCTTTGATTGCTGGGAATCAAGCCCGGCGTTAAGGGTAGCCGCCGCTTGAACACATAATAGGGCCGATAAGGCCGAAAAAGCATCTTGATGGCCAGGTCATTTGTAAAATAACCGATGACGCCGCCGACACAGGGCGGCGCTAACAATAGCCAAATATCAGACCAATCCATCGCAAACGTGAGGGGCGATCGCACCAGCGGCAATGTGCCGAGTCATCATAACAAACTAGCTTCATGGTTATGCTGGCCGTCTTGAGAAGTCTTAATGTTAGGCTATTGAGGGATTAGCGGAAAATCACATGCCGGTCAAGAAGAGTCGGTGAGTCACAGATGAAATGTTGAGCCTCTAGTTGATGGGCAAGGCTTTTGCGGAAAACGATGGTCGTTGACGAGGAGGTGTTTGCGCCGTTGAGAAGTGTTGCCGATTACCGCGAGTAAGAAGATCTAGCGGGTCAACACTAATATGCCCATCAGACCGCCCGCAATAGGATAGTGAACGGCTGAGGAAAATCCCGCATCCAAAGCCAGTTGCCGTTGTGCTGGTCCCAAGGGAAATCGCTCGACACTGGGAGCGATATAGGCATACTCATCTGTCATCCCGAAGTTTTGTGCGGTGGGCACCACGACCGTATTGAGATACCAATGTTGAAATTGCCGAAGCCAGGCGGATTGCGGTTGCAAAAAGTCGAGCACCGCAGCTTTAGCGCCTGGTTTTAGCACTCGTCGTAACTCTTTGAGACCTTGGGTCAGGTTGGTGAGATTGCGTAAGCCGTAAGCCATCGTGGCGGCTTCAAACTGTCCATCAGCAAAGGGCAGGGCCAGAGCATCGCCCTCGACCCAGTGCAGGGGGGCGAGGCGAAATTGCCGGGCAGACTTTTGGCGCGCGATCGCCAATTGAGCGGGAGAAAAATCGACTCCATACACCGTGCCAGTTGGCCCGACTCGCCGCGCTAATAGCAGCGCCAGATCACCACTGCCACAGCACACATCCAAACAGGTTTGACCGACTGCCGCGCCACTCCAATCGACGGCCATTTGTTTCCAGATGCGATGCAAGCCCCAGCTCAACTGTTGGTTAAAGTCGTCGTAGACAGGAGCAATCCGGTCAAAGAGTTGTTGAATATCTTGAGCGGCAGGCGCAGCGTTATCAAAAGTCATGGGCATCTTCAGGAAAGCAATCGCGTGTAAACATCTTTACAGACCATATCGCGATCGCTGGGTCAGAAACGGTTGGATGCCTCTGCTTTTGATGTTGGTCAGAGTGCGCAACGTTGGAAACCACTATTCAGTTGGGGCCAACCGTTTAGCACCTGCAACTATCGACTGGAACACCGGGGGCGGCCTACAAACAGGCCAACGTCAAGGCCACCTGGTGAGAAGCCATGCCCAGAAAATCTTGCAGCGTTTTAGTGAATTCGTGGGGCGATTGCCACTGTAAGGAAATGACTGCCACGACGGCACCACGAAAGAGGACGGGCACCCCGCCATGAGCGCCGACCTGATGCGTCTCGTAGAGTTCTTTGCTCGTAGAGTCTGAAACTTTTGCGGCATTAGGCATGAACTTCAATTGCTGCGCAGTAATGGCCTCTGCAATCAATGGATCTTGCTTGAGCAGAATAGGCGCGATCGCTCCGGCGGTCCCCATATCATCCCCCAAGGTATCCCCTTCCACTAGATGAACGGCCGCGCCATCGGCTGCCGTAACTTTTTGCAGGGCGGCAGCGATCGCCGGTAAAGCCGTCACTACAGTCTCCTGAGACTGCGCAATATTAGCCATCTCCATCACCAGCCAGTGCTGATTTTGCAGCAGGTCAATGGCTTCACCTCGCTGCTTCAGCAAGTCATAGGTACTCGCCGCCTGATCAACAACGAGCTTCAGCTCATCAGGATTCCACGGTTTAGTGATGTAGCGATAGACCTGCCCTGCGTTAATCGCATCGACCAGATCTTCCACATCGGTAAACCCAGTCAAAATAATGCGTACAGTGTCCGGGAACTCGGGCACGGTTTTGCTTAAGAATTCCGTCCCCTTCATCTCTGGCATCCGTTGATCAGAAATGATGACAGCTACCTCACCGTGCTCAGCCAATACCTCTAGCGCTTGATGCCCGCTTTCGGCACGCAAAACGTTAAAGTCACGGCGAAAGGTTCGATAAAGCAGATCTAGATTGTCCGGCTCATCATCTACAACCAACATTTTGGCTTTATTGGTGTTTCGGGAACGAGCAGCAGCCATTCTGGAATACCTCAAATGTTCTTTGGCCAAGCATGATAGCCAGCAATGACCCGCCGGAGCTATCTCTCATGATCTCTACTCAATCAGTTGCTTTCAGAATACCCACGCCAGTTGTGAAACTATATGACTAACAATGACTCACCCGGGCTGAACTGATGCGCCTAACCGCTCAGACACTCTAAATACTGATTGAACTGCTCAAGTCCACTCCATCAATGAACCCACCAGATTTGTCAAACTGCTGGCAGTTGATTTCGTGAGTCAGCAATCAGAACTAGCAGGCAACACGATCCTAGCCCCGAGGCTTTCAGCCAAGAAACTCACAACAGCTTTGTGCGGGGGCATGTATCAAAAACTTCGCAAGCATAATAAGCAACTGTCTGAACTTCCTAGACACCGTTACTAACGGGAACATTGCTTTTATTGCAGTTCCAGTAGCCTAGATCTATGTTGCTAGGAATGCTCGCAGTGGTCTTGACTGCGAGAAAAGCGCTCAAAAAAGTGGTGGTTGCGCTTGCAGTAACTTTCCGGGAATGACAAGTTCAGCGTTTCGTGGAAGTCGGCTTGCACCTTGTGAGTTAACCGTTTGGAAACTTGTCGAACAATTTGACTCAGCAAATGATCGCCGGTTTTCTGAATGATGCGCTGGGGCAAAGCCTGAATAAATCGAGGAAAACCCACCCACACTTTTAGCTCTAGGGTCCAGTCTACCTGTGTCAAAACCTGGCCGGTCGCGATTGAAGTTTCATTCAGCTCAAGAGCGGCTTTGAAGTCGACCTCATAGCCAAGGGAGACATACCCAGGTATTTCAATAGTTTCAATACGATAAACGCCGTGGTCCTGCGGTAGCAGATGTAAACCGACTTTAGGTTCAACGTCGTAACCTAAGGCCCCAAAATGCCCAATGCTCAGGTCGTAGCCATTATTGCCCAGGGGGGTCGCCGTCATGGGATATGCGCAGCGCAAAAACCAGGACTGATGATCATCTAAGTAGTGCGCAACCGTATCACGATCTGCCGCCATTTCCATGCTGCCGGTGTAGTCACCGTGAAACAGCACGGGTTGGTGACGGAGAGATTCCGCAGTTTGATGATCAGCGTTGTCTTCTGTAGAGTCAACCAAGTGAGAAACAGATTCTAAAACCTGCTCTGAGAGGTCACTAGCTCGGTGATTAGTAAATGGTGTTTGCATGGAGGCGGTTTGCTATCTGGTTATAAATGCAAATGCCCAATGGCATGGCTCAGCAGCTAGTTGTAACTTCAATAATAATATTGGAAGTTATTTTAACCGACGAACCGCTGAGGAATATTCCTTCGTGAAAATTAGAAGACATTCTCAGCTGTTTGCAGCCTAACTCGGTCGCTTCTGCTCTATCAGTCGCAAATATACGGACTCTTGCAAGGACACTCGATTCAATTCCACGCTTTCCTCCGCAAGCTTACTGGAGTAGGGTTAGCTTAGGAATAAAGGTGCGCTAGCGTTTGAAGCTATGACTACGGTTTTACGGAAAAGTTTTGCGGCTTTTCTATTGTAAAAATAGACTCAGATCTATAGTTTGCTGTGTGTTGTAAAGGGGGATGGCATGAAGGCTTTGGTTGTGGGTGCAACAGGAGAGACGGGCCGTCGGATTGTGCGAGTATTAGTTGCTAAAGGCATTCCGGTGCGGGTGATGGTGCGCGATCGCCAACAGGCCCAGGAGATTTTGCCCAATACAGTTGAATTTGCGGTGGGCGATGTACTCAAACGCAACACGATTGAAGCCGCGATCACTGATTGCACAGTATTGGTCTGTGCCACTGGAGCCCGTCCAAGCTTTGATCCCACCGGACCGTATCAGGTGGACTACGAAGGCACGAAAAATTTGATTGATGTGGCCAAAGCCCACAACATCGAACACTTCGTGATGGTGTCATCTTTGTGCGTGTCGCGCTTTTTCCATCCATTAAATTTGTTTTGGCTCGTGCTGTATTGGAAGCAGCAAGCCGAAGACTATTTGGTAAAGAGCGGGGTGCCTTATACGATTGTTCGCCCCGGCGGATTGAAGAACGACGATACCGACGATCGCCCGCTCATTATGGCTCCTGCCGACACCTTGTTCGAAGGCAACATTCCCCGGCTCAAGGTGGCGGAAACCTGCGTTGCCGCTCTGCAGGATGCAGGCGCTAAAAACAAGGTTGTGGAAATCGTGGCCCAGGAAAACGCAACGCAAAAGCCGTTTTCGGAACTCTTTGCCGGTATTTCTTAAGCCAAATGTGGTCGCTGCCAAAATTGGCGAAAGTCTTCGTCGCGATCGCTCAACTGGGCAGTCTCTGCCCCAAGAGACAAAAGCTTATCGACTAACCGAGCGCAAGCCGGACGTTCAGTAGCGTAGTGTCCGGCATCGATTAACACGAGCCCGCGATCGCGAGCTTCTTGAAACTGGTGGAACTTGCAGTCCGAGGTGAGGTAAGCATCGGCCCCCGATTTCACGACGTCACCAATGAAACTGGCCCCGGAGCCGCCCAAAACCGCCAGGCGGTGAATGGGCTGCTGTAAATCCGCTTCGGGAGAATACAGCAAGTCGGGCGGAGCTAACTGCTGCTGAATCGTTACCAGTACCTGCTTCAATGAGGGCGCTTCTGGCATTACACCGACACGGCCATAGCCAATGCCCGGTCGGGTGGGAGTGATGGGTTGCGGCTGTTGTAGATCTAAGAGTTGGGCCAACACATCGGCAGTGCCATCAGGCACCTGATCAAAGTTGGTGTGGGCACTGTAGACGCCAATGCCATGGGTAAAACTCAACAGCACCATATCCCCAATGGGGGTACCAGTTTGTACCGATTTGAGGGGACTAAAAATCAGTGGGTGATGGGCAAAGATCAGATTGATTGGCGTGCCGGAAGCTCGTAGGGCGATCGCTTCTTCCATGACGGCTAGGGTTGGCGTTAGGCACACCAGCACATGGGCCGACGCCCCCAAAATCCCTGGTTCGATTTGCCAGCCACAGTTGTCCCAACTTTCTTGCCACTGGGGGGGAGCCCAGGCTTCAAATTGGTCGATTAGTTTAGCAATGGTCATAGTGATGTCGGCGGCTGTATCCGTCGGAGAAATGAGTGGTCAGATAGAGCTGACCAAGCGAACTGGGGAAAGAGGGTGCAGTGATCCCCAGTCCTTGATCGTTGATTTTGATCTTAGGCAATCCTTCAATTTTGCGTGAGATTGGACAGCTCAAGGGCTAGATTTTAGGCGCTGATGGGTTGCGATCGCTCCAGGCCAAACTGCACTAGCTGATCTACCAGCGCGTCAAAAGAAATACCACTTGCTTGCCACAGCATGGGATACATGCTGGTTTGAGTGAACCCTGGCAAGGTGTTGATTTCATTGAGAAAAATCTCGCCGGTTGCTTCCACGTAGAAAAAATCGACTCTTGAAATGCCTGCTGCATCCACTGCCTGAAAGGCTTGCACGGCCATTTCTTGAATCTGGCGAGTGATTTCTGGCGGCAGCGGTGCGGGGATCATGAGATCGGCTTGTCCTGCAGAGTATTTGGTTTCATAGTCGTAAAAGTCGCTCTCAAAGCTGATTTCTCCAACCACAGACGCTTTGGGCACGTCGTTACCCAACACCGCACATTCGACTTCACGAGCCTCGACGCCAGCTTCTACAATGATGCGGCGATCGTAGCTAGCAGCACTATCGAGCGCCGCTTCCAATTCCTGGCGCGATCGCACTTTGGCTATGCCGACCGATGATCCCAGATTGGCAGGCTTCACAAAGGCGGGATAGCCCAATGCTTCTTCAATGCGATCGCACAGCTTGGGAAACACACAGGGATTTGACCAAACTTCCGCGCGGGTGACTGCCACATATTTCACTTGCGGCAGTCCGGCTTGGGCAAAGGCCGTTTTCATCGCAATCTTATCCATCCCCACTGCGGACCCAAGCACGCCAGAGCCGACGAAGGGAATTTGCAGCAGCGAGAGCAACCCTTGAATGGTGCCGTCTTCGCCATTGGGGCCGTGTAAGACGGGGAACCAGATGTCAATGTCGTTAAGCGGTTGGGGCGCAGGTAGACGATCACCAGGCTTCGCGGTTTCGTCGCCGTCCGTTGAGGGCTCGCCTGACTGCAAGACTTGAGCCGCCCGATCGCCAAACTGCCAAACTCCAGCCTTGGTGATGTAAACCGGAAGCACCAAATATTTGTCAGCATTGGCTCCCTGGGTGAGAGCCTTTGCGATCGCCTGCGCCGAACAAATCGAGACTTCATGCTCGCCGGAGCAACCGCCAAACAAAACGCCGACCTGTGTTTTTGCCATGATTGCTCTCCCTTTGCCGGTTTCAGAACTGCCTACTACCATCAATCGCGGCTACTTAGCCCATCAACCCCGACCAGACGGAGGCCAATGCTGCTGCGATCGCATCTAAGTATTCCTATCACTTCCGAACCGCAAAAAAAACCCTGGGCCTCGCAAACGAGGTCCAGGGGCAACAATCAGGGTGCATCTACCACTTCAATCTTCTGGCGATCGCAGGCCAATCCGGAGAATTTTGGCGGAACTATCGTACAAATCGGCTGGGACAAGACGACACCTAAATCGTGCCGCAGAGCTTAGAGTGGATCTTGCTGTATCGAAAATAACTGTTTGACAGTTGACATTTCGTCAAAATACCCGAAATGTCAAGGAGCCATGATGACTGAGTCTGTGAACTGTGAAAAGCTGGCTGGGGTTCTAAACCGGGCGAGTGCTCAAGGCAAGCACCAATTTTGCAAAATGCTCTGGGGTAACCAGTCAGAATCCATTCAGTCGCAGCTGTTGCCCTATTTGACTGAGCAAGCCCAAGACGCCCTCAAAGAGGAAGAATAAGTCCCGACCTTCGCGGTTGGTTGGTGCAAATTTCCATGGGCTGTGAAGTCGAATTTTGCCGAAAGTTAAGGCATCGACACGGAGTGCTACCAACTATTCCACTCGCGATATCTTTACTAAAAGGCTGGTGTGCGATGCGGGGTTAGTCGATAAGGGCGAAATCCTTGCCGGGGCTGCCAGGTGATGGCACCGTCGCGTTGAGTCCAAAATATCTGAATGCCCTGGCGCTGGAGTTGACGTTCGAGCGATTCGGGCAGCTGGGAGCCATAGCAAATAGCGACTTTCGGGGCGATGGCTTGCACCAGGGCCGGGCTGAGTGCTTCACCTGCCCACACCAACACCTCACTTTGGAGTGCTGTGCCCATTTGGGCCAGATGTTCCTGAGTCGCCAATGGCAATTGCGGCAACAATAGCCAGCTTTGGCGATCGCTCAACCGCACAATCGGATTTTCGATCCCCAGCAACTGCAGAGACAGTCTGTCCACCGTAGTGCTGGTGCCTGCCTGGAGTTGATGAAAGTGGCTATCGGCAGCCAATTCGGCATCGGTGGCTTCTGGACTGTAGAGATGCTCGGCGGGCACATGGGCTAATAGAGTTTGCCACCCGCGCCGATAGTCAGCGCCCAATGGCAGCGCGATCGCCGATTTCAGATGATTGACGCCCGCCTGGGTTAAAAAAGGCTCAACTGTGTAGAAAGCCGTTTTCGCATCGCCACTATTGATCAGTGTGGTCTGGCCGTGATCTTGCTCCACCCAAATCAGTTCATTTCCGGCAGCCAATACCGTGACTTGATCTTGCGTTGCCCAGCGCCAGCCGAGCGGCCCCACAATCAATATCAGAAACATGGTCACGAGTACAGGCTGCAACCAACCTCGACGTTGTTGCCCCCAGTGACTTCTCCCCCAAAGTCCTAATAGAACCCCATATAGGCCGACGACTTGCCAGAGAGAAATTTGGCCAATGGCGATTGAACTCCCAGGCAATTGACCACTCGTTTGTGCCAGCCACCACAATGTTGCCGCTGGATAATACAACACATGGGCGGCAATCCCTCCAAGTGGCGGCAACACCAAGGCTAAAGCACTACTCGCAATGCCCCCCAAACTAATCAAAGTGACTAAAGGCATCGCCACGACATTGAGCGCAATACTGAGTCCTGCCAACACATTGAAGTGATATAGCGTTAACGGTAGAGTCCACAGCGTGGCCGCTATTGGCACAGCAATCAAAGAGGCCACCATCACGGGCAACCAGTCTAATCGGCGTGTCAAAGCTGGCACGGTGACAATTAAGCCCCAAGTTGCCATAACGCTGAGCTGAAAGCTGACATTCCACAACCAGTTGGGATTGACAAGGAGCATGCCTGTGGCCGCCACAATCAAAGCTCCCGTAGGTAAGACTCGGCGTTCGGTCACTAAAGCCAACAAAGTTGCCCCGCCCATTAACGCCGCGCGAATGACGCTAGGTTGAGCCCCCGTCAGACACACATAGCCCAACAACACACTTAACCCCACGACAAATTGCAGCTTGCCGGAGCGCGATCGCAACAACGCCAGCACAACGCCAAACAATAACGACACATGAAATCCTGAGGCGGCGATCGTATGCGCTAGGCCCACACGCATAAACACATCATGGATATTGCTCGGCAGGTCAACCGCATTGCGCCCTAAGGCCATTGCACTCACCAGTTGCCCCAGAGGACTGCCCAAAGCCCGCACCTGAGTGCGGACAATCCGTTGCCGCACTCGCCATCGCCCCCAGCCAGTAGCCTGTCTAAAAGTCAGCTCGTCGGCGACCAAACCACTAAATGAGCCCCGTTGAGTCAGATAGGCTTGAAAGTCAAACCCATTCGGATTCATCGCGGGTTGGGGGCGATAAAGCTGTCCCCTGGCGGTCACCTGTTCTCCGGCATGTAGCCCCGTAACTTGCAAGAGCGGAGCCGTAACGTAAACTCGCCCCCGAACGGGAATTTGAAACGTTATCGCCCCCTCGGTATCCAAGACTTGTAGCGCTTGGGCCGCAACCAAAAAGCGGCCCTTTAAGCCGCGATTGAGCCGTGGGTCTTCGATCGCTTGTCCCACAACGACGTGTGCTGTCCCAATCGTGTTAGCCCGTTCTAGAAATTGACTAACATCCTGTACTCCAGCGACCGGCGATCGCAGAGGCATATAAATAGCGGCCAGCAGCATCACTACGCCCAAACTGCACCAGCGTCCGGATTGCCACCCTAGTCGCCACGACCGAGGAGCTAACATTCCCCAGCCTGACAACAGTATTAAACCCGCTATCCCTGACCACGAAACGGCTACGCCACCCAGCGATCCATAGCCCGCGATCGCGCTGATGAGCAAGCCTACGATGTAGGCAAGACAAAGTGCCAGACCAAAAGACAAACCCATTGCATGAATTTCGTAGAGACCCTAGTTCTAGAAATCCCGGTTAATGGAAATTAAACTCACCCGATCACTGAAAAATAATCACCGATTCAGCAATTCTGCGGAGCACCTAAGAAAAACTACTGAACACCTGAATTGAACTCCAGGTGAAGGGCATCAAACTGACATGCTACGAGGTTTTGCCACCAAAATGAGCGATCGCTGCCATCTCTGGTGAACCCAAAAACGTGTTTCTTGATACTTTTTGGCTGCTAACGAGAGCAAATTGTAGACCGAAGTGAAGAATTTATGAGGTACACGCAATTTTCAATTGGGTAGCATCGCTGTCGTCTCTCCCATTTTTACCCGTTATCGTCTAAATCGTGACAGTCGTATACGGGTAGCAACCATGTCTCTTTCTATTTCCAAATTTGCCGTAGCCACCGGGCTTGCCACAGGTACTTTGCTTTCATGTTTTGGTACAAGTCAAGCGCATGCAACAGGATTCAAATTTGTAGGTACTTATTCCCAAACGAGCTCATCGACAGCTGATATTTTGCTCGAATCGATCACAGTTGGTGATCAAATCATTGATGAGTTTTCTTACGTAACTTCCGCCGAGATTATTTACAACGACGTTTACAGTGGTGGCAACACTGGTGCAGCAAGTGCTGACACTGGCGACGATGCAACGGGCGGTGCGCGCGCAGAGGATGCTACAGCGGCCGATGTGGTTGCCAACCTCAGCACCAATAATATCAATCACATTATCGATACAGAAGACAAAGGCCGATTTGAGATTGATCTGAACTTTAGCGAGGCAATTAAAACCCTCTTTGTTTGGGAGCGAGGGATGAATAGTGACCTCGGTATTCAGGCTGTGAATGCTGATGGCGAACTAATTGGTAGTCGGCTAGATATTACCCGCAATATGTGGTTCGACACTGGCTTTAAAATCGATACTTCTGAGATCAACAATGCTCAGAAAGTTGGTTCCTTAGGTATCAAAATGGCTGATTTAGGTGTAGAGGGCGGTGAGGTAAGCACGCTCCGCTTCTTTAGCCAAAGCGGCTTTAACGGTCCGGACTGGAAGTTTGTAGGAACTACTGCCAAGGTTCCAGAACCTGCATTGATGCTTGGTTTGGGCTTGGTCGGCGGGGCTCTAGCATGGCAAAAGCGTGCTAAAGCTGCTTAATCTTTGTGTGTTGCCTTAGTTCTATGACGGTTTGATCAATAAAAAAGGAGCTAGTTCTCACTAGCTCCTTTTTGTTATTTGGCCGTAATGATGACGCCTGAGTGTCAACGATGCCGTCAAGGCAACAAGTCAAACTACGGAAAAGGTGAGACATTCGCAATCAGTATTACCCAAGCCCGAATAAGCCCAGAAGCGAATATTGATGGCCTACACTTTGAACTTTTCGGTAATCCGCTGCATCGCAGTTTCGACATTCTCCCGACTATTGAAGGCCGAGATGCGGAAGTAACCTTCACCAGCGGCCCCAAAACCTGAACCGGGAGTTCCGACGACGTTGCAAGTGTGCAGCAGTTTGTCGAAGAAATCCCAGCTAGAGAGACCGTGAGGCGTTTTTACCCAAACGTAAGGAGCGTTGACGCCGCCATAGGTTTGGATGCCTGCTTCGGATAATTTTTCCCGAATGATGCGAGCATTCTCCAGATAGAACCGGATGAGTTTGCGGACTTGGGTTTGCCCAGCTTCGGTGTAAACCGCTTCGGCACCGCGCTGCACGATGTAAGACACACCGTTGAACTTGGTAGACTGACGACGATTCCACAACCGGTGCAATTCTACGTCAGTGCCATCAGAAGCCTTGACCTTAATCGTTTTAGGCACAACGGTAAAGGCGCAACGGGTGCCCGTAAAGCCTGCATTTTTGGAGAAGGACCGGAACTCGATCGCACAATCCCGCGCTCCCGGAATTTCATAAATGGAGTGGGGAATATCGTCTTCGGTAATGAAGGCTTCGTAGGCCGCATCAAACAACAACAAGGAACCGTGGGTGTGAGCATAATCCACCCACTGCTGCAAATGCTCGCGGGTCGCAGCCGCCCCGGTCGGGTTGTTAGGAAAACAGAGATAGACCAAATCGACCTTGTAGTCGGGAATCTCAGCGGTGAAGTTATTTTCCGCAGAGATGGGTAAGTAAATCAGGCCTTCGTAAGTACCGTCTTCCCTAGCTGGGCCAGTGTGCCCCGCCATGACATTGGTGTCGACGTAAACGGGATATACCGGGTCAGTGACAGCAATCGTGTTGTCGTGGCCAAAAATATCGAGAATGTTGCCGCAGTCGCACTTGGAACCATCGGAAATGAAAATTTCGTCAGCGGTGATGTCGCAGCCGCGGGATTGAAAATCGTGGCGAACAATCTTTTCGCGCAAAAATTCGTAGCCTTGCTCAGGGCCATAACCTTTGAAAGAATCGCGATCGCCCATTTCTTCGACAGCTTTGATCATCGCCACTCGGCAGGCTTCAGGGAGCGGTTCTGTAACATCACCGATGCCCAGTTTAATAATCGGCGCGTCAGGATTAGCCTCGGCAAATGCGGTAACGCGGCGGGCAATTTCTGGAAAGAGGTAGCCTGCTTTTAGCTTCAAATAGTTTTCGTTGATTGTGACCATGAAAAAAGAAACTCGATTGCACTGTGTTAGATCAGCTTACTTCGATCTGGGGTCGGTGTATCTGCTGAGTCCCGCTCAGACATCGGGGCAAGTGACCTTCCCTTAACTTATGGTGGCAGCGGCTGGCCGCCCTAAGGTCGTGATGTATAAAACGGCTTCATCTGCGGGAATGCCCAGCACTTCGTTCACCTGATCGTCAAAGAAGCCACCGATGCCGCTGACACCTAGGCCCAAGCGCACAGCAGCGACATTCAGTCGCTGTCCCAAATGTCCTGCATCTAAATGTAGATAGCGATAACCACGCTCGCCATGGCGGGCGATCGCAGCCTTTAAATCAGCGGTGTGAAAAACTACGGCCCCAGCATCATGGCCTAAGTTTTGTCCTAAACATAGATATTGCAACTCAGGGCGAAAGTTTTTAAATCGAATTTGCCGCAGTTCTTGAGTTAGGGGCGCGTAGTAATAACAACCGGTGTCTAATCCATCGACACCAGAAACCGCGACAAAAGTTTGAATGAGGCTCAGGTCACAATAATCGGGATCACCATCTAGGCCCTGCTCAATATAGTGATAAGGCTGATAAACAAAATCCAGTACCGCATTGAGTTCTTCTAGGGTGAGGTTAGTGCCACTAAATTCTCGGGTCGAGCGTCGCCGCAATAGCGTCTTTTCCAAACCTTGCAAGGAGGTATCCCAGTCGATTGGCGGGGTGGTGGTGGTGACTTTGAGACAAAACGGAAAATTATATTTGTCATCGGGAATGGCTGTAGACGCTGGGCCAACTTGGTCAGCCACACTCGGCCGACGACTATGCCATCGAAAATCGTCATCTTGCTGAATGCTGGTAGCTTGGTGCATGAAAGGCAACAATTCGCCCTCGGCAAGTTGGGGAACTTGGGCCTGTAACGGACTCGGTTGAGTCGTGGTGAGGTGGGGCAAGTTTTGTTCAACTTGTAGCATGTCAGCCAAAGCGGCTACAGCGATCGCCCCTTCCGTCTCGGGGTCCAAATACAACATTTGGTTTATTGCTGAATCTAGATAACCGCCAATCAGGTGCGGGCGATAGTCAACGAGGGCACCCGCCAACTCAAGATTGCCCAATACGTGTCCAGCATCCAGACAAATGCGTCGATAGGCTCGATCTTGATAGCGCCAGGCCGAACGGTAAAACACACTCGTGAGAATCACGGCGACTTGAGTCGTTTCTAACGCAGGATGCCAAAAGCAGGCTGATTGCAATGATTGCCAGATATGGTCATCCCAAAATCGCCAGAGCGCGTGGGTGCGGGCTTGGTAGTTGTATAAACCTGCCGGCAAGAGCTGATTGCCCCGGGATACCAGGTAAACCTCGGTGGGATAGAGGCCGCCAGCAGAAGGGGCCGATCGCAGATAAAACATCTGCCCAGTCATAGTTTGAATCTGGGCGGTCAGACCATAAACGTTGATCAGAAAGTGGGACAGTCTGGCCCAAGCCCGCTCGTCTGCAGTGGCCTCGGGATTAACCTTAGATTCTTCCAGGTAAGGCTTAAGGTCAATTTCTGTCCCTAAACGATAGGTCTTAAAGGGCTCAGGCTGGGGCCCTTGCATAGCACGGCCAGCCCGAGCAATCGAATCAGGACTGTATTTAGTGCGATCGTGGAAATATTCCGCTATTGAACTCAGGGAACTCATACAACTATCAGCGTCAGTAACCCGGCGGCGCGCAGCTTTACGAAGAGGATTGAACACATCCCTAAAATGGGGAACTGCTATGGTTCACTCTACATTCTCGCCGATGTGACTGACAGCGATCGCCTCACAAACTGTCAATATTGCGTCTTGGCGCTTGACGCAATGTGCGACTCCCCTAAAAGGCTTGCCAACTCTACATTAACCCTCATCTCAGCCTTGCTGCCAACCTTGAGAGCAGAGCACTGCAAAGACTTCGAACTCCCTGGGGTCCCAGCGCTGAAAGAGCAAGGTGGGGGATGTGAGGGCTAGATAGTTACACATATCGTTCTTGAGTATTCTCTATTGGGTCGTCGCCAACCTCAAGGTCATCTCAGGCGTACGACGACAGCGTTATATGCACTGGATGGGCCACAATTGTCGCCAGCGATTTAACCAGTGATGCTCAGACAACATTGGTTCCGACATTTGAAACATTTTTAGGAAGCAAAGAGCAGGCCCCAAAAACTCTCTAAAACAGGTTGATACTGACCGCCAATTAGCGACTTATGCTTTTAGTCACACAGCAATCATAAGTTTTACTTTTTTGTTATATCAGTAAAGTCAAATACGAATATTAGATAAATCCAAAAATATCTTTAAGCCAGACAGAACAAGCATCGAAGCACTGTAACTTAACAAACGTTAAACATCTTTTAGGAGGTGTAACGTTTGCAGCGTCAATCGTAGTCTTTCGCCAGCAGTTGCTTTTTTATGCACTTGGGGTTTTAGACTGCAAATGTTTTGATGAATAGCCTCGCTCAGAGTTTACTCAATCCCTAAATGACGGCGTCAAAGTTGTGTGACTATGCTATTGATTTATGTGGTTTGAACTGAGTGATGATCTCTATATTTTTCAGTTGAGCAGATATAGTTTGGGGGCTTGGGCGAACTAAATACTGATGATTCTCGTCAGCAAACGTTTCGAAAGGGTTAATGTCTAGGTTTTTCCTCCTCAGCCTTTTTGCTATTAAGTTGGCTTGTACGTGAATTTACGCCGCTAATGATGTTGAACGTTTTGGTGATTTGGTTGAGCGCTGTACTAGAAGATAGAACAGGCCTTTATCGGTACTCTAATGCGTGGCCTTTAAGACAACACGTAATTAAACGATTGTTGAGCATTCAGCGAAATATTTGACTCTATGACGACTCTCGATTTTAGTGAACTATTGGCTCGCTACCGGGCTGGCGATCGCCGTTTTCAAGGTGTCAATATTGAACATGCAGATGCGTTTGAATGCGATTTGCGAGACATTGATCTCGTGGCAGCAATTATCGACAATGCCTATTTACCCTATGGCAATTTGAGTCGAGCTAACCTTCAAGAACTGGTGGTGAAGCAGGGCAATTTGGGCGATGCAAAGCTGCCTAACAGCAATCTCAACCGCGCTCGGTTAAATGGTGTTAATCTATCGCGTGCTGATTTGCGCTATTGCCGACTGCGAGAGACCCGTTTGTCGGGTTGCAATTTGAGCGGGGCTGACCTGACTGGGGCTGACCTGACTGGGGCCGACCTGACTGAGGCCGACTTGACTGGGGCCGACCTGACTGAGGCCGACTTAAGCGATGCTTGTTTGATCGGAGCGACTTTTTTTCGAGCGGTCAATCTGGATGTCTCGAATGCTAAATGCGATCGCACCACGATTTTGCCAGATGGGCATTACTATCCCTAAATTCAGCGGATTGGGGAGAACGGAATAGGAACTACCCTTCGCCCCCGAGTACTTTAGTGCGACTAAAGCGAACGCGAGCGAGTTCGGCAGGCTCGCGTTGGAGAACGGTGGGCACGGTCTGTAATGGGCTGATGCCAGCGAGATCCAAAATTTCGGGAATTAAGTCTTCGCGGCGAATGGCCATCATGTGAACGCCTTGACAAAGCTGTTGAGCAGCCTTGACCTGCTCTGCCGCAATCAGCATGCCTTCGCGCAGCGGGTCTGATGCGGTCGCCAAGCGTTGAATAATATGCTCGGGAATGTTGACGCCAGGGACGTTGCGGTTAATGAACTGGGCGTTCTTGGCAGACTTCAGCAGAAAAATACCGGCCAAAATAGGCTTGTCACATCCAGCGGCAATTTGGTCCATAAACTTTTCGAGCCGCTCAAAGTCATCGATGAGCTGGCTTTGAAAGAATTGCGCACCAGCTTCGAGCTTTTTGGCAAAGCGTCGCTGGAGACCAGACCAACTGCGGCATTGGGGATCGATCGCGGCTCCCGCAAACAAGCGCACTGCTTGGTTAGGCAAGGGGCGATCGCAGGCATCCACACCATTGTTCAACTGGCGAATGAGCTGCAAAAGGCGCACAGATTCCAGATCAAACACAGGACGGGCCCCGGTTTGGTCGCCCGCTTTTACCGGATCCCCCGTCAGGGCCAAAATATTGCGAATGCCGAGGGCGTATGCCCCCAGCAAATCGGCCTGGAGCGCAATACGATTGCGATCGCGACAGGCCATTTGACAAATCGGCTCTAGCCCCTGCTGTCGCAAGATAACCGACGCCGCCAGAGAAGACATGCGCATTACCGCACGGCTACCATCCGTAATGTTCACAGCGTGGACACGTCCCCGCAACTGCTGAGCCATCTTCACCATGTGGCTCACATCCCCTCCTTTGGGCGGCATGACTTCTGCCGTAATCAAAAACTCCCGAGCCTCGGCAGCTTTCTGAAAATGTGAGGTGGGTAAAGTGTGGGTATCAGTGGGCGACATCAAACTGGGTTAAAAGAAAATTTTGGTTGCAGGTAGAAATAAAGAAGGCATTCAGAGGTGAGCTATTTGGTCAGTATATCTTGCCACCTTTGCCATGCTGAAATCAGATTGACAAGACATCCCCACCCCTTCAAAGCGGCTGTGAATAGCCCAGAGCTACCTTCGCTTTGGCGAGGGTTTGCAGGGCGATCGCCTCAGCTTTTTCGCGGCCCTCTCGCAAAATTGATTCCAGGTAGGTGCGATCAGCCATTAAAGCGTGATATTTCTCTTGAATTGGTTGCAGCGCTGCCACCATCGTCTCAGCTAGCAAGGGTTTGAATTGTCCCCACCCCATCTCCGCACATTCCTGTGCTACGGCTTCTTTAGTTTGGCCGGAGAGAATCATATAAAGCGTCAGTAAGTTTTGGCATTCGGGGCGATCGGGATTATCAAACTCTAGACCGCGTACCGGGTCACTCTTACAGCGCTTGATTTTTTTCTGAATCAGCTCAGGTGGATCAATTAAATCAATGCGGCTCATTTCCGACGGATCGGATTTAGACATTTTTTTCGTGCCGTCGGTCAAGCTCATGACCCGCGCCCCAGCGGCTTGAATCATCGGTTCCGGCACCTTGATGACAGGTTGATCCTCACTGCCGTATTGAAAGTTAAAGCGATTAACAATGTCGCGAGTCAGCTCCACATGCTGTTTTTGGTCTTCGCCCACGGGCACTAAATCCGGCTCGTAAAGCAAGATGTCAGCGGCTTGCAACACCGGGTAGTCAAACAACCCCACCGTTACGTTTTCGCCCTGTTTGACCGCTTTTTCTTTGAACTGAATCATGCGTTCCAGCCAATTCAGCGGAGTCACGCAGTTAAACAGCCAGGCCAGCTCACTGTGAGCCGAAATGTGCGATTGCACAAAAATGGTCGATTTCTGCGGATCGATGCCACAGGCGAGGTAAGTTGCGGCGACTTTGTAGGTATCCTCGGCGAGGGATTTCGGATCATGGGGCACCGTGATGGCGTGCAAGTCGGCCATAAACAAGAAGCTGTCGTATTCCTCTTGTAGGGCAACCCAGTTACGAATGGCTCCCAAATAATTGCCCAGGTGCAGGTTGCCCGTAGGTTGGATGCCGGAAAGAATACGGTTCTTGCCCATAGATAAGAAAGTTATCAGTCTGTATACTCTGTTTACGCATTGTATAAGAAGCCCTAGAGCATTTCGGTTTTAAAAGCCTGTTTGTGTTGTTCAGAGTAAGGAAGCCATGAATAAGCCCCTATCGCAATCTCCCGTTAAAACCTTGGAAAGCGCCATTAATCTGGCGCAGGATACTGATTCCAACGAGCAAGCCCACGCGGCCTTTAATGAAGTTTTAGAGACGGTACGGGCGAATGATCCGCAGTGCGCGGCGATGTTGCAGATGCTCTGGCGCGAATATGTGACGACTCAACGCTCCGCAACGTTTTGGCAAGAGCTGTGTCAGGTTGAAAAGCACCTCTCAGAGCGGATTACCGAAAGCCACGTGCAACTGCGGCAGAATTATTTGCGGTTGATGCAAGAGCAGTAATCCGAGTAGTTACCGGATGCCCGGGCGATTAAAAGCCAGGGTTGGTCGGAATTGAAAGGGGCGTCACACATCTGGCAAGCTGTGGTGCCCCTTCGTCGTTCATTTATCCCAAAGTATTGATGCCTACAGGCGAATCGGCATATGTGAAGCCTCTGTTATCTGTTAGCCCAGCGCTTCGGCGAGGGCTTGCAGCTTGAGCTGAATTTCGGCGAGTTCTTGGGCGGGGTCAGAGTCAGCGACGATGCCAGCACCGGCAAATAAGCGGGCCTGATTTTTTTGAATTAAGGCGGAGCGAATGCCGACGATAAATTCACTGTTGCCGGCAGGGTCGATCCATCCCAAGGGAGCAGCATAAAGCCCCCGATCGCACGTTTCCTCTTGTTGAATGCGATCGCAGGCGGCGGCCATCGGCACCCCTGCCACTGCCGGAGTCGGATGTAGACATTCAACCAGGCGGAGGGGTGAGGTCTGGGGTGATACCTCGGCGCAAATAGGGGTGTGCAGGTGCTGAATATTGGAGAGTCGCAGCAGTCCGGGGGGAGTGCTATAGCAAGGGTGCAAGCCCTCGGCTTCCAGGTGATTCACGATGAAATCGAGGACGAGTTGATGCTCTTGCTGCTCTTTGGGATTTTTAAGCAGTTGCTGACCGATGTCGCGATCGCGCTCAGGGGTCGTCCCTCGGGGCGCTGATCCGGCTAAGGCATCAGTGACGAGGCGCCCTTGGCGAATGCTCAGCAAGCGCTCGGGACTGGCTCCAATAAAGTGACTGTCGCCTTCGCCGGAAAACGAAAATATGTAGCAGTCGGGATAGCGCGATCGCAGTCGGGGCAGGGCAATATCGCGCCGAAACGGGTGAGTGCGAGTCACATCAAACGCCTGAGCCACCACTTGTTTTTGCAAATCATGACGGTGAATGGCGGCGAGGGTGCTGGTCACCTTTTGCTGAAACTGCTGACCTTCCGGTCGTGCCAACTGTGGCTGCCAAGAGACAGCGTCGCGACCCCAGTGACTTTCTAGTAAGCGGGCAGAGGGGGCAAAGCGCTGCAGTTGACTCACTTGCTCAGCGATCGCTCGGGCCAGCGGTGCCAGGCGGCTGTGGGGGCGAATCAGCACATTCGCAATGAGGACGCAGCGCTGCTTTTGCCGCACGACCTGCCAACGGGTTAGCAGCACCGTCGCCGGAGCAAAGCCGCCGATGGCCGTGGCCACCGTATCAAAAAAGGAAAAGCTACAGAAAAAATAAGGTCCCTCAGGCCGCTGAGGAATGGCCTGAATGCGCGGTTGCCACTGGGCGATAGCCTGACGGGCGGTGGCGAAGCGATCGCGACCGCTGAAATGCTCACAAATCAGCGCATCCCAGGCGGCGATCGCCTGCCCGCGCGAAGGCGACTCAAAATAGCACTGACGGTGATGCGGCTGCGGATAGGTCAGCAAGACGGCGAGGGGATCGACCATCGGTAACGGAAACGACAAGCTAACCAGCCGTTCGGCATTGGCCTGCTGAGCCTGCTGGAGAGAGGCTTGCAGCGCTTGATGAATCTGGGGGTAATGGGGAAGAGGATTCGACCTTGAGGGTGCGACTGTCATAGAGAGTGATAACAACCGATGTCAAAACAGAATATTAAAAATGAGTTCGCCCCAGCCTGAGGCCAACCCTAGATGAAATGCCCAAGCGGCGCTTTTTCAATGGTCGCATCAATTTTGAAAGAGCACCGGGTCACCCTATGAAGAAGCATTAAGCTGATGGGGGTTGCGCCCGTTCAGTCGCCGCTTGTCACCCTCACGGCTCACTTCACACTGACAGAGAAACTGGTGGCTTTCCTGAGCTGACCGAATTTAGTGGAGTTAGAGGCCCCTCGTCGACCGGTTCAGCTGATCGACTTTTCCAAAAATTCCCATTGCGATTGGACTTAGCCGATGCCCAAACGTCCAGCCAACGAAGGGGTAAGCGGCAGCAGTGTAGCCAGGGTGAGAAATAGGGCTAACAGTCCCAAGGCGGCGCGGGCGTCGTCGGGTTCGGTCAATTCATTAGTGGCGGGACGCTCTTGATTGCGCTGCAAAAACAAAATCAATACGGCCCAATACAGGGCAAGGGGATTGGCCAGAGAAGCGATCGCTAAAATGATCAGCGTGATGACCGTGGCGCGACCCGCCGTTTTGCGACCATAGATCGACTGCACAATGCGCCCCCCGTCGAGTTGACCCGCCGGCAATAAATTCAGCGCCGTGATGATGAGCCCCAACCAGCCCAGCAAAACGAACGGATGAATATCGACCAAGGGCGCGGTGAGGGCGTCTCTCAGGACAATTTTGGCCAATGTGCCCACGAGTACGGAACCCTGGAAGAATTCGACCGGCAACTGAAACTCGCTGCCCGGTTGAGACAGCAATAGCCCCCCAATCAGCAGCGCAAATGACAATAAACCGCCCAGGGCTGGCCCCGCGATCGCCACATCAAATAAGACGGAACGGTTGGGTAAAACCGACTCGATGCGGGTGAGGGCCCCAAAAGCCCCAATGTCCCAAGTGGGCAAAAAGAAGGGCCAACTGAGCTTGACTTGACGCTGCCGAGCCATGAGCCAGTGGCCAATTTCATGGGCCACGAGAATGGCGATGACGCCTGCGGCAAAGGGTAAAGCTTGAGGCCATTTGTCTGGCGTCGATAGCAGATCAAACCCCAGCAAAATGCCGCTGGCTTCGAGACAGGTCAAGCCCGTGGCGATCGCCATTACCACGGCAAAGCCTTTTTGCGCTGGAGTAAGGGGTTTGGGGTCAGTGGTTTTGGGCAGGGCAACGATGGCAGGCTTACCCTGCGGATCGGCGACCAGAAACAATCGAAAACGCCGATCGAGTCGTTCATCCGCCAAGGCCGTGAGGGTGGCGATCGCCGCTTCTGGCTCGCCGCGCAAATTCCCCTTAAAAATGGCCCCCTGGTCATAGGGCACGGTTTCGGTTCGAAAAAACGTATCGACGCCAAAAATGCCTTCTAAGGCCACCCGATCTTCCGGCGCAATTCGGGGTTCATCCTCCGTAGTGGAAGGGTCAGACTGGGTGGTCGCATTTTCTTCAGAGCGATCAGTGGCGTTGCCTGACTCAGTCGGATCTGTGACCGTTCCTTGAGCCACGTCTTGGGCGATCGCTTCCGCAGGGGGCGGTGTCATAAATTCTTTAAGCTTTTGGGCTGCGAGTTCATCTTGGCCTAAAGCTCGCAGTTGCCGGCCCAAATAGATGTAAGCTCCGGCCGATGCCACGACCAACAGCAACACCCCAGCCAAATTAATGTAAATGCCGAGGGTAAACAGGCCGAAGAATAGGAGCCAGGGCAGCATTAGCACCACGGATTGCAGCCAAGCAAAAACGCCAATTTTGCCATAGGGTCGAGCCCGCAAAAAGCCCCAAACGAGGAGGGCGATCGCAGCCAAAAAGATCAGTAGCGTAACCATAGGAGCGGTATCGGTGGGGGAGCCTCAACTCTAGTTAATGTAACTGAGTGCGGGCGTTTACACCGAATTTGTCTGGTAGGGATAGCCAGCCACAGCGGTTTCGAACCGCTTGCTAATGGCTGCGCAATGGTCATGTCTGCGACCCAACAGCTAATTGAGAACCGGGGACACCTGTTGAGAACAGAGTCTCGCGATCGCCGCCGCACCTGCCTGACGTCAACCGCACCTAATTGCCTTCAGCCTTAATCAAGCATTCGACTGTCTCAGTGACGGTTAACCCAGCGACTGCCGACAGCGATCGCGCCGACAGCCAGGAGTGCCAGCCATGACATGGGCTCAGGAATCGTGGTCGTAGCGTCGGGAACTGACGGTGCGGTGGCGACGATCGCAAACGACTGCTGGCTTTCTAAGTCTGCGGCAATTTGGCTCAAAACATTGCCGCCGTCCGCCACATCTGAAAACCCGACTGCGATACCAGCGACGCCAGCC
This sequence comes from Leptolyngbya iicbica LK, assembly GCF_004212215.1. NCBI lineage: Bacteria > Bacillati > Cyanobacteriota > Cyanophyceae > Leptolyngbyales > Leptolyngbyaceae > Leptolyngbya > Leptolyngbya iicbica. The sequence continues at coordinate 506,780 of NZ_QVFV01000002.1, forward strand.
TCGACATCGTAAACAAACCACGGTGAGATACCGCCAAACCCGGTGTTGACGAGTCCAAACGTATCAAACGGGGTTTGACAAATCGGCTGAGCAAAAGGACTACCCTCGGCACAGTCAAAGACTTGTTGCGCAGTCTCAGCGGCCAGGGCAAAATCGTTCTTGCTGTACCAGGGTTGAGCTTGCAATTCAACAATGTGGTCTTCAAAGACGCCTAACTTAAACTCAATCTCGTAATCCTTACCGCCAATGTTGACCGTGGGAGGCAGGGACTGGGCGATCGCGGTCAGAGGTAGGCTAACGCTTGCTGCGATCGCCGCCCCCATAACAACCAAAGATTTGATAAACATGGTGACGAAGTGGTAGATAGCAGAGATTGATTCGCCAGTTAAGGCGACGTGTTTTTAGGCATGGCTCCGTAGCGATAAATGCGCCTTGCCTAAACAACGTCAAAATGTTAGCACCGTGGAATTGTGGCCGGTTTTGCTCACAGATGAATCTTTACTTTTCTTGGCTGCCGACTCCCATCAGCGGTCAGCCTTTTAATAGAAGCTGAGATATCTGCTTAATCAATGATCTGTTTTGGATACTCGAGAAAGCTGCGCTCTCCCCGATATTTGCTCTGGCAACCGTTGAAGGACCAGCCGTTGAAATTCCTCTCACTAGTCAGACGCTAGAGTGATTACCCACAAAAGGTTGAGCCCAGACGGCACAAATAATAAGCAGCCCAGAATGATGCTGATACGTACTGACAAAAAGCTCGATAAGGCGCTGATTGCAGTCAACCCAATGAGTCCCAAAATGATAAACAAATACACCAAGCCAAAGGTCTGTATTTTGTAACCAATGCGATCGCTAAAAATGAAGAAAATCATCAAGGTCAGAAGATTAAATGCCAGGTCAACCCAAGCAACATGTTTAAATACAAAGGTCATATGAGTAGCCTAATAACGTCATGAATTTTAGATTTCCTCCTTGAGTATGGGAGGTTGCTGTCGATTTCAGAAATATTCATGCCTGAAAAATATTTCTTAAAAGTGTCAGTTTGCGACTTTGCCTGGGCATCGTAAGTTACCAATCAAAAAACCACTGAAAGTTGCAAGGGCGTCATCGCGAAGACAGAGTCTTTTATAAATGACGCGTTCAACTGGGAGGATCCGGTGGATCAGGATGTAGCTTATGACGAATTCGCGATCGCTCCGACAACGTGCCCAATCGGGGGATCCTCAGGCGATCGCGGCGCTGATGAATCAGTCATTTCAACCGCAAGGAATTCGGGCGACGGCGATCACCAACGGCTCCGAACTCAACATTTATCTTGAAGCTGAGACGGTGCCCGACCGACGTTTAAGCCAGCGCATTCGACAAGGGTTGACGGCTTTAGGGGTGACGCAATACAGCCGTATCGTGGTGCATGGACGTGAGATGGGCACCGAGATCACCGACTGGTCAACTTCCATCATGCTGGGGGGAGAAGTTGCTTCTAGCACGCCAGCTCCGCACCCAACGATTCAGCAAGCGGCACAACGTCCGGCGGCGCAAGCAGCCACGCCCGCTTCCACACCTCGGCGGACAACGCCGCCGCGATCGCCCCGGTCTCAGCCGAGAGCGTCCACACCCCCATTAGCGCCGCCGCGATCGCCCCTGCAATCACTAACAATGATGGCGGCTCTCATCGCCAAATGGGTGTTCTTTAGCTTGGCTGTGGCCATTATTCCAACATTGATTTTGATGGCGGTGTTTGGCCTCATTCCCCTGGCCATTTATTTGGGCCTGTTGGGATTTCTGTGGGGGCGCATTCAGTCGTGGGTGTTGCGACCCTATTGGGGCGATCGCGCCGAACGTTGGCAAACCCCAACTCAGTGGGGATTTGTGGCTTGCGGGGGCGTGGTGCTGGCCATCCGAGTGATACATGGGGTTTTGTTGCGGTTGCTCATCACAACCCGAGCCGATGATGTCTGGATTCAGTTAATCATCACGTTAGGCGATGTCGGGATTATGGCGATTATCGTGTTAGTGGCCACGGCTTTGGGGTACTTGCTCGGCAAAATTCAAGCGCCCTGTTTTGAGCCCGATCTTCACGAGCATGGCCCGGGTCTGCCACCAGGGTGCCGTTGGTGGAGCCTTGCCAACGCTGGCATTGGGCTCTGCATGGGGGCAAATTTAGCGCTAATTTATCTAATCTTTCGCAATCCTAGTTGGCTGCGAGATTTGCATGGCGCAATGGGGATTTTAGGCCAGGGGCGGCTAATTGGTCTGATCACTCTGTTTCCAACTGTGTTGATTTATCTGATCGGCACCGGATTGGTACTGGCCTATTGTCTGGAAATCGAACAGTATCAGCGTCGAGCCACCCATCCCCAAGCGGAGGCGATCGCCTCACTCCCAGCCATTCCCGGCTTAGAGACGTTCGGACGGGTGCCGTTGGCGCTGCCCTATTTCGGCGTGGCGATGATTCCCGTCGCGCTGCTGACGCCGATTTTGCCTTCCCTCGGATTGCTTACCCTCATGATGTTTTGGATATTTGCTTATCAAGTGGGAAGTTGGCTGCGCAACTGGGCGTTTGTGGGCGGTTTGGCGATAACCGTCGTGACGGTTGTGCCCTATGTCGGATTTGCGGCCCTTTCCCCGGCTGGGCTGGGCAAGTTTGCGGTCATTGCTCTCATGGCGACTCTCGGCGCAGCAGCGGTGTCATTTGGTCTGGGGGCGATCGCGGGACTGCTGACCAAAAGTTGGCGCACCGCTGGGGGCGTGGCTTTGCTGGGGCCGAGTCTGAGTTTTGTCCTGACCGGACTCATGGTCTTGGCGGCGTTGTAACGCCTGTTAGTTGCCCGGAAATCGTGTCGTTGACCGCTAAATATTATCTGCCGAAATTCATGACCCACTCTTCCGATCAATCTCCCTCGACGCTCCAATTGGCGCAGCAGGGCAATCCGCAAGCGATCGCCGCTCTTCTCAACCAATCCCTCAAATCAGATGGGGTCAAAGCGAAAGTGGCGCGACAGGGCGATCGCCTCAAGATTGCCCTGTTGGGCAAGACGCCACCCGACCCTGTTCTATGTCAGCGCATCACTGCCGGAATCAAGCGACTACAGATTACAGACATCAACCATTGCCAGATCAGCGCTTACCAGGTCAACCAGCGACAACCCATTTGGAGCGAGACCTTAACGCTGGCACAGCCCAATTCCTCCCGCGCATCGGCTACCGCTCAACCGACTAAAGCATCACCAGGCGTTCCGACATCCCAAAAATCGGCCCAAAGTAGCGTTCTGCCCGCTAGCGATCGCCCGGCAAAGCTGAGTACGTTTGCTTTCTGGAAGCGAGGCATCGCCTTTTTACTCAGTATTCCGCTAATTGTGCATGGCAGCTTACGGTTTCTGTTGACGTTGGAGACGATGTTCTTTGGTTGGAAAATACCGCAGCAAATGCCGCTTTTATCCATTCAAAGCATACCGTTGTTGACCAATCTGCTGCTACATTTTTTGGGGCGTTGCGCAGCTAGTGCTTTGGCTTTAGGTCTGGGTTTATTGGCAATACGATATGCCCTACAAAGTCATCGATCAATTGCCAAAAAGCTATCCATTGGTTTGGCGATCGCCCCAGCCTTATTTGTCGTGCTCTGCATCATTACTAATCCGTACTTTATCTTGCCATCACCAACCATGGGGTATGCAAATGAATTTTACCACTCTGTGACAGGTGCGCCTATGGGCAGAGGCTTTCAGCTCATTTTGATAGGGCTCAATATCTTATTACTCGTCATTGGTGGCACCATTCTATATCGTGGCATTTTACGATCTCAGTCAGGACAAAAATACTCGTTCTGGAAGGAACTGAAGCAATCGTTTCTACAGTTATGGGATACCCGAAAGAGAGATGTACTTACGCTGTCGGCCGTTGGCCTATTGCTGTTATGTCTCACTAATCCTGGGCCAGTCAGGCATCTTAAAGTCGATTACTTGGGTGACTTTTGGAGAATCGGTTCAGGAAATTCAATAACGGCTGACGACTCTGTACTCAAGGAAACTTTGGCGAATAGCGATGATGTTCATTATCGGACACTATTAGTTTGCTCCTGGTTAAGTGATCGACAAAGAGGGCGGATAACTTTTGGGGTTGCCGGACATACCTATGATCGCAAAGTTGGCGGTTTAGGTGACTCTCGTCGTCGATTCGATTTACTGAATCCAAGCAACTATTTTAAGTATGACCATCTTAATTGATGTCGCCTACTAATTACGAGGTTGAAATCCATACTATTTGGGCTGTTAACGATGCTCATCATTGGAAGCATCACTGATATGAATTTAGTGATGAACTTCAAAAGGCTTAGAAATTTTGGTTGACCGTCGTCAGATTTCACTGCAACCAACTAGAAAACATGACAACGCCATTATCAGAAACTAATAATGTTCTCTCACAACTAGAACGGGCTCGGACTGGGGATGTAGTAGCGATCGCGGCGTTAATCAGTCAATCTTTTCAACGGCAAGGGTTGAAGACTGAGGTCACGGCAAATCATCAACACTTATCGGTTTCCCTACAGGGAACCCAGACGCCCCCAAAGCAATGTGTGGCGACGCTACAGTCTGGGTTAGAACGCTTGGGGGTGGATTGCTTTACGGCGTTGACAGTTGAAGCGTATCAGCAAGATCTGGCGTTTCCGGCCTGGGTCGAGACGATCGCCCTAGCCGCTACGCCAGTTGTCGGTGAAACCTCGACCTTCAATGCAACCGAAGCGGTGACTAACCCGCCATCGCTGAGGCAACAAGCAGAGCGGGCCAAGGCCAGCGAGATCGCCACTTATCAACCGCAATGGCAAGCCCTCCAAGGCTATTTGCCGCCCTGGCTGCGAGATCCCAAACTTTTCGCAGCAGCTTTTGCGGCGGGGCTGATTTGCCTGGTGCTGAAGCCCTTGATTTTGCTAGGCATCGTGCTGATGGTCAACAGCTTTTGGGCGATTAAGTCTCGGCATCGCCGCCAAGCGTTATCAACCGCTTTGCCGCAGTGGCTCACCTGGTTGTCCACCTATCCGTGGGTCTGGTGGTGCGCAGTTATTAGCCTCTATTGCTGGGTCGTACAAGTCCAGGGGCTGTCTTACTTGGGTATCGTCGTTTCGCTTGGGGCGATCGCCCAACTTCTGATAACCATCCTTCAGAAGCGGCGCGATCACACGGCGATTTCCAGCGCTGATTTATGCCTGATTGCCAATCTGCATGTTTTTTTGCTGGTGCTCCACGGCATGAATGTCGCGCCAAAGGAGGCCGCCCCCGTCATCACCCACATCGGCGTTGTCGTTGGCCTGGGTCTGGTCATGCAGTTGGGCTATCGTCTCCGTTCAGCGGCGATCGTCGCTCACGTCTTACTGACCTTGTCCCTCTTATTTTTCATGTTTGCTCGGGGGGGGCCTGGCCTCTACACCCAGTTCGATCACCCCTACTACGATACCCAAGGCTATGGCATTGTGTTTGGCTTATATGTTTTGGTGGCGGCGCTGATGTATCTCGGTCTTATTGCCATCAGTTCTTTTGTGTTGTGGGGGTTTGGTCGCGGCCTCGCGAAAAATGGCCGAATGGGATACGCCTGTTTACTCATCAGCCCCTATTTGGCTTGGGCTTTTATGCTCACACTAGGCCAGGGATAAGGAGCAGGGAGCAGGATACAGACCCAACGCGGCGGCAGAACCGCGACTACCTATGAGGATGTGGTAAGCCTTATGGTGTTGAACAGCGACATCATGACTGTCAGGACTGAATCATCAGCGCGCGACAACGGTAGGAAGACGGATGGCACAGACAAGAATTGGGGTGATTGGCGGCGGTCAACTCGCCTGGATGATGGGGCTAGAAGCACCCAAATTAGGGATTGAAATTGTCGTTCAAACGCCCCAGACCACGGATCCGGCGGTGCCGACGGCGGCTGATTATGTGTTAGCTCCCGTTGCCGACGCCGATGGGACGAAAGCGATGAGCGATCGCAGCAATGTCCTCACCTTTGAAAATGAGTTTGTGGATCTGGCTGCTCTCGCGCCCCTTGAAACTAGCGGCGTGATTTTTCGGCCCCGCTTAGCCGCGCTGGCCCCGCTGTTGGATAAATACACCCAGCGTCAGTTTCTCGCTAGCCACGGCTTGCCCAATCCGCCCTTTGTCACGCTAGATGAGTCCATGCCGGATGACACCGTGACCGATATCGCGGCCCCCATCGGCTTTCCACTGGTGATGAAAACGCGCCGTCTGGGCTATGACGGTCAGGGCACGTTTATGATTGCCTCGGCGAGTGAATTGCTGGAGACTTGGCACCGCATCGAGCGCCAGCCCGTCCTGCTCGAAGCGTTCATTCCCTTTGAAAAAGAGCTAGCGGTGATGGTGGCGCGCTCCACAACTGGCGAAATCGCGGTGTATCCCGTAGTGGAAACCCAGCAGGTGAATCAGGTCTGTCGACGGGTAATTGCTCCGGCGGAGGTTGCCGAGGCTGTGCAGCAGCAGGTCACCGCGATCGCCCACACCCTGATCGCGGCCCTCGACTTCGTTGGTGTCCTCGGCATTGAACTATTTCTGGCTCCAGGCGACCAAGTCTTAGTGAACGAAGTCGCCCCCCGTACCCACAATTCCGGTCACTACACGTTAGATGCTTGCCGGACATCGCAATTTGCGCAGCAATTGTTAGCGGTGACGGGCCAACCCCTAGGCCGCCCTGAGATGACCTGCGATCGCGCCCTCATGATCAATCTGCTGGGCTTTGAGACCTCCACCAGTGACTATGCCGAGGTGCGATCGCAACTAGCGCAAATCCCTCAGGCTCAGGTGTATTGGTATGGCAAGCAGGGAGCGCGGCCCGGTCGCAAGCTCGGGCACGTGACCGTCTGTCTACAGGCCAAGGATGACTGGCAAAAAATCATGCATGACATTGAGGCAATGTGGTATCCCCTGGTCGAGTCGTAATCTCTTGATAGAAAATTCGTAACTCCCCCTTGCGATCGCTGGGGCACAGTTAGTTATGATGGCGAAAGATTCACTACGACGTTGGTGACTGCCAACACTGTTTGTCGATCTATGCTTTGTCTCTAAGGGAATCGAGAAGTGCCGGTGGCAGTAAACCGAGCTTGTACTCGGAAACTTAAAATCGGTGCCAGCATTCCCACCTGGTTCTTCCAGGTCGGAAACTGAGGTAAGACGGCGTCGCGGTGAATAACTTTTTCAAAAATCCTTGTCTGCTTGGCAGGCAGGGATTTTGTTTTAAGTACCCATTAAGAGCTAATTTAAAGAAGATTAACGGCTATCTCGGCCTACCTTCAAAACCGGGCAAAATTCGCTACCCTGACAAGGCAAGCAACGCTCGCAACGTGCATTTCACCTTGGCAAAGTTGCCCGTTCTCTGTAGCAACAACAACTGTTTTGTCGACACAACTCAGCAATCCTCAGGGTGTCCTGAGCGTTCTATCCGATTTGGATACTGACAGCAACAGCAGTTAATCAGATGTATCCCGCATCTGTCCGCAGATTTAACCACACGCGATCGCCCTATTTTGTCATTGACTACTACAACCTTGACCTTTCCCGGCACTGTCCACCAACTCGAGAATGGGCTCACGGTGGTGCATCAGCACATGCCTGCTACCCCGGTGGTGGTAGCTGATGTCTGGGTCGATGCGGGGGCGGCCCAAGAACCGCTGGAATGGCTCGGGATGGCCCACTTTTTGGAACACATGGTGTTTAAGGGCACCGAGCGCCTGCTGCCAGGCATGTTTGACCACACCATCGAAACTCAGGGTGGGTTTAGCAACGCCGCGACCAGTCACGACTATGCCCACTTTTACATGGCGGTTGCCGCTGACGCCCTGCCCACGACGCTGCCCCATTTGGCGGATCTCGTGCTGCACGCAGCGATTCCCGCCGACGAGTTTGTGCGAGAGCGGCAAGTCGTTTTAGAAGAAATTCGCCAAGCCCATGATGACCCTGACTGGGTGGGCTTTCAAGCTTTATCGGAACAGGTATTTCCCGACCATGCCTATGGGCGTCCAGTATTGGGCACGGCGGAAATCCTGGCGCAGCGATCGCCCGAAGAGATGCGGAGCTTCCATCAACGGCATTACCAACCCGACAATATGACCGTGGTAATTGCTGGTGGCACCCCGTTGGAGCCGACCCTCGACATGGTGCGTCACGCCTTCCGGGCCTTCCCGACGCCCCCAACGACCACCCCAGCTGTAGTGCCTGGCAAAGTTGACTCCTGGTGGGGGGTGCGCCGTCAAGTCTTGCGCATTCCTCGGCTCGAACATGCCCGCTTAACCATGGCCTGGCTGGGGCCAGGCATCGACGATCTGGATGCGGCCTGCGGGATGGATATTTTATCAGCCTTACTAGCTGAGGGCCGCAGCGCGCGGCTAGTGCGGGAACTGCGGGAAGAGCGGCAGTGGGTGCTGGATATTAGCAGCAGCTTTTCACTCCAGCGTGATTGCAGCCTCTTTACCCTGCAAGCCTGGTTGGCCCCTGATGCCGTTGACGCGGTTGAGGCACTGATTTGCGAGCGGCTCTCGACACTCGCGGTGCAAACCGTGCCGACTGCTGAGTTGGAACGAGCCAAGCGGCTGCTCACCAACGATTTTGCCTTCTCGACAGAGACGCCGGGGCAACTGGCGGGCCTATATGGGTATTACAGCGTGGTTGCCAACGCTGCCGACAGTTACAGTTACCCCGATCGCATTCGCGCCCATACGCCCGCGTCGATCACCAGTTTGGTGCAAACCTATCTATCGACGAATGCCTACGCCTCGACCGTGTTACTGCCAACGACATAAAGCGCAAAAGCCGACGTCTCCGGCAATTCGGTATCATCGGTCGCGGCTCCTCCCTCCATCGAGCCCGGCTTTATTCACCTCTCTACAGTTCTACAGTCCCTAAATTTATGACCTTGTCTTCTCCAACCAAACGGCCAGCCCTGCACCGCACGGTTTTGGGCAACGGCCTTACCGTCCTCGTGATTGAAAATGCGGTGGCCGATATTGTGTCAGCACGGCTATTGATCAAAGCCGGAACGGGGCGAGAAGCGCGATCGCAAGCGGGCCTATTCAGCCTGTTAGCCTCACTGTTGACCAAAGGGACACGCCATTTCTCATCGATGGATATTGCCGAACAGGTGGAATCCGTTGGGGCCAGCGTGGGCACCGATGCCTCAGTGGACTACAGCCTGGTCAGCTTAAAGACCGTTACCGCCGATTTTGAAGCCATTCTGGCGCTGGTGGCGGAGATGGTTCGGTATCCCAGCTTTCCTGAAGCTGAGTTTGATCTGGAACGGCACCTGACCCTGCAAAGCCTCCGTTCCATGAAGGAGCAGCCCTTCACCCTGGCATTCAACGCTTTGCGGGCGGCCATGTATGGCGAGCATCCCTACGGTTTGCCAGGCATTGGCACCGAAGAGAGCGTCGCCAACTTGACCCGCGATGACCTGGAGCAAGCCCACCAAACCTTTTTCCGTCCTGATAACTGCATCATGGTGGTGTCTGGACGCATTCAGCCCGAGCCCGCGATTGCTCTGACCGAGCGCTATTTGGGCGATTGGACAGCACCCGACACGGCGATTCCGGCTACCCGCTATCCGCCGGTGCCGACGACCGCTACCCACGTCGTCATTCCGCAACCAACGAACCAATCCATCCTGGTGTTGGGCTACCCCACCCCCGCCGTTCACGACCCCGCCTACGCAGTGCTCAAACTGCTCAGCACTTATCTCGGCAATGGTCTCTCTAGCCGCCTGTTTGTAGAACTGCGGGAAAAGCGGGGGTTGGCTTACGATGTGTCGGCCTTTTACCCCACCCGCCTCAGCCATTCCCAATTCGTCGCTCACATGGGCACTGCGCCGGAAAATCAAGCGATCGCCCTGCAAGGACTGCGCAACGAAATTGAACGTCTGGGCCAGGAACCACTGACTAAGGACGAGTTAGAAGCCACTAAAAATAAGCTACTGGGCCAATATGCTCTGGGCAAACAAACCAACGCCCAGCTTGGTCAACTGCTGGGCTGGTATGAAGTGCTCGGCTTAGGCGTCGAATTTGACCAAGTCTTTCAAGACACCATTCGCAGCATCACCGCTGATCAAGCCCTGGCGGTGGGCAAGCGCTACTTCCGCGATCCGTTCACCGTCGTACTTGGCCCAGACCTCGCGAATGGCTAAAGGGGACGGTGACGAAAGGGGACGGGTCCCTTGGACAGCTCCTGACGCTATCGGTTAATCCGACCGGGATCCGTCCCCTGACCAGTGCCTGTCAGGGCAAGAGGCGATTTAATTCCCCTTGGCCAGTCCTACGGGGCGACGGGACTTGTGGCGTTAAGCAGCGACCAAATCAGGGAAGGTCTCCTGGACTGCCGGATAGACAATTTTGCCCGCTTTGACATTAAGTCCCTGAGCCAGAGCGGCATCCTGCTCTAGCGCGGCCAATCCCTGATTCGCCAGCTTCATCACATAGGGGAAGGTGCAGTTATTCAACGCTTGGGTCGCCGTCCACGGAGCAGCTCCGGGCATATTGGGCACGCCAAAATGCACGACCCCTGATTCCACATAAGTGGGTTGACTGTGGGAGGTGGGCCGCAACGTCTCGATACAGCCGCCCTGATCCACCGCCACATCGATAATGACGGAACCGGGTTTCATCTGGGCGACGAGGGCTTTGTTCACCAAAGTCGGAGCCTTGCGTCCGGGCACGAGTACCGCCCCAATCACCAAGTCGGCCTGCGGTACCACCGTTTCAATGTGGGCGGCGTTGCTATACAGCAGCTCCACCCGCGAGCCAAAAATCGTTTCCAAATAGGAAAGGCGATCGACGCTAATATCTAAAATCTGGACTTGAGCGCCCATGCCGATAGCAATCCGGGCTGCCTCAGTGCCGACAATCCCTCCCCCGAGGATGGTGACGCGCCCGGCTGGCACCCCCGGCACGCCGCCCAGCAACACGCCGCGTCCACCCTGCTGCTTTTCTAAATAGCGAGCACCAAACTGCACCGAGAGGCGTCCGGCAATGATACTCATGGGGGTGAGCAGCGGCAGCCGACCATCGGCGGTCATCACGGTTTCGTAAGCGATCGCGCTAATTCCACTCTCCACCAAAGCTTTCGTTAACTCGCGCTCCGCCGCCAGATGCAGATAGGTAAACAGCAGCAAGTCGGGCCGAAAGTATGGATATTCTGACGGTTGCGGCTCCTTCACTTTGACGACCATTTCCTGCGCCCAAGCGGTCGCTCCGTCCGCCACAATTTGTCCCCCGACGACCTGGTACTCCTCATCGGGGAAGCCTGCCCCTTCTCCAGCCCCAGTCTCAATAAAAACTTCGTGCCCCTGACGACACAGGGCTTGCACACTTGCAGGAGTCAGCCCCACCCGAAATTCCTGATCTTTGATTTCCTTGGGCAAACCAATTTTCATAAAACAGCACACCTTGTCACTTGCTTGCAGTTATTGAGCTTATACCGTTGCGTTCTTTTGGCTTGTCCAGATGCTTACTTTTGCTAGTATCCCGTAAGGTGTTGTCAAAAATGAGACTTTTGAGTTGGTACAGGTTTGCTGCTGCAAATGAGCAGGCTCTACCGGGAAAAGCGGAAGTGTATCAGGGATTGGTATTAGGGCGGAACTTTTCGGCCGATCTTAAATTTTTCCAGTGTTGCCTATGAGCAACTTAACCCTCAGTGACCATCGAGGCTCCGATGATAAATGAGGTCACTTTAAACAGCATCATGCATGCTCCTACCTGTGGAGTATGCAATCGACTCAGCAATTTCTCGTAACTTTGGACCAGATTCCGGGCATTCTCAAAGCAACTACTGTCAAGCTGACAACGCTATGAATATCCTGATGCTGTCTGTGACATTCCCTTACCCGCCTTCCAGAGGCGGTACAGAAGTGCGCACGTATAATTTGTTGAAGGCGTTGCAGGAGCAGCATCAGGTGACGTTGATGACGCTCAGACATGAGCAAGTTAACGACGAAGAGGTCGCTGAGCTGCAAAACCAGGTTGAAACTTTGCAGGTATTTCCCTCGCCATCAGAAAACTACAGCCGAAGTTTAGTCGCTAAAACCTTTCGGTTTGGCCGATTTTTATTTGATGGCAGGCCTCCGAGCACCCGCTTTCGACAAACTGATGAAATTCAGCATTGGGTGAATGAGCAGGCTTGCAGTGGTAAGTTCGATGCGATCACCTGTGAACATAGTACGAACGAAGTGTTTGTCAATTCAGTGGTCCAAAAACATATTCCCCGTCGGGTTGTCGATATTCACAGCTCCGTGTACGGAACAGTTAAACAGCAACTGGCAACGGGAACCGCAGAAAATCCTTTGCGCGAGCAGCTAAACCTTTCGCTGCTGAAGCGTTATGAGCAACGTTATTGTCAAAAATTCACCGATTTAGTGGTGACGACACCAGAAGATGCAGTTCAGATTCACGAACTTTGTCCCCAACGTCCGGTTCACACTGTTACGAATGGCGTCGATTTAGATAGTTTTACTTATCGGACTCGAGACCCAGGGGGGCACGATCTAGTGTTTGTTGGGGCGATGGATACGCCTCCGAATATTGATGCCGCCATCTTTTTTGGGCGAGAAGTGCTGCCGCATGTACGAGTGCAGTATCCTGACGCGCGGCTTTATATTGTGGGAACTCGCCCTGTAGAATCTGTCAAAAATTTACAGGCATTGCCAGGCGTGGTTGTCACGGGCAAAGTCGCCTCAACGACGGACTATCTGCATCAATCGGCAGCGTGTGTTGTACCGTTACGTTCGGGTTATGGCATCAAAAACAAGACGCTGGAGGCGATGGCGGCAGGCGTTCCTGTGGTGGCGAGCGATCGCGGGTTGGAAGGACTGACGGTGGATGGCGACAACGTGCCCCTACGAGCCCTCCGCGCCAACACTGTGGAAGAGTATGTGACGGCCATTCAACAACTTTTTGAAAAGCCTGAGCTCCGAGCGTCTCTCTCAGCGAATGCTCGCACTATGATTGAGGCGGACTTTACCTGGCAGCAAGCGGGCCGCACCTACAGCCAAATTTTGGCTGGGTAGTGCCCGGTGCTGCGATCGCCCCTGGGATGCCCCAATCGTCACCCCCTCCTAAAGATGCGTTAGCGGCTGGCCTGGTGGTCAAGCCGGTGAAAACCAGTCCGGTGAGTCAGCGACAGGCGCGCCCGGTGGGTTTGCCGTGGCGACAATGGGGCCAACAGTGGGGCCGCTTGACTGGCCTGACCCTGTTACTGGCGGGGGCCGGGACGTTGATTGGCCTCAGCGTGTGGACGAGTGTGATCGTCATTTTGCGACCGCAACCGCCCCGCTGGCTCGCACAACATTTCCCAGGACTGATGGACGCCTGGAGCGAGATTCCCACCCAAACCACGGCGGAGATTGAGGCGGAGTTGGTAGCGCAGCAGCGCTCAGCGGGGGATTGGCTGGCGTTAGCCCAAATCAGCGATCGCCCCGAATTTGCCGACCTCCAGCTATTGCCGATTTGGGCCACGCGATCGCCCTGTAGCCAGGACTGTGAGGCGATCGTCGAATTGCGGCTCTATCGTCAAGCCGCGAGACGAACTGCTGCCGATCAGTGGCAACTACTCCACCAGTTGCCCGTGCAGGGGCCGACCGAGGCAACCCTGTTGCAAGCGCTGGCACTGCCTGAAGCGGGTGCTCTGGGGTCCACCTATCAACTCCCTCTGACCGCGCTAAAGCCCTTGCACGACGATGCTTTGCCGGGAGCTTGGCTGACCTTGACCGGCCGCTGGCAGCCCCAAGGCAGCCCCATTTTGTACGGGCAGATGCTGTACGTCAATCCGCAGTTTCAGCGCCTCACCTCCCTGCTGAACTGGCAGAGTCCGCCGGGGCGCTTGCCCACCTGGCATAACGTTGATCAACAGGGCGCGCCCGAACTCCTCGTCAATCAGACTTATGGGCTGGAACCCGACTTTCAGCTATATCGCGTCGGCAATTTGCAAGCGGTCGGGGCGCACACTCGGTTAGAAGAAATCACCCTCAAACCCTTGACGCTGCCGACAGAGGCATCCGCGATCGCTTACCAGAACGCCCTGTTTCTGGCCCAGCGGGGACTCTGGTCAGCCGCCCACGCCCGCCTGACGCAACTCAAAACGCAACTCGCGGACGACTGGTCTGATGACCTGGAACAGCAGTGGCAACTCGTCTACCTGCACAGTCGATTTAGTACCGCCCAGGCCGAGCGCGACTGGTCGCAGCCCAGCCAAAAGCTGCTGGCCCTGCTACTGGATGGTCAGTGGCAAGGGGCTCTTCAACCGATTCAGGAAAAAAGCAGCGGCTTTCCCAAAGCGGTGTTGCCGCTGCTGGAACGGGACTTTTCCCGCATCTGGCCCCGACTGACGGCATCCCTCCAAGTTGAGCCAAATGATCAAGCCGCGCGGTTGTGGCACGCGCTGTTGCTGTTGACCAAAGAAGATGAAGCGGCGGCGCTGAAATGGTTGGCCACCGATCAGAATTCACCGTTACGCCAAGAATTTGCGGCGATCGCTCAAACTGTAACCAATCCAGAACCGGCCCCCACCATTATCTGGCCGACAGCGACAGACGAGCCGGCTGAGTCGGCGATCGCTCCTACGACGCCTGCGCTGTTCGACGGCTTGATTGGTGAAGCCACCCCCGTAGCGAATCCCAATTTTCAGGATTGGCAGCGCCCCACGAATGGAGCGGCCTTGACTTTGTCACCGGGCCAGCAGTGGTTCACTATTACCCTAGAATCCGGGCACCAACAGCAGCAATGGCAACCGATCGCGTTCTCTGCCCGACTGGCTGACCAACCCCCGTCTCAACTCTGGCAAACCCTGGGCCTGGGCGCGAGTGCCACCCTGCGCGGGGTCGATGTCGCGGGGAAAAATCCGCAAACCCTGGAAGTGATAGGCGTGCGATGGCGCGGTCAGCAACCAACGTTACTAGCGCGAGGGGGCGCGACCGATCGCCCCCTATTCGTCACGACACCGGGACAATGGCAAAGTATCGACACGGTGAATCCGACCGGGCTGGCGGGCTGGCTTGAATCCCAATCAGCGACGAGCGATCGCCTCTTCGCGACCCTGCAAAATCACCTGGGCTTTGCCCCTGATAGCCTAGCCACCACGTTGCAGCAGCAGGCCAATGCTGTCCCCCCGTGGGCCACAGTTCGCCCAGTCAATTTGATTGGCGGCAATTCCTCCACACTCATCCTGACCCTGTCTCCGGAATTACTGGCTTCCCAGGGCTTAGCTGCGGCTGGTCAACAACCGACAGAACTGATTATGACGGCCCAAGGCGAACTGCTTTACAGTAGCCTGTGGTCAGGGAGCGGCGCTCGCTTAGCGGGGTGGATTCAGCCCGCCTCCCAGCAGCCCGTGCTGGTGATCAACGAGGGCGATCGCCCGCAATTTTTGTTCTGGTCACCGCAAAACCGACGGTTTCAGTAAAAATGGGGCATGGGCAACGGCGATCTCCCGGTTGAGCTGACTGGGCGACATTAATTTGTGACCCATTGGCCCTCACCCTAAATCCCGCTCCCAAAACTGGGAGAGGGACTTCAAGCCACTCGCCCCCGATCACTCATCGACCACCTAAACTCCGACCGAACTTATGCAACCGATTCACGTTATTGGCGGCGGCCTCGCAGGCACCGAAGCGACCTGGCAAATTGCCCAGGCCGGAGTGCCCGTCATCCTCCACGAGATGCGGCCCCACAAGCAGTCTCCCGCTCACCATAGCGAGCACCTGGCAGAATTGGTGTGCAGCAATTCCTTTGGGGCGCAGTCCAGCGATCGCGCCTCGGGCCTCCTACACGAAGAGTTGCGTCGCCTCGGTTCCGTGGTGATTGGCAAAGCCGACGAGCACCAAGTCCCCGCTGGGGGCGCTTTGGCCGTCGATCGCGGTCTCTTTAGCCGTGACCTGACCGACACCCTCGCCAGCCATCCCCTGATCGAACTGCGGCGAGACGAAGTCCACCAAATTCCCGATGATGGGGTCGTCGTCCTCACCACGGGTCCTCTCACCAGCGAAGCCTTATCTCGCGACCTGCAACGCTTTACCGGGCAGGCGTATATGAGCTTTTTCGACGCGGCCAGCCCGATCATCGTGGGGGAAAGCATCGACCGCGACATTGCCTTCATGGCCTCCCGGTACGATCGCGGCGAAGCCGCCTACCTCAACTGCCCGATGAATCGCGAGCAGTATCTCCACTTTTGGCAGGAGTTGTGTGCGGCAGAGCAGGCGGAACTCAAAGAGTTCGAGCGGGAGACAGCGAAGTTTTTTGAAGCCTGCCTGCCCATCGAAGAAATGGCCCGCCGGGGCGAAGACACCATGCGCTACGGCCCCATGAAACCCGTGGGCCTATTTGACGCGCGGCTGGGTCACTTCAAAGATCCTGCCCTGAAAGACAAGAAACCCTACGCCGTGGTGCAACTGCGACAAGAAGACAAGCAGGGCAACCTGTGGAACATGGTCGGCTTTCAGACCAATCTGCGCTGGGGTGAACAAAAGCGCGTTTTCCGCCTCATCCCCGGTTTAGAAAATGCTGAGTTCGTCCGCATGGGGGTGATGCACCGCAACACCTTCATCAACTCACCGGAACTGCTCGGGGCCACTCTGCAATTCCATCAGCGTCCGACCCTGCTCGCGGCGGGACAACTCGTGGGCACCGAAGGCTACACGGCAGCCACGGCAGGCGGCTGGCTCGCGGGCACCAACGCGGCGCGGGTGGCGTTGGGGCAAGCCCCGCTTACCCTCCCGGTTAACACTATGATGGGCGCACTCATCGATTTCATCAGCTCGGCGGAACCCAAGCATTTTCAGCCCATGCCGCCCAACTTTGGCATTATTCCCGCCCTGCCCGCCAAGATTCGCAACAAGCGCGAACGCTACGGCCACTACCGCGATCGCTCCCTTGACGACCTGACCACCTGGGCCAACAACCACAAGTTGGAATTGCGATCGCCCAGCTTGGTCGCTACTGCTTAGCGATTGCGGCGATTCTGGTAAGAGTCGTAGTTGGGTCGCTGGGTGATTGGGTAGCTGGGTGGATCAGACTGCCGTCCTCTGGTTGGGATAGCCGTCCCGGCTGTCCTCAGCGATCGCCCCCCACAACTAATACAGCTCGTATTTCAACAACTGGCAGGGTAAATTGCCATTCAATACTGGAACGCGCTGGGATGATTTCAGCCCGATGGATTGCGCCAGCGCCTTGTTGCCGCTCAGCACAAACGCCGTCCAGCCCTTAAAGCGTTGCTTGAGGACATCTCCCAGCAGCTTATAAAACGCGCCCAAATCGTCGTCTTTCCCTAACCGCTCCCCATAGGGCGGATTGCAGATGAGGATGCCGCTATCGGCAGGGGCTTCAACCTCGGCCAACTCTCGCTCGCGAAAGGCGATCGGCCCCGAGAGTTGACAGTTTTTGGCATTGCTGCGGGCTTGAATAATGACCCGAGAGTCGCGATCGCACCCCAAAATCGGCACCGTCAGCGTTTCTTTTTGCCCTGCTTCCGCTTCCTGGCGCAATCGCTGCAAGAGCGCATCATCAAAGTCAGGCCAAGTTTCGAAGCCAAAGCGATCGCGAAATAATCCCGGTGCCCGGTTGAGAGCGATCAGGGCGGCCTCCAATGGTAACGTGCCCGATCCGCAGAGGGGGTCACAAAAAGCTTGATCCGGCTGCCACCCCGACAGATAAATCAGGGCGGCGGCAAGGGATTCCTTGAGCGGCGCTTGGCCCACAGCGGGCCGATAACCCCGGCGGTGCAAGCTTTCACCCGAACTATCAAGACTGACGGTGGCGCGATCGCGGTGCAGATGCACGTTAATCTGCACGTCAGGCTGCTGGGTATCCACGCTGGAGCGGCGATGGCTGCGATCGCGCTGCTGATCGACAATGGCATTCTTGACCTGGAGCGCGGTGAAGTGGGTGTGGTTGAGTTGGCGGGTTTTGCCCGTGGCGGCCACCGCTAGCGTCAACTCCGGATGCAGGTATTGCTCCCAGTCAATGCGCTGCACCCCCGCATACAGGTCGTCGGCATCGCGGCAGGGAAATTCCGCTAGCTGCACCAAAATACGAAACGGCAGCCGCGCCCACAAGTTGACCCGATACAGCAGTTCGCGATCGCCCCGAAAGGCTACCCCACAAAATCCTGGCTCAGGGGCGATCGCGCCCAAAGACTGCAATTCTTGTGTAGCAATTTCTTCCAGCCCTCTCGCCACCGTGGCAAAATATCGCTCCATGGGTCACTAACGCTGCACAGCCTCTCAAAACTACCGCAATCCCCAGGGGTGCAAACACCTGCGACAAAAATTAGGCATTTCGCAATGATGTTGTTGGCTTCCCATCACCTTCTATCCGTCTTCGACTTTGGCAGCAAACGAGGCTGACTTGGCTGACAGCCTAAGTTGAGCCTCCCTCAAACGTAGTTCTACGGATTGCCGTCAGAAAGTTTAGCGGCAATTTATCTAGTTTTGCGTGGATTCTGCGACGTCATTCACTTCCAGGCAGACCACAATAGAGTTAATTCTGGAGAACGCAAGCAGGCTGAACGCTGCTCTTGGGGGCAATTTAGAGCGGTTCCTCATTCTGCACAATGGCGTCCTTACAGGTGAGATGCCCGACCCTTGGGGGCTTTAGGGTCGGGCTATTTCTTTTTAAACGGATCTGGCCAAGCACGACAGAAATCTTGTCCAGTCCAACAATCTAAATTTCCAGACACCGTCGTCGCCGTTAGAATTGGGCATGACCAGCGAGGCAACTGGACGATGGCCGACGCAGCCGCAACACGGGTAATCACTTTGAAGCAGGCGTTTCGCGTCGGCAATTTGGGGGCGCTGACCCGGACAGATCTGGATCGCTACTACGTGGATTTGTCGGCGGTGCGGAGAGGTGCGTGTAGGGTGGGGGTGGGGCAAATGTAATCAAACGATCCATCCAGGGAGGCGATTATCTGGCACGATCGCGGTCTAGGCAACCTTTCAGGCTTTGACGTTATGCCCACCCCCCGTTCGACACATCCCCTAGAACCCCTCACCCCCGCCGAAATTGAGACCGCCGTCGCCCTCGCCCGTCAGGAGCAGCAGACCCAAGGCTTAACCCCCGCCTCCCGCTGGCGATTTCCGGTAGTGGCGCTCAAAGAGCCGCCCAAAGCCGTGATGCAGGCTTATCAGCCGGGGGACGCTGTGCTCCGCGAAGCCTTTCTGGTGCTGCTCGATAACCAGACTGGCCAGGTGTACGAGGCCACGGCCTCCCTCACCGCAGGCAAAATCACAAGCTGGCAGCATATCCCCGACGTGCAGCCCAACATCATGGCCGATGAGCTGGAGGAATGCGAGGCCGCCGTCAAAGCCCATCCCGACTTTCAGGCCGCCTGCCAGCGGCGGGGGCTGGACCTGGAGACGGTGGTGGTAGACCCCTGGGCGATCGGCCATTTTGGCTTTGCGGATGAAGTGGGCCAGCGCCTCTCACGCTGTCTGTGCTACGTGCGCTCCACCCCCGACAGCAACTTCTACTCCCGCCCCGTTGATGGCCTGGTGCCCGTGGTGGATCTGAACACGATGGCAGTCGTCCGCATCGAAGACGTGGGCGACGTGCCCGTCCCGCCCGAAACCGGGGCATACGCGCGGGAATTCTACCAAACCCAGTTCCGCCAGGACCTGAAGCCCCTGAGCATTACCCAGCCCGAAGGCCCCAGCTTTACCGTAGAGGGACACCTGATTCGCTGGCAGCGGTGGCAGATCCGCATCGGTTTTACCCCCCGAGAAGGGCTGGTGCTGCACCAGGTCGGCTACGAAGACCAGGGTCGTTTGCGCCCCATCCTCTACCGCGCCTCCATGGCCGAAATGGTCGTGCCCTACGGCGATCCGCGATCGCAGCACTTCCGCAAAAACGCCTTTGACCTGGGGGAACACGGCGTCGGCATGCTCGCCAACTCCCTTACCAACGGCTGCGACTGCTTCGGGGAAATCCGCTACTTCGACGCCGTCCTCACCGACAGCCGGGGCAACGTCGCCATTACCGAAAACGCCGTCTGCCTCCACGAAGAAGACTTCGGCATCCTCTGGAAGCACACCGACTGGCGGCGGGAGCATGTGGATGTGCGGCGATCGCGCCGTCTGGTCCTCTCCTTTATCGCCACGGTGGACAACTACGAATACGGCTTCTACTGGTACTTCTACCAGGACGGCACCATTCAGTACGAGATCAAGCTGACGGGCATTTTGCTGGCAGCGGCCCTGGCCGACGAGCCCCGCTACGGCACCCTGGTCGCCCCCGAAGTGAACGCCCTCAACCACCAGCACTTCTTCGCCATGCGCCTCGACTTTGACGTGGACGGCACCGATAACAGCGTCTACGAAGTGAACAGCGAAGCCGTGCCCATGGGGCCGGAGAATCCTTACGGCAACGCCTGGTACGGCGTCTCCACCCTGCTCAAGACCGAGCAAGCAGCCCAGCGCCTGATCGATCCGCTGGTGGGCCGCTACTGGAAGGTGGTCAACCCCAACATCCACAACCGCCTGGGGCAACCCGTCGGGTTCAAGCTCATCCCCGGCGAAAATGTACTGCCCTTTGCCCATCCCGACGCGCCTATCGTCAAGCGGGCAGGCTTCATCACCCGCCATCTCTGGGTGACGCCCTACCATCCCGACGAAAACTTTCCCGCTGGCCCTTACCCCAACCAGCATCCCGGCGGTGAGGGATTGCTGAAATGGACCCAGCGCGATCGCGCCCTCGACAATACCGACGTCGTGGTGTGGTACGTATTCGGCCACCACCACATCCCCCGTCCCGAAGATTGGCCCGTCATGCCCGTCGCCTATAGCGGCTTTACCCTGAAGCCCCTCGGCTTTTTTGACCAGAATCCTGCCCTGGATGTGCCTCCCTCACCGCCCAAACAGGCGTGTCACTAGGGCAATCGGGCGCAATACTCTGAACGATAAATGGAGTTGTGGAACTCAGGGGACGTTTCCCTGCCAGGCTTAGGAGATCTCCAGAAACAAAAATACTCGGCTGCGGTGCATTACGCCGCGCTCATGACACCCTACGGATAGGAAATTCTGTTCCAGAAATCTCCTTAGGCGATCGCTGCCCCGAACCTAATGGCCACAGCTAGGAAGTTGCTGCCATTCTTCTAACGTTGGGGGAGGAATGAGGAGCGTAATGGGATCGCCTGCGGTGACTGGAATCTGGAGTTCCAGCGGAATGGCGGGCTGAATCTCTGGGAGGACGGCCCCTAAGTCGTATTGTCCGATATAGGGCTCGGGGGAGGATGCATTGGTAAAGATTTTGGCAGAGGTGTCGGCGGCGGTGAGGACGTGGCCGAGGGAGTTCACCAATCGCAAGGGCTGTGAGCGATCAATATCCGCTACACCGGGAAAGCCGACGAGCCGCAGTCCTAAGATTTCAGAACCGTCAGCTTTGTGACGTTTGAAAGCGATCGCTTGCCAGCGTTGATTCGCCTCATCCCGCAGAGTGGTGCGAGTTTGATAGAGGACTTGTCCGGGTCCTTCGTCAATGGTGCGAATGGCGGCGTGGGCGGCAGGGACAAACAGCGTCAGGCTCAGAAGGAGGGGGAGCGCGATCGCCATCAGCCATCGGCCCACCGCATGGGATGGCTGCAATTGGGATAACAACATCAAACTTTCTCTAAATTTATTGCACAGCAGTTTCGATCGCCGCTTTCACCTCATCGGGCACAAAGACGGCATACATGCCCCGCAGGTCACCCACGTTAAAGTCGAAGGCTTTGTCGTCGGGGTATTTGGCTTTCACAAAGTCGGGGCGATCGCCCTTGGCCCCATGGCAGGCGAGGCAACTGGCTTCGACATTAATACGCCGGTAGTAGCGCAAGCCCGCTTGACCATCCATCGTTTCGCGATCCCAAAAGCCCATCACGTCAGGATTATCCGCAAATCGGGCTAAGGCGGCACGAGCCTGGTCGCTGTCAGGGGCATGGGCCGGATTGCGATACTTGGTGGCAATTTGCTTCACTTGCCAGCCATTTTCCTGGCTCAGTTGCTTGGCCCGCATACCCACCGGTTTACACACTTGCTTGAAGGTCTCGCCCGTTGGCATGGTGTCACTGCCTTCCAGGGTGGAGGCTAAGCCCGATCGCAGGGCGTCGAGATTTTCAATTTCTTGCACGGCGCGGCCCAAATCAGCGGGTGGAGGGGCAGCGATCACGACTGGGGCAGCCGCTAACCAGCCGCCCACAATCAACAGCGCGGCAAAGCTCCACAGATAAAGACGATGCAACATGGTGTTCTCCAGATGATGTTCAACGGCCTGAGACCCGTGATGAGAAAGCGGTTGGTGGGTCTCTGGCATACAGGCAATTTAGTGCGACAGGACGGCGTTTTCTTGAGGGGGATCGGTCGGCTGATTAGGCACCGTCTTTTTGATCAGCGAAATGCCAAACAACGTTTTCAGGCCCAGCCGCTCGAACCAGGGGACGGCAGACCCAAAGCGCATTTTGGCTAAGTAATAAATCTCAAAGGCTTGTTTGGCCCAGGGCACCCACCGCCCGCGCAGGGTGAAAGAGCGATCGTAATGCCCGGTCGCCGGATCCGGCAGCACAGGATTCGCCATAAAGACCAGGCCATCATGGCCAAATTCTGCAAAGCACACCGCACCGAGGGTGGCTTTCACCGGAGCGGATTTAATCACCCCTAATTCGCGGGCAATATTGTGCGCCACTGCCATGCCCATGCCTTCCGCCATTTCGCCACTCTTGGGCAGACCAATGGGCACTGATGTGACGTCGGGTTGGGCCAAGTGCGAAGCGACCCCTAACGAATAGATATTGGCAAAGTCAGGATGCTGTTGAGTGGGCAGCATGGGCACAAAGCCTTTGTCGTTGGTCAAGCCCGGGACATCGCGCAAAAACTGCGCGCCATAAAACGCGGGCAACACCATAGAAAACTGGAAGGGCAGGCGTTGACCATCAGCCAAAATCATCGTTGCTGGTTCCACTCGGGCGATCGCCGCATTTTCGACAAATTGAATATCCTTTTCGGCCAGCAGCTTGGCGATGACGGTGTGGGCGTTGTGGACATCGCGCACTCCCAAATGACCGATGTAAGGTTCCGGCGTGACAATTGTGATCGGGACGCGATCGCGCAAATTCCGCTTCCGCAGCTCATGATCAACGGTCAGCGCAAACTCATACAGTGGCCCAAAACAGCCCGCCCCCGGTGCGGCACCAACCACGACTGGCCCAGGATTTTCTAATAGCGCTTCCCAAGCGGCCTTGGCCTCTTCCACATGGTGCGGATTGCAGACGGAGTGGGTATACCCCGTCTCTGGCCCCAGTCCTGGCACTAAGTCAGTGGCCAATTGTGGCCCAGTGGCGATGACCAAATAGTCGTAATCGAGGGTTTGGTCCCCCGCAGTGATGGCTTGCTGCTGCGGATCGAGATGGGTCGCTTTACCGTGCACGAAGCGAATGCCTTTGGGTGGCACGATTTCGTGCAAGTCCAACTGCACATCTGACAGGGACTTGTGGCCAAACATGACCGCAATCAACCCCGGCGTGAACGTGAACTGATCTTTATCCGAGATCAGCGTGACTGTGTGCTTGCCCTTAGACAACAGATGTTGCAGCTCATAGGCCGTTGACAAGCCCCCTAAGCCCGCGCCGACTACCACCACATGGGCCATGAAAATTACCTCTGCTAAACAATGACTGGAATGCTCTGATGCTCCCTGTTGAGGCCAATGGCCGAGCTAGCAACCGATTGCCCGCCCACAACTACTCAAAAACAGGGATTTTACTAAAACGCTTTACAACTAATCAGTTATACATTCATAATAGTGCCGCATGAATGTTTGTCAATGGTCTCGATTAAGTTTCCTATCGGTGAATCGCAGGCTCAATGCTACGCCCTGGTGAAGCGGGTCGTGCCGTTTCTGAATGTCCTCGTGTCGTCGGGGCTGGGATGAGGAGAGTCGATGCAGACAAGCAGTTGGCATCTTGATTAATTTGCACGCAAGGATGAAAGCGTATGTGGACTGTCATTGCCTGGCTAAAGAAGAATTTGGTCTGGTCAATTCCAATATTTATGGTGGCGGGTTTGGTGTTTGGCGCGATCGCGAACCCAGCGTTTCTCAAGGCCACCATCATTCCCCTCACCTTTTTGATGGTTTATCCGATGATGATTAACCTGCAGGTGCAGAAGGTCTTTTCGGGGGGCGATACCAAGGTGCAACTGGTCACACAGTTCATTAACTTTGCGGTGATTCCCTTTGTGGCGTTTGGGTTGGCCCAGCTTTTCTTTAGCGATCGCCCCCTAGTGGCGTTGGGCTTGCTATTGGCCTCGCTCTTGCCTACCAGCGGCATGACCATTTCTTGGACGGGCTTTGCCAAGGGCAATATCAGCGCTGCCGTCAAAATGACGGTGATTGGCCTGATTTTGGGCTCCCTGGCGACGCCGTTTTATGCCAAGTGGCTGATGGGGACGGTGGTCGAGATCCCCATGGCCGAGGTGTTTAAGCAAATTGTGATTATCGTCTTCTTGCCGTTAATTTTGGGCGTGGTGACGCGGATGGTGTTGATTGCTCAGGTCGGTCAGGCCAAGTACAACAAAAATTTGAAGCACAAGTTTCCCGCGTTTTCCACCCTGGGCGTGTTGGGGATTGTCTTTGTCGCCATGGCGCTGAAGGCCAAAGACATTTTGTCGAACCCCATGATGTTGTTGTCGTTCCTGGTGCCGTTGGCGATTCTCTACACCATCAACTTTGTGCTGAGTACGGTGGTGGGCAAACTGGCCTTCAATCGGGGGGATGCGATCGCGCTGGTGTACGGCACGGTCATGCGTAACCTGTCTATTGCGTTGGCGATCGCCATGACCGCCTTTGGCAAAGAAGCCGGGTCGGAAATCGCCATTATCATCGCCATGGCTTACATCATTCAGGTGCAGGCAGCGGCCTGGTATGTCAAATTCACCGATCGCTTGTTTGGGGAAGCGCCCACCGAACTGCTCGGGTCAGAGACTTAAATCGTCATGGTCAAACTAGGTTTGACTGGGCCAACCTCACCTAACCTCTCCTTGGCAAGGAGAGGAACCGGAGCCCAAAACAGCTATCGGTGAAGCCCAAAGCCAGCGTGTCGATAAACCTCTCCTTGGCAAGGAGAGGTGCCGCAGGCGGTGAGGTTTCTCCAAACGTTGAAACGCTACGCCTGAAGCTGGATGACGTTCTTCGTATTCCGGCAAGCGGGTATCGTGAAGCCGTCCGTTAGGAGGCTAGCGCGGCGACGGAGACTTTGCCCGCAACGGACTTGGCAATCTCAACGAGTGCCTTGGCCGAGGCGCTTTCCGGCGACTGCACCACAATGGGGATGCCGCGATCGCCCCCTTCCCGCACGTCCATTTCCAGGGGCACACAGCCAATCAGCGGCACTCCCAGTTCTTGAGCCGCTTTTTCGCCGCCGCCGGAGCCAAAGATGTCGTATTGCTTGTCGGGCATGTCTGGCGGAATGAAATAGCTCATATTTTCCACAATGCCAATTACGGGCACTTTGAGCTGTTGGAACATCTTTAAGCCGCGTCGGGCATCGGATAAAGCCACATTTTGCGGTGTGGTGACAATCACTGCACCCGCCATGGGGACAGCTTGGGCCAGGGTCAGTTGGGCATCGCCGGTGCCCGGTGGCAGATCCACCACGAGATAATCGAGTTCGCCCCAGGTGACCTGATACAGAAACTGGCGAATGACACCATTCAACATGGGGCCACGCCAGATCACGGGCTGGTCGCGATCGATCAAAAAGCCCATGGACACCATCTTGACGCCGTGGTTAAAGGCGGGTTCCAGCACTTCGCCCTGCGCCCCTTGCTGCACCACCACGTTGGCGCTTTCGAGGCCCAACATGGTCGGGGCGTTGGGGCCATAGATATCCGCGTCGATCAGGCCCACTTTGGCCCCAACCTGAGCGAGCGCGACGGCCAGGTTCACCGCGACGGTGCTTTTGCCCACACCGCCCTTGCCGCTGGAGACCGCGATGATATTTTTGACCCCCTCGATGCCTTGGCGATCGGGCAAGGATTTTTGCTGGGGGGTTTCGGCGGTGACCTCCACATTCACCGACTTCACGCCAGGTAAGGTGCGCACCGCTTTTTCGCAGTCTTCAACAATGAACTCGCGCAAGGGGCAGGCGGGGGTGGTGAGCACTAGAGTGAAACTCACGTCGCCGTCGTTGACCGCCACATTGCGGATCATGTTCAGCTCGACCAGACTCTTTTGGAGTTCGGGGTCTTGCACCGGGCGCAGCACTTGCAGAATGGAGGGGACATCCAAAGTCATAATGATGGGTTCTGTTAAAGCAGCAGGAATATCGCTTGATTAAGTCGCTTATCCCTTCATCTTAAAGGGTTGGCGGTCACCCCAACGGGGAAAGTCGGTCAGTCTGGCTGAACAATTTTGCATACACCGCATAGAGTTTGGCGGGGCTGCCATGAATGAGCATTGCGCTGCGCTCATGCGCCCTACTAGGAATGGGGTTCGCCAAAGAGGACGACGGAGCAGGGAATGTCATCCATGACCCGATGGGTGACATCGCTGACGGCTAAACCCGCCGCCGTGCGCCGTCGCATCGATCGCAAAATTACGAGATCGACATGGCGGGCGGCGGTCAAAATGACCGTAGCCGGATCATCGTGGCGGATGCATTTGATGCCGTACTCGACCGGATCGCCCTCAGCCATCACGGCGTGCAATTGGTCTTTGAAGTGTTGCAGGTCGTCAGCGGAATGGGTGCGATCGCTGACGTGTAGCAGCGTAATGGAAGCCTCGTGAGTAGCCGCAAACACCTGTCCAAACCGGATGGTGTGAATCGTTTGCGGAGTCATGATCTTGACGGGAATCAGGATCCGTTTCAAGTCAATGGGCGCTTTCTTTAACCGGGTCACCGCCACCGGGCAGTGCGAGGCCCAAAATACATTGTCGATAATGCTGCCCAGCAGGCGAGCGCGTAATCCCTCGGTTTGGCTGCGGCCCATCACCACCAACTGGGCATGGTGTTCGCGGGCCGTACGGCTAATGCCGTCGGCCAGATCGTCGTCAATGCGGATTTGGGGCCGGGCTTCGGTGCCGACGGCTTCACTAATGGCTTGGGCGGCGTCTAAGAGTTTTTGGTGGTGGTTCAAGGCCATGAGCAATTTCGGGTCATCCATATGGGCATGGGCTGGGGCGATCGCCAGCGGCACGATATACCCTTTTTCATGGCGAGCGATGAAGGAGGCCATCTCAATCAAATAGCGCTGCGTGGCGGGATTCGATAGCGGCACGACCACGACAAACGGCTTTTGCGGTGTTCCTTCGGTGGTGAGCCAGTCATCGGCCAGGCTGTCTTCGGCGACGAGTGGCCCAGCGGGCAGCGGCAATTGGCTGGCAAAGCGACTGGTGGTCGTGGAACCCAACAGAGACGTGACCAGCATCAGCACAATCACCGCATTAAACACGGGCGCGGTAATCAGCCCCACCTGCAAGCCCACAAGCGCGGCGGCCAATGTGGCTGCTACCTGGGGCAGAGACAGGGACCACATGGTTAAGATTTGGATGCGGCTATAGCGAAACCAGAGGCCCGCGATCGCTGCCGCCAAAAACTTGGTCAGTATCAGCGTCAGCACAATGCCGACAGTCAACCCGAGGCGATCGGTCAGCGCTTCTAGAAATACCGGGACATCGAGCAGCAGCCCCATGCAGACGAAAAAGAAGGGGATGAAGAGCACACTGCCAAAAAATTCCACCTTTTCTTTCACGGGGCCATCGCCCACCACACCGTTGACAGCTAAGCCTGCGAGAAACGCCCCGACGACTTTATCGACGTTGACCATCTGCGCCCCGACGGCGGCCAAAAATACCGCCAGCAGGACGAACAAAAATTGGTTGCCCTGTTCACTCCCGGTACGGCGAAAATACAGCCGACCGGCCCAGTCCAGCCCAAACAGCACGGCGGCGGCGTAAGCCCCCAAGCCCACCAGTTGCAGCGTTAATGACCAAGGCGAAAAGTCGCCCCCCTGCAGCGATACGCATACCGCCAACACCAGCAAAGCCGCAATATCGGTAAAAATCGTCGCGCCGACGGTGACGGTGACGGACTCGTCGCGGGTGACCCCCAGCCGCATGACGATGGGGTACGCCAGCAGAGTGTGAGACGCCATGAGCGAACCGATGAGCACCGCCGAAACCCAGCCAAAGCCCGTCCAACGGCCCAACAAAATGCCGCCGATTAAGGGAATGGCAAAAGTCAGCCCCCCAAAGGTCATCGCGCGATCGCGGTTGCGGCTAAATTCCCTCAGGTCAATTTCTAGCGCTGCGACGAACATGAGATAAACCTTGCCAATATCAGCAAAGAGCTTCTCAATTTCGCCTGCCGGATCGAGCAAACCCAATCCGCTGGGGCCCAGCAATACCCCCGCCAACAACAGCCCCACCAACCCTGGCAACCGCACCCGCTCAAACAATGGTGGCAAAGTGAGGCTCACCATCAATAACGTGGTGAAGGCCATTAGGGGATTATCAATCACCAATTCCCGAATCCCATCCACGGCAGCATCTCCTTGCACCTACGACAGTCATCAGGCTGTCACACATCTGGTTTTATTATCAGCGAGTCATGACCCGGCAACAGTCGTGACTGCATGAGTGAACTGGCGGCATCAGTCTAATCAACAGGGGTTGGGTAAAACGCTCAACACTCTCGCCGTTGGGCTGAGGCTAACTAGACATAGAGCGCGATCGCTCATGCTCTATCAACAAAAAGTGGGTAGGACAGTGCCCTACCCACGGAGATACAGGAGTTTTTAAGGAGATAACGACTTCAGCCAGATCCCAGTTTCTAGCGCGTTTTCAAGCAATCACACCCAAAAGAGTATTTATGCTTTTCTATGACACTTTGGCTAGGGATATAGCCTTGTCTATGTGTTATTTCAACAAAAATGCTTGGATTTGGCAAGTTTAGAAGCATTAAACTTTTTATGGTTGCCATTGACTGATGCGCCATTGCCCGGCTTTTCCCATCAGACGGTGCCGATCATCCCATCAAAATCACGTTGTCGAGGACATGAATGATACCGTTGTCGGCCTCAATATCGGCAGCAAGCACCGTGGCATTCTTCACCTCAAACCCTTCAGTGCCATCAATAGGAATGGGTGCCCCTTCGACGGAGTCAATTTGGCCCATTTTGATCAGCTCGTCTTTGGTGTGTTTGCCTGCCGCCACGTGAAAGGTCAGAATCCGCGCTAGTTGCGGAGGATTTTGCACGAGGGTCTGCACGGTGCCAGGGGGCAGCTTGGCAAAGGCGTCGTCGTTGGGGGCAAAAACCGTAAACGGGCCGTCACTTTGTAAGACTTCCACCAGGCCAGCAGCTTGCACAGCAGCGACCAAGGTAGAAAAGCCTTCAGTATTCACGGCGATATCGACAATAGTGGGCATGGGTTTAACTCCTGCTGGGAGAGCAAAGGTGAACGAGAATGGAACATGCGGGAGACGCGATCGCCTCCCAGTCCCCGAGAGCATGACATCCGCGTGTGAGGCCCAGGCTGGCCTAGTCCAACTCGAGGGCAGGGCCTTCGAGCCAGGCGACGTGGATGTCGGGCAGATGGACGGGGATGAGCGGATAGGGCACTTGGGACATGACGGTCAGGCCCGCGATCGCGATCGCACTCGCGGCAAAAAAGGGATCCAATCGGTCTAATAAGCGTCTCATCGCAACTTCCTAAAACCGTAGTGAAACAGATTCAAAAGTGAACGCAACCAAAAAACGTTTTTGAACAGCGATCGGCCCCTCAGCCCTAGCGATAATCCTGACTTTGGATATCGCGGAGTCGCGCTTCGGGACGCAAAAAGCGGTCCATTTGCGCTTCAAAGAACTGCCGATTGGCCATGCGGTGGCGGGGATTTGGATCATCCAGCGGATACAAGAGCGCCGTCCTCAGCGCTTGAATCACCGCCGAGGTGACGTTGTACATCGATCGCTGGAAGGTTATGCCCAACTGAATCAGCATGTCGTCTTCGCCCCGGCAGTATTGCTGGTAATACTCCAGCAGGTAAGGGGGCAAAAAGTGGAGCATGTCTTGCATCAGCAGCGTCGGGGGAATGCCCGCACTGCCTACGGGGAAGACATCGGCGTACAGGATGCCGTAGTGGAAATCATTCTGATCGGCCGGAACTTGGCCCGCCTGGGCATTGTAGGATTTCGTCCCCCGGAAGGGTGCCGTGCGATAGAAAACTGACTCTACATAGGGGAGGGCCGCTTCGTATAGCCAGGTAAAGCCCTTCGATTTGGGAATCAACTCGAAGCATTCATCGCCGATGTAGACATGGTGATAGATGGGGCGACCCGCGACAGCAAAAATGCCATTCACCAAAAAGTCCATGGCATCGGGCACGCCCTTAAAGCCGCCTTCGTCATAGATGTCGCTCATTTCGAAGAAGACGGGGGCCATGACTTCCCAAAACAGGCCCAGGTTGGAGTAGTAGGACAGTTCCCGACATTTTTCGTAGAACATCTCGGGGAACAGCTTGTGCAGCCCCAGCATCAGCGGATTGCGCTTGAAGTAGGCTTTGATAGCGAGATCGCAGTTCGCCTTGTATTCATCGGTATAGAGGTAGTCGTTGTAGCGGCCGCCCATGTCCTGGTGCCACAGCATCGCCTTCATGCAGGCTTCGGCAAATTCCATGTTGACGCGATCGTGCCAGAGGTGATGGAAGAGTTTGGGAAGCTTGCGCTTCATTTCCCCTTTTTCCATAAACTCCAGCAGTTCGGGATGAGCCGTCGCCTCACCGCGCCAGATGCGCAAATCGGCGGTGTCACCCGCGTAGTGGTTGTGCAGATCCAAATATTCCTTGGGCAAGAAGTATTTGAATGCCGGGA
Source organism: Leptolyngbya iicbica LK (assembly GCF_004212215.1). NCBI lineage: Bacteria > Bacillati > Cyanobacteriota > Cyanophyceae > Leptolyngbyales > Leptolyngbyaceae > Leptolyngbya > Leptolyngbya iicbica. Next base: position 537,641 of record NZ_QVFV01000002.1, read on the forward strand.
GCGGATCGAGGAAGACTCGCTCGGCAATGTAGAGCAAATCCCGCCAGTAAAAGTCCATCGGCACGGCGTACGCCTTGTAAATGCCGATGATTTGCATCAGGTTTTCTGGCGTGTCGGGCAGCATCGAGCCGCCTGCCTCTAGTCGGTGAATCACATCCGCATGGGGGTGATTGGATGGGGGAATAATGCCGGGTTTTTGCGTGAGGGTAGTGGTCATGGTTGTCGCTGGGTAATCGGTAAAAGGGTTAGGTGTCGTAGGGGCGAGGCATTTTGTGAATCACGTGATTTATAAATCCAAAACATAACAACCAAAATGCCTCGCCCCTACACATGGCATGGGGATGAATCGCCATTCTGGCCGTTGTTGGCGATGATGGGGACGGTCATATTTCAGGCAGAGACATGGGGAAGAAAAAACGCATTCGATCGCTGGCCATCTGTGTGCTGCGCCAGGGCGATCGCCTATTGCTGCACGAAGGGGTCGATACGGTCAAAGGCATTCGCTTTGGGCGACCGCTGGGGGGCGGCATCGAATTTGGTGAACATAGCCGCGAGGCGGTAGTACGCGAAATCCGCGAGGAGTTAGGCGCAGAGATTACCGATGTCGAGTTGCTAGGCATCATGGAATCGATTTACGTCTACGAGGGAGAACCCGGTCACGAGATGGTGTTCGTCTACAGCGGTCGCTTTGTCGACGAGAGTCTGTATCAGCGAGAGAGCTTGACCATCACCGAAGGCAAACGGCAGTTTGAAGCCTACTGGCGATCGCCCCAAGAGTTACAAGAGCAGGGCATCCTATTAGTGCCAGAGGGACTTGAAGACTTGCTGTAAAGCGGTTTCCCCAGCCCCCAACTCAGCGCAGAATTAATCCAACACCTGGGGGGCACGGGTTAACTCCGCCACCAACGGCAGCGCCGGGGTCTGCAACTCGGGCGTTGTTGGCGGCAAGGTCGCCACTAAAGTAGAGGCGGTCGATTCGCTCCAACGCACTAACCAGTTCGGCTGTAGTCCCAAAAAGAGAATCAGCGAAGCCAAGATCCAGGCGGGAAAGCGCTCGATAAAAGTCACTTTGGGGAAGTAGGCAATGTCGTTATCCAGCTTGCCGAAACAGGTGCGGTTCAGCAGGATGACGAAATAGACCGCTGTTAAACCTGTGCCAATCACACACAGCAACGTTTGCAGGGGATAAGTGGCATAGCTGCCCTGGAATACGAGGAATTCCGTCACAAAACCCACAAGACCGGGAATGCCCGCGCTGGCCATGCCGCCCAACACCAACATGGCGCTGGTCATGGGTAAGCCCCGAATCGGATTCATCAGACCATTGAGCACGTCTAGCTCGCGGGTGCCCACCTTGGCTTCCACCACCCCCACCAGGTGAAAGAGAATCGCCAAAATCAACCCGTGGGAAACCATTTGGCTGACTGCCCCGGTGAGGGCCAAATCGGTCATGGCCGCACCGCCCAGGAGAACGTAGCCCATGTGGCCGATGGAACTGTAAGCCACCATGCGCTTGATGTCTTTTTGCGCGATCGCGGTAATTGCCCCATACAGCACACTAATTGCCGCCCACACTGCCAAATAAGGGGCCACCACCGACCACGCATCGGGGAACATGCCCAACCCAAAGCGGAACAGGCCATAGGTGCCAAGCTTAGCCAGCACCCCGCCCAAAATCATCGCGACGGGAGTGGAAGCTGCCACGTAAGTATCCGGCAGCCAGGTATGAAAAGGCACCAGGGGAATCTTGATGCCAAAGGCAACGAGCAACATCACCAACAAGATAATCTGACCTGCCAGCGGGAGTGTTTCGCCCAAAGCGGGGGTGTAAGCAAAGTCCGTATGCTCGGTCAGCCACACCGTCGCCAAAAAGGCCGCCAACATGAGTGCTCCCGACACGGCGGTATAGAGCAAAAACTTGGTCGCGGCATAGTTGCGCTTTTCACCGCCCCAAATCGCCACTAATAAATAGAGCGGCACCAGCTCTATTTCATACAAGAGGAAAAAGAGCAGCAAGTTTTGCGCCAAAAAGGCCCCGGCCACGCCGCCACTGACCAACAGCATCAGGGCATAAAACAGCTTGGGGCGATCAATTTCACTGGAACAACTCCACAGCGCCATCCAGGTGATGAGGGAATTCAACGCCACCATCAATAAAGACAGGCCATCCAAACCCAGGTCATAGTTCAGCCCTAACAGCGGTAGCCAGGGGAAGAATTCACGAAACTGGAAGCCGGGATTGCTCAGGTCAAATTGCGTGAACAGCCAGATTGTCCAGAGGACGCTGAAGCCCGCGATCGCTAACGCTAGCGATCGCGCTTGCTTGCCCGTGACTTGCGGCAATAGCGCAATGGGCAACGCGCCGATAATGGGAAGCCAGATTAAAACACTCAGCATGGTTTTAGGTCAGTAAACGTGCGCAAAACAGGAGAAACGTCGGAATGCATCAAGTCCGCTCAGAGCAGCGAACCCCGGTCTAGGGCGTCGCAAAAACTGCCGTAAAAATGCCCGGTAAATACTGCCAGCTCATAATGATGCTGATGACTGCCACACAGAAGGTAATCGTCAGCGCGTAGAACTGGAGGCGACCACTGTTGTTGTATTTCAGCGCTTCGCCGCTAAAGACCGACGCTAAGCCAACGAAATTCACGAAGCCATCGACCAAGTAGCGATCGAGCCAATCAGTGAGTCGCGACAGTAAATCCACTCCTAATACCACGCTGGAGCGATAGAGACGGGGTGTGTAAAAGTCAAAAGCGAGCAAGTTTTGGACCGGAGCCGGCACCAACTTTTCAGGCGACTCAACGCGACGTCCCACATACAGCACCGCCCCAACGGCAAAGCCCAAAAGGCTCGACCAAATTAGCGCTACTCCCATGTCTTTATTCAGCGTGCCCCAGTCAGGTAACAGCCCTAACGTACTGAGAATCAGCGGGAAATGTAGGGTAAAGCCCACAGCAATCATCATGGGCACCACCATCAGCCAAATGGGCTCAGGCGAGCGAATGGTCATCTGATTGACAGGGCCAGCAAAAATCAGCCCAAATGCTCGCGCCAGACCAAATGCCACAATCCAGTTCACAGCGAGGACGATCGCCACCAGCACAAGTTGTTGGCTTTCCCACAGCCCGGTGACTAGCTCCAGCATTGACCAAAAACCACCCAGCGGCGGCAAGGCCACCAACCCAAACGCGCCGACCAAAAAGGCCAACCCAGTCATGGGGCGACGTCCCCACAGACCGCCCATCTGAGTCACATCTTGAGTGATGACACCCAAAATAATGGAGCCTGCGCCCATCACCAGCACCGCCATCGCTAGGGCATAGGTCAGCACCAACAGCAAAGCGGCTTCTGGCTGCTGAGCACCCACAGCAATAAACACTAAACCCATATAAGTGCTCGCCAGGTACGACAACACCCGCTTGAGGTCGATTTGGGCGACGGCAATCAATGCGCCACCCAAAGCCGTAATCGAGCCGATCGCTGCCGTCACCGCCAACACTATCGGCGATAGCGCTAATACCGGAGCCAGCTTAAAGAGAATCCACGCGCCAGTCGCCACCACCACCGCGTTCCGCAAAATGGTGCTGGGTAACGGTCCTTCCATGGCCTCGTCTAGCCACAAATGCAGCGGGAATTGAGCACACTTGCTCATCGGCCCAGCAATTAGGCCCACGCCCACCAAAGCCATGACCGTCGGATCAACCTCGGCGGTTTGCGCCCAGGCGGCGAGTTCACGAAAATCCCAGGTGTGTGCCAAAGGATAAATCGCCAGTACCCCCATCAGCAAAATCAGGTCGCCGACGCGCTTGGTCAAAAAGGCGTCCCGTGCCCCGGTTACCACCAACGACTGGTTGTACCAAAAACCCACCAGTAAGTAGGTGCCCAGGGTCAAAATTTCCAGCAAGAAATAGGAAAAGAAAAGAGAATTACACAATACCAGTGCACACATCCCCGCTTCGAAGAAAGCCATGAAAGCGAAGAAGCGCCCCCAGCCCCAGTCCATTTCCAGGTACCCTACGGCATAAATTTGCGCCAGCAGGTTTAGTCCAGTAATAAGGATGCAGGCGCCAATGGTAATGGCCGACACCTCTAGCGGAATGATGAGGTTGAAATCGGCAACATTCAGCCACGGCACAAAGAAAAACTGGTCGTTAGAGTTACCCCACAGCGCCACAAAGGCCCAAATGCTATGGGTAAAGGCCAAAAATGTCATCAAAATATTGACGTAGCCAGCCGGACGGGGGCCAGTGCGCCGGATAAATGCGGGCGACCAAGGAATCGTTAGCAGCGTCCCAATCAGGGGATATACCGGAATCAGCCAACTCGTTTCGGTAATCATGGACGGTCTCGATGTGATGTCAGCGGGTAATTAACCAGACCTATGGCAATCTATTTCAGAGAACACAACTCCCTGCCCTCGCTGAGAACAGCTTGGACAAAGCGCATGTGAAGGCACCAGAGCACATCTATGGCAGCGCCAACTAGATTGAAATAAGTCTATGCATTAGCTAGTGTAAAGGCTCTTCGGTGCCTTCGTCTAGAGGTTTATTGACTCCAGCCAATTTATAATTCAATCCTCATTGATAAAAATCGATAATAGATTCACGCTGCCACTTCTCCGATGTCTGATTTCCTGTCCGATGGCAGTGTCGGCCTGGGAGGCTATTGGTCTGAACGGTGTCTGAGGCGTCAATGATTCAACGAAGCGTCCAAGCGTGTCCTCTGCTGTGGCTAGCCTTTAATTAAACAACTCATCGGGCGATGATGTGCTAGAGCTCCGAGCAGTCAGGTTTCTCGCAACTCCTTTCCGAAGCTCATCGGACGGAAATTTGAGTGCGTTTGAGTAACCACCGCTGGGGAAATTTGCCTCTGCACCTGATCCTGCAGCACCGCCTCTTCCTCGGCTTTCGCCCAGAAAGAGTACTGCCGCAACCTGGCAGTACTTGGGATGGAGAGGCTTGGCAGTACTGTTAGGGAAGGGCTTTAGACTTACCCGCGTCTTTTGCGATCGCACAATGGAGCGTGAAATCTGGCTCAGTCAGCAAGCGGAAATGTGCGGTAAAGCAGGGCTGAGTCAGGGGTCATGTCTTGGGGAGTCCCCATACTCCTTATCTGCTGGGCGAGCCGAGCCTAAAGGTTTGTTTCGATCCGCTGCTGTTGCGTTGTCGATAAATCAGTCAGGTTATGGGCTAAATCTTCGATCAAATAACGGGCACTGGATTTAACTTCTTCTGCGGTCAGGGCTCGGTTTTCTTGAGTGGGTAGATAGGTGTCCACAGACAAGGGGGGACCAAAAGCGACTTCGACATGGCCCCGCCAGCGCGGTACGGCAGGGTCATAGTACAAGCTGACAGGAATGATTTTGACGCCTAACTCATGGGTCTGGGCTTCGGCTTGTAGAGCGATGCGGGCCAGACCGGGCTTGAGGCGGTGTACTTGACGATCGCGAAAAATGCCCCCTTCGGGATAGATGACCATCATTTGCTCGTGCTGCAAGAGTTCAATGCCGTGGCGCAGGCTGGCAATACTGGGCGATCGCACATTAATCGCAAAGCCCCCTAAACGGCGAATAAACCACCCCTGTAGTCCTTGGACTTCGTCAGATGTGACCATGAAGTGTAAGTCGCGACCCGTGACTGAGCGTCCGGCGGCGTAAGGAATCACAATGGAGTCCCAGCGAGCGCGGTGGGTCGGCGCAAGGATGACCGGACCTTGGTGTGGGAGGTGCTCTTGACCCACAATGGCGACCTGACCAAAGTAGCCAGGCAACACAATTTTTTCACCCAGAAAATAGGCGATGGGCGTCAGCCAAGGCGAGCACTGCGATAGATGGTGGGGGTGCTGGCTAGTAGGCGAAGGGGACAGGCTGACTGTAGACATAGACGATTTTTGAGCGATCGCGGTTTCGAGAGACACGTTTCAGTTTCGGTAACTTGCAAACTGTGTTTACCGTAGTGGGTTAAGCCTGACGTCACCGCCATGGCTAGACACTTTTTACGAGTGTCATGGCAGATTTGCCGTCTCTGTAACTCAGAGATGGCATGTTGAGACGGGGAACGGGGCTTATGGCGTGGCTATTTTAGAAAGGGAAGCGCAGAATAGAGGGTAGACCAAGCAACGACTTTCAGAAATGTCATCAGGCGATCGCGAAATCCTTCGCTAACTGCTGCGCTTGCTACATTAGCCTAATTCGACCTTCTATAATGTTGAAAAATTAACCACTGTAGACTTCTTTCCCATGATGTGACTTGGTCAGTGAGGCAATGATCTCGAGACTGTTCACTAGTATTAGGCGATTACAGCGGCTGACAGCCCTAGCAATGACAGCATCATGGTTGAACTCTGGGCTATGGCGCTTTCCACAGATATCGAGAATGTCTCAAGGGCTGAAAGGCGCAGGGCTCAACTTGAAAGTTTGACCTAATGCCAGCAGCATGATGTTTTTGTCGGCAACATTGTGCCATTTAACGGTTTGTCAGACCTCAGCAAAAGATTTGAATTTTAGGGTATCTCCCATGCGCACGGCCTATCTTTTAGTCTCTCACGGTAGCTCTGATCCTCGTCATCAGGCAGGGCTGACGCGGCTGGCTCAAGGAGTTCGGCAACAGTTGAGCCGTGGTCATCAAAGTACCCAGATCACCATTCGCCCTGAGTCTGCCCCCTGGAGATCGCGCCCCCCAGCCGCAGACCTTGATACCGAATCTCCGATTGTGGGCACCGCCACTTTAGAAGCCGCTGAACAGTCCCTAGCCGAGCAAATTGTGCAATTTTCCCGCAGTTTGTCTCAGCTAGATATCCAACAACTGGTGATTGTGCCGCTGTTTCTGCTAGCAGGCATTCACGTTAAAGAGGATCTGCCAGCCGAAATCGGCTGTGCCCAACAACAACTTCGTTCTGGAGTCTCGATCAAGTGCCTACCTTATTTGGGTAGTCGGCCACAGTTCAAGCAGCATATAGCGACCCGGATTGCGAAAACTAAGGCCGATCGCTGTCTTTTGCTGGCCCACGGCAGCCGTCGCCCGGCGGGTAATCGTGCCATTCAGCAATTGGGACGCGGGCTCGACACCGATATTGCGTTTTGGACGGTTCCCCCCGACCTAGAGACGCAGGTTTATCACCTGATGCAACGGGGCCACCAGCATATTGCGATCGCACCCTTTTTCCTGTTTCCGGGCAGCATTACCGACGCCATCACTCACCGCACTGAACAAATTGCTGAGCATCTACCCAAGTTGTCATTGAGGTTGCTGTCGCCGCTGGGTACTAACAGTGAATTGGGGGCTGTCATTGCCGACATTATTCAATCAGCGTGGCCGTCGGTCACAGCGATGAACGGGGGCGCTGAGGTGTTATCGATAGCAGACAATAGCGTCACCGCTTAAGATTCTCTTAATATTGATAATTAAACTGTCATCTCTATACAGGCACCCCAGAGGAATCCGGCAATATGACCGACCGATTTCAGCAGAATGAAGGCGATCGCTTACCTGGCAAAGTCTATTTAGTGGGTGCCGGGCCAGGCGATCCGGGGTTGTTTACCCTAAAGGGCAAGGCTTTGCTAGAGACGGCAGATGTGGTCGTTTATGACGCCTTGGTGAGTCCGCCGATTTTGGCGATGGTCAATCCCCAAGCTAAGCTGCTGCCTGCGGGTAAGCGGCGGGGGTATCACTCACTCTCACAGACCGCAATTACTGAACTGCTGATTGAACAGGCACAACAACACACCACGGTGGTGCGTCTCAAGGGAGGCGACCCTTTCGTGTTTGGGCGCGGCGGAGAAGAAATGAGTGACCTGGTGGCAGCTGGCATTCCGGTAGAAGTCGTGCCAGGGATTACGGCAGGGGTGGCGGTGCCTGCCTATGCGGGCATTCCGGTGACTCACCGTCAACTCAGCTCCAGCGTGACTTTTGTGACGGGGCACGAGGCGGCTGGCAAATATCGGCCTGAAGTGGAGTGGCAAGCGATCGCCCAGGGATCAGAAACCATCGTCATTTATATGGGGGTGCATAACTTGCCCAAGATTGTGCAGTCTCTGACGGCGGCGGGATTGGCCGCAGATACCCCGATCGCCTTAGTGCGCTGGGGGACGCGCCCCGAGCAGTCAGAACTGGTCGGCACCCTAGCTACCATCGAAGCCGACATGACGGCGACTGGCTTTGCGGCTCCCGCGATCGCCGTGATTGGCCAAGTGGTGACCATGCGCGAATCCCTTGCCGTCTGCCGCCCTGTGCTCCAGACAATTGAGACCGGAACCCTCTTGCCGGGACTAAAAGTTCCCCAAGGATCGGCAACAACGACAGGACACCTTGCTACGATGGAATAGGCTGACTGAATAGGTAAAACTTTTATTGGCGGCTCCAGGCGAATGGTTCGAGCCAAGACGGTTTGCTGGACTTGATCTCACTCACGGGGTCTTGCAAACTATTGGTGAAAAGTTGCCCCAGTGGCGGCGAAGTTCTCAGCACAGCCTTGCGATCGCTCTCATAACCCCACCCTCAGCGATTTCTACTGCATTTGATTGATTGACGTTATCGACATATATCGCTTTATGACTGCTACTCTCCCGGTTGAAAAGAAGAAGCTCAAGCATCCTCCCCTCGACATCCACACCCTGGGGGACAAAGTGCTACGTCAACCGGCCAAGCGCGTCGCCAAAGTGGATAGCAGTATGCGCGACCTGGCCTACGACATGCTCAAGACCATGTACAGCTCGGATGGCATTGGGTTGGCAGCGCCCCAAGTCGCGGTGAATAAGCAGCTCATTGTCGTCGATATTGACCCCGAAAACGCTGCCGCGCCGCCGCTGATTTTGATGAACCCCAAAATTATTCGGGCGAGCAAAGAAGTCTGTACCGACAAAGAGGGCTGCCTGAGTATTCCCGGTGTGTATCTGGACGTGGTGCGCCCCAGCGCTATCGAGGTCAGCTTCAAAGATGAAAATGGCCGACCTCAGAAACTGCAAGCCGCCGACCTCTTAGCTCGCTGCATTTTGCACGAGATGGATCACCTGACGGGCGTCATGTTTGTTGATCGCGTCGATAATCAGCTGGCTCTGAACCAAGAATTGCAGAAAAATGGATTTTCCGCTGGGGATGTAAAAGCGATCGCGGGCTAAGCCTTGCACTGGGGGCACGGCCTGGGTTACATAAAAGGAATAATTTTCTCAGGAGAGAATCTAACTGTGTGGACTCCCAAAAGCGGTCTGTTGTTGCTGTGCTCTAGCCTCGCGGCGATTTCTGCTGTCGCGGCCATTTTTGAGCTGTCCACGGGTGACCCCGATTGGGGCTTTGGCCCGACTTATGCCTTGGTCGGAGTTGCCGTTCCTCTCGTTGGTCTCTTTTTCTACGCGGCGGTCAAAGACGCCAGAGCCAATATGTAAGATAGTCCAGTGTGTCTTCCAGTATTCTGACCTGCCTGTAAATAGATGGGCACAATTATTGTGCAGACAGGTCTCGACTCCGCTCAACCCTCAACTTCTGACTAAGCCAGCACCATCGCTGATTGAGCAGAGTCGCAATCAACCACCCAGTTACCATTTAATTAGGCGCAACTACTCACACATGCGCCATAGCACAAGGGGCTACAGCCCCGTAAATGTTGAGTGTGAAGCGCTCCGCCGGTATTGAATCCCCTCTGGGGAGGGGCGTTGAGGTGGGTTAGTCAAGTCATGACTGATATCTGACCCACCCCGCCCTCCGGGCACCCCTCTATCGGAGCTATCCATTAGGCATAAGTCGCTCAAAGTTATGCCAGCAATGGTTTCTAGACTTCGGTTGAGCGATTAAAACCTCACCGCCTGCGGCACCTCTCCTTCTCAAGGAGAGGTTTATTCATGGGCTGGGAAGAAAATTGCCTCAAATCTGACCGGGGCTCCGGTTCCTCTCCTTGGGTACGTGTTTAGCGTCGATTTAAGCAGCGCGATTTTGCCGCACCATGGCTTGGGCGACTTGTTCGATGAACGAGTCGCCTCGTTGTTGGCAGGGNNNCGGTCATCCTATCAGCGCGATAGTCACTACCTTAAGCCTCCTTTTCTCTGCTGGGAGGAATGACAACCGAACACAGACGCTAAACACGTACGGTTCCTCTCCTTGGCAAGGAGAGGTTAGGTGAGGTTCTACAGTCCTGAAAACGGCTACAACCGATCTCTAAACTGACTAGCTGAAAAGGGATACAGCAACTTTTGTGTAAGGGATAGCTCCATCGGAGGGGTGCAGCTATTCCGAACTAACGCTAAACACGTACACAGCCCCTTGATAGTTTGCGCTGATGTGGCCAATGGGGAGGGTGGTTACCCTCCCCCCAGTTAGCGGCACCTTAGCGGCAACCTTGCGTGGATTATTTCGCCAGGAGACTGCGGAGCATCCACGCGGTTTTTTCGTGTACTTGCATGCGCTGGGTTAGTAAGTCAGCCGTCGGTTCGTCGTTGGCTTTATCCACCACCGGAAAGATGGAACGAGCGGTGCGTACCACGGCTTCCTGACCTTCCACCAGTTGGGCGATCATGTCTTCAGCGCTGGGCACGCCTTCTTCTTCCTTAATGGAAGAAAGTTTGCCAAAGGCTTTGTAAGTGCCCGGGGCCGCGACGCCTAAGGCCCGAATGCGTTCGGCAATCATATCAACGGCGAGAGCGAGTTCGTTGTACTGCTGCTCAAACATGAGATGCAACGTCTGGAACATGGGACCAGTGACGTTCCAGTGAAAGTTGTGGGTCTTGAGGTAAAGGGTGTAAGTATCAGCGAGCAGGTTAGATAGACCGTCGGCAATGGCCTGACGATCCTTTTCCTCGATGCCGATGTTGATCGGCAGCGTGCTCACTTCGGTAGCAGCAGTGGCTTTCTTGGTTTTACCCATGGATGTTTCTCCTTCGCTGACGAGCTAGTTGCGATCGCCCGCCGCATTCATGATTTTGCACGCTAACCATAGTGGCGCGATTTGGGCCAGTTGGAGTAAATGCGTAACATTCTTCTAGGCATCTTGGGAAATGTGTGCGATCGCGCCACTGACTTTTTGTTAATCCGCGACAGTCAACCGCTAGCGACTCGATTACATTAGAAACTGCCAAACGCCAATATTCGATTTTCGGGAACTGCCCATGACTGTAACTCCCACCTGCCGCATCAAAGTGATTAACGGCAACACTTGTGAGCCGATGACGCAAAATATTGACGCTTCGGCACAAGCGGCGAAGTTCCCCCATACCGAAATCATTACAGTGACTCCTAATGCCGGGCCGATTTCGATCGAAGGCTTTTATGACGAATATTTGGCGATTCCGGGTGTGATGGAACAGATTATTTTGGATGCGGACTCGGACGCTTTCATCCTGGCCTGTTGGGGCGACCCTGGCATTGAGGCGGCGCGGGAAATCACGGCTAAACCAGTCGTGGGCATTGCTGAAGCCAGTCTCTATGTGGCGAACATGCTGGCCGCCAAATGGAGTGTCGTAACAACGCTCCATCGAGCTCGGGACATGGCCGAAAAAACGGTGCAGAAAGCGGGCATGACAGAACGCTGTGCCTCCATCCGGACCACGTCACTATCCGTTTTGGATACCGAAAACGATCGCGCCCATACGGTTGAAATCCTCGCGGCAGCTAGCAAGTTAGCGATTGAAGAAGATGGCGCCGAAGCGATTTGTCTCGGCTGTGCCGGGATGAGTGGGCTGGAAAAACAGTTGGAGGAGCGGCTCGGCGTCCCCGTTATCGATTCCGTTGCTGCTGCCGTCAAAATGGCAGAGTCGCTCGTCAGCTTAGGTAAGCTCACCAGCAAGCAGCTCACCTACCGCTTACCAGAAAAGAAAGTGATTCGCGGTTATGGCGACCATTTTCAAGTGGAGAATTTTGCCTGAGCCGAAATCTCATCAGGAGCTGAATACAGGACCGAATCTGTGAGAGCTTGATGACGAATCGAGCAACACAGAATTAGTTCGAGGCGTAGCGCATTGAGCCGTCGATAGCAGGGTGATCGCTCCTTCAACTCAGTTATCCAGCGGCTCAGAATCCGAGCCAGGTGAAAAAGTCTTGTCGAGTAATCAGCTCCAGCAGCAGCAATGCCACAAAGCCAATCATGGCAAACCGACCATTGATGCGCTCGGCGTAAGTATTCCATCCGAAGCTGGGAGCCTTTTCGGCGGTTTCGGTAGCTGATGCCGCTTCAGTCGTCGGCGTATCAGAGGTGGGTGTTGACGTGTCCTGGGAGTCAGCAGTCATGATGAGTTGGCGGTGTCGGTGGATGAAGAATCGATTTCCCTAGCTACCTTAGCCCAAGAGAGCATCTTGCGGAAGCGATACAGGGATTGATGACGATGAGGACGTGGGCAACGAGGTTGAAGCGTCGGGCTGAATCTGGGGCAGATGGGGCGCGATCGCCCTCGCGTCAATTCCTGCTTTGTGGGCTGCCATTACCCCGATCGCTTCCAAATAGGAGCGCACCCGTAGAGCGTTGACGCCCACTTTTTCGGGGGTAATGGTGAGGGTGGTCGTGTTTTCTTCCACGGCGATGAGCTGGGCAGCGGTACCACTCAAACTCAGCACGCCACTGCCGCCAAAGGCTGTGGCCGGGGCAATCACCGCATCGACTTGGTCGCGATTGACGATGCCCATGGGGCGATCGCCCGATGTCACAAACTGCGGCGCGCGGCTGAGTCCGGCCAACACGCAGGGCAAGAAGGTATGCCCCAGCTCTTCCGCCGCCGACTTGGGCGACAACGTCGGGTCTAGCGGCAGCGGACTCAGGGCTGGCGCATGGGCACAGGGAATCTGCAAATGCCGCACCAGTAAGTGGCTAATGACGGCTTCAGCTCCCGCGAGGGGGTCAACCCCTTGCCCCTGGCGATAGTTCTGTAGCGCGATCGCGTCTTCCTCTTCGGGAAAGCGGACTACCACGGCGATCGCCTCGGCCCCTAGCTGCACCAACCGCTCGGCGGCTCGGAGTAACGTGCCAGGATTGGCAATGGTGCCCCAGGTCGCGCCAGAGTCAGCCGTTTGCAGCGTTACCCTAACCGGGGCGTCAGTTACGACATAGTCCGTCATCGCCAGTCCTAAAGTGGCACGGGCGGCGTCGGCGGCCTGCACATGTCGCCAGCGCAAAGACTCCTCGATCTCGGAATCCAGCAGCAGGCCGATGCGGTTGCGATGCACGGGGCGCAGTCCCCACTGACCCGCCGCAAACTGATCAAGACCGTAGCCTTCAACATACAGCGCATTGGGCAGGGGCCAATAGAGTTGGGCACCGTTCAAAACATTAGGGTGAGTGATGACGGTGTCGGCCACTTGGGCGATCGCTCGCACCACCGGCAACGCATCGCCCGCATAGCCACCAATGGCGGCCCCCACCCCGGTCGGCACAATGAGGACTGCCGTGTAAGGCCGTTGCAGCATAAAAAATTAAGCCACTACTTTTCGGTGACAACGGCTTCGACTTTGGCCGTTTTTTGCGTTTCGTCTACCTCAGCGATCGCCCATCGCAGGGGCTCCCCGCGCTTTTGCAATTCTGCTTCCACTTTTTGGGGCAGTTCCACCGGATTTTCGGTCAAATCAATTTCAGCAGCGATAAAGTGAGTGGTCATAACAATGCTCCAAACTTAACTTTTGCAAGGACGTGACGGCGATCTCGGTGCCAAGTCAAACGAGTTTTCGGCCTCGATCCGTCGCTAACTGAGGGATCAGAATTATCCAAGCTCCAACTCTGCCCCAATCAATGCGGTGCTCAACGGCAAACAGCCGAGAGGTCGGTTCTGACCGTAATTAAAGGCTTAGGAAGGCTGTCCAAACTGCTTTTGGTAAACCACATCCTCTTTTTCAGTTTCCAGCTTAATGTCCGACCGAGGAAAGGCTACACACAGCAAAGCATAGCCTTCAGCCTGCAAATCTGGCCCGACCCCCATGCCGTCGGTTTGATCCACAGATCCTTCAGTAATGAGGGCGGCACAGGTGGTGCAGACCCCGGCACTACAGGAAAACGGTAGATCTAGCCCGGCTTCGTTCGCCGCCGTCAGAATGGGAGTATCTTCAGGCACTTGAATGCTGGTTACTTTGCCCTGGTGCTTAATTTCAACAGTGTACGTATTGGCCATGGACGCTTATTAAACAGTGAACTCACAAGTGTAAACGACAAGGGGGGCAGGTCGGATGAATCTGCGTTCAGGATGGCCGCAGGGGGGTGAGCGATCGCAACGCAGCGATCGCCCCGACGTTATCCGTTCGTGTCAGCCGCTGGGAAAATCTCATCGAACTCGGCAATCAAATCATCCATCTCTTCCAGCGCTTGATTCACGTCAATGCGCAGCATACCAATGTCAGGCTGTTCCAAAAGCTTGACCAGGGCTTCTCGCTTGCTGCGAATCATCTCGACCCGGTCGCGAATTGCTTGCTTTTCCATACTGTTTTGCCACTCTTCAGTTAATAAGATAGGCAACTTTGGGGCCAGAAGAAAACCAACTTCTCAGATTTCCAGCGATATTCAGCGATCAACTTGACCGCAAAAGGTTGACGTGTCACCGCTCACCGCCATTGGGAACGCGCTGCTCCGCACTCGACTGGGCTAGAAGGTGGTGCGGTATTCCAGGCGCATTTCGGTGTCGTTGAGGTTTGATGAGCCCCGCAGTTGCAGTTCATCGGTAATGCGATACTGCAGTCCCAACTGGGGCGGATTGCCGCTGTTCAAAATTTCGAGCACGCTGATGCCGATACTGTCACCAATCGCAAAGGACGCTTCGACCCCAATCGCCACGCCTGCGGTGCTTTCTTCAGAGGTATCGGTGGTGGGGAAGACGCTAAAGGAGCGCAATCCGAGTGCATTTGCCAGGTCGTTACCAAAGCCCGCCAAGCCCCCGGCGCCTAAGAATCCGGCAAACTGCGTCAGTGTGGCATTAGCCAGGCCTCCCGTAATGTTGCTGCCCAGCAGGGCCACCAACTGTTCTTGGCTCCGGGCGGGGTTGCTGGTCAGAGACAGACTTTCATTCAAATCGCTGACATAGCCTTGAGCGATCGCTTCTACGTTAATAAACTGCACCTCACCAACTGAGCGAATGTCATTGTCGCTAATTTCGGAACTGACAAATCCGTCGTTAGAGGCTGGAATTTCGGTGACGTTGGTTTCCCGGACCCGGGTTCTCAGCGCCACATCCACATAAGGATCAAGGCCATCTTCCGGAGTAAACACAACGGTGTTGGGCGCATTGGAATCGAGCAAAAACTGCGTTGAGAATAGATTGATCCAGCCGGTGCGGAGGTCAATTTCGCCGTCGGGTCGCGGGTCGGAGAGCGTGCCGTTAATCTGAATGCCGCCGTCGGCTGTGAGGTTGTAAAACGGCTGTCCGGCAATGACGAGGCGATCGCGAAACACCAGCACCAAATTTTGCAACGATACCTGGTCTAAGAAGCTCGGTGCGGCAGCCTTAGTGCCTGCCGCCAACGGATCGATGCCGAGGAACTGGGCGCGATAGGGATTGATTTGTTCTACTTCTTCGACGGTGGGGAGATTGATCGCCCCCAACTGCCGCAACAATTGGTTGGCTTGCACAAAGCCCTCATCCAGTTCAATTTTGCCGCCAATGGTGGGTTCTAGCACCGCTCCAGTAATGCCCACTCGCCCATCGACCCGTAAGTCGACCACACCGCGATAGTCGAGGGGCAACTCTCCCAGCGCAATTCTGATGCCACTGGGCGGCGCTGCCTCATCGGTGGACTGCGGTTTGGTGAATTGCTGTTTGGCCTGCGCCAGGGTTAAGAGTGACTCACCCGACGCCAACAACGGCAACTGGCCGCTGATCGCTAACGTGCCATCCCCCATTTCACCCTGCAACTGGGGAATGCTGACCTGTTCGAGGTCAAAATTTATCTGCCCTGTGAGATCAGTCAGCGGTTGCCCCAATTCCTTGCTGCCGATGATGCCATCACGTAAGGTGACCGCTCCCACCACTATCGGCTCAACCACCGTGCCGCCAACCTGGACGCGGATTTCGCCCTCGCCCCCCTCCCAGCGGACTTCTTCAGCGGTGAGCACATTCATCAGGTCAAAGGCGTCGTCCGGCACGATCGCCACCAGCGAGATGTTTTCGGTGGGCGGCTGCACCGTCATAAAGGGCAGCGCATAGGGAATCTCGCCCTGCAAGGTCAGGGGTTGCTCATCAGGAGCGATCGCGGCGACGCCATCCACCTCAAACACGGCATCGCGATAGCCAAAGGTTGCAGCGACTCGCTCTAACGGTTGCTGCCCCACTTGCGGCTCGGCAACCAGCAATTCCCCCGCAATTTGGGGATTCGCGAGACTGCCCTCAAACTCGGTGGTGACATCGATATCCCCCGTCACCTCTAGGGGCAGCGGATACAAAGCTTGGGCTAACTCGACGGGCAAATTATCTACCAAGAGTTGGCCTTGTAAGCGCTCGAAACTGCCGCTACCCGCCAGGTTGATCACCGTGTCTTCAATAATGGCGGAGACGGGGTCGAGGGTCACGGTGGATTGCTGCACATTGCCGCTCACGACGAACTGATTGGGGGGACTGTACGGTCCCCACACCCAGCTCTGTCCCTGAAAGTTGAAATCAGCGGTGAGGCCGTCTAAGTCGAGCGATCGCCCAGCCACCGTGAGTCCGCCCGCAAATTCCCCCATCAGGGTATCCCAAGGCGGCAAGGCCAACATCGGATCGGTGGTGGATGGCTCCGGTCGCGTGGCTTCGTAGGCAATGAACGCCTCTAACTGCTCTAAAAAGGAGGCCATCGGCAACCGAATCGATTGCACTTGTAGGTCGGCGGCGCTACCCATGGGAGCCTGTCGCCGCAACCCAAACCGCAAAGCTTCCAGGTCAATGGTTTCGGCGATCGCGACTACATCTTCGACATAGCCTTCGGCCACGGTCAATTGCCCGGTGTAGGCCAATTCCGGCTGCAGAATGGCGCTGCCCGCCAGCAAAACGCGGCTGTTATCGAACAGCAATTCGCCCTGGCTCAGAGCAGCGGTGTTGTCGGCATAGCGAAACGCCGCGGTAAATAAATCGGCTTCCACAGGATCAAGGCCGGGATTGCTGACGCTAAGGGTGCCGCTGGCGATCGGATTTTGGAAGTCGGCTAGGTTGGCGGATACCTGCAGATCTACCAAGCCGGAGACGATGCCAAACCCGTAGTCTTGGGCGGGCTGCACGGCAAATTTTTCTAGATCCAAGTTTTGCACGGTGGCATCAAGGCGGCGATTGGCTCCGGTGCCAAAGGCGACGAAGTCTTGATTGCGCACCTCAAAGGCGTTGGGCCAGAAGTCAGAATCCACCACCAGAGCCACGCGATCGCCCTCCTGGCTACGGAGGTCAAGTTCGCCTCCCTGAGCTAATGACAGCGCCACGGGGCCAGTGAGCGGCGCAAAGAGCAAATCATTGACGGCCAAATCGACCAACCGCGCATTCCCTGTCACTTGCGGATTGTCGAGGGTGCCTGTGAGCTGGCCGGTGAAGCTAGTGAGGCCCAGGAGTTGCCCATAGTCCCGCACCGCCTCTGGGGCAAAACTGTTGAGGGGTTGCAGGTCATAGTCTTGCAGGGCCACATTTAACGCCAGCGCCCCAATGGGCATCGGCTGATTGAAATCTACGCCAATGGTGCCGTCTGCCTGCACATTGGGCGCGGTGAACCGATTGACGGCAATGCGATCGCCCAAAAACTCAAACTCAGTAATCCAATCTCCCTGGGGCAAGAGTGGCGCGGCGGTAGGAATCGGCTGCACTAAGGCGTCAGCCACGATCGCATCGCCCCCCGCCCGAATGGTTGCCAGGTCAAAGTTGTATAGATTGCCATCCGCCTCCAGGTTAGCGGTCAGCAACCCTTGGGCCTGGGGGGTAAATTGCTGGATGGGCACTTGCGCCGTTGTCGCCGTCGCTTGCCAGTTGCCTGTCGTCAGGTCGGCGATCGCCTCTGCCGTGACACTGCCCTCGGCGACGCGCAGCAGCGTATCATCCAGCACGAGTTGATTGTCGGCCAGGGTCAGCCTCCCCCCACCGGGAAAGGTTGACTCAGAAAGCTGCCACTGAGCGACAGCGGCTTGTGAGGTCAGACTACCCGACCCCTCTGCCTCTGCGGTCAAGTTTCCCACGACAACGTCGGGTGGCAGCGACACCCCGTACAGCTCGGTATAGGCATCTACCGGCACATCGACTTGAGCCGTCAGCTGAAATTGTGGATCGGTCAAATTAGTTAAATCTGCCTCACCCTGGGCAAATATCACACCGCCCGCGACGGGTATCACCCGCAGTTCCGTCAGGTCAAAGCGGTCTTGATTGAGGCGAAAGTCGGACGTGAGGGTCGCTACCTCGACTTGATCAACTTGGACGATCCCCTGGTTGCTCAACCGGCCAGAAATTTGCGGATCGAGTAGCTCCCCTGTCACCTCAGCATTGAGCTGAAAAGTGCCAGCCGCGTCAATCGGCAACTCCAGATCCGCGAGGGATTGCACGTCCGCGATCGCGATCGCGGGAATCTGCGCCCGCAAGTTATGCCCTTCTCGCAAATGCACATCGCCCTCAGCCATCAGCGTGATGTCTTCGAGCTGTAGCCCCGTGTCTTCCAGCGTCACCTGTTGCCCCTGAAATCGGAGTTGACTGCGAATATTACGCACAGGAGCAGGGACGCCACGTACTTGGATCTCTCCATCCTGTAATCGGGCCGTACCTCGAATATCAACGGTGTCTAAATCAAGCTCATTGTCGTCGGTCAGGGCAGCTTTAATTGTCAGGTTGCTGCTGACCAGACCATCCTCTAGACCAACTGAAGAAGGGAGTAAAAGGTTAACACCAGTCGTAGGTAAATCTTGTAAACGTATGTTGGTGTTAACCACGCGCTGGCTTAAGTCACCTTGGCCCTTTATATCAAAGCGCCCGCTATCAAGGTCCCCGGTGAGAGAAAATATGACTAACTGATTTTCTTCACCTTCAAACTCGGCTGCAACATCCACTCCAGTAATTTGAACCGGCTCACGCACCACAATCGCCTCGGGCTCTCGAATGCGGGTCAGGGCAGTGAGATGGGCATCCTCAACTGTCAGGGACTGAATTTCGAGATTGATGCGAGATTCACCTTCCGGTGGCTCGGGCAGCACTAGATCAAGCCACTTGGCATCAGTTGCCTGCACCAAGGTGACCTCAGGCCGAATTAGGCGCAAATCAAACCCAACTGTTTGCTCAAAGATCAGCGATAGCAAGGTGACATTGAGCTCTGCCGACGCGACTGTAACGGTACTTTCGTCGTTCTCAGTCGGGGGAATCAGGATATTTTCTAAACGAATGCTCCAAATAGATATACCGGCAACTTCACCCAAATCGATAGGACGACCAATTGTCTTCTCCACCTCTTCTTCAACAATTGGAAGCACATGGGACTCGACGAGACGTTCTCCCCACACCACAGCAATAATGCCTCCGGCAGCTGCCACCACGCCGAGTCCAGCAGCAAGTTTCAGTAAGGGTGAAAACGAACGACGAGACGGGCGTTCCTCTTCGGAAGAGTCTGGCGGAATGGGGTTGGGGCTATTTGACATAGAACTGGGGTGAACTAGACGCTAGCGCTGAGGCAGCGCGAACAGGAGCAAAAGTGCTGTCGGCAATAATTAGTAGCTAGGCGCATGGTTCAGCAAGATGGATGCTTCCTCCACGATGGATGGCTCAAAGCTGGCCGTAAATCTGACATCAAAACTATCAAAACTCTTGGAATTGGGATAGTCCTGCAAATAATATCGCGCTCACCATAATTTAAAGATCCGCACGCTTAACTGGCTTAACTGATTTAGCGGGCTGCGATTAATGGCGCTTTTGAAGCGCGATCGCCCGTTGGAGGGAGATCATTCTCACCCCAGTGTCGTGAATTATCGTTCACTGCTCGCAACGCTTGACCCGCACGTCAAAAGCCTATCGAACGATGGTTTTGGCCGTCGTTGACGATTGGCAAAGTGATCGGTGGTGAAGACTCGTGAAATCACCCGTGCCAGAGTTGTGGGCAACAGCATATTCAATCGTCTAGCAACCACAAGCACCAGCCACGACGCTACGTGCCCCCTTGGACATCACCAGAAGCGTTCGGCGTCATGTTTGAATATAGGTTGGCTGTTTCCCGATGCTGGTCAAGTTTGTCGCCTGGTGTTGACATCACAGGCGAGCTTAATCTAGCCGTTGCCCCTAGCTAAATCGCCTTCTTACTGGGCGGGACTTGCGGTCGTAACCAGGCAACCGTCTGCTCCGTCTTGAGTCTGGGAGCACGATCGCGGGGACCGGCGCTGATCATTGGCAAATCTGAAAATTGTTGAGCTATTAAGCGATCGCATGAGTCTGGAGTATTGGTTTACGTTTCCCATTGGAGTGGTGATCGCGACGATCGCCATGGCCTCCGGGGTCGAAGGCGCAACCTTTTTCACGCCGCTGTTCATTATTGGTTTGGGGCTACCGACTGAGGTGGCCGTCGGCACCGGGTTAATCACCGAAGCGTTTGGTTTTTCTAGTGGGCTATATGCCTATGTCCGCAAAGGGCTGATCGACTACCAGTTGGGTGGGCGCTTGCTGTTGGTGACTATTCCCCTGGCCCTGCTGGGTACCTGGTTGGCAAAAAGCATTCCGGGCGATGTCCTCAAAGGCATCTTAGGGGTTGGGCTCTTTGCGATCGCGGTCAGTTTTTTGCGATCGCCCAAGCCAGCAGCGATCGCCGTGCTCGACCAAGACATCGAAACCCATCAAGACAGTCACCCCCAAACCTGCATCACCGACGCCACTAATGCCACCTATTGCTACACCATCGCCCATCCCACCGAAGGTCGCATACTCGCGGGGCTAGGGGCGCTGTTTTTGGGCATGGTCTCCACCGGTCTGGGAGAAATGAATGGGTATTTTTTGATGCAGCGCTGTCGCGTACCCAGCAAAGTTGCCGTCGCTACGAGCGTCTTCATCGTGGCGATCACGGCACTCACCGCCTCCATTGGTCATGTGGTGCAGTTTGCCCACGCCGGCGATGACACCCTGACCACAGTCCTGAGTTTGGTCATTTTTACGGCACCAGGCGTCTTGATTGGCGCTCAATTCGGCTCAATCGTCGCCAATCGTTTGCCCCATCACTTGCTTGAGCGCAGCATGGGAATTTTGTTTGTGTTGGTTGGGGCCATCTTGTTGGGAGAAATCACCTTGCACCACCGAGCAATCGCGCTGGCCTGGCTACAAAATTTAGGCTGCTTGGTCTGAGAGCATTAAGTCGGTCAACCGTAATGAGGGTATCTCTCTATTTGTAGGCTGTGGTTGAGGCCCAAAACCCGCTAATTATTTAGGTTGCACTGCACTCATCTAGCCCAAGCAAATGGCAAACCTTGCAGACCGCCCACTACATTTCAGGCTTTCAGTCGTTGACTCTGAGTAGCCAACTCAATGTAGCCAACTCAATTAGGGAATCTCACCAGCAATCGGTTAGTTAAAGTCTGAAGCCACTTCTTGATTCGCTTTACCATTGTCCGCCTGCTGTCGAGTCGGTGTGGCATCAGCGAACTGCTGCTGATCAAAGAAATAAACCGTACGGATTGGGTAGGGAATATTCAAACCTGTGCGATCGCACGCTGCCTTTAAAGCCATGATGACTTCAGTCCGAGTTCGGCGAACAATTGCCTGGGTTGGGCGAGTCCAGTAGCGCACCACAAAATCAATCGAGCTAGCCCCAAATTCGACAATATCAACCTCTACCTGAGGCTCGGCCAAAACACCGTCAACTTCCCTGGCAACCCGACTCAATAACTCTCTGGCGTCAGGCAGAGACGTGTTGTAGTCAAGACCAATGCCCAAATCGGTTCTACGACAAGCTTTTTCCGTCAATACCTCGATCGCATTCGTAAAGACCACAGCATTGGGCACAACAATTTGCTCGCCCTGATAGTTACGAATTTTGGTCGAGCGAATGTCGATAGTTTCTACAGTGCCTTCATAGTCGCTAACGATAATCTGGTCGCCCACTTGAAATGGCTGATTCAACAGCAGTAAGATGCCTGCCAAGAAATTCTTAAAAATGTCTTGAAATGCAAAGCCCACCGCAACCGAGCTGAGACCGACTAGCGCAATGATGTCTCCCAACCCGAGATTAGGAAACAATAAAATACCGCAAAGTAGTATTCCCAACAGCCAAACGCCGACATTCGCAATCTGAACGGCAAGCAACTGTAGGGAAAAGTTCGAGGTGATTTTTTCGACCACTGTGCGGGTGAGTCGCCGAATCGGCAAGGCGCTAAATCGAGTGGCCAAAATGACGAGTATCGACAAAGCGATCGCCGGCAAAAATTCGATGGTGTTCGCCAACAGTTCTAATAAGCTCTGCTGAATAGTTTCTAATACCGCTGCCATGAAACTACTTTATAAATGACTTGTAGAAGTTATCGAATAAGGCACGGTCTGGCATCTATCGCCAGCCATGTATCACCATGGTAATGTGCATCCCGTATCGGGCATGATTAAAGACTTATCCACAGGCTCAAACAGAAGGCGTTGACTCGCAGCCCCCGTTTCCAAACTTGGTCTGCGTCAGGCAAAGCAAGGTAGTCGCCTTATCTATAAAAATAGGAACAGGGCGATCGCTATCCCTGTTCCTACTCAAGATGTATGCTGCTGCTCAGAGGCGAAACATCCGTGTTCGTTGAATTGAGCAACTTGCGGAAGTGTCCCCTTGGCCATGTTGTAAGAGCCCTAAACTCAAGCTCTATAGCCCTCTCGTTGACAACACTCGGACAATTTACCGACTGCAACTGCAATGATTAAGCTTGAGAGCGACGACGCAAGCACTGTTTCTGGCGAGGTGTCAGGTGAGGGCTGAGAGCTGGCATATCGCCAAAATAAATCTTCTCGTAAGTCATCAGCGGCGACTGTGAAATGTAGTGGAAGGTGATGGAATATCGGTCTCGGCTGATCGGTGGCCGTGCCCGGTGGAAAATACTACAAGTATCGACAATGAAAGCTGAATGCTGAGGCCCAACACAAGCTTGCCAATACTCTGGTGGAATATAGCGGCCCATCACCTCATCAGCGACAAGTCCTGAAGAATAATTCATCGCTTTGGCAGCAGTTTGACTGAGTGGCTTCGACATACATTCAAATGGTCCGCCTTGTTCATCTACGTCATTGAGATAGATGATCACTTTCATCATGCGACGATCTTCTTTGTCAATGTGCCAACAACGCACACCTTCTAGTGAGTCATCAGAAACTTCCCGCTTGAGTTCAGCGCCTAAATAGAAAATCGGTAACTGAATGTAATTTTCTGCTAGATCTAGAAGATCTTCGTTGGCTCCCCACAAAAAGATTTCAGGATGCTGGTTCAGAGTTGCTGTCGAAATTCGGTTGCGCGACCCATCAGCGTAAAACTGCTTGGCATCGTTAAGGATTTCCCAAGCCTTGCTCACCATGACATCCGTGCCTGGTATGGACAACTGTGTCAAGTCAGTACTCGCCATCCCTTTGACGCCGAGGTCATTCAAAAGCCTGCCATATCGAGGACTCAGTTGAGGTAGCGTTGACTTATGAGAATCAACCTCTCGGGAGTAAGCAAAATTAAGCAAATGCTTAACAGCAGGAAGCTGCTTAACCTTCCAGGATAAATTTTGCGAGTTTCTGTAGAAGTAGGAAGCTTGAAAGAAATCGTTGGCGAGCATACATCATTACCGTAATTCCCAAATGTAAGGATGGCAATCAAGCCACAGTAAAAGCCACCGTATGTCGGTGCTCTTTAAGTAATCTTCAAGTTTCTCTGCCCAGAAATAAAGTTATCGCCAGCTTCTATTTATACATCTCGCCGAGTACGTACAAACACTTAAGCGAATTCCTGCAAACCTCGTATCATGCCTAAGTGATTTTACTGGACTAGACAATGCGTACAAATACTCCACCCTGGTGGATTCGCAGTAATGCTCAAGATAGCCTGGCTCGATTTCCCCGATCTAATCTTGTCAAGGTATACCGCTCAACAGCACAGGCCACCTGGGAATGCCAAAATCCATTCCAATTAGCCGTGTCATCAATGCCGTTCAACCGATCAATCAATCATTTCGTAGCTATCCCAACCAAAGTTATTAGAAATGGCTCAAGGGAAAGATCGACGAGAAAGGCCCTGGATGTTGAAGTAGTCCGTCAAGTTATCGCATCGATCTTTCCTGTATGCCACCTACATCCCAATGGGCGCAACAACTGATGTCACGCTAGCGGCTCAACCGCGATCGCTGTCTGCCTAATGGGGAGTCGTACAAATAATGAGCCCCTAGCGGCGTACTCGTTTAGGTGACTTTCACGTAATACCTCTCACGTAACTTCAAGGTATTCTCATTTACTGAAAGCAGCTGCAGGATATGGATAAGCCTGAATAACGGAAGGCAATCAGTACCTTAGTTGATCGATTCCCCTCAGATTTCTCATAAATGCAGTCATAAGTTAATGTTTGACGTTACGATAAGTAACACAGACAGATCCTCGCTTACTCAGGAAAAGTTCATGACTGGCTTTATTCGTGGCTTGTTCGGCCGTAAAAACTCTCAATCCGCTGCAGCTCAACCGAAACAAACAGGTGCGTTCTTCCTCAGTGAAGATGACGCTAAAACATTTGGTGATATCGATTACATGCGTTCCTCCAAGGTGGTTAAGCGCACCTTTGCCCGCAAAAAGGGGCAAGAGGAATTGGAATCAGTGCGACAGATTTCGGCCATGGGTATGCGCGAGTTGGATGAAAAGGGCTTGCCTTCTCAAGAGTCCAGTAACAATGGCGCATCCAGTTTTGAAGCAGCTAAGTCAACTTCTAGCAGTTCTGACTTTCAGCGTCGTACGGCCAAAACTGACACCAGTATGGATATGTTTCGGAACATGGCAAAAGATATTAAGAAGCGCTAGCGCTTGAGCGATTGTGTTTTCCAGCTTCTAAATTCTGCAGGGCAAGCCCATTGGGTTGCCCTGTTTTTTATGGAGGCTCATCACAGCACTTGGATTGTTCTGTAGGGGCGCATGGTTACGCTCTTTGCCCAAACTTGGGACTTTTTAACCTGAGTCAGAGCATTGAGCTGGTGCCAGAGACTGGTGCAATGGGGGCATTTCTATATAATGACGATGGTTCTTGTTGCTCAAAGGCGCAAACAGCTTGGGCTCAGCAAGGGCGATCGCTGATTAGAGGTGATTTCTTGGCGCAGGCCATCGAGTTTTCCAGTCTTTCCAAATGGGGGCGTCGCTCTTTTGCGGCAGTTATGCTCATGGGGCAGGTTGTCATGCACTTGATTTCCCGCCCAATTCATCGTCGCAATACGATCGAGCAAATGGTGGCCGTCGGCCCCGAGTCGTTGATGATTGCTTTGCTGACGGCCAGTTTTGTCGGCATGGTTTTTACCATTCAAGTAACCCGTGAATTTATTAATTTTGGGGCCGGTACTGCAGTCGGTGGGGTGTTGGCATTGACCCTGGCCCGCGAGTTAGCTCCCGTACTGACGGCGGTCGTGCTGGCTGGTCGTGTTGGCTCGGCCTTTGCCGCCGAAATTGGCACGATGAAGGTCACTGAGCAAATTGATGCCCTGCAAATCTTAAAAACCGATCCGATCGATTATTTGGTCATCCCACGAGTGGTGGCCTGCGCGCTGATGCTGCCGGTGTTAACGCTACTGTCTTTTATCACCGGGATGAGTGGTGGCCTGCTAATCGCGACTAACTTATATGGCATTGCGCAAAAGGTGTTCCTCGATTCGGCCCAAAACTTCCTTTCTACCTGGGATTTGGTATCCGCCATCATCAAGGCGTTTGTCTTTGGCATCCTGATTGCGATTATTGGCGCTAGTTGGGGACTTACTACCACTGGTGGGGCCAAAGGGGTCGGACAATCCACGACTACGGCGGTCGTGACGGCCCTATTGGCTATCTTTATTAGCAATTTCTTTTTGTCCTGGCTCATGTTTCAGGGAACGGGCAGCGCGGTCTTGGGCAATGTTTAGGTCGATAAACCCATAATTTCAAGTGCTTGACTGGGCGTGGTGGGCGATCGCCCCCTGACTGACAGCAATGAGTCAAGACTCATGTCGTTTGCCTGCGCCATGATGGCCGAGATTGAGCCAAACTTTTGCCATCTCGTTGGTAGGGGAAGGGAGGCCAACCTTTACAATGAAGGCAATCGCCATCAGGCTTTGCCTAAAAGATGACGCTATTGTGGATGTGGCCAGGATTGAGCATATCGTGACAGTTTCTTCAGCAAATCAGACAACCACCTTGCAGCCTAGTTACAACCTGCCAATCGCCTTGATTTTAGGGGGGATTGCTTGGGCCTGCTTGTCCTTAGTGATGTGGGGCACGTTAGTTGCTATCGTTGCGGGAATTGTGGCTTTGTTTGGCGGCTTTTTGCTGTATCAGGCGGCGACTTTACGGCTGGTCTTTACAGCGACTGATCTGGATATTTACCGAGGCGATCGCCGCATTCGTCAGTTTCCTTATCAAGACTGGGAACATTGGGACATTTTTTGGCAACCTGTTCCTGTTTTGTTTTACTTCCGGGAAGTCAATAGCATTCACTTTTTGCCGATTTTGTTTAGCCCCATCATGTTGCGATCGCAGCTCGAGCAACACGTACCGCATCAGGCTGATGATCGCTAATGTGAGTCCGTCACATATTTGAAGTTGCCTTTTTCGTTCTTCTATTGATTCTTTGAGATTGCTTATGCCTGCTGATGAATCGCCGCTATCGTCTGCTCAGTCTGCACCAGGAAATAGCAGTACCTCACGGACGGACGCACGCGTGCAAGCTGATTTGGCCCGGATGGTACGAGAGGCCGTCAGCGACCTAGAGCGTAAAAAGAGATCGCTAGAGTTAGAGATTGAAAAACTCGAGCGCCGCCGCGATCGCATCAACGCTGAGATGAAGACCACTTTTGCTGGTGCTTCGCAAGAGTTAGCCATGCGAGTTCAGAGCTTTAAGGAATATCTGGTGGGTAGTCTGCAAGACCTAGCAACTTCAGCTGAGCAGTTGTCCCTATCTCCTCCAGAACCACCACCCAATCGCCCTTCCGCCGGCCCCCAACGACCGGAGCCCGAGCCGCCCCCCACACCAGCTCCCCCGGTCACTCGTTCGCCACATTTATTGGATGCAGAACGCATTCAAAGTCTGTTGGATCAATATCGTTTACGGCCCGACTACTACGGCCCCGTCTGGCAACTACGTCGTACCTTTGAACCCATTCATGCTGATCGCGTTGCTAACTGGATGCTAGAACAAGGCGGGCGGGGGGCGATCAAAACCCTGAATAGCCGACTGCAAAATGTGTTGGTCGCCTCGGCGGCAATTTCGATGTTGCACACTATGCATGGCGATCGCCTGCGGGTGCTGGTACTAGCTCGGAGTCCTGAGCGACTAGGCGACTGGCGGCGGGGCTTTCAAGACTGCTTAGGCGTATCGCGGGCTGACTTTGGCACTCGCAGTGGCATTATGCTGTTTGAATCGTCAGAGCCCATGGCCCAGCGTGCCGAACGTCTATTAGAAAACAATTACCTGCCATTCATCATCATCGACGAGTCAGAAGGTAAAGTTGCCCTGTCAATCTTGCAGTTTCCCCTTTGGTTGGCAATTGCCCCTGATCCCAGCAATCCCACTTCAGATGCCTACGAGTTCTACTAAAAGATGAGAATAACAATCCAATAACATCGAAGTTGTTGCAGCAATGAGCATTGCTATAGCAATCCGCAGTCAGGTGCCGAGAGCCCAAAAGTTCAAAGCATGGGCATTAAATCGAAGTTTCGACAGCCGTCTCGGCTGTCTTGGGGCAAGCAAGATGCTTGCTCAACAAAACTTGGGTTGGATTTGAAAAATCCTGCTTCCTAACCTAAGCCCCTCGTTTTTCCGTCAAATCAATGAACGGGGCTATCTGCGCAACGCTATGGTAGAAAATTTCCCGGCCAAGTTTTCTCAGCTCGCAACCAAGAACGAACGAGCTCGAGGCCCGCTACTCTCGGGGGCGATGACTGACTGTCCGCTATTCAGTCGGCACTTTAGGCAAGGGTGGAAAGTTAGGCAACTCCACAGCCGATAAAGATTTGCGTTTCCGTTGGGACGGGCGCTGTGGATGCACTAGTGGTGACGGCGAGTTTTGACTAGTCTGCATCGCCTCTAGTGCTGGTACTGACGGAGTTGCTACGGGATAGTCACTAGTCCCAGCGCTGGGTGGCCCGGAGGCTGTTGCCCATGTCTGAGATGCAGATGCAGAACTAGCAGAGTCATGGTTGCCTGGTTCTTCGCTTGCCTCCTCGCTTGCTTCCTCATGAGGAATGGAGGCTGCTGGAGAGAACTCACTCACAGGGGCTCCCCAAGGAATGGGTTCAGTAAACTCGGCAGTCGACGACAGTGGCTCAGTGGCCTCAGTAGGCGGCGCTTCAGCACTTCCTGCGGGTGAGTGGTCGGTTGAATCTAGCTCTGACTCTAATGGTGTAGTAGCCGTCATCGTATTCTCTATGACGCGCTCTACGTCTTGCCAGAGTTGCTGCTCGGCGCTGCTGTTCGGCAGAGGGGGTGACACTGCCTCTGGGGCCTCGTCAGCTAAAATAGGCTCGCTAATAGCCGTCTCTGGCAATTCCGAAGGGCTTGGGGGAGTGGATGGCGATGGCATCGGAGCCTTTTCCGCAGGCGTTCTCAGTAATGAATGCAGCTGAGGATCCGTGGCCATCTGTACTGGATTGGCCGACCAAGGGCGAATGCTCTCGGAGCGAGGCATCCCAATGGTGGGTGAAGAGGATGCTGATGTCTCAGCCACAGATTCGCCACCTTGGATTACACCGTGTTCAATGCTTCGGGAGGTATGTTGAAAAGCCGTGGTGTCCAGGCATTTTTCCAAGGCCGATTTGAATTGCAAAGTGTATTGTTGCTGCCGTTGTAAGCGCGATCGCAAATCGGCACAAGTATCTTCTGCCGCTTGCAGTTGTCTGGCTCGCTCGGTTTTTCGTTTCCGCAAGATATTGCATTCTTGTTCGAGCCGCTGCGATCGTTCTTCAGCAGCTTTCAGCTGAGCGCTCAGAGTGTCAGACAAGAGGGTTTGTCGCTTCAGAGCTGCATTTGCCTCATCCAATTCGCTGAGTAACTGGGCGACTGAGCGAGTCTGGGCGGCGGCCACTTTTTCTTCCTCAGTGAGCCGTTGCGATCGCTCGACTTCTTGCTGCAAGGCTTGTTGCGATCGCTCTAACGCTTCTTCAAGTTGGTTTACCCGGGATAGCAGCACTTCATTGCACTCTTGCAAGTCGTCAATGCGGCCCTGCAAGTTACTGCTATTATCTGGCACACCTGCGATCTCTGTCGTCTCCGCATTAGACGACGGCTCACCGGTAGCCCCTGCACTCAAAGGTGGCATGCCCATAATGGCAATCGTTTCCCAATCATCACTGCCGGGTGGGGGATCTGACGGCAGCGGTAACTGACCTTGAGCAGCAGCTAACGAATCAGCCGAATTAGCATCGTGAGAACGGGGCGGCACGTTTCCTTTGCTCATGATCTTCGGGGGAGTATCAACAGTAAATCGCAGGAATCAGTAGCATATTTAGCGTGATGGCTGCGTTAATCACTATGGTGTAGCACAAAATCTCAAATGCAACTCGCCGATGTCAAGAAAATATCCCAAATGAGGGGGCACAACCCTCTCCCGAGGACTTTTACTGTCAAGTTATGTTAGTCACATAGTGATCGCTGTTATCAGTGATTATCCCTACCATCAGTGTGTTTTGAAAACCCGAAGGTTCTCAGTGCTGAGTCTAGCCGTTTGCTCAGAAAACGGTCTGCTCGTACTGGTAATGCTTTCGGGTTTTCTTCATGGCATAAGCTGTAGCTAGATTTTAGGTGAAGGTCGCACGAAGCTCTGTCGTCTAGAAACTGTTGGCCCAATCTCGTTATAAACCAATTGTTTTGCCAGTATTTCCTTACTCTCCTCTCGTGTCTTCAATCCTGCCGGTTATGGCAGTCTCTTAGGCTGGGCCTGTCGTCATCTAAATTGAAAGCCCCCTCCGCCACTGGGGCGGCAGGGGGCAATGAGGATGCATGGCCAAAGTCAGTGAACAGTGGGTAGATATCTAGAACCCACATAATCAAAGGCTAGCGCTGTACGCCTGCTAGGGCGGGCGTTTGTTGCTGCTCAACACGAACGTTGTCTTCGTCATCGACAGTCAACAACACGGCATCACCATCTTGAACTGAACCAGCCAGAATTGCCTCGGCTAGTGTGTCTTCGACTAAACAAGCGATCGCTCGACGCATCGGACGGGCTCCATAGCGCTGGTCATACCCAGCGTTGATCAGCTTTTCTTCAAACGCTGGGGTAACACTGACCGTAATGCCTCGCTCTGCCAGTCGTTGGTTTACGCCGACCAGCATTAGATCAGCAATCTCCTTGACTTCGGGCTTCGTCAGCTGACGGAAGACAATAATTTCATCCAGACGATTCAGCAACTCCGGACGAAAATACTGTTTCATCTCTTCTTGCACCAGACTGCGAATATTGTTGTACCGAGTGGTGGCTTCGTCTTCAATCGCGGTGTCAAAGCCCATGCCGCCGCCGCCCTTCTCGATGACCTGTGAACCAATATTCGAGGTCATGATGATTAGCGTATTCTTGAAGCTGACCGAACGACCTTTGGAGTCTGTTAAACGGCCATCATCTAGAACTTGCAGCAGGATGTTGAAAACGTCGGGATGTGCCTTTTCGATCTCGTCTAGCAAAATGACTGAGTAAGGCTTGCGACGTACGGCTTCAGTTAGCTGTCCACCTTCGTCATAGCCCACGAATCCTGGAGGGGAACCGACTAGTTTTGAGACGGTATAACTCTCCATATATTCCGACATATCGAGTCGAATCATCGCTTCTTCTGAGCCGAACAGAGACGCAGCAAGCGCTTTGGTGAGCTCAGTCTTACCGACTCCGGTCGGGCCAGAAAAAACCAGGCTCGCAATGGGACGATCTGGACTCGCCAGTTTAACTCGGGAACGGCGAATGGCGCGGGCAGACGCTTCTACCGCTTCGTGTTGACCAATGACGCGCTCGTGCAGGGTGTCTTCTAAATGCATCAGTTGCATTGCTTCAGACTCAGTCATGCGCGTGACCGGTACTCCAGTCCAAGAAGCCACAATTTCAGCGATGTCGTTGTCTTCGACCACCGGCTGAGTCATGGGCGGAGCCTCCGCCGCTTCGGGCTGAGGGCCTTGGATTTGGGCCAATAGCTCATGCTTACGGTGGCGCAGTTCTTGAGCTTGAGCAAACTCCTGAGAGCGGACAGCCACTTGCAAATCGCTCGAAACTTGTCGCAACTCTTGCTTCACCTCAGGCGAAGGATAGCTGATTTGATAACGTAACTTGATGCGAGATCCCGCCTCATCAATCAGGTCAATCGCTTTGTCAGGCAAGTGGCGATCGCTAATGTACCGATCCGATAGCTCGGCTGCAGCTTTCAGGGCAGAGTCTGAGATCAAGACATTGTGGAACTGTTCGTAGCGGCTGCGGATGCCTTCCAAGATTTCAATCGTATCGGTCACCGAAGGCGGCTCTACCATGACAGGTTGAAAGCGCCGCTCTAGCGCTGCATCTTTTTCGATGTGTTGACGATATTCGTCGAGGGTGGTGGCCCCAATACACTGCATTTCCCCGCGAGCAAGGGCAGGCTTGAGCATGTTTGCGGCATCCATGCCCCCTTCAAGGGAACCCGCCCCAACTAGCGTATGAATCTCGTCGATCACCAAAATGATGTCGTCATCGTTGCGGACTTCATCTAAAAGCTGAGTCAGTCGCTCTTCAAAGTCGCCTCTGAAACGGGTGCCCGATACCAGCAGACCCATGTCGATGGCATGAACCTTCTTGCCCATGAGGGTGGCAGGCACATCTTGGTTCACGATGCGCTGAGCCAAGCCCTCAGCGATCGCGGTTTTACCGACACCGGGTTCGCCAATGAGTACAGGATTATTTTTGGTGCGCCGCCCCAGAATTTGGACAACACGCTCAATCTCTTTGGCACGACCGACGACCGGATCAAGCAATCCTTCGGCGGCTTTCAAGGTCAGGTCAGTGCTGTATTCTTCGAGAACTTTGCTCTTGCGACGGCGATCGCTCGTGCGGGCTTTGCGTCCTCCGGCTGGAATCGCTGCTGCTTCGCCCAAATCTTTGATTAAGCGAGTCCGCACCTTGCTGGGAGAAACGCCTAAATTTTCCATGACTCGATAGGCCACACTCTCCCGGCTTTGAGTCAAGCTCAGCAATAGATGCTCCGGTTCGATGTAAGAAGCATCTAACTTGCGAGCCTCTTGAAAAGCGCTTTCGAAAACTTGTTTGACTTTGGGCGTAAACGGCACCTCGGAAGGGGGATTGCCACTGCCCCGCCCAATGATGGCTTCGACTTCTGTACGTGCGTCGGTCAAATTTACGCCAAACTCAGTTAAAACTGCGGCGGCAACGCTGGAATTTTCCCGTAGCAACCCGAGCAGCAACTGCTCGGTGCCAACGAAATTATGCTGCAATCGACGGGCCTCTTCCTGGGCCTTCATAATGACGGCGATCGCGGTGTTGGTGAAGTGCTCAAACATAGCCCCGTGTTGGTTCTGGTGTGCAAGGGAGACAGACTTCCCTAAATTGGCTGCTCTGGCGATGAGGTGACTGCCGTCTACGGAGACTGCACTACCTCTGTAAAGAAACTGTACAAAGAAACTTTACTAAACGGCAGTAGGGAGAGCCGAATGAAGCTCATAAAATCTCTGAAATTCAGCCACAACAGAGGAAATCAATAAGGTAAAACTTTTGCGAATACTCTCTGACAGAAGGCTAAACTTAGAGGTTATTTACATAATTTAACAAGTTATGTTCCAAAATGGATGCTTTTTGCCACAAATGAGGCTAAAATCCCAACCTGAAAAAAGAGATTCATAATTCTCAACGTTAAGAGGTTTCGATGTTCCAACCGACTCATTGGCTAGTTTCCCGTTCACGTAAGGTGCCCGTTGTCGTGCAGGCACGTGGGGAGAAATCGTTGGTGTTTACTGAGCATGAATGGGGAAAGACCGACACTCCAGCGTTTGAGCTACATGTCCGTATGGGTATGTATTGCCGGGGCGTGCAAGTGTTGGGGTACTCTCTAGAGCCAATATCGGTGGAGGCCATTAAGGCCGTTGAGGCATCGTAGGGGTGCAGTTCGTTAAATCGGCTCAGCATACTGTCCTGAGGCAGGCAAGATAAGTGCCCTAACAATTTGAACGCGATCTGGCCCTCATTTCTCATCTCGGCAATGCACTACAGCGCAGCCGAAGTTTGGGCCTTGACAGGGCACTAGATAAAAAGCGAGCGCTAACACGAGAAATTTGCAGCGCTCGCTTTATTGTTGGGAGGATCAACGTATGTCTTCAAGATGACCGCTAGCGGCTTGTGCAAGTCTGGAGGACTTGTCGATCAGTTGCTGTAACCTCTGTAAGGCGATGAAATCCTGCTGGCACCCATGTGTTGGCAACGCTAGTTTCTGAAGCTACTACCGTTGAGTTCTCTAGGGGCATCGCCAAGGAATGCTCTTCTTGGGCGTAACTGTCGATGACTGTGAGGGTCATGTATGTGCCAGTGGCTTCACCATAAAAGCAGTCGAATGATGAGGCCGGCTGATAGAAACCGCCGCTGACGTCTTGCCCAGCCACCTCCATCACCATGTAAGTCGTACCGAGTTGATGTGCTGTGGGGCTTTCACCAAACACATAAATACCATCGGCCAATGGAGAAGGCGTTGCGCTGGCCGCTGTGGTCTCAGCCATCCACGCGAGGGAACCGGTAATCAAGCTGCACCCCAAGATTAGGGCCGCTAAGGGATGACGAAAGACTCGGAACCGTTGTGGAACCGATTGTGCTGGGACAGTGGTAGACAAGACAGAGAACATTGATTCGGTAATTTTGAGGTTCAGTATTAATATCAACGGAAAGCAGTTAAATTCCAGTGATAAGGCTAAATTCTTGAGTTGATCTTCGTCCGACATCCTGGTGATAGGCATCTGGCACAAGTGTGATCTTGATCAGTAATGTCTTCAATTAAGGCTGATTGTGCTTTGAATCTCTATGACAGTTAATCGTTTAAGCGATCGCTTGCACGCTCTCGATGGGCAAAGCTACAAAGCTTACAAGTCCCTGCAGGGAAGTCATGCGCTAGCTAATTTCATGCTGCATGTTGATTATGTGCAGGGTGATCCGTTTGCTGCGCCGAGCCGCATTCGGGTGGAGGTATCACAGGCGATCGCACAGTTGCCCGCTGCGCTGTATAACGTGCTGTCGCGCCGCATAGCGCTGGAAGATTACTTGATTCGTCAATTTGACCAGCAGATTCAGACGGTGGGACGGACCGCAGGTTCTGGAAAAAGTGGATTGATTGAGATTGTGCGGCCTTCCCAAGCAATTTTGCCGCGCAGTGCAGCGCACATCTCTGAGCAAAGGGTGGAGTTACGTTTAGCCGTCGGATTGCCAGCATTTGGGCGGCGCATTGCTGGACGACAAGCAGCTACTCTCTTGTGCGAACACTTACCTGCATTGGTTAACCAAACGCTGCTTTATGCGCGACTGGATGCCGCTGCGCTGCAAGCCCATTGCGACTGTGCTGAGGCCGCAGACTATTTGCGTCATCAGTTACGCGATCGCCATCTGGTGGCGTTTATTGCCAATGGGGCGATATTGCCTCGCCGAAGTGGCGTGGATGATCGACCGTTAGGCCAAGATGCCGTTCCGTTTCAGGCCCCCCCTTCGTTACAGACAAGTTTGCACTTGCCGAATGGGGCCATCGTTACTGGCATGGGTATTCCCCAAGGGGTGACGTTGATGGTGGGGGGCGGATATCACGGCAAATCGACTCTGCTGCGGGCGATCGAGGCAGGCGTTTACAATCACATCCCTGGCGATGGTCGAGAGCAGGTGGTCACAGAGGGGATGGCGATGAAGGTGCGCGCTGAGGATGGCCGCAGCGTGGCGGGGGTCAATATTTCACCCTTTATCAATCATTTGCCGCAAGGACGCTCGACGGCCCAATTTTCGACACCAGACGCTAGCGGCAGCACGTCGCAGGCTGCCAGCATCATTGAGGCCATCGAGGTAGGAGCGACCACGCTATTAATCGATGAAGATACGTCGGCGACTAATTTTATGATTCGCGATCGCCGCATGCAGGCGCTGATTGCCAAAGCCCAAGAACCCATTACGCCCTTTGTCGATAAAGTGCGTCAGTTGTACACAGACTATGGCGTTTCCACCATTTTGGTCATGGGGGGGAGTGGCGATTACTTTGATGTGGCGGATACGGTGATTGCCCTCGACAATTACCGTCCTGACGATGTGACGGAGCAGGCGCGGGCGATCGCCCAATCGGATCAAAATATTCGCCGAGCTGAGGGGGGGACAACCTTTGGCCCCATTGCCTCGCGTATCGTAAGGCCTGACAGCATTGATGCGCGAAAGGGCAAACGACCCGTGAATCTAAAAGCTCGTGCTACCGATGAAATTCGGCTCGGTATGCATGAGATTGACCTCTCAGCGGTTGAGCAGTTGGTGGAGTCTGGACAACTGAAGGCGATCGCGGCTGCCATGGTGTATGCACAGCAATATTACTTTGATGGTGAGCGATCGCTGGCTGCTGCGCTAGACCGGGTGATGGGCGACATTCAAGCTCACGGATTAGATTGTTTGAGCGATCGCCTCAGTGGCGAATTTGTTGGCTTTCGGGCTCTAGAGCTTGCTGCCGCTCTCAACCGTTTGCGAAGCTTAGCAATTGAGGAAGCATCTAGCGACCATTGACCCATGGGTGAACGCTTTAAGAGGAGAAATATCTCTGACAACGGATCTGCCCTAAATCCATCCAAGACTTCTACCTCATCGCTTAATGGCGGCCCAAACCTATGGTTCGCGCTTAAACACCAAGCTGTAAACCGCCAAGCGTTTAATGTCTTCATACAGCGACTGTTCACCATCAGCAGCCCGACGAAGGTCGTTGGCCCCCACCAAAAATATCGCCCAAAGCGCCAACAGAATGATGAGACGGCCGCAAATCGCAAAGGGACAAAGCAACGAGGGCTTAAACATGATGAAAAGTCCTTAGGGCGTGGTCAGGACGTTAGATATCTGAACTACCAATTAGTATGCTAGCGAGTCGAACGGAGCGTTTCCATTAAAAAATATTCCAAAAAATTTTTGAATGTTATGCCATGTGAGCGGCGAAGAAGCTGTGCTGTGACGCTGACTGTAGGCAGAACCGAGTTCGTCCAGTATCCGCCAGGATCAGACAATTTTCGGTCAGTCTAGTCAGGTTCACGTCGCAGTCGTTTGGGGGGGCGATCGCTCCGGTTAGGCTGCTTTAGATACCACTGCCGCCAGGTTTGTGAGGTTCGCAGGGCCAGCCACAATAACAATAGGGCGATGAGTCCCCCTTGTTCGGGCGCGTCGAACGCAAAGAGGACCAGGCAGACACATAGAAAATCTTCGGCAAAGATGACCCATACCTTGGGACGCTGGAGGCGATAAATCCAGCCGACTTGCACCAGATGAATCACCAGAGCGAGCAGACCACCGAGCAACCCGAGCACAATTGCGAGGGTATCGTCGATCTGGAAGGTGCGGGCGACGGCAATGCCCGCGATCGCGCCCACGACCGGACTGAGTAGCAAGCCAATGGTGCGAATAAGCCGCTGCATCAATGGCTGGGTGGAAAAAATCAATTCTGCTAAGGCCCAACTCACCAGCGCGCCGACAATGAGTGTCGGTGGCAGCTGTGATAATCCCGGCATGTGCGACCAGAGATTGCCCGACAGCAAGCCAATCAGTAGCAGCGGTAGGGCGATGCGCAACCCGGCTGCGGCTGAAACTGACAACACTGCTAGCAGTTCTGTAATAATCACGGTCGGACCGAACTCGGTATGCTGAGGGTTATAACCCCTGCAACATCAAACATCGTTACTTTAAACTTCTAAGGTGCTCTGGGTTGTCCGTCAAAAACTATTAGTCATTGTCAACCTAAATTTTGTCGCTTCACAGCCCTTTTCTAGTCACCTAATTCAACGCTTTGTATCAAGGTTATGCCACCACAGTATCCTCAACCGTTGCCTAGATCGCCTTACAACCCGGTGTGGAACTTAGTCGCGATCGTGATTCTATTGTGGGGCGTTCAGATGGTGAATGTCGGTTTGTTCGACGGGCGATTAATTTTGAACGGCATTTATCCACGTCAATTGGACGAGTTACAAGGAATTCTCTGGGCGCCCTTCTTGCATGGCAATTTTGGTCATCTTTTAGCCAACACCTTTCCCATCATCATTCTGGGAGGACTGGTGATGTTGGGCAAAGCCGAAGATTTTTGGGTCGTGACCGGCTTATCGGCGCTGGCGAGTGGCTTGGGAACCTGGTTGATTGGTGCACCTAACTCCATTCATATTGGCGCTAGTGGCGTGGTCTTTGGCTATTTTGGTTATCTGCTGCTGCGCGGCTATTTCGATCGCAGCGCGTTTGCCGTGACGTCTTCTATGTTGGTGATTATTTTCTACGGCAGTTTTCTCTGGGGGGTTTTGCCTAATCAACCCGGCGTCTCCTGGGAAGGTCATTTATTTGGCTTTATCGGTGGCGGATTTTCTGCCTGGCTGCTGTCTAAATCAGCTCGCTGAACTAGGATTCAGCAATCAGAATGGTGTCAACCCTGGCGCTGATCAACTGCATACCATGCTTCAGCATGAACAATCGTCTCAGCGATACAGTTGCTTGCCCCTGGTGCCTGAGAGGCTGTATGGGCCAGCCTAGACTAACCGATTTACTCTGCATCGGTCGCTTCGACAGGGGTCAATTCCACCGTGCCGTCGGGCTGCAAAGTCAGGCGAAATTGGGCTACAGGCTCCGAGATCGCCTGCTCGACATCAATGGGAATAAACGTCAGCTGGGGTAGTGGCGTGCGATCAACATTTTCCAGGGCGGCGTCATTTTCGTACTTATAGCCCAAGATATCGCCCTCTGTAGAGACGGCGATGCGGTAAATCAACGCATCATCAAAGGCTAAGCCGCCATCGTCGGCCAAATCTTCAAGGGCTGCTTCGAGGGTGTTGGTGACCTCCGTTTCTAAATCGGCGAGCAAATCATCATCGGCGATCGCAGGTGCAGTGGATAGTCGCCCTAAAGCAATTCCTGCCGCCACGGGATCGGCCACGTCTTCACTAGTCGTCAGCTCGCTAGTCTCACTGGTCGCCTCGGTGCCTGGATCCGTCTCAGCATCAGCACTTGGATCAGGAGTTGCACTGGTCGACTCAGCATTGGGGTCATTGGCTTCATCGGAGCCCGGGGCAGCTGCACCGCTGTCTGCGCCGTTGGTGGTATTCGGGTCGACGAGTTCTGATTGTTCTTCGCGATCGCTGCGCTGGGGCTCAAACTCAGGTACTGGCACGATAAAGAGCAATACCGACGCGACTGCCAGGGCAGAAACGCCCACAGCGGCAGGAATCACGCGCTGGGCAACGGGTTCAGCCGGACGGGCGTGACGGCGATTGAGAGGCGTCACCTGCAAGGCCATGTCAGGCAAGGTAAACGCATCGGCCAAGAGCTGATCGACCGCTTCTACCAGGTCAAAGAGCTGTACCGTATTGAGCGCGATCGCTTGCTGCATTTCCGCGCCGTTGGCGTCCGTCAGCGTGGCAATTAACTGATGACGATGATCCTCCGTGGGTTGCAGAATCACGGGGTGATCGGCGGTGGGCGTGGTGGCAATCGGATAGGGCACGCCACTCAGCAAAGACTGGGCGTAATCGCTGACCGTTTTGACCAGCGCATTCAAAAACTCACGGCCCCCGCTGAGGCGATCAGGTGTGCCCGGAAAGGTACATTCCGTATTCAGCACCACCGTCAGCGGTGAGGTCGGATCAGCTTCGTCTCCAGTGACAAGACCTTCCACAATCAAATTGCAGTTCGGCAAAATGTATTGACGCTGTGCCGTCATACGACTTCTCCATCAAACAGGCTATTCCATAGGCGCTGCGGCCCTTGGGTGCCAGTGCAAAATAATAAACGGGTGAGCAACAAAATCGCTAGTTCATCGAGTTTTTCGTCGGTGCTGTAGGCAATCACTCCAGCGCGTTTGGGATTCATGCGCGCCCGAAACAGACTCCGAAATCGCTGTAAATATTCCGCCAGACGGAAATGATGCTCTGGGGATAGATTTTGGTCTTGTAACTGCTGGTAGCCCAGTAACAGTTGACGAATCAACACGGTCAACCGCTTGGCGAGGAAACAAATCACTAAAGTCAGAGCTTTGGCTTGGTCAAGGGAAAGCGGGTCGCGTTGGCTTTGTCGCCGCATGGGGTTGGTGCTGCGGATGAGCCACAACTTAACCCGCCCCGGAATGACGGGCTGTAAGCCGAGTTGCTCAGACACTTTGAGGAGCGCTTCTGACCCGGCCACATCGAGAGATTCGATCGCCAGAATCAACAAATCTAAATCGGTGCGTACCCGGCGCGGACAGTCTTGCGACGGCAGGCTGGGCGTAGCGAGGGTTTCTAGGATCGAGGGCGACGGTGACGCCGGCGGGCTGTCGACTTGCATATCCTCAAGTTCAGTAGGTCAGCAACATTAAAGTACCCGTGATCAAGCGGATAAATGACTCTCACTGGTCAGTGGGATCACCATCATAGCTTTGACACACAAGCGCTCAACATACCGCAAAATGGGTGAATGCACCACTCTTGTCGGTGGGCGATCGCGAATCTTCACGCCGTCGTTGAACCGAGCCTAAGCGACGTTGCCACCGCCAGAAAGTTGCCGCTGTAGCTATTCGCCCACTTCGGCCATATCCCTTACATACCAATCGTCACCCTCGCGCACAAGTTCGTACCGCATGGTGAGATTTGTATCGTAAGACAGGGTGTCGTTACGGGCGCCGAGTTCAAAAAACTCCGCGACTTCATTGACTTCCGCTTCGACGGTGATCGCCTCAGCCGTTGGATCATCGGGTTCAACGCTAATCACATTGACCGAATGCTCGAAGGTGTAATACCAGTTATCGCGCTCACCGCCAGCGGCCCGGTTTTGCCATTGAGTGAGCACCGGATCGACTAATGCCGTTTCCAGTACAGCGATGTTGTGCTCTGGCCCCATTGCAAGGCGTTTGGCTTCTAGCCAGTTGGTAATCGTGCGCTCAGCAATGTCAGTGACGCCGATAGTCGCCTCGGGACTTGGCGCTTCGGGCAAGCTAATGGGGGGAGTTGACAAACTGATGTTGAGGGCGGGTTGCTGAATTTTGGGTCCAGAAAATAGGCCGCCAATCCATGCGAGTGCTCGTACCGTCACCACCCCGAGGGTGCCCATGGCCAGTAACCCCACAATCACCACCACTGCTAAGCGGCCCCAGCGAGGCGATCGCGAGGGGGATGATGGGGTCGACGGCGGCGTTGACCGAGACGGCTGGGCCGGAGGGGGGGATACTACTTGAGCCGATGGTCGATAGCCATTGCTGGCGGCCCCGGTCGAGCGAGGCTTGGCCTGACTACCTTGCAATTGCCCATCCGGAGAAAGCTGCGACACTCGCTCCGCCACACTCAAATCATGCTCCAGGTTGGTTCCTAGCGTTTCTGCCGCGCCCGCCTTGGCGAGTTTTTCGTCCACAAAGGTGAGTCCTTGGGCTAAGGAGGCATCCGGATTTGCGCTAGCGGCATTCGCCTGACCAGACATTGAGGCCGCTGCAAATGCTGACTGGGGCAAGACTTCATCGGCAGCGACGGACAGGTCAGGACGCTCGCTCGTGTAGAGGGGCACAGAAGTAGATGGCGGTGACGCTGGCGCCACGGGCATCGTCTCTAAAAACGACTGCACTTGTGGGTCAGCGAAGTAATCTTTGAGGGCAGTTTGCTGGTCGGTCAGGTCACGAAAGTGAGTAAATACCTCCTCTCGCAGCCAGCGCTCGGCATACAGGCAGAGCCCCGGCAACAAGTCCGGCGCCCCTTGAGAATGTTCTCGAATAAAGGCGAGGGGTTCGTACTCCTGACTAAGCTCGAGGGCATGTCCTGCCTCCTCGGCTTGGCCAAGTAATAAAGCGCAAACCGCCTGCTCTAAATGCACGTCTTGGCGGGTACCGACCTGTTGCAGTAGTTGCTTGGCCCGGCGCACCAAAGCGGGCTGATGAAAGGAGAACCCCCGAGCCAGCAGTGCATATACTGCCAAATAGGTCGCAACGGCGGAGGGGCGACGAGCTTCTTTTTCAAAAATCTCTTGTTGCTCAGCAGCGGTGAGGTAGCCGCGCAACTGCTGAATGAAGCGAAGAAAGTCGTCGGTCGAGAGGCCAGAGCGATCATCCCCTGCACCGTCGATGCCGCCCCGGTCTTGCAGCATCGCCTTCAAGAGTTGAAAGCCTTGGCGACGTTCTGCAGTTTGCTCTAAGGGCCGCGCTACCAGTTCGAGGACACGGTAAGGCCGCAGCTTGTCTAGATCGGAACGCAACTCAGCCTGAATGGCGGGAAAGTTATTTTCTTGGACTAGCAAGGTGAGTCCTGTATCGAGCGATTCGGCGGCATTTTCGTACTGATTTTGCTGCCACTGCTCCCGTCCTAGTTCTAAGCAAGCCAGGGCAAGAGATAACACGACATCCCCTTTGACTCGGGCTGGCTCGCCATAGCGACCGTCGGCGAGGGTGTCACTGCCATTCGCCATAAAGGGACGCCCTAAGCGAATGGCTTGCTCATATTCGCCCAGTTCCAGCAAGATCAGCAAAGCGCCGACGAACTGGTCATTGCTAATTTCGACCGTGGGCGTGTAGGGCTCAAGGGTCGGTGCTGGCGTGTTATCTGCGGCCAGCGATCGCAGCGTTTCTTCGCCCATTTGGGGATTGAACTCCGCCGCCTCGCCTTCGGCATGGACTGATTTAAAGGCTTCCAGCGCACTGGGTGTGTAGGTGCGGGCTAAGAATTGAGCATCATAGCTCTGGCGCTGTTCGACATCAGCCAGCAATCGATAGGCTTCGTCGATCAACGACTTGCGCGACTCAATTGCAATTTCTGAATATTCCCGACGGGGCAATTGCAGCGTGCGATCGCGATGGGCCTGTTTCAGTTGTTCTGGCGTGGCCTGTATTGGTAAGCCCAGTATTCGGTAGTAATCCAGTGGAATTCGCACTGTCATCTTGTTTATATACC
Organism: Leptolyngbya iicbica LK; assembly: GCF_004212215.1. Lineage (NCBI taxonomy): Bacteria > Bacillati > Cyanobacteriota > Cyanophyceae > Leptolyngbyales > Leptolyngbyaceae > Leptolyngbya > Leptolyngbya iicbica. The sequence continues at coordinate 579,772 of NZ_QVFV01000002.1, forward strand.
CGTTTACTGTCAATTCATCGAGGTTTTCCGACGTGCTATCGGGGACTGCCCGCTGTGCCTGCAGTCAAGGCTCTGGGGGTAAAAGTTACCTGCTGGCCACCGGCTCGAAATAAACGTCCCTCATGATAGGTCGGTTATTGCGTTCTTAACAGTCCAATCTGAGAAAACCGTCCAAATCTGAGATTGAGGCCACTAATTTTCATATTCTCAAGCACACACTACTCATCTAAGGAAGGATGTAGGTATAGAATTGTTGAGCTTGTGGGTGCGGGCGATCGCTGGCACTTTTACGAGTGAAATATTGCCCACTAGTTGCGTCAGTCCCCAGAAGATGACCAACTACTGGCCACTTTTGTTTATTGTGTAAAGTTGGAACTGCCGTAAGGATACGTCAAGCTCATGGCCCAGGAACGGACCCTACCTGTATTTGATGCTGCCGATGCCCTTGTGACCCGCGAAGAAGGGCTCACAATCTATGAGGACATGGTACTCGGTCGTTATTTTGAAGATAAATGCGCCGAGATGTACTATCGGGGCCGCATGTTTGGCTTTGTGCATCTTTACAACGGGCAGGAAGCGGTTTCGTCTGGCGTCATTAAATCGCTGCGCACCGATGACTACGTTTGCAGCACTTACCGCGATCACGTCCATGCCCTGAGCGTCGGCGTTCCGGCTGACAACGTTATGGCCGAGTTGTTTGGCAAGGAAACGGGGTGTAGCAAAGGACGGGGCGGTTCCATGCACCTGTTTTCAGAAGAGCATCATCTCCTCGGCGGTTTTGCCTTCATCGGCGAAGGCATTCCCGTTGCCTTGGGGGCCGCGTATCAATCGCACTATCGGCGGGTGGCGTTGGGCGACCCCAGTGCCGATCAGGTGACGGCCTGTTTCTTTGGTGATGGCACCAGCAACAACGGGCAGTTCTTTGAATGCTTGAATATGGCCGCGCTATGGAATTTGCCCATCATCTTCGTGGTGGAAAACAATAAGTGGGCGATTGGCATGGCCCATGAGCGCGCCAGTTCTCAGACGGAAATCTATAAAAAAGCCAGCGTCTTTGGGATGCCCGGTGTTGAGGTAGACGGCATGGATGTGCTGGCCGTGCGCGACGCTGCCAAGACGGCTGTAGACCGCGCCCGCGCTGGCGAAGGGCCGACGCTGATCGAATGTTTGACCTACCGCTTCCGGGGCCATTCCCTCGCTGACCCTGATGAACTGCGCACTAAGGAAGAAAAAGAAGAGTGGTTGTCTCGCGATCCGCTCAAGCGATTTGAAACCTATTTGCTCGGTCAAAAATTGGTGAAGGCTGAAGAGCTCAAAGCCATCCGCGACAAGATTCAGCAAGTGGTAGACGACGCTGTCACTTTTGCCGAGCAAAGTCCCGAGCCAGACCCGAGCGAACTCCGCCGTTACATCTTTGCGGAAAACTAAGGGGCGCTGACGCCCCTCAGGGCAAGCTCTATTTCCCTGGTCTTGCCATTCTTTCAACCTTTATTACTTTTCAACTCACAATCCTATGGCAGAAACACTCCTATTCAATGCGCTGCGCGAAGCCGTTGACGAAGAAATGGGCCGCGACGATACGGTCTTCGTTCTGGGTGAAGACGTTGGCGTCTACGGTGGCTCCTACAAAGTCACCAAAGGACTGTACGAAAAATACGGTGAGTTCCGCGTTCTCGACACCCCCATTGCCGAAAACAGCTTTACGGGCATGGCCGTGGGTGCTGCGATGACTGGGCTGCGTCCCATCATCGAAGGCATGAACATGGGTTTTCTGCTGCTGGCATTCAACCAAATTGCCAACAATGCCGGGATGTTGCGCTATACCTCGGGCGGCAACTACAAAATTCCCATGGTGATTCGGGGCCCGGGTGGCGTGGGGCGGCAATTGGGAGCGGAGCACTCCCAGCGATTAGAGGCATATTTCCAAGCCGTTCCCGGTCTCAAAATTGTGGCCTGTTCCACTCCCTACAACGCCAAAGGCTTGCTCAAGTCCGCCATTAGGGACAATAATCCGGTGCTCTTTTTCGAGCATGTGCTGCTCTACAACTTGAAAGAAAACCTGCCCGACCACGAGTATCTGGTGCCATTGGACAAAGCTGAAGTGGTGCGACCCGGTAAAGACGTAACGATTCTGACGTACTCCCGGATGCGGCACCATGTCACCCAAGCCGCCAAAAAGTTGGAGCAAAAGGGCTTTGACCCTGAAGTCATCGATCTGATTTCCCTAAAGCCGCTGGACTTTGACACTATTGGCGCGTCGATCAAGAAAACTCACCGGGTGATTGTGGTCGAAGAATGTATGAAGACTGGGGGCATCGGTGCGGAAATCGTGGCTTCGATTAGCGATCGCTTCTTTGACGAACTAGATGCGCCTGTCTTGCGGCTCTCTTCCCAAGACATTCCGACTCCGTACAACGGTAAACTAGAAAGTCTGACAATCGTGCAGCCTCGTCAAATTGAGGAAGCGGTTGAGAAGATGATGGCACTGCAAATTTAAGGACACCATGGGCAGACAACGGTTGCTGCTGGCACTGATTTTAGGCTTGGTCATTGGCGCGATCTTCGTGATTAGCACCATTCCTACCCGACTCGGGTTAGACCTGCGGGGGGGCACGCAATTGACCCTGCAAGTCGAGACCACCGACAAAGTGCCGACCATCACCGAACAGGATATGGAAGCGGTCCAGCGAGTTATTGCTGACCGGGTAAACGAGTTAGGGGTCTCGGAAACTTCCGTTCAGCAGTTGGGACAAAATCAGCTCCTGGTGCAGTTGCCAGGGGTGAGTGATCCCGAACAAGCTCAGCGGGTGTTAGGCGAGACCGCTCAGCTCGAATTTCGTCCCCAGAGTCCGGGCACTGAGCAGCAGTTCCAGATTGAAAATCAGATTTTGCAGCAGCATCAGTTGGAGCTATTAGCTCTTCAAGAAACGGCCAATCCGAGCTCCCAAACCTTACTAGAGTCCGCCACGGGTGAACCAGGCACTGCCGGGAGCGACGACCTAGAGCAGCAGATTCAGTCGGTGCAACAAGCTATTCAAGAAAGCAATCGCGCCATTCGGGATCTCTTTGCGCCTGCCGACCTGACCGGGCAAGCGTTGACCGATGCCTATGCCAGACCCCGCCAGAGCGGCAATCAGTGGGAAGTCGTGATTCAGTTCGATTCTGCTGGTGCCAACAAGTTTGCGGAAATCAGCCGCGACATTGCGGGCACGGGGCGCAGCATTGGTATCTTTCTCGACGATCGCCTGATCAGTGCCCCCAGCGTCGATGTGCAATATGCCGAAACGGGCATCACCGGCGGCAGCGCTGTGGTTTCGGGTAACTTCAACGCTGATTCTGCCAGTGATTTGGCGATTCAATTACGGGGGGGAGCACTGCCGCTACCCGTCGCCGTTGTTGAAACCCGCACCGTGGGGCCAACCCTCGGCCAAGACAGCATTCGCCGCAGTCTATATGCCGCCATTGTCGGACTCGTCCTAGTGTTGATTTTTATGGCAGTGTACTATCGCTTGCCGGGCATATTGGCCGACTTGGCTTTAGTCGTCTACGCCCTGTTGACCTTGGCCGCCTTCAACGTGTTTGGCGTTACCTTGACGCTGCCGGGAATTGCCGGCTTCATCCTCAGTATTGGCATGGCAGTTGATGCCAACGTGCTGATTTTTGAGCGCACTCGCGAAGAGTTGCGCAGTGGCAAAACCCTGTATCGCTCCGTTGAATCGGGCTTTTATCGAGCCTTTTCCAGCATTCTCGACAGTAATGTTACAACGCTGATCGCCTGTGCAGCCCTCTTCTGGTTCGGGGCAGGATTGGTGAAAGGGTTTGCCCTGACGCTGGCCATTGGGGTCGTGATTAGCCTATTTACAGCGGTTACCTGTAGCCGCACACTGCTGCTCTTTTCCTTAAGCCTGCCGCAATTCCGCAAACCTGAACTCTTTTGTCCGGGCCTGTCCACCGCACCTGCAAAGCCATGAAGTTAGACGTTATTCGACAGCGATCATTTTGGTGGTTGATTTCTGGCATTTTGCTGGCAGCTAGTCTGATCGGTATGATTATCAGCTGGCAGCAGTTTGGCGCACCGCTGCGACCTGGGCTCGATTTTGTGGGGGGAACCCGCATTCAAGTGACACGCGATTGTGGGGCTGCCGATTGTAGTGAGCCGATTGATTCGGCCGATGTGCGATCGCTGCTCGCTAACCAAGGCTTAGAAACTGGCGTCATTCAAGTCACCGGCACCGAAGGGCAAAGCGTCTCGATTCGGACGCGCAACCTCACTGTTGATGAAGAAGCCACTCTCCGCGCTGCACTCAACGAAGAGATTGGCCCTCTCGATAACCGCTCAGTGCAAATTGACTCGGTTGGGCCGCTGGTGGGTCAACAATTGTTTGCCTCGGGTCTGTTGGCGCTCATCGTATCGTTCGCAGGTATCGTGATTTATCTGAGCCTGCGTTTCCAATTGGACTATGCGCTATTGGCGATCGTGGCCCTGCTACACGATGTGCTTGTCGCGATGGGGCTCTTTGCCTGGCTGGGCTTGTTACTCAAAGTCGAAGTCAATAGTCTGTTTATTGTGGCCTTGCTGACCATTGTGGGCTTTTCGGTCAACGATACGGTGGTGATTTACGATCGCATTCGCGAAAACATTAAGCTCCATCCCGAACGCCACATCAACGATCTGGTCGATGATGGTGTTAATCAAACCCTGACCCGCTCGATTAACACCACCTTGACCACGATTCTGCCGCTAGTGGCGATCGTCCTGTTCGGTGGCGAAACCCTGAAGTTCTTTGCCTTAGCCTTAATTGCAGGCTTCCTGGCAGGGGCTTACTCCAGTATCTTTGTCGCTAGTACGTTACTGGCTTGGTGGCGGGTCAAGTCGGGCAAAGCGATCTCTGGTCTGGCAGAACCGGCACAACCTGCTGAAGAATCTCTTTGACGCTGTCTTGTGTCGTTTGACCCTGTACCACCAGAAATGGAGCAAATGCTTGCGCTGCGTCGCCGTTGGCTTAAGCGTTGGTGGTTAATCACTTTGGCCTTGTGGGCCTCGGTTGGCGTAGTGAGCATTTGGAGCCTGCGCCGCACTTGGCAGCAACTCGCTGACTATTTCACTTGGGCAGCGTTGCGATACGGCCTCGCATTTAATAGATTGGCAGCGATCGGCTTGGGCCTCTGCTTGGGCCTCACGGTTGCTCTATTGGTCAAACAGGCACGGTTTTTGTTGTTTGGCCTTACCGCCGCTGAACGTCAGGATCTGATAAAAGCGCTAAACAAGCGCCAAACTTGATTGTTGAGCGCTGGATATATTTGCCCTCTGGGGATCTAAATTTAGTGACAGCAAGCCTCTCATAGTTGAAAGCGATGCTTTACAATAGCTAAGCCTGGAGAGGTGGCAGAGTGGTCGATTGCGTCCGACTTGAAATCGGATGAGCCGAAAGGTTCCCAGGGTTCGAATCCCTGCCTCTCCGTTGTTTTATAGCTCTTTATTTGCGCTAGTGGCTGTAAATAGTGCGAATATTGTGAGGATTTCTAGTCGTATTTGAGTCGTGCGGGAACAGCGATTAGAGCGGGAATCCGCTAAATTTACTCGCGTCAGTATTTGGCAGAATGGTGGCTCTTACGTCTTGAGGGCCAGTTTGCCGCCGAAGCCCGGAAAGCAGGGGAAGTGGCGGCAGCAGTGGGTCTCAATTCGCTGTAAGGCGACTAAGGCGGGGCTGAAGGTGGCTGAAGCGAAAGCTGCCAAGCTCGAATCAGATTTACTGCTAGACCGATTTGATTGGGATGATTGGCTGAAAAATACGACTAGCCAGAATACGACTAATAAAACGGCTCATGAGTGGGTCGAGGCGTTTCTGGCGTGGAAGGGGGAATCAGTAAAGGATACGACTATTCGCAACGACTATCAACCCTACACACAGTTGGTTGACTGCCAGCAGACCATTAGAGCCGCATTGCTAACGGAAGCTTGTAGACAGGGCGCTACACCCAATTCTAGGGCACAGAAAGCTTATGTGAGGTGCTTGAAAACCCTGGCGCTTGCCGATCAAAAGTAGATTGGACAGGTCTGACGTACTCACTGGCCTTTCATACTAAAGCGGGGCACATGGCCTATACCCCGCCCATTGATACTGCCAACACCTTGGCGGTGGTTATTTGGAGTCTGGCTGAAGCGTTTACACCGTCATGATGTCTTCTTCTTTAGCCTTGAGTGCTTGGTCAATTTGAGCCGTGTACTTATCGGTCAAAGTCTGCACTTCATCTTGTAAATCGCGCAATTCATCTTCCGAAATTTCGCTGTCTTTCTCTTGTTTTTTGAAGACATCCAGGCCATCGCGGCGGACATTCCGCACCGACACTCGACCCTCTTCGGCATACTTGCTGGCTACTTTGACAAACTCTTTGCGGCGCTCATTGGTCAGCGGGGGAATATTAAGCCGAATGAGTTTGCCATCATTATTTGGGACGAGGCCCACATCAGACATGGAAATGGCTCGCTCAATATCGCTGAGAGAACTGGGGTCAAAGGGCTGAATCATCAGCGTGCTAGCGTCTGGGGTGCTCACATTGGCCAGCGACTTGAGCGGGGTGGGGCTACCGTAATAGTCCACCATGATTTTGTCCAACAGTGAGGCATTGGCCCGTCCCGTACGGATGGTGTTGAATGCGCGTTTGGTGGCATCCACCGCGTTTTGCATTGCTAGTTCGATATCAGTTAAGTCAGCTAACTTCACAGGACTCTCCCACTATTGTGCCGATCGATTCTCCCATCACTGCCCGGCGAATGTTACCCGGCACCGATAGGTCAAATACCATAATAGGAATATTGTTGTCTTTGCACAGGGCGATCGCCGTGCCATCCATCACTTTAAGGTCGTGGGCGAGCACATGGCCATAGGTCAGGCTGTTGAATCGTTTAGCATCTGGATTGACCTTCGGGTCAGAATCATAAACGCCATCGACTTTGGTGCCTTTGAACACGACATCAGCCCCGATTTCCGCTGCCCGCAGCGCCGCTGTCGTGTCGGTCGTGAAGAAGGGATTGCCAGAACCCGCCCCAAAAATGACCACGCGATTCTTTTCTAAATGGCGAATCGCCCGCCGCCGAATGTAGGGTTCTGCCACCTCTTGCATGGTGATCGCGGTTTGGACGCGAGTGGGAGTGCCATTGCGCTCGATCGCATCTTGCAGCGTAATCGCATTCATGGCCGTGGCCAACATGCCCACATAGTCCGCTGTGGCCCGATCCATACCCGCCGCCGAGCCCCGGATGCCCCTAAAAATATTGCCACCGCCGACGACGATGGCAATTTGAATTCCGTGTTGGACGACGGAGCTAACTTCTTCCGCAATGGATTGGACAATAGTGGGGTCAATACCATAGGCGAGATCACCCATGAGGGCTTCGCCGCTTAATTTCAGTAATACGCGCTTGTAAGTATTCGTCATTCAGCCTATCCCCAAGTTCATACCCTCAGGATTCCCCAACCATCTAACCACATCTGAGCCGGGCTTCGCCCAAATCTAAGGGGAGAACTTAGTATTTTGCCAATGCCCCATCACCCGATGGCCAAAGCGTTAGCCAGAGGTGGGAGCCAAAACAGGAAAACGACCACACCAGGTCACAGGATGAGGTCATGATGGCGACGGCTGCCGAACAGATGCGCATAAACATAGGACATGACGCATCCAAAGAAGAAGATTTGACAAGTGAGATAAATCCACAGCATCAAAATCATGACCCCACCGATCGCTCCGTAAGACTGATATTGGCCGCCAATGTGGATAATGTTGCGACTGACCAACTGTTGCAAACCGATCAGCAATGCAGTGGTCAATAACGTACCGGGCCAGAGGTCTTTCCAAGGGGTGCGGGTGGAGGGCAAAAATCGAAATAGCAGCAGCACCGCCAAGGCCACCAATAAAAAGGAAGAACTGATTTGCAACGCTTTGGCAATCGGCAAGTCATCGACGTGTACAAATGGCAGCGATCGCCCCATATTGTCGATAAATTCAAGCACCACGCGAATAACGATATTCGACAACAGGGACAGCAGCAAGAGCATTGAGGTGCTGATCACCAGGGCAAAGGCAAAGAGTCTTTTGCCGAGAAAGTTGGTGGCGTTGTCTTTCAAGCTGGTGGTGCTGTCGGTGTCGGTGTCTTCCGCTTTCCAAATGCGATCAACGGAGCGATCGAGCGCCGCAAACACGCTACTGGCCGCAAAAAACGAAACGCTGAAGCCCACGATGCCCGCCCCGACGCTTTGGCGGTTGAGTCTCAAGAGCGTGCGTTGAACAATCTCAAAGGCTTCTGGCGGCAAAGAATCTTGGGTAAAGGTCAAAATCTTTTGGGCAGTATCGGTGTCCGGCCCGAGCAAAAATCCTAAAACACTCGCGAGCACTAACGTGATCGGAAACAGTGAGAACAGGGCGTAATAGGACAGCGCTGCACCCATTTCTAAGCATTTGTCCTTTTGCCACTTCAGCCCGGTTTGAATGATTAGTTGTGCGCCGCGACTGGGTAAGACTTTGTCTCGCAAAAAAGGCAGCATTGCTCTCACCTTTGGTCATCCCAACAGCTTTTACAGTATCGCTGAAGGATGCCCTGAGCTGCTTTGTTCACTATGGTTTGGGACGAAGAAGATAGTCTGGTGCTGGCCAAGGGCAAAAGCTTCCCCAACGGCGATAGAGAAGCCCCGTTAAGAACGGTAAACTGGGGGTCTGCAATGTGAGGTCAGACACCGATGGGCGATGCCGTAGCACAGCAAATTCAGCAATTGCGTGAGCAGCTGCAAAAGGCGAGCTACGCCTATTACGTGCTCGATCAGCCCTTCATGGAAGATGAGGTGTACGATCGCCTCTATCGCCAACTGCAAGACCTGGAAACTCAGCATCCCGACTTGGTGACGCCCGATAGTCCGACTCAGCGCGTGGGTGAACGTCCGGCTAGTCAGTTCAACTCGGTGCGCCACAACATTCCCCTCTACAGTTTGGAAAATGCCTTTGGCATTGAGGAATACCGCGCCTGGCAGGAGAAATGGCAGCGTCTTGCACCCGAGGTGGGAGAAGCGGCAGCGGTGGCGGAACTGAAGATTGATGGATCAGCGATCGCCCTCACCTATGAGAACGGCATTTTGATCCAGGGACTGACGCGAGGAGACGGTGTCACGGGGGAAGAGATCACTCAAAACCTCAAGACGATTCGGTCGATTCCCCTGCGGTTGCGCACTGACCGACCGCCCTCGCGGGTGGAAGTGCGGGGCGAAGCATTTTTACCCCTGGGTGAGTTTGAGCGGATTAATCAACAACGCGAAGCGAACGACGAGGCCCTCTTTGCCAATCCGCGCAATGCGGCAGCGGGGACTTTGCGACAGCTCGATTCGCGCATTGTGGCCGATCGCCGCCTCGATTTTTTTGCCTATACCCTCATCATTCCAGAAGCGGCTGAGCCGGGCGATCTGTCGCGCCCTGACACCCAAGCAGAATCGCTAGAAACTCTGCAAATGCTCGGCTTCAAGGTGAATCCCGACCGGGCGCTGTGCCAAACGGCAGACGAGGTGGCCGCATTTTACGATCGCTGGTCTACGGCCCGCCATGACCTGCCCTACTTAACTGATGGGGTGGTGGTGAAGCTCAACGATTTCACGCTGCAACGGCAGTTGGGCTTTACGCAAAAGTTTCCCCGCTGGGCGATCGCCCTCAAATATCCCGCCGAAGAGGTGCCGACGCTAGTCAAGGCGGTGTCGGTGCAAGTCGGGCGCACCGGAGCCGTCACCCCCGTGGCCGAACTCGACGCGGTGCAATTGGCGGGCACCACGGTTTCCCGCGCGACGTTGCACAATTCTGATCGCATTCAAGAGCTGGATCTGCACATTGGCGATACGGTCGTGGTGCGCAAAGCGGGGGAAATCATTCCCGAAGTGGTGCGGGTGCTGCCAGAACTCCGCCCCGCCGATGTTATGCCCTTTCGGATGCCGACCCATTGCCCCGAGTGTGGCGAGACTCTGGTGAAACCGGAAGATGAGGCGGTGACCCGCTGCATCAATGCGTCTTGTCCGGCGATCGTGCGAGGGGCGCTGATTCATTGGGCGCGGCGCGATGCGCTGGATATCAACGGCATCGGCAGCAAATGGGTGGAACAGTGGGTAGATCAGGGACTCGTCCGGTCCGTCGCAGATCTGTACGGGCTCTCCATCGAGCAGCTCATGCAGCTTGATCGCATGGGCGAAAAGCTGGCGACCAAAATTGTGGACGCGATCGCGGCTTCCAAACAACAGCCCTGGTCGAGAGTGCTCTATGGCCTGGGCATTCGCCATGTGGGCACCGTCAATGCCAAGGTCTTGACCCAGCAATTTACGTCAGTGGATGCGCTCAAAGCGGCCAAAATTGAAGATATTGAAGCGGTTTACGGCATTGGCCCCGAGATTGCTCAATCCGTGTACGAATGGCTCCGCAATCCGGCCAACTGGCACCTGGTCGAACAGCTCAGAGCCGCTGGACTGCAGCTAGAAGGATCCGAATCGGCAACTCAGCCCGCCGCTGAAGAGCTGCCGCTTGCCGGAAAAACTTTTGTGATCACGGGTACCTTGCCTTCTCTCAGCCGCAACGAGGCCAAAGCGCTGATCGAACAGGCGGGCGGTAAAGTCACTGGCAGCGTCAGTTCTAAAACGAGCTATCTGGTGGCGGGCGAAGACGCTGGCTCGAAACTCACCAAAGCCGAAAAGCTCGGCATTCCCCAGCTGTCCGAAGCGGATTTGCAAGCGTTGCTCAAGACTGATGACTAAGTATTAGCGACTTGAGCGACCTGGACGTTGAGCGATGGTAATGATGCCGATCGCAAAAGATGCCCAGTCACAATTTCAGAGGCAAGAGACACAAGCTATTCTAAATAGCGTTGCAGATTGGCAGAGTACAGCATGACGAACAGGGTGGTGACATCGCTACAGCGGGGGCTTTGGCTCAGCTTGATGCTGGGGGCGATCGCGGCTTGCCAATCAACGCCGAACGCAGCGGAAGATACGGCTACCGATGCCGCCTCCAGTCAGACGACGGAGCAGTCAGACGCCGCTAGCACCGACTCGACAAAGGGGGATGGCGCGATCGGCACGGCCAACAACACCACTGAACAGTCCACCCAGCCCAAAGCGCCCGCGCCCAAACCCGTGCCCAAGTTGCCCGCCGAGTGTGCCAGTCCTGACACCCAAACTCAGATGAATATTTGTGCGGGGGCGGAATATGAGCGGGCCGATGTGCAACTCAACAATGCGTACCAGGCGACGCTAGCGACCGTAAGTGGCGCCCAAGCCGACCAACTCGTAGCGGCAGAGCAAGCGTGGATTACTTACCGTGATCTGTATTGTGACTTTGTGCAGGGGCAGTATGCGGGGGGCTCGATACAACCCCTCATCTATGGCACCTGCATGACCCAACTCACCCAAGAGCGCACAGCTTTGTTGGAACAGACCGCCCCGATGCAGACTGATTTCGAAGCGGCTGATCAAGCGCTGAATGTGGCTTACCAAGACTTGCAAGATCTATTGTCAGCATCAGAACAAGATCAGTTAACGGACGCGCAACTGGCCTGGCTCGACTATCGGGATGCCCACTGCGCCTTTGAATCTGGCGCTATGAATACTTGCATGGCCACCGTCACCACCCAGCAAACCCAACAGTTGCAGGCCCAAGTCGAGAGCCGCTCACTGTAGCACTGTCTTGAACTGCTCAGGCTGGGCGCTTCAAGACTCGCCCGGTACGGCTATCGGTAGTGCCTCTGGCATTCCAGGCGATCGCGCCATTCACTACCACATACTCGATACCGCTGGCGGGCCGAGTCGGCTCCTCAAAACTGGCCTGATCGAGGATCGTATCGGCATCAAAGACGGTGATGTCAGCAAAGGCTCCGGGTTGCAGCACGCCGCGATCGCGCAATCGAAACTGTGCCGCCGAGAGTCCCGTCATGCGATGCACCGCTTCTTCCAGCGAAAACAGCCCCAGATCGCGGGCGTAGTGGCCCAACACGCGGGGAAATGCGCCCCATAACCGGGGATGGGGAAAGCGATCGTGGGGTAAGCCGTCGGAACCGACCATGGTGTGGGGATAGGCGAGAATGCGCTGCACATCCGCTTCATCCATCTGGAAATAAACGGCCCCGGCGGGTTGCAGGCGGGCGGCCGCTTCGGTTTGGGAACAGCCCCATTGCGCGGCGATCGCGCTCAAATCTTGTCCGGCCATTTCTGGGGCGGCTTCGGACCAGGTGATGCGGGTGCGGAGTTGGTCGTCCATCAACTCCGGCATCAGCACGGTGGAACTGGCGGCATAGGGATACACATCCAGGCCCACGAGTTGGCGAGATCGCGCCTGGTCAATCTTTTGCAGGGTTTGCACGCTGCGGCCCCAGTTCGCGCGACCCGAGCATTTGTGATGGGAAATCACCACGGGGACGCCTGCGGCCTGGGCTGTGGCAAAGGTTTCGTCCAGGGACTTTTCCACATCGTCTGCTTCGTCGCGCATGTGGGTGGTGTAGATGCCGCCGACAGGAGCGAGCAGTGCGGCCAGGGCAATCACTTCTTCCTTGGGAGCCGGTTTGTTGGTGGGGTAAAACAGTCCCGTGGAAAAGCCGATCGCCCCCGCATCCAATGCTTCTTGCAATAGCGATCGCATGGTCTCGATTTCGGCTGGGCTAGCAGGCTGCCGGACATCTGCCATCGCCGCCACCCGCAACGTGGAATGCCCCACCATGGGCGCGGTATTGATGGCGGGAGGATGGGACTCTAGTTCGGCGATGTATTCCGCAAAGGTGGCGAAGCGATACCAGGGGCGATCGCCCAGCAAATCTAGCGGTGGCGGGGGGCGATCCGTGGCTTTCAAGGGCGCGAGGCTGATACCACAGTTTCCTGTAACGACGGTGGTTACGCCCTGGCTGAGCTTCGGCGTCATCGCTGGATGGGAGAGCAGCAGGCGATCGTCGTGGGTATGCACATCAATGAAACCGGGGGCCACAATTCGTCCGGTCGCGTCAATTTCCTGTGGTGCAGAAAGGTGGGCCAAATCGCCGATGGCCGTGATGCGATCGCCCGTCACAGCCACATCCACACTCATCCGCTGGGCTCCCGTTCCATCAATGACCGTACCGTGACGAATGATCAAATCGGGCAACATGTTCGTCATCTCATCAACCTTCGGACAAATTATTCAGTCTCACGATCCTGAGTGAGATGATCAAGGTGATCTAGCAGTTGCAATCCGGTTTGGGCACTCCCTTGGGCGGCCATTGCTTGGAACCGGGTGAAGGTCTCAAATTCGACTAGCGCAGTGGTTGATAGTTCTTCCATCAGGGTATTGAGACTGATGCCGCGACTGCGAGCGAGTGCTTGGAGTCTTTCATGTTTGTCGTCTGGTAGCCGAATAGTCAGTGTGGCCATGATGATTCGCCCTTTAAAATTGCTTCTGGTTTCAATATCTGTAGATGGGGAAAGCGGAGTTCACTATTTTGGAAGTCCCTGATGTTATTCGTCGCAATTAGACTTGCCCGCCCAGCGATCGCCAGTTCAATGAGATGGTTGTCGGCCTCATCTTTGAGGTTAGGACGCCAAGTGTAATAAACAAAAACCCACTGACTCACGCTCATTAGCGCTTGAAGCAAGGCTAGGATTTCGGCCTGAGTGAGCGGGCATGGCTCAAGAACCTGCTTTCGACCGATCACTGATTCGTACTCGCAAAACAAGCTGGTGCCCATCAGTTGATATTCACCAGTAAGACAACGCCGAATCAACTGGCGACTTGGGCCAGATGGTCCAATTAAAGCGCTGACAAAAACGCTGGTATCAATCACGATTCTGGTTGTCATGTGACGATAGTAGCGTAGGTGATTGAGAGCCGAAGTGCAGCTTTTAAGGATGGGTATAGCTAATTTGCAAACTCGTTTGGCCGCTCATTTCGACAATGTGGCCGCCGCTGACAATGCAGATCGGCTCGAAGAGGGTTTTGCCGATCGCCTGTCCGTTGTGGCGCACGATGCTGTGAAGGTAGATGCCGACGCCGGAGCGATCGCGATCGGTAAACGTGCGATCGCTCGTCACCACCCGTTGCGCCACCCCGTATTCGTCCACGTCCACCGCATCTACGTCGCCATAAATAATCGGGACACCCGCCGCAATGGTGAAATGACCAATCACTGGCGCTGGCTCCACCATGCACCGAAAGCCGATGTCAGCGACTAAGGGCGCAAGCGATGAGTAGGGCGAGATCGCGTTATGCAGCACGCCCAACTTGGCTCCTGTGGCGGCATCTTCGCGATAGGCCATACCGATATCAGGACGCTTTTGCACCCGAGGGGCATTTTGCAGATACAGGTTGCCCTGACGATCAATCGTGATAAAACCCACATCGGCTTGGGGATTGGCGGCTAATACCGACTCGGTAGCAGCTTGGGCTGATTGCCCCGATTGGAGGGCGTCCAAAACTTCAACGTTGAGGGGAATGCCGTTGATGCTCGGCCCCTGGGGAACGCGGTGAGCGGTGACAAGTCCGGCATTTGCATCGGCGGTGAGAAATTGAGACAGTGGCGTTGGGCGATCGGGTCCGGAGGAAATCAGGGCTGCCGCGATCGCCCCTTGCACCATTTCTGGCGGTTCCACTCCTGTGGTTTCCCCCTCGGTGAACAGAGTGCGAGTGCCGCCTCGCTGGGTTTCGTAGCGTTGCAGTTCGCCCTCGCTTGTGATTACTGCCAACATCACAAAACCGCGAATGGCTCCTGTCCCCACGGCCTCAGCCGCTTGCAATGCCTTAAAAATAGCCAGTCCAGCATTGGGGCCGGAGGCCGCGATCGCGATCGTCATCGGCTTCTCGTCAATAGGGGACAGCCCATTCTAAAAGATGAGTAAGCTCAGGGTCGGTGCCTGCGGCCACCTGCTGTCAAGCGACTCGCCAAACTGTCAGAGGCTCCGTTTTGCCTTTCAGGTTCAGGTTGTGGGACTGTTTCACTGCCACCCGCTGATGCAGGGCCTGATACACGGCATCCGAAATTGTGATTTCCCCTGCCGGGGTAGCGCTTTCCAAGCGTTTCGCCGTATTCACCACATCACCAATCACGGTGTAAGTGCGCACCGAGTCGCCGCCAAATAACCCTTCCACTACGGTGCCGTAGTGAATACCGCATCCCGCCCCGATGTGGTGCGGCTGCAACACCGGGGCGGCGGCCTGCTGCATCGCTTGCGCGGCGGCCAACGCCTGCTGCGGACTGGCATAAATCGCCATGATTTCATCCCCGGTGAAGGTGATGCGCAGGGGATGGTGTTGGGAAACGGCGGGTTCTACTTGCTGGTAGTAGTGGTTAAGGGTGGCGGCAACGGTTTCGGTATCGGTGTGTTCTGACCAGTGAGTAAAGCCACGAATATCCATAAACACGATGGCGCGATCGCACTGCTGAAAGGCTAACCGCTCGGGATGGTTCACCGCGGTCATTACAGCATGGCTGCCCAATCCCCATTCCGCCAGGTTCTGCAACAGCACCGTCGTTTGTTGGAGCTGGCGTTGTTGCCTGACAATTTGCAACTGGTGCATCCCTAACAACAGCCCCACCAGCATCAAACTTGTCATTAAAAAGAAATGGGTATTCTCGTCGGCAAACTGCCCTAACCACTGCCAATTCATTAACTGACTGGACTGATCGCCCGCTCGCACCACCAAATAAAAGAGCAGCACCATCAACATGCGCACGACACTTTCCAGCGGTAGCGTCCAGCGTTCCCATTGGGGTCGCCAATGATAGCGACTGCTTTGCAGCAGGGCGATCGCGAGCGAAAACAACCAAAAAACGCCGTGCGATGGACTCTCGAAAAACTCCCGGCCATCCACCGGCAAATCAATCAGCGTGTATAGGCTGACCCCCATCAAATTGCCCCAAAACCTTGACGGATGGGGGCGAGACAGATACAGCGTTTGGAGCAGCATGGCCCCAATCAATAGATATTCAGTGGGGTCGGTCACAAACCCCCGCCAGCCGTAGAGCGCAATATCCGCCAGACTTTTCAGAATGAGGAAATGACCGCTATTACTCAAGAATTCTCGTCGAAAGGCAAGGCCTAGGGGCGGCGGACTCAGATCATGGGTGAGCGCTGGGTCAGAGCTAATAGCGGGAGAAGAGGCGACAGTCGGAGTCATAGCGTGAGTGATCGTACAGTTTTGGGTAACGCTTGATACGCCTGATTGCGTCTAGTATGCCCATCCTTTCCCTGACGTTGACGCCGCCCACATTCACCCCTATCAGCGCAACCAACTCGTGTTTTCCTAATCAAACCTTAAACTTATCTGCACAAATTCTGGCTTGATGGGCTTCCCCCTTATGGTCTTTCAATAAGTTCCTAGAGATGGGAAAACTCGGCCCCCGGCTTTGGCAGCCATAAAGATTGAGGAGAACGCAAAAGCAATGAGTTTCAACTTCCACCCTAAACACGCCGGTAAATTGTTAGCGGGATTTGCATTAGTCGGATTCGCGATCGCGGGATGTGGCGGCGATCAAACCGCCACCACAGAGACGGGCGAAGACGGCGCGACAGAAGAAGCGGGCACCCCGACAGAAGGCGGATCGGTCACGTGGGCCCGCTATGGCGACGCCGACTCCCTCGACCCCCATCGCACGACCACGACCCTTTCCTGGCAAGTGTTCGACCAGATTTACGACACCCTGTTAGCGTTTAACGACAATGGCGAAGTCGTGCCCAACTTGGCAAAAGAGTGGACAGTGAGCGACGACGGCTTGGAAGCGACCTTTGTCTTGAATGAGGGCATTGTCTGCCATGACGGCACCCCCTTTGACGCCAATGACGTGAAGTACACCGCTGAGCGGGCGATTAATGAAGAAAATCCCAGTGTCACCAGCGGCGCGTGGGGGCCGATTACCTCGGTCGAAGTCGTCGACGATCTGACGGTGAAATTCACTTTTGAAAAGCCATTTGGGGCTTTCATTTCCTTCATGGCGGATCCGTTCTCCAGCCAGATTTGCGACAGTGCGGAAGAGCTGGGCGACGAGTTTGGGGTGAGCGCGGCGGTCGGTACTGGTCCCTGGAAGCTCGTGAGCTGGACCAAGGGTGACGAGATTGTGCTGGAAAAGAATGCCGATTATCAGAACTTTGGCCGACCCATTGAGAATCCCGGTGCGCCTTACCTGGATGAGTTAGTCATCAAACAGATCCCGGAACCGCAGACCCGTCTCGCGGGTTTGCAAACTGGCGAGCTCGACATCATTGCAGAGCCGCCGTTGGAAGAATTAGAGGCGATTCGCTCGGACGATTCCCTCGAACTGTATGTGGCGGAGAAGACCGGGCAGAACGTGTTCTTTGAATTCACCATTTCTCGCCCACCCTTTGATGACATTCGGGCGCGGCAGGCCGTGGCCTATGCGATCGACCCGGATGCGGCGATCGATATCGTCTTTGGTGATGTGGTGAAGCGGGAAAAATGCACCGTGGCTCGCGGGGTGCTGGGGAACGACCAGGAATTCTGCGCGGAGCACGGCTACGAATATGACCCCGCTAAAGCTCAGGAACTGCTGGCGGAGCTGGGATATGGTCCCGAAAATCCGCTCACGGTCACGATGATGACCTGGGTGGGCGGCAACCGCGAAAAGATGGTGCAGGTCTTCCAAAATCAGCTTGCACAGGTGGGCATCGAAACCGAAATCGAGACCATGGATATCGGCACGATGAACGCGCGGGTGAAGCAGGAGAATGAAACCGATAGCGGCCAAAGCACCTTTGACATGATGGGCTGGGCCTGGTATGACCCCGACATTTTGCACCAGCTCTGGCACTCTCCCGGTGCTTACAGCGGCTACCAAACCCCCGAACTGGATGCGTTGTTGGACACTACCCGCACAACCGTCGATCCAGAAGCACGGCTCGCGGCGGTGCAGGATGCGCAGCAGTACCTGCTAGAAAATGCGGTGCATGTGCCCCTCTACACGCCGGGCTGGCTGTGGATTTACACCACCACGTCGGCAGTGGATGGGTTTGTGATTGGGCCGTTCAACCGTCCATTGTTTAACGACATCAAATTGGTGCAATAACGTTGTTGCCTGTGTCGCGATCGCGAATGATCGCGACACCGGTCGTAGGGGCGAGGCATTTTGAGAATCACATTCTGGTGTTGCCAGGACGAATCAAACAAAATGCCTCGCCCCTACCGGGGGATGGAGATCGCCCCATCCCCCCAATCGTTCACGATGAACGTTTAATTTTTCGCAAATTGCGTTGAATAGGCGCAACCTCGGCGGCATTGGCCGTTAACAAACGTAAAGCCAGCCCTCATGACCCGATACATCCTCAAGCGCATTCTCAGCGGCATTTTCACTATTTGGGTGACGACGGTGGCCGTGACGCTGCTCATCCATCTGGTGCCGGGGGATCCGGTGCAGATCATGTTTGCCCAGTCGCAATCCACCACACCGGAACAGATTGAGCAAATTCGATCGCAGCTTGGCCTCGATCGCCCCATCTACGAGCAGTACTTCATGTACATGGGGCGCATTTTGCAGGGGGATTTTGGCACCACCATTCGGGGCAATCAGCCCGTGCTGGAACTGTTGCTGGTGCGGTTACCGAATACGTTGGTGTTGGCGCTGAGTGCGTTGCTGATCACCATGTTCGTGGGGGTACCGATTGGCTTTTTTGCCGCTTACAAACGCGGCACCTGGCTGGATACGTCGCTGATGACGGGGGCGATTATCGGCATTTCGATTCCCAGCTTTTGGTTGGGGCTGATGCTGATGTACGTCTTCTCGATTCGCTTAGGCTGGTTGCCAGTGTCGGGGACGGATTTCAAAAACCTGATTCTGCCCGCCCTCACCCTGGGTTTGGCGAATGCGGCGGCGGTGTCGCGGCTGACGCGATCGTCCATGTTGGATGTGCTGTCTCAAGACTATATGCGCACCGCCCGCGCCAAGGGGCTGGCGGAAACCCTGGTACTCTCGCGCCACGCCCTGCGCAACGGTCTGATCAACGTGGTGAACATGCTGGGTCTCCAGTTCACTTACATGATGGGGGGCGCGATCGTGGTGGAAAACGTCTTCGCCTGGAACGGCATTGGTCGGCTAGCGATTCAGTCGATTTTTCAGCGCGACTATCCCACCATTCAAGGCTTCATCTTGATTTTTGCCACCGTCGTGGTCGTGGTGTCCATTGTGCTGGACATTCTCTACGCCTGGATTGACCCCCGCATTACCTACAGCTAATGACCCAGCCGGTTTCTGCCCTGTCTACGTCCAGTATTGTCGCCGCCAAGGTCAAAGACTTTGGTCAATTTCTCAAGCGACTCCTGAAAAGTCCCAGTGCCAAAATCGGCGCGGCGATTTGCCTGGTGCTGGTGGTGACAGCCATCTTTGCGCCGCTCATCGCCCCCTACGACCCGACGGAATTAGGGGTCGGGTCCGCGCTGGAACCGCCGAATGCCGAGTTTTGGTTTGGCACCGACGAATTTGGCCGCGATTTGTTTAGTCGCATCGTCTACGGTTCTCGCTTGACGCTGTATGTGGGACTGATTGCGGTGGGCATCTCTATGACGGCGGGCGTCTTGACCGGGCTGGTGGCAGGCTACGTCGGCGGCTGGCTGGAATCCGCCCTGATGCGAGCCGTGGATGTACTCTTTTCCTTCACCGAAACCCTCATTGCATTGGCCGCAGTCGCGGTGCTCGGCCCCAGCCTGACCAACGCCATGATCGCCGTGGGCATCAGCTCCATTCCGTTCTATGCCCGCATCACCTATGGGGCGGTGCTAGTGGAGAAAAACAAGGAATATTTCAAAGCGGCCCAGGCCGTCGGGGCTCAACATGTACGGCTGCTGTTTCGCCATATTCTGCCAAACATTCTTTCCCCCATCATTGTGGTGGCGACGGTGGGGGTTTCGGTAGCGGTGCTGTCCGCTTCGGCCCTCTCCTTTTTGGGACTCGGCGCTCAACCCCCCTCGCCCGAATGGGGCGCAATGCTGGCCGCTGGACGCGATTACTTCAAACGCGCCCCGTGGATTACCACGTTTCCCGGCTTAGCGATCGCCATCACCGTTCTCGGCTTCAACCTCCTCGGCGACGCCCTCCGCGAAGCCCTCGATCCGCAACAACGAACGTAGCAATTCTGGATTGCCGATTTTTGATTCTGGATTTTCAAAAGTTCATCCACTCCACCTATCACATTCACCTCACCCACCTCACCTACTCCATCGACCTCACCCACCCTCACACCCTGCCACCCAACCACTCCCCAACCCATGCCCCTACTCGACGTCAAAAACCTCCAAACCCGCTTCTACACTGGCGAAGGCGTCGTTCATGCCGTCAATGACGTTTCCTTCCAGGTCAACGATCAGGAAACCGTCGGCATTGTGGGGGAATCGGGTTCCGGCAAGAGTATGACGATGCTGTCGGTGATGCGGCTGATTCCCCAGCCTCCCGGCAAGATCACGAACGGCGAGGTGATGTTTGAAGGGCAGGACTTGCTGAAGCTGAGCCTGCCAGATATTCGGCGGCTGCGGGGCAATCGTATTTCCATGATTTTCCAAGACCCGATGACCTCCCTGAATCCGGTGCTGACGGTAGAAAAGCAGCTCACCGAGTCCATCCGGGTGCATATGAAGCTGGACAAGACTGCTGCCCGCGATCGCGCCATCGAACTGCTGGAGCATGTGGGCATTCCGGGGGCGAGCGATCGCATTCGCAACTATCCCCACCAATTTTCCGGCGGTATGCGCCAGCGGGTGATGATTGCCATGGGCCTGGCCTGCGACCCCAAATTGCTGATTGCGGACGAACCCACCACCGCCCTGGATGTGACCATTCAGGCCCAAATTGTGGAACTGGTGAAACGGCTGAAGGAAGAACTGAATATGGCGGTCATCTGGATTACCCATGACCTCTCCCTGCTGGCCAGCCTCGCCGATCGTATTCTCGTCATGTACGCCGGGCAAATCGTCGAATCCGCTCCTCTCGATCAACTTTACGCCAATCCGCGTCACCCTTACACCCTGGGCTTGCTGCAAAGCATTCCCCGCCTCGACGAAGCCCAAAAAGCCGAACTCAAACCCGTCGATGGCATGCCCCCCGACCTCACCGACTATCCCTCCGGCTGCCCCTTCGCGGCCCGTTGTCCCTACGTCATCGATCGCTGCCACACCGACGACCCCACCCTCGAAACCGTGGGCGATCGCCCCGATCACACCGTCGCCTGCTGGGTCAAACCTAATGGCGCCGAAGTTTTGGAGAGGGCACGCGCGATCGCCCATTAGCCCCCTACTCGCTCCCCGGCTCCCCTGCCCCCCTTTCTCCCCTACCCCATTTACCTCACCCACATCGCACCCAATCACCCTGCTACCCAATCACCCTGCCACCCAACCACTCCCCTTGCCCCATGACCGCTACTCCCACTAAAACCCAAACTCTCCTCCGGATTGAAGATCTGCAAGTCCACTTTCCAGTAATGGAGGGGCTGATCTTTCAGCGTCAGGTGGGCAGCGTCAAAGCCGTGGATGGCATTACTTTCGAGGTGCGCCAAGGTGAGACGCTGGGCTTAGTGGGCGAGTCGGGCTGTGGCAAAAGCACCACGGGCAAAGCCATTTTGCAACTAGAGCGACCCACTGCTGGCAAGATCTATTTTAAAGAGGCCGAACTGACCGCGATAAGTGGCGAAAGCCTGCGGCAGCAGCGGCGCGAGATGCAGATGATCTTTCAAGATCCCTATGCGTCGCTGAATCCGCGCATGACGGTGGGCAGCATCGTCGGTGAGCCGTTAGAGGTGCATGGGCTGGCAAGCGGGAAAGAGAAGCGCGATCGCGTGGCGGAACTCTTGCACATCGTCGGCCTCAATCCGAAATTCATCACCCGCTATCCTCACGAATTTTCCGGTGGGCAGCGCCAGCGCATCGTCATCGCTCGCGCCCTCGCGGTGAATCCCAAATTCATCGTGGCGGACGAACCCATTGCGGCGCTGGATGTCTCCATTCAGGCCCAGGTGGTGAACCTGATGCAGAAACTTCAACAGGAGTTGGGGCTAACATATCTCTTCATCGCCCATGATTTGAGTGTGGTGCGGCATATCAGCGATCGCGTGGCCGTCATGTACCTCGGCAAAGTCGTGGAACTGGCCGATCGCGTTGCCCTCTACGAAAATCCGCTGCACCCTTACACCCAAGCCCTGCTGTCTGCTGTCCCCATCCCCGACCCCACCATTGAAGCGAAGCGGGAACGCATCATCCTCGAAGGCGATGTGCCCAGCCCCACCAATCCCCCCCAGGGCTGCCGCTTCCACACCCGCTGCCCCGTTGCCGTTGATGCCTGCCGCCACAACCCCGAACCCGAATTCAAAGATGCTGGCAATGGTCACTATGTTGCCTGTCACTTAGTTAACTAGATTTTGTATACCACTCGGAATCGTGAAATTCAATTCCAAATATTGAATAAATAGTTGAGTTGTGTCTCAAGAGAAAATTTTGCACATGACCTTCCCAAAGGTATGGCAAGATATTGTCAATGTTTCTCTAAGAAATCAAGACAGACTGCATAAAACAAGCATTCATTGATCTCTCGAAGAAATCAGAACTTATTAACTTATGTTTTTCGTAAAGACTGAAACATGCAAATTACCGCAGTAATAAATTACAAAGGTGGAGTTGGCAAAACCTCCGTTACGGCCAATCTAGCTGCTGAACTGGCATGGCTCGGCTATCGCGTTTTGTTGCTTGATATGGATGCTCAAGCAAGTCTTACATTCTCATTTATCAAGCCCGAAATATGGCAAAAGTCTTATGCTGATTCCAAAACCATCAAGAGATGGTTTGATGCCATTGCCCAGCAAGAGTCCTTTCCATTGAATTCCTTAGTTATTACGCCTGAAATAGCGAACTCAAAAATTAGTGAGAGCGGCAATGGTGGCAGACTTGATCTAATAGCATCTAATCTTGGACTTATTAATGTTGATCTCGAACTTGCAACTCAACTTGGTGGAGCCACGCTAAATCAGACCAAATTAAATTATTTGAAAGTTCATCGTCGTTTAGCTGAAGGTTTGGCAGAAATCAGTAACAATAGTTATGACTTTGTCTTGATCGACTGTCCTCCAAATTTCAATATCGTCACGAAAAACGCAATTGTTAGCAGTGACAACATTTTAATTCCTGCCAAACCTGACTATCTATCAACTTTGGGGATTGACTATTTAATCAAAAGCGTGAATACTCTGGTCGAAGAATACAATGAGTTCAGTGAGGTTGGGGATAGTCTAGATGTTCCATTGATCAATCCCAAAATACTCGGCGTAGTATTCACGATGGTTGAGATAAGAAGCGGAGACGCAATTTCGGCATTACGTCCATTCATCAGACAAACTGAGAAATTAGGCCTTCCTGTTTTTGAGCAAAGATTGAGAGAAAATAAAACAATGTATGCTGACGCCCCTCAATATGGTGTCCCAGTGGTGCTAAATCGTTACTCTAGCTCAACCCATAAAGACGTTGCACAAGAGCTTGAAACATTTGCAAGTCAGTTTATTGAAAAGTCTGGGCTTCGAAGAAAATGAATCAAGATATTTTCACAAGCTTGCTAAAGCAATTCACTCGATTCATAGACCGTCTTACAGATGAAGATATCTCAGCTCTCAAGTCTGGGAAAAAGATTTTGTCTTTTAAACTCATTGAAGATCAAAAAGCAAGTCGAGAAAACAAGGATTTGTCAGAATTTCGTAAGTTGGCAGACCAGCTTATGGAAATCAACTCTAGAGTTGAAGCAGAGAACCTTTTAGATAATCTAAAAAAAAAGAACTTGATTGAGCTTTCAAAGTTCCTCGATATTCCCGTCCAAAGCCGCGAAAATATATCTAAAATAAAGGAGAAAATAATTGAGTCTACCGTTGGATATAGGCTGAGATCTCAGGCGATACAGAGAAGTACTGACTAGGCCACGCTCCTTGCTTTAAAGCAGTTCTTTATAGTTGTGAATTCTGCCAATATCCCCATTTTGATTTCAGTCTTGGCTCAGGAAAAATCCTTTATAGTGAAGATACTAGCAGCCGCTCAACTCAGCCGTTAAGCCAATCGCGAACCATGAAAATAGCCGAACGTTATATCGTTCTTGCCAGTCATAACCAGAGAATGAATGCGCGATTATTCAGATTGGTTTCATCGCTGGATGTAGCTAGCCAAACTGAAGACAAAGGTGCTTTCTTTGGCTCTATCCTCGGCACCTTGAATCACATTATTTTTGGCAATCACTTTTTACTGACCCGGGTTCGCGCCCTCATCAATCGCCCCTCACCGTTGGATGCCATACCCCCACAATGGGACTTCCAACCCGATAAACAGTACGGGGCTAGCGTGGCTGAATTAGCGACTATCTGCGCCGACATTGATCAAGCCGTCTGCGAATTCGTGAGTACTTTGGATGAGCGTGACTTAGGCAAAGAAACCGATGATGCTATCCCGCTATGGGCGTTGCTTGATCAACTCTTCCAGCATCAAACCCACCATCGTGGCCAAGCGACCACCTTGTTGTCACAGTGTGGCGTAGACTACCCCTCCTTCGCCGATGTGATCGGCACCCTCCAGGGAGAATCAGCGCCGTTTTAAGAGTTTTGCTCCGACAGACGAGTTCATTTCCAGGGAATATGATTCGGATTGGGCCACAAAAGCGGTTCAAGGCTTCGGCTGGTTGGCGACCCGAGCAGCGAGGGGAATGACCGCTCAGTTGCTACCTGAAGCGACCGAGTGAAGCGACACTCACCGTGACAATGCCTACGCCCAAAAGTTGGATGCTGGCCAGCGTTTCGCGAATGGCAACCCAGGCCAGCACCACAGTTAATGCTGGGTTGGCCGAGCCGAGCATCGAGGCTAACGTCGCCCCAATATATTTGATGCCAGAGTTAAACAGCATGTGACCGGAGAAAGTCACGATGCCAGAAATCAGGCTCCAAATCCAAATCGGCGTCCAAGCTAGATCTTGCGCATCGGTAATCGGCCAGACTACCAGACAGATGGCGGCAAACAGCAGCGTCAGGGCAAAGCTGAGCCAGGTATACGTGAGCGGATGGAGATAATCAAAGCTTTTTTGGGCGTTGACAGTATATGCTGCGTAGGCCACACCACTAGCGACTCCCAGCACTGCCCCGACCCAACTGCCGCCCCCTGACCATTGCTCTGCCGGAATCGTCAAGGCGCTACCCATCATGATGCAGCCCATAATGCCCCACTGCATCGCACTCGGACGCTGCCCTAAAAAGCACCACGATAACAGTGCCGTAAAGAGGGGAAAAGTGAAAAACAAGGTAAGGGCGATCGCGGTGGCAATGAGACCAATCGAGACATACAGCAGCGCCAGGTAAGTGAACATTAATAGGCCACCAGCGATCGCGTGCCCCAAAGCCTGCCGCTCACTAGGCTGTGCCAACTGGCGCACCTCCTTCCAGATGGGGGGATGCAGTCGACTGACGAGCAAACCCATGAGTGGCACAGCCAGCACCATGCGCAACAGCAACAGCAAAAAGGAATTGTGTAGCGTTGGGGCCAAAAAGCCGCCAGTCACACCAATGCCGATCAACGTTTGCTCGGCAAACAAAATGCGCACCACGACGTTTTGAATGCAAAAGAATAGTGACGACAGCAGAATTAAGATGAATCCGAGCACGCTATTTCCTGGTAGATAACAGTAGAACAGCAGCCCTCGTCTCAGAGAGTGAGGACTGGGGCTTTGCCCATAAGGCAAGAATTCCCCGCCCTTGCCCAGAGGCTTGTGCATGAGTTCAGCCTCCTATCATGACGGATCACCGCTGGCGGCCATAGCCCCCTAACGATAGATGACCATTACGACTATCACTTCTATCCTGTTGACGGCGATCGCCGCCTTTTACACCGCCTTTTTGCTGCCGACACTTCAGCAATATCTCAGCACCCTCGTCAGTCGCTGGCACTTGTTCTCTAGAGGGTGATAGCTAGAATGCTTGGAGTCCTTAAGTTCTAGCCTATGAGATGCCCGCACTGGCAGAGTGAACGAACCGTGAAAAACGGCACTGCCGTATTGAAAGCCCTCCCTCGGCAACGATATCTGTGTCGTCAGTGTGGCAAACGGTTTAACGAACGGACGAATACGCCTATGGCGCGACTGAGGACGCCAGTTTCACTCGTGTCTTCAGCCTTGAATGTCCGCACAGAAGGCTTGGGGCTGCGGGCCACGGGCCGCGCCTTTGGCAAGTCCCATCGCACGATTACCCGATGGGAAACGCGGTTGTCTGACCAAGTGACTCCCTGGTCTCCATCGGCCCCAGCAACAGCGGCCGTCACTCTGGAAGGCGATGAAGTTTACACTCGCGTCGGCGAGAACCTTCCCCCCCAGTGAGTCGGAAGGGTGGACGATGCACTTTATCGAACGTCAGAGCCGCTACTGGGTGGCCGCCCACGCCGGTCAAAAAAAACGAGCAACTCTTTGACACAGGCACCGCACAGCCTTGGCAGTGGTCAGCACCCGCCCAGTTCATTCGATGGTTCGCCGTTCGCGTAGCGTGCCGCAGACTTAGGTGAGCGGCGCTATGGTAACGCTTTAGGGTCACTGGCGAGTATGTTTCTCAAAAGGGGCGAAACTACACCTGCCTATCGGCGACGGAAAGTTTGGCGACAGGGGCTAGAAGTAGCGATAAAAATCAAAGGTTCCCAAGGACAACGCCGCGTCGTTTGGCTCAAAAGCGCCTCCCCTNNNCACTGGAGTCTCGGTAACCAGACGACACCCGCGATGGCCATAGGGTATGGTGAACCCCCACTCTCAACTCCTGAACTCTTGACTCTGCCAGGGTTTCAATCAATTACCTCTTAACATCCCAGTGCCCTTTGCCTCGGATTGTTGGCTCCACAAGAGCGAGATCGCTCGTGCCTCGAAGCGCAAACGCAGGCACTTAAACGCTCGAATCGAGTTTTACAAAACGGTGAAATTCCCGGCATGAGATTCCCAAAAGTTTTCTGCACCACCAGGTAACACGTACTTTATTGAAGGAGTAGTGAAGATTTCACTGCACGGTTTCAATAATTCTATTTTTGAGTTTATGTTCATACAGAAATATACATTGATGTCAGTTATTTAAATTTACTTCGCACACATCGAAGTGTCGCGCTAAAAATTAGAGCCAAAAGCTTTTCCCAGAAATCAATATAGTTGCCTATAAATAAAATGAGGAAAAATCACTTG
The DNA here is from genome assembly GCF_004212215.1 of Leptolyngbya iicbica LK. Lineage (NCBI taxonomy): Bacteria > Bacillati > Cyanobacteriota > Cyanophyceae > Leptolyngbyales > Leptolyngbyaceae > Leptolyngbya > Leptolyngbya iicbica. The sequence continues at coordinate 606,965 of NZ_QVFV01000002.1, forward strand.
AAAATAAAGAAAACCTTGGTAGGGACTTTGCTGCTCTTAGTTACTACGTTTTTATGGTATCGACTAGGAGAATCTCATTTAAATAGCTGGGATGAAGCCAGATATGCAATTCATGCTATTGAAGCTGCAAACCATGGCAACTGGCTATTTCCCCATTTGTTTGGCTCCCCTGACACTACAATGTATGACAAACCTCCGCTGGGGGTGTGGCTAATTGCATCAAGCATTAAACTATTTGGTATAAACGAATTTGCCGTAAGGTTTTGGTCAGTTGTTGCTGCCACAGGAACTGTGATGGTAGTGTTCTTATTTGGCTCATCCATTAGCAGTGTAGCAACCGGTGCTCTTGGCTCATTAGTTCTTCTGACAACACATGGTTACTTAGGCTTTCATGCTACGAGATCAGGTGATTTTGATGTCATCTTCACGTTTTTTACAACCTTAGCAACGTGTTTCTTTTACTCAGGCTATAGCGATAGTAAAAAGAATCACTATTTCTTTTGGTACTTCATCTTAATGGCATGTGCTTTTATGTTGAAGAGCATCTTGGTTGTACCTTTTATTCTGATGGCTTTCACCTTCTCCTTCTGTCAAAATAGCGCCCGAAAATGTTTTCTTAATAAATGGTCTGCTTGGGGACTTCTTGCCGGATTGGCATTAATAGGGATATGGTTTACTCTATGCCTGTTCTACGTTGATGGTTTTGCTCAAGGAGTATTTTCGCGTTTTACAGGTAGAGTAACCGATTCAATCGACTCGCATGGAGGACCTTGGTACTTCTATTTTCCGGTTTTGTTAAGGCAATTTGGAAAGCCTTGGGCTTTTTTCCTTGCTTTTAGCATAATCTATTCTACTCGGAGATTGTGGAGACGGGAAGCGATTATGCTCTTCGTAACCCTATGGGTATTTGTTCCTCTTGTTCTTTTGTGTATAGCTCAGACAAAGCTTTCTTGGTATACGATACCCATTATGCCGGGAATTGCATTGTTTCTAGCTTTGAACATAACTAACGCATACTATTACAATAGTAATCAATATCTTAAGGCTGCTATTCTCATAATTTTTTCTGCAGCTCTTATAAAGTCGGCATCTTCTGCGGGAGAACTTGTCATGAAAACAAATGAGTTTGAGCAGATTCATGCAGTTCAAACTCTCGCACCGAAACTATCAAATGTATCGGATGTATATATAGATTTTTCTACTTTGCCTCGTCACTTGAGATACTCTTTGCCCTTCTATGTCTATGCACATACAAATGGGAGAGTATATCGTCTTGATGACGATAACCGGATGTTGATAACTGGAGAAGATGTTGTACTAATCTTAGATGGAGAGACTACTATGCAACTGCCGATGAATAAAGAATTAGAGGAACTCGCCAACGTAGAGGGTGTGCAGTTACTGAAGCTAAAGTGAAGGAAGCCTGCCAAGTTTGGCTAAAAGTGTAGGGGGCACTGGTTCTCTAAAGGGTGACAGCTAGAATGGACGGAAAGTTTGACGACAGGGGCTAGAAGTAGCGATAAAAATCAAAGGTTCCCAAGGACAACGCCGCGTCGTTTGGCTCAAAAGCGCCTCCCCTTCACCGCGGTCAGTCCCACTCATGACGTGCATGCCAACCACAATGAGGCGCAAAACAGCGCCTTAAGACGCCGGGCCCGTGCTTATCGAAGACGCCAAATTCTCTATGCTAAACGCGGTGAGGGACTGCAGCGAGCATTGAATGTCCAATGTCTGATCCATAACTGGCTGCGGCCGCACTGGAGTCTCGGTAACCAGACGACACCCGCGATGGCCATAGGGTATGGTGAACCCCCACTCTCAACTCCTGAACTCTTGACTCTGCCAGGGTTTTAATCAATTACCTCTTAACACCCCAGTGCCCAGTCGCTGGAGTCAACAACGCGAAGAGGCTGCCGCTCAGCGCCATGCCATCAATCTGCAATACCTAAATCCGCTGCGGCTCTGGCTCGAAGAAACCTATGTGCGGTTGCAACTGATTGAGACAGAATTGGCGCTGAGCGATCGCCCTTCGCCCCTCCTCAGCGTTCCAGCACCAGCCGCCATCTCCCAGCAAGATGCCATCTGGTTTAACCAGGCCGGTGCGTACTTAGCCTCAACCTGTTACATCACGGCCTGCCTATTTTGGGCGCTTAAACAGGTGCGAGAGCATTTGCCCTATTTGCGGTTGTCGCGTGAAGGTGACACGGAGTTAATGACCCTGATGTTTCAGGTCAGTCAGGCATTTTTACAAGATCTGGGCATCTTTTACGTGATTCAGCCCAGCCTCGGCAATGATGTGTATCTTGCCAGCCAACAACGATTGATGACCTATCGCGAATTTTGTGAGCGACTTCAGCAACCAGAGGAACGAGTCTGGAGCGATCGCCTCATACAGTTCTACCTGGATATTGGACAACGCCGAAGACCGCAGAATTTAGCCGCCGCGCTACAGGCCATTCGTACCCTCTCCGCCTTTTTAGATGAGCAAATTGGGGCTGGCGTTTCCATCCGCGATCGCCTCAACGCCGAGGGCATTACCTCCTGAGCACTTGAGCCCGCCGTCGCCGACCCGACCAACAGAGCCACACCAGCAGTCCGTTCACACTGCGCGAGCAAAGACGCAGCACAAAGATGAGAATTTTCTATTGTCGTGATTTACACTTCTTAAATAACTTTGTTAAGTTATAAATATACCGCCGGAGTTTTTTAATCCCACCTATTGAATCCTATGCAACTCACATCCACTGCTGCCAAGCTTTTCAGGCCCAATATTTCTGCCAATACGCTTTCTCAGACAACCTTGGCGATTCTGAGAGTGACCTTAGGCGTGATGATGGTTCACAACGGCTTTGACAAGCTCGCTGATATCGAAAGCTTTGCTCGGGCCTATGTCGAATACCTGGGTCTGCCTTTTCCCATCTTTTTGAGCTACGTCGCCGCATACACCGAAGTCATTGCGGCTCCGTTAGTTGCGATGGGCCTCTTTACTCGGTTTGCATCTTTGGGCCTGTTCGGCACCATGTGCGTCGCCATGTATCACCACATTTCCGTTGCTGGTCTGAGCTTGCCTTATCTAGAACTCTCAGCCATTTACGCGGCTTCTTTCTTCTACTTTTTGGTCAACGGCGCAGGGCTTTACTCCTTTGATGCGCTCATTGCCAATCTGCTCGATAGCGCTTCGCTGACTTTAAAAGAGAAGCAAATCATGCGGCTCGAAAGCTCCTTTGAAGCAGCTGAAGCCGTCAAAGATGAGAACGTGGTTGCATAGTTAATACGCTACTGTGCCCACGCCATTGACAAAGTCTTTTCAGGAAGGAGTTTTGCGCTCCTTCCTTTTTTATTGCTTTATTGCTGGAGGCCATGGGCGCAGCCTGACAGTCAGGGGCCAACTCTCGTGTAAGCACAGGTCACCTACAGCAGCAGCATTCACTCAGCTAAAAACTCGACATACAGGGCGTTATCTGGCACCTTTTTTCCACTCCATCGTCAGTTTGTATGGAATTTGCCGTTGGTGAGGTGATGCTCGGCAGCTGAAACGCGAGCGATCGCTGATATGGCTGAGGAACCTGCTGCAACAATCGGCCAGCAGGGCTCACGATGATCAGGCAAATCTTAAGCCATAATGAATTTACACTTCTTAACGAGTGATTGGTTGTAAGGGCACTTTTGGGGTGCATTTTGGGCTGTGACATCATTGCAAGATTCTGAGTTGGTTGCGTCAGACAGTATGGAAACCTCGTTGCTGAAAGGGGTTGGCAAGTCGTCGAAGGGTTACGGCAAGGTATTGCTGGGGGTTGGCCTTGGCGTGGCGATCGCCCTCATCGGGTCACGTTTTCTGGCTAGCGATTCCGGTCCGGTTGAACCCTCCACCCCTGCCGAGGCGACCAGCTCGGTCAGCGCCCAGACGGTAACTGTCGCGCCGGTGCAGGTGGGACAAGTCGCCGAACAATTGACCGTCACAGGCACCGTTAATCCCGCCGATTTATTAGCCGTGACCCCGCAGCTCAGTGGCTTGCAGATTCAGCAGGTATTGGTAAATGAGGGCGATCGCGTTGCCGCAGGGCAACCCCTAGTGATCTTAGATGACACAAACCTGCGCACCGATATTCAGCGCGCCCAAGCCCAGCTAGAAGTCGCGCAAGCTCAACTGCAGCAACAACAGGCTAACCTGGCTCAGGCTCGAGCCCAATTTGCAGAAGCCGAAACCAACCGTCAGCGTTACCAATCTTTGGCCGCCCAGGGAGCCGTTAGTAGCGAAGAAGCTGACCGTCGCGCGACGCAGGCCGTCACCGCACGGGCAGCCGTCGGCGTTGCCCAAGCCAATGTCACCAGTGCTGAAGCCAATATTCGCAGTCAACAATCAGAAATCAGCCGCTTACAAACTGAACTGACTCGGACTACCGTCGTTGCGCCGTTAGCGGGCATCGTGGCTGAGCGTCCAGCCAGTGTTGGCGATGTCTCGTCTACTGCAACCGAAGTCGTCTCCCTGATTCAAGGCAACCAGTTAGAGCTGTTCGCCGAGGTGCCGCAGGCCCAATTGACTCAGGTGTCCGTGGGGGCTCCGGTCAGGGTGACTTCGAGCACAGATCCGAATATCCGCGTCGAAGGGACGGTGCAAGAAATTCAGCCTTTGGTCGATCCGCAAACGCGCACGGCTCAGGTGGTGATTCGCTTGCCGGAGAGCGAACGCCTCCGGTCTGGCATGTTCCTCACCGCTGCCATTCAGTCGGGGCAGCGATCGGGTCTGACAATCCCAGCGGAGGCGCTGTTGCCCCAACCAGATGGCTCCGTGCGCGTATATTTGCTGGGACCAGACCAAACCGCCGTAGCCCGCACTGTCGAAATTGGTGCGCGAGTTCCTGGCACTGGTGAAGAGGGCGATCGCGTGGAAATCCTTCAGGGGCTGGACTCTGGCGAACAGGTGATCGTCGCTGGAGCCAGTTACGTGCAAGACGGCGATACCGTCACCGTCGCGGAATAGCGCGATCGAATTGTCCCAACAGATCTTGTGGGGGCGAGGCATTTTGGTTGTCACAATTTGGATTGATGGAAAACGCTCTCCACAAAATGCCTCGCCCCTACGTCGCGTAAATTCGCCCCAATCACCCTGCTCCCCAATCACCCAACCACCCAACCACCTATCCACTCCTCTATGTCTTTCAACGTTTCCGGCTGGTCGATCCGACGTCCCATTCCCACTCTGGTGCTGTTCCTGGTGCTCACCCTGGCGGGCTTAGTTTCGTTCGGAAAACTCGGCGTTGACCTTAACCCCAATATCGACTTTCCAGCGGTCATCGTTACGGTGAACCAGACCGGGGCGGGTCCCGAAGAACTGGAAACCCAGGTCACCAAAAAAGTAGAAGATGCCGTCGCGGGGCTGGGCAACATTGACGAACTGCGATCAACCATTACCGACGGCAGTTCCCAAACCGTGATCAGCTTTGACCTGGGGGTGGATACCGATCGCGCCACCAATGACGTGCGGGACGCGATCGCCCGCATTCGTTCCGACCTACCCGCCGCCGCCCAAGACCCCATCGTGCGGCGACTGAACTTTGAAGGTGGCCCGATTTTGACGTATGCGGTGACCTCTGATCAGCGATCGGTGGAAGAACTGAGCGAACTGGTGGATCAGGAGATCAGCCGCAGCTTGCTCTCCGTATCCGGCGTCGCCCAAGTTGATCGCATCGGCGGCGTCGATCCAGAAATTCGGGTCGATCTGAACCCCAAACAGTTGGACGCCCTGGGCATTACCGCCACCCAAGTCAACGATCAGATTCGTGCCCTCAATATCAACCTGCCCAGCGGTCGTGCCACCTTGGGCCAGCAAGAGCAGGGCCTCCGCACGCTGGGCAGCGCCCCCACGGTCGAAGCCCTCGCCAATTATCAGATTCAACTGCCCAACGGCACCGCGGTGCCCCTCAATAGTTTGGGCACCGTTGAGCAAGGCTACGCCGAAACCCGTCAGGCCGCGTATTTAGATAATCAGGGAGTGGTCTCTTTCTCGGTGTTACGCAGTACTGGCAGCGTTCTGGTTGCCGTCGAGGAAGGGGTAACCGCGCAGATTGCGGAGTTAGAAGCCACTTTGCCCGAAGACATCGAGTTTCAGCTCATCTTTACCCGCGCCACGGAAATTCGGGATTCTTATCGCGCCTCCATTGATGCGTTGATCATTGGCTGCATTCTCGCGGTCGTAGTGGTGGGTGTCTTTTTACGCGACTGGCGCGCCACCCTCATTACGGCAGCTGCTCTGCCCCTATCCATCATTCCCACCTTTATCGTGCTCGACTGGCTGGGCTACACCCTCAACAGCATGTCATTGCTGGGCCTGACCCTTGCCGTAGGCAATTTAGTGGATGACGCGATCGTGGAAATCGAAAACGTCGAGCGTCACATCCGCATGGGTAAGCCGCCGTTCCAGGCGGCACTAGACTCCACTTCAGAAGTGGGCCTCGCCGTGGTCACAACGACCGCCACCATCGTCGCGGTGTTCATTCCCGTTGCTTTCATGGGCGGTATTCCCGGCCAGTTCTTCAAGCCCTTTGGCGTTACAGTCGCCACAGCCACCATGTTCTCAACCCTGGTAGCCCGCTTGATGACGCCGATGATGGCTGCTTACCTACTCAAGTCAAAACCGGCGACCGTCCAGCCTGCATCTAGCACCAACGGCAATGGCAATGGCAATGGCAATGGCAATGGCAATGGCAATGGCAATGGCAATGGGAACGGTCAACTGAATGGTTACGGCAAGCCTGATCGCCGCTTTCACCCTTATCAAACATTGCTCAGGGCAGGCTTACGCCACCGTCTGCTGACCATCGTCCTCGCTGTGATGTTCTTTATTGGCAGCCTGATGCTGGTGCCCTACATTCCCACCAGCCTGTTTGAATCCGGCGACACTGGGCTGTCAACCATCAATGTCGAACTGCCCCCCGGCTCCACCCTACGCAATACTCACCAAGTCACCGAACGCTTGACTACCGAACTGTTGCAGCATGAGGCCGTTGCCACGGTGCTGTCCTCAGAAGGGACTGAGGGCGTTAATACGGCGTCGATGTTCGTCAATCTCAAGCCGCAGAACGAACGCGCCGCTTCCCAGGCTGACTTTGAGCAAGAGGCCCGCCAACTTTTCCAAACGATTCCCGGAGCCCGGGTAAGCTTCCAGAGTCAGGGCGCAGGCGGTGAGAGCAAAGACCTGACCATCATTCTCAAGGGAGATAACCCCAGCACGCTGCTGGAATCGTCCAACGCGCTCACCCGACAAATGCGAGAAATCCCCGGACTGGTGGAAGTGACCTCTAGCGCGAGCCTGGTGAAACCGGAAATCCTGATTACTCCGGATCCCTTGCGAGCGGCAGACTTGGGCGTGTCGGTCCAGGCGATCGCCAACACTGCCTTTCTCGCCACCCTGGGCGATACCGAATCGAACCTGGCGGAATTTACATTGGGCGATCGGCAAATCCCCATTCGGGTACAGCTCGACCCCGCTGAGCGCGACCAACTCGATACCCTCCGCCAGCTCAAAGTGCCCGGCCAGAATGGCAACCTGGTGCCCCTCATCGCTGTCGCCGACATCGCCTTTGGTAGCGGCCCGGCCCAAATCGATCGCTTCGATCGCGCCCGTCAGGTCACTATTGGCGGCAACCTCCAGGGCATCACCCTCGGTCAGGGACTCGCCCTCGTTAACGACCTCCCGGCCCTCAATAACCTGCCCGCCGATGTGCAGCAACAGCCCGCCGGTGACGCCGAAATTATGGCGGAAATCTTCAGCCGTTTCCTCCTGGCCCTCGGCACCGCCGTCCTAATGATTTACGCGGTGCTGGTGCTGCTGTACAACAACTTCCTCTATCCCTTTGCGGTGATGGCGGCGCTGCCCCTATCCATCGGTGGCGCCCTCATGGGCTTGCTCATTGCCCAAAAACCTCTGGGCCTCTTTGCCCTCATCGGTATCGTGCTGCTCATGGGCCTCGTCACCAAAAACGCTATTCTGCTTGTGGACTACGCCCTCATCGCCAAACAGCAAGGCAAGACCCGGAAGCAGTCCGTTATGGAAGCGGGCACCACGCGCCTGCGCCCCATCCTCATGACCTCCATTTCCACCATGGCCGGGATGGTGCCCATTGCGCTGGAGCTCGGAGCCGCCGGAGAAACCCGCAGCCCGATGGCGATCGCGGTCATTGGCGGCTTCACCACGTCTACGCTGCTGACGCTGGTGGTGGTGCCCGTGTTCTTCACCTATATTGACCAGTTCCAGGGGGCGATCGGGCGTCTCTTCCGCCGTCTCAAAGGCCCCGACGCCGCCGAACCCGTTTACAAAGCGTTAGAACCTGATAAAACTCCGATGGGAAAATAGCCGTATAATATAGGTTCACTGCGGGTGTAGTTCAGTGGTAGAACGTCAGCTTCCCAAGCTGAATGTCGACGGTTCGAGTCCGTTCACCCGCTTTCAAGCATTACAGCCTCAAACGCCATCCAGGAAACAGCTTCAGCCATCAAGGTGTTGATTGATTTCCAGGAGAATGGTGGAGAGGTTAGGTCACTTTGGGCCAGTTTGGGTGTAAAAACTGGTACGAAATTGGTATAAAACACCGGGCACGAAAAGCGGATGGAGTGGGTCAGGGTTAACCGTGACTAACAGTGAGGATGCAGGCGATGTACTTTACCCACCTTCCGAATTATGGCCAAAGGACAAGTCAAGATTGAAGCTTACGCCGAACGCTTACGCTTGAGATGGAGCTATCGGAGCAAGCGCTATTGTTTGTCAGTCGGGTTGCCGGACAGCATCATTAATCGCAAAGTCGCGGCGCAAAAAGCCCAGCAGATTGAATTGGACATGCTCAGTGGTAACTTTGATCCCACTTTGCAGAAATACAAGCCTGAAGATCCACTTCCGATGGTTGCGACTGGGTCTCAGAAAACTCAGACTTATACCGACGTTTTTAAGCAGCACTGGGATGAGTTTGTGGAAGATAAGGGGCAGCGGCTAGACAACCCCTTCACCATCGTGGGTATGTACAACCCGATTCCCAAAAAGGTGCATAATTTCGGGCGCAAGATTATTGGCCGCCGTGAAGCCCAAGAGTTCGTCACTTTCATGCTGCAGAGTGCTTCTCCCGCCACCATTAAGAAACAGGTGATCATCCTGAATGATTTTGGCAACTGGGTGCAGCAGAATAAGCTGGTGGAGGCAGGCTGGGAAAATCCGTTTACCGGGTTGACGGAGATGTGCCACCTGGTGCCACCGCTTAAAGTTCCTCCCTTCAGCGAAGCGGAAATTAAGCAGATCATCGATACCTTTCGCAACGATCGCTACTACACTCATTACACCAACTATGTGCGGTTCTTATTTATGACGGGCTGTAGAACCAGTGAGGCCATCGGCCTCCAGTGGAAGCATATCCGTCGCGACTTTACCGGAATCACGTTTAACGAAACCCTGGTGCGTAAGGGCACCGGCACGGCTCGCTTGCGAAAGGCCACCAAAACGAATCGGGCTCGGTTTTTCCCGTGTAACGATGACCTACAGAACCTGTTGTTAACCATTCGCCCTGAAGACTATAAGCCCGATACCCTGGTCTTTCCCAGCCCGAAGGGTAAACCGATTGATGCGACCAACTTCCTAAATCGGGCCTGGCAGAGCATTTTGAAGAAGTGCGGCATGACTCAAGAAAACGGGCTGTATCGCACCCAGTACAACACCCGGCACACGTTCATTAGCCACATGTTAGCGAAGGGGATGTCGGTGATTGAGGTGGCCAAGCTGACCGGCCATGACCCTAAAATTCTGTTGGAGCACTATGCTGGCCTCATTAGTCAGATTGAGGTGCCCACGTTCTTTTAGGGGTTGGTGGTTGCCGAGGAGCGCTATCCGTCATGACCTGGAACACCCATTTGGGCAAGCGCGTGCTGGAGGGGGCAGAGGCTAAGTTTTACCTGCACATTCTCCAGGCGGCGGTTGAGTGCAGCCAGGAAGCGGCTGAATTCGACGATGTAGAGGTTATCACTGGAGACCGCATCTTCGACAGCGCCAGTTTTGAGCAGCGGGTGGTGTTGTGGCATCGGTGCCTGGAGGCGTTACTCAAGCCCGAGGTGCCGGTGCCACCCCTTACCAATGTGCTCGAAGCGGCAGCCCATTACCCTTTCGTTTGGTTGACCCAACGGGTAGAGGATGAAATCGCCTTCGCTGACTGTATTGAGGAGGATAGCGATCCGTTTTACTGGCGAAGACTGATGTGGGAAACCCTGAACGCCCTGGGAATGCTCAAGGTTTTAGAAGCCGAGTTTGACGATGAGGACGACATTCTACCCATTGAGGTGGAATGTGAAGACTCGCTGGAATGGGAAAGCTGTATTGATGAGTTAGCTGACCGCATCTTTTGGGACCGCGATTGGCAAGTGACCTATGCCCATCCTCAGTTGTTGGACGGCATTGAAGATGAGTTTGCGAACCAAACTGGGATTTCGGAAGCGTATATCCAGAATCGCCTGCCGCTAGTGACGGAGGCAGATGCTAAACAAGCACTTCAACAAATTTGTGACTGGAAGTGTTAGCTACTGAGGCAAAGCCAAACTCCTCGGGTGATTTCTGTGGGCTGACTTCTTTCAGAAATGTTGGATTTAGAGTTTCTGACCACTCCAAACAATCTTCCCCATCAGGCTTAATTCATTGGATTCATCAGGCAATCCAATTGCAAAAGTCTCATAGGCAGAATGATCACTTAAAACTCTCAGGATCTTGCCTGCGACATATTGCAGACGTTTCACCAAAATACGATCGCCCAGCTTCACCAAATAAATACCGTGATTGACAGTGGCAAGATCGCGATCTCTCGTATCGATCAGAACCAAATCTCCCATATGTAAAGTCGGTTCCATACTGTCGTCTGGCATCTGAGTTAGGAGCAAGTTGTCAAACGAGTCGGGGAACTGTTTTTGAAGCCAATCAGTCTCAAAAGCTAGTGGATTTTTGTAGGTATACTTTTCGGCTAGCGATATCGTCGACTCTTTTATTGTCGCTGAACCAGCCGCCAGCCACTCCAGGTTGACATTGGCCGTGCGAGCTATAGCGAGTAGAGCGGGTCGGGTTGGTTCGCTTTGTCCATTCAGATACTGCCGTAGCACTGTGTCCGAGAACCCGCATTCGCGGGCAAACCCGCGAATACTTTGATCCCCAAGAGCTTGCTTTAATCGTACCGGAAACGTTTCAGCGCTTTCGACATCCGCCTGTTTCCCCTCAGAGGTTGGGTTAGTCATTTGTCACTCGTTCGTTGACCACAGTTGCAAATTATAGTTCTTGACATGCAATTTATAAATTGCTAGCCTCATCGATATCGTGATGGAGCTTGAATTCTATGCATGTAGAAGACATTAAAGCAGCTCTGCGGAAGCAGGGATGGACTCTAGCTAGCATCGCCGAAGAACTCAACATCGGTCCCTCGGCAGTGTCCCATGCTTTGACCCGACAGCGATCGCGCCGAATCGAGCAGGTTATTGCCAGCAAACTTGGCCTGTCTCCCCATGAGATTTGGCCCCAGCGGTACAAACGAGGAAAGGTAAGCCATGCCCCAATTTGTCAGCAAACAGGAAGCCATTCAATATCTCAAGCTCAGCGACTCGACTCTAAAACGTTATCGCTTGCAGGGACTGCTGGTCGAGGGCATTCACTGGGTTCGAGTTAATAGCCGCTGCATCCGCTACAACCTAGAGCTGATTCAAGATTGGCTACACAATCGTCATGACCCCATTGCTCACCAAAGGGCTATTCACATCTACCAGTCCAGTTTGTTAAGCAACCAAAAGAAATCATCTCAGCGAGTCTCTTCAAAGCGAACTTAAGGTTGTAAAACGGACAAAAACTTCTTGAGAATTCATCAATAGATTGAACCCTCTTCTGAAAAAGCTAGCTAAACCAGGAGAGTAAAAAAATACACCCTAAACATTAGATCGCCAGGGTGCATCGCTTTTGCTTTTTGTCTTTTTAGCTGGGTCAATCAACAATTTGAAGAGGTTTGCCAGAACCGCTTCAGAGATCTCCCTGCTAGTAAAACTGGTGTTTTCAACTATAGCAAAGTTGCTGAGAATGTCTATAAAAAAGATGCAGCTTTGGTCATAGCTTTACTAAGAATTAGCAGCTTGAGATTGATGACCCAGCTTCTGGAATCAGGAGCTGACAATGACACAGTATGTTTACTCGGGGCGATCTCGCCCTTGTCCGATTTGCGATCGCACCAAGGACCCAGACTGCCGCTGGAATGAGGAGGTGGTCTTCTGTCATAGCCATATCGACCAGGATGCGAATGTTGAGGGCTATGTCTATCGCAGGGCAACCGCTGATGGTCTGTGGGGGCAGTATTTCTGGGCATCAGCCCAGTCAGAGAAGCCTGCTCGTCCCCAGCAGCGGCAGGACTTCTTTTATCCGACGCGGCAGGGCCAGCCCCTAGTGAAGGTGACGCGGGTGGATCGCGGGAGTGGCACTAAGTTCTTTGTTCAGTACCACTGGGATGGGCAACGGTGGGTGAAGGGGCTGACGCCAGCAGTTCGAAAGCAGGTGCCAATTTATCGCTATGCGGAAGTGAGACGGGCAATTGCCGCAGGCCAATCCATTTGGATGGTGGAGGGAGAAGGCTGCGCGGATGCGTTGTGGAATATTGGTATTCCGGCAACGACAACGCTGGGTGGCTCTAAGAAGTATCGCAGTTATGGCGACTATGCCCATGACTTGGAGGGAGCTTATCTGGTGTTGTGCCCGGATCGCGACCAGGTCGGCATGGCTCACATGGAAGAGATTGCCCAGGATTTTCCGGACGCTCAGTGGTGCTATCCCTACCCGGAGAGTCTGCGCTGGCAAAACCTGCCTAAGCATGGCGGGCTTGACATTGCGGATTGGATAGTGGAGGGCGCAACGGCTGAGCAGATTCGAGCGGCGGTTGGAGCAAAGCGGGAACTGACAACAGTTCAAGCGGTTCCCAAAACGCTAGATGTGGCTGGACTGCAAGACCAGATTCGTCATTACCTGGCAGCGGCTCCCTCTGAGTTGGAACTATCAGCCCGTGTTTTGCAGTGGCATCGGGAAACCCAGTTGACCGTCAAAGACCTCTGGAGTTTGGTTAAACCGTTGCAGGCGGACCTGGAGCAGCAAGAAGAGCGGGGCGATCGCATTGCTGAAATTCACACGCTGCTGAAGATTGGCGACTATCAACTGGTTTTGGGTGATTTTCTGCCTGCCGAATTGGCGCATTCTTTAGAACGCATTTCTAGCTGGATTGGGGCAACCCCAGCGGCGATGTTGGTGACGCTACTCCCCGTTGCCGCTTCGCTGTTGCCCATCGGTACGGAACTAGAAATTGATGCAGGCATGGGCTTTTACGCGCCGCCAATTCTGTTCACAGGGTTGGTAGCCCCCTCGGGCACGAAGAAGAGTCCGATTCAGCGACAGATTTTGGGGCCGCTGCTGCGCTTGCAGGCAGAAGCCGATCAGGACTATGACCATGAAATTGCTGCGTATGAGGTCGCGTTGCGAGAGTGGGATTTGACTAAGCCTGAAGATCGGGGTCCGCGTCCCCGAAAGCCGTCACCACGGGAGTATCACACCGCTGATGCCACGCGAGAGGCCCTGGCGCGGATTCAATCTCAGCAACCCGACCGGGGCATTCTGGTTACGCCGGATGAACTAGCGGCCCTGTTTAAGGGTCAGAACCAGTACCGGAATGGTCGGGGCCATGACAAGGAGTCGCTGCTGACCGCGTTTGATGGTTCTGGGCTGAAGGTGGACCGAGCGAGTGGGGTGCGCATCAGCCTGCCGCGCACCAGCCTCAGCATTACGGGCACGATTCAACCGGACATCCTGCGCGAGATGATGGGAGATTTCTCCGATGCCAGTGGGCAATGGGCTCGGTTTCTGTGGTGTCTATTGCCACTGAAGCCTGCCCCCTTCCCTCGGCAGACTCAGCCAGATGACCTGTCGGAGCAGCTTTACGGAATCTATCAGCGATTGGCGGGATTTCCACCTCGTTGCTACCGGCTGTCACCGGAAGCCAAAAGAGCGTTTGCGGATTGGTATGACCAGTTGGATCAGCTGCGCATCACTGAAACTCACCAGGGATTGCAGGCGGTGTATGCCAAGATGCAAGGCTATACCGGACGGCTGGCACTCATTTTGCACTGCCTGAATGCAGCGGTGGAGCGGCGGCAACCTGATGAAGCGGTGTCGGTGGAGTCGGTGCGATCGGCGATCAAACTGGTGCGGTGGTTTATGGGGCAGGTGAAGTTGCTGTACGCCGAAGGGGAAACCGCCTGGGGAGTATGGGAGCCGATTTACACGAAGCTGATTCAACTCTCGCGGGTCAGGGGTTGGTTAACCGCGCGGGATGTGCGAAATTTTGAGCGCAGTCTGCGGAAGGCCAGCTCTGATATCATCCGCTCCCATTTTCGTGAACTGGAAGCAATGGGCTATGGCGAGACCAGCGGTGAGGGGCAACGGCTGCGGTGGAGAACGACTGTAGAGGCTGTAGACAGTTCGCGGGAAGTGTAGACACCCCCGTCTACCGCTGAAATGATTGCTATCTATAGCTTTCAAGCAAACTGTAGACAAGTAGACAGGGTTTAGAAATCTGGCAATTTGGGAAAGTGTCTACATGTCTACAGTTAGGACTGAAACGCTTGCTCAGAAAGGAATTGAGCCTGTAGACACCCCCGTCTACTGCAGTCTACAGTTGAGCAAACTGTCTACAGTTGGGTGAAGTGTATGAAGGGTGAGGCTGTGCAGCATATCCGGTTGGGGAAATAGCTGACCAGGTTGATCCGTATCCAAAAAACTGGTGGGAGACGATTCCGGCGTTAAAGGCGTTGTATCAGCACATCTACTTTGAGCTGTTTAGCAATGGTTTTAAGAGAAGTCTTGTCGAACGATTTTGGTCAAAATCCGCATCACCTCACCGCCACGACCAGTCGGCAATGGATTTGACCACTCCTTCATCTCAGCAAATCGCAGTTTGTGGAGCGATTTCACAATACTCTCTACGCCCTCAGGTGAACCTAGCACCATGATGCGCACCTTTTCGCGCCCATTTTCTTGAGGCAACTGAACCTGGGTGACGGCAGCATCCTTACGTCTTGTCATCTTTCGAGCCCCCGCAAAAAATTGACGGTGATTTCTTGACCTCGTGTGCGCCAGCTGGCTTACAAGCAAGTGTAATCTAAATGTATGCCGAGTGGCACACATTTACCCCGTTAAAAACCTCTGACACGATCAGAGGCATGGGAAAAGCTGGGAAAGTCTTAAAACAGGTGCTGGAAGAGTACGGGATTAGCCAAAACGGTCTCGCGACCACTCTGGGCACGGAACGCGGTACCGTCTACCGATGGGTGCATGAGCTCCGCGACCCTTCAGCCGAAACGCTGGTTGAAATCACCAATGCTCTGCGCACACTTAACCCTGATGCCGCCCAGACCTTTGTGCAACGGTATCTCGGTGATGTCGCGCAAGGGAAAGACCCAAGTAAGTGACGAGCGCCTTGCCAAATTAACTTGGTTGCGATCACACCAAAACTTTATGGTGTTCGAGTAGCTGACAAGGTTTATGTAACTCACCTTCGTGCCAATCTTGATTTCCCTTTAATAGTTTCTGCATCGGATGTAACGGGTGACGCGATCGCTTGGTCTGGAGCAGCGCAAGATAGGATGATTTCTGCTGAAAGTGTTAATGGCTGTGGTTTTTAGAGAAGCAGTAGACCAATAGACAGTTTTCATATCTGGAGAGTTTGTGGAAAGTGTCTACCCGTCCATCAATCTAGTAAGCACCACCTTGTAATGAGCTGCGACAATTATGGGCTAGAAGGGATGGATTAGAATGACAGCAAACTGATGTCCCTTTATGTAATCAGGTGTTCAGTCTGGCTGAGGCTGGCTGAGGCTGACACCACTACGGACTGGTCAAAAGTGCCATGGTGATTCCGGCTATTACGCGAGACCTGACGTTTGAAGCGTTCATTGACGTTGAGGATGGCAATGAACTCAATGAATTTGAGCTAGTTGATGGGAGGCTGGTGCTCATGCCGGAGCCGGATGATTGGCATGAAGAGATTTTAGAGTTCCTCTCGTTTATGTTTGAACTGCAGTATCGGCGCATGCGGCTGCGATACTCAGTGCGAAAGCGGAATGCGTTGATGATTGACAATACCAGGGGCCGACGCCCTGATGTGGCTGTGATTGATCGGCCTGAAACCCGTCGGGAGGATCGACAACCGGGGATTCGCAGCGTGCCTCGGATGATTGTGGAAATTGCTTCTGGCAACTGGAGTACTGACCTGGTAGAGAAGCAGGAGGAGTACGAGGCGCTACAGGTGCCGGAGTTCTGGATTGTGGACTACCGGGGGCAGATTCCAGCGAAGTATTGTCAGCGGGGGAAGGGGAAGAAGGTGATTGTGCTGACGCTGGCGGATGGGGTTTATCGGAAGGCGGAATATATGGCGGGGGAGACGGTGCCGTGTCTGACGTTTCCGGAGTTGGCGTTGATGGTGGAGCAGATTTTGGCGGCTGAGGAAGCCTCGTAAAATTAATTGAGACGCCGAAGCATCACTAACAGAAGGCTCCCAGCCCTTGACTATGCCCAGATCGCGCCCGCATTCGGCAACTCACTCAACAGGGGCCAAGGAAACCCAAGTTTCTCAGGCTCCACGTCACCTACACGGTACAAAGCGGCTCTGAGGGATCTCAGGACCTGATCGAAAAGCTGATTGGCCGGGGGAAAATGCTGTGGAAGTCGTTTATCAGAGAACTGCAAAACACGAAGAACCAACGCCTGCAAACAGTGACTACCAAAGCGTTCACTGATGGCTTTCTGCTGAGGGAACAGGTGCTCTCCAACAAGATGGGGCTGTCAGTTCGGGCTCTAGCTTGGCTTAATAAATTTGTTTAACAAAGCCGCTTTATCTTGAAATGGGGAAGAACCCGTATCTACCAAAGTCTTCACGTTTGGTGAAATGTATAACATTGCTTCTCGCTTCCAGGCCTTGAGGAGGAGGAGTGTTTTCCAGTATTACTACTTGGCTATCTTGGAGATTACGCGACAAGTAATCATAAAAGCGAGGCTTCACATCGGATTCTGCTAAGGCAATATCTTCTTCTGATAAGTCTGCATCCTCTGATTCATCGGGAGATTTATAAGCTAGTAAAGGAGAATCAAGAACGACAAATCCCGGATGTGGTAAGTTTCTTTGCTGACAAAATTCCATAAGGCCAATACTCATCGCCGCATGAGTAACTGCTCTAACTCCTTTTCCATTGCTAGAGCGAAGCTGCCCATTGATCACTAAGTCTTTTTCTGACGTATCAAAATGAGCTCTGTCGGCTTCTGGAAAGTTCCAACTTTGCAACAGATTTAAAACATGCTGAGCATAATCATCAAGAAACGTTGTCGATAAATCAATCGGTGTCGTTTCTACAGGAGTTTGCCGGGGAGACTCTACAGGAATTTCTCTTAGAAGAGTCTGTTTCTTTTCTCTGTATAGATTCAAACGATCTAGTTTTTCGAGTATTTGATTTTGCTCATTTATCTGAGGGACAAGGTTACTTAAGCTAAACTCAACGTTACCTATTGGTGCAGTTATCGTCTCTATCTCACCATTTAGTTCTTGTAAACTTGGACGAATTTGTTCTCGCTGTTGCTGCAAATCGAAGAGTTCAAGCGTGAGCTCGGATACAGTTTGTTCAAGTTCCGTTGATAACCTCTGTATCTTAGCAATTTCCGCTCTAGCAGCGTGTACAATCTGTTCTACATTGCCATCACATGATTCATTTTGGTGTTGTTCATTTGGAGGTGTGCCACACAAAGGACAAGGTGTTGGCTCTAAATGTACGAAGAAAGAGCCAGACTCTTCTATCGATGTGAGACGCTCTATGTCTACCTGATAGTTATTTTGAAGCAGTTCAAAACGTGACAATTGTGAGTCGATCTCATCAATTCGATTTGAAAGTCTCTGAATTTCATTCAATATTTGACGGCGTCTTGCTTGTCGCTCATTAAGCTCTCCCCTTACTTGAGCAAGCATTGTCTCCTGTGTCTGAATGTGTTGATTGAGCTCCGCTATTCGTTGTTCGATCTCACTTCGATTTGCCTCTACCCCCTCTAGAGAGAATTGCAAGCTGCTGATAAACTCATTCATTAATTCAATTTTTGCAAGATAGTTTTGCCTTGTATTATCTTGTTCAATGATTCTTTCTTCTTCAGCAACTTGCGCACTATCGTCAACTCCAGTCAGTAATAGTTTAAAGACCGAAAATTCGACAGTTTTTAACATGTGCTGCCCTGTCAATATCGGAGAGGATTCTTTGAGTATTTCGGTTTCCTTGACCAATACCAAGTTAGCGAGATCACGAAAGCTGAGACTTCTTGTATTTCGATTTCGATTTGTTTGAACCAACTTGTCAAGAAGGCCAATTAAAGATAAGAGATAGCCTGAGAGATTATCTGTACGCCCTGGTGAGTGCCTTGCCCCAAGAGTTGTTCCGACTTGTGCTGGTTGAGAATCTAGTATCGCTCCCTCAAACTTTCTAAACCCACCTCCATTGGTACTTCTTTCAAGAGTAAATAGCTCTTGATTTGGTGCGTCGAAAATTAACCTTGCTCTGTCATAACCATTTCTCTGTGGTATGTCTCTCAGTGGCCTGCTAGATCCAAGAAGAAAATCTATAGCCTCTAAGGTGAAAGACTTTCCAACATTGGACGGTCCCCAGATTACATTCAACCCTGAGGTAAATTCTAGTATTGCAGGACGTCTGTCAGGTCCAGTGAAGGATAAGCCTTTGATTAGAAGCGGTTGCCAGGTCATGAGAACCTGCTTGTTGAGCCTGATAGTGGTTGAAATTGATTTGTCCAGCTCCTAAAGAGTTGCCGTTCTTGGGCATAGATCTGGTCTGGAGTAAAGCTACCAAACGTTGAAACGACCCATTTAGAACGATCTCGAAGATTGAGGATATATTGCGAACTGAGCATTTCAAGAAAAGCACTTGCACTATCTGTCGCAACGTATGCAAATCCTTCATTAGATGCAACACGACTAGCCAAATTACGGCTCATCATCAACAGGAGGCCCCGTTCTATTAATTTACGTCTCACGGTCAACTCTCCTGAACGCATTGGAAGAGGTGCATGGAGACTTTCCGGACCACCTTCTATATCACCGGAGTGAACTGTCAGATAATCAAAAAAGACAAGGTACTCCAAATCCAGACACATAGGAAATGCTTCTACCAAAATTGTAAGAGCTCGCAACCCTGATTCCATAGGGCTATTGAATGGTGAAACCACCATCACACCTCCTTGCCACTAGGTACCCATATAAGCTTATCGTCGTTAGCCAATTGATGACAGATCCCCTGCCTATCTTTGGTCTCGGTCACTGTAACTAGCGGATTACTTGTTAAAGCTATACGTGTTGATTCCCTTATAACTTCATTCATTCGCGTCAATCCGTCTGGATGCGTATCTTCGCAGATATCTATTACACCATCTAGAATCTCGCTTTGCAATCTATCGAAAGTACCTGGTGGAACAGTATCACGAGCAAAGACTCTTAGCGATTCAGCACTATAAAAACGTTCGCGTTGTCTCAACATGTGATTGTTGAGCTCTGGTTTTAGAGAGGATGAAATATCTGAAGCACTATTTATATCTATACTAAGATGCTCGCTATAAGCATCAAATATTTGTCTGATGTATCTGCTCTCTTTCTCAGTAGGAGTTTCTGGTGGCGTATCAGGGGCTGGGCGCAAGTCCAGTCCGCCGCCGAATCTTACTGAGTGAAACGGAGTTGTTGCATGCTCCTTAATTAATTCCACTGCAGTTTTATAGGAGAAGATTGAAAAGTCAAAATCCTCAAACCAATCAAGTAAATCACCTTCCAGGGGAATATTTGCTGTTGTAGTTATTTTATTAAGGCAATAAGTTTCCCAATTATTTTTAATACTTTCCTTCAATTCTGCAGGATTATCCATGAGTTTTGAAAGAGTGGTTCCGACCCCTTTAGGAGCGACAAAGAAGTATCGTCTAGGAGGAGCATATTGATTTTTGAATGAGTAGTAAATTATTTTGCCAAATTCAACCCAAACCATACTTGGAGATAAGGAAGTGGCATATCTTTTACATTGAAAGTTGTCCCATACCCCAGATAGTCCATCATCATCTACATAGCCAGCCACATCAATACCCATGTCACCCGAGCCGGAATGACGGCGAATACGCTTATAAGATCCGACTGTCCCAGCACTTGCCCACTCCTCTATAAAAGCTTCCCACTCTTCTGGTGATGAGTTCACTAGACGCATCTCTTTAGGAATGGGGATTCCGTTCATAACATGATCTGCTGATGGGTTACCCAAGGGAGGCTGTGGTGAAATCGGCCTCATATCTTCGTCTGAGATCAAATGCCTCTATCCTCATGTAATCGCGTGTTCAACCCGAATTTATCTTACGAAAAGGAATGTTGTCACTCCGAACATACAGAATTCAATTAATTTGACATGAATTTTGAGTGTAAGCGACATTATTACTGACACAAATCCAGAAGTTCGCTGTTTGGTAGGTGTAGCCACCAATAATCCGAATGAACTAAGGGAGTAGCGTTGAAATAAGTCCCCCAAAGTTAGGTTAGACTATCAGCGACGAGTGGTGCTGGTGCTGATGTTGACAGAGCAAATCAAAGCGACATTCAAAGACGCGGCTCGTAAACTGACGGGGCAGAAGAAACGCGAATTTACGGCCCAAGTCGCCTTGGATTATTTTGAGGGGTCAGCCCGCCAAACAGAACGTGCTCTGGGTTGGGATCGCGTCAGCATCCAGCGAGGGCTCGATAGCTTAAAGAGCGGGACTGACTATGAGGATAACTACCAAGCCCGAGGGCGCAAAAAAGTCGAGACCTTGCTCCCAAATCTAGCGCAAGATATCGATGAGTTGGTTCAGGGGGATGTCCAAGCCGACCCGAAATTCCAGACCCCGTTTGGCTACCTGAAAGTCACGGCCCAAGGCGTCCGTGACCAGTTAATCGCCGAGAAAGGCTACGTTGATGAGGAACTACCCTGTCGTCAAACGATAGGCGAGGTGTTGAATCGTCTGGGCTATCGTCTTCGTAAACCCTCAAGACCAAGCCGTTGAAGAAAATTCCGCAAACAGACGCCATTTTCGACCATGTGGCAACGGCTAATGCAGCGGCGGATGCGGCGGCGAACGTGTTGCGACTCTCCATTGATTCAAAAGCCAAAGTCAAGGTGGGGAATCTTTCACGCGGGGGCAAGGACCGGCGACAGCACGCGCCCAAAGCCGATGACCACGACACCGAATGGCAGTCTGTCCTAGTGCCGTTTGGGATTCTCAACTTACAAACCGACGAGTTGACCCTTTATTTGGGAGAGTCCGCCGAAACCTCTGATTTCATCGTGGATTGCCTGAGCCAGTGGTGGCAAGACCACCGGGCCGACTATCGGCACATCACCACGCTCGCGATTAATCTAGATGGGGGGAGCGCGACTCGCTCGAATCGCACCCAGTTTATCAAGCGCTTGGTGAGCTTTGCTCGACAGAGCCAATTGAGCCTGGAGTTGATTTATTATCCGCCCTATCACAGTAAATACAATCCCATTGAGCGCTGTTGGGCAGCCCTTGAGCAGTTCTGGAATGGTGCGATTCTCGATTCCGTCGCAACGACCCTGAATTGGGCGAGCAACATGACTTGGAAAGGCCGTATACCAGTTGTCCACCATGTCACTGATTATTATGAAAAGGGCATTAAGGTGGATGCGAAGACACTGGCCTCCTTTCAAGTCGATTGGCATCCTTCGGCAGAACTGCCCCAGTGGGCCATTACGATCAATCCTGCCTAGGCGGGTGGCTTATCTATCGGCAACTCCCTAAACGATAAGCTTGAGCCTTTCGCTTAGTTCATTGGGTTGGCTTTATGTCAAACTGCGCCTCAATAGGCTAAACACCTCTCCCTGCTCTGGCGTAATCAAACTTCCTGTCTTTGGAACATACGAGCATAGCAGGCGCTAAATTCGCAAGGTATGTAGGTTTCACATTAGCTACCCCTTTAACCGCTTCTGCATCGTCTCCAACTTCCTTAAATCCGCCGCCCGCTTCCGCCGTTGATACCGCTCCTTCGCGATACCATTCACCACCTTCATCGCCTTCGGCTGCTCCGCCAGATACTGATACGCCGCTTCAAACCACACCTCCTTGGTGATCTTCTCATCCATGCAGAGATGCCGCAGCGCTTTATCAATCTCCTCTTCCAACCGCGTGGTCGTACGCACCAACTGGGGCCGATCGCCCCCTTCACCCTGACCCATAGACATACTGACGTCAACACCTGCAGACTCATCAGAGTCACTGTATCTTGATGTCATGGCTGCCTCTGCATCCGGTTGACGAGACTTCACACGGGACGTTTCCTCCAGCCCGTCAGAGCGTGGCGGCACTGTCGGGCGCTGCCGCTGCATCAATCTTTCCAGAGCATCTTCATTCATAGCCTACACCTGTCCCAAAATTTCAATCACCTGCTGCAGCGGCAATTCCAACTCCCCATATCCCAGCTCGGCCAATAACCGCCCCTGCCGAATCGCTTGCTTGTAGCGCTCACTCTCCAAAACTGACGGCAGCACCCGAATCTCTCCCGCGACCTGTTGCATCGCCGCGATCGCCTCTCGACTATCCGTCGCCTGCGATTGGCCAAACCACTTATCGCGAAACGGCAGCACTCCCAGCACCTGCCCCGTAAACGCCCGGATGCGCCGCATCTCCTCCAACAGCTCCAGGCTGCGCAGCAGCGAATTGACTCCCTTGGTCGAAGCCTCCGCCGGAATCAACACCCAGTCCGATGCCCCCACCACTGACAGACAAATCTGAGTGCGCTGGGGCGGTGAATCAATTAGGCAAACATCAAACAGTTCCCCCACGGCCTCCAAGCTGTAGCGCAACGCCAAGGCTCCCATGCCGCTCGTGGCCAAGTATTCCTGGGCCTGATGCAGTCCCTCATCGGCAGGCAGCAGATATAGGTTTTCGTAAGCCAGGGGATAAATGCCCGCCGCCGTCTCCACCTGACGCTTCAACACTTCCAGCAACGTCGGGGCATCCGGCTGCACGTTATGGCCCAAATAAAACGTCAGATTCGCCTGCGGGTCGGCATCCACCATCAACACCCGCTGCCCCTGCTGGGCCAACAGTCGGCCCAACAAGAGCGAGATCGACGTTTTCCCTTGTCCTCCCGAGAGCGACAAACAACTCAAAGTCTTCATGGGCGATCGCTCCCGATAACCGAACCCAGAACTTTCTGACAGGCTGGGCGTCTTCACCAAACAAGGGAATCTGTCACCATTAAAGTTATTCAAAATAGAAACGTCAAGACGTATTGACGTCAAAATGCATTAGAGTCTTTGATTGCTGTTGTGATGTGCTGTGATGACTGATTGCTGTTGGCTTTTGAGGACGTATTTAAGTTGAGGATTTAAGGGTAAAGAAGAACTTATCCAAAACTTTCAGTTGGGCATTTTTGAGATATTTATGTGATCGAAATCACGAATAAAAACCAGATTCTATGGCTCTGCTGGTTTGTACGTTAGAAGGCTTGAGCTATCAATTTATTCTGATTATTTTCTCGATAATGTATTGATGAATTAGGGGCTCTCCGTATTCTTTCTGAAATACTCAAGCACTTGATTGAAATCACGCATCGTTACAGGTTTGGCCACAAAACTCAGGATTTTGGCTAGCCTTTTAGACATCGATGGATGCCCTTCAAAAAGAGAGGGCAGTTATTTCGATTTCTGGAATTCGTTGCTATAGTGATCAAATCTTTCTAGAAGTTGAGTCACGTCTAGAGCTAATTTTGAACATGCAAGTCAAGCCAGTCTGACCTGATTTAAGGAGGCTGAAATGATCCGTCAACATTCAAAAGTGCGTACAGAAGTTTTGGCTTCTCCATTCGATTTTGTAGCCCAAATTACTCATTCTTTTTGTCAACTGCCATGCTCGCTACTCACTGCGATCGCGGTGGGATGTATGAGCGCTAATTTTGTGCTCCACGGTCCAGCTTTGCTCTTGCTCGTGATGGCCGGTAGCGGTTTGGGCCTGATCTGGCGACAAGAAGTGATTAGCAAAGCGGGTGTCTCTACCAAGGCTTCCAGAGGCTGGCCCGCCCGCCGCCAAACTATTCTGGCCATCGGCCTAAGTTTGCTGTCACTCCTGACCGTGCTGGCCTTTCCCGCCCAGGCTCAATTCTTTGGCGGGGCCGAAACCTGGATGCAGACCAATTTTGGCGCTGCAACGGGGGAGGCGATTCCACTGGTCTTCAACGTTCTGCGCGGTCTCTTTTTGCTCTACGTCGGCATCTCGCTGGTACGAGTGATTAACGGGGCTCGCCAAGAGGAGGATTGGCAAACGATCGCTCGCACCCCGCTCATTATCATCATTGCCGTCACCGCTGGCGACATCCTGACGACGCTCATCACCGGTTAAAGGTCGTTGGTTCGTCAGATCGAGGGTGCAGCTACCACCAGTTCTTTCAGCCCCCTTGAGCGATTTATGCCTTCTCACTTTCGTCCGGTCAACGCCATTCTGGGAGCCCAACCGCGTTTAGGCCCCATTCCCGCCGACCAAATCATTCCGTGGTTTTGCATCACTGGGGTGTCTTACCTGGTGGGTCGCGGGTTCAACCTCAGCTGGATGGCGATTGGCTTCATCGCCGCTTGGGGCATGTCTACCTGGTGGATTCTCACCGGAGGACAAAGCTGGAAGTTCACGGCCAAATTCGTGCCGACTCCCACCTGGAGTCGCGGCTATGCCCGATATCTGAGATTTATCTACCATGAAACAGAAAATCGGCAAACACCGCCTCAAACTCGGCGGCCAATTCGTCAGCACCCTGACTCCTTTTGAAGATGCGCTCAATCTCGCCGCCATGCTGCGGGTTGAACTACGGGGGCGACGGGTCGGCGCTTACGTGCTCACCAAGGGGCAGAACCGAGAGCATCTGTGTTTTGTCTTTGGCTTCGACTGCAAAGGCATTCACAATACCCTGACCGATGAGCAGGTTGAGACCATTTTTAGTCAACTGGAATCGGGCTTGAAAGACCTGCCTGGGGGTGAACGGTTGACCCTGCATCTCGGGTCGTTTTCTTCTGATTCTGATCGCCAGCAAGATCTTGCTCAGCTGACAGATCTGGCCCCCAGCAAGGCTCTGAAGTTTTTGCTCACCAGCGATCGCGCTCGGGTCCAACAGCTCACCCAACAGGGGCTACGAAAACCCAAGTTTCTGCGACTCTATGTCACCCATACGGTACAAAGCGGCTCTGAAGGAGCCCAGGACCTGATCGAAAAGCTGATCGGTCGGGGGGAAACGCTCTGGAAGTCCTTTACGGGAGAACTGCAACAGGCTAAAAATCAACGCCTGCAAACAGTCATCACCAAAGCCTTTACCGATGGCTTTCTGCTGTGGGAGCAGGTCCTTTCCAACAAGATGGGGCTGTCTATCAAACCGCTGGGTGAAGTTGACCTGTGGACGTTGCTCTGGCACAGGTTTAATCAGAGTGAGCCGATTCCGATTCCCCAACTGATTGTGCTGGATGGCCACGGCCTGCACGAACAGGTCAACTCTGACATCCACAGCACCACTCTGCTCACCCGAGACAAGGTCCCCACTGCCGGGAAATCCTGGACGAAGGTCAATGGTCAATATGTCGCTCCCCTCACCTTTTTAGAAAAACCAGGCGGTTGGGCCAATGAGTTCGCTCAACTGCGTTACCTCTGGGAAGTCCTTTCCAGAGAGACCGTTGCAGATACCGAGATCTTTTGCCAGCTGACGCGAGCGAACGAAACCCTTGTGAAGACGACCGTTCAGCGGATGCTGAAGCAGTCCAACCTGACAGCCACCCTGGCGGAAGAGGGCAATTCCGTGGATGTGGCGGCGGAGCTGAAAATGAAGCGCTCCATTGAGGCCCAGGAAGAACTCTTCGAAGGTGCCCTGCCCATTCACACCGCCGTGGTTTTCCTGATTCATCGCCCGACTCTAGAGCAGTTGGATGAAGCTTGCCGGTATCTGCAAAGCTGCTTTCGCCGTCCCGCTTGGGTAGAGCGAGAGCAAGATTACGCCTGGAAGGTCTGGCTGCAGACGCTGCCCATTGTTTGGGACGCCTTGATGGCCAGTCCCTTTAACCGCAGGCAGCTCTATCTGACGGGAGAAGTGCCGGGGCTGATGCCGTTGGTGCTCACCCAGCCCTGCGATGCCAGAGGCTTTGAGCTAATTGCCGAAGAAGGGGGCAGCCCGATTCACCTGGATTTGTTTACTCAGCACAAGAACCTGGGACTCTTTGCCACCACCCGTGCCGGGAAGTCCGTGCTGGTCTCCGGTATTCTGACCCAAGCCTTGGCCTACCGCTTTCCCGTCGTTGCCCTGGACTTCCCGAAACCCGATGGTTCCTCTACCTTCACGGACTACACCCAGTTGGTCGGCGGAGCCTATTTTGACATCTCTCGTGAGTCCAACAACCTGTTTGAGCTGCCCGACTTGCGACACCTGCCGGGCGACGAGCAAAAAGAACGCCTGCAAGACTTCCAATCGTTTCTTGAATCGGCGCTGCTGACCATGATTGTCGGCTCGGGGGCGAGCGAGTCGGTGATGACTCAGACCATTCGCTCCATCCTGGTACTGGCGCTGAATGCTTTCTTTAGCGATCGCTCGATTCAGCGGCGTTATTTGGAAGCGATGGAAGGTCGTTTGGGCTCTGCTGCTTGGGACAGAATCCCCACTCTGGCGGACTTCCTAGCCTTCTGCACGCCGGAGCAGCTTGACCTACAGCAGGTCGGCGGCAACATTGAAGCCGCCCTGAATATGATTGAGCTGCGACTCCGGTTCTGGCTCTCCAGTCGGGTCGGGCGGGCCATTTCGGCCCCGTCAAGCTTCCCGACCGATGCCCAGCTGCTGGTCTTTGCGCTGCGTAACTTGGCGAATGAGGAAGATGCGGCGGTGCTAGCGCTTTCGGCTTATGCTGCTGCTCTGCGTCGCGCTTTGGAAGCACCCGCCTCGGTCTTCTTCATTGATGAAGCCCCCATCCTGTTTGAGTTTGACGAAATTGGCGCACTGATTGGCAGGCTTTGTGCCAACGGTGCTAAAGCCGGGATTCGGGTGATTATCTCGGCGCAAGATCCCGATACCGTCCATAAATCCCCCGCCAGCGCCAAGATCTTTCAGAATCTGACGACGCGCCTGATCGGTCGGGTGCAACCCACAGCCGTCGATAGCTTTGAGCGCATCCTCAAATATCCGACCGCCATCATCAGTCGCAACGCCAGCGATAGCTTCTTTCCCAAGCGGGAAGGCATCTACAGCCAGTGGCTGCTCGACAACAACGGCATCTACACCTACTGCCGCTACTATCCGGCCTTTGCCCAACTGGCGGCGGTCGCAAATAACCCCGATGAGCAAGCGACACGGGATCTGGTACTGCACCATGCCCCCGATGAATTTACCGGCCTGGCTGAATTTGCGCGGCTGCTTGTGCAGTCTATTCAATCCGGCGAACCGCTGTCCGTTATCACTGAGCGCTGGTTTGCCGAACGCAATCCCCATCCCGAAGTGCCGATCGCACCGTTTAACTCTCTTCACTCTGGAGGTTCCTTATGAAACCTAGACTCCGCTTTGCTTTGACCCCGATTCTGGCGACGACACTGCTGATTGCCCCTATCAAACCGGCAGCGGCATCCCAAGTTGATACGACGTTTAACGACATCTTTGGCATCTTTCGCCAAGCGTTCGAGGACGTCAGAACCTATGTGGAACAAACCATTACTGGTGTGATGGATTCTCTCCCCGGTGAGCTGGATGGGGTCATCCACAAGGCCGTTGGCGATCTGGGTCTGGTTGATCCGAATCTCGTCCGCTCTGAGATCGCCGAAGAGCTATCTGCCACTTTGACCGGGGACTTGTCCCAGTCCGATACCGTTCAAGCCGCCGCCGAAACCGCCAACGAGATTGACCGCCAGCTCACCCGCGCTCAAGTGGATGCGGTGTTAAGTCAGTCAGGCCAAGCCGCGACCCGCGACAAAATCACCTGGATGGAAAACACTATCGGCCAGGTGCAACAGCACGCGGATTCAGCTCAGGTGGCGGTCTCCACCCAAGATGCGATCAAGGCGATGGCGCAACAAAATGCCCGGCAATCAGAAGTCTTGGGCGCAGTGCAGTCGGAACTGCTGCAGTCCCGGCAGGATACGCAGCTGACCAATCTCAACCTGGCCAACATTTCGCAAAACCTGGATCAGGAAGCCCGCGCTCGCCGCCTGCAGGAGTTGGGCAGTGCGCTGGATACGCTGCAAATCAGCAGCCAAGCCCGCTTGTTCTAGAAGTCAGATCATAACCATGCTTTTCCTCTGGTCCTCTCTCCCCATCGCTCAAGTTCCGCGTGATACCGCCGACATCATTGAAGGCGGGCAAATCGCGTCGGAGGCGGTGGCCGAAAGCTGGAATCAGCTGTGGGATAGCGTCTTGCAAGGCGGGCTGTACTTTGCACTGGCGCGAGTCGGTGTTCTCTTTGCCGTAGCAACTTTGCTATTTTTCCTGACCCAGTGGACTCGGCAGATGGTGGAAGGGGACAGTCAACGGGCCTATGCCGACTTTATCTGGCCGCTGTTGGTGATTATCTTGCTGTCTAACAATGGCGAGCGGCTGGCGGCGATCACCTTGGATATCCGCAACTACATCAACCAGGTCAATCAAGACGTGTTGACCTACACCGCTGCCGATATCGAGCTGCAAGAGGCCTATCAAACCGCAGTTTTAGAAGGTTCGGTGGAGCAGACCATCATTCAGCGGCGCAATCAGTGCTACGAACTCCAGAATCCAGAGGAGCGAGCGAACTGCATTGAACTGGCGGCCATTGAGGCACGGGAATTCATTGAGGACTACCGAGCCAGAACCGGCAATCCCAATGCCTTATCGCGCGCCTGGGAAGCAGCTCAAGCGGGAGACAACCCCCTGGACTCCGGTTTACGGTTCGGCGGAGCGCTGATGGGCTCTGGTTTTCAGACCGTGACGCGAGGCATTTTGATGGCGTTGCATATCGCGTTTCAGTGGCTGATTGAAGCCTCCATGCTGCTCACGGCCACCCTTGGCCCGTTGGCGGTGGGTGGGTCATTGCTGCCGGTGGGAGCGAAACCGCTCTTTGCCTGGTTGACCGGCTTCTTTTCCCTCGCGGTGGCCAAGCTTAGCTTCAATATTCTCTCCGGGCTGGTCTCGCTAGCGGTGCTGAATGCGGGAGATGCCCATCCCCTGATTGCGCCCTTCTTTCTGGGGTTACTCGCTCCCATTCTTTCACTCGCTCTTGCCTCTGGTGGCGGCATGACGGTGTTTGGAGCCCTGACCAGTGCGGCGGGTGTGATTGCCGGAACCGGGGCGATGGGCGGCATTGCTCGTACTCCCGGTTACTCCGCTCGCCGCCGCGCTTACCGGATGCGCCGCTGAACTCACTCAACAGGAAACCGCTCATGGTGCAGTTAATCGAGAAACGCAACACGAACTATTTGCCCCTGTTTGTTTTGGGCAGTGTGGGACTCCAACTGGTGATTCTGGTGTTTTTGGTTGTCCAAGTCGGTGCCCTCAGCCGTCTGAGTCGCCAAGCCGCTCCCACTTTGGTGCAAATGCAGGATGGTCAGGCCATCCGGGTCGGGACGATGGCGGCTCAAGACCGCACTCCAGAAACCATCCGGCGTTTTGTCAACGACACCTTGGTGTTGATGTTCAACTGGAGCGGCAGCCTCCCGGCGGCGACTGCCGAAGATGCTCAACAACCTCAGCCCGATCCAGGACTCCCGGTAGAAATGGAGCGTGGTAAAGGGCAGGTGACCACCGCCAGTTGGCAAGCCAGCTTTGCCTTTTCCGAAGACTTCCGTCAGGACTTTCTCAAACGAGTTGCCGAGTTGACGCCACCAGGGGTTTTCAGCGGTACGACCCAGGTGGTGATGGTGGTCAACCATGTCTCTGAACCTGTCGTAGTCGGTGAGGGGCGCTGGCAAGTGGATGTCGTGGCTCACCTCTATATCTTTGATGAAACCAATGCTCTGGGAGAGGCGATTCCCTTTAACCGCGAGGTGTTTGTAGAAGCCGTCACGGCCCCAGCGGTTCCCGAGGGCGAGACGCCGTTGGAGCAGGCCATCTACGGCATTCGTCAGGCGGGGCTGCAAATCTATGCCATCCGTGAACTTAATCGCGAGGACTTGCCATGAGTACCCCTGATAATTTGTGGGATGAACAGGAAATGGCGGATCTGGTGGGCTTGCAGCTCCCGGACCAAGCAGCGGCGGCTTCGGAAACGGAGTCGGCTCCGCTAGCTACTAACAATGGTCACGTCTCTGACCCTGGACCGCTGTTAGACCCGGAAGACCTGGATGAGTCCGCTGCCGTCGGCGCTACTCAAAAATCGGGGCGATCACTTGCTGCTAATCCTTTCACGAAAC
Source organism: Leptolyngbya iicbica LK (assembly GCF_004212215.1). Lineage (NCBI taxonomy): Bacteria > Bacillati > Cyanobacteriota > Cyanophyceae > Leptolyngbyales > Leptolyngbyaceae > Leptolyngbya > Leptolyngbya iicbica. The sequence continues at coordinate 637,458 of NZ_QVFV01000002.1, forward strand.
TGGGTGTGGTGGCCGCAGGAACGGGCTTAGTGATTGGCGTGCTCGCGGTATTCACCAGCGGCGTCATGAATCAGGGCGATTCTCCACCCGTAGAGGAGACACAAGCCGATTTTGCTGAACCGATGGTGGCAGCAGAGGAATCAGCGGCAGACGATCGCGGACAACTGCTGACCGATTTAGCGATGGGGCAACAACAAGCGGAATTGGAAGCTTTGGCGCAAGAAGAACCTATCGCTCGACCAGAACCAGAACCTGAGGCGCTTCAGGAAACGCCACAATTTTCATCACCGCCGCGACCCGCTGCGCGATCTCCCCAACCGGTTGTTCAGCGTTCAGCCCCACCCCCTCGTTCAACCCCTATCCCTCGGGCCAGCGCTGCCCAGCCAACGCCAGCGGTAACGCCTCCCGAGCCAGAAGGGGAGCCGATGGAGCAGTGGATGGCCTTGTCTCAGGTTGGCAGCTATCGCCAGGGGACAGCCTCATCCCTTCAGGCTCCTGACCAACTCCCCACCCATAATTCAGTCGATGGCTCCCCAGCTATTCAGTCAGCCGAGCCACAACAGATTCCTATTGGACTCACTCCCGCTACTGCCGCTTTGCCCTGGCCAGCGATCAACCATGCCGAAGAAGCCGCCATTCTGCAGGAGCAACCGCTTCCCTCATCATCAGTAGTGCTCATCACGGGCACTCAAGCCACCGCTGTTTTGGAAACGCCCTTGATTTGGGCAGCGGCGACAGAAACAGAAACGCCTCAGTTCGTAGTGAAACTGACAGAGCCGTTGTTGACCCCTGAGGAAGCAATTGGTCTACCAGCAGAAACGGCATTGGTTGTGCGGGTGGACTCGGTCGATGAGAGTGGTTTGGCTCAACTAGCTGTCGTTTCGTTCATTCAGGACGATCGCGAGGTGGCACTCCCCACTGGTGCAATTCAACTGCGAGGGTTGGAGGGGACGCCCCTGATTGCGCAAAAGTACGGCGACCCTGGCAGCGACATCGCTCGGATGGATCTGAATATGGCGGCAATGTCCGGAGTATCTCGGGTTGCTGAGCTGATCAATCGGCCCCAATCTTCCTCAGTGATTAGCAATGCTGGGGGCAGCACCATCACCCAAGAAGCCGGAGACCCCAACATTCTGGCTGGCCTGCTCGAAGGGGCCTTTGGCCAATTGAGCGAACAGATGGCAGAGCGGAATCAAGCGGCCCTGGAGGAAATTCTCAATCGGCCCACCATCTGGTATCTCCCGCCCGGACTGGAAGTCGAAGTGTACATCAATCAAACGGTGACACTATGAACAGACGATGCCTTCCCTGGCTATTTATCGGGACGATTGCTGTCAGCGGCTTGCCCATCCTATCCGCTCAGGCGCAGTCTGTGGTGACGATTTCGGCAGACCGGGCTCAAGGGCTCATCGGTGTGACGCCGGTCGTCCATCTCTGGTCAGGCTATGGCACGAACCTCAGCTTCCTGCCCACGAATGAACACATTGTGCAGGTGTGGATCGATGATCCCGCTCGGGTGGCCCTGGACTTTGACGAGCCGCTGTGTTCTGCCGTTGCTGAATCAGATTGTGTCTCGGGCAATCCCTCAGTCATTCACCTACGGCGAATTCAGGGCTTGGACTTCGAGCACTTGCCTAGCGCTAGCGGCACCTTGCTCACCGTCATTACTGAGACGACAAATGGCGACCGCCACCTCTACAAATTTCGCATCGAATTTGGCGATGGCGAGCCAAGCTACCACACCGTTGCCGTCCAGGCGTCGTCGCCCATTCATTCGCTGTTGGGTCCTGGCGACGTACGGCGAGGCTTAGCAATTGCGGCATCGAGAGACCTGATTCATCCCGAACAGGATTTGTGGCAGCGTCTACAAACCTTTTTAGATCTCACTCAGGAAGGTCTAGAGATTCCAGTGGCAGCAGAGCAGGCCGGAGTTTCCCTAGACCTGATTACTCAACTCGCAGAGTGGGGAGCCCGGGCTCGCGATGATCCGCCGCTGACTTCAACTGACCGTTAGTCCTTCATTCAAGTTAAGGCCATGAACTCTTCTATTTTCAGGCGCAGACGCCTCGGGTGGTCTGTGATGGGATTGCTTGTCTTTATTTTCGCGATCGCCCTGCATCTTTGGCCCCTTGCGCCCGCTCAATCCAGCACTCAGCCGGGCTCACCCGTCCCGGTTATTCAGGATCAGATGCTGGGCATCAAGCCTAACTGGGCGCAAATCACCTTGCGATCGCTCCCCGCCATTTTGGCATCGGGTTCGTTTGAAGCCCCGACTGACCTGATTCGCGAGTTGGGCTACGATCCCTCTCGCCTCTGGCAGGCCGGACAGACTGCCGATGAATACATGCTGCTGGGTGATTTCCAGGACAGCTTTCAACTACAGCGGTTTTCGCTGGCTGACATTGGGGCTGTCGTCGGTCTGGATGGGGAGGCGCTCAGGCTAGCCGATTTGGCGTTGGTCAGTTGGCAGACGATTGCGGATTTGGTGCAGGCCATTCCGGATCTCGCCGATTTACCCGTCCCAGCCGTGCAGCCGATCGCCGATCTCCTCCAGGACCAACTTGACGTCCCGACGACGATTGCCGATGTGGTTCAAAACGAAGTCTGGGCAGAACTGAGTCTGGGAGAACTCAACCTGGAGCAGTATGACTTGAGCACTATTCCAGGACTAATCGACGCTCCCCTAGAAACCTTTCAAGATTGGCAGCAATCGGTCATCGACCAGATTCCTGGACTAGCCGATGTCCCCTTCGCCAATTTTCCCAATCCCATCGTCGAGCAGGGCGTGGTGGTGGGGATGGTGGATGTGGTGTTTGGTCCGGCGGAGGGAGATCGGACGAACACCATTAGCGGCAGCTACGTGGAAGGATTCAACGTGCCCTGTCAGACTGATTGCGCCCATTTGGAAATGAGTCAACCGGAACTGGTGAAAGGTACCCAGTGGATTTCCGGCAAGTATCAGCAAGTCCAAGGGGGACGAGGCACTTTAGCTTCGGCTAACGGTGGTTTAGAGCCCACGGGCCGTCATCCCTTTGGCAATGCCTTCAAGGTTGCCGTGCTAGAAACTGATGAGGCTTCCGGCACCGCTGAAGCGGGACTCTACTTTCGCATGTGTGTCCGCAATGCCTTTGTGGACTTGGGCTGTACGCCTTACTTTATCGGGCCGATTCCCTGGCTGCCTATTCAAGAAGAAGGTATGGTTTTTCTGGGTCAAATTAAGGAAGGGCTTTCAACCACCGATTCTGCTGAAGTCGCTGCTGCGAAGGGAATTGATCCACAGACCGGCGAGCCTAGCCCCACTCCAACACCGGTTGCTAAAACTTCAAGCTCTCCTGGCATTGCCACCGGTGGCTTCATCAATCCGGCACCGGGATATCCCATCACCAGCAGTTTTGGCTATCGCACCCATCCGATTCATGGCGATCGCCGTCTTCATACCGGGACTGATTTGGGCACGCCCAATGGCACGATCATCCGCGCTGCCGATGGGGGACAAGTTACTTTCGCTGGTGTCAGCGGTTCTCTAACTAGCGGCTACGGCAGGCTCGTTATCGTGGATCACGGCAATGGGTGGGAAAGCTACTACGCCCATCTGCAAGGCTTTTTTGTCCGCCAAGGCGACATCATTGCCCAGGGCGATCCGGTGGGGCGGGCTAACAGCAGCGGCAGCTCGACAGGACCGCATCTCCACTTTGAAATCCGCCAGAACGGCCAGCCCCAGAACCCCATGAACTATCTCAGCTAGGAGGCATCACTATGAAACGGCAGCGCAAGATTGCCATTGTTCTATCCAGTGTGTTCGTTCTGCTGGTGGGCCTGATTTCCCTGGTGGGGTTTAACCTCGCCCAAGCCTCAGACGAGATTCCGGCAACCGTGCAGACCTGCCTGCCTCCTGCAACTCAGACCGTGAAAGTATGGGGTCGGGTGGAAACGGACACCGAGAGTTACACCCTGATTGGCACCACTTGGACAGAAGGTGATGAGGACGTCTATCAGGAAGTCCTGATTTACCTAAATGCTGAAGACACCTGCCGATCGCTCTTGCCAGAAGACGATCCGGTGCTCAGTCACTACATTCCGCTCCAGCTGGCACGGGAATTAGCCCTACAGCGCTATACCCGCGTCCTTCAGGAGCAGGGCGGTCGGGAGGCTTATCAACAGCAGCTAACAGACTATCTCACCAGCGCTCCGGAAGGCACCCGCAGCAAATTTCCGCCCGAACACATCTGGGCATTGGAGCAGTTGGGCATTGAGCTACCAACCGATAGCTATGAGGTGCTGCCATGAAGGCTTTTACTGAACAGCCTGCAACCTTGGCGCAAACGAATCCAGCTGCTAGCGAGTCTATTTCCCAACTGGCTTCCTCACTTCAGTCCCGCAATGGCCTGATTTTGCTGGGCTGCTGCTTGCTGGTGGGGGTCTTGACGCTGTTAGGAGATCGCAAAAATGGCAAGTTAGCCACCAGTCGTTTCGGCAGCGCCAAAGAAAAAGGAGCCGCTCGTCAGCGAGCTGTGAAACAACTGGCGGCGCGGAAACACAATGCGGTTTCCCTCTACATCGGCAAACCTCAACGCCCGAAAGATGCCCGGTCAATTTACCTGCCGGATTTACAACGAGGTGTTGCTGTTTGTGGGGGACCGGGTTCAGGTAAAACCTTCAGCGTCATCGATCCGTTAATTCGCTCTGCGCTGGAGCAAGGATTGCCGGTCGCTCTCTACGACTTCAAATATCCGACTCAGAGTGCTCGCCATGCGGCCTATGCGGCTAAGTTGGGCTACCAGGTGCATGTTCTGGCTCCCGGTTTTCCGGAATCCGGAGTGTGTAATCCCATCGATTTTCTCCGCAGCGAGTCCGATGCGGAGATGGCGCGGCAGATCGCCACGGTGCTGAACAAGAACTTTCGGCTGATGACCCAAAGCAGCGAGGACGGCTTCTTTGCCGCTGCGGGCGATCAGCTCACCGAAGCCCTGCTCATGCTGGCGAAGTCAACTGAATATCCCGACATCATGACCGCTCAAGCAGTGCTGGGGTTGACGAATCTGGGAAATCGCATCGCCGCTGCCAAGGACATGAACAGTTGGATTCGCGTGTCGTTTAACCAGCTGATTGGCGTGAAAGATGCGGAGAAAACCGCCAGTGGCATCGTCGGCAGTGCCAGCGAAACCTTCACTCGGTTCATGAAAGAAGGCGTCTTGGGCAGCTTCTGTGGTCGCACGTCCATTCCCCTGGAGTTAAGCGGTAAGCAGCTGCTGATCTTCGGGATGGATCGGGAGCGGCGGGACGTAGTCGGTCCCTTAGTGGCAACCGTCCTGCACATGATCGTCACCCGCAATGTCGCCCAGCGACGGCAAGACCCGCTAATTGTCGCGATCGACGAACTGCCGACGCTGTACCTGCCAACCCTCGTGCAGTGGCTGAACGAGAACCGTGAGGATGGGCTGTCCGTCATCCTGGGCTTTCAAAACCTCGTGCAGCTGGAGAAAACCTACGGGCGCGAATTAGCACGGGCCATCCTCGGGGCCTGTGCCACCAAGGCCATCTTCAATCCCCAGGAGTATGAAGCGGCTCGCATGTTCTCCGACTTTCTAGGGGACGAAGAGATCCGCTACAAGCAGAAATCTCGCAATCGCGGTGGCGGCAAATCCAGCACCACGATTTCTGAGCAGGAACGCACCCGCAAGTTGTTTGAACCGAGCCAGTTTCTGCGGCTGCCCCAAGGAAAGTGCGTCCTGATCAATCCGGGCTTTGTGTCTAGAGGGGAAGCCGCTATCCCGATTCGACAGACCATCAAGATTCCGAAGGCGGATCTGCAGGCGACAGCGGCCAGTGAAGCGCTCTGGACCAAGATTCAAACTCGCCTCCTGCAGCGCAGTCCGCAACGAGTCCCCACCACAGAAGACCTGGAGCGACGGCGGCAGCTAGTGGAATCGATGCTGCCGGAGCCCCCCGCCCCCGTTAATTCCGCCTATCCTGACCCCGCTGATCTGATCGACAAGTACGGCAGTTTGCTTTAGGAGGTGCTTTATGACATCCCATCTTCAAATCCTCGAACAATTTCTAGCTCAAACTCTGAGCGCAAAGCTTTCCGCTGAAACGCTGGCGGCGTTAATGGAGCATCCCGAGATCGCCGCTGAGTTGCTACCCGTGTTTGATCAGCTGCCTTTCGCGGATGATTACGTGCCCCGCGCGATCGCCGTGCTCTTTGATGATGTCACCGTTTTGGAGTGGCAGGACGGTCAGACGACCTATCAATGTCCTCACGTTGCCGCCGACTATCAGCCGGAACTGGTGGAGTGGCTGATCGATGGTGAAACCGCCTATTTCTCCGTGCAGGGGCGGGAAGTAATTAACCGTCTTCCAGCTGTCCCGCAACTCAATCTCGAAACCCTAAAAGCAATGGAGGAAAGCTCATGCAAGCCGTTGTAAATCCGGGCGAAGCTAAACAAATTGAGCAAGACTATGCTCATACGACCCTCGCCTCCAGCGAAATCGCTGCTGTGACTGCTCAATCTACAGCAGAGGTAGTTCAGTCGTTTATCCAGATGCTGCGCGATCGCCTCCAGGCTGCCCGAAAACAGGAAAAAGCAGAAGCCCAAACGGATGAACTATGGGACGGATTAGACGAGTTGCCACAAGACACTCCGGAACCCATTGAAATCAAAATGGGGCGCGAAATTGTCTACCGGGAAGGTTATGCCGATAAAGACCCGATTGATAAGCTCAGTCTCAATAAGTTGCAGCTGTTGCAAGCTGCTATTGATACTTCTCAGCAAGCGGATACACAACCGACTACAGAGACGAAAGGGACGATCAATATTAAAACTGGAGACGAGTTGGTTTACCGTCTGAGCAAGGGGGCTGTAGAAGTAAATCACCTGCATCCTGACAGTGCTAACCAACAGGAAGATCCAGCTCCAGAAGTCAATCAAAGTCCGGTCGAAATAGCGGACGTTTCTCGGACGCCGTCACCCCAAGCCCCTGAATCATCTGAAACCAAAGGAGTTGAGACGCTTTCATCTCGAATAGAATCAGCTGTGCCCCCGTCTGTAACGACACTAGAACCGACTATCCCAGCTCAACCACTAAAGCTGCACTCTCCTAACGTCGTTTCCATCCTGGATGTCTTAGATCGCCAAAACCAACAGGTTGTCGAAACTGCTACCCGGCAATGGATGCAGCAAACGACTCGGGTCATGCGGCGATCGTCCCAGCAGCTGACCGATAAGGTTGTGGCGATCGCCGCCAATATTCGCAGTCGTCAGGTCGCCTCCACAGCAGTAGATTTGCTTCAGAAATATGGTGTCTCTGCCAGGGCTGCCAGAGGAATCTATCAGGCGGAGAAATATACCCTCAGCGCCAAAGGTCGCATGGTCACCCTCACTGATCGCGAAGGTACGGAACTGATGATGTTCCGCAAGACCCGCTGGGGGCTGGATATCCTCAAGAACGACATGGCCGCTTCCCAGGAAGCCGATTTCTTGACAGCGCGACAGCAGATTCAAATCCAAGGACTAGACGGGATTTCTTCGGAACCGCCGCTGCGATCGCGGCAGTTGGGCAATCTTGCTCCGGCAGGCGATCGGGGACTGACTCGTGATTTGACCGCCCTCGCCCTGGCCAAAACCGCTCGCAAACTGTTGGATGTCACCGGCAGTCGGCCCAACGTCCAGGGCAAGCGCATCTTTCAGGGCGGCAGCCAGTACCGCATTGAAGAAACCCCCAATAGCCTCAAGCTGCAGGCGGCTGAGCGGGGCAACATCCTCAGCATCGACAACGGCAAAATCAAGTCGGAGTTGACGCCTCAGGACGTTACCTACTTCCGGTTCATCGACCGAGAACTCAGCCAGGACTTGAAGCTGCACGCTCCCGCGACGGTGACCCCGCTCCATCGTCAGCAACGCCGTCCACCTCTGGAACTCGCAGTGGGTGAGTAGGCAATGGAGATGGCACATCAGCCGGAACTGGTGGAATTCTTTGCCCGTCACTTCGGGACTGGGGGGAGCTTTGCCACGATCACCCAGGCTCGCAAACACGCGGCTGAGGTGTTGGGTGAGCCGGTGCTTCCGGGTACGGCGCTCGCTAAGCAGGTGGATGAAGCTGTTGAAGCGGGGGTGGTGAGAACTGCTCAGGCGATTCTCCAAACTACAGCGACCATTTACGACATTTATGATCGGCTGGTAGATTTGCACGATCGCCAACCGGCCCTTAATGTCCGTTCCTCCACCAGTGTCTTACAGCAGGCGTACAGCACCCCCATCCCTATTGCGTTTCTGGCCTCATCCTTAGCGGGGATTACTTCAGATACTACTGTCTACGAACCCACCGCTGGTCATGGCGCATTACTACTGGGAACGAACCCTGCAAAGGTTACCGTCAATGAACTCAATCCAGAGCGGGCCGCTGACCTGCGGGCTCAGGGTTATACCGTCACTCAGTTCGACGCCACTGAGTATCAACCCGACCAGCGCCATGATGTCGTCATCGCCAATCCTCCCTTTGGGGCCGTGCGAGATGAACAGGGGCAACGCCAACGCTTTGCTCTACCCGGCAATCGACGAGGGACGACACAAATTGATCAGGCGATCGCCTTCCAGGCGCTCAAGGCAATGAAAGCAGATGGCCGCGCGGTGCTCATCATGGGCGGCAAGCTAGGGGAAGAGGAGGGCCTGCGCTCTGACCGGTACAACACCCTGGAAAGTCGAGGATTCTTCTATCCGCTCTATCAGCAGTACCGCGTCATCCAGCACTTTTCCATCTCGGGTGAGCTGTATCGCAAACAAGGTGCTGGCTTTCCCATTGATGTCATGGTGATTGCCGGACGAGGGCGCTCCGAACGCCCCTTACCGGCAGCCGTTGTCCCACCGATTTACACGTCCTTTGCTGAACTCAAGAAACTGATTCCCCATGAGAGATTACGCCACCCATCCCCCCACCGACCAGGACTACGAGAGCTACAGCCTGATTTGGAAACCCCAGACAACGGGCGACCAGGGCTTATTCCTGGTGCGGGTGCCTCCCGAGCTGACGCTCCTAACCGAAGCGCTCTACGAGCACCTGATGAGTCTGCGGGTGCGGTGGATGATTCGCACCTGGATGGACGAAGCCGGGGAGACCCAGCCAGAGACCGCTCACCGCCTCGCCCAAGCCCTACAAATTCTCTATTCTCAGCAGATGCCGCCGTTGCTGTATCTCCCCAGCACTCAGGAACTGCGCCCTCTGTCGGAATGGGCCGAGGACTGGAGCGAAACCCTCGTTCATCACAACGAAACTCTGAGAACCCGCTTCGACCGGCAGAACGGTTGGAGCTTCCCGATCAGCGTACAACTCCCCAGCGATCCCCCGATCCAGCAGGCGTGGCAAACGGAACACAACGAGGAGATGACCTTGGAAACCTGGCTGAGTTATCTGACCGCCGAGATGAGTTGAGGCAATTGCCTGTGGCCACTCCAGAACCCGCTCCCAAAATCGAAACTCAAGTCCACAACATGCCCTATGTGCCTCGCAGTCAGGGCACGTCACCGAAGACGCTGATTCCGGCTAACATGGCCGCTGCGGCTCAGGTTGCCCTCCAGCGGGTAGAGCAAACGCATGGGAACATCGATGAATTTGTCAGTCAGCGGTTGGGTTATGACTCCAAAGCAGCGATGTGGCAGGTGCTCTACGCCGAGCAGATCGATTCTTTGGCGCTAGCCTTTGATCAGCGCGATCGCGGCAAGATTTTCCTCAACGGTGACCAGACGGGTAATGGCAAGGGACGATTTGGAGCCGCCAATCTAATTGATGCCCGGCGGCAGGGGTACATCCCCATCTTTGTCACCCGCCAGCCCGACCTGTACAACGCCATGATGAATGACCTGGCGGACATCGGTAAACCAGGATTCACTCCGTTTCTAACCAACAACAACCTGACCTTACGCCTAGATGACGGTCGCGTACTCAAGACGGGGAGCAGTGCTGAGCAGGAAACCGAAATGCGCCGTCTGGTGCAGCAGGGGGATCTGGGGCAGGGCTATGGGGCCATCTTCACCACTTACAGCCAACTGCAAACCATCAAGAATAAGGAACCCCTGCGCCGCCAGTTCTTTCGTGCTTTAGCTCCCAGAGCCATCTTTGTCTTCGATGAATCCCATGAAGCCGGAGGCAGTACCGGACAATCCCAGTCCTGGAAAACCAGCGGCCCGCCTAATCGGTCGGAGTTCGTGCGGGAGCTAATCGACCACTGTGCCGGAGCGGTGTTTATGAGCGCGACTGCGACCAAGGATCCGGCAGTGATGGACCTCTATGCCCGTCGCAGTGATGCCATGCAGGCGGTTTCCAGCCTGGGCAGCTTGGCGCGGAGTCTTCAGGCCGGGGGCATTCCCCTGCAACAAATGATGGCCACCAAGTTTGTCGCCTCGGGTCAACTGCTGCGCCGGGAGCGGTCTTTTGAAAACATCTCCTTCGTGGCTCAGGTGGTGCCGGTGGATCGGGAGGTGGCGGATGGCATTGCCGCCATCATGCGGTCAGTGGATGCCTTTGACCGGGCCAAAGTGGCTGCATTAACCGATCTGCGAAAGGACTTAAAGCAGCAAGCCAAGCAGTTGGGCTTGGACAATGCCGTGGGACAGGTGGGCGTGCATTCCACCAACTTCACCTCCCTGATGCACAACGCCATCGACCAGGGATTGCTCTGTCAGAAAGCTGAAGCCAGCGTACAGTCGGCAATTCAAGCCTTACAAAACGGAGAAAAGCCTCTGATTGCAGTAGCGTCCACGATGGATGCCTTCATTGACTGGTACGCCAAAGACAATGGTTTAGAACCGGGGGATGAACTCGACATCTCCTTCGGTGATGTTTTGGGGCGCTATCTGGAGCGATCGCGCGATGTCGTGCTGAAAGACTTTGAGGGGCTGCAGAATCGCCGCCGCCTGACTGATGAGGAGCTAGGAGCCGATGGGGTGGCGGCTTACGATGCCGCCCGAGAGCTGATTGCCGACACCGATCTGTCCAACGTACCCCTCAGTTCCATTGACTACATCAAATGGCGACTGCACCAGGAAGGCTACACCGTCGATGAAGTCACGGGCCGCAAAAACATCGTGGAATACGGTACTGATCGCCAAATGACCTATGGTCGCCGCTCCAGCCAGGAAACGAAGCCCCAGGGCAAGATCGAGGTCGTCAATCGCTTCAACCATGGGCAATTGGATGTGGTGATTCTGAACCGTTCTGGTTCTACCGGCATCAGCCTCCATGCCTCCGAGAAGTTCGCCGACCAGCGTCCCCGTCACATGATTGTGGCCCAGGCCGAGCGAGACATTAACCAGGTGATGCAGATGTTGGGGCGGGCCAACCGCTTTGGTCAAGTGGTGGAACCGCGCTTCACGCTGCTGATGTCTGACCTGCCTGCGGAGAAGCGGCTGGGGGCACTGCTGGCCAAAAAGATGGCTTCCCTCAACGCTAATACCACCGCGTCTCGCGATTCGGATCTGTCTGTCACCAACGTGGTGGACTTCATGAACATCTATGGGGAAGCGGTAGTACAGGAGATTTTGGAAGACGACCCAGAACTGCAAGCGCGACTGGCCTTTCCCGCCGAAAATCTTCAGGGCAGTTCCGATATCGAATTGATTAGCCGGGTAACCGGGCGGATTCCTCTGCTGCCCATCGAAGAGCAGGAGGCCCTCTACAGCCTAATTGAGTCCGAGACTCAAGACCTGATTGCCCAGAAACAGGCGATGGGGGAAAACGTCCTGTCAGCGGAACAGTTGGATCTCGATGCCCGGACGATCGCTCGCATGGAGGTGATTCCCGACGACAGTGGTATCCGCAATGAATTCACCGGGCCAGTGTACCTGGAAGTGGTGGACGCCAAGATTCCAGTGAAGCCCCTCACCCAGTTGCAGGTGATGAATACGGTACGAGAGGTGCTGGGGATGGCAGCCATTAAAACGGTCACTGACCACGACTTTGATCAGGTGCAGGCTCTGGCAGAACAGCGGGCAGCAGCCACCTTGCAGGATCTTCAGCAGCAGTTGCAGACCTATCGTCACCGCACGATGCTGACGAAGAAAACGCCAGAAGCCCGAGGCAAGTTGAGCGATCGCCTCGCGAGTCAACTCGACCAGATTACCGACATCCTGACCAGGTTTCCTCCCGGCACTCCAGTGCAACTCGTCTCGGAGCAGAGTCACATCGTCTATGGCGTGGTGGCTAATGTCTGGCAAAGGGGGCGGCAGGGCAGTCCGGCTGCCCCGACCAACTGGCGACTTCAGGTGCTCACCGACAACCATTCCCGTCAGATTACCTTTCCCCTCTCCAAGGTCAACACGAATAAGGACAACTCGGTAAGTCTCCTGCCTCAAGCGACGAACTGGGACGGGATGGACATCTACACCGCCTTTGACCACAAGCAAGCCCAGCAGCGGCGGGAAGCACAGATCTTCACCGGCAATCTGCTGCGAGCCTTCGAGAAATATCCTCGGGGTCAGTTCCTCAACTACACCGACCACCAGAGGTGTATTCGCCAAGGGCTGATGATGCCTGCGGGCTTTGATATTGAAGAATCTTTGCGGGCTGAACCGGTCGCCTTTCGCGAACCGTATCAGGTGAAGGCGTTTCTGACAGAAGTTACCGGGAACAAGGGGGTGGTGAAGACCCTGGATGAGTTTCTGGTGATCAAAACTCAGGCGGCAGCGCGGCTCGGAGGCAGTCAGGCCCACGGCTTCGTGTTACAGACGCCCAAGGCCACTAGCGTGGGTGGGCAGTATTTTCTGGATCAGGACATTCTGGCGGCGGTGGGTTCAGATTTCTACTCGGTGTCAGACCGGATGGAAGCAGTGGTGCCCGCCGATCGCATCGACCAAGTGCTAGCAGTGGTGATGCAGGAAAAGAAGCTCACTCTAGCGGCCTTCGATTTCAAGGATCAGGCGCGGACCTACCTGGGCGAAGCCTTGCCGACTTTGGAATTGGTGGAGTCCAATACCTTTGCGGAACGGGGTGACTATGTGCCCTATGTACCGGAACCGACCCCGCAAACCCGCGAGCAGTTGGAAAATCTGTTTGTGGAGCCAGCCGAGGCACAGCCTGTCGAGTCTGGAGATCAGAGCGAGTCTGACCGGAACATGAGCTCGGCTCAAGACATAGAAGTAGAGACCACATCAAGCGCTCCGGCTCCCTCACAGCCCCACCTTGAGCATCCCATTCCACAACCGGATCTCTCTCGGAATACTCCGCGCATTGCCCTCCTGAAGGAACAGACTGGTGGCGCTGAGAAGCAGGTGGCCAAATTTCTGCACGCTGCTGGATTAGCTGAAGCCGTCTTGCAGGGCGAAGACTTTCACTTGCACATCGAGAATGAGCCCTACATTCCCCTGGTGGTGGAGCGTCACGGCGACCAACTCTACTTCACCCACTACCTGACCCAGAACGGTGACATGTTCATCGACACCGAAATGGTGTTGGGTATTGCCAAAGGAGGATACCTAACTCTACAAGAAACCGCTGTGCAGTCTTTTGGCGGAGAGTTTCGTAGTTGCGATCGCGGTTTTGCTCTCCTCTTTGCCCGCAACATCAACCATCAGGACTTTGCAGAAGCTGCCAGAGTGCAGGTAGAGCAACCTCAGGAAGAAGAGCAGCTTGCAGCAGCGGAGGGGCAACTGTCGGATAAGCGAGTTGAGGACAACCAGCAGGCGTTCCATGCCGATGTCCAGCAATATTTGGCAGTCAAAAATCAGCATCCTGAGACACTTGTGCTGGTGCAAACGAGCGATCGCCGTTTTTACGAAACTTTCTTTGACGATGCTCAGCAGGTAGCCCAAACCCTTGACCTGATTCTCACCAGCCAGACATCCACAGAACCCGATGCTGAGCAGATTCCAGCAGCCGGTTTCCCGGTGCCAAGTCTGGCGAGGTATCTGGAGCCGCTGAAGCAAGTGAGTGGGGTGGCGATCGCGGACATCGATGGAACGATCTCAGTTCATGCCCAGCAAGCAGATCAACCCATCATTGAGAACATACCAGATCCGCCCCTGCAACCAGAATCTGCCCAGACGACGGCTAAGAGAGAAACCGAAGGGCCTGAGTTTCAAGTACAGAGTCTTTTCGACGCCGATCAGTTCAGTTCTTCCCCTCAAAATGGGCATTGCGACCATTTGGAAAATGATCCGACTTGGCAGGATTCAACCCAAAACTCGATTCCGACAACACCGACACTAAAAACGGCGAAAGTGCCATCTCAGCAGCCGTTGCCGCAACCCTCTCTCCAAGATGTTGCCGATGAGGTGCGCGGCATTGACTTGGAAATCGTCACAGCCAATCTGGGACTGGAACTCGATCGCTACGACAAACATAAGTGGCGCGATGGTGACCACATCATCAGCATCAGTGGCCCCTTATTCATGGACTGGTTAGCGGATCAGGGCGGGCGAGGCGCGATCGACCTGGTGATGCATGTTCAAGACGTTGAGTTCAAAGCTGCTGTAAAGTGGCTGTCGGGACAAGACTTTTCACATTGTCCAGCCCAGGTCAGCACTTACCAGCACTCTGGAGAGCGAGAGCCGCGTTCGCTCGCAATGCCAGCCGCTAATGAGCATAGGTGGAATGCTGTCCGAGAATATCTGGTAGAGACTCGCCAGCTCCCAGCAATCTTAGTGGATCGGCTGCATGAGCGGGAATTGGTCTATGCCGATGACCATCAAAATGCTGTCTTTGTCCGGCATGGCCTGAAAGGAAATACCTGGACAAGAGGGGAAGTGACCGGGGCTAGTCTACGGGGCACCTGGGGTGAAGGCAATCGTTATCACGGACTGGCTCCGGGGTCGATCAGGGATCAGGGATGGTTCTGGCTTGGCACAGGCCACGGCCCCGTTCAGCGAGTATTTCTAACAGAGTCACCCATCGATGCGATGTCCTTGGCTGTACTGGATAAAGGAAGACAGGCTCAGCCAGGAGTGACAATTTATCTGTCTACAGACGGTTCTGGTGGAGTGCCGATTGAAGCATTGAAACCTGTCATTCAGGAGGGTGGACGAGTGTTCGCAGCTTTTGATGCTGATCAAGCAGGAACGCTAATGGCTTGGCGCGTTGCAGAGCAGGTGCCTGGGGTAGAACGGTTAATGCCCAAGCATGGCAAAGACTGGAATGAACGGTTGATGCATTCTGAGAAATTTGAAAACGTACCTCACTATGCCCATAATGCTGAGATGAATCAGCTCTGGCAGTGGCACCTGACGGCGAAACAATTGGATAGGCCAGATGCTTACCTGAGCCGCATTACAGAGGTTGCTAAAGATGTCGTAAAGGGAGGAAATCTATCAGCCAAAGCCTCAGTCGCTATGGCTAGAGACTTAGCTTGCTTTACACGAATGGTTAAAAAAGAGAAGGTTACACCACGGACTCTTCAAGCAGCAACAGAGGTAGAGAGGTAAGAAATATTGATTAAATTTGTATCATTTCTTGGGCAATGTGGTGATTCCAATTAGTGTAGTGATTCCAATTAAGAATGAGAAAGAAAGTAGCCGTAGATATTAATATCTCATTGCTTTTCTTCTCAAGCTTATCTCGAATGAGCATATCACTACCTATAGAAGTTCATGAGCTTTGATAATTTAAGTCATACAGTGTAAGTAGGTGGACAGAATTAATGAGCATCCCGGTGACGGTGTCGTAAGGCTTTCAGAAGCTCAGAGCTACGTTTAATTACGTTCATGTACTTAGTATTACGGAATATCACTTATGGCACGCTCTAACTCGACTAATGAGCGATTGTAACCAACTCTCGCTTGTACTAAATTGACTTCGGCATCGGTGAGCTCCGATTGAGCGTTTAAGATATCTAGTTGAGTGCCGACCCCAGCGTCAAACCGTAAGGTTGCTAAATCCAATGCTTCTTGAGCCTGCTCAACGGCAATGGTGGCAGTATCGATATTGGTCAAGTTAGAGGTCAGTGTGTAGTAGGCACTTTCAACTTCGAGTCTGATAGTGTTGCGGGTTTCCTCAAAGTTTTGCTCTGCAATTGCGATATCCAGTTCACGCTGACGGGATCTAGCTTGAGCAGCGCCACCTTCAAAGAGAGTCCAAGATGCCCGAATACCTATCTGATAATCATCTGAGAAGCGACCATCCTGAGTTAGGGTATCACTGACTTGATAATTTGCAAACAGGTCAACTTGCGGACCCAACGCAGCAAGTTCGACCCGTCGAAGTTGCTCGTTGATATCTCGCTGAATCAGCTGTTGCTCTAGCTCCACTCGATTTTGATAAGCAGCGATGATGCTTTCTTCTAAGGTGAGAGGCCAACTTCCAGAAAGTTGGACAGGCAATGTTGTGATGCTGAGAAACGGAGGGACATTGAGGCGACGCGCCAGACTTCGTTCGGCAACTTGACGCGCTCGTTCAGAGTTGACCAAATCCTGACGAGCATTTGCTACCTGTACCTCTGCGCGTAAAACATCAAAACGAGTTCCGACTCCGACGTCTTCGCGTAAGCGAGTGTCTCTGAGGTTCCGTTCTGCCTCTTCTAGAAAAGCCTGGCTGATGCGGATGGTTTCAATCGCAGCTTGGAGGTCATAATACTCATTGGCAGTATTAAGTCTCAGCTCTTCTTGACGGCGCTCTACCTCTAACTCATTAAGTCGAACTTGTTCCTCGGCAGCACTAACAGAGGCCGCACGTCTCCCAGAGGAGTATAGGTTGTAGGCTACATCCAGCTGAGCAGAAAGTGCTACACCCAATTCTTCAGAGGTATTGCTTTGAAAAGTAACCCCTCCATCAGGCGTAGGAACTAGAGAAGAACTACTCTGAGTTGTGTTTTGTCCCTGTAAGGTACCGTTTACAGCAAAGGTAGGTAAGTAATCTGCCTGAGCTTCTCTGAGGGCTGCTTGACTTTGCTCTAGTTCTAATAGAGCAACTTGTAGATCAGGATTATTACGGTAGGCAAGCTCAATGGCTTCCTCAAGACTCAGGGGCTGTACTCCAATAATTTCAACTTCTTCAGGTCGAGTTTGAATAAGTAGTGGGTTTGGCTCGGGTTCAAGATGCTGAAGCGAATCAGACGCTCCATTTTCCTGTTCTAAAGGTGGCCTAGTGACGGGATTAGAGGGTGAAATCTGTTGAGAATCATCATCGCGATCGCCATTAGTATCAGATCTGGGTAAAGGGCTAAAAGGTACAGCGTCTAAAGGCTCTGTAGATTCTGCAGGAATCGCCTGACTCATGGATGTGGACATAGCAGCAAATGTTTCTTCAGGAGAAAGACTATTTGCTTTTTTCAACTTTTCCGCAGACTCAGGCACTAAAGAAGTCTGGACAAATTGATGGGAATTAGAAGTTGCCTCGGCGGAAATGCTCCATCCTATAATTATTGAAAATGGCAAAGCTATCGCCATGTCCCACTTAAGGCGAACTAGCCATTGAGAATGCATATCTTGCTGCATAGGAAATTCCAAAAGATACACGATGGAGACTACAGCCGAAGAGGAAACTTTAAAGAGGCGAAAATTTCCACCCAAAAAAATCCCTGGGCTTATTTGCAAAGCTAGGAGAGTAAAATTTTCAGAACTCGTCACTTTCTCTTTCCAGGATTTGAATTGTCTTCTCGTACCTAGGAGAAGAAACTGGAAGATTTAAGGAGTCTTCTTACGCTTGCGCACGGGTGATTGTAACCACATCAGAAAACCACTAATGACCAATGTCAAGAGTCCTAGTGCGTTGAGAATAGGGTAAATAAAGTCCAAATTGAGTTGCCCAAATTTGCCCCGATGCAGCTCTAAAAGCCAGAGAAAGTCGTTGGCGCGATCGCTCGCAACTGCAAATTGAAACAGGACTCCTGTAGTCAGGGTCAGTAGCAGTGGCAATACCATCACGGGCACTAACGCAGTATGTAACTGACGTAAACGAGCACGATTAATGTTCATTACTAAGTCAATAGTTTACGAAGACTGTAGCTGTTTCTTTAGATACTGCAGCAGGAATGGCCCAACAACAATTAGAGCGAATAGTGATTCCCCTAAACCAATTCCAATGGCACCCACGTTAGCTTGAAGTAATGAAGAAGACGGCTCTTCCGAGGTGACAGGCACTTCTTCAACAGAAGATGCATCGGTATCGGTGCTCATCGGCATATCCGCTGATGGCATAACCGTTCCATCGGAATGGGTCATACTATCGGTTTGCTCAGAGGAGCTTTCAGCTGAATCACCTGCAGACGAAGGTTCCGCTGGCTCTGAGCTTTGAGAGTCGTGATGACCAACGTGGCCTATTGCATTCTCAATCCACAGCAGGTGAGTCGCGATCGCAGTCCCTCCCCCTACCAAAAACTTGCGATGCTGCTTCGTCGAATGAGCCATACCGCTTAATCTCCTAAATCTCTACAAAAGGAAGCTTCACAAACAGACTATAAATCATTGCGAAGCGTTGCGAAATGCTGATTATTTCGCTGTCAATGACAGTTTGTTATCTGAAGATGAAATCAGGGTGAAATGACAATTTGGTTTTGCTCACTTAGGCTTTATTGCCTGAAATAGCTCAAATGGCTTTTATCAGACTTGTGCCAACGCAAGCGCCTTGCGATATTTTTGCACCAAAGATTTGGCTAGTGTAAACGATCTGTCTGCATGACGTGCTGGCAATGCTACTGGGCATGGCCTAAATGAATGCTCTGGAAATGTCTCTAAGGAACGCAGAAAATAGAGCCTGTGACGAATCCAGCCATTCAGAGAAAAATCGAGCGTCCCAGGTTTTCTTGTTTCACTCTCATTTCACTATTCCAGAATATAGTCCTTAGTTGATGCTGGAGGCATAGGCCCGAAGCGCTAAAACCTTTACTTGATGAGTCACAAGGCGATACACACATGGCTTTTCTGAATCGACGTAGTTTTCTGCGCTTTACGGCAGGCGCAGGCTTGGGTTTTGGGTTGAGTGCTCTTTTGCCAGCATACGCAAGACAGGGCTTATCTTTAAGCAAAGCTAGCCAGGGTATCGATTACCCCGGTGTAATCGACTACCCCGATGTAATCGACTACCCCGATGTAATCGACCTCCAAGTTCAGGAAACAGCCATTCAACTGGGTGGACGGAGCGCAAAAGCTTTGACAACGAATGGCTCTATACCTGGTCCTTTAATTCGCCTGCGAGAAGGCCAAAACATTTCCATTAATGTCACTAACCAGCTCAATGAAGATACTTCCATTCACTGGCACGGCATTATCCTGCCGCCTGAGATGGATGGTGTTCCCGGAGTTAGTTTTGCTGGCATCAAATCAGGGCAGACGTTTACATATCGGTTTCCGGTAACCCAGAGTGGCACCTACTGGTATCACAGCCACAGCGGATTACAGGAGCAACAAGGACACTTTGGGCCGATTGTTATCGATCCAGCCGAACCAGAACCCTTCGAATATGACCAAGATTACGTGGTGATGCTTTCCGACTGGACGTTTGAAGATCCCCATAGCGTTCTGGCTAATCTGAAGCGCATGTCGCCTTATTACAACTATCAAAGGCGGACAGTAGCCAACCTGGCTGAGGATGGCGAATGGAGAAGGATGCGCATGGACCCAACAGACATTGCGGATGTCACTGGAGCAACGTATACCTACTTGATGAATGGAATCGAGCCAGATGCCAACTGGACAGCTCTATTTCAGCCAGGAGATAAGGTTCGGCTGCGATTTGTCAATGCTTCTGCGATGACCTATTTTGATGTGCGTATTCCCGGTCTCAAAATGACTGTTGTTCAAGCAGACGGGCAAAACATACAACCCGTAGCTGTTGATGAATTCAGAATTGCCGTGGCCGAAACCTACGACGTTATTGTAGAGCCCCAAGACGAGCAGGCTTATACAATCTTTGCCGAAACGATGGATCGTAGCGGTTACGCACGCGGCACCCTAGCTATAAGTACAGGGTTAGAAGCCCCTCTGCCAGAACGGCGCGAACGGCCACTGCGTACGATGGCCGACATGGGAATGGATCATGGTTCAATGGATGCCGATTTGCCGACCATGGATCCCAATATGTCTTGCATGAGTAGCGATGCCCCCATGACAGATGACATGAGTGGGATGAGTAGCGATGCCCCCATGACAGATGACATGAGTGGCACGAGTAGCGATGCTCCCATGACAGATGACATGTCTTGTCCGGGCAGCAGTTCTATGGTGCCCCATGGTCCCGATAGCCATGGTGCGGGAAATTCTGGCGTTCCTATGATGGTAGGAAGTCGTATGCATGAACCAGGGACAGGTCTAGAAAATACTGGAACTCGTGTTTTGGTTTACACCGACTTGCGCAGCATCAACCCAGGATACGACCAGCGATCGCCAGAGCGAGAACTAGAGTTGCACCTTACCGGCAACATGGAGCGATACATGTGGTCTTTTGACGGTAAAAAATATTCTGAAGAGAAAGAACTTACCTTCTACAACGGCGAACGCCTACGGCTAGTATTTGTGAATGACACCATGATGGAACACCCCATTCACCTACATGGAATGTGGATGGAAGTAGATAATGGTGCAGGGGAATACAAACCTCGCAAGCATACTATTAACGTTAAACCAGCCGAAAGACTTCCCGTAGAAATTAATGTCGATGCCCCCGGTAGATGGGCTTTTCACTGCCATCTGCTTTATCACATGGAAGTTGGCATGTTCCGCACCGTAGCGGTTATTGACCCTTTATCGGAGGTGCGTTAGATGCGGAACATATTTCAACGGAAATTATTTTTGGTTCTGGCTACATCAATTGGACTTGCAGGTATCGTAGACTTATCGCTTCAAATCGTAAAAGGCAAAAGTGCCAGAGCTGCCATGCCCCACGACATGAGCGGCGATGCACCCATAAGTCACGACACAGGCGGCATGAGTAGCGATGCCTCAGTGAATCACGACATGGGTGGCATGAATGGCGACAGTGCGATGCCCGACAACATGGGCAAACCTGCTGTTTCAGAGAAACCGGACACGAGTGCGGCAGCTGCCATGCCTCACGATATGAGCCGTACAACCGCTATGACCGGCCACGATTCAATGAACCACGATATGAGTGGTATCTCGCCCATGGGCCATGATATGGACAACATGGATGAGGATGTTCCAATGGGACACGATATGTCTTATCCGGCTACTGCCTCAACGGAACCTAATGGCTTCCCTAAAGAGCCTCAATCAGAAGATGTCGGTGCAACAATAACGACCTTTGCTGAGCAGCCCGAAATGCTCAGTACCAATCAGTTTTCTACAGTACCCGCCGTTGAGCAATCTCAACCAGTATTGGAAGGAAGCACAAATGAAGCTTCAGATGTTCAAGTATTAGAAGCTGATAGTGCTTCACAGCAACTTCTACCCTTGGGACAATCTGATGTTCCAGAAGTCAACAGAGACGAATGGCCTGAGCCTGTAGAAGATAGTCAAATTTTCTCATACTTTTTAATCGATCAGCTGGAATACCGACTAAACGAGGAGGAAGATACGTTTAACTGGAATGGTATTGGTTGGATTGGGGGTGACTATCAAAGACTCTGGATCAAAACAGAGGGAGATGTCGGCTTGAATAGTGACGACAGCGAGGCAGAGCTACAGCTTCTATATGGCAGGCTAATTGCTCCTTTTTGGGATTTTCAAGCAGGGATTCGATACGACCAGGTGTATAGTTCTGAAGGTGGGCCTGGACGTGCATTTGGAGTGGTTGGGGTTCAAGGATTAGCGCCTAATCTTTTTGAAATAGAGGGTGCTTTATTCGTTAGTCAAGAAGGAGACGTTTCGGCCAGGTTTGCTGCTGAGTATCCGTTACTTTTGACCCAGCGACTCATCCTGCAACCCGAGTTTGAAACCAACATCGCTATCCAGCAGGTAGAAGAGTTTGGCGTTGGTTCAGGTCTTAATGATATTGAATTAAGTTTACGCTTGCGTTACGAAGTCAATCGCAGATTTGCGCCCTATGTAGGAATTAATTGGACGCAAAAGTTTGGTGAAACAGCAAATCTTGCTAGAGAAGATGGCGAAGAAGTGAGCAACTTCGCTGTCGTGGGGGGGGTTAGATTTCTCTTTTGAGAAGCTCTTTTAAGGGATTCAGCAAGCACTCTTGAGCTCCAGGAGTTTCTTGGATGGAAACTCCATCCGGCTGGTTACGTCATGCTGACTACCCATTTCTAAGCCCATTCTCCTTGAGGGCACCTCAGTTAATTGTCTTATTGAGAATTTTGGCAACCCGAAATCACTGAAGTCTCGTTGTTATTCCCAATAAGGTTTGTATTTTCCGAGGTGCCCTTAATCGTAGTTATGTGATGAGTCAGTCAGCGCTTCACACTTTCCCCTGGAAACGTTTGTTGCTGTTGGCTGTAGGTTCTCTACCCTCGACCAACACCGGCTGCCACCAGGAATTCTCGGGAAACGGGCTGCTGTGTTTGGCAGCATCCGGCCAAGGTACCGTTAACCACAACTGCAGGTACCCGGTGGATGCTGTATTGGGTTAACTTTGCCTCGCCTTCCTCGGTGATGTAGTCGGCCCGCAAATCCCAAACCTGAATGTCACAATTTTCGCAGGCCAAATCCCTCACCAGTTTGACTGTCTCGTCACAAAGGGGACAGCCTGCGGTAAATACTTCAACTGAACGCTTTGTCATTGAAATTACCTCTTTAAGATCATGGCACCAGTCTAGGACTCTACAGCTAGCTGCAATGTCAAGTTTCAATGCGCTGATTGCCAAAGACGAAGGATTGACCTTCTAGGTAACTAGAGCGTTTAACTTGTATCTGGAGGTATGTATGAAGATTACCCCATGGATCGTTTTCAAGATTTGTCAAATCAACAACCTGTCCAAGACCAACGTGGATGGCTATCTTTTGGAATTGGGATTCTCCTTGCGATCACAACTGGTATCCTCCTTCATTGGGTACCGCCTCAACCAAGATTGGATGTGTATGCTTTTGCCTTTGCAGCAATTGGAGCCGTATATGTGGGCTCAGCGTTAGCTGAGAAACGAGGGCGAAGCATTTTTCTAGAAGCGGCGATCGCGATCGCCTGCATTGCCCTATCTCTCTTTGCTCTCTGGGTGTCTCCTCTGGTGCTGATGGTACAGCAGAAGTCGGAATGAAGAAGTCGGAAGTTAGAGTTACAAAGCTTATCTGATGCTGATTTCAGGTATTGGGGGTGACCTGATCAAACTGCGGCTTGCTATAGGCTACCTTCTGCATAGCGTGTGGGACTACTTTCATCATCCCGTGCAAGTCAGTGCGCAGATTACCCAGCGCTGACTTGCACCCTTGTGCGTGGGGCTTGACTGAGCGATCGAGATCGTCATCACCCTCCAATACAGTTTGGAATAAGTCGACCAATGACTACCGCACCGGATTTTCCGGTCCCCGTCCCCGATATTCATCAATAAAGGTGGCAGCAGCTCGCGGATCAAATTCCAGCATGACCAGCTTTTTCGTCCAGGCAGTGAGGACGATTTCTGCGCCCAATCCTGCTTGGGGCACCACAACGATCCCTTCCCAAGGGTCAGAGAACTGGTCTGCCCAGCTCTCTAAAGCTTTCATCGTTTCTGCCTCGGGCTGGTCGTAATAGATAACGATGTTGCCATGCTCCAGCGAATGGACGAGTTGTTCTGGACGCTGCACGTCAGTATAAATCCCTGGCATGACCGGATTTGGATCATGGGGGCCAGAGGTCGGAAAGTCGCTATCGTAATCTACGGCTTCGCCGGGATTAACAT
Organism: Leptolyngbya iicbica LK; assembly: GCF_004212215.1. Lineage (NCBI taxonomy): Bacteria > Bacillati > Cyanobacteriota > Cyanophyceae > Leptolyngbyales > Leptolyngbyaceae > Leptolyngbya > Leptolyngbya iicbica. The sequence continues at coordinate 661,153 of NZ_QVFV01000002.1, forward strand.
GCTGCCGTCCTTGATCGGGAAAGGTTTGCACCGCAGCGAGGGCAGCGGTGCCTGCTTCTGTATTCGGTTCAAAGGCCACCCGCTCGGGTCGATTACGCAATGCCAAGAATGCGATAATGGCGACCATCAGTGCGGTGACGCCAATCGGACCAAAGATAATCGGCCAGACGTTGAAGTGCCGGGTTGTGCGGCGTCGAGATTTACGGCGAGAATTTGTGTGTTCAACCATAGATTGGACGAGAGTGACAGTTTCAAAGAGTTGTCAAAATTGACGCAGGTCAAACGTTTGACCCCTGAGTTGTACTAGGGCGATGGCTAAGGTAGAGACCAATGACGGCACTGATGACTGAGATCGCAGACAAGATGTGTACCACGTTGAACAGTGTGCCAGGAAAGAACCACGAATCCGTCCGCAGAAACTCAATAAAAAAGCGACCGAGTGGATACCAGATTAGATATAGCAGGGCAATATCCCCCTCCTTTAAATCTTTCTGAAACCGTCGCGAAATCCAAAACAGGATGGCAAATCCGAGAAAATTCCAGAGCGATTCATATAGGAAAAGGGGATGAAACCGTGCACTTTCAGGATAGGTACTTAAATCGTTATAGGGCGGGATCCGATGTTGTGGATCAATACGTAAGCCCCAGGGTAGCGTCGTCGGTGGCCCATAGAGTTCCTGGTTGATGAAGTTCCCCCAGCGCCCAATCGCCTGAGCTAGGGGCAATCCTAGAGCGATCGCGTCTAGGTAAGGCAGCGGGTTTAGCTTCCGGATGCGGGTGAACAGCCAGAGCGCAATGCTACCGGCAATGAAGCCGCCAAAAATATGAATACCACCGCCCCAGATTTTGAGAATTTCACCTGGGTTCTGCAAGTAGTAACCAAGGCCAGACTCACCCCGTGGCGACTGAATAAACACATAGTAAAGTCGCGCTCCTAAAAAGCCTGGAATTAGAATCCAGAAGAGCATGTCCCAAAGATTTTCAGAATCCTCTCCTTTACGGGCAACCTCGCGACTAGCTACCAAGGCTGCCGCCAAGATAGCCGTTAGCATCAGCACCCCATACCACCGCAGGGCAAGGGGGCCGATGTGAAAGATGATGGGATCTACAGGGGGGTACATAGGGTCTCGTCAGTCTAAGAGTGCTCTGAAAAAGCCTCAGTCTCACCGGACTCGGTGAAGGAAAATACCGTGTAAGGTTCAACGTAATCACCGGATTCCATACCAGGAGAGCCGATGGGCATACCCGGAACGGCGATACCTGCAACGTCCGGTTTTTCAGTTAGCAGCCGCTGTACATCTTCTGCGGGAATGTGACCTTCAACGACATAGCCATCCACAATCGTGGTGTGACAAGAGGCCAGATTGGCAGGGACGCCGTACTGCTCTTTGATCGCCGTCATCTCTTCCGTCACGTTGTCTTTGACGGTAAAGCCAGCGGCTTCCATGTGCTCAATCCACTGGCCGCAACAGCCACAGGTCGGGCTGCGAAATACCGCGAGTTCCTGGTTAAATGCGACCTGCTCAGCTTTAGTCGGCTGAGTAGAAGATGCACTGTTGTTTGTGACCAGGCTACACCCTGCAAAGGCTAGGCTGCCCGCCATCAAGCCGACGACTAGAAAACGGGTTGCTGCTAATTGACTGCTCATAAATAAATACTTTTTCCAACTCGTTCGGTATAACAGCTTAGCGCTTGGGCAAGGATACAACTTCTGCCAGCACCCTGATAAGGACTCATAATTGACTCAGAAAAAATTGTCTTTCCCTGCGCCACCGGCTGGAGATAGCGTCAACGAATTGGCCATTCGGTCAATCCCGTTCATCAGCAGAACCACACTGAGTAGCAGCAGTGCTGAAAACACATCTCCACCCCAACTCTCGTGAAGCCACTCAAACCAGTCAGTGCGTCCGGTGCCGTGAAAGAACGTCAGCAGGGTGTTGCGAACGATGTTGCCCACCACGCTGATGAGCGCTGCTCCCGCTAGTAGCGCAAGGGTTTTCGGTCGAGAACGTAGGTTGCCCGTCCAATGGAGCATCATCAGAGCGACATATAAGCAGGTCATCAGCATCTTCAGCCCCGCGCAGTAGGGAGCCACCTCGACAATGCGTTCGTTGACTAAGATGTAGATTTGATCGACGCTGACATCCATGCCAATTTGCGTCAACAGAAAGGCCGCGATCGCGGCATTCATGCGCTGTATTGGCATCAGGTAGGGTGCAATGAGGTAAGGCAACTCGGTCGGTGTTGCCAGCAAAACAAACAACAAAGGCCATCTCATCAGCCGCAAACCGCTCAATCCCTTCAGGATTAGAACGACTGCTCCCAGCATGAGGGGAAAAGACAGATTAATGAGATTTTGCACTGGACTGAGATAGAACGTAACCGCTAATGCCAATAGCGATATCCCCAAAAAGCTTCCGCTGCTGGGCAAATTGTGCCGATGCTGCCTGGATAGCCAAGCTATCCAGGCAGCGTAGGGGAATCCGATGAGCGCGTAGGAAAAATACTCATGCTCAATGCTGATTGATTTACTCAGCCAACCATCAATCCAGTACCAGATAAGAGGCGCATAGAGCATCCCCAACAGCAGAGCGATCGCCGCCTCTGTTGAGTGACGCTTGACCGGATCAAAAACCTTTAGACTCGCTTGCATAAGAGTGGCAAAACTACTTCAACCAAGCACCGTGACAGACAATTATGAAATGGGAGTGAAAGAGATCGCTATTCCTATTTGTTGTTGTTCCCTCTTGACTCTAAAGCTGACTGTAAGGTTTAGGTTTAAGTAAAAGAAGTATGACCTGGAGAATCCAGTGGCTATCATCACCGGATTGAAAATTGGGGAAGTCGCGAAGCAAACCGGCGTTGCCGTGGGTGCGTTGCGGTATTACGAAAGCTTGGGCCTCATCCAATCAGAACGGGGTGAGAACAGCTACCGCTACTATGCGCCAGAAACTGTACAGCAGGTACAGTTCATCAAGAAGGCTCAAGCCCTCGGCTTTTCTCTAGAAGATATTGGGGAAGTGCTGACTGTGCATCGCCAAGGCGATGTGCCCTGCGAGTTTGTGCAGTCGTTGTTGCAAGACAAGATTCAGCAGCTTGAAGCCCAGATTCAAGAAATGGTGGCGTTCAAGTCTTCATTGGAGCAGTATCGCGACACTTGGGCCGCTGATCATTCCCATCCACAACCAGGCGATATTTGTCCCCTCATCGAATCAGTCGAAGGCACGATATAGCCGCTTCATTTCATCGCTGTTTCACATTTTTGAGTAGATTGCAGCTTTGATTGAATCGGATTGACTGCGTGAATTTGGCTATCCTCAAGCGCTATCGTTTTCCCTTCAAGCCTGCCTATTGGGACATTCTGGCGCTGTCTGCCTGGGGCATTTTGTTTCTCTACTATCGCCTGACGAATCAGCTGAGGCTGCTGATTCATCCTCGTTACTATTGGGCAGTCGTGTTGGCGGGGATGGTTCTGCTGGGGCTGGCGATCGCTAAAACCTTTGTGACGGTGACGAATACAGCCCCGACTTCTAGAGGCCAACACATTAAGACCTTACCCGGCAACCTGAGTAGCAACATGCAGGAGGGTTACACGGTAGTAGGATTGCCAACCCGACCGCAGGTTCAGCGCTTTACTAGTGGTGCTCGTCCCGAAGACCGAACGCTGAGCGACTGGGCCATGACACTAGCAGTTTACCCAGAGCCCGATTCATATGCCGGGAAGACCGTCATGTCTCCGGATTTGTGGTGCATCCGCCAGAGCTTCCCGACAACATTTTTATGGTTACTCGCTTCGTTATCCGTCACTGTCCGCTAGATGCGACCCCTGTCGGGTTCCCGTGATATTGGAGCAGCGTCGTAGCGCATACCCCCAGGACAGTTGGCTCGCCATTCAAGGTCAGATGGAAACGCTGGAAGTGGATGGTGCTCGGCGAGTTGCGATCGCGCCGACTAGCCTTGCCTCGATTCCAGAACCCAAAGATCCCTACCAATATTGATAAACCATGCACATGAAGCTAGGAGAGATTTCATCCTGGTTTCACAATTGGCTGATAGTTTTGCAGAGTCAATCCTTTAAATTCTGTACTCCGAATGTCTTTGGAACCGCCATCATCTCAGACAGATAGTCACGATTCCAGCATCGCCGCTTCAGAAACTAGTTCTGAAGCATTGTCTTTCGAGGACTCATCGCTGCTGGAGCCGACAGTAGAAGCAACCTCACGATCTGCCCATCGTAAGTATGGTCGGGCGTTGCTAGGGCTGGGTATTTTTGCGGCCCTCAGCGGCGGCATTCTGCTGACCACTCAATTGATTAAACCGTCTGATTCTATGGCGGGAATGGAAGGCCATGACATGTCGGGCATGTCCCATGACGACATGATGCAGGTCGATGGGGCATTTAATCCGGTACCCGTCACGGTCGAGGTGGTTCAGGCTGGGACTTTTGAAGCCGGAGTGTCTTATACGGGCTCGATCATGCCCTACCAGGAAGCGGTGGTGTATCCGCGAGTAGCGGGGCAGTTGACGAACTATTCGGTGTATCCGGGCGATCGCGTTGAAGCCGGTCAAGTGTTGGCAGACTTAATCGCGGACGAGCGCTCCACGGAACTTGCGGAAGCCCGCGCCGAGGCCGATGCGATGAATACGTCCTTGCAGGTAAGCCAAGTCGAAATTGACGAGCAGGTGCAAGAGATTGCTCGACTGCAAGCAGAACTAGATTATCTAAATCTTCAGAAAGACCGCTTTGCGAAGCTCACGGCTGAAGGTGCCACTTCTCAGCAGGAGTATGATGCGGTAGCCACAGAAGCCGCTGCCAAAGAGGCTGCTCTAGAGCAAGCCAACGCTAAGCTAACTCGCCTGGGTGCCCAAGTTACACGGGAGCAGGCCAGGGTTGGGCAGGCTGAGGCAAAAGTTAATACTGCGGCTGTGATGCAGGGCTACACCACATTGCAGTCACCGATTAGCGGCATCGTACAGACTCGCATGGTTGACCCAGGCGTGGTGGTACAGCCAGGAATGGGAGTGCTGAAAATTGGCGACTACTCACGGGTGCGGCTCCAGGCCAATGTCGCGCAAAAGGATGCGGGCTATATCCGAGTGGGCACGCCCATTCGCGCCCAGGTGCCCGGAGCCACAGACGCACCGCTGACAGGCAGCGTCACTAGCATCTTTCCTCAGACCAACAACGATACCCGCACTGTTGTAGTTGAAGCAGTGATTGATAATCCCCAAGGGCGCTTGCTGTCGGGTCAGTATTTAGAGATGACCCTACTGACTAATAGCCAGACCAATGCGCTGTCGGTGCCGCAGTCTGCCGTGGTGGATTACAACGGCGAGCCATCAGTTTGGGTGATGGCGGGTACGGCTGCTGAACGGCGGACGGTAGAGACGGGGATGGTGAATGGCGATCGAGTTACTATCACCAGCGGTCTCAACCCTGGCGATCAAGTCATTACTTCCGGGCACAGCCGATTGGTTCCTGGTGTACAGGTAGCCGTGGTGGACGAAGCGGGTATGCCTATGCCCATGCTGGGCGATAGCAGTCAAGGGAGTGTCGAGGTGGCAATCGTCGAACCTGATCCAACCCAGGGATTTAAGCCGGGAGCGGCGGAACTCATGCTAGAAGTGCGCGACCCCGATACTCAGGAACCGCTGCCGGTTCAGGATGTCGTGGTGGATGCCACGATGCCCATGCCCAACATGGCCCCGATGACCACCATGGTGCAGCTTGAACCGGCTGACCAACCAGGGCAGTTCCAGGTCAAGACTCACTTCGGCATGGCCGGGGAGTGGCAGCTCAAAGTCGAGGTTAATGACCCTGACTACCAAGGCCAATCCCTTATTGCCGTGCCGGTTGAGTAGCGTTTTGTAACGCTTCTATTTCCATTATTTCATTTCATCAACATAGTGAGGATTTCATGAAAAAGGTTCTATTTCTTTTGGTGCCGATGATTTTTTTGACGGCAGCTTGCGGTGGCGGTAACCAAGCAGACAGTGAACCCGAAGCGGATACGGCTGCCGCTCCGACAACAGAAACAACCGATACTCCGACCTCAGAGGGAGTAGACATCGCCCTGGTGTCTCCTGAAGATGCTTCGCTACCGATGGGAGATGCTGAGCTATTGTTGCAAGTGGCTGATCCGGCTACGGGCGAGCCTGTAGCGTTAGAAAACCTAGAGGTTGATCTCTCTATGGGTATGGACGGCATGGAGCCGATGACCACGATGACGATGGTAGAACCGGGTGAACAACCTGGAGAGTACAAAGTCATGACCAACCTTGGTATGGCTGGGATGTGGACGATGGAGGTAACATCAGCAGATCCCGCGATGCCCGGAGAAGCGACCTTCGAGCTGGACGTGCAATAGCCGACTTTAAGAGAGGCATCTTTAACGATGCCTCTGCCAACTTACCTCCCAACCCCACTTTTCCACGCTGAGATTATTGCTGATGAAAAGCTTCCTGACCAGTTGGTCGATCAAACATCCGGTCATCGTCGCGGCTCTGTACATCGCCGTGCTGGTGCTGTCGCTGTTGACACTGTTTTTGCTACCAGTACGGATGATGCCCTATGTGGAAAGTCCGCTGGTGTCGATTGTGACGATGGCCCCAGGGTCGTCGCCGACGGAAGTGGAAACCTACATCAGCAAGCCGATTGAGCAGCGCATGACGGTGCTCGATGGGGTGCGATTCATTCGTTCTAGCTCCCAGCAAGACATGTCTTTGGTGACGATTCAGTTTGCTTGGGGCGACGACATCAATAAGGCGGTGCAGTCGGTTCAGAGTGTGATGACGGCAGCCGAGGGCGATATTGAGCTAGATGGTTTTAACTCCCGTTCCTACTGGGTGTTGCCCATTGATCCACTGAACCGTCCGGTACTGACCCTGGCCCTACAGGGGGACGGTTGGGACCCAGTGCAGCTACGGGAGTTTGCCGATAATACTTTGGTGGATCGGCTGACCCAGGTGCCCAACGTACAGGCAGTGTCGATCTTTGGCGGCTATCGGCGGCAGCTTCAGGTCGTGGTAGATCGACAACAGCTAGCAGCCTATGGCCTGTCGATTCTCCAAGTGCGCGATGCCATTGACGCCAACAACGTCAGCCAGGGCGCGGGGGTACTGACCCAGGGAGATTCCGAAATTCTGGTGCGAGCCGATAAGCGGGCACTGAGCGCTGCCGATGTGATGGACTACCCCATCCTGGAGCAGGACGGACAGGTAGTCTATGTCCGCGATGTGGCAACGGTGAAAGACACCTTTGAGGAGCGACGCAGCGGCTATCGCTACAACGGTGAGGCGGCCCTGGCAGTGAACGTGATTCAGAAGCCGGACTCCAGTTCGCCGCAGGTGATTGAGCAGGTGCGGGCCGAGTTAGAAAAGATTCAGGCCGAAAATCCCGGACTCAGCTTTGAGGAAGCCTACGACAACTCCTATTTGGTCAACATCATTCTCGACAGCACCTTCCAGGAGTTGCTAATCAGCGTGCTCCTGGCAGGCATTGTAATTCTGATTTTCTTAGAAGATTTTCGGGCGACGGCGATCATTATGATCTCCATTCCTACTTCCCTGGCCCTCTCCACCCTGCCCTTTATTCCCATCGAGATGTCGCTCAACTCCTCGACGCTGATTGGGATGATGATGGCGATCGGGAAGCTAGTCGATGACTCGATTATTGTGATTGACTCCATAGACCAGAAGCTACGAGCAGGCTTCCGTCCGATGCAGGCCGCCATCAAAGGCACCGGGGAAGTGTTTCTCGCTAGTGCAGCGGCCAGTTGCGTCATGATTGCGGCGCTATTGCCGACAATTCTCGCGGGAGGACTAACAGGGCTGATGTTTGTGGGCATCGTCTGGCCCATGGTGTTCGCCTTCATCGCTTCGCTGATTGTGTCGGTGACGCTGATTCCGCTGATTGCCGCTTTCGTTCTGAAGCCACCCCAAGAGCGACGACAGCAACAAACCTGGCTGCAATGGTTGACCACGCCGGTACGGGTGGGTTTTCAGAAGCTGGAGCAGGGGTATGGGTGGCTGCTCGATCGCTGCATGAATAATCGCGAAATTACGCTGGCGATCGCCGGTTCTGCCATCGTCCTGGCGATTGCCATCTATCCCTTTGTGCCCCAGGAAATGATGCCCCTGGGCGACTCTGGTCAGTTCATGGCGTCTCTGGAGATGGAGGCCGGAACCTCCTTCGCGAAAACTGACGAGAGCGTTTACCAGCTAGAACAACTCCTCCTTGCCCAACCCGATATTGCCAAAGTGTCCGCCCAAACTGGCTTTGAGTTGACCCGCAACAGTACCTATTTCAGCGGCTACAGCATGGGTAGCGTCAACTCGGCGTCGCTGGTTGTCACCCTAGAAGATGAGCGCGATCGCGACATCTGGGAAATTATGGACAGCGTGGAAGCCGAGGCCCGTCGCACCATTCCTGGTTTGCGCCGCATTGCCCTGAAGGAAATGGGCGTGGATGTCATGGCCACCTCCGCTGCGCCGATTCAGCTCGCAGTTTACGGCGAAGACTTGGAGGTGTTGCACCGTCTGGCGGCAGGGGTGCTGCGCATTGCCGAAGACACCCCTGGTCTGGTGATGGCTCAAACCAGCTCGGCGCTGACTCAACCGGAATATCAGCTCACGGTCGATCGCCGTCGGGCTGAAGAACTGGGATTAAACGTGCGGATGGTGGCCCAGCAGGCCCGCTACGCCCTGAATGGGGGCTTCACTCAGCGCTATTACAACCGGCCTAACCTGCGACAGAACTCGATTCTGGTGCGCTATGAAGAAGAACAGCGGGGCACCGTAGACAACTTAGCCGGAACTTATATCACCACATCTGACGGGCAGCAGGTCCCGCTAAACACCGTTGCTACCTTAGAACGTCAAAGCGGCCCTACTCTAATTGAGCATGTGGGCGGTAAGCGGGTGGTGTACGTCAACGGCTACTACCGCAAGGGCGGACCCGCGTCGATGGACCTCTCGATGGCGATCGCCATGCGAGCAGGACAAGAACTCAATTTTCCTCCTGGCTATGGAGTGGACTCCATGGGCGACATGACCGACATGATGATCGAGTTCGATCGCCTGCTCAAAGGTCTGCTGGTGTCGCTGATTCTGATTTATCTGATTCTGGTGATTCAGTTCGGCTCCTTTATTCAGCCGCTGGTGATGATGATCTCGGTGCCGCTGCAATTAGTCGGCGTCTTCGGCGGATTGATTTTGGCCCAACAGACCCTGTCGAGCGTATCGATTCTAGGCATTGTGATTCTGTCAGGTCTATCCCTCTCGGCAGCGATTCTGCTGCTGGAGCTGATCTTGGCGAAACGAGCTGAAGGGGTGCCCCGCGATGTGGCGATTCGCATGGCAGGCCCGGTCCGACTAAAGGCGATTACCATGACGACGCTAACCACCGTGATTGTGATTGTGCGTCTGGCCTTTTTCCCCGAGATTGGCATGGACGCCTACTCGCCCATTGCCACGGTGATTCTGGGCGGGCTGCTACTCTCCACGTTACTAACCCTGGTAGTGGTGCCGGTGGTCTATTCCTTCATTGACGATGCGACGGAATGGGTGAAGCGACGGAGACGGCGACGCAAAGTAGTTCAGCACTCAAAAGTAATTCTAGGCGAGTAGTCAGCAGATCTATTTGGAAATAAAAATTGGTTCTCACTCACTTGCTGACTAAAGCTAAAATCAGATGAGTGTATGTCGCCTCTCAAAGAAGCTGGCATGCAGTATGAGCAAGGTATATTACATATTAGGTAAAAACTATTCCGAAGTTTTAAACAGTGAGCATTGAAGCAAAATTTGTAGATAGAATTTTATGAAAGAAAGATACATTGATCCATTTACGCCAGACCTGCCGATAGACTCTTCGGACAGATTTTCAGGGAGAATAAAGGAAATTGATAGTGTTATTGACTCTCTGTTTCAACTCGCTAACGATAAGCCTAAGCACACAATCATTACTGGTGATAGAGGAATTGGCAAAAGCTCAGTCTTAATTCAAGCGAGGAATCTCGCAGAAGGCAACTTAGATTTAGCAGAAAGACTTGGTATAAGTCCCGGATTGGATAATTACAATTTTGTTTGCGCTTGGCATGATTGTGCTACAGATCAAACTCCCTCAGCTCTTGCCTCTGGCATTTTGAGTCAGTTGCAAACCTCATTAGAGAATCTCTTCGGAAAGTTGAAGATAGAGCTAAACATTGGAGGAATTCTAACAGTAGGTCAAAAGGAGGATTCATCTGTTTCCTCATTGTCTGAGGTTGTTGAATTGTTTTGTGCTGGCTTGGCAAGAGCAGCTAACCAAGCAAAAGACAAAGGAAAATCAGGTATAGTGCTCTTTTTCGATGAGCTTGATCGAGTTGAGACAAGTTCAGGGGTTGCTACTTTCTTTAAATTATCTGCTGAGAAGCTTTCAAGAGATCAAGTAAAAAGCGTAGCTTTTTTTGCGGCTGGAATAACTGGGGCTATTCAAAACCTCGAAGAAGAACATGGCTCTATTTATCGAACCTTTAAGGATGTTCCTCTTCCTCGTTTGGAACTTTTAGAAGTCGAACAAATTTTAAAGGAAGGATTCAATTCAGTCGCATGCACTTACGAAAATGAAGTTATTCAGAAGATATTTGAGTTGTGCGCTGGATATCCAGAGCCTGTTCATCTTCTTGGAAGCCAAATTCTTAAATCTGATTCAGATGATCACTTGTCTGCCGATGACTTTGAAGTAGCAAAAGTAGATGTTGTTGAAACTCTTCGTAGAAATAAGCTGGCTTCCATGCTAAGAAAAGCAGGATCCGGGAAGTATCAAAAAATACTAGAGGCAATGGCATCGTATGGGGGAGCAAACGTCCCTTTGACTCACATAACTCAAACAATAGGCTACGAACAAAATCAATACAGTGCAAATATGGGGAACTTGCTAAAGAGAGATATCATTTCTTCGGTGGATCGAGGAGTTTACTGCTTTGTTGATCCACTTTTAAAGGAATACATAGCTCGTTTTGGTGTGATAAACACAGAAGATGAAAATAATTCTGAAACTGAGTTGTAGTGCGGAGCTACTGATGTTGGCAGAGTAGTTTTCAAGTTCTATGCGTATCTTATTGGTTGAAGATGAACCCGATCTGGGCAAAGCCATCAAGCGTACCCTCACCCAAGAAGCCTACGTGGTGGATTGGGTGCAGTCGGGCGATGAGGCATTGTCCTACCTGGAACACGATCTGTCCCTCTATACTGTGGGGGTTTTTGACTGGATGTTGCCAGGAAGATCAGGGATTGAACTGTGCCAATGGCTCAGGTCGCACCACCACGCTCTCCCCGTCCTCATCCTCACTGCTAAAGACCAGATTGACGATCGCATCACTGGCCTGGATGCGGGAGCCGATGATTATCTGGTTAAACCCTTCAATATGGCCGAACTGCTGGCACGACTGCGAGCCCTGCGACGGCGATCGCCCGACCTCAAACCAGCTCACATTCAAATCGGGCCACTGACGCTGGATTGCGATCGCCGAGTCGCCTTTTTACATCACAATGAAGCCTCTGAGCAGCGCATTGAACTGACGCAAAAAGAGTTTCAACTGCTGCAATATATGATGGAGCACCCCAACCAGATTCTCACCCGCGATCAGGTGCTCAATCAGCTCTGGGAAATTGGAGCCGAACCCAACAGCAACGTAGTGGCCGCCCAGATGCGCTTGCTGCGTCGCAAGCTGGCTCAATATGACTGTGATGACTTCATCGAAACCGTCTATGGCATGGGATATCGCTTCAAAACCGAATAGACTATTTCGCCGCAGTCGTTGGCAGCTCACCGCCTGGTACACGGGCGTGATGGCTGTAGTGCTGGGGCTGAGTGGACTGGGCGTGTACGAAGCGATCGCCCACGCTCATCGAGTGACGGCTGACCGCGAACTCAAGTCAGTCGCTGAAACGGTTCACAATGCGGTGGAGGAAACCCTGACCACCAATGGCCAATTAGAGACCGTCTCGCAAACGCTACTGCCTAACCTGTGCGTTGCTGGCGAAGACTGTCTAGTTCCCTTTGAGGCGTCTCAGGGGCATCCCGGTCACCGAGAGGGAACACTCTATCGCGGCAGCTACTACATTCGGGTACTGGAGCCTGATGGGACGCTTATGGCGACAGCAGGTTTTTATCCTGAAGATTTGCCAGTTATCAATACCGAGTCATCCTGGCAAACCCTGAGGGATAGTGAAGGCATCCAATATCGCCAGATCACCTTGCCGCTGTATTCGCTAAAAGCAGATGACCAAATGCCGTTGGGCAGCCTGCTGGTGGGGCGTTCTTTCAGCGATTTTGCGGCCTACCTCTCCACTATTCGCTGGATTATTGCGCTAAGCTTGCCCATGACGATGGGACTCATTGCCGCCGCCAGTTGGTGGTTAGCAGGTTTAGCGATGAAGCCTGTGCAGGTGTCCTATCGCAAGATTCAACAGTTCACTGCTGATGCTGCCCACGAACTGCGAACCCCGCTGACCGCAGTGCAGGCCACGGCTGAATCCGTCATGCGGTTACCTCATATTTCTGACGCGGATGCCCGTGACATGCTGCAGGTCACTACTCGACAAAACCAGCGCCTCACTACTCTAGTGAGTGACTTGCTCTTACTGTCTCGTCTAGATACCCAAAGCCCTGCCCAAAAGTCCCCTTGCTGCTTGCAAGACATCCTGAGCGATATCGAAGAAGAACTTGCCGCCTTGGCGATCGCTAACGACATTCACTTGATAATGAAGCAGCCGACTCAGCCGCCAATTACCGTCGTGGGTAACGAAGAAAACCTGTACCGTCTCCTGCTAAATGTCATTAACAATGGATTACAGCACACGCCAGCAGGTGGCAAGGTCTCTGTGCAACTGCAGCAAATCAATCGTCAGGCAATCATCACGGTAGTAGATACAGGTATTGGTATCGAGCCTGCCGACCAAAGTCATATTTTCGATCGCTTCTACCGCGTCAATAAAGACCGCTCTCGCCACAGCGGGGGAGCAGGGCTAGGGTTGGCCATTGCAAAGGCGATCGCCCAGACCCACGGTGGCGACATTCAGGTGCAGAGTCAGGCAGACAAGGGAAGCACGTTTACGATTAGCTTGCCTATTACTGCTTAATCCATCACGGCCTTGCTGGTGAAGTTTTAATTTTTCCAATGCGGGTACTTGACCTTGAAGTCCAGTACAAGGTTTAGGCTGAACTCAGCGTTCAGGAGACAAACAAAATGTCGAAGCGAATCGTCGAAGTTTTCACTGCAGGGTGCCCATTATGTGATGAGACAGTCAAGCTTGTCCGAGAGCTAGCCTGCTCCAATTGCCAGGTGCAGGTTTGGGATTTGCGTACAGAGTCTGCAACGGATGAAGGACTTGAAAAAGCGGCTCAATACGAAATTCATCGCGTTCCGGCTGTGGTGGTCAACGGCCAACTAGCAAAGTGTTGCCAGAACCAACAGCCCATTTCCCGAGAACAGTTACTTGCAGCTGGTATCGGTCAAGGATAAAGCATTCAGGAGGAGAGAAATACTTTCCTGCCGATTCTAAAGTGAACAGAACCATGAAAGAGGGTTTATTAATCGGTGAATTGAGTCGTCGTGTCAACTTGCCTGCCCAAACAATTCGATACTACGAACGATTGGGATTACTTACACCACCGAAGCGCACAGCGTCTCGCTACCGTATCTATTCAGCAGATGAGGAAGAAAGGCTCGTCTTCATTCAAAAGGCCAAGCGGTTTGGACTATCTCTAGATGAAATCAAACGGCTAATCGATCTAAGGGCGGATGGCGTTCCTCCCTGTGCTGACCTTCAGGCAATGGTGAAACAACATCTAGCCGAACTCGATCAACATATCCAAGACATGCTGACCCTTCATCAGGAATTAGCACAGCGATATGAGTATATTGAAGCCGTCTTGTCTGATTCCACTGAGGCCCCCAATGAAACCCTCTGTAACGGAAAAATCTGTGGCCTGATTGAGCAAGATATCGAACCAGAATGAATCCCAAAATTAGCTTGATCGCCAGTCTAATCGGCACAACCGTGGTAGCTCTGTGCTGCTTCACGCCCATCCTGGTTGTCATTTTAGGAATACTAGGGTTGGGAGCCTGGGTAGGCTATCTGGATATCGTCTTACTACCCGCTTTAGGCGTAATGGTGGGGTTAACCCTCTACTCCTACTGGCGTTATCGGCGATCGCATCGATGCGAGAAGTGACTTTTGCGAGGCCATCACCGTGAATTGTTGTTGTCCAGAACCCAACGAAGCTAACAACCCCACAATAACGACAGGCAGGTGTCCCCAGTGCCATAATTCAGGGAAATTAGTTGATCTCATTACTCTCAAGAGTTTGTTAACCCCGATCGCTCTAGCAGAACTGAACCCTGAGCAGATCTATCGCTTTTGTTCGGAGACTTGCTGCTCGGTGGTCTATTTTTCAATGAGGGGGCAAACCTTCACCACTACTGACTTAACGGTGCCGGTATTTCAGAAAGACTTGGACGAGAAGATTCCAGTCTGTTACTGCTTTGGCTGGACTCGCCAGCAGATAAAAACTACTGTTGAGCAGCAGGGGCCGCAATCTGTTATTGCTTCAATCACTCATCATATTCAAGCTGGCCGCTGCGGTTGCGAGGTGAATAATCCTCAGGGGAGTTGCTGTCTAGCAAATGTTAAATCTTGGGCACTGACAACACCTATTGTTAATCCCTAAATCTACAGTTCCTGTTGCACGTACTGCATGATGCCTGCGGCGATCGCCTGCGACATTTGCTGCCGCCAAGCCGGGTTATTAAAGTTCTGCGCATCCTGTGCTCCAGTGACAAAGCCGGTTTCGACCAGCACGGCGGGCATCGAGGTATTGCGGATGACATAGAATCGAGCTTGCCGCACGCCGCGATCGGGCATATTCAGCGCTCGTAGGATCGACTGATGAATCACCTGGGCTAAACGATTCCCGGTCTGATAATAATAAGTCTCCAAGCCGTTCACATCGGGGCGTTCCAAGCTGATGGCATTGGCATGGATACTGACAAAAAGATTAGCCCCTGCCCGTTCGGCAATCTGCACCCGAGGGTCTAAATCAATCTCGCGGTCGTCGGCACGGGTGAGAATCACTCGCACCCCACTCTGCTCCAGAATTTCTGCAACTTCGTAAGCAATAGATGACACGACATCCTTTTCCCGCAGTCCACCGATGCCGATCGCCCCTGGATCGCGTCCCCCGTGACCAGGGTCAATCGCGACGGTAACTAACTGCTGGGGAATGACCGGATTCGGCTCCGGCACCCGTGGAGTCGTGGGTAAAGTCGGTTGCGGCTGGGGAGGCTGCACAGCGATGGAGGGGGGATCGATTGGCGGAGGTTGAGCAGAGGGTGGAGGTTCTACATTACTAGAGGGTGTCGTGGCGATCACCAAGTCCCTGGGCGGCAAAATTACAATGCCGCTGCCATTGCTGACCGTCGCTCGCCAATCAGCAGCACTATTAGCCGGTACAGTCAGGGCGATCTGGAGGGCGGGTTTGCCGTCTAGGGTCAGCGGTTGAATCTCCCAGGCGCTGACCCCAAAGGCGTTGAGCGGGGGCGTCTGCGCGGCGAATGCGGCGGTGACTGCTGCATCGCTGAGCTGCAGCACCACCTGAGTCTCACTGGAGTGATCGACCCTCAAATCGGGACTGGCTCCAGTAGTGCGTATGAAAAAGCCATCGGGGGTGGTCCGAATCTCTTCTACCTGAGTAGCGGCTCCGGCGACTGGCTCGGCTTCGACCCGGTTGGCAGTCTGGCTAGGGCCAGTCACTGCCTGAGGCGTTGGCAGTTGCACTACCCACTGTTGAGACGTTTGTCCTTGCACAACGACCTGGTCGGGGTCAACGGTATAGCCAGGGGCTAGCTCAATCACCAGTCGCGTCGTCTGAGCGTCAAACTGACCGATGCGAATCGCTCTGACCGTACCTGTCACTGCCTGATTCACCATGGGCTGACCTAAGGTCGTGCCCGGCAGATCTACCACGATTCGAGTGGGATTCGACAATAGCTGCGCTCTGGGCTGTACCCCAGCGTCAGTGGTAAACTCCAGCCGATTCTGCTGCGGGTCAAATCGCCAAAACTGTAGCTGAGCAGCCTCCACCGGATTAGCTAATACCAAGCCGCTAACGATGCCTAACAAACTTAATAGAGGCTGCTGTTGTCTCATGCAGTGTCCCCGCAGTGTGGGTGATCAGTTTATGATTTTGCCTGATTTTGGGTTTTTGGGATCACACTCTTCTTTTCATCAAAGTGAAATCCGGGAGCAGAGAGCGCTCGTTACACTGAGTAGAGATCAAGTTTAGTAAGCGTCACAGCTTTGCCTTTAGCCACTGTTCCGGCGCTTTAATCTACCCTTGCATGGGCAACTGAGCCGTCGAAAAATCCAGGTTGTCATTATTGGGAGGTCAGAATGGGACGTAATAAACGGTTGATGCTTGGCTTGACAGTCTTTGTCGTTACGGTGACGGTCGGACTGTCGGTTCCTGAATCTGGACGAACAGCGACTATTGCTGCTGTCACCGATCCGTTAGTCGAGCAGGGCCTACAGCAGGCTGAACAGGGACAGCTAGAGGCGGCGATCGCCACCTATACTGAGGCGATCGCGGCTGATGCAGACAATGCTGACGCCTATCTCCATCGCGGCATTGCTTACCATGACCTGGGAGACTATGAGCAAGCTGTTGACGACTTTTCAATGGCCCTTCAGCTTCGCCCCGACCATGTGGAAACCCTCTATAACCGAGGAGAAGCTTACTCTCACTTAACGAATGCTGAGGCGGCGATCGCTGATTTGAGCCAGGCGATCGAGCTTGATCCTGATTTTGTGCAGCCCTACCTGGATCGCAGCATCATTTTGGCGGCGACTGGGCGCTTGCCCCAGGCGTTGAGCGATCTGGATCAGGCGATCGCTCTTGCCCCAGAAAATGCTGACGCCTATTACAACCGAGGCAAAGTTCACACCGAACTGGGCAATGCAGAAGCCGCCTTATCAGATTTTGATACTGCCATTCAGCTAAATCCTGAGCTGGCAGAGGCTTATGGCAATCGCGGGCTTTTGCGCTATCAGCTCGGCAACCCTGAATTGGCCCTGACGGATTTGCAGCAGGCGGCTGAGCTGTTTGAGGCCCGTGGCGACCAGCAGGGCTATCAGCAGACCCTGTACTTTATCCAGCAGGTGCAGCAGGCGATTGAGAGGGGCGATCGCTCATAATCCGCCTTTGATCTGAATAGATCTTCAGGTGGTAATGATTCTCAGTATCATAAGAAGAGATGCTGAGTAACTATCTTCTATGGCCAAGTCTCGTCCTGCCAAAGCACAACCCACTCAAAACACTAATGCTCCAGCCTGCGAAGAGTCCTTAGTGCATTTGGATAATGTGCGCCAGGTACAGTCTGAGGTGCTGGCCACTGAGAAAGCTCAGCGCATGGCGGAGTTTTTTAGCGCCCTCTCAGACCCTCATCGGCTAAAGCTCTTGTCAGCGCTGGCTCAGCAAGAGTTGTGCGTCTGTGACCTAGCTGCTGCTGTAAAAATGGGTGAGTCGGCAGTATCCCATCAACTACGCGTACTTAAATCCCAACGCTTGGTCAAGTACCGCCGCCAGGGTCGCAATGTGTTCTATAGCTTGGCAGACGGCCATGTTACGGCGATTTATCGAGCAGTTGCTGAGCATCTAGACGAGTAATTGTTGCTTGTGACGAATCGATTACTTTCTGAAGGGATACCCCAAACAGCGCAAATTATGAAAGGATTATGAAAGACTTTTCATAATCCTCTTTCCCTCTATGATGCATTTGCGCGTATTCCTTCAGTCTCTCTGGGGCCGTTTCCCTGTTTTGCAAAAGCTCTTTGGGGTGGGGTGGAAGGTTGTGCTGACAGAAGCACTGATTGAAATCCCGTTTACGATTTTAGAATCGTCGTTCCTGATGCGATTTCTATTCGGTGTGACCCTAGGATTGACCCTTTGGCAATACTTCGTTATTGCCGCCGCTTTATATCTGCTGATCGAGCTGGGGCGGTGGGTATTTTCGCGTTTTGTCAGCCGGTCTAACGACTATCGGTTCTGGAAGCATGAACTGGAAATGTTAGAAATTCTTTTTGATGGGTTCAAGCAGCTTAGAGGCAGGGCAAAAAATAGGTTCTCAAAGGATCATGGGGAGAATTGGCCAAGGTAAAGTTCTCTGGACTGATGATGGGATACGCAGCTATTGTGCGAGTTCGATTTCTTTCAGTGATGCTCCTGGTCTTTCCAGCCTGGAAATGATATTTTCATGCCAGCGAAGGGTAGTAGCTCTGGGTTAACCACGGTAGCCCGCCATCTGAGCCAACATACTGGTGATGAACCTGGTTCAGATCGCAAGCTTGCTAAGTGCCTGATTGGGGCAAAGTAGCCAAACGCTTGTCAGCGAGACCTTCACTAAGTCCACAGGCAAAGTGGGCTTGGTGGGGTCTGCTTAGGCTTCCATCATGTCTGCTCTACCACTACATAACTAGAGCAAGCAATGGATTTTTCACCAGGCTTTACGGCAGGGTTACTGCTGATTACTCTCTCAGAACTGGGAGATAAAACCTTCTTTAATTAGTGCCATTTTGGCAATGCGTCACCCTCGTCGTTGGGTCTTTGCAGGGGTCACGGCGGCGCTGGCGATGATGACGCTTATTTCAGTCTGGATTGGTCAGCTGGTCGCGTTTTTCCCTCAGCACTACGTCGGCGCAATCGCGGCGGCTCTGTTTATCGGGTTGGGGCTCAAGCTGCTGTACGCCGCCGTCAAAATGTCTAGGAACGGAGGGCTTGCCCACGAACAGGCAGATGCCCTCAGCGACGTAGAAGCACGGGAACAAGGCATCAAAATTTGGTCTGTTCGAGCAGTTCTTGTAGAAGCCTTTACCCTTACCTTCTTAGGCGAATGGGGCGATCGCACCCAGCTTGCTACCATCACACTGGCGTCTGCCAACCATCCCTATGGCGTGTTTCTAGGTGCTGTTTTAGGACATCTGATTTGCGCTACGATCGCCGTTGTCTGCGGCAAGTTTATTGCCGGTCGCATCTCTGAACGACTACTGACGGGCATTAGTGGCGCTTTATTTGTCTGCTTTGGCCTACTTGAGGTCGTTAAACTCGCCTAGTACAGCGTCAGGCTATGGTGCAATTGGCTACTACCACATCGCTGAATCCTGCTCTGAATAGAAGGCCTGAAATCTTGGTCATTGAGACCGTTTAGTCGGTAAGAACGCCAAGGATAATGTGCGCCAGGTACAGTCTGAGGTGCTGGCCACTTGCTAATGTTCTATTACCTCATCGGTTCTAGCGGGGAGCAGCCGCTAGAGGAAACGGGAAAAGTGTAGTGAAAATTTGCCGCTGTCCCGCAGCTGTGAAAGGGAAATTTCCCTCAGTCAGAATGCCCGCCGATGAGCTGCGAGTTCTCTATTCACCTGCGAGGTACAGATGAATTTACGTGTTTTGGCCTTGAGTTTTCTCAAGGCACCTGTGGTGTCTCAAAAACTAATTGCTGTCCCTTTAGCAGCGCTGGTGGCAATTCTTTTCGTTGCAACACCTGCTTTGGCTCATCATCCTTTTGGTAGCGAAACTCCGGACAACATAGTGGAAGCGTTTCTGTCGGGCATGGGCCACCCGGTTATCGGAATTGACCATCTGGCATTTGTAGTAGCTGTTGGCTTGTTAGCCGCTGCAATGGGGGGTGGCCTGGGCATCCCGATTGCGTTTGTGGTGGCGTCAATCTTGGGAACAGGCATCCATCTGATGAGCATTGATTTGCCCTTGCCAGAGCTGGTGATTTCGGCATCGGTCCTCTTGTTTGGGGTGTTGCTAGCCATGAAAACACAGCCAGCCAACCCAGTGGTGATGGGGCTAGCAGCGATTGCAGGCATTTTTCACGGCTTTGCCTATGGTGAAGCCATTTTTGGGGCCGAGATGGGGCCACTGGTCGCCTACTTGCTGGGCTTTGCAGCGATTCAGCTCGGGATTGCAACAGGCACGTATTGGGCTGCCAAAACGATACTCGTCAACCGGGTAGAGCCATCTGGCTTGGGACTGCGGTTTGCAGGCTTCGTTATCTGCGGTATGGGCACAACTTTCCTGACGACAATGATTGTGGATTCTATTTTCCCTGCTTAGTCAAAAAATCGGCTCCTTTTTTCCTGCCCCCTTCTAGTTGACCAAACGTCAGGCTCTGAGTCGCGTAGTTGATCTGGCTGGTTAATCAGACCATTAGTTTTTGTCTGCGTGGCTATTCCCTTCTGAAGCGGCATTTACACAGGGCGCGTTGATGGGGGTAGGGAAGCTAATGACCGTAAGGGTCGCCAGCTGGTGGCCCGCTTTTGATTGGGCTACTTAAGGATAGGCAATTACAAGGGAAAGAGGAACACTAACTCTAGAACATTTCCCTGGCCTGAATTGCGTCTGTTGTCCGAAAACCCTCTACAGCCATCGACGTACCGACGCCATGTAGTCAGAGAAGGGAATTCCGAATTTGGTTAGCATTGCTTGCTCCTCCGGCTTGATCTGAAACTGGGTCAGATACAGAACACAGCCCAGCACCAGCAAAGCAGCCCCTGCATTAGACAGGAAGACAGCCCAACCCATCAGTCCTAGAACAAACCCGAGATACATGGGATTGCGCGTAAAGCGGTAGGAACCAGTGGAAACGATGGTAGCCGCCGCCGTTGGAACCATCGGGTTGACTGTGGTTTGATGCTGACGAAAAGCAACTACTCCGGCCAGACTAATCGCGCCGCCCAATAGAGCCAGTGCAACGGCCATGACCAGCCGTCCCGAAACCAGCCAGGTGAGCCCCGGCAGCAAGCGGGTTACAACCACCATTAGTACAGCAAACACGGCAATTACAGCGACTGGTGGGATTTTAAGTTCCATAGATGACAGCATTCTAGAAAACTGGGGTCGGTATCTAGGGGCTAGTAAATTAACGAGTTTGCTGAGCCCCGTATATAGCTCCACCAAAAGCAATCACTCGATAACTTAGACGATATCAACTCGCACACCGCTATGTGTAGGGCTCTTGCCGTATGCATTTTTCGCTCCTCCGGCTTGATCTGAAACTGAGTCAAATTTCGCCATCTGGCTGTCGTAATAGTGCTGCTATGACAGACAAAAATACGAATCCCACAGCTCCAGCTAAGGGATTCTGGTTAATTCCGGTGACCCAGTCAGGCACTACCTGGGTGTAGCTGGCCAAATCACCCACATCCACCAGGTAATATCCCCACACCAGTCCTCCATGCAGACCCATTGCTAGCCCTAACCTGCCTTTAGTGCGCTGGCGAGCCCATCCCAGCACCAGTCCTAGCAGCAATAATCCGGGGAAACTCGGCAGCTCCTCCAAAATATCCTGCCAGGGCTTGATGAAATGGAGCGCAGCGTAGACGAGACTACTAGCCCACAGCGCCCTTGAAAAGCCCCAGTCGTAGCGCAGCTCATCCAATAACCAGCCTCGAAACACAAGTTCCTCGGCCAGACTGACGCCCAAACCAACGAGAAAGCCTTCAAGCAGGATACGCCAGAAGACTAGTGGTACCGCCTGCCACTGCAGCCAGCCCAGCCAGCCTTCTATTCCAAAGAGCAGCCCTAAGCTCACTACCCCGAGAACAATGCCAGTCAATAGCTCCCGCCAGCTCTGAGTTGATTTAACCAAGCCATGCGCCTGCAAAGGTTTTGAATGGTGGTGTACTCGTTTCCCCCATATCTGAAGACCCACTACAAAAAGGCCGTACAGCAAAATCAGCGGCATCACACTCAAAGATGTCGTTGTGCCGAGCCATAGATAAAGCGGGAGCGCGATCGGCAGCCAGACCAGCGCTAAAACCACTAAAAACCCAATCACCCGAATAGGAGCAGAAGAGCTAGAAAGTTGGCTGACTAACCGACGAAACTGGTCAACCTGCTTGCTGGGCTTCATACATCGCCCTCAATACCAGACCAGGGTCAACCCATTCACCATTAAATTTCAGCATCCAATGCAGATGCGGCCCAGTAGTGCGTCCGGTCATGCCCACCCGGCCAAGTCGCTCTCCAGTGGGCAACTCTTGCCCCTGCTCGTAGCGGATGCTTCCATCTGGATCAACCAAATACCGCCTGCCGTTGGAGACTTCGACCCAACCGCTCATATGACAGTAGCGATGTTCCCACTGTCCAGATTGAATTACGGCGGACGTGCCGCAGCTCGTATGATCAGATACCTCAATCACTTTGCCGCTCCACCAGTTGCGCACATAGCTGCCCTGAGGCGCGGCCATGTCGAGACCGTAGTGAAACTGAGAGCCACCGCCGCCAGTTGGAGAGGTTCTGTAGCCAAAAGCAGACGTGTAAGCCTGAAAGTTTTCGACTGGAAAAGAAGCTTGTTGCCACAAAGCAATGCTTTCGACTTGAGCGAAAGCAGGTTTAGATAGTGCTGGCCATCTCAAACCCATTATCAAGGCAATGCCTAAGACTAAGAAAACGCCGCGCCTGATCCAGCACCGACACCAGCGCCAAGCCAGAAACATCTGCTGATTCATAAGGGTTTCGCTCCACACTCTTGAGGTCAGCAACCAAACTTCTGCCGAATTATGCCTCAAAATTGACGGCACGGTGTAACGCCTGAATAATATTTCAGGTTTTCAGTGATCTAACCAGTCTATGAGTTATGGTTCTTATGGACAGCATTGCCTGATCTAAAAAATTGCTAAAGCAACCCTGAGATTCCGTATCTAAACATCCGGTATGAAATCAAAGCCACTCTTCAACAAAGCCGACGCTTCTAATCATTTTTCTATGTTCAAACAAGCGTGTTCACTAGGAAGCCTTGGCCTCTTGAGTGGTGTCGTTCTGACTACTCTGCCTGCCTGGGCTGACGCCGAGATAGAAATCGAGCCTCCAGCTTCAATCGCAGCCCCAACTTCAACCATACCAGACCTCCCTAACGACCCAGTCGAAGAGATTGGCCCGGTGGAAACCTCTGCAGAAGCGCTCTTACACCCTCAAGTCACTACCCCCCCAACTGTAGAAGCAAATCTGTCTGAACCTGAGTTCGTAGATGAAGCCTCAACCCCTAGTGCGCCACGCCCGGAGGCTCAAGCACCTGTAGAGTTCAATACCAACTTCATTGACCCAACTGACTATAGTCTTGGGGCAACGCCATCGCCTGACAGTCCCTCATTGGTGTTTCTTGAGCGCTCTACAAGCTGTCAATTTACTGCAGACGGTAGAGAAGTCCTGACGCGTAGCTGTGATGAAACTTTGCAGGCTAGCAATGGAGCATACCCAGCAGCAGATCAGCCATCAGGAGGTCATCGGGAGGCTAGAGTTTCCTACGAGTTTGGGACTGATAGAGAAAACGGCACTGCGATCGGCAACTTGACTGTCATTAGCCGTGAGGCTCTGAATGATAAACTCCTTCCTCTAAGAGTTTTGAGAAGAGGCGCAGAGGAATTTATATTTCCACTCTCGATCCCAGCCCCGATTACGTCTTTGTTTGGTTGGCGTAACCATCCTATTTTTCAGGAGCGTCGCTTTCATGCTGGGGTTGACTTAGCCGCTCCCGAAGGCACTCCAGTCCTCGCAGCCAAAGATGGCGAGGTGCTTACTGCTGAGTATCTGGGGGGATATGGCTTAACTGTGATGCTGCGCCATGAAAATGGCACTCAAGAAACTCGCTATCCTCACCTGTCTCAAATCCTGGTGCGTCCTGGGGAGCAAATTAAGCAGGGCGAAGTTGTGGGCTTGGTCGGCAGCACTGGCAACTCAACTGGGCCACACCTGCACTTTGAACTCCGTGAATTAACGGCTCAGGGATGGGTGCTGATTGATCCAAATGACTTGATGGATTACGCCACGGCTAATTTAGCGGATATGCTGAATAACCCTTTGCAAGCCCTGGGGATTTCTCAAGAGCCTAATTCACCCGCCTCAGGCATTGGCAAAGGTGAACTAGAGCTACCGTATCGACCAGCTCAGCCAAATGCTAGTTGAGCTTTCTTGATTACCAAAACCAATAGCCCTTAATGAATAGTCGCCCTCAAAAGTTAAAATTTTTCTCGGTTGGTATCGGTGCCCATGGCATCGTTGCGGTCGGTATTTCTGCTCACGGAGTCCTCGCTTTCGGGATTGTGAGCCACGGAATTGTTTCTATCGGCTTAATTTCAATGGGGGTGCTCTCGACTGGCCTCGTGTCCATGGTCTGCTAACTTCTGGCATGGTTTCAATGGGATTAAAGGCTTATGGCCCAAACCACATGGAAATGATGCCGCCTCATGACGACCCAACGGAGACGACTATGCCTAACCATGGCGAGATGTAAGCACCCCAAGAACTCGGCAACTTGAAGAGGTTATCGAGCGCGTAAGCCCTAGTGCCAGCACTGGTCATCGTGCCCCTCCCAAAGAGATATGAGCATTTGCAAAGAACTTCATTTAGTGTATCATCTGAACAATCCTTCATGTATTCAGTTGATTTTCCAGGTGATCTGATGTCACATTCCCACCCTCATGATGCTCACCCCGACGATCACGCGGGATGCGGCGACGTAGACAGCTCTTCCGCTCACCCATCAGCCACGACTCAGTCAGTCGTAGCTCAGGGCGGCTGCTGTGGTGACGAACATGGCCATACCCACGATCGCGATGATTTCGTTCTGCGGCGAGAGCTAACGCCGATCGCCATTTCCGCTGTGCTCTTTCTGATTGGATTCATTTTCAACGAGCCGCTGCACAATACTCCGTTTGCTGTTGCTGAATATGCCGTCCTGATACCGGCCTATCTCATCAGCGGTTGGAGCGTGCTCACCACCGCTGGACGCAACATCCTACGAGGGCGCATCTTTGATGAAAACTTTCTGATGAGTATCGCGACTCTGGGGGCGATCGCCATTCACGAAATTCCTGAAGGGGTTGCGGTGATGCTGTTTTTCCAGATTGGCGAACTGTTTCAGGGTTACGCCGTGGGGCGATCGCGCCGTTCCATCAAAGCCTTACTGGAAGTTCGACCTGACACCGCCAATCTGAAAGTGAACGGCGACGTTCAGGCAGTGTCTCCAGAATCCGTCAGCGTGGGAGATGTGATTCTGGTACGTCCTGGTGAAAAAGTGCCCCTGGATGGCGACATTTTAGAAGGTAAATCCTTGGTGGATACCTCTGCCCTGACGGGAGAATCGGTACCACGTACTGTCACGACTGGGGAAACCGTGCTGGCAGGCATGATTAACCAGTCAGGAGCGCTCACAGTAAAGGTCACCAAGCTGTTCGGCGAATCCTCCATTGCCCGAATTTTGGAACTGGTGGAAAACGCCAGCAGCAAAAAAGCCGACACCGAAAAATTCATCACCCGATTTGCCCGCTACTACACCCCAGTAGTCGTGGTTCTGTCTCTGGCCGTGGCCATTCTACCGCCGCTGTTGATTGCCGGGGCCACCCAGGCTCAATGGACCTATCGCGCCTTAGTACTGTTAGTGATTTCCTGCCCCTGTGGCTTGGTAATTAGTATCCCCCTGGGTTATTTCGGGGGCGTTGGTGGGGCGGCCAAGCGCGGCATTTTGGTGAAAGGCTCAACGTTCCTGGACGCTCTCACTCAGGTAAAAACCGTCGTCTTTGATAAGACCGGCACCCTGACCCAGGGCAATTTTCAGGTAACCGATGTCGTCACCCAGAATGGCTTGAACAAGCATCAACTGCTGGAGCTAGCGGCTCAGGTAGAATCGCAGTCTAACCATCCCGTCGCCCAGTCAATTCGCCAAGCCTATGGACAAACGGTGAATGAAGCCGGAGTGCAAAACTATGAAGAAATCGCCGGTCATGGCATTCGGGCTCAAGTGAATGGCCGTACTGTGCTGGCAGGAAATGATCGCCTCTTGCACAAAGAAAACATTCCCCACGATGTCTGCACCGTAGATGGCACGGTGGCTCACGTTGCAATAGATGGCACCTACAGCGGACGCATTCTGATTGCGGATGAGCTGAAGAAGGATGCGGCTGAGGCGATTCGGGCTCTCCATGCCCAGGGGATTGAGACTGCCATGCTCACTGGGGATAGCCAATCTGTGGCTGACAGCATTGCTCGCAAACTGGGTCTGGATCAGTATCGGGCTGAACTCCTGCCAGAAGATAAGGTCGATGCGCTAGAAGAGTTCCTCAATCGCGCCGGGCAAGGCAAAGTCGCTTTTGTCGGGGACGGCATCAATGATGCGCCAGTGATAGCCAGAGCCGATGTCGGTATGGCCATGGGGGGCCTGGGTTCCGATGCCGCGATCGAAACCGCCGATGTGGTGATCATGACCGATGCGCCTTCTAAGGTGGCCGAAGCCATTCAGATTGCCCACAAAACGCTACGCATCGTCTGGCAAAACATTATCCTGGCCATGTCCATCAAAGCTTTATTCATAGCGCTCGGTGCCATTGGCCTAGCCACACTTTGGGAAGCCGTATTTGCCGATGTTGGAGTTGCCTTGCTAGCTATTTTTAACGCCAGTCGTATTTTGAGAGTTCAGTCAGTCCAACCAGCGAAGTGAGTGGCGCGAATACACGAATTAGGAGAGATTTTATGAATCGAAAACTAGTTGTTTTATTGGCTTTGGGTTGTTTGGCCATCGCGATCGCAGTAACGGCTCCGATAGTGTTGAGTCGCCAAGCAGATAATCAGTTTGTGCAGCGCACACAAGTTGCACAGCGTTCAGTAGACGGCAACGGCATGATGGGCGGCGACCATATGATGTGCGGTGATGGCATGATGGGCGGCGACCACATGATGTGTGGTGATGGCATGATGGGACCCGGCATGATGGGCGACGATGGCCAGGATATGCAAATTGTCCATCAACTTTTTGCCTATCACGATCAAATTCGTCGCTCTGTCGAAACGGTTCCTGGAGGGGTTAAAACCGTTACAGAATCAGACAATCCTGAGATTGCCGCCTTGATTCAGCAACATGTAGCCAGTATGCATCAACGGCTGGAAGCAGGGCGCTGGTTCGCCATGATGAGCCAGACATTGCCCACTATGTTCCAAAATGCCAACCGCTATCAGCGACAATCCCAACTCACTGATAACGGTGTTGAGGTGACTAAAACTTCCGATGACTCTACACTGGCAGAGGTTTTACACGAACACGCTCAAGAAATCACCCAGTATGTGGAAAACGGAATGCCCGGTATGGGCGGTGGCATGATGTATCGGGATCGAACTCCGATGCCCCGTCCAGATTAGACGCTACCAACAGCATCCACCACGACCATGTGAGCCATGATGAGTGCCACCGTGATGATTCAGCATCACAGTATCGGCGAGGTCTTGGTTGTTAGAAACATCAAGATTGACACGGCTCCAAGCGATCGTAGGAATGGAGAGAACGACTGCAGTAGCCAACGCGGTGCTAATCAAAGAAGCCCGTTTCATCACGTCTCCTTCTCTGTTGAGTATTTATACTCTGATCCTAGCTCTTCAATTCTCGATAAACACCACGTTTACAGGAATTCACACGCTTCGCTGCTCTGACGAAAACTATCCTGAAGCATGTCAGCTACTATCCAAATTTTGTTTGGCACCCTGGCGCTGAGTTTGATTCACGCCTTAATTCCCAGCCACTGGCTGCCATTAGTTACGGTGGGCAAAACCGAAGGCTGGTCTCGTCCAGAAACTCTTTGGATAACCGCTATTACTGGATTTGCACACACTGTCAGTACGCTCTTAATTGGGATAGCTGTCGGATTGCTGGGCTATCAACTGGACTATAAATACGAACTTGTGCCCCATTTAGTGGCTCCGATAATGCTGATTGGATTGGGCCTGGTTTACCTCAGCCAACCCCTGCGACAACGCTTCTCATCAGAGTCTGCTCAGCATGACCATGCTCCTATGTCTCCGATCTCAGACGATTCTGGCCACAGTAAATGGGCGGTTGTAATCACTCTAGCCACCGCTATGTTTTTCTCTCCTTTCGTTGGGATCGGCGCATTTTACTTATCAGCAGGCGCACTGGGGTGGTTTGGTATTGCTCTCGTTTCTGGGGTGTATCTGATAGTGACTGTGCTCGGCATGGTGCTGATAGTGAACTGGAGCTGGCACAGGACTCACCAGTTTACGGCTGCCATCCCCACCTGGAACCTCAATGGCCATGCTCTAACGGGGGCAGTGCTAATAGCTTTAGGGGTTGTGACGTTTTTTATTGATATTTAGAACTATGCCACGCAAAAAAGAAATTTCTTGGATTCATCGCTATGCCCGCCCCCTGATGGCTGGGTTAGCTGCTGTGGGTGCTGTTGTCACCGCTTACTTAACCATCAATAAGTTCATGGGCAGTTCCACTGCCTGCCCCACCAAAGGCTGCGATATTGTACTGTCCAGTCCCTACGCCACCGTATTTGGACAGCCCCTAGCGCTCTTTGGTTTCCTGGCCTATGTGAGTATGATTGGGCTGGCGATCGCCCCGCTTCTCGTCCGAGGACCTGACCAGAAAGAGCTGCGGGCTAACCTCACCCGTTGGACCCAACCACTCCTTTTCCTTGGCGGCACTGCCATGATGGTCTTCAGCGGTTATTTGATGTATCTGCTCACCGCCGAAATCAAGGCCGTTTGCCTCTACTGCGTCGGGTCGGCGCTGCTCTCAACCGGACTCTTTCTGCTGGCGCTGATTGGACAAGACTGGTCAGATTTATCCCAGCCCTTTTTTACTGGCATCATTACAGCCATAGTCGTTTTGGTGGGGACCCTCGGCCTTTATGCCAATGTCAACAATCCAGCCACCGCAACGGATGCTAATGGACAACCCGGCATTGAAGTTACTACCGAGTCTGGACCGGCTGAAATCGCCCTGGCTCAACACCTAGCTGACACGGGTGCCGTATTCTATGGGGCTTGGTGGTGCCCTCATTGCCACGACCAAAAGCAGCTTTTTGGTCAAGAAGCGGCTCAAACTATTCTCTATGTCGAATGTTCTACGCCAGACGGACAGGGACAAACCTCAGAATGCCAAGCAGCAGGTATTACTGGCTATCCTACCTGGGAAATCAATGGCGAACGCTTATCGGGGACTCAGACCCTAGAGGAATTAGCCCAACTCACGGGCTATAAAGGCCCAACGACTTTTCAAAATTCCATTTAGTGCAGAGGAGAGATATCTTGAGACGCCCGAGCCATCTACTCAATCAATTGGCTGTAGCCATGGGGAGCCTTTTGATTTTCACATCTCCAGTTTTTGCCCATACCCCTGGGCAATCGCTGAGTGATCAGGCGCGACTGAAGGAACTGGCTGATTTATTAGAGTCTGGAGAAGAGCTGGTTGAGTCAGGCAGCCTGGCAGAGGCGCTATCTCGCTACCAGCATGCCGTCAGTTTAGATAGTGAAAATCCGAAAATCTTTTCGGCCATTGGCTATGTGCAGGCGCGTCAGGGCAACTTTCAGGAGTCCATTGCTGCGTTTCAAACAGCCCTTGAATTAGATTCAGAAAATCTGCCTTTTCTCTTTGGCTTAGCCTATGCCCAAAGTCAGCTAGAAGCTTATGAAGCAACCGCTAACACCTACCGCCAGATCCTACGCTTACAACCCGATAATTTAGACGCTCAGATAGGATTAGGGGCTATGTTGTTTCAACTCAAAGCCTTTGAAGAGGCATCAGAGGTTTATGCCAACATCCTGAAAGACGATCCCGAAAATTGGCAAGCTGCCGAATCCTTAGGACTGATTCTGCTTCAACAGGGAGAAATTGAAGCCGCGATTACCGCTTTAGAACAGGCGGCAGAACTCGCTCCTCAGACTAGCCAAATTCAAATGAATCTAGGCTTTGCCTATCTCAGACAAGACGATATCGAATCAGCGCTAGCAACTTTTGAAGCAGCGGCTGAAGGAGACCCTCTAAATGCTGATGTCCGTATGCAAATTGGCTATGTCCTCTGGCAGCAGGGCAACTTAGAGGCTGCCATGGAACGCTATCAGCAGGCTACCCGCCTTCAGCCTGATTCAGTCATTGCCCATGATGCGATCGCCGATCTCTACTTTGAGCAGCAAGATGTTTTGATGACAATTGTCGCCCATCGTGAACTGCTAGAACTCGCGCCTGATCATGCTTCTGGTTATTATCATCTAGCCATCGCTCTAGAGGCACACAGTCGTACTGCAGAGGCGATTGAAGCCCTTCAGAAAGCTAAGACTTTGCTTTTGGAGCAGGGAAATGAAGAAGATGTCCAGATTATTGATGAACTGCTTCAAGGACTTTAGCGATCTCGACTCGCCTCAAATCCTCACAGTCTCCTCACCGGTTAACTGAGCATGCCCCGACCACACGTCTACTTTCAACACCACCGTTGGCTACTGATTTTGCTCCTAGGCATAGGAGTCTGGGGACAGACCCAACTTCCAGCAAAAGCCCATGGAGCGAGTATTCAGGCTCGTAGTATCACTATGGTCGAGATTCAGGCCACCTACGACTCTGGAGAACCTCTGGCCGAAGCGCAGGTGCAGGTTTATGATCCTACCAACCCTCAGACTCCCCGCTTTACTGGAAAAACCGATAGGGGAGGGCAGTTTAGCTTTACACCGGATCAACCCGGTACTTGGGAAGTAACCGTACGTCAGGCTGGTCATGGGGCGAGCTCGGCAATCCCAGTTGACAATACCGGTGCTGTAGCCGCAACCTTTTCAGGAAATTCTCAACTAACACTTCTTCAAAAAAGTTTGATTGCGGGAGCCATCATTTGGGGTTCTATAGGCACTGCCCTCTATTTTCGGCAGGGTAAGCGCTAGCCGAAAATTTCGGTCAATTTCAGCTTAGATAAGGATTATTTCCCAAACATGACCGAAGAGATTAGTCTGGCTTGACCTCTGACTAGAGAACTAATGCAAGAAAAGGCGATTTCATCAGCTAGATAAGCTGATGGGTACAGCGTCGCGCAGTTCGGTCAGTCCCAACTCCATCATCTCCTGATGCTCTCGTGTCGTCATGCGAAACGTGAATTGTCGCATTCTTTTGCGATCGCTCAAGCCCATGGTGGCGATATTCAGGTACAAAGTCAGGTAAACAGAGGAAGTATCTTCACTATCACTCTGCCAATTTCATGATGGTTTCATCACACCCTCCTAATCTTGAACAATATACCGGCGTGAAACTGTCTCCTCGAAAGATCGCACGCCAATTGAGAGTTTAGGAGCACCCCGACATGGCTGCTGATATTTTGATTGTTTCTAATGATGAAAAAATGAGTCAGCTATTGAAGATAGAACTCAGCATTGAAGATTATGACGTCTTAATCGAAGCTGACAGTACTCTGGGCTTTATAGCACTTCGAAAAATTCAACCTAGATTGCTCATCTTGGATGCTAATACTCCAGGTCTATCCTCGATTGAAATTCTTCGCCGGATTAGAGCTACAGATACACATATAAAAGTCATTCTCATGACTGAGGTTGATAAATTAGAAACCTCTGAACCATTTGCTGACGATTATATTTTTAAGCCTCTTAATCTAATTGAATTGCTCCTAAGGGTAAAACTAGTTTTACGTCAACGCCTATCTCAAAAGAAAAATGTGTTGCGTTTTAGAGATTTATCTTTGGATCTTCAAAGTCGCGAAGTCTACAGAGGTGAACGCCTAGTCCAGCTGACATGTAAAGAATTCGATTTATTGACTTACCTACTACGCCATGCTAGTCAAGTTATTGAGCAAGATCGCTTGCTCGAAACAGTCTGGGACTATAGTTTTCTCGGTAACAGTAATGTACTACAGGTATGTATCAGAAGCCTTAGAAGTAAACTAGAGGCTGCTGGAGAACCTCGTTTAATTCAGACAGTTCGAGGGATAGGTTATGTCCTCCGACCGGCCATCTCGGACTGCTCCGTGCAAACTTTTCCTCTCGTTTGCTGATGATTCTTACTCAGACTGTTATCAACAGATTCTGAGGTGACATGAATACGATTCACTCTATTATTCTTGTTGAGCACGATGCCCCAGAATCTGATAACGGCTCAGAACAAGGATAAGCGGAGGAATTATTAGCCACTGAATTAGGGGCAACCAGCTAATACCAAGACCAGGAACACTTAGGCCCAAAGTTCCATAGAGATGAGCAATACGAGTTCGATAGATTTCAGAAAAGAAGGTGTATAGCCAACCTAGAACAATAAACCAGGCAACGGCTTGCTTTGTCGGGTAAGTTATCCAACGACGCGATCGCATCATCAAGCTAACCACCAGACTAACCCCGACTGTGATTACGCCGTCACCAAAGGTGCAGTGGGTAAGGGCCAAAATCTTATCCGCTAGCGTTGGAGCATCGTAGAAATCGTAGAAGGGCGCTTGCCAAACTTCATAAACAAAATGCAGCAAAAATGCGAACAGAAATAAATTGAACTCGGGTAGAGATAAGGCGCGGTTAAGCAACTTTGAGACAGATGACCTTTGTGAAGCCGCTGCCTGATGCCCATGATTTTGAAACATGTAGAATACCCTCCTAAGCTAATTTCGCCCGACGCAGCATCACCGCATTAATCGCCACAATGACAGTTGAAAGACTCATCAACAGCGCCCCTACTGCAGGAGAAAGTACAACGCCCCAAGCCGACAGCACTCCCGCTGCCAGGGGAATCGCAACCACGTTGTAGCCGGTTGCCCAAAACAGGTTTTGGATCATCTTGCTATAAGTCTTTTTCGCCAGGTTCAGAGCTTTCACCGCATCCAGCGGATCGTCTTCAATGAGCACTAGGTCAGCCGATTCGATCGCGACATTCGTCCCTGCGCCGATCGCCAGTCCCATGTTGGCTTCCAATAATGCCGCTGCATCGTTGACACCATCACCCGCAAAGGCGGTCGGGGCTTCCTGCTTCAGCGCTTTGATGCGGTTGACCTTATCTTCTGGCAAGACCCGAGCATAGTAGCGGTCAATGCCTAAATCCTGCGCCACCCCTCGCGCTACGGCTTCCGCATCCCCCGTGATCATGACCGCCTGAATGTCCATTTCATGCAGACGATCAATCGTTTCACGTGCCCGTTCGCGCACCTGGTCAGCCATGGAAATCACGGCCACGGGGTGATCAGAGGTCATCAGCACAACGGCACTTTCGCCGCGATCATCAGCTCGGTCTAAGGCACTGCGTAAACTGCTGGGCAGTTGCAGGCTCTGCTCCTTCACCCATTCTGGACGTCCCAAGCGATACGTCTGTCCCTGAACCTTACCTTCGACACCCCGTCCCGTAATGGTTTGAAATTCACGCATCTGTGGAAATTCAAGCTGGCGTTGGTGAGCCGCTTCCACAATTGCCTTGGCTAAAGGATGCTCAGAAGCTGTTTCTAGGGCAGCAGCAATTGCTAGTGCCTGCTCAGACTCCATGCGATCTGTCGCAATATTCTGCACGCCAAATTTGCCTTGGGTCAGCGTCCCGGTTTTATCAAAGGCCATGATTCTGATATCTTTGGCCCGCTCTAGAGCGTCGCGGTCCCGCACAAGAATACCGTTACGAGCTGCCAGGCTCGTGGAGTTAGCAATGACCAACGGAATGGCTAATCCCAACGCATGGGGACAGGTAATGACTAGAACCGTCACAGCGCGATTGATGGCAAAGACTAAGTCTTCAAGGGTGAGCCAGACAATGAACGTGAGGGTGCCTGCCGCGATCGCAATAAGGGTCAGCCAGTAGGCCACCTTATCGGCCAGGGCTTGATACCGACTGCGAGAGGACTGCGCTTCTTCCACCAATCGCATGATTTGGCTGATGGCCGTGTCATCCCCTACCCGCGTCACTGTTACCTGTACCGAGCCTTCTGTGTTGACTGACCCTGCCACCACTTCATCGCCTACGGCCTTGGAAACTGGCTTGGATTCTCCAGTTAGGAACGACTCGTTAACGCTCGTATTCCCTTCGATGACCTCGCCATCATTCGGAATCTGCTCACCAGGTCGAATCAGAATCACGTCGCCAGCCTGAATTTCACTCACTGGCACATCTTCAACCCTGCCGTCTCGCATCCTGTGCGCTTCATTGGGCACCAGGCTCGAAAGCTCTTCCAAGGCTTTGCTGGCTCCCTGCACTGAAGCCATCTCGACCCAGTGCCCCAACAGCATGATGTCGATCAGCGTTGCCAGCTCCCAGTAAAAGGGCTTGCCTTCTAGCCCCAGAGATACGGCCAGACTGTAGATAAACGCTACAGTGATCGCCAGCGCAATCAGCGTCATCATGCCGATCTTGCTCTGAAATTCGTGCCAAGCTCCCTGCAAAAAGGGCCAGCCGCCATAGAAGTACAAGGCAATCCCCAGAATCGGACTAATCCAATTGGCACCAGGAAACAAAATCGCTTCGTAGTTCAGCCAACTCTGAAGCTGAAGCGAAAAGTAGAGAATCGGCAGCGTCAGAATTAGCGATACAAAAAACCGCTGCTTAAACATCTCTGGGCTATGGCCCGCATGTTTATCGTGTCCACTATGGCTATCGTGATTACCTGGATCTCCCTCTTTGTGATCTTGGTGTCCATGATGACCAAGCTGAGAAGTACCCGTTTGGCCATCTTCACTCTGATTGGCCTGGGTCGAGTGGTGAGAATGGGAGTTATGCATCGAATTTCTCTCGGTAACATTGAAGCGGCATCAATAGCTTGGTCTTCACGCTAGACCCTCAAGCCAACTGCAAGCTCCAGTGGTGGTAACAATACTTGATGTGTTGAGTTCTCCTAGTCAGGCCCGAATCGGTTTTCTCGCGAGCTACAGTCTTCTGTGGTCACGCCTGATATCTACTCTGGGCTTAAAGAAAAGTCTGGCAGCGGTCTTGCCTCTGCTTGAGCCGGTGTGTTTGCTACACCGTTTTCTCTGATGTCGGCAATTAGCCACTCCATTTCGCTAATCTCGCGACGCTGCGCTTCGATGATTTCATCGGCCAATTCACGAACGCGCATATCTTCAATCTGAGCGCGATCGCTGGTCAAAATGGCGATGGAATGGTGGGGAATCATGCCTTCCATGTAGTCCACATCGCTGACTGTTACTTGGCTACGGACTAGCCATAGCGAAGCTCCGAACAAAATGATCGCCCCTACATAAATAACCGCGTTGATAGTGCGGCTTTTATACATGTGCAGCATGTACGACAGCATGATCACCATCATGGCGGCCCCCATAATCAGGGTCATAAAAAGCCGCGTTTCGCTAAACCAGGCATGATCCAAAATCTGGTAGGAATGTAGGTACATCAGGAAAAACATCACCACGATTGAGGTGCCAATCATGGCAAAGTATCGGACGTAGCTGCCTTGCATCCCGCCATGATCCTGAGCATCTGAATGGGTTTTAATTGTGTTTTCTTGAGTGTTCATCGTTATCACCGTTAAGAACATTACTTGCCTTACCCCACGACATCGCCCGTTGGGCCGACGCTTGCACAAGGCCGCGCTCAGACAACACTTCAGGGGGCATAAGAGCTAAAAGTTAAGAGGCTGCCATCGCTGTATCAACGATCTGGCGATACATCCCTGCCGCCTCACGACAGGAACGAGCACATTTCTGACAGTGCTCCATGTCATGCTTTTCACATTCCTGGGCACAGGTGTCGCAGATTTCTGCACAAGCCTTGGCTAGCGGAGCAATGAAGTAAGACCCACGTACCATAAAAGTGGCTAACGTACGGCAGCTTTCGGCTGTATCCAGACACATCCGGGCACACTTCACCATGTCCGGCTGGCCCGTACAGGCTTCGGCGCAGTGTTCACATTCCACTGCACAGGCCATCGCCTTATCGAAGCTAGATTGATACTGTTCGTGATTGAGAAGCATAAAGTTTTCTTGAATAACGATGGTATAGGAATAACGAAAAGTGGCTCCTGTTATTGCCTATCAAAGGGCAGAACCGCATATTCAGCCCAAAGAGCTAGGGCGATTTCATCTTGATTTCATCGACAAATGTTATTGCGATGCCAAAGCGGTCAATGTAGTCTCCAAAGCTTTCATTTCATCGCGATTTCATAGTTATTCCTTAGGCTAGCGATTGCAGTGTTGATTCTCGTGTAGTGGTTTTGACCCTTAGCCAGCTAGAAAATTGAGGCTGTGATTGCGCTCCAGGGATATTACATGAACGCATTTCCTAGAGAGCATTTTGGATAGTTGGTTCTCAAAGAAAGTCTGAAGGAGGTTCCATCGTGGATGCCAAAGTTTTAGCGGCTAGCTCAGCTGGATTTGCGATCGGTGTCGTTGCGACCTTGCTCGTCGGCACGTTGCGGATGGGCGGCATGATGGGACGCGGCGGCATGATGCGCGGCTGGGGGTGCAGCAGCCTTAACCAATCGGTTGCCCCTGCCGGAACGACAGATAGCAATACCTGGCGTTTTCTTGGATCAACGCGCATCGATAAAACTTAACGATATCCCCCCTTGACCCTATAGCTGACTGCAGACTTCAAGATAAAGACGTTGCGACTGATTTGGAGGGCTCTTGGATGCAACTCGATTTGACGGTTCCTAACCTGGCGTGTTCTGCCTGTGTCGAGACAGTCACCAAAGCCGTTCATGGCGTAGACGCCGCAGCGCAAGTGACGGCAGACCCCAAAACCAAGCAGGTCAGCATTCTCAGTGAGGCGTCTGAAACAGCCATTAAAGATGCGATTACGACTGCTGGCTACACCGTGGCCTAAAGGAGGCAACCATGGAAACTCAAACGTTTAAGCTGAAGGGCATGAGCTGTGCCGCCTGCGCCAGCAATATTGAAGCCGCCATTCAGACCGTGCCAGGAGTCGAAACCTGTAGCGTCAACTTTGGGGCTGAGCAGGCCGTTGTCACCTATAATCCTCGCCAAGTCAGTACCGCTGATATCCAATCGACAGTCGATAGTGCGGGCTATGCAGCTCAGCCGGTGAGCGACAATCCTCTGACTGCTGACGATGACGCTGAGCGCCTAGAACGAGCAGCGAGAGACCGGGAACTGACTCGCAAGGTCATCTTCAGTCTGATTATTGGCAGCGTGCTGATGGTAGGGGCGTTGCCGATGATGACCGGGCTTGACATCCCGCTGATTCCCGCCTGGTCGCACAATCCCTGGCTGCAACTGGTGCTGACCCTCCCCGTAATGGTGTGGGCTGGGAGTGATTTCTTCATCAATGCCTGGAAGGCGCTCAAGCACCATTCCGCCACCATGGATACGTTGGTCGCGGTCGGCACGGGGACGGCCTACCTGTATTCCCTCTTCCCGACGCTCTATCCCCAATGGTTTTTAGACCAAGGGCTACGCCCGGATGTCTATTTTGAGATTGCGGCGATCATCATTGCCCTGATTCTGCTCGGCAACCTGCTAGAAAACCGGGCCAAAGGTCAGACTTCTGAGGCCATCCGTAAACTGATGGGATTGCAGGCCAAAACGGCACGGGTGATTCGTGACGGGCAGACTCTGGATATCCCCATTACCGACGTGGTGGTGGCAGATGTCATCCTGGTGCGCCCTGGCGAGAAAGTCCCAGTAGACGGCGAAATTATTGAGGGCTCCTCTACCCTCGATGAAGCCATGGTGACAGGCGAGAGCATTCCAGTGCAAAAGCAGGTCGGCGATGAGGTGATTGGCGCGACCTTGAATAAAACCGGCAGTTTTAAGTTTCGAGCGACTCGGGTCGGCAAAGACACCTTCCTAGCGCAGATTGTCCAGTTGGTACAGCAAGCGCAAGGCTCCAAAGCGCCGATTCAACGACTCGCCGATCGCGTCACTAGCTGGTTTGTTCCGGCGGTGATGGCGATCGCGATTCTCACCTTTGTGATCTGGTTCAACGTCATGGGCAACGTCAGCATGGCCTTGATTACCACTGTGGGTGTACTCATTCTCGCTTGTCCTTGTGCATTAGGACTGGCGACTCCCACCTCCATCATGGTGGGCACGGGTAAAGGAGCTGAAAACGGCATCTTAATCAAAGGGGCTGACAGCCTGGAACTGGCCCACAAGATTCAAACCATCGTGCTGGATAAAACCGGCACTGTGACCCAGGGCAAACCAACCGTCACCGACTACCTCACCGTCAGAGGTACCGCCAATGGCAATGAACTGGCGCTGTTAAAGTTAGCCGGTTCTCTGGAACAAAACTCCGAGCACCCGCTGGCCGAAGCGGTGGTGCAGTATGCCCAAGACCAGGAAGTGAGACTGGTCGAACCGGCAGACTTTGAGGCGGTCGCCGGGAGCGGCGTGGCGGGCCAGGTTGAAGGGCACCAAGTCCAGATCGGCACCTATCGCTGGATGCATGAACTCGGGATTGATACTCAGCCCTTAAAAGACAACTGGGATCGGCTGGAGCAGGGAGGCAAAACCGCCGTCTGGCTGGCGGTCGATGGTCAGGTAGAAGCCATTATGGGCATTGCCGATGCCGTCAAGCCCTCTTCCGTAAGTGCCATTCGTGCCCTGCAAAAAATGGGGTTAGAAGTGGTGATGCTGACGGGTGACAACCGCCGCACCGCCGAGGTGATTGCCCGCGAAGTCAACATTCAACGGGTCATGGCGGAAGTGCGGCCTGACCAAAAAGCGGATCAGATCGTCAAGCTACAGCAGGAGGGCAAGCTGGTCGCGATGGTGGGTGACGGCATCAATGACGCACCGGCGCTGGCCCAGGCTGATGTGGGCATGGCGATTGGTACGGGGACTGATGTGGCGATCGCCGCGAGCGATATTACGCTCATCTCTGGCGACCTGAGAGGCATTGTCACGGCCATCCAGCTTTCCCACGCCACCATTAGCAACATTCGCCAAAATCTATTCTTTGCCTTCGTCTACAACGTGGCCGGGATTCCCATTGCGGCAGGCATCCTCTACCCGTTCTTGGGCTGGCTACTGAATCCGATTATTGCGGGAGCCGCGATGGCCTTTAGCTCAGTGTCTGTTGTCACGAACGCCCTGAGACTCCGCAACTTCCATCCCAAAGTTCAAGCCTAAGAAACTGACGACTCGTTCCGTTCACCCCTTCACCCACCCATCCACTCATCTACCCATCGACCCATCCACCCATCCACCCATCCACCATGACCTACCCCCTCCCCTTCCTCACCCTGCTCGTCGGATTTGGCTTTTTACTCGGAGCAATTTCCGGCATCGTGGGCAACTTACTCATCTTTGGTATGGCTGGCTAGCAAGCAGGAGTTTTTATGCGGCGTTATCGAAAATTTACTCTGAGCAGTTTGGCGGCTTTAGGGCTGCTGATCGCCATGGCCACAACTTCCCCGGCTCAAACGACCCATGAGGCGGCGGCAGAATCCGGCAGTGGATTTCGCCGCATTGAGCAGCCCCTATGGACTAAGGCCCTCGTAACGACAGCTGGTTTAGGGCTTATCGGACTAGAGCTTTGGTGGTTTCTCTTGAGCCAATCTAAAACCGGCAAAGCGAAAACTCAGAACGGGGTGCAAGAAGTCACCGTCACCGTGGATGGCGGCTATGAGCCCAGCCAAATTGTGGTTCAGGCTGGGCTCCCGGTGCGGCTTAACTTCCATCGGCTCGACCCCAGTAGTTGTTTAGAAGAAGTTCGCTTTCCTGACTTTCGCATCGCGAAAGCGCTCCCGGTCAATCAGACGACCGCGATCGAGTTCACCCCGAGTGAGCCAGGACGCTATGAGTTTGCCTGTGGGATGAACATGTTCCGAGGCACTGTTGAGGCCGTGGAGGCTTCTCTCATAGACCAATCTGCTGATTTGGCCACTGCTGCCAAATCGACTTGATTTCGGCATTAACCTGCCGACTTTGCCGTTTCCATCTCCAGTGTGACTGCAGCTCTTATGACATTTATGACTACGATGAGGCGACGAGACTTTTTGGGGCTAAGCCTGGGAACCACCGGGGCACTGTTGCTTTCTCAATGCTCCCGTGGTTCGTCACCATCTGCCGCGCCAGGTTCACCTTTGGCCCAGGCTAAGGTTCACAGCAGCGAAGGCGGATTGCTCAGCTTTGACCTAGTGGCTGAAGCGCAGCGGGTGAAGCTAGGTGATCGCGATGCTAACCTGCTGACCTATAACGGACAGGTTCCGGGGCCTCGGTTAGAGGCCAAACCTGGAGATACGGTCCAGATTCGCTTTACCAATCGGCTGAACCAGCCGACTAACCTGCACTATCACGGGCTCCACATTCCGCCGACGGGCACTGGCGATAATGTCTTCCTCGAAATTCCGCCCGGCGAAAGTCACACCTATGAATTCCAGATTCCGCCCAACCATCCAGCCGGAACATTTTGGTATCACCCTCACTATCACGGCCTAGTTGCCGAGCAGTTGTTTGGTGGGCTGGCTGGACTCTTCATTGTGCGGGGAGACCTGGATGAGGTTCCTGAAATCAAAACCGCCCAGGAAGAATTCTTGGTGCTCAAAGACTATGCCCTAGACCGCAGCGGCAATATTCCTGACCCTGGCCACATGGCCCAGATGACGGGGCGCATTGGCGATCTGCTCACGGTCAATGGGCGGTTCAATCCGACTCTAGAGATTCCGCAGGGGGGACTGCTGCGACTGCGGCTGCTGAATGCGTCAACGTCCCGATTTTTTGCCCTGTCGTTGGAAGATCATCCCTTTTATCTGATTGCCACGGATGGCGGCGCGATCGCGGCTCCCGTTGAGATGAATGAGCTGGTGCTGGCTCCGGGGGAGCGGGTAGAGGTATTGGTGCAGGGAGATCGTGAACCCGGACAGTATCGCCTCGTCAATCAGCCGTTCAATCCTGCGCAGGGCATGATGGGACGCGGCATGATGGGTGGCGGCAGCATGGGTGGTGGCATGATGGGCGGTTCGCAGCGTCAGAGCACGACTGAAACCATCGCCACTCTGACCTACAACGGCACCACCGAACCGCTGCCGCTACCGGATCAACTGATTGCGATTGAACCACTACCTGAAACTCAGACGACTCGTCAATTTTCCCTTAATCACGGCATGGGCACGGGTATGGGCATGGTGTTTCTAATCAACGGCCAAGCCTTTGACCATAACCGCATTGATACCCAAGTGCGTCTCAACACGGTAGAAGACTGGGAAATCGTCAACACTGGCACGATGGCCCATCCCTTCCATGTCCATACCAACAAGTTTCAGGTGATTAGCCACAACGGCCAGCCTGTTCCTTACGCCGCCTGGAAAGATGTGGTGTCAGTGAGCCCCGGCGAAAGCGTTCGTCTCCGGATGTCTTTTCGCGACTATGTGGGCAAAACCGTCTACCACTGCCATGTCTTGGATCACGAAGACCGAGGCATGATGGGGATTCTGGATATTCAGCCAGCCTAAAATTTTTGAAGGAGGGAATCACTATGCTGAAGCAATTTGTGAAGCGCCTACGGTTGCGATCTCCGATGGTACTGGGCCTGCTGTTTTGCCTTGGCATCTTAGTCGCGGTTGCGATCGCTCCGTTTTGGACAAACTTTCCCGCCTTTACACTCTACGCCTTACTGCTGCTCTGCCCTTTAATGCATCTTTTCTTGCATGGTCGAATGCACTCTCACCATAACCACAGCTCATCAGACCCAAGCCCTGAGAAAGAGCAATGACACGAAAATGGCGGAAGCGCTTCAAACGACTACTGCAGCGACATAACTTCACGGCGATCGGTGTCTTGTTACTGTCGCTCTTAGTCTACGCCGTCATTTCTACTCAGGGCAAGACTAACCTATTGACGCCTCAAGGCTTGCAGCAAGCGGTTTCTGATACGGGACTCTGGGGGATTCTCGTCTACATTGCTGTGATCACTTTAGCTGTCGTGATCAGCCCCATTCCTGGAGCACCTTTAACGGTTGCCGCTGGAGCCATTTGGGGAGCCATTCCAGCCGGTATCTACAGCGTCATTGGAGGCTTTTTAGGCGGTCTCATTGCCTACTTTATCGGTCTCACGTTAGGACGTTCTGCCGTTCAGGCGCTCACAGGAAAGGCCATTTATTTTTCTAAGGCGCGAGGAGAATGGCTAATCGGGGGCTTCATCTTTGTCACGCGACTGCTGCCGGTGCTGTCGTTCGATTTGATTAGTTATGGTGCAGGATTATCTGGATTATCCTTGCCCGTTTACGCTCCCACCACCCTGCTAGGCATGATCCCATCCACTTTGCTGCTGACATATATGGGGCAAGCATTCACTATCGGCTTGCCGTTGGGTATTGCGCTTTCAATGGTATTTCTCATGCTGCTGGTATTGCTGCCCTGGGGCATTCGTCGTTACAACTGGTTAGGTTTGCGCGATATGATTCGGGTCGAGTAACTATCACAATGAAGCGTCGTCAATTCTTAAGCCTCATGGCCGCTGTATCGAGTGCACCGTTATTTTTCCGCTGTGCTCCCAACCAAAGTAATCCCCTCCGCCGCATTGTTAGCACCGACGGATTACTAGAACTCTCCCTCAAGGCTCAATCAGGGAAACCCGCGATCGCTGGAAAAGCATTTCAGTTACTCACCTACAACGGTCAAGTTCCAGCCCCCATCCTTGAAGCGAATGCTGGTGATACCGTCCGTTTAGCCCTGACCAATCAACTGGATGCCCCCACTAATCTCCACTACCACGGCCTCCACATCTCACCTCAAATCGACGATGTCTTTCGCGAGGTTGCTCCTGGTGAAAGCTACACCTACGAATTCCAGATTCCCCAGAATCACCCGGCGATCACGGGTTGGTACCACCCCCACTATCACCTCAATGTTGCCTCACAAGTGTTTGGTGGACTGGCTGGGCCACTGATTATTCGCGGTGACCTAGATGACGTTCCTGAGTTACGTCAGGCGGCAGAGGCTCTATTGATGCTGCAAGACTTCGACCCTCAAAATACACTGCGTGAGCCCCATGCCCTCGGTAAAAGATGGGGCCGTGAGGGGTCCCTCCTGACAGCGAGTGGACAGCAAAATCCCGTCATTAAGCTGCCCCAGAATGGCTTGCTGCGATTGAGGCTTATCAATGCCTCCGCTTCACGGATTTACCAGCTCCAGTTACCAGAGCATCCCTGGTTTTTAATCGCGACCGACCGAGGCGCGATCGCTGAACCGACAGAACTCGATACGCTACAACTATCACCGGGCGAACGCGCCGATCTATTGATTCCCGGTCAACGGGACCCCAAAGACTATGAAATTTTGAGTCTCCCTTACGATCGCGGCATCGCCAACATCGTGGAGTCCTTAGGCGATGAGGTTGAACAGATATCAGGAGTCGTGCCGCCGACCCAAGCGGTCATGGCGACCCTGCGGTATCAACCGAGCGATCGCGTTTCGCCCTTACCCATGCCCCAAAAGCTAATTCCCGTTGCTCCCCTGCCTGCACCGCAGACAACTCGCGAGTTCGTGCTCAATCACGGTATCGATTCGACAGCAGGGTCTACGGGCTTCATTATCAACGGTCAATCCTTCGTCATG
Source organism: Leptolyngbya iicbica LK (assembly GCF_004212215.1). NCBI lineage: Bacteria > Bacillati > Cyanobacteriota > Cyanophyceae > Leptolyngbyales > Leptolyngbyaceae > Leptolyngbya > Leptolyngbya iicbica. The sequence goes on from NZ_QVFV01000002.1 coordinate 704,476, forward strand.
GATCGGGTCAATACTCAGGTTCGCCTCAACCAAGTCGAGGACTGGCGCATTATCAACCAAGCCAGCATGGACCATCCCTTTCACCTACATACCAACCGTTTTCAAGTCATCGAACGGAACGGTCAGCCCGAGACGCTGCTGACTTGGAAAGACACAGTCGGACTCAAAGGCTATGAAACAGTCACCATTCGAGTCCGCTTTGAGGATTTCATCGGGCGCACTGTGTATCACTGCCACATCCTCGATCATGAAGACCAAGGCATGATGGGAATTCTCGATATTCAGCCAGCGTAGGGAGATTAGCCTAATAAGACCAACTACTCCAGGCATCGTCTCTATTCCTCAGAGATTGGCTGAGAGAATATGTCCAAACTATGGCAGCGATCGCCGTTCGCGTCATGTCTAAAGGCATAAAGAGCGAGTCTGACCACTGTTGAATCACCGGCTCCGGCAGGATTGGAATCGCGCCTATCCCTTTACGGTTTCTTCGATTAACCGTAACTGTGGTCTCCTAAACTTTAGATAGGCAGTATTTTGCAGCATTTTTCGCCCATCGCTCCGAGTGAAGGCATAGGTTTCGGGCAGATCACTATCATCTATCAGACTGAAATTCTTTAAAGCTTGAACCTCGACACCAAACACATCTATAGTACCGAGGATTTTCTCTCTCAGCTCCGCCGAGTGCCACAAATGGTCGTTGAGTTCAGGCACTGATATGAACTCAAATTGCCAGGCAAAAAAGCGATAGGTGGGGATACGGCAGGGGACATATTGGCTATCGTCTTTGCCACAGTCGTATTCTCTCATCGTCCAAGCATTGCGGATTTTGGGGGCGTGGCGCTTTCGAGCAGATCGATCAACTAGGTAAAGGTCATTAACAGTCACGAGAATCATCAGGCAACGAGTCTCATCCTGTGCAGCGTACTCACCCAGCACAACGGCTCTCACGTCAGGAAAGAGTTGGGTAGGTTTGTTCAGAGCCTTTAGAAGCCGTTTAATTTCACGAAAGACTTGCGGCTCTTTAGGTAAATATTGCTTGACCTTTTGACCGTTCAACTCGGGTGCAAACTGTGAAATGTAGATCTGCTCTTGCTCGTCTAACCGGGCTAGGGGCACGGGTTGCCAATAGATGCGCTGGCCCAACTTCCGATGAGCGCGGCTGAGTTGAGGGTAACGGTGATGACCTTTGCCCATCCAGCGAGCTTTGAGGTCAATCGCTTGGCCCACATACCAAACAGTCTGCTCCCCATCCGCGATGACGTAGATACCCGACGCAGAGGGCAACTGCGATCGTTCCGACAATGGCACACTTTCCCAATTCTGCCATTCAGCCATTTTTGTGACTTACGACTGTATCGATATTCTTATAAATGCCCACCTTCAGCTAAATGCCTACCTTCGGAGATCGAGATTCCATTAACTACTGGACCGAGCATATAAACATTTCCCAGCATGATTTTGAGGTGAATATCGTGACTGTATTCATGCCGCAGTTTAGGCAGAGTAGCAGGCCGACTCCCGTGTTGATGAAACATTAAGAGGTTCTTTTCCGAAATCTCCTAAAGCTCTTGCTGGGCAAGATTCACCCATCTATGTTCTTTTTTCCGAGGACGATCGAGAATTCCTGGGATTCTTGAGTTTTCTACACTGCTCGGATGGAGAAAGTCGCGTGGATTTTCGTTTGTTTGGGATCTTTCAGTTCGTAGAATTAACCGATCTAGATTTTCAGAAGCATACAGCCTCAAGTCATGCTTCACTCGACTCACCGTCACATAAAAACTCTCCCGCCCCACATGCTGATCTAAAGTTCCAATCACCCGCTCCGCTGACTTACCTTGGGCACCGTAGGTCGTGCTGACCAGCGCATAGTCGAGGTGTGCCAACTCCGAACCGCTCAGGCTTTCCGTTTTCCCACTGTCGTAGCGGATCAAAACCTGTCCATCCTCAACGCCGTAAACCTCAAACTCCTGCCCATTGCGGCGACCCTGTTTGCCTTGGTTCTTCGTCCACTTCAGACGAGTATCCTGCGGATAGGCTCCGCCAACGCCCACACCAGTTGGCGACCGATGATTCTTTGTCCATTTGAGACGATCGCCTACCGCCACCTCCATCTCCTCCATCCTATACACCGACTTCTTCCTAACCCTAGCCGGATCAACCTGCACCGCAGGCTCAGTCTCAGCCCGCAGAGTCAGCCCATTCTGCTGCACATCCACCGCAATCACCTCGTACCGCTGTCCCCGCTCCAACCCCCATCGCTTGTAACTGGCATGGGGAATCAGCACATCCCCGATCTGAAAGTGGTGGGCATACTCCATCTGCACCGTCGTCAAGTCCTTGGCCTTGAGCCGCTGCATGAGAGTGCCCTGGCCTAACTGCCCCTCTGACTTCAGGCTTTTCCGAATTGCTTGAGTGATGGCCAATCGCTCCCGGTTCGTCCCTGCCAGTAGTAACGTTTTCCGCCGTTCCTCTGGCGTCAGAGCCAGATAGTCACGGGCGATCGCCTGTGACCTCGCCTCCTCACTACTGACCTGATGAATGTATGGCTTCAGTTGATGAATCCCCTCCGTGATCTTGCCCGCTGCAATCAGGTCTACCCCAGCCTTAATCTGCTGATGCTTCTGCCGCAAAGACTGATTCAGGTGAGCCGTCGCCATCCCTGCCTGCTGCAAGCTCTTGAATGGATTCCCCGCTTCCACCGCCGATAACTGCCGGGTGTCCCCCACCAGAATCACTCGGGCCTGCTGCTCCATGGCCTTCGTCAATAGTGCCAGGGCATCCTTAGCACTCAACAACCCCGCCTCATCCACCACCCAGATCTCGGGAAACTGAGAGGGTGTCTCCGGGGGCTGGACACAGAGCAACGCCGCCACCGTCTCCGTCTGCTGAATCTGGGCGGAATTCCCCAACGACTTCGCCGCCTCCGCACTGGGGGCAAAGCCCCGGACGATGTACCCCTGAGCCTCCGCTATCCGGCGGATTTGATTCAGGGCATAGCTTTTCCCCGCGCCCGCCACCCCCTGCCAGGCGATGACGCGATCGCACGTTGTAGCCGCCAGCAAAATCCCCTCATACTGGCCCTGCGTTAACCCCTGATTCTCCAGTGCTTCTGCCACCCAATCTTCGCTGGCGATTTCCCCTACCTGTCCCCGGCCCTCCAGCACCGTCCGAATCGTCTCCAACTCCCGCAGTACCGCCGTCTGCGTGGTCAATCGCTGATCGTAGGTATGAATCACCTCCGGATCGGCATCGAGCGTCTGCTGCAACTCTTCAAAGAACTGCTGCCCCAAATGATTCTCCAGAGCAAAGCGCTCCACCTGCTCTCGCCGGAACACCGCTTCCCGCTCGGAGCAATGATTCAGCCCTGCCCGCACCGATCTTTTCGGATCACTTTGCCAGTCCAGAGCCTGAGGCTGCGGATGCTCCAGATGCAACACATCGGCTTGCGCCTGCCAGTAAGCCCGCAGTTCTTCTCGGGGAATTTCCTTGCCCTTGGGTGCCCGCGTCATCAGGGTAGCCAGCTCACGCTCCTGGGCCGTGGCCTGCTCTCCCACCGCCGCCAGAATTTGCTCCCGCCGTTTGGAAAAGGTTTCCAGGTCTTCCGGTCGATACCCCTGGAGTTCAAACTGACCGTTGGCCCTGGGTTCAACGGCATACCCCAACCGCTGCACTTCGACCGCCAATTCGTTCTGGTAAATCATCCCCAGTAGCTTCTGCTGTTTGAACAACACATCATTGTGCAGAGACTGCCAGCGCCCATCTGGTCGCTGAGTCGCATTGATCACAACACAATGGGTGTGCAACTGCGGGTCTTTTTCGCGTGAGGTGTCGTGGTGAAACTGAGCCACGATGAGATTGCCGGTAGCGATCGCCTTGCGCCCCTCCTCCGTTCGCACCCGCGTTTGGGCATACCGCTCCTCGATGACTGCCAGCGTTCGAGCCACTGCCGTGCGATGGGCCTGCTCCAATGCTTCGTTGCTCCCAACCAGCGCGGCCAGACTGAGACTTTTCGGCGCACTGAAGGTCAGGTCAATGCCCGCCCGATGCTTTTCGGGATTGATCTTCCGCCCCGACAGGGTTTTGTCGCCCTGAGGACTTTTGCCGTGAAGCAGATTCTTAAAGGCCTCGCCTTGCACCTGACCGGATAACCCCAGCGATCTGGCCCCTTTACCCGACCAGGTCGAGTTGGCCTGGTTCTCCTCATTGGAGTAGTAGTTTTCAGCGGTGTAGTAGGTTTCCCCCTGTTTAGGGCTGATCACCGTCAGGCTGAGCATGACCCGCCTCCTAACCGCCGACTCGGTCTTGACGTTTGCGAATCTCTTGAATCAGCGCCTTCCGATTCTCCAGCGCTTGTGGGCCTCGGGCATTAGCTTGCTCCATAGCGATCGTCTCCAGCAAAATCTGCAGTCCTTGGAACTGCAGCTGCAATCGCTCCATGCGAGCCTTCAGGTCATCTACTTGGCGTTCTAATTCGTGGCGCTGCTGGCCATCGCGCATCATTAATCGAATGATGCTGGCAGCCGGTAATCCCAGCCGATTGGCCTCTTTTTCCACCGCTGCCGCCTCTTCCAGGGGCAGCGATACGCTAAATCCTTTACCCATCAGTCTTTCCGTCAATTGTGAACATGAGCGGTGATTCCCAACCACGACTGCATCCCTTACTGAGCGGGGTTTCCAGAATCCCCTGGCCCAGGGCTGGGCGTGGTGTGTGGAAGCGGAGCGACGAAACGCAGTGGAGTGGCGTAGCCCCCAATATTCAATAGCCTTCGACTCTCTTCCAGGAATTTCCTGTCAAGAACCGTAGGCTAATGTCTCCAGTTTTAGCTCAGGCAGAGAGCCGACTTTCAACCAGTAGAAAGACTGTGAAATTAGTTCTTGAAAATCACAATAGTGAGTCAATCTAGAAGGACTGAAGTAGAAATTTCTAGCAAGTCGTTATTAAGTCGTAAATGAATCGTGCTCAAGTCGTGAATGACCACCCAATTTATCTGGTATTAGCTTCCGGAATTTTTCCAAGTCGTGATTAAGTTGTGATCAAGCCGTGCTTAAACACTGAAGCATCTCGGGACTCTGCATCATGTCATTGATTGAATTTACTAGAAATCACAATTCAACCGTGATCAAGTCGTGAATTAAAACGGCTCGCCAAAATGAGAGTGTCATTCAGCAATTACATAGCTTTCTAAATACCTTCATGTTGTTGATGACAGTTGTTATTGGCCTCTATTGATGACTGCAAAAATCCAGGCTTACATCGACATGGGCAGCTCCGCGACCAAGTGTTTTTATTGGCATCACAAACCTGAATTACTGCACTTGGCTCCGCAAGTGGCTCGCCTCAATCCCACTCGACTTGATCGCCTCACGTTAGGAGGACTCACCAGTCAAGAGCCGGAAGATAGTGCCTACATCACGGTTGGTAACGGCACTTATGCTGTTGGGGCACTCGCGATTGCTCAAAAAGGTGACTCTGGATTAGCACTTCCCAAACGCGATCGCGCCGTCTACAAAATCCTGGCAACCCTCGGCGTCATCGCCGACAAGACCTTCACTGGTTGGAATTCCGAAAATTCTGGTTATGAATTTTCTGTTCAACTCGGATTACTCTTGCCGCTGGAAGAATACTGGCAGGATCGGAAAGAACTCAAAGCCCAGCTTCAGGGAGCGATTTCAGACTTCAGCTTTCGCGGCAAAGTCCTCTCTGGTCAGCTAGAGCGAATTGAGATGCAGCCGGAGGGAGCTGGGCTTTATCTAGCAAAGGGATTGCAACTTGCTCGCTCTGGTATCAGTATTCGCGATCGCACCGTCGTCGTTCTGATGTTCGGTCACCGCAATCTCTCCATCCTCACCTTTGAGAAAGGCAGCCCCCCTCAAGAAACTAACAGCACTTCCCAGGGGCCAGGGTTTATAGAGTACCTGAAGCAATGTGCGACTGAACTGCCCGGTGTCGCTCCTGATGACCCAGCCTTGCTGGAAGCAATTCTTCAGGAGTATGAGACGTTTCAGATTCCTGGTCGGCAGGAGGCTCTCGATCTGTCTAAAGCCTGCATCTATGCTCGCGAATTCTACCTGGAGCGAGTTAATCAGTTCTTGGTTGAGTGGATGCCATCTGCCGAAGTGGACGTGATTGTCGGTGGAGGAGCAGCCTATTTCATCCGTGCAGAGTTGGAGCAGTTTTTCGATCACCGGGGACTCACTCAGCAGATCACCTTGGCTGAGACGTTAAGGCCAGAAATGACGGATGTGCTCCGAGTGCAGGAGGGAACAGCAGAGCCGGACTTGATCACCAGCGTTCGCTGGGCCGACGTCTATGGATTATTCAAAACATTCATGTACAGTACGGCACCGGCTCAGTCCCGTTAGCGATCCCCTCAACCCGCTCACCAAAAACAAGGACTTGGAAGCATGACCCCAGCATTCAGAACCAAAGCCCGAATTCAGTACTCCAGCCAGGATGAGTTGGATGTGGCTGTTATCGACTATTGTCGGGGGCGATCGCGCCATGACCTGCATGCTCGCACGCGATCAGCGTTAAACGGATTCTATAGCCCCTTTGCCATGGCAGCAATGGCAGCTTCAGAGGATAAGGTCCGGCAGCAAGCAATGCGATCGATTCGGCAGTTGACGTCTCAGATTCTGGAAATCAAAGAACAGTTCCTTCCTGAGTTGCTGTCCTTGGACGTCATATCCAATAGCCCAACTAGCCTTAGCTCTCTACCTTATCCAGGACAAGACATCCAAGTTGCTGCCCCAGCGTACGTCAATGGTTCTGCCTCACTCAGAAAACTAGAGTCTGATAAAGCGGAGATTGTCTCGAACATATCCACTCAGGTTTCTTCTGTTGCTGGTCCCGTGGATGAGCAGCTACGAGAGTTCTTGGGAGATGATGCCGCCATCATGGCGGGGCTGAATCCCTTCATCAATGACCTGACGTGAATCTGCCGCTACCCAGGACTCCCATTCCAGTCAACCGCAAGACCCAGGAACAGATTGCGGGGACTGCTGTGCTGCTCTTGGAACGGTGTTGCCAGGAACAGCCTCGGGGACAGCGAGTATTTGAGGGTAAGCAGTTCTACACGATTGTGGAGCGGGGTCGGAATTTGAACATCGAATTCAAAGGCGATGCTCATCACCTGCCAGAGACGATTCTGATGCTGCGAACTCAGCATGAGAACGGACAAGCATTGTATGAAATTGATTCCTGGTTAACGCAACAAGATGTCCAGCGGTTTGCTCTAATTCGGCAGTTACTACAAAAAGACTTCAAGGCAAAGGGGATTCAACATGAGCCTTCGATTGAAGCATGAAGGTAGGTTAGAGTTCTGCGTAATTTCAAGGATTTCATTTGATGGCTGAGCAATAATAGTGGGCACCTTAAGTAAATGAAGGATCGCAACTTAAGGGCTTAGTGGTCTAATCCCCAATGAATATCTTTGACTTCCGCGATGGTCTGATTGGCGACTACAGCAAGTACGTTACCAGCTTCATTCAGATTCGAGACGAGCACATCAAGCAACACGTCGAAGAGAAGCTCAAGTCGGGGGTTCTTTGGCCACAACCATTGATTCAACTCAATCCTTCCTTTGAACCGGGTGAAAGAGTTGATCAATTAGTTGCTCGCGGAATTCTTCACGAAGAATGTTCTTCTATCTTTAGGGTCAAAAAAGCTCAAACAGGCGGCGAGGGAAATCCTCTCACGCTGCATAAGCATCAGCTCGATGCCGTGCTGACAGCTTCAGAAGGCCACAACTATGTCTTAACCACCGGCACCGGCTCAGGGAAAAGCTTATCCTACATCATCCCCATCGTAGACCATGTGCTGAAGCGGGGTTCTGAAAAAGGCATTCAAGCCATCGTGGTCTACCCCATGAATGCCCTGGCCAATAGCCAGGCCGGAGAACTCCGAAAATTCTTACAGGATGGCTATCCCGAAGGTTCAGCCCCAGTTACCTTCGAGCGTTACACCGGACAAGAAAAAGAAGACGAACGGCAACAGATTCTCAACAATCCCCCGGATATTCTGCTGACTAACTACGTCATGCTGGAGCTGATTTTGACCCGTCCTAAGGAGCGCAAGCTAATTGAAGCGGCTCAGGGACTGCAGTTTCTGGTGCTAGACGAACTCCACACCTATCGGGGTCGCCAGGGGGCAGATGTTGCCCTGCTGGTCAGGCGGGTGCGAGAACGCATGGCCGCCGATAGCCTTCAGTGTGTCGGTACTTCTGCCACCCTCGCCAGCGGCGGCACCTATGCAGAACAGCAAGTCGAGGTAGCGAAGGTCGCTACTCAGCTCTTTGGCACTACCGTCAAACCAGAGCACATCATTGGTGAAACCCTAAAACGGGCTTCTCCCGACCGAGATTTTCAAGATCCTGCCTTTATCCAGGCTTTGAAAGCTCGGATTATCTATTCACCCACTCCCCTCTCCAGCGAGTATGACGCCTTCATCCAAGACCCCCTCTCTATTTGGATTGAGGGCATCTTTGGGGTAGAACCTGAGCCAGAAACCGGGCGTCTGGTTCGGGCAAAGCCCCAAAGCCTTTTGGGTGACCAAGGAGCCGCTGAGTCTTTACGAAAGTTAATTGGTCTGCCCAAGGAACAAGGGCATACGTGTATTGAGGCCATTAAACAAGGCTTACTGGTGGGTCACCAGGTCAAAAAAACTGAGACGGGCATCGCCCCCTTTGCTTTCCGGCTGCACCAATTCATCAGCAAAGGCGATACGGTTTATGCATCCTTACGCACCGAAGATGAGCGCCATATTACCCTTCAGGCCCAGCAGTTTGTGCCGGGCGATCGCAGCCGCATTTTGCTGCCGCTGGTATTTTGCCGCGAGTGTGGTCAAGAGTATTACGCCGTCAGGCGCACCCATGATTTTGCGGTCGATCAGGCCAAGCTAGAACCCCGTGAGCTATCTGATACCCAAAACGACAACGTCAGCGAGTCTGGCTTTCTCTATCTCAATACCAGAAGACCCTGGCCGATCGATCCAGAAGCCATGCTGGATTTACTGCCAGAAGACTGGATTGAGGAACATCCTACCCGAGGGCCACGGGTGCGCCAGTCTCGCAAAAAGCATTTGCCTGAACCCATGCACTTCAAAGCCGATGGGTTTATTGGGGAACCCGACTTATTAGGCCACTTTCTGCCTACTCCTTTTCGGTTCTGCCTGAACTGCGGTGTCTCCTACGGCAGCCGCCAGCGCTCCGACTTTGCGAAATTAGCGTCTCTAGGATCAGAAGGGCGGAGTACCGCAACGACAATCCTCACTCTCTCTTCAGTTCTGAAACTCAAGGGCTCTACCCTGACGGAAACTGCGAAGAAACTCCTCAGCTTTACCGATAACCGCCAGGATGCCTCGCTGCAGGCCGGGCATTTCAACGACTTCATTGAAGTGGGGCTCCTACGGGCAGCCCTCTACAAAGCCGTTGAGCGAGCCAGTACAGACGGGCTCCGCCACGACGAACTGCCCCAACGGGTGTTCGATGCCCTCAATCTGCCTTTAGATCTGTATGCCAGTGACTCAGCTGTAAAATACCAGGCCCTAAAAGATACCCAGCAGGCCCTTCGGGATGTACTGGGCTACCGGCTTTACCTCGACCTGCGTCGGGGATGGCGCATCACCTCCCCCAACCTGGAGCAGTGCGGCCTGTTAGAGATTCAGTACCTTTCTCTGGAAGATGTTTGCCAGGACAAAGACATTTGGCAGGCCTGCCATCCGGCTTTAGTCACTGCCGCTCCGGAAACCCGCGTGCAGGTGGCTAAAGTACTGCTCGACTTTATGCGACGGGAGCTGGCCATCAAGGTTGATTATTTAGATACTCGCTACCAGGAGCGCATCCAACAGCGCAGCTCTCAACGGCTGAAAGACCCCTGGGCGCTGGACGAAAACGAGACCCTGAACTACGCCACGGTCCTATTTCCCCGTTCCTTTAAGCAAGGAGAAGATTTTGGGGGCAACGTTTTCCTGTCATCGAGGAGTGGCTATGGTCAGTACTTGCGGCGCACCAGCACGTTCGACAACTTTGGCGAGAGGCTCAAGCTAGAGGATACGGACCAGATTATTCGGGGACTGCTGCAAGGGCTGAAAATCGCGGGCATTGTTGAAGAGGTACTCGCCCCGAAAAAGGATGGGGAGGTGCCGGGCTATCAACTGGTGGCTTCCGCTCTGCAGTGGACGGTGGGTGATGGAACTACTCCCTTCCATGACCCCACTCGTGTGCCCCAGCTGCCAGAGGGCGGCAGCCGCACCAATGAATTCTTTGTTGAGTTCTATCGCAAAATCGCGGCCACGACTCAAGGTCTGGAAGCCCGTGAGCATACCGCCCAGGTCCCCTCCGATGAACGGGAAAAGCGGGAACAAGCTTTCCGCACCGGGGATCTGCCTATCCTTTACTGTTCTCCCACCATGGAGCTAGGGGTAGACATTGCCGACCTCAACGTGGTCAACCTGAGAAATGTTCCCCCTACCCCTGCCAACTATGCCCAGCGTAGTGGCCGAGCCGGGCGCAGTGGCCAACCGGCCCTGGTGTTTGCCTATTGTTCAACGGGTAGCTCCCACGACCAGTACTTCTTCAAACGTCCCGATCGCATGGTAACGGGAGCCGTCACCCCGCCCCGATTGGATCTGAGCAACGAAGACTTAATTCGAGCCCACCTGCACGCAGTTTGGTTGGCGGAGGCAGATCTCAATTTAGGGTCATCGTTAAAAGATATTCTCCAGTTGGATTTGGTAGATGACGCTCCAACGTTGGAGCTCCAAGAAGAAGTTCAGGCAAAGTTGAATAATGTGGGAGCAAAAAAACGTGCGAAAAAACGGGCTCAGCGCATTCTGGATACTTTGCAAGCGGAGATGGATGACTCCAGCCTGTTCAATGACACGTGGCTGGACAATGTCTTCACCCAAATTGCTCAACGATTTGAGAATACCTGCCAGCGCTGGCGAGACCTCTATCGGGCAGCCCTGGCGCAGTTCAATGTTCAGAACCGAATCATTCAGGATGCCTCTCGTCCGGCCAGAGATAAGGACCAGGCCAAACGGCTACGGCGAGAAGCGGAAGCTCAGCTGGAGCTGCTGACGGTTTCTGACAACCTGGCCCAATCAGACTTCTACAGCTACCGCTATTTCGCCAGCGAAGGATTCTTGCCAGGCTATAACTTCCCCCGGTTACCCCTGTCGGCCTACATTCCGGCACGGCGAATGCGTCAGGGTCGGGAGGAGTACCTATCTCGTCCCCGATTCCTGGCCATATCCGAATTTGGTCCTCGTTCAGTGGTGTACCACGAGGGATCGAAGTATCTGATTAATCGGGTCATTTTACCGGTGGAAGGAGACGAGGGCACCCTGTCATTGGGCGAAGTGAAGCCCTGTCCCCGCTGTGGCTATCTACATCCGGTCAATGACGGGGTCGGGCTGGATAAATGTGAACGCTGTACGGCAGATTTGAGTACGTCGTTGCGATCACTCTTCCGGCTGCAGAACGTCACCACCAAACGCCGCGACAAAATCAATTCTGACGAAGAAGAACGTCTGCGCCTGGGCTACGACCTCTGTACGGGAGTTCGCTTCCCAGAGCGAGATGGGCATCCCTCCTACCAGGTCGCCACGGTGAAACGGAAAGGCAAAGATCTGGCCAAGCTGACCTATGCCCAAAATGCAGAGCTATGGCGCATTAACCTGGGATGGGCTCGCCGCAAGAACAAGGAGCAGTTTGGCTTTGTGCTCGATATTGAACGGGGCTACTGGGCTAAGAACGAACAGGCGACCGAAGACGAGGATGTCTCCGATCCCCTATCCCCGCGCACGTCCAGGGTGATTCCCTATGTGCAGGACAATCGCAACAGTCTGCTGTTTGAACCAAAGGGTTCCCTCAGACCAGAGCAAATGGCCTCATTACAGGCGGCCCTCAAACAGGCCATCCAGGTAACTTACCAGCTTGAAGATAATGAACTGGCTGCGGAACCCTTGCCAAACCGCGATGATCGACGGCTGATTCTGTTCTACGAATCGGCTGAGGGTGGGGCCGGTGTTTTGAAGCGGCTGTTGAATGACCCAACGGCGCTGGCTTCTGTGGCTAAAGCGGCGTTGGAAGTTTGTCACTTTGACCCTGAAACGGGTGAGGACCTGGGCCATGGACCGCAGTCGGAGGAAAACTGCGAAGCCGCCTGCTATGACTGCTTGATGAACTACAGCAACCAGCGAGACCATGCCCTGCTGGATCGTCAGAGAATTCGCGATGTTCTGATGCAGCTAACGGAAGCTGAGGTGCTGGCTTCCCCATCGTCGAAGTCGCGGACTGAGCATTTGGATGGATTGCTGAATAAGGCTGACTCAGGCCTGGAGCGGGAGTGGTTGCAGTACCTCCAGGAGCGGGGATATCGCTTGCCTTCGGAGGCTCAGGTGTTGATTCCAGACTGTGGAACTCGGCCTGATTTTCTATATCGAGATAACGCCACGGTGATTTATGTAGATGGTCCTCATCATGATTTTCCGGATCGACACCAGCGGGACCAGAAGCAGGCTGACTGTTTGGAGGATTTTGGTTACACCGTGCTTCGATTTGACTACCGAGAAGATTGGGTGGAAATCCTTAAGAGATATCCCGGTGTGTTTGGTGAAGGATCTGTCAGTTCTAATACTGCTAAGAACAATGGGAACAACAAACGTGACGGGCATGTTGACCTTGATCTCTTCGATGCCCGCTGGCGGCCCATCATGGAACAACTGGCTCAGGAACAGGATTGGCAGGTAGAAGCTGGTGGGGACGTAGCCGATGGTGGGCGTGTCCTTGGTGAGTACCTGGCTGAGGTTTCAGTCAACGGTTGTTCTGTACGTCTAGTGGACGCTGAGCAACCAGACCTTGAGACTGTCGCAGAACTCTTGAAGGCTCAGGGCTTTGCCGTTTTAGTCGCCCAATCTGAAGATCCCCAACTTATCCAAAACCTTAAAGCGAGCTTTCAGGGAGACCCGCCATGACGACGATGACGACCTTTGACAGCACCAAAGAAGGGCTTGCTGACCTGCTCAGAAGCATTCGCAAAGGCGACATTCAGCTCCCTGATTTTCAGCGTGGATGGGTTTGGGACGACGAACATGTTCGGAGCCTGTTGGCTAGCATCTCCCTGTCTTACCCGATTGGTGCGGTCATGATGCTTCAGACTGGCAATGAAGATGTGAAATTTAAGGCCAGACCCGTTGAAGGCGTGCAGCTCTCCTCACCGGTTGAGGCCGATCGCCTCATTCTTGATGGCCAGCAGCGTTTAACCTCCTTGTTTCAGGCACTTAACGCAGAACGCCCAGTGCTGACCCGCGATTTACGCGGGCGACCGATTTACCGCTGGTATTACCTTGATATGGAAGCAGCATTGAATCCCAATGTGGAACGGGAAGATGCTGTTGTTAGCCTGCCCGACACTCGGCAAGTCAAGAATTTTCGGGGGGAAGTGATTGAAGATTACTCCAGTCCGGGGAAAGAACATGAACGGGGCTTATTCCCTATCAGCCAGGTCTTTGACTGTTCCAATTGGCAGGAGGGACACCAGGAATATTGGGACTACGACAAAGACAAAATCAAACTCTTCAGCCAGTTCAACAAGGAAATTATCAAACGCTTTGAGCAGTATCAGGTACCTGTGATTTCCCTCGGAAAGGAAACACCCAAGGAAGCAGTCTGCCAGGTCTTTGAGAAGGTAAACACAGGCGGGGTTTCCCTAACTGTCTTTGAACTATTGACGGCGACCTTTGCCGCTGAAGACTATTTGCTGCGCCAAGACTGGGCCGATCGCAAGGCTCGCTTAACAGAATTTCGGATTCTGGAATATATCGAGAGTACTGACTTCTTGCAGTCGGTGACGTTGGTCGCTTCGTTACAGCGGCAGAAAGCCGCGATCACATCCGGCACTCTCCCCGAAAAGGCCCCTGGCATCAGCTGTAAGCGACGGGATATCTTGCGGTTGACGCTAGAGGAATATCAAACCTGGGCAAATCCCGTTACCCGAGGATTTCAAGAGGCGGCCAAGCTACTCCACGGGCAAAGGATTTTTACTGCCCGAGACATTCCCTACAAAACCCAGCTTGTTCCCCTAGCAGCCATCTTCACGGTGTTGGGCGAAAAAGCCCTCAACCACGGAGTGAGGGAAAAATTGATCCGCTGGTACTGGTGTGGGGTTTTTGGAGAGCTTTACGGAAGTGCCATCGAAAGTCGTCTTGCTAAGGATTTGCCGGAGGTTTTGGCCTGGGTAGAAGGAGCCCCAGAGCCAGACACGGTGGCGGTCGCGAACTTTATTCCTAGCCGACTGCTCGGCTTACGAACCCGAAACAGTGCAGCTTATAAAGGCATTTATGCGCTGTTAATGAAGTATGGTGCCCCCGATTTTCGTTCCGGCATTCCTATCAATGAGCAGGTTTACTTTGACGAGAAAATCGACATTCACCATATCTTTCCTCAGGACTGGTGCCGCAAAGCTGGTCTAGATGCCAAACGCTACGACAGCGTTATCAACAAAACGCCCCTTTCTGCAGGGACTAACAAACGGATCAGCAACAAACCTCCCAGCAAATATCTTGCCACCTTACAAAAAAGTGCGGAAATTTCTGAGGAAAGGATGGATGCCATCCTAACAGAGCATCTGATTGCTTCAGATGCCCTCAGGGCTAACGATTTTGAAAGTTTTTTCAGCGCTCGAAAAGCTGCATTGTTAGACCGCATTGGTCAAGCCATAGGTAAAACTATTGTGCGAGACGAGAGTGGTTCTGTGGACTATGACCTCTTCTCTTCTCAGTGGCATGCTTTCCTGCAAGCGCTTTCCAGGCTTGAGGGTATCGCTATTGAAGCCGGTGGCGATGTGGAAGCCAGTGGGGTAGTCGTCGGCGCTTACCTGGCAGAAGTAAGGCAGAACGATAAAGTTCTACATCTGGTAGACAGCCAGGAACCATCGGCAGGGACCATTAAGGCAGCTTTAGAGCAAACGGGGACAAGGGTTGTGCTGATTGATAGCAATCAACCGGAGGGTGGATTGGCAAGCATCATGGTTGCTCTACAAGAGCAGACGCAGTTGGCCGACCCTATTGAAAAGCCTGAAGTTGGCGAACCTGACGATTCTGACAAAGAACCTCCCGTTGGGTTTCATCCAGATTGCATTGAGCGGGTTTCTCAAGTTTTGGGGCTATCTCTGCTTTCAAAATCACGAACCGCATATGTGACTGAAGATGGCTCAACGGCTGTTGTTTGCAGCATTTCTAAAACTCACGAAAACAACGGGACGCCCTCCTACTGGTTTGCGTTTCACCCCTCTCAAAAAGAATTTTTGGAGAACTTCGACCAGGGGTACGTGGCTCTAGGCTGTGGCTTACCTGAACAAACCATCCTGGTGCCCTTTCAAGATTTGTCTTCCTGGTTAGACGACTTTTGGACGACAGAAAAAGATGACCGCATGTACTGGCATATTCGCATTCATAAGGAAGGCGAGGCACTACGGCTAGATCGCAAACAAGGCATGGGCCGTCTCGACATTACCCACCATCTGCTAAATAGCTGAGGAGGAACACTATGCCTGTACTCATTGACCAATCCCTCCCAGCTGCGGTCGCCCGCCTTGATTCCAACGATGCGAAGCGGGTGTGGAAGTTTTTGGCTAAGTTTATCGAAAACCCAGCTCATCCCAGTCTTAGTTTGGAGCGGGTCACCCAAACCAAGAACGAAAACCTCTGGTCAGGCCGCATCAGCCAGGAATTGAGAGCCATTGTCCACAAAGACAGTGACATCTGGACAGTGCTCCATGCAGACCACCATGACGATGCGTATAAGTGGGCTGAGACTCGTCAGATCGCCCGGCACCCCAAAACCGGAGCACTGCAAATTGTTGAGTCGCCCGATGTAGTGGAGCAGCAGGTTCAATATTTTGTTCCTGAAATCCCCCGCCTTTTTGATGACCATGACAATGATTACCTGGAGAGCCTGGGCGTTCCCACTGATTGGTTACCCACTATCCGCAAAGTTCAGCATATGGACCACCTCTGGAAAGTCGTTGTTAAGCTGCCCGAGGATGTGGGGGAACGGTTGCTGAAACTGGCGGAGGGCGAATTTGTCACGCCTCCAGTTGCGATCGCCCAAAACCAGCCCATCACCGCCAGTCAAGATACCAGGCGTCGTTTCTTTGTGATGGAGAACAACGACGACTTGATGAAAATGCTGGAGGCTCCCCTGGCAACCTGGGTGGCGTTCCTACATCCTTCCCAACAAAAGCTGGCTACAGGCAGCTTCGCTGGCCCTGTCAAAGTTTCCGGTTCTGCCGGAACGGGCAAAACCGTGGTGGCGATGCACCGAGCCCGACATCTAGCGCGGCAGGGTAAGCGGGTCTTTTTGACCAGCTATGTTTCGACCCTGTGTGAAAACATCGAGCACAACCTGGATCTGCTGTGTACCTCAGAGGAGCGATCGCGCATTACGGTAACGACGGTTCACAGCCAGGGGCTAGCTTTAGCCAAAACAGCGAATTCGGATCTTTATCCCATTAACAACGACGAGATTTGGAAGCTCGTTAATGAGTATTACCATCCTGGTATCTGTCCTCTAGAACCCGACTTGCTGAAAACTGAATGGGAAACGGTGATTCAGAACCAGGGCGTTACCACCTGGGATGACTACCGTAGTGCTAACCGCACAGGTCGGGGCTTTCCGTTAACGGTTAAGGGACGAAAGCAGGTCTGGCAGATTTTTCAGCGGGTGTATGAAACCCTGAATGAGAAGGGTTGCATGGATTACCCCTCCATTTGCCGCTTAGCTAGGAAGTTAGTCACATCGGGGAAGGTTGAAAGCCCATTCGATGCCGTCATCGTAGATGAATTGCAAGACTTGCGCCCCCAGGAGATTATGCTGCTGGCAGCATTAGCAGGGGAAGAGGCTGATTCTCTCACTTTGGTAGGCGATGGAGGACAGCGGATTTACAGCACCCCGTTTAGCCTCAAGGCGCTTGGGGTGGATGTGCGGGGACGGTCTCATATTCTCCGGATCAACTACCGCACTACGGAACAAATTCGACAGTTCGCCGATACCATGCTGGGTAACCAGAGCGATGACATGGATGGCGGACAGCAGAGCCGTAAGGGAACGGTCAGTCTTTTGAGTGGACCCGAGCCGGTCATGAAGGGATTTGATACCCAGGAGCAACAACAGGAGTTCTTGGTGAAGCAAATCCAAGCAATTACTCAGGAGGGGTTAGCCCCGGAAGAGGTGGCTATTTTTGCTCGTACTAACAAGGCGATTACTCAGCTTGAGAGTGCATTGAAGGAAGCTGGGCTCAAGTGCCATAACCTGCGGAAGGGGGCAGCACGGGAGTCGGCAGTGAATTTGGGGACGATGCACCGGGCTAAGGGGTTGGAGTTTAAGGCGGTGTTTGTGGTGAATGTATCGGATGACCAGGTACCGCTGAGATATCTCGTCGATAGAACTGAAGATGCCCAACTACAGAAAGACGTTTTGATAAGAGAGAAGCAACTCCTGTACGTGAGCCTGACACGAGCTAGAGATGAGCTGTTTATCAATTGGGTTGGGTCTCCAAGCTGTTTTCTGGGGAGTTTAGAGGGCCTATCGGGAGTTTCATTATGAAGTTTGCTGTAGGTGCCCTAGTCAAAGCTCGCGATCGCGAGTGGGTCGTCCTCCCCGACTCCACCGACGATATGCTCATCCTTCGCCCCCTGGGTGGCACCGAAGATGAAGTTACCGGCATCTTTCTCCCTCTGGAGCCCGTCGAACCTGCCCAGTTCGAGCTACCCGACCCCAAAAAACTCGGTGACTACCGCTCCTGCCGCATGTTGCGCGATGCCGTGCGCCTCGGTTTCCGTTCCAGTGCTGGCCCCTTCCGGTCCTTTGCCAAACTAGCCGTTGAGCCCCGTCCCTATCAGCTCGTACCGCTACTTATGGCCCTAAAGCTAGAGCCCGTGCGCCTGCTCATTGCCGACGACGTAGGTATCGGCAAAACCGTCGAAGCCGCCCTCGTCGCCAAAGAACTGATCGATCGCGGCGAAGTCGATCGCCTCGCTATCCTCTGCCCGCCCCACCTGGCCGAACAGTGGCAGTTAGAGCTTCAGAGCAAATTCCATATCGATGCCGAACTGGTGCTGCCCAGCACCGCCACCCGCCTAGAGCGCAACTGCCGCTTGGGGCAGTCACTCTTTGACCTTTATCCCTACGTCATTGTTTCGACCGACTTCATTAAGTCAGAGCACCGGCGAGATGAATTTCTGCGCACCTGTCCCGAACTGGTGATTGTAGACGAAGCCCATACATGTGCCTTTGCCGGGGAAGGTCGAAGCGGTAAGCATCAGCGGCACCAACTCATCAAAGGTTTAGCCGATGCGCCTGATCGCCATCTCATTTTGGTGACAGCCACTCCCCATAGCGGTAAAGAAGCCGCCTTCCGGTCGCTGCTGGCTTTGCTTAATCCTGACTTTGCCGATTTGCCTGAAGAGCTGGGCGGCAAAGACAACGAAGCTATCCGCCGCCGGGTGGCGGCCCACTTTGTCCAGCGCCGCCGGGGCGACATTCGCACTTACCTGGATGCCGATACCCCCTTTCCCACTCGCTTAGAGGCCGAGGAGACCTATGCGCTATCCCCCGAGTACAAAAAGCTGTTTGACCGCATTCTGAACTACGCTCGCGAAACCGTTCAAGATCCCGATGGGGGCAACCGTCACCGACAGCGGGTGCGGTGGTGGTCGGCCTTGGGGCTGCTGCGATCTCTTGCCTCTAGCCCCGCTGCTGCTGCCACCACCCTGCGCAACCGAGCCGACACCCTCGACACCCAAACCCCCGAAGAAGCCGATGAAATCGGTCGCCGGGCGGTAATGGATTTGATGGAGGATGACGCCAAAGAAGGGCTTGATGTGGTTCCTGGTAGCGATATCGGCGAACTCACCACCGATGTCCAACGCCACCGCGATCGCATACTGCGCATGGCCCGCGAAGCAGAGGGGTTGAAGGGCAAGAAAGACGCCAAACTCCAAAAAATCATCGCCCTGGCCAAAGACTTCCTCAAAGATGGATTCCAAACCATTATCTTCTGCCGGTTTATCCCCACCGCTGAGTATGTGGCAGACGAGCTAAGAAATACCTTGCGCGGGGTTGAGGTGGTCGCTGTTACCGGTACCCTGCCACCGGCTGAGCGGGAAGAACGGGTAGAGCAGTTATCCCAGTCGCCCCAGCGGGTGCTGGTCTGTACCGATTGCTTGAGTGAGGGCATCAACCTTCAAGCCCACTTCAACGCCGTTATTCACTACGACCTGTCGTGGAACCCCACTCGCCACGAGCAGCGTGAAGGCCGAGTAGACCGCTACGGCCAACCCCAAGATAAAGTGCGGGTGCTGACCTATTACGGCACTGACAACCAGATTGACGGCATTGTTCTGAATGTTCTGATTCGCAAGCACCGCTCTATCCGCAGTTCTTTGGGCATTTCGGTGCCCGTGCCCGTCGATACTGACCAACTGGTTGAAGCCATCTTCGAAGGGCTACTGCTGCGAGAACAGTCTTCTAACGTCTCTGACCAGCTTTCTCTCTTTGACGAAGACTTCTTCAAACCACAAAAGGATCAATTTTTCGGCCAGTGGGAAGCTGCGTCGGAACGAGAGAAGCGATCGCGCACCATGTTTGCTCAAGAAACCATCAAGGTCGAAGACGTGGTTCGAGAGCTGCAAGCAATTCGTTCAGCCATTGGTTCTAGCGTCGATGTCGCCGCTTTTACCGAAGCCGCCTTCAAAGTTCATCAAGCGGTCGTCAGTGAAACACCGACCAAGGCATTAGCGTTCGACCTGTCAGAAACGCCCCAGGCTTTGAAGGATGCTGTTGGCGGGCAGGAATCCTTCCAGGCTCGGTTCGAACTCCCTATTCAAGATGGTCAGCTTTACCTGAACCGGACCCATCCCATCGTGGAAGGTCTGGCAACCCACGTAATGGATACAGCTCTGGATCCCATGGTGGACAGTGTGGCCCGTCGCTGTGGGGTGATTCGGACTAATCAGGTAAGCCGCCGCACTACGCTACTCCTGACCCGTTTTCGTTTCCACATCATTGCCAAGCAGGGAGACGAGGAAAACCCGCTCCTGGCAGAAGACTGCCAAATACTAGCCTTTACGGGCTCTCCGGAAAAGGCTGAATGGCTTGAGCCTGGTCAGGCAGAGAAGCTCCTGACGGCCACTCCGGACGGCAACATTAGTGCCGACCAGGCCACAACGTTTCTACAGAAAGTGATCGATCAATTCGACCATCTCAGTCCCCACCTTGAATCTGTAGCCCAGCAGCGAGGGAATGATTTACTTGAGGCTCATCGCCGAGTCCGCAGCGCAGCCAAACTCAAGGGTGTTCGCTACCGAGTGGAGCCACAACTCCCCCCTGATGTTTTAGGTATCTATATGTTCATGCCAGTCCCGAAAACTTAGCGTCTAAAGTTTGACAATGCGCCATTCCAGGAACATCTTTACCACTGTCCGTTCAGAAGGAGCCATTCTCCCCAGTGACCTGCTCCAGCGGATTGTCAGTGGAGATAAAGGCCTGGATGGGTTGGATGCTAGGTCATTCCACCTGCTGGAAGGCGATCGCATCAACGAAGCCATCAACCGCTCCTGGAGCAGGCTGCGCGGTGCCTGGGTCAACTTCCAACATGCCCTGACCCAACTCTCCTCAGACGATGCCGCTACCCGCCTGACCCGTGAAAAATTTCTACTCCCGCTATTTCAAGAGTTAGGCTATGGTCGCCTGCCCCCAGCCTCAGCGATCGAGATCAGTGGCAAACGCTATGCCATCTCCCACGGTTGGCACCACACGCCTATCCATCTCGTTGGCTACCGGGTAGACCTGGATAAACGCTCCGCCGGGATTGCTGGTGCGGCCAAAAGTAGCCCCCATAGCCTGGTGCAAGAGCTGCTCAATCGTTCCAACCAGCATCTCTGGGCTTTCCTTGCCAATGGCCGTAGACTTCGCATCCTGCGCGATAACGCTAGCTTGACCCGACAAGCCTACGTCGAGTTTGACCTGGAAGCCATGATGGCTGGTGAAGTCTACGCTGATTTCGTACTGCTCTGGCTGCTGTGTCATCAATCGCGGGTAGAATCAGAGTCGCCTAGCAGGTGCTGGTTGGAACGATGGTCTCAGGTTGCGGACTCCCAAGGCACGCGGGCACTGGAGCAACTCCGCAAAGGCGTAGAAGTTGCCATCTCGACTTTAGGGCAGAGATTCCTCTCCCACCCTGCGAATCAGGAGCTGCGTCGGCTATTGCAAACTGGAGCACTGTCAGCTCAGGAATATAACCACCAGCTCAGGCGACTGGTTTATCGTCTGCTGTTCCTATTTGTTGTTGAAGACCGGGACGTTTTACTAGACCCCGCCGCTGCACCAGAAGCTAAGGAATGCTATCAGCGCTACTACTCCGTCAATCGTCTGCGCTCCCTGGCCGATCGCCATCGCGGAACCCGTCACCACGACCTTTATCTGGGGCTTCAGGTGGTCATGCAGCATCTAGGGGGCGAAGGCTGCCCTGCGCTGGGGCTGCCAGCTTTAGGCAGTTTCCTGTGGTCGAATGAGGCCACTCCTGCGCTTGATGGTTGTCAACTCGCCAATTCAGCCCTACTGGAAACCGTTCGGGCACTGGCGTTTATTTGCGATCGCAATGGCAGACGCCCCGTAGACTACAAAAATCTCCAATCCCGCGAGCTGGGCAGCATTTACGAATCCTTACTAGAGCTGCATCCCTACCTCAACATTGATGCCAAAACTTTCAAGCTTGAGACCGTCGAAGGCAATCGCCGCAAGACCACCGGCTGCTACTATACCCCCGAAAGCCTGGTTCAAACCCTGCTCCGAACCACTCTGAATCCGGTTTTAGACAGTGCTACACGTCAGCCAGACCCAGAAGCCGCCATTCTCAACCTTAAAATTTGCGACACCGCCTGTGGTAGCGGCCACTTTTTAACCGCTGCGGCCCAACGGATGGCCAAGCAGTTAGCTACCCTTCGCACCGGGGACGAAGAGCCAGGACTCGATGCCGTCCGTACTGCTCTACGCCAGGTCATTAGCCGCTGCATCTATGGGGTAGACGTGAACCGCATGGCGGTAGAGCTGTGTAAGGTGGCCCTATGGATGGAGGCTATGGAACCGGGGAAACCGCTGCCCTTCCTGGAACACCATATTCAATGGGGGAATTCTCTGATTGGGGCCACTCCTGCTCTGATGGCCAGGGGCATTCCCGATGATGTCTTTAAGCCCATTCGAGGGGACGACAAAGCCCTCTGCCGTGACCTCAAACGCCAGAACAAGCGGGAACGCGAGCAGGCCCAGCTTACCCTGGTTGATCCTTCCACACGCCCCTGGGAATGGTTGGAGGATATGGCCGCCTATGCGCCAGAACACCAACCCTGGCAACAGCTGGAAGAACTGGCCGCCCAGATGGCCGAGCTAGACGGCATCCCCGATGAAACCATCGCCCAGGTCCAGCTCAAGCAGCGGAAATACCAAGAACTCCTTGCCTCCACCGAGTACCGCTTCAGTCGATTTCGAGCTGATAGCTGGTGTGCCGCTTTTGTTTGGCGCAAAACGCCAGGGTTCGACTACGCCTTGACGGAGGAGGTCTTCCGCAAGATTAAGCAGAATCCCTACAATGCGGCTGATTGGCTCTGGGGAGAGGTGGAAAACCTCCAGGCTCAGTACCATTTCTTCCATTGGCATGTTGCCTTTGCCCATATTTTCCGTGTCCCCAAGCAGGCCGAAGCGGTTGAACACGAGCAGGCCGGGTGGTCCGGCGGCTTTGATGTGGAGCTGGGTAATACTCCCTGGGAGCGCATCAAAGTCCAGGAGCGAGAGTGGTTTGCCGCCTATCGCCCCGATATTTCCAATTCTGTGAATGCGACGCAACGAAAGCGGAAAATCCAGGCCCTCAAGACGGAAGATCCCGAACTCTATGGTCAGTTCATGGAGCGCTGCCGTCAATCTGATGGAGAAAGCCACTTCATCCACCATTCGGGCAAGTATCCCCTCTGCGGTCGGGGCGACATCAATACCTTTGCCGTCTTTGCCGAAATCAACCGCCTACTGCTGCAGCCCAACGGAAGGCTCGGCTGCATTGTGCCTTCCAGCATGGCCACTGCCGATACCACCAAATATTTCTTCCAGGATCTGATGGCGTCGAAGGCCTTAGTCAGCTACTACGACTTTGAGAACCGGGCCAAAATCTTCTTCCCTGCCGTAGACTCCCGGATGCGGTTTGCCCTGATGACCCTCACCGGCAGCCAACAGCCCGTAGAGCAGGCCGACTTTGTGTTCTTTGCCCACCGCATCGAAGACCTGGCCCAGAGCGATCGCCACATCCATCTCACCCTCGACGACATCAACCTGCTCAACCCCGGCACCAAGACCTGTCCCACCTTTCGATCGCAACGGGAATTTGCTATTGCCAGGCAGGTTTACCAAACGATTCCCGTGCTGGGACAGTCAGATCACCAGGGCGATCGCTGGCAGCTTCGCATCACCCAGGGACTCTTCAGCCAGACAGCCGATATCGGTCTGCTCCAGCCTGCTACTGCCATTGACTCCGACCAGACAGATCTCATCCGCTGCTACGAAGCCCGCATGATCAGCAGCTTTAACCATCGGGAAGGCTCAGCCGGTATTACCGACAAAAACACGTTCCGCACTGGCGTCAGCATTGCCATTTCCGATGAAGAGCGTACCGATCCCCACTTCCTAGCCCAGTCCCGCTACTGGGCATCTCCCCAAGACACGGCTCAGCGCCTTCCCAAGGACTATCCTTACCAGTGGCTGATGGGGTTTAAGGATGTCACCAGCGCCACCAACACCCGCACCATGATTGCCTGTGTTCTGCCGAAAACAGCGGTATTGTGCAGCATCCGAGTGGTGTTTTTAGAAGATTACCGAGACGCCACTCCCGGCGGCCTGCTCAGCCTGCTCGCTAACTGGAACAGCTTTTGCTTTGACTTTTTCTGTCGCCAAAGCACCCCTGGCAATCACCTGTCTGACTACATCGTTCGCCAACTGCCGACCCTGCCACCTTCCACCTATCAGCAGCCCTGTCCCTGGGATGCCGTCCTCACCCTGGAAGACTGGATTCTACCTCGGGTTCTAGAGTTGACTTATACCGCTTGGGATTTGGAGGGATTTGCAAAAGACTGTGGCTACGAAGCCGCACCCTTCCCCTGGAATCTCGATCGTCGCTCATGGCTCCAGGCTGAACTTGACGCAGCGTTCTTCCACCTCTACAGCATCCAGCGAGAGGATGTGGACTTCATGCTGGAGAGCTTTCCTATTGTGAAGCGTAAAGATCAACAAAAGCTGGGTTGCTTCCAAACTAAGTCCCGCATCCTGCACATCTATGATTGGCTAACAACAGCCATACAGTCCGGGAGTGCTTACCACAGGAATCTCGAGGCATCCATGAAAGACCACTTTCCCTGAGCCTCGCAATCGATCTACGGCCATTCTGATGATTTCGCATCCTATAATAACTCTGCTATGAAAGTTCGCGCCAAAAATATTTTTACGACGGTTCGTTCAGAGGGGGCTATCCTTCCCAGTGATCTGCTTCAGCGGGTTGTAGATAGTGAAAAAAGTCTCAAGGGCCTGACTCCGGCTGCCTATCACCTGCTAGAAGGGGAGAAGCTCAACGAAGCCATCAACCGTTCCTGGAGTCGTTTGCGTGGGGCCTGGGCTAGCTTTCAAGGGGCGTTGGAAAGGCTGCCTGAGTCAGACGCGGCGACCAAAGTGACCCGCGATCGCATCCTTTTGCCGCTTTTCCAGGAGCTGGGCTACGGACGGCTAACCACCACCCGCGCCATTGAGATTGAGGGCAAGGCTTACCCCATCTCCCACCTCTGGCAAAACACGCCAATTCATCTGGTGGGCTACCGGGTAGATCTGGATAAGCGCACCGCTGGCGTTGCCGGAGCCGCCCGCAGCAGCCCCCACAGTCTGGTGCAGGAGTTTTTGAACCGCTCGGATGATCACCTTTGGGCGTTTGTTTCCAATGGGCGACGGCTGCGAATTCTGCGGGACAATGCCAGCCTCACTCGCCAGGCTTATGTAGAGTTTGACCTGGAAGCCATGATGGCCGGGGAAGTCTATGCCGATTTTGTGCTGCTGTGGCTGCTGTGTCACCAGTCGCGGGTAGAAGCGGAAAAGCCGGAACAGTGCTGGCTGGAGGTCTGGTCGAAAACGGCTGACGACCAAGGCAAGCGAGCTTTGGATGCTCTACGGGATGGGGTGGAAGCCGCGATCGCATCCCTGGGCCAGGGCTTTTTGACCCACTCGGCTAACCGTACCCTGCGGCACAAGCTCCAGTCTGGCGAGCTGCCCACCCAGGACTACTACCGCCAACTACTGCGGCTGGTCTATCGCCTGCTGTTTCTGTTCGTTGCCGAGGACCGGGAACTACTGCTCGACCCCAACGCGGAACCTGCCGCGAAGGATCGCTACACCCTCTATTACTCCACTGCTCGCCTGCGCACCCTGGCAGAAAAGCGTCGGGGCACCCGCCACAGCGACCTGTTCCATGGTCTGCGTCTGGTAATGGAGAAGCTTAGCAGCCGGTCTGGTTGCCCTGAGCTAGCTCTACCCGCTCTGAATGGATTTCTATGGTCAGAAGAAGCAACCAGTGATCTAGAAGTCTGTCAGATTGCCAATTTAGACTTACTCAAAGCGGTCAGGGCTTTAGCCTTCATCACCGATCAGCATGGGCGACGGGCGGTTGATTATAAGAACCTACAGTCTGAGGAATTAGGGAGTGTCTATGAGTCTCTGCTAGAACTACAGCCCGAACTCAATATCAGTGCTGGAACGTTTGAGCTGAAAACGGTAGGTGGGAATGAGCGTAAAACAACCGGCAGCTATTACACCCCAGATAGCTTAGTTCAGTGCTTACTGGATTCAGCATTAGATCCTGTGTTAGATGAGGCCGTTCGACAGCCAGATCCCGAAGCCGCCATCCTGGCGTTAAGGGTTTGCGACCCCGCATGTGGCAGTGGTCATTTTCTGATTGCGGCTGCCCACCGTATTGCTAAACGACTAGCCGCAGTGAGAACTGGGGATGAAGAACCTGCCCCCGAAGCTAGATATACAGCCATTCGCGATGTCATTGGTTACTGCATCTATGGCGTTGACATTAACCCCATGGCAGTCGAACTCTGCAAAGTGGCTCTCTGCATGGAAGCTGTTGAACCAGGAAGACCCCTGCCATTCATAGAACACCATATTCGCCAAGGAAACTCGCTCCTCAATGCGACACCAAGACTGATAGGTAGAGGAATCCCAGATGAGGCGTTTAAGCCGATTGAAGGGGATGACAAGTCTGTTTGCAGTCAATTTAGGAAACGGAATAAGAAGGAGCGTGAAAAGCAGCAGTTAACTCTAGTAGACCCTGCTCAGCGTCCATGGGAGTGGTTAGAGGACGTCACCGTCTATGCCCCAGAACTTCAGCCTTGGAAACAGCTGGAAGAGATGGCAGCCCGAATGGAGGAATTGGATGACTTACCAGGCGATACTCTCGCAGACATTTATCTGAAGCAGCAGAAACATAGAGAACTGCTTGAGTCAACTGAATATAAATTCACCTCATTTAGAGCGGATGTCTGGTGCTCAGCGTTTGTAATGAGGAAAGTGAGTGACTTCGAGTATTTGATGACTGAAGAAGTTTTTCGCAAAATAAAACAAAATCCTCTAAATGCACCGAAATGGTTGGCGAATGAAGTTGCGAAGCTGAAGGCTCAATATCATTTCTTTCATTGGCATGTTGCCTTTCCTCACATCTTTCAGGTACCGAAGCACGAAGAAGAGGCCCATCAACAGGAAATGGGCTGGAGTGGGGGATTTGATGTGGTGCTAGGAAATCCTCCTTGGGAAAAGCTCCAAACCGAAGAGTTACAGTTTTTCGCAGCAAGGAATCCTGCAATTGCAAGCTTAAGAGGAGCAATAAGAAAATTAGCAATTAAGCGGTTGCAAGAAGTAGACCCTTCCTTAGCATCTGCTTGGGCTCAACAAAGAAGATTTGATGCGGCCATGATTGGATTCATCCGAAACTCTAAATCTTATCCTTTAACAGGAGTGGGGAAATTTAATACCTTCGCGCTTTTTTCAGAACAAAACAGAAAAATCGCTTCTGAACAAGGCCGGATTGGCTGCATTGTACCTTCTGGAATTGCTACCGATGATACAACTAAACTGTTTTTTCAGGATCTTATTAAAAAATCAGCTTTGATTAGTCTATACGACTTTGAAAATAGAGAGGAGATATTTACTGGCGTACATAGAAGTTACAAATTTTGTCTGTTAACCCTTCATGGATCGGTGAGGAATCCTGAGGACGAAACTGAAATGGTATTTTTTGCCCTTCAAGTGGAAGACATACGTAATCCAGAAAAGAATTTCACCCTTAGCACCAAGGATTTTTTAAACCTCAATCCGAACACTCTAACTTGCCCTACCTTTAGATTCCAAAAAGATGCTGAAATAAACAAATCAATTTATCGTAAGATCCCTGTATTGTTAAACGAATCCTCAGATGTCAAAAACTTTTACAAGCCGAAAGTTTGGAGGCTTCTGAACACAACAGATGACAGCAGCAATTTCGTAAAACTAGAAGATGGCTATATCAAAGAAGGCATCATTCCTGTCATTGAAGCAAAAATGATCCACCAGTTCGATCACAGATTTTCAATTTATGAGAGCGATAAAAATTCGGAAGTCAAGACTAGAGAAACGTCTATCCTTGAAAAGGAGAACCCAGATTTTTTGTCGACAGCTAGACACTACATCAAAGACTTCTTTTTTAGGAAAAGAATCGCAGAAGAATATTGTGATAAAGGATGGTTTTTTACTGCGAGAAATATAGCTCGCTCCACTGACGAAAGAACTGTTATATCTGCCATCCTTCCAAAGGTTGCTAGTTGTGAGATGACACCTTACATAGAAGTAGGAGCGGGGATAGAATCAGCAACCTTTTTGTGTGGTGTACTAAATAGTTTTGTTTTGGATTATGCTGCTCGCCAAAAGGTAGGTGGTACTCATTTAAGCTACTTTATCCTTTATCAGCTACCTGTAGTAGCACCTGCTGAGTTTGATGTCTTTCTGATAGATTTTTTTGCCAATAGAGTCTTAGAACTCACTTATACCTCCTGGGATCTCCAACCCTTTGCCCAAGATTGCGGCTACGAAGGCCCACCCTTCAAATGGGACGAAGACCGCCGCTTCCTACTCCGCTGCGAACTCGACGCCGCCTACTTCCACCTCTACGGCATCCAGCGCGACGACGTTGACTACATTATGGAAACCTTTCCCATCGTCAAACGCAAAGATGAAAAAGCCCACGGCCACTACCGCACCAAAGACACCATCCTCCAAATCTACGACGCCATGGCTACTGCCATAGCTAGCGGTCAACCCTACCAAACTCTCCTCAACCCACCCCCCGCCGACCCTCGCGTAGCGCATCCACCGAGGGAGCCAGGAATCAGGAGTAGCGACTAGAGCAGTCGTGAGTAGAGTGCTAATAGGTTATCGAAATTATTTTGCCTAGAACATAGCCCCGGAGACGAATCATGCCCGAATTTGAGCAACTGAGAGACGACATTTCTACCCTGCCTGCCATAGCCCAACAGCTCGTGGTAGATTTCGTTGCCTTCCTGAAGCAGCGTTATGCCTCACCCGAGCCCACAACCCACCAACCTCTGAACCTCGAAAACGAACCCTTCGTCGGCATGTGGAGCGATCGGGCCGAAATGGCAGACAGCACTGCCTGGGTAAGGCAAATTCGGCAACAACACTGGCGCAGTTGAGATGGCTCAAATTCTGGTCGATACCGACATCCTCATTGATGTTGCCAACAATGATGCGATCGCCGTAGAGCGCCTCGCCAACGAGAGCCGATCCTCCACTTTGGCCGTTTCTAGCATCACCGTCATGGAGCTAACCGTTGGGTGCCGCAATAAAACTGAACTACAGGCCCTCAACCGCTTCCTGGCTCAATTTCAGGTGCTGACGTTGACTACCCAGAGCAGCGAGATTGCCACCCAGCTGCTGCAAGAGTATTTTCTCAGCCACGGTCTTCTGATCGCTGATGCTCTGATTGCTGCAACCGCGATCAGTAATCAAATTTCTCTACTCAGCAAAAACCAAAGCGACTTCCGCTTCATTCAACAGCTCAACCTGATGCCGTATCCTTGAATCCTCCTCTTGATAAAGGGACGGATCTGCCAGAAGCATCCTGATGGCTGAGTTGCTTTTTAGCCAACTTTCAAAAGTTGCCGTACAGATAATATTTATCTTTTCGATGCCGACTAACCAATTTCATCGAGTTGGTCGAGGTTGAACTTCTGGATGATTTCCTGCTGTTCTGCCTCATTCAGCCAGGAGTCAATCGCTTCATTCACGATCGCATTCACCGAAGAGTCCTTGATACCCGAGATCGCTTTCAATAAGCGATCGGTCTCTTCAGGAATGTATACCCGGATTTGTGGTTTGGCTGACTTAGGCACTCGCTCAGCGACCTCTAAGGCGACTTACCTATATTCCTTGCTTTAGTAAATCAAATCTAGGGATATTGCCTTTATAAGGCAATTGCCTTATTTTGTTTTCATTGCCAGAGCTTTCAGATCTGATGACGGTTGATCTGGAGCTGTTATTTGTGGAGTCAATCATGATCACCCTCACCTCCGATGAGGTCGTCCTCATCAAAACCATCCTGACGGCCCTCAGAGGCATCAAAGTTCGCGATATCGACCGAGCGCTGCTCATTCTCAGTAAGAACGATAGTTCTCGTAGGTCTGCTTCGGAAACACCTGAAACTACCGATGAGGTATAGCCATGTTGGTTCTCAATGACGCTCAAGCGCTACTGGTAGAAAGCTTGCTTACGAAGATGCTGATCAGAGATCCCTACTCAGTAGCTGAATTGGAGGAAGCGCTTACTTGGTTTCAAGGGGAGGGCGATCGTCGGGTTGTTTCATGTCCTTTTGAGCAAGTGTGGAGCCGGAATTTAGCTCAAGAAATTGTTCGAGAACTACGCAACCAAAGCTGAGCAGACCATGTGTCCCTAGTTGCGCTATCCATATTCCAGTCCTCTGCATCCTCCAGATCAAACTCTGAACCTGCTGCCAATTTGGTTCCTTTAAGAGAGGCATATGGGGGATTTTTGCTCGAATGATACACAGTGTGGAAGGCTGACGCTCATTCTTCATCGGGCCATATCTGGTATAAAACTGGTATAAACTCCTAAACCGTTCTCTGGGAGCCTTATATACTAAGAATTGAAGTCAGCTTCCCAAGCTGAATGTCGACGGTTCGAGTCCGTTCACCCGCTTCTTATCATTATGTGCATGTCCATTAAAGAATTATTTTTCCAGATTTAAAGGATTAATTTCCAAAATCGACGAGAGAATGGGCGTTACAGGCGATCTCATTCCAAAAAACAAGGTCTTTGATGTTATCTCGCCTGATTTTAGCCAGATTTAAAGGATTAATTTCCAATTTTGGGAAGCTGACGTTCCTTTCACTCCATCAAAGTCTGATGGCTATACAAGGCTTACTTACTCTTAGTCTGGACAAAGGTATTCCATCCCATCGGCATTGAAATGCAGGGATGAAACAGCCACAAAAAGAATCAGCTGAAGTTCGTCTTTCAACTTTCATCCCATCGGCATTGAAATGCAGGGATGAAACCCAACTTCTGATTGATTAACGATGAGTTCATGCCGTCTTTCATCCCATCGGCATTGAAATGCAGGGATGAAACCCTGCGACCTGTAAACCTTGCACAGCCAGTTCTCTAACCAGAAATTTGGCAAACCTCCGAAGAGGAGGTCATAAAAAGGATTCAGAAGAAGCTCATCGTATTGGATTTCTCCCAAAACCTCGCCATGCAGTGGTTTCCAGAAATGGCAAACCTCCTAGGAAAACCATCCATGCTTAGGTTTGCCAAAAGGTGACGGGTCCCCTTGCCCGGGGCTTTTTGGTAGCTGCCATGACACGTACGCCTGTGTCCCTATAATTAAAAGCGAGACCGTTAACTACAGAAACATTGCCCCTTGGATGCTGGCGCGACCCAACATCTGAAATGCAGCAAGCTGCACAAGAGAGCAGACAACTACAGCAGGCTGGAAAGCAAATAAACTCACCCTGCACTTATCGAAAGTCCCTAAAGAACTGACGCGCAAAAGAATATTAATCTTTTCAAGGTTCAAATGTCTACGCTATGTGGTTGCACTCGTGATGACGGCCATGGCCTTCTCTTGCTCGTTGCCGTGTTTGGGCTGCCATCCTTTATAAATCACAATCCCTTGCTGTTTGGCAGCCTCGGTGATGTACTGTCCTAGCCGTCCAAAACTCCAACGATGAAACTCACGTCGATATTGCTTTGCATACTGAGCTTGGAGTTTTTTATGGTGGGGATGCTTCTTTTTAGCTCTTGCCTGAATATCACTCTCTACGCCTTCGCGGATATTTTGCAGCCCTGGAAGTACGATCGCTATGGCTTGCCGACGAACTGCTAATTCAGTCACTCTGGCCGCAATCAGGCGATCTAAGTAATCTCCCAACTGTGACTCGGCATCGTGCTGATGATAGTCGCCCTGCTTTTGCTCCTCTGGTCGCTGGTAGAGGTTGTAATGTCGCTGTCGTCGCCACCGACGTAAGAGCTGTTGCTGTTCATGCTGAAGTTTAACGATGCTCTGTTTATTACGGGGAGAGATGATGCCTCGCCTTTTCAGGAGTGATTCGGTAGAGCAACATTCTAAAACCTGGTTTTTCTCCTTATTAAACACGACAACAGTTACGGGCTCGTGGCGACTGAGACTAACGCCTAAAACAATGTTGGGGTTTGGCTGATAGATTTGGCATTCAGGCCGTTCAGGAGGGCGATTCCTTTCTAATCGGCTAATGCTGGTTTGTTTGGCTTTGAAGCGTGCCTTCTCATTCTCCGTCAAAGTGATGGATGGGTCACCTGCCTGTCGTTCTTTGATCTTCTCAACCGATTTTTGGGCGGCCTCAAGTTTTTGCAAGCGAACTTGTTCTGTCCCTTGCTGAGTCAAGAGGCGACTGTCAAAAGTGCAGTGCAGATAAAGTCGGTGTGTCTCCCAGGGATAATCAATGAGGCAGACTTTGTTTTGCTCTAGCAACTCCCTAAGGCGAGAGTCCTTGCGCAGCGAAGCTTTCTGGCGGTTCTTACGATTCGCAGAAGCCTCAGGATCAGCCTTCCAAATTAAGCAAGCAGAGCGCAATGCGCACAATCCCTCCCCAAACTTCTCGTCTTTGGGAAGTAGCTTATTACTAATGTAATCAGTCGAAAATTGACGAAAAATCTTTAACTGTCGTCGATCGCATTGAATCCTTAACTTGTGCTCGTCAAGTCCCTTAAAACGAACCTGCAGCCGTTCATTAGGACGCTTTGATTTGCGTGACTTTTTCTGGGCAGATACGGTTGTAGCAGAGGTCGTGTTGTCCAGAATATCCCAATAGAGATCACTAGCGCTTCCAAACAAGATTGGATAAGGCAGCGTATTTAGCTCAGAAATCTGTTTTTGGATACGCCATTCGTCAAACTCTTCGGGGTCCCAATGTTCAGGGGAACAGTCTGGCAGGGCAACGGCTATTTCCAACTTTTCCACAAACCGCTCATGGTTCGGATCACGCCCCTTCGGCAAACGGCTCTGTAGTTGCTCAGTCAGACGTTCAATTTCAATCCGTTTTCTGTCAATGACGTGTTGAATAGTGTCAGGAGTATCTTCTTCCTCAATAACCTTTAAATCATGGCGTAGAAGATGGCAAATCGCTCGACGTTCCAACTCCTGAGTCGTTTCTTCGTAGCGGTCGAGCAGGTACTTTAATAGTGATTTCGGCTTCTTACAGCCTTTTCCAGTCTCGTGAGATACACTTAGTATGTTTTGGAATTTGCTAAGAGACAGGGATGAAAGCTTACTCTNNNAGGAAGTTTCTTTGACAGACATTAAAAACTGGTTTACAAATTGCTGCTACTGCACCTCACTAGAGTGAGAAATGCTGTATGTTGTTTTGATTTCTTGCCTTTTTTAGTTATTTCGGATGGCGGAGGTTCTAAATCTTGCTCAGCCTGTTCGAGAATTTGCCGAGCCGTAGCTTGCACCGTTTCAAGGCTCAAGTCACTAGACAAGATCGATTTGAGGTCACCTTCAATCGCTGCTAACCATCGACGCTTTCCCTCTAGTTGCCACTGGCGTCTCTTTTGTAGTGCTAACCAGGACTTGTAGACGTAGCAAACGATTAATTCTGCAGAAGTCAAAAAACGCTTGGGCAACCCTGCATAATCAGGCTTGGTCTTGAGAGGCTTCAACACGATACGAACAGCTTCGCGGTCAATCGTTCCTCTGCGTTGCCACTGTGGAAATTCGGGACGGTTAGGGACGGCTTCC
Source organism: Leptolyngbya iicbica LK (assembly GCF_004212215.1). Taxonomy (NCBI): domain Bacteria; kingdom Bacillati; phylum Cyanobacteriota; class Cyanophyceae; order Leptolyngbyales; family Leptolyngbyaceae; genus Leptolyngbya; species Leptolyngbya iicbica. The sequence goes on from NZ_QVFV01000002.1 coordinate 737,908, forward strand.
AGGAGCTCATTAACCAACAGCGTATAGCTGACAATCGTTTCCCAGAAGTAACGCCGTGTCTCGGGGCTAGCGCACAGACAGCACATGATGGTTTTCATATATGCGGGAAGATTAGGCTGACTCATTTCCCGAGTTTCCATCTGAAACAACTGGGATTCACTCTACCTCTAAACTTGCCATAATGGCAAGTACACTTGCTTCTGTATTGTGCTCTGAATACTTCTCGGTAAGACTGATAAGCGTTGTTGTGCTGGTTACAGGCAAGCCACCGGATGGAGTTAGAAGCCTTTCTCAATAGTTGGAATGTTACGCGGGAAGAACTGGCATTCATTTGTGATTGTTCGTTGACGACTGTTAACCACTGGTTTTCTCAAGGGGAACATCGCCGGGTACCCAGCGAGGGGCATAAGCAACGGCTAGCGATCGCTCATCATATTTGGGTGACTGTAGCGACTGAGCCCAGCTATCTCCTCACCCTCAGAACTATGTACCATCCTGAGCGGCGCAAAACCGTTTTGTAGATATTGCCAATTGGCAAAGCTTTGGCAAGGGATGCTAGGACAAAAAAATCTGATATGCGAAACAGGCTGATAGGGCGATATCTAACGCTAGAAGAGTTTTGCACCTGTACACAGACTTATTGCAAGTATGCTAACCAGATTGATCCCTATCCGAAAAACTGGAAGGAGACCATTCAGGCGCTAGAAGCCTTGTGCAAGCACATCATTGATCCGGTGATTGATGCGTTTGGACGAGAGCGTTTTCAACTCACCTATGGGTTTTGCTCAGCGGATTTGAAGCAGTGGCTGGCGAAGGAGGATCCAGTGACGGGGAGGAAAAATGGCCGAGTGAGCCCGAATCTGGATCAGCACATGGCCCATGAAGTGAATCGGAACGGGAAGTACTACTGCTCACGGTTAGGGGCAGCGTGCGATTTTAGGATTGTGGATTTGCCGAGTGATGAGTTGGTGGAGTGGATTGTGGTGCAGGGTTTGCCGTTTGACTCGCTGTATTTTTATGGGGCGGAGTGCCCGATTCACATCAGCTATGGACCACAGCATAAGCGCGATATTTGGGCATTTACTGATAAGGGTACGCCCACTCGAAGGGGAGTTGAGCATTGGCAAGCACGTCTCGAAGCGGTCTGATTTGCTTTACTACGCTGGCTAAGACAACCGCCCTGCCTGCTTCTGGTACTTAGTGGCATCTTTACGCCAGACTACTCGATGGCCTCGCAATTCTGCTCCACGCTCGGCTAAGCACTGCTCCCAACCGCGACGGTCAAAGATAGTCTTGGGGTCTTCCAGCAAGCCCCATTTTCGCTCTTGCTGGCTGAGCTTGGCAAACTTGGCATAGCCCGGATAGTCATCGGTCACGAGCTGATCCTTTTGGTGCAGCAGGGGCGGATTGTCCGGGTCGTAGTCGCGGTAGCGGACGTGCAGATCGCGGAGGTCGATCGCCATGCTGGTATGCAGTGCCGGGTGCGGCTCCTGGTCAAAGTCGGGATAGAACAGATAGGTGATCTGGGGCTTCTGGACATGGAACTTCACGACTGTGGCTTCTTCGGGACGTCCGATGGTACGGGAGGCGCAGCCTTCGTAGAGGCGCAGCAGGGGATCAAGTTGATCCAGGACAGTGACATGCACCCAAAGGGAATTGGGGCGCTGCTGACCGATGGTCCTACCGGACCTGTCTCCGACCAACGCACTTTGACGGCATCGTTCTTCAATCAGCTCTGTGCGCCCTAAGCTCATCAGCATCAGGTCAGCGGCAGTACAGGCTTGCTGATAGCTGCCGAAGAGGGCTTTGATGTCGGTGCAGATGGTGGGTGAGAGGTCTTTAAATTTGGGGCGTTTGCCGAAGTGGCTGAGGGCCAGGTACACCAGCAGATCATTGCGGCGTTTGTCGGAGATGGCATCCCATTCTCCGGCATCGGTGGCTTGCAGGATGATCTTAAACGCTCGCTTGATGCTACCAAACTCCGACTGAAGCGGCCCTAGGGCACCCTGGTCGAGTTCTTCCACCGCCGGGAGGCGACCGCGATCAGTGTAGAAGTCCATCAGCGGTTGCAGCAGCTCGCGGTATTCCTCAAACTTGTTGACCTTGAGGCGGATGCGGGGAGCGGTAGCACGGGAGCGGAAGCGGGAGGCGCGAAAAACTTCGGCCTGGGCTTCATCCCGAAAGACGAAGTAGATGCCAAGGGCAACGGGAATGGCATCAACACCCAAAACCTGGTCGATGTAGGCTTTGAGTTCTTCCTGCTCGTAGTACTTCTGAAAGGTATTGCGGCTGGTGATGATGCCGTCGCTATAGGCAATGACGCCGCGAGTGCGATCGCTGATCAACACTTGAGCGGCGACAATCAATACCTTCTGAGCCAGGCTCCAGGCATTGATGAGGGCTTCCCGGCGCTCAGCGGTGTCTTCAATGACGTTGATGACGTAGCCGAGATTTACCACATCGGCAGATATATGGGCTTCATCGGGGCGGTAGTAAGGATCCCAACCCGCGCTGGTGAGCCCCAACCGCTTGATGTACTCAATGTCGGCACCGTGACCGCAGCCGTAGTCGAAGTAGGTGGTATCGGGTGGGAAGAGTCCAGCTTCAACAGCAAGACGGACAGGTTTGGAGGCGCTGGCGCGGGCGATCGCGGCTCTATGTCTTTGAATCTTAGGCTTGGCTTTTTGTGCAGCCTTTAGGGGACAGGCCAGTGCATGGTTGTGGATTTCCAAACCCTGCTGGGTCAGGCGCTTTTCCCAGTTGAGGAGGGTGCCGATTTCTCGGGAGTTGTCGAGTAGCCCCATCGCCACTTGCTGTTGGGTCAGGTGGGCAAAGCGGCTGTAGGAAGGATGGTCAGGGGCGAGAAAGGTCTCTTTGCGGTGGAGGAGTGGAGGGTTCGGGGTGTCGCTGTAGTCGCGAGTCTCAACGGTGCCAGCTTGCCAATCGACGACGTTGCTGGTGTGTAGTAGGGGATGGGGTTCCTGGTCGAAGTCTGGATAGTAGAGGTAGGAAAGCTTGGGCTGGTCGAAGTGGAACTTGATCAGGGTGAAGGATAGTTCGGCATCGATCAGGCGTCGGGCTGCCTGCTCTTGGTGAAAGAGGCATTCATCCAGATAGGGCAGCGCCGAGTGATGAATATAGAAGGCGTTGGGTAAGCACTTCCCAATCTGGCTCTGCTGGCAAAGCTGCATGATATCGACCGGCGATCGCTCGCTGGTGGTTAGCGCTTGCCTGACATTCAAACCCTTGCTCATGTGCAGTCCACTTGTACGGAACTTGCTGGAGACCCACTCAGCTGTATTGGCTTCCTTCAATAAGAAGTGACTAGGGATAGTGTTTTGCCGCTAGAATAGCGCTACCTAAGCTCTATCTGCTGTAGTCCCCCGAGTCTGAATGAGAACGCTCAGCCTGTTTGAGAACGATCGCCTCTCGCTAGAGCGCAGCATTGAGCTGTCGGCGGAGTCGTTGCGCCACTATGGATCTTTGTATAAGCATTGGGCGATCGCTTTCTCTGGTGGTAAGGATTCTTCAGCAACCGTTACGTTAGTTGCCGATTTAATTGAGAAGGGTGACATTCCCCGACCGGAGAGTGTGACGGTGTTGTATGCCGATACGCGCCAGGAGTTGCCGCCGTTGCACAATGCGGCAATGGCGCTGATGGAGAATTTGCGCGATCGGGGATTTGACACCAGGGTTGTGCTGCCTCAATTGGATCATCGCTATTTCGTCTATATGCTCGGGCGGGGGGTGCCGCCGCCATCGAATGTCTTTCGCTGGTGTACGCCGAAGCTGAAGGTGATGAGCATGGAGCGGGAACTGGATGCCCTGCGAGCGGAACGGGGCGAGAAGTTCTTGATGCTGACGGGGGTGCGGATTGGCGAAAGTGCGGCCCGTGACCAGCGGATTGCGATGAGCTGTACGAAGGACGGCGGCGAGTGTGGGCAGGGCTGGTTTCAGCAAACGTCGTCGAATGCGGTGGCGGATACGCTCGCGCCGTTGCTGCACTGGCGGGTGTGCCATGTGTGGGACTGGCTGGTGCAGGCCGATGTGGAGCTAGGTTATCCCACGTTTGACATTGCTGAGGTGTACGGTCACAACCCGCAGGATGAGTTGGGCGAGACGGAGCCGATGAATGCGCGAACGGGCTGTATTGGCTGTCCGTTAGTGCAGGAAGATTCGGCTTTGGAGCGGGTGTTGATGAATCCCAAGTGGGCTTATCTGGCTCCCCTTCGACAACTACGTCCGCTGTACTGGGAGGTGAAGAGGCCCCAGTACCGATTGCGGAAACATGGGGAAGTGCGGAAGGACGGCACGTTGGCGAAGAAGCAGGGGCGGCTAGGCCCGCTGACGTTGGAAACGCGGGAATGGATGCTGGGCGAAATTCTGCGCATTCAAGATGAGGTGAATGAAGCAGCAGAGAAATGTGGTCAGCCGACGGTGAGTTTGATTAATGACGAAGAACTGGCCCGCATTCGGGAACTGATCGCAGCCAAGACTTGGCCGGAGAAGTGGGACGGGACGGAGCATCGGGGCGATGAGTGGCTGCCAGATATCTTGCCCGATGGGAGTGTACAGCCTCTACTGTTTAACAATCGTTAGCATCATTTCAGAAGAGCTAGCTTACAGAGATCGTCGATGCTTTTGAGGTTTGGATCGCCTGCTAGGTAGCCGATGCCGCGATGAAGGTGGAGGCGGAGTTGGGTCGCCAGGGTTTCGGGATCGGTGCCGAGGTTGTCGTTGTGGCAGCGCTGTTTAAGGGCGATCAGGAGTTGATCGGCGATCGCTCCCCCAAATACTTGCCAGGTCATCTCTAGGTTACTGTCGGCGGGGATGGGGACGGGGGATGGGATGGAGGGCTCGGCTAGGGAGCGGCAGAGTGCCCAGCGACACAGCACGTTATAGGTAGGAATTTTGGTGACGCGCTTGAGCTTGATGAGCTGGTCTTTGGCGGCTTGGGAGAGTTTGATGCGATCAACTGGGGGTTGCATTACCAGAAGTAGCCCTCCTTAACTTCGGTTTGTCTGGATTGGGGATCATAGTCAAGTAAGTATTCTTTTGCGATCGCCCCTTGTTCCTTAAGTCGTTTAACCTCTTCATCCCGAATTTCCGTATCAGTGGAGAGAAGGATGACCTGGTGGCTCGCTTGGGGAAAGTATTGATCGACAATCAGATGGCGATGCTTGGAGTCGAGGCGACCGAGGGGGGTATCGATCGCGACCGGAAGTTGCCGACCGGAAACATTAGCGAGACCCCACAGGAAGGCGATCGCCAGGAGTTGCTTTTCCCCGGCAGAAAGGCGCTGGATGGGTAGGGGTTCCCCTTCAGTGTCGTAGAGGTCGAGGCGGAAGGTATCCGCATCGACCATGACCCGGTGTACCAGGCTAGATTTGTGCAGCAGCAGCAAAAAATACTGCGTGATGGCTTGTTCCAATTCGCCTAACTTCTGTTTGGTCAGGCGTTGACGAAATTCGACGAGGGTTTTCTGCACGCGGGGAGCCGTCGTCAGCAGGACATGATCTTTGCTGGCCGCGATCGCCTCAGCCCCGTACTCAGTCAGCCGTTTTCTCAGGGTTTCTCGCTCGCGCTGAAGTTCGACGTGGCGGCGGCGATGGAGTTCTAGGGTCAACTGACACTCGTCTAGATGTAGACGGGCCTGTTCGCGTTCTGACTTGAGCCGTTCATAGTCTTCGGGGGAGGCGGCTTTGGCAAGCTTATTTTCAATGGCGTCAATGCGATCGCTGAGGGTTTGAATGTGGGTGAGATGGGATTGGGCGAGCTGTTGTTCGGCGGTGAGTTGGTGATTCAGAATGTGGTTGAGCTGGGTGAGGGCATCGTCAGAGGTTTGCAACCAGGCTTCGCCGCTGGCGTGGGTGCTGAGGGTTTCGGCCTCTTGGTCGAGGAAGGCTTGAATAGTCTTTTTTTGGGTGGGTTTGAGCTGGAGCTGGTCGAGGACTTCGAGCAGGCGCTGATCGTGGTCGGTGAGAGCATCACGGGCGATCGCGGCTTGTTGCTGGGCCTGTTCGTGCTGACCCTGTTGAGCGGCCTGGGTAAGCAGGTCTTGGACAAGTGCCAGGGGCAGAGCCGAGGCAGTCAGGTCTTGGAGGACTTGGGTTTGGATGCCGATTTCGGTGTGGTCGGCGTTGCGTTGCTCCTTGAGCGGGGTGATTTGTTCAGTGATGTGACCGCCACCGGCAAAGAAGTGATCTTCGGCAGCTTGGAGGGCAGTTTCGGCTTCGTCGAGAGAATCTTGGCAGGCTTTAAGGCTGTTGGCTTCTGCTTGCAGATCGATTTCGACTTGCTCGATCTGGCGGCTGAGGGCTTGGAAGGCTTGTTGAGTCTCCTCGTCGCCGAGTTCAGCCTTTTTGCGGCTGACGAGGACGGTCAGATCCTGGGCCAGGCGATCGACGAGTTCTAGCCCTAATACAGAGCGGATGGCGTTGATGACGTTGGGGGGTGGGGTGTCTTGTTCGGCGAGTTCTTTGACTTGTTCGCCATCAAACAGGAACAGGTTGGAGAGGCCGACGGGGAGCCAGTCTTCGACCTGCTCATCCCAGTTTTGGGTCAGGATTTCGTTGGGCCAGCCGTCGAGTTCAATGGTGAGGTCGTCTTTGGTGCCCCGTTGCCAGGTACGAATGACACGGATTTTACCGAGTTTTTCGATGCCGCTGATGTAGAGGACTCGCTCAAATTCGAGTTCGATCGCGGCTTCGGCATCAGGTGCGGCCTGGGTATTGACGCACTGGGCCAAGAAGTCGGCGTAGGCCAGGTTGCGGCGGCGATCGATGGGGGCACGCTGGCCATAAAGCACGAGGCGGAGGGCATCCATGAGGGTAGTTTTGCCGCCACCGTTGAGGCCACCGATGAGGATGATGGGGCGATCAGGGGTAGGGCGTAGATCGATACAGTGGCGTCCGTGGTAGGGGCCGAAGTTTTGAAGGACAAGCTCAAGGAAAATCATGATGCTGTCCTCCAGCGCCCCGTCGGCACAGAATTCCGCCGCTCACAGCGAATGTCCGCTAAAGCGGATGCAACGATGCGGAGTGCTCTTCCGAGCACGGCCGCTTTCAGCCCGGTCATTTCAATGCCGGGAGATCGCATTATCCAACCCCCATACGATCGCCCCCAACCCATCCCGGTTATGCCAGACCGCTGCGACGGAATAGAATTCCACCGCTCATAGCGAATGTCCGCTAAAGCGGATGCAACGATGCGGAGCGCTCTTCCGAGCACGGCCGCTTTCAGCCCGGTCATTTCAATGCCGAGAGATCGCATTATCCAACCCCCATACGATCGCCTCCAACCCATTCCGGTCATCCCACACTGCCGCGCCGGAATCAAATTCCGCCGCTCATAGCGAATGTCCTCTAAAGAGGACCAGGCGGTGCGGAGTTCTCGGAAGAGAACGGCAGCTCTGAGCCCGGTCATTTCAATGCCGGGCGGCAGCTCTGGGTTGAATGGCGACCCATACGTGCAGAGCGGGCAAATTATGGATGTGAAAAGCGCTTGAGGGGATGCATCATGGCGTTGTGGCAGCTTTATTATCATTTGGTGTGGGCAACCAAAGAACGGTTGCCACTGATTCAACCCGGTTGGGAGGCTGATCTGTATGGATACATGATTGGCAAGGCGGATAGTTTGGGCTGTATTGTTCATGCCATTAACGGTACTGAGAATCATGTCCATCTCGTGGTTTCCATTCCACCAACACTGGCAATTGCGGAATTTGTCAAGAAAATCAAAGGCAGTAGTTCCAATTATCGAAATAAGGTCACTCCTTTGGGGGGCGATCGCTTTCAATGGCAGGCTGGTTATGGGGTATTTTCTTTGGGTAAGCGCCAACTGGATACCGCGATCGCATACGTCGAAAATCAGAAACAGCACCATGCCAATCAACAACTCTGGATGGCATTAGAACCACCCTTTTCATAAATTACAACCTGGTATTGTCCTCCCTCATCGCCCAGCGTTGACATAATTTGGCTGACCGCGCGATTGGCTCCTAACGAGAAACCAGGACTCAGGAGTCCTCTTTGAGAGGACGAGGGCCATGAGCGGCGGAATTCTATTCCGACGCGGTGGATTGAGATACAGAGGGCTGACCAAATTTCAGGCGGCTCCAGGCGGATTGGAAAGCCGCCACGTCAATGCTGTCGTTGTCTGGCTCCTCCGCTTTGCGCTTGTTGTCTTGACCCTTCTTCTTGCTTTTGCTGCGATTCCCGCCTTGGGCTTGTTTCATCTCGCGGATGGTTTCGGCTTGTTGGATGGCGGCGGCTCTGGGGAGGGCGCTGGTCTCGAAGCAGGCTGCGAGGTCTTTGTAGACGCCGGTGCGGCGGCTCATGGTCTGGTATTTGCGTTCGGTGTCGAGGAGTTTGGCGAGGAGTTCGAGGTAGAGGGGGTCGTTGTCGCTGAGGTCTTGGAGGATGGCCCAAGCGTCGGGGGCCATCACTTCGTCTCTTTCGGCAAGTATTTGACCAGCGCTTTCATCACTTCACCCGGTCGAGTTTGCAAAGGATTAGTTTCACTCGGAGCAGGCAGAAAGTCAGTCCACTCAAAGACTTCAGCGAAGCGGTGTTGATGCAGGCTGTGAACAATCGAACTGACCGCTTCCCTAGAGCCAATAACCAGCAACTTGACGGGTTCGCGATCGCGCTTAGGGTAGCTGTAGAGCTTGAGGGAGAGTTCAAGACTGACGGTTTCGGTGGACTGGGAAGCGGTAGTAAGGAAGGCTTGAGCTTGCATAATTTCAATGTCAACCACTAGGACGTTTTGAGGATGTTAAACGACCATTAGGTAGACTGTCAACCACTGGGACGTTTGAAGGTTACTCATTCTCTGACAGGATGAGCGCATGGGAAAGGCAGGACAAGCACTCAAGCAGGTTTTGGAGGAGTACGGCATCAGCCAGTACAACCTCTCAGTTGCAATGGATGTCGAACGCAACAATGTTCACCGCTGGGTCAATGAAAAACGCGACCCAACGGCTGAAACTGTTATTGAAATTGTCAGAGCATTAAAGTCTATTAACCCTGACGCGGCGGCGGCGTTTAGGGATCTGTATTTAGGCGATGAAGTGTAAATTTCAAGCAATCTTCCAATGCTGCCGATGCCATTCCAAAGCCCCTAAATCAGGTAGAAACTCATCTTCATGAGGCAATATTATTCCTTCCCCGTGGTATTCGCGCATTAGCTTAGTGCCCTGGCTAGCACTTTCAGTCAACCAATTCTGACGAATCAAGATTCGATAGTTTTCGTCGATGCCAAACCACCCATGATCAAATGCCCAATGGTGATTTTTGCATAGGGAAATTCCATTGGAGTAAGTGTCATCTTTGAATTTTGAAAAAGGCTTTATATGGGCACCATCAACGATATTTGTTTCATCCAAAGAAATTATTCTTAGATGACAAAAAGCGCATCTAGAGTCATAAAGTCTAACAATGTTCTTTCTGAAAGTAGTGTCTCTAACAGCTTCAATAGCATTTTTATATGAATTAACGTCTAGTTCACTTGCCAAAGGCAGTTGACGTTCTATCCCTGGATCAAAATCTGAATACGATATGTGATCGAAAGGATTCACGCCAATCAGCTTTTCCACCCTCTTGAGCTGGTCTGCAAACCATTTTTCTACCAATGTTGAAACGAGGACGTTTTTAGAGATAGGAGATTTTAGATAGTCAAATAAATCTTCATCCAGAAATGCAAAATCAATATTTCTTCGCAGTAAAGGCACGCTGTTTAATCTGGTACCAGAGTCTAAAACAGCCTCTTTTCCTTCTTTCGCCTTCAAGTGCCAGAATGCATTCTTGACCCTACTTAGAAAGAAAAAAGGTTGAGCTAAGTCAGCTTGATAATGAGATGGACTAAGCTGACTTCTATATTTTACAAACAGAGATACAAGCTCTGGCGTGAGGTATATTTTATTTTCTTGAATATAATTCTGACCAATTAGTTCGATTACTGACAAAAGTAGTAAAGGCTGATATGGTGTGACTCCCCTATTAATATTGACCCGGAGAGTTCTAAACCTATGTGCGTAGTACCCTAGATCTTTATCCATAAATCACGGGAACATCTCTGCTTTAAGTCTAGCCTCTATCTTTTCCATAGCAATAGGAGGATTTCTGAAATTGTCAGTTTCAGAGATGGCAATAATTTCGTACAATTGACCTGGAAACCATCTGCCAACGAGTACAGAAAGTAGACTTTCTCTATACTTTTCGTCTTTCAGAAAGTCAAATAAATCTTCGTCAAAATATGCATATCGTATAGTTCTCTTAACTTCGGCCAAGGTTTTGAGTTTAGTCTTAGAAGTTATAACTTTCTCATATCCAGGATTAGCTATGAAATGCCAAAATTTTCCACTTTTCATGTGAAAATATGGTCTTGATATATCAGGATTGTGGGCCTCAGAACCCAAATAACTCCAGTACTTCAGAAATTTATTGTTTAATTCTTGCGAGAGATAAATTTCATTTTCTGGAATTTCCCCCTTTCTAATCATTTCAATTATTGAGAACAATAAAATTGGTTTGTGAGGGGCAAAGCCACGAGAATTATCTACTCGAATCTTTTTGAATTTGTTGGAGTAGTACTGAAGAACTTCGAGCTTGCTGGGCAAGTGATGTGCTTTCAAGCTGTCGCGACTCCTAACAGGTATTTAGAGGAAGTCTAAAATATCAAGGTCTTCGGAGTCAAAGGATATCGTAGAAGACTTTACAAGCAACAAAATCTGTTGTGAAGTATCAGTCACGCCAACAAGCTGTTTTTCTAATATTTCAAAGCCCCCATTTGCATATTCTTCAAAGATCTTTGCTTTTGCCTGGATTGCTTCTTCACTATTTTGAAGAACTTTTGGATCTTTAGTCGCTACAACAGCAATCAGATCCATTAGTCCCCGATTCTTGAATTGATCGCCAGGAATTGGATCGGGGTCTCTTCTAGAAGCTTGATCAAAGGGAACCCGCTTACCTTTTGAAAACCCAAATGCAGCGCCAAAAGTGACTATTTCCGCATAGGTGTTAAACGGCCCCGTTGATCCTTCTCCGGCTTTCAAAGCCTTCACTAAGTCTGCTTTGTCCTTTGCAACTTTGACCCGTATATCTGCCATTGCCCTACCCAACCATCAACTCACAACCATCCCATCCATTGACCTGCTAGCGTCGGCGCAACACCAGCACCGAAATCACTCAGAACACTAAGCCTCTATTCGGTCAACCCTGATTACCTCAGTCCAGGTAAACTCGTTTGGACTCCGCTTCACCAACGGATAACGCCGCCCGTAGCGCTCCATCTCATCCGGTTGGGCATCCTCCTTCGCGGTGTAATACACCAACACATATTCCGCCCCCGCCGACTCCTCCATCTCCCGTTCCACCTCATTCAGCCATTGGGTCTTGCTCACCATCACCACCAGCTGATCCGCCAGTTCCGTAATCGCCTCAGCGATATTGCTGCGGTTCACCGAGTCCAAACTGCCAAAAGGCGAATCCATCACAATGGGAAAACCGCCGCCATCCAGCCCGATCGCCGAATGCTTCTGGCTCCACACCCGCACCCGGTCGATCACACTGCCAATAAACGCCAAACTGAGAATCTGATTTTGCCCCGTCGATGCCCCCACCAGCGCATCCCCGCTGCCCTCCAGATTCGGGTCAATCAGCATCAGCTCATACTTTTCCGTCAGCTTCGGCAGATACGGCGTAAACGAAATCTTGCGGAAAATTTCCCGCACCTTTGCCTCCAACACCCCGCGAAACTTCACATCCACCCGATGCTTCACCTCTTCCAACCGAGCGATCGCCTCCAACGCCGCCTCCCGCTGGCGATTCACTCGGGCCTGTTCCTGATCCCTCGCCTTGTGGGCCTTGATTTTCTTATCCACCCCCGCGATCGCTGCATCCAAACGACTGACCTCATCCTTCAACACCGCATCTTCCCGATGGCGATCGGTGATTTTGTTTTCCGTATCTTCCAGTCGCCGCTCAATGCCCTGCACATTCGTATCCGCATCATCCTTCAACTGTTCGCGAATGCCGCTGAGCTGATCTTGCAGCCGCCCAATCTTCTGCCGCAAGTTTTCAATGCTGGCCTGCTCCTGGTCAATCTCCGCCCAAAATTCGGGAATCTGCCGCTCTAAACTTTCCACCTCGCCGCCCATTTTAATGACGGCCTCTTCCACATCCTGCAAACCGCCCTTATCCAGCCAGGATTCCACCGCCTGCCGATTCGCCGTGCCCGTGGTCAGCTCCGCCCCACAGATACAGCTTTGCTGATCCAACAAATCCTGCACAAACTGCCGCTTAATGCCCGCCGGTAACTCGCCCTTACGCCGCAAATCCGCCGCCAGTTCCTTAAAGTCCGCGATGGTGTCCTTCAAAAACACCATGTAGCCCCGTGACGAAATGGTACGCCGCAGCCGATCTTCACTGCGGTTGAGCTGCTGCTCCAGCTCCTCCATCTGGGCTTGCAGGTCATCGCGCCGCTGCTGAATCTCCTTCACGCTAGCCAGATCCCGCAGTTGGGCCATGTACTTTTGCTTCAGATCTTCCTGATCCAGCAAATCCTGCACGATCGCCTCACGACGTTCCGTCTTGCGGGCTCGCTCTTCTTCTAATGCTGACTTTTCTGATACCAATCGTTTAGTCTCGGTATCCCCAATTTCCTTCAGTTCCCGCTCTAGCATCTTGCGGGCATAGTCTAAATGCCGAATGCCCCGCTCCAGCATTTCCACGCTCAACAGTGTTTTGATCGCCGTGGCCATATCTTCCCGGTTCTCAGACTTCACAATTTGCTCAATCCGTTCCCCATCAAAGAAGAAATAGCGATGCAGGGTGCTGGGCAACACATTCCCGATCATTTCCTCAACTTGCTCTTCATCGCGCACCAACTCGCCATTAATTTTCAGTTGCAGGGCTCCCGACGTTTCCTCAGGGTTCGCCCCCGCTTCCTGAGACTTGTCGACATAGCGCGATCGCCGCACCAAATATTCCTTGCGGTTATGCTCAAACAGCACCTCCACCCAGCACTCCACCCGGCTACCAGCGGGGGCCTCCGCCAAGGCCCGATTGTTCACCAGCGGTCCCGCCGCAAACGCCGCACTGAACGATTCATACAGCACCCAGGTAAAGGCATTTAGCAGCGTCGTTTTGCCCGCGCCATTATTGCCGTGGATGATCGTCGTGGTGCGATCGCCCTGGTGGGCTAAATCCAGCGCCACCTCACCCCAAAATTGCCGAAAGTTAAAGAGTTTGACCGATAGCAGCTTCATTGCACCGTGTCCTTAATGATCTTCAGCACATCCCCGCGAATCCGGGGCTTTTCCCCCGCCAGGTTTTCCCGTTCGAGCTTAATCACCTCGCGGATAATTTTTTCCACTTCCGGTGGGGCCGTCGTAATCGGCTCCTCGATTTCTTGTTGGCTGGGATTCTGGGTCATCGTGTCATCAGTGCGGCGAATCATCACAAATCTAGCAAGTCATATTTTTCCTGCAAGGGATAGAGCGCTTTTCGAGCTTCCCCCGCATTCAGGGCCAGGTCAGCAAACTCCACAAAGCGGGTGAGTTCCCCTTTCAGTACTCGGCGCTCTATTTCCCAGTATTCCCGCCCCAGATCGGGGGGAACCACAATCATGTCAAACAGTTCCGCACGATTCTTACCTGGGGCTTTGCGCAAAATGCGTCCCCGCCGCTGGATAAACTGCCGAGGATTACTACTACTCGCCAAAATCACTGCCGTCTGAATCGCTGGAATATCCACCCCTTCGTCCAAACACCGAATCGCTACCAGCCCCTTCACATGTCCCCGCTCAAAGGCATATCGTAGATCGGCGCGAGCGGACAGCGATGTCTCCGCAATGTACGGCTCGACGGCGTAACCCAATTGATATTTCAACAAGTCCGTCACCGCCTCTAACTGGCGTTGGCTCTCCGCCGTCGTCTCATCTTCGATCGAGCCATCCCCGCAATAAAACAGCGTGTGATCCGTTGCGAGGCGATCGGCCATCAGCGATCGCAGCGTTGTGAGCTTATTCTGAGCCGTACAAATGAGCCGTGCCCGTTCAAACAGCAACCGCTCTAGCGCTACATTGTCTTCCCGTCCGCCAATGCCCATCGCCCGACCGATCGCCGCCGTCAGTTCCGCATAGCGCTCAATCTCCTCCGGCTCCAGATTTACCAACAGCGGGTGATAGACATACTGCGACAGCGCCCCCGCCTGAATCGCATCCTTCAAAGTGAACTCAGGTTCCAAAACCGGGCCAAAGTAGTCAAAGATCCTTTCGGTTCCCGCTTCGTCAAAGTACCGTTCCGGTGTGGCCGACAGCGCCAGCCGCAACTTCACCTGATCCGGCAAACTGTCCGCCAGATTTTTCGCGCCCAAGTTGTGGGCTTCGTCCCCAATGATCATCGTCAGCGACGGCAAAAACGCCAGTTGCGACTGCAAAGAATCCTGCCGCAAGGTCGCGTTAGTCGTGATGATGGTCACAAACGGCTGCCGACCGCCCATCAGCGCCAGCAGTTGCGATTGCAGCTCGCTTTGCCAGGTCTCGGCTTGATTGAAAGCCAAAATCGGCTGCAACCCAAACTGGCGACTTTCCTCAGCCCACTGCGTCACCAAATGGCGGTAGGGGCAAACAATCAGCAGCGCTTGCAGCGGTTTGTTTCGAGCCACACATTTTTTATAGAGTTCCGAAGCAATGGCTAAAGCCGTGATCGTCTTTCCGCTCCCCGTCGCCATCTTCAGCGTGCCGCGCCCCTTATTCTTGAACCAGTTTGCAATGGCTTTTTTCTGGTAGTCCCTGAGTACCAAAGCCTGGGGTAGCATTGGCACTCCCGGCACCGTTTGGTAGTCACCCGACGGCGTTGCCGCTTTCCGATCCGCCTCAATCTCCTGATCTACCTCTGGCGGGTACTCCGGGCATCGCTCCAGCAGCTTGCGTTTCGCCGCCTCCGGGAACTCCATCACATCGAGTTCAGGCGTTTGGTTCTGCCAGAGATCTTCAAAATCTGCCGACATCTCGTCAATACATTCAGCATCTCCATCCCGCCATGACCAAAATAGAGTGATGCACTCAAAATTCCGACGGTACGCCCGAGCACTCTCATTGGCCGAGCCACCGAAAGCAATCTGGTTCCCCTCAGCATCGATAAAAAGGCCCAGCTTTTCGTGGTAAATCCCTTCATCCTGGAGATCCTTGACCACAGCAATTTTGATCTCCAGACGGTCGTGAGCCAGCAACCATGACAAACAAGCCAAGCGATCACTGACCACCCCCTCAAACTCCTGAGAGAGTTCACGAGTCAGGGCGGCTTCAATGACCGCGTCTCGTTGCTGTAGCCCTGCGGCGATCGCTTCAATATCAGCCTCTGATAGGTGGGGTGATGCCACCAGTCGCATTCGACCACCCGCTTTAATGAACGCAGTTAATCCCTGCGCTGCAAGCGCCAGTGAGCTACTAGAGAAATACCCCACGGCCCGATTGTAGATGAGCGATCGCTCTAGGCAAGGGATATAAAAATCCCGCAGCAAGTCTTGGCGACCGCTACGATATCGTTTGCGTAAGGTTAAGTCTCGAAGCGACACGTAGGCTGCACGACGAAAAGAATCTCATCGCAGTTTAGCTAAGCCATATTGCCTATCGGGTCCAATGCAAAGCATCCCTTAATCTTTCTTGCCGAACTTTCCAAAAGCTCGGCAGTTCTTGACCTGATCCCAAGCCCAGGCTCTTTACGCAGGAGCCCAGTTTTCCTCATTCGTCTGGCTCAATGTAAATCAGTGCCACTCCCAGGGAATCAGCGACTCGATTCAGTTGCTTAGGCGTAAGCGCTGTGATGCCAAAACTACACACGTAGTTCTCGTACTCCTTCCCCGGTCGACTCCCACTCCAGTCCTCAATGCTGACATCTTCGGCCCCGATCTCGGCCATGAAGTGCTCAGCTTCGGATTCGGTTTTTGTCACAATCTGAAATTCATACATAGTTTAATCGCTGGGCTCAAACTACTCATCAATAAGGCTTTTGCCGCTTGGCCATCGACGTAAACTTCATGCCACAGCGCTTACACGCACCTTCCACCCACTCCACTGGCAACGCAAACTTCTCATCACAGGCTGGGCACCGCGAAATCAGCCGCAACCGATGCTTCTCACACCCCTCTGTTGATTCATATTGCCAATCAATTCGATGGTAAGGCGATTCTCGATAGCACTCCCCACATAGCCGCATCGATCGCATCACCAACCGTTCCCCTTGCGCTGGCAGCATCGCCCGTAGCTGCTCCACCGTTAACCCCACCAGTTTCCCCATCGCTTCCAATTCCTTGGGGCTCGGAAACGGATTAAACCGAAACTTCTCCCAGCGCGACAAAGCTGGCCCAATTCCCGCCGCTTCACTCAATGTCGTGGGAGCCGAGACACTATTTGCCTCCTCCCGTCGCAACCGCCCGAAATAGTGGCTAATGCTTTCCCCCTCATAGGGTTCCACATACTCCATCCAGGCTTGGACATCTTCCGCTTCATTCTTCATCTTCCTTCCCTGGTTTGATGCGAGGCTGAACCCGTCGAGTCACGACCGATTGAATGATGTCGGCTGTAATCTGGGATGATTTCTGTTTCAGAGCTTTAATAGCTGCTTTACGCAGCACCTCGTTCAAAGCATCTCGTAATCCACCAGTCTGTTCATGGATTAGTTGAGCCATTTCTGCATTCAGAAGATCTGATTCACCTGGCCACTGTAAAAATTCCGTTTCCCAGGAGTCAATAATTTCTACCATCTCATCCAGAGTCATTGGCGGATACTCATGGAAATCCAGGAAAGAGTTCATGACCCGATCCCAGTAGCGTTTTTTCAACATCTTTTCCAGATAGTACGTTCCACACAAAACGGCTGGAATTTTCAGGACGTCATAGATTTGAGCTAGCTCGCAAAATGCCTCATATGAGAGGAATTCCGCATCATCAACAATTAGCAGTTTTGTTTGAAACGACTTTAGACGCCCTCGGGCTCTAGGGCGCTTATCCTTCAATCGGCCTGTTGTGATTGGATGACTTAAGGCATCCAACAAAGAAGTATAGAAATGACTGACACTGCAAACAGTCGGAACCCGCATGTAAACCACAGAAACTGGAAGCTGCTGAATAACGCCCCGCCGTTTTACATGCTGCATACGATAGTACTGGCAAGAATCAGAAACCCCTGATCCTTTTGCAGAACAGATAAATCCAGGATTGCCAGATTCCCGCTGCTCGTCTAGCCATTCATGCAGAACATCATCTCGTTGGGTAGTCAGCAATGGCCCACCGCTTCTAATCCGCTCGATTTCCGCTTGAATGTCAAACGCAGGAGACTTTACAGAACTCTGTTGTGGATTAACGGGCTGAGGTTGTGCCATGGTTCTTACCAACTTTCATCTAATTGCTGTTGCCAATTGACTGCGGCCACCTTGGCCGATCGCTTCGGTTTCAGGCGCTTCACAGGTTTTTGAGTTGCTGCTACAGCCGGTACATCTTTCGCTTGTTCTTCGTTCTCCTGCCGCTTGAACTCAACAACGTTACCGAGTCCCTCAGAACGTCCTGTACGCTCATGTTCCTTACGCCGCTGCTGCTTGCGCTTACCTCTTACCTTGCGTTCAGCTAGTTCATTGCGCTCCAGAGCGTCCAAGAAGATGGAAGTCTGATCAATTTCACTACCCCGTTCGCGGATTAGCCGTTGTTCCAATTTCAGAGATTGAAGAGAGAGTTTTTGTTCTTTGCGATCGCAAGCCCTAAGAACCCCCAAAAACTTTGCCGGTGAGTTGGCTGTCTCCAGGGTATAAGCCAAGATATGGATAATGTCGCTTGGGTCAAAACGGAGGCTGATCTTCTCGGTTTCCCTACCGACAAGACAATCACCTTGAAAAATTTCATTGCAAAACTGAATCGTGCCATACTTCTGAACTTTGGCGGATTTTTTACGCTTCAGCAGACACAGATCCAGTTCTCGCTCATTGGGCACAATTGGCGGTTCAGCCAGCTTCTCTTCCCACTGCATCATACGAGTCCGGTCTTTCATGCGCGGGTATAAATGCTGGTTGTAATGATCGCAAAAGTAACGAACCAGTTCTTTTTCTAACTCCTCAACACTGATGCAGGCATGCTTCTGCGCATCCTTAGGCCGCTTCTGGACATTAGAGCCTTTGTAACCTGGCAGTGTCGAAAGTACTTCCTTGTTGAGTTTGTCGAATACAGATTCGACCAAACCACCTTGGGAAGGATAGGCACGATAGCGGAGTTCAAAGCCCAGTTCAGCCGCAATCTGCTGTAAGTGCGTAGACTTAAACTCCTTCGCCCGATCGGTCATCAAGTACTTCGGTGTACCAACACATTGCCACTGATGCTCTAGCTTGTATTCTGGCCCGTAATGCTTTGGCAAGACAGCGTGACGCAATGCTAATGCCACTTCGTGTGAACCCGGTTGCTTAAAACCCAGGTAAAAACCAATCACACACCCAGAAGTACATTCAATAATGACGGTCAAAAACGGATAACCAATTTCATTGCCATCGGCATCTACCAGCAAGAGATCGAGGCCTGTATGATCTGCCTGAAAAAGGTCATTCGTATACTGCAGAAGCAAATCCCCAGTAGTTGTTTGGATAACCTGTTCTAGTCCTTGACCTGGGTGGCGTGCTTTTCGGCTTTGCTTTTCCAAATAAGCATTGATGATGTTGTAAACCGACTGATGAGATTTTGGTGGCATCAAAGTGCCTGCTTCCAACTCTTTGCGAAGAGCCCCCAAAATCTTGTTCAGCTTGCTTTTCTTGTTCTCCTCAGCACAACCTAATTTCTGGGCGTACCAGTCCATTAGTTCATTCAACTTATCAGGGTGTTGCCACTCATCTGCTCTGAGCTTTGATGTGATGCCCTGAATCAATAACCAGACCTGATTGCGATTGCGACGGCGGCTATTCTTCTGCCCTCGTTGAAAGAGTTCTAGTACGAGATCTCGCCATGGCTGTGAAATATGACGCTGGTCACCTTTGTCTGACCGCCCAGTTCTCGTCAGCGCCACCACTCCATCCTCTCTGAGAGCATCTCGATAGGAGCGGATGGTTTTGGTACATTTACAGAGTTCTTTCGCCGCAACATCAATCCGCTGTCGTTCGGTCTTGCTGTCAGGGGCATTCACGATCGCGGATATCAGCTCAACCTTGCGCTGCAACTCAGGTGACAACTCATCCAGTAGCAGATGCTCCTGCTCACCAGTGGCTGCTAATTCCTGTGATTCGTTAATAATTGCTTTAGTTACTGGCTCATCCATTTCGCGACCAGGACAAGTGTACTTGCCAAAGTATAGTCTGAATGAGTTTGATTTGGAAGCTAAGTCTTTAAATTTGAAAGAGAAGGGATGTTCTCAATGACTTGGATGAACAAGCTAGGAGCCAAAGTACAGGGACAAAACTATGGCGGTGAAAGCTGCAAGCTAACCGTGGTCGGGATTTGACAAATCGAGGAGCGAGGCGGTGAGCTAGAAGTTACCACACCGCTAACGTCTACCACCTCATGACCGAGATTACCCGAATTCAAGCCGCTTTGCGTCCCCACTTGTCTTGGCATGGAGCCCGACTCACCTTCCTAGCACTGTTCCTCGTGGCGCTGTTTCGCGTCGAAACCGTCAATTTAGAGAGGCTCGCCTCGGTCTTTGCCAATCGGGCGCAGAGTGCCTCAAACCATAAGCGTTTGACCCGCTTCTTTCGTAAGTTTGTCATTGACTTTGAGGAAATTGCTCAGGCTGTCGTGAGTTGGAGTCAAATTCCTGAGCCTTGGACGCTGAGCCTCGACCGCACCAACTGGTCCTTCGGCACGGTTAATTTCAACATCCTGATGCTGGGTATTGTCCACGAGGGCGTCGCCTTTCCGGTGATGTGGACGATGCTGGATAAACGCGGCAACAGCAATAGTGACGAGCGGATGGATTTGCTCGAACGCTTCGAGCGCGTCTTCCCCAACGCCCAGATTCGCTGTCTGACAGGAGACCGAGAATTCGTGGGTCGAGAGTGGTGTAGCTTCTTGCTGGTGCCGGATGCCATCCCGTTTCGGCTCCGACTGCGTCACAGTGACCGCATTAGCTCGCGCTCCGGGAAGCAGCGCCAAACAGGGGAGCGAGTCTTTGCCAATTTGAAGGTCGGCGAGCAGCGCCATCTCTCTGGCAAGCGCTGGGTCTGGGGTCGTCGGGTCTACATCGTCGCCACCCGGTTGGAAGATGGCGAACTGCTCATTCTCGCGACTGGTCATCAGCCTCAAACCGCCTTCGCCGATTATCGTTTGCGGTGGGGCATTGAGACGCTGTTTGCGACCTTGAAAACACGGGGCTTCAATCTCGAATCGACTCATTTCTGCCACGCCGAACGGCTTAGCAAGTTGATAGCGCTGTTGGCTTTGGCCTTCTGCTGGGCCATGCTCACCGGTCTTTGGCAACACCAGCAACACCCCATTCCACTAAAAGCTCATGGGCGTAGAGCGAAGAGTTTGTTCCGCTACGGTTGTGACTTTCTCAGGCGCACTTTCTCGGACTTCTCCCTGCGGCGTTCTGAATTTAATCAGGCTCTAAAACTTTTGTCCTTGTACTGAGATGCGCCCCACTCATAGCATCTAAAGCCAAATGGCCTTATGACTTACGACTGTGAAGGATTTTCGGCACTCAAGTCAGAACTATCACGCATGAAAGCTGGTGCATGGTTGGTGAGATAGTTGCTCAGCGCTGTGCTGACAAAGGACAGTACGATGGGGCCAAGCACGAAGCCTAAAATTCCCTTCACATAAAAACCGGGAACCGCGAGGGAAGAGAGCCAGAAGCATAAGCCATTCACCACGATCGCAAATAAGCCAAAGCTCAAGATCGTGATCGGAATCGAAATGGTTTGCAAAATCGGCTTAATAAAGGCGTTGACTAAACCGACTGAAGCCGCTGCGATCGCGGCAGCTGCGATCGTCTCAATCCTGACACCGGGCACAACCAAATCCACGACCAGCAAACTGAGCGCAGTGGCTAATCCTGACAAAAAAATGCTCCACATAGTCATTCTCCTACTTGCAAAAAATGAAATAATTCCCAGTCAATGACGAATAGCATTAGGCAAAATCTCAACACCGATTTCTCTCAGCCCACCCCGCATACGATGCTTTAGAGATGTTCAGAGTAGGGATTAACGGGTGGTGAATTAATGCCGAACAGTATTCGTTTGCCTCACTTCGGCTATTGCATTCATAACGCGAGTGAGTCAAATCAACAGAGCTGGCAAATTAGTCAATGTCGCTACTTTAAGCTTCTAAACCTATCCTTGGCGTCTACTTTGAGGCGGATTTTTCCCTAGATTAGTGTTTGATCCGTCTACAGCCTTTTCCAGTCTCGTGAGATACACTTAGTATGTTTTGGAATTTGCTAAGAGACAGGGATGAAAGCTTACTCTATCGAGTTNNNCTCAGGCGCACTTTCTCGGACTTCTCCCTGCGGCGTTCTGAATTTAATCAGGCTCTAAAACTTTTGTCCTTGTACTGAGGCTAGGAGCATATGTCTCAACAGTGGCAGGCAGCCAATCAGAAGAATTGGCCGTAATCATTGATGCGAAAGGGATCCGACGACTTTACTCAAAGGAAAAATAGTTCTTGATAAAGAGGCTTGATGTTCTAGGTGACGAAAGAGGGCTGAAATGACTGTCGTATAGTCATTTCAGCCCTTTTGGAGCTTGGAAGCTAATCCTTTAAAACTTGGAAAAATAATTCTTTAATGGACAGTGCAGCATCATTTCTTGGGCCTGATTACGGCGACTTTTGCCGCCATACTGGTCACCTCCTGCTTGTATCTGTTACTGACGCCCAGCCATGACTCATCCTGCTGCTGAAACCGCCGCCCAGTCTTACTGGGTCGTGTTTAACCCAGTCTCCGGAACTGGTCAACCCGGCGACAAACTGACCGAAATTCAGTCTGCTTTAGAATCGCTCTGCCATTTGACGGTGCGCTTGACCAAACCCGACCTGAGTGCCGCTCAAATTGCGCAAGACGCCGTCGCCGCTGGGGCTGATGTGGTGATTGCGGCAGGCGGTGACGGCACTGTATCCGGCGTGGCCTCGGCGCTGGTGGATACCGACGTGGCCCTGGGCATCATCCCCACGGGCACCGCTAACGCCTTTGCCTCAGCGCTGAATATTCCCGAAAGTGTGCTCGATGCCTGCGACATTATCCAAACCGGGCAGCATCAGCGCGTCGATACCGCCTGGTGTAACGACCGACTCATGCTGCTGGTGGCCTGCATCGGCTTTGAGGCGGAGCTCCTAGACCGGATGGATCGGGAGGAAAAGTCGCAGTTGGGCAAGCTGGCGATCGTCACTAACAGTCTGAAAGAACTGCGTGACGTCAGGCAATTTGAAACGCAGCTCGAAACGCCCGATGACCAGTGGCACGAACCCGCCACTGCCGTCACGATCGCCAACGCCGCCACTGTTGATATGGTGCTCGCTCAGGGGCCCGCCGCGGTCACGGCGGACGACGGCAACCTCAGCATCACCCTCGTCACCCCCGAGCATCAGTGGGGCGTGGTCAAATCAGCCGCCAACCTATTTCTGTCAGCACTACAGGAGCGGACCGTTGATAACGACACCGTCCATTCCTGGCAAGTGCCCCAGGTCAAGGTCCACACCGACCCCGCTCAGGCCGTCTTTGTCGATGGCGAACCCGCGGGCGAGACGCCCCTAACGGTGAAATGTCACCCGCGATCGCTCTCCGTGCTAATCCCATCGCCTGCCGAAGGCACCTGATTGCTCATTGATATCAAATCCGTTTGCATCATTTCACTTGAAGACTCTCACCCTAAATTCCTCTCCTGCTCTGGGCTACCGCTTAGACACATCTCGGAGATGAGCCATTGCCCAGCCTTCAAAGGGGTTCTCAAACACTTCGAGACCCCCTTTGAAGGCCGCATCCCCCAGAAAAAACTTGACGCCATCGCCGAAAACCGCGACGACTTTGCTGACGGGGACTCCGCCCCGGTTAACCTTATTGGGCAACCGGGGTTACCCCTCCTGGCGACGATCACTAAGCCGAGAGCTCCAAGCGATAGTGGGGATGATCGGGAAAGGGATACACGCAAACTTTCTCGGTCATACGGACATTGAGCTTGCGATAAAACATGGGATGGATGGCACATAAATCATCATCCGCGATGATCAATCGCCCCGTTTGGAAATACTCAAAATCGGCTTCCACCATGGTTTGGCTGCGATCGCTCTGGCGCACCCGCCCCACAATCCCCAGTTCCGCTACAAACTGCCGAAACCGATAGGGCGAATACTCATCCGACCATTGCGACGCCGTGCGGTGAGCCCGCTTATCGAGTTCTTTGCCTTCAAAAATCGGGGAGATGCCCGCCAGCGCATCGGCAATTCGCGCCGCGTTGGGATACACCGCACTGTAGGCATTGAAGACCTCTTGGGCCAACACCTCAGCCGCCGCCTCGACGCCCGCCGTAATACACCGCGACGAGATGTGGGGAAATTCGCCCAACATCATGGCTTCCTCAGCGATCGCATTACAGAGCACAATCAACTGCCGAGGTCGCAGATGCGTATGCCGCAAAATAAACGGAAACGTTTTCTCATCAATGGCCTCCATCTCGTCTAAAGAGTCGCCAAAGTATTGCATCCAAACCTTATCTTTGACCTCGCGATAGTCTTGCCAATTAATGAAGGCAGTTCTGCTATTTGTCAGATTTTTCAGCCGCAAATAGCGAAACAGTCGCCAGCAGATAATCTTCATCAAATCCTTCGGTTTCCAGTGCAGGTAAACCTCATTTTTGACATATTTGAGCGTATTTGAAATGTATTCCTCTGTGAGATAAGGAAACATCTCGTCCATAATAAAAACTTTGATGTAGAGCCCCTTGGGGGCATACTGTCGGCAAAACACAGCCGCAAACTCGACGAGCGCGGCGACCGACATCATCAGCTTTTCATCATGGATGGAATATTTCTCCAACGTATCGACGGAGATGAACAGCGGCTGATCTTGAGAGATTTCCAACACCGCTTTCTTGGCTTCCTCAAAGGCCGCACTACGAAAAATGCCCTCTAAATCGTCATACAAACAACCGTTGCTATCGACATAGCGATTAATCACGGCTTGTAACAATGACCTGACTACGCACGACAGCCCACCCTCTTCATGAAACTGACAAATCGCCTGGATGCGGACATCGCGATGCTTGAGCTTATAAAAAATGGCCGACCAGATCACGTATTCCCAAATCTTGACTAGCTGGGGAATCTGCAGATCGCGATTGAGCGCGCTGGGCTCAATGACTTTGGAAATGACTTCGTGAAAAGCGGCGGGCTCATCCACATCAATGTCGGTGACGCCCTGCAATGTTTGCTGAAAGGAGAAGAATTTAGCGAGGGCGGTTTTGCCCGCGCCGCGTCGGCCAGAAATTAAATAAACAAATGGGTCTAAGGGATCGCGATTGAACTGAACAGCACCGAAATAAAATTGACTGTAGAGATTTTCGCCTAATATTTCCAGGTCAGATTCGCAGTCGGGCGCGCCAAAAGGCTGCAACGCATCAAGCATAATCGTCAATTTCCGGTAAGTAGATACGCCCCTAGATTACGACAACTGTCTGACTGGGATAGCTACTTTTCTGTCCATTGGCTTGCAGAAAAGTGTATGAATCTTGATGAGTTCTGCCTCCTCGTCTGAGGCGACTCAAGTATGAAGGTTGGAAAGCCTTCGACCACCGCCACTCTCGCCCGAGTTAGAGGTCATCTGGTCTGGCCCAACTCTCTCGAATAATCAGCTAGGAGCGCATCCAGACTTGGGTGTAATGAAACTCCATAGGAGACGGCACAGCCGCATAATCGGCACAACCGCCGGAGCAATCGGGTCGTCTTGTTTTATCTTGAACACAACCGCGCTTGCCGCCGCGCGCCCAGTATGGAAAAAGGTGTCTTTATGTCTGCCCCGCGATTGCCGGTTTTGCTAATTCACGGCATTGATGACACGGCCAAGATCTTTCAAACTTTAGTCAATAGT
Organism: Leptolyngbya iicbica LK; assembly: GCF_004212215.1. Classification (NCBI taxonomy): domain Bacteria; kingdom Bacillati; phylum Cyanobacteriota; class Cyanophyceae; order Leptolyngbyales; family Leptolyngbyaceae; genus Leptolyngbya; species Leptolyngbya iicbica. The sequence goes on from NZ_QVFV01000002.1 coordinate 762,959, forward strand.
TTGAGCGATCGCGGCTGGCCAGAGGTTCACGCCATCGACCTGGTGCCCAGCAATGGCGACATCGGTCTGGATGAGTTGGCGGCACAGATTCAAGCCTATGTGGAGGCCAACTTGCCCGCGCCCCAGCAGTTTGACCTGGTCGGCTTTAGCATGGGGGGCATTGTTAGTCGCTACTATTTGCAAAGGCTCGGGGGCCTGGAGCGGGTACGCCATTTTGTGACCCTCTCCTCACCGCACAATGGCACCTGGACGGGATATTTGCGATCGAATCCGGGAGCGCGGCAAATGCGGCCCAAGAGTGAGTTTTTGCAAGACTTAAACAGCACCGTTGATGACCTCACCCAAGTGGAATTCACCTCTGTATGGACGCCGTTTGACTTGATGATTGTGCCCGCCAACAGTTCTGAGTTGCCGGTGGGCACGATGATGCAACTGCCCGTGTTGGCACACCCCTGGATGGTGAGTGACCCCCGAGCGATCGCCACCCTGGCCGACCTACTGGGCCACGAGTTAGACGAGTCCACCAAGCAAGTCACTCCCAACGCCGAACTCTCGGCCTAAACGCCAGTCGCCACACCGTTTGTCAACGCTCCAGCAGGTTTTGCCGAAATTCAAATTCAGGGGTTTCGTTGCAGACAATCCGGGGCTATAATGGCCAAGCTAGTCTGAATAAGATTCTCCTTGGAAGCGTGGCTGAGCGGTTGAAAGCGCCTCCCTGCTAAGGAGGTAGGGGGGGTAACCTCCCTCGAGGGTTCGAATCCCTCCGCTTCCGTTCTACAACTTATCCCTTACCCCCATACTCAGGACACACAAGTCCTGAGACAATATTTGGCGACTTTTCCCTCATACCCTACCCCTTCTTTTTTGCGTTTTCCATCAGTTGCAAGTGTGAGACTCCCCACGACTGGGCATACATCGAGACGAAGGTCAGGAAAATTTGGGCAGCATTACGTCCTCCCACACTCGTACAGCAGATACTCTTGCCGTCGCCCGAGACTTGGGTGTCGCCAGTTTTCGACAACGTCGCTAACGACCAGGCGTTAAACACCTCGACCTAGCAGTCCGGGGGAAGGGTCAAGGCCGTGCGGCGAAAAGTGGAGTAGGAAAGCATCGGTTGCTCAGCCCGGAGCTGCAACAACTCATGTAACTGAGACTCATGTAACTGAGACTCATGCTGCTGTTCAGAATGACGAGCTGACCTAAAAGCAAACTCTGCAAGACAAACTGTTGGATGTCTCTATCAATCAAGGCTGAAGGAATGTTCTTGCCAGACTTCGCCAGCCACTTTCATCAACAACCGCTAAAGACCACTGCGGTCAGTCAAAACTTCGTATCCCGTTTCTGTCACTAATACTGTGTGCTCAAACTGAGCAGAGAGTGAGCGATCCAGCGTGACCACAGTCCAGCGATCGCTCAGCGTCCGGGTGTGTTTATTGCCCGCATTCAAAATCGGCTCAATCGCTAGCGTCATCCCCGCCTCTAGCCGCACGTTCGGCAACTGACGAGTCCGAAAATTGAACACCGATGGCGGCTCGTGCAAGTTACGTCCTACCCCATGGCCCACGTAGTTTTCCACAATGCTGAAGTCCGCCGCCTGGGCCACATCTTCGATCGCCCCGGCAATATCCATCAGCGTGTTGCCCGCCTTTACCTGCTCGATGCCAGCGTATAAAGCTGCTTCTGCCGTCTCAATCAAACGTTGAGCTGCCGCCGATACCTCTCCCACAGGAATCGTAATGCACGAATCACCATGAAATCCCTCAAAGTAAGCGCCGGTGTCCACTTTGAGCACATCACCCGCCCGAATTACTTTGCGCTGACGCGGAATGCCATGAACCACCTCATTGTTCAAGCAAGCGCAAATACTGCTTGGAAAGCCGTGATAGCCCTTAAAGCTCGGGGTTGCCCCCAGTTCACGAATGCGAGCTTCAGCAAACGCGTCGAGGTCGGCTGTGGTCATTCCCGGCTGCACCCGCTGGGCAATCTCATGCAGTACGGTCGCCACAATTTTGGCGGCCTGTCGCATAGTTGCAATCTCGGTGGCGTTTTTGAGCTCAATTCCCTTGACTCGTCGCCGTTTAGCCTGGGCCTGAGCACTCGGTCGGGAAAGCAGTTGGGACAACAAATTCATAAACTAATATCGATCCGGCCTACAAGAAATCTAGATATTCGCTCAAGCGTGAGTTGACGTTAACTACGCAAAAGTTCAGTCACCTTAAAGTCGGTCTGTGAATGAACGGCTCTCAGTGTCCATTCCTTACGTTGAAATAACTCAGCGGCAGCAACCCGCACCACAGGCAACACCTCAAGGCTGAGGAAAACGTGCATCAACGCAACTAACGCCATTTCGCCATATCAATAACCGAGTTAGACAACTCACTGTAGAGCAGTGTAACTTGAGAGTCCGTCTCTATGTAGCTAGTTGCCTGGTGACTCAGACAACAAGTGGATGTTGGATGGCGGCGATCGCCCTTAACGACGCAAATCAAGATTCTTCCTCGTTAGGGCTAGACAACTGTAAACAGCTTGTCCTAGTATTAAAGACTGTGCGCTTTTCCAAAAATCATGAATGCCGAGCAAGCAATTCGTTCGCTAGAAGCGGACTTTATCAAGACTGATCTTCCTGAAATCTACGTGGGCGATACTATTCGCGTCGGCGTTCGCATTCAGGAAGGGGGCAAAGAACGGGTACAGCCCTATGAAGGTACAGTCATCGCTAAGCGCGGTGGCGGCATCAATGAGGCCATCACCGTTCGTCGCGTTTTCCAAGGCGTTGGTGTAGAGCGGGTGTTTCTCGTTCATGCACCTCGCATTGCCGACATCAAGGTGTTGCGTCGCGGCAAGGCCCGTCGTGCCAAGCTGTATTACCTGCGCGATCGCGTCGGTAAGGCAACTCGACTCAAGCAGCGGTTTGACCGCAGCTTGTAAGGTCGGAGCTAGGCCATCCGTGATACCATAAGGGCCCTACGGGGCTTTGACATGCGTCCTTAGTTCAGTTGGTAGAACGCAGGTCTCCAAAACCTGATGTCCGGGGTTCGAGTCCTCGAGGGCGCGCTGGGTGAATAGCACCACTGACCCAAAGGTTTTGCCCGCAAAATCTTTGGGCTTGGTGATGCTTAGAGAACGGCCTTGTCAAGACAGCAGTTGACGTCGTTTCGATTTTGGACTTTATAGGGCGATTCGCGTGGCTAAGAAAGAAGCTGAAAAAAAAGAAAGCACTCCTGAGGTATCGGCTAAGCAGTCGACCTCGAACGCTAATGCAGTGGCTTTCTTAAAGGGCACCAAAGACGAGTTAGCCAAAGTCGTCTGGCCTTCTCGCCAACAGCTCATTAGCGAATCGGCAGCAGTTATTTTGATGGTGAGCCTTTCGGCAACTTTGATCTATTTGATTGATCAGCTGTTTGGCTGGGCCTCAAGGCAGGTATTCTAAATGGTTTCAGAAGCAGACTTTAATGCTGGCCAAGACCTAGAGCAGCCTGGCGCAGAGGAAAGTGGTCAAAGGAAACGGCCCCTGCGTTGGTATGCGGTGCAGGTTGCTTCTGGCTGCGAAAAAAAAGTCAAAGCAAGTCTGGAGCAGCGTTTGCAAACGTTAGATGTAGCCGACGACATCATCCAGATTGAAATTCCTCAGACGCCAGTCAAAAAAGTTCGTAAGGACGGTACCCATACCAACGCGGAAGAAAAAGTTTTTCCGGGGTATGTGCTGATCAAAATTAAGCAAAAGCGCGATGAGACACTCCAAGAGTGGAAAGTGCCTGAGGATGCTTGGCTGGTAATTAAAAACACCCCACACGTTATCAACTTTGTGGGTGCCGAGCAGCGACGGGCCGTTGGTCGGGGCCGCGGGCACGTGAAACCCATGCCGCTGGGGCGGTCTGAAGTGGAGCGAATCTTTAAGCAGACCCAAGAGCAGCAGCCAGTCGTCAAGGTTGATATGGAAGCGGGCGATCGCATTTCGGTGCTGTCGGGTCCCTTCAAAGACTTCGAAGGAGAGGTAATCGAAGTTAGCCCTGAGCGTAGTAAGTTAAAAGCTTTGCTCTCCATCTTCGGGCGCGATACCCCGGTAGAACTAGAGTTTAATCAGGTACAAAAAGAGAGTTAATCGATGGCAAAAAAGGTAGTTGCACTGATTAAATTGGCGATTCCTGCGGGAAAAGCCAACCCAGCGCCGCCCATTGGCCCGGCTTTGGGTCAGCATGGCGTCAACATCATGGCGTTCTGTAAAGAGTACAACGCCCGGACAGCTGATAAGGCTGGCCTGGTTGTGCCGGTCGAGATTTCGGTGTTTGAAGACCGGAGTTTCACCTTTATTCTGAAGACGCCTCCGGCTTCAGTTCTAATCAAAAAAGCGATTGGGATTGAGAAGGGTTCGGGACAGCCGAACAAAGATAAGGTGGGTTCCATTACTCGGGCCCAGCTTAAAGAGATTGCCGAGACCAAAATGCCGGATCTCAATGCTAACGACATTGACGCAGCCATGCGCATTGTTGAAGGCACTGCCCGTAACATGGGCGTCACTGTTGCTGACTAAGTAATTGTCAGTAATTTTGAAGCAGCGATCGCGATCGCTCAAATTTCATGAGTTCATTTAGTGGGGAAGAAGGTTTCCTTCGCCAGTACCCCAAGGAGATAAAACCGTGGCTAAGAAAGTCTCTAAACGACTGAAAGCGCTGTTGGAAAAAGTCGAAGACCGCCCGTATGAACCGCTGGAAGCATTGACATTGCTGAAGGAAACGGCAACAGCCAAGTTCCCAGAATCAGCTGAAGCTCATATCCGGCTCGGCATTGATCCCAAATACACTGACCAGCAATTGCGGACGACAGTCATTTTGCCCAAAGGCACTGGCCAAACCGTGCGCGTAGCCGTGATTGCCCGAGGCGAAAAAGTCGCCGAAGCAACTAATGCCGGGGCTGATCTGTCGGGTTCTGAAGAACTGATTGATGATATTCAGAAAGGCATGATGGACTTTGATGTCCTCATCGCTACGCCAGACATGATGCCCAAAATCGCTAAACTGGGTCGTCTGCTGGGGCCGCGTGGTTTAATGCCCTCGCCCAAAGGCGGCACGGTGACAACCGACTTGCCCACAGCCATTGAAGAATTCAAGGCGGGTAAACTCGAATTCCGGGCTGATAAGAGCGGCATTGTGCATGTGCAGTTTGGCAAGGCAGGCTTCGATCCCCAAGATTTGCTCATAAATCTGAAGGCGCTACAGGAATGTATCGACCGCAACAAACCGTCGGGTGCGAAAGGGCGGTATTGGCGGACGCTATATGTCTCTGCTACAATGGGGCCTTCGATTGAAGTAGACATTAGTGCTCTGCGTGACTATAAGCTAGCAGAGGCTGAATAGGTTTGGTTTTTTGTCGTGATGTGGGATGACGCTACGGATACAAATTCTTTTCCCAATTGAATGAGTAACCGAAGACAGTAGGCATTTGTAAGTCCTGCCGAGGTTCAGATGAGCTTTTGCTGAGGTGATAGCTGCTTAATGCAGTAATTTCCTTTGCCATGCTTCTGAAGCCTCGGTATTTACCGGGGCTTTTTTGCTGCTGAATTCATCCCGATCAAGGCAAAAAGCTGATTGACGACTGGCTCTCAACCCAACAAGGAGGTGAGACCGAAATGGGTAGAACGCTCGAAAACAAGAAGGAGATTGTCGCTGAGTTGCAAGAGCTTTTGAAAGAAGCTCAATTGGCCATGGTGATTGACTTTAAGGGTTTATCTGTGGCTCAAATCTCTGACTTGCGCAATCGCCTGCGAGAAAAAGGCGCAATCTGCAAAGTGACTAAAAATACACTGATGCGGATTGCTGTCGAAAACGACGAGAATTGGCAGCCCATGACGCAGTTCCTTAAGGACTCGTCAGCATTTTTGCTGGTTCAGGATGATTTGGGCGGCGCAATTAAGGCTTACAAAGCCTTCCAAAAAGACACTAAGAAGACTGAACTTCGCGGTGGCGTGATGGAAGGGAGGGCCTTAACAACTGCTGACCTAGAGGCCATTACTGAATTGCCTACCAAAGAGGAACTTATTGCCCGCATCGCCGGAGCGATCAATGCCGTTCCGACCAAGCTGGCAGTGGGTACCAATGCTGTGCCGAAAAAATTGGCCGTGGGTATCAAGGAAGTTCCATCTTCCCTGGTGCGTGCCATCAAAGCCGTTTCCGAAAAAGATCAAGACGCCGCATAGTCGGTCTTGGTTTTAATTTGTCCAATTGTTTCGTGACTGGTTTGTTCGCGATTTGTACTTAGGAGAGACCTCATGTCTGCAAAAACTGATCAAATTCTTGAAGAACTGAAATCTTTGTCCCTGTTGGAAGCTTCTGAGCTGGTTAAGCAGATCGAAGATGCGTTTGGTGTTGATGCATCTGCTTCTGGTGGTGGCGGCATGATGATGATGCCAGGCATGATGCCCGGTGCGCCTGCTGGTGGTGACGCTGAGCCTGAAGAAGAAAAGACCGAATTTGACGTGGTTCTGGAAGACGTCCCCGCTGACAAGAAGATCGCCATCCTTAAGGTGGTGCGCGGCTTGACTGGTTTGGGTCTGAAGGAAGCCAAAGAAATCGTCGAGTCGACTCCCAAGGCCATCAAGGAAGGCGTCTCCAAGGATGACGCTGAAGATGCGAAGAAGCAGCTAGAAGATGCCGGTGCCAAGGTTGCGCTTAAGTAAGACGCGATCGCACATCACGCATATCTAACCCCAAAACCGCCACAACGATTCCTCGTTGTGGCGGTTTTTTTGTGCAAGAGCGACGATGAGGATTCCTCCGAGTTCGCTACCGCTAGATTCATTGACTGGCTTGGCAAGATAATGACGCTACGGGCTTCCAGATTATCCAGGAGTCAGGGTGGCGCCTGGATAAGGGGCTGTTACCTGGACCGGGGTGCCGTTTTGAGCGGCGGTCTCAGCGGCGGCGGCAACTTGCAATGCGTATAGGCTTTCCTGCGGCGTGACGTAGAGAGGGGTGCCGTCAATGAGAGCATCGAGGACAGCGGCGGTGTCGCGGGCAAAGAGCCCGCGACGTTTCCCTAGCTCAATCGTGGTCTCTTGTTCATCAGTCAGTAACATGCCCTGATCGCCGTCAAACACGATCGCGCCCTGATCGCCTTCTACTTCCATCCAGCGTTGCGATCGCCAGGTTGCTTCCCCTTTGGCATACAGCAACTCAGCCATCACCCCACTGTGAAATTGAAATTGAGCGAGGCAGCGCAATTGACGATAATAACCGCTGTCGTCTGAGGTGGCTGGCGCCGACTGAATTTGACAAGTCACTGATGCGACCGCGCCAAACAAATTCGTTAACCGATTAATGCGAGATAACGCGCCAGTCAGCGGAAATCCAAACTGCTCGGTATTGTACGTCCACTTTTGGGGAGTAGGTCTCTGAGGAACGGCTGTGCAGTATCGCACATAGCGTGGGATGCCGATTTGGGGCAAATGCGCCAGCATCGCCTGGTGTAGACCGCCTAATAACTCAATATGTTCGATGTGTATGAATTGCTGGCGTTGTTTGGCTAAATCGATCAAAGCCAATGCCTCAAGGTCGGAAAGCGCCAGGGGATACTCCACCACCACAAATTTGCCAGCCTCTAAGGCTGCTTTGGCGACAGCGCTATGGTCGCGGTTGATGTTGCAAATAAATACGCCATCCAGTTCGGGTTGCTGTACTAACGTTTGCCATGTGTCGAAAACTTGAGGAATCTCATGGGTCGACGCAAAGGTATGAGTCTTATCGGGGTGATGACCAGTGACCGCTAAAACTTCAGCACGACTTTCGGCGGCGATCGCTGTTGCCCGTGCTTTGGCGGCAAACCCGGTGCCCACGATACCAACCCGGAGCGATCGCCCGAGATTAGCGAATGATCCTAATGTCAAGCGACTATTCCCCTACATAATTCTGCTGGACATTCCCGATTCTAAAGTGTTTGTGGAAAACAGTGAGGGTTGACAACCATAGAAAATTTACTGTCGAGAAGAAAGGCCTAAATTAACACCATAGAGTGACGAGGTGGACTATAAGCAGAGTTTATAGGATGTTTAATTTATGATAAAAACTGCCGTGAGTTTTGTCCTGTCAATCGTAGCTGTTTTAGCGATTGGGAAACCTCAAAAGGCTTGCGGTGAAAGGATTGAGAGGAATTGAATCTCGAGTATTGATAAGACGAAAAGGGAAAAGCTGTTCTTTCGATTACGAATCCCATTCAATCGTAAGGAGGATTTTTCCCACAGGCTACAGGTTTTCCCTTAGTATCAATCATGAAGGCAAACTTAAATTAACTGAGTTCTGCAAAATTTTAATGATGCGGTTCGTACTGAAAGGGTTTGCTTTTGCAACAGTTCCCAATTTTTGTTGAGAGGATTGCAATATGGCATCTTACAAAGTGACTTTGGTCAGCGAAGCCGAAGGCTTGAATACTACGATCGAAGTGTCTGACGACGAATATATTCTCGACGCTGCTGAAGAACAAGGTATTGACCTGCCTTACTCCTGCCGTGCCGGTGCATGCTCTACCTGTGCAGGCAAGATTACTGCTGGTAGCGTTGATCAGTCTGATCAGTCCTTCTTGGATGATGACCAGATTGAGTCCGGCTTCGTTTTGACTTGTGTGGCTTACCCCACATCTGATTGCACTATCGAAACTCATAAGGAAGAAGACCTGTATTAAGGTTTTGCGACCCCGTTCGATAGCAATCATATTCAAAAGCGAGGAGCTACGGCTGCTCGCTTTTTGTATGTTTGAAATTATGGCCAGTAGTTTTGGACGGTAAATAGCTCGGACAATCGTAACGTCAGTACGGGATCAGAAATCCCTGGCATGATCTCCCCGCCGAGGACTCAAAGTCCTCGCGAATGGGCCGCGCAGCTTAAGCCGAACTCAGGGGATCGTAGGCTGTCGCTAGGGTCTGAATGCCGTCCCGGCAATCCACGCGGCTTAAATCTCCCTCGGGCTTCTGAAATAGTAAGGGGGTTGCAATAGCCGGTGTAAGGTTGGCCTAAGCCTGGCGAACAGGATGTTGGCCATAAAACGGTAGCACGCTAGACCAAGGCGGGCGATCGCCGGTTTGCCATGATTGCTGTGCCAATGACAATACCCCCGAGACGGTGTGGGCCAGTCCTTCTTGGGCAGCAATATAGTGATGTGGCATCGTCCAGTGCTTTAGCTTGGCTTCCCAGCCTGCCTGGGAGTAAAGGGTTTCGGGCAGCACTGGGGCAATGACAGGCGGCTGAGCCTGATAAATGGCACCAAAGATTTCGCCTCGCTGGGCTCTGAGTGAGACGGCAATCTGGTCAAGCCCTTCAGGTCGGGAAGGTGCAGTCAGTTGATAGTGTTGAGCGATCGCGGCAAAACTCGACACGCCGAACAAGGGAACCTGCAACTGCTGGGCTAAGGTGCGTGCGACGACAACGCCAATGCGGGTGCCAGTGAAGCCACCAGGCCCTTTGGCTACAGAGAGATAGGCAATATCTGACCAGGCATACGGCGACAAAAAATCTGCCAGGCAGTCATGTAGATAGGCGGTTAAGTCACGCCCCAAAGGCCAGACCTGCGATCGCTCAGTGCCCTGCTCAAAATCATGTAGCGCTAGGCCCAGTTCTGGGCTGCTAGTGTGAATCGCGAGCCCAATCATGCGTCCGAACGCACCGTGCCATCGGGCATCACCGTATCTTGCAGAGTAGCCCCTTCGAGAACGGCCCCCTCGAGATCTGCATCCTGGAAATTGGTGCCCGTCAGATCTGCACCGCTAAAGTTCACTTTGTTTAATTGAGCTGAGGTCAAGGAGGCAGCAGCGAGATTACTGCCCAACAAATTCGCTTCCTGCAAATTTGCATTGGCGAAGTTGGCCTGGCTCAAATCAGCCCGGTTCAAACGAGCGCCCTTTAAGTTAGTGCCAGCTAAATTGGCCTCATTCAAGACAGCACTCAATAAGCGGGCATCTTCTAAATTGGCCTCACTCAGGTTGGCTTTGGCCAACTTCGTCCGCTGTAGCTCCGCTCGCTTGAGATTGGCTCCGCTCAGGTTAGCGCCTGACAAATCAGCCCGGCTCATTTCAACGCCGATTAAACTCGCTTTGCTAAGGTCGCATTCGCTGAGATTCACATTCGACAGGTCAGAACGGTTGAGATTGACCCCTGACAAGATTGCTTTACTCAGGGTCGTTTCGGCCAGATCAGCTCCCAGTAAATTGGCTCCGGTGAGGGTCGCTCCGGTCAGGTCGGCTTTATTCACATCGGCCCCGCTGAGGTCGGCCCCTGAGAGATTGGCGCCTGACAAATTGGTGGAAGAGAGGGTCGCGCCAATAAAGTTGACTCGCGACAGGTCGGCTCCGCTCAGGTTTGCCCCGGTCAGTACAGCATTACTCAAGTTGGCTCGGCTGAGATCGATCGGTTCGTCTGCGGCCGACTCGCGCCACTGATTCCAGCCGTCTATGCCTGCGCGCAGCTTGGCAAGTTGTTCTTCATTGGCCATATTGCGGTTTCAAGCTCCCTTGATATATGTACTGCAATGGCTGTGAGGCACCAAAGCTGAGTCGGCTGACCGTGGTGCCTCATGGCTCAAGGCAATGTCTCGGCTTTGTCTCATGGGTGATTGCAGCAACTAGCACCCTGTTTCAGCGTCCATCATGACATACTTCACCGCTGAGTCAGTCATGATTCTGGAACTCTGGCGGCACCCGTCGGTCTACCTTCAGCGGTCTAGTCGCTTGGGGTGCGATGGGGACCCAACTCGGGCCAAGTCCATTGCGCTAAGTGGCCCGTTGGGGTGAGGCTGAGAAAACTGCGATCGCTCCCCACTGATTGAGGCTCAGACTGTAGCGCCACGATCGCCCCATTCACCGTAGCTGTTTGCAGGAGCTGGTAATGCGCTGTCTCGGGGGCGTGCTCCTGTCTATGGCGAGCCCATAACTGTAGTTGCCCGTCTTGACTACCTGCTGCGATCCACGGCTGGGTGGAATGGGCGAGTAGCGATCGCACCGGCAAATAAAAGCCCGCCGCTTTTGCCGTGTGAAACGTCCCTCCCGTTTGGGGACACCGCCAGCGTAAGGTCACATCCCAGCCTGCCGTCACCAGCACCTCATCGTCGGGCAGCCAAGCGATCGCTGTGATCGCCCCCGGTTGCTGGCTGAGGGTTCGCAGCAGAGTTTGGGTAGGCCAATCCCACAGTTTCAGGCTGCCTTGGCTGTCGCCGCTGGCTAAAGTTTTGCCGTCATGGCTAAAGATGAAGCTATTCACTTTGGCAGAGTGGTCGCGCCAGCTGCCTTGCCACTGTTGCGTTTGCCAATGCCAGCGATGAATGTGCCCCGACTCATCGGCCACCAGCAGTCCGTCGCCCGTAGGACTGAACAACAGATGGGCGATCGCTCCGTTCAGCTGGGTGAGCGGGCGAGGTTGCCAGCGATCCGATACCAATTCCCAACGATGTAATTGCCCTTGGCGATCGCCGCTCACAAAAATTGGCTGTTGGGGATGGGCGGCGATCGCCGTGATCGCCTGCGGCCACTGGAGGGATGTGCCTGGAGTGCGGAGTGAACCCAGAGATCGCGTCTCCAACCTGCCATTCGGGGTCAACAACACTAGCTGCTGGACAGCGGGAATCACCGCCATATCCTGACCGACTAGCTCCGCCTCAACCTCAGTCGAGGCGGACCACGAACGCGGCTTGGCTCTACTCTGGGGAACGGGATCCGGTGGGGTGGGGTGGGGCATCCCCAGGCTAGCCATCACGGTTGCGACATCGGGCAGGCGATCGCGCAAGGCTGGCTGCACCATCTGGTCAATCAGAGTTGCCAAACTGGGAGCCACATCGGGGACGATACTGCGCCAGTGCCAGCAACCGTTGACGCCATCAAACAAGTCAAAAGGTTGCAACCCCGTGAGCAAATGTAGACAGACAACCCCGAGGCTGTACACATCGCTGGCGTAGGTCGCCTCGCCGCGCAACTGCTCCGGCGCGGCATAGTCGGCACTCCCGATGAGCGTGCCGGGTTGGGCCATTTGAGTCGCCGTTACGGGTTTAATTGCGCCAAAGTCTACCAGCCACCAGTCCACTTGGCCGGGCGGTTGCCGAAAGTTGCTGGGCTTGATGTCGCGGTGAATCAGGCGATTTGCATGCAAATAGTGCAAAATCGGCAGCACATTCCGCAAAAAAGCCCGCACTTCATCGCTATCGAATGGCCCCATTTTTGCCCGTAGCCGCTGCTCCAGGTGAGGGCCGACGAGGAACTGCTGCACGAGGAACTGCTGCTCGCCCCGTTCAAAATAGGCAAATAGAGCGGGAATTTGGGGATGATGGCTAGCGATCGCCAAATGCTCCACTTCACGACGAAACCGTTCCGCTGCCTTCGCTTTGGCCAACACAGTTTCGCCCTCGGGAGTGAACTGTTTGATTAAACACTGCGCCCCGACCAACGTGGCGAGATCGCGCCCCACAAACGTGTGACTATTGCGCCCCACCCCCAAACTAGAAACCGCCTCGTAGCGATCGCCCAACCGTAACCGCCAACCACAGCTCTGACAAAATCGATGACGATCCGGATTTTTCGGCGCGGCACATTGGGGATTCAAACAATGCATCATTTCAACCGCCAGCGCATCCACAGAGGCAAATGATCCGACGCTTGCCCCGCTGCGGTGATCACCCGGGCCTCCAGCAATTCCAAGCTGGCTGGCGTGTAAAAAATATAGTCCAGCTTAAATTCGGGACGATCTGAAGGATAGGTGGCCTGGGCGGCGTCACTGAGTTGGGCTAGGGGCACCGCTGGCTCAAACACAGTCGAGTCCAGCACCGTCTGAATGGATCGCGGCGAGCCCTCCGCATCCCGATTTAAGGCACTGTTAAAGTCTCCCAGCAAGATCACCGGATGTCGTGTGGCATAGTCTTCGGCCAGGGCTAATACGACCTCGGTCTGCGTCTGTCGCGTGGGGCGATCAAACGCCTCCAAATGAACATTAATCACTACTACGGCTTGCCCGTTTAGCTCGATTTGGGCCACTTGCGCCAGTCGATCTAAATACAGCGCGTTGTAATAAAACGGTTTGCTCGCGACCTTTGACAGCACGATACGCTCTTGCTCGACAATGGGCCAGCGGCTCAGAATGGCCTGCCCTGAGAGCATTTGTCCAAAGTGGACGGCGGGCGGCCAATAGGGAAACGGGACGTAGCGCTTGTCCCAGTTGATGGCGATCGCCCGTTGGGGATACGCCAACGCATCGCCCAACGCGGCCACCTGATCCACCTGATAAGAGCGGCGAGACTCCAGGTCGATTTCTTGCAGCGCCACAATGTCGGGATTCAAAGGAGCAAGGGCGGCGATCGCGGCTGCCAAATTCGTTTCATATAAGCTGGCCGCTGGCCGCACCGCCTGGTTATTGGTCAACCCCGACAGATAGCCAATGTTATAGGACACCACTGAAAACTCATCCGTCTCAGCACTGAGCGGATAGGCATCATTCACCACAATCTGGGCATACTCGGACTCCGACAAACGTCCCGCACTGGCCCAGGCAAAGAAGAGCGCCAAGCCCGCCAGGCTCCCACCCAAGACAATCAGTAGCCCCAATCCCAATCCGGTTAGCCGATTCATGCTGTGCCTTACTCACCTTGCCGAGAAACCGTTAGACGCTCACAATAAGCGGCAGCCAGCCAACGAACTTTGGTATTCTGACACCTTCATTCCCTTGACTCGCCATGTCGATCAAAAACCTTATCTTTTACGGCTTCCTCGTTTTCGTGCCCATTTCCTTCGCGGCCCGCTTTTTAGGCTGGGGCGAGCTCGTGGTCTTCATTACTGCCGGCTTGGCAATCATTCCCCTGGCGGGTTGGATGGGCACCTCAACCGAAGAGATTGCCGTAGTTTTAGGACCATCGTGGGGTGGCTTGCTAAACGCGACCTTTGGCAATGCGACTGAATTGATCATTGCCCTCATAGCCCTGAATGAAGGGCTGGTCAGCGTCGTGAAATCCAGCATTGTCGGCTCGATTATCAGTAACCTGCTGCTCGTGCTGGGTCTCTCCATGCTGTTGGGGGGCATCAAATATAAAGAGCAAGACTTTCAGCCCGTAATGGCCCGAGTCAACGCCTCGGCGATGAACTTGGCCGTGATTGCTATTCTGTTGCCGACTGCCGTGGGCTTTACCTCTGCCACCGTGCCAGAAATCACGCTACAAAAATTGTCAGACTCAGTGGCGGTCATTCTGATTGCGGTCTACGGGCTCACGCTGCTGTTTTCTATGAAGACCCATACCTATTTATACGATGTGGGCACGGCTGAATATGAGTCAGAGGCAGATGCACCCAACACCTTGGCCGAAGCGGACGAGTCTGACCATGCAGACCATGCCCCCAACCTCAAAATCTGGATTCCGGTGTTGGTTGGGGCCACTCTGATCGTGGCAGTGGAGTCGGAACTGTTGGTGAATGCCCTCGAACCCGCGACGGAGCAACTGGGCTTGTCACCCCTGTTTACCGGGGTGATTTTGTTGCCCATTATCGGCAATGCGGCGGAACATGCCACTGCCGTCACCGTGGCAATGAAAAACAAAATGGAACTCTCGGTGTCGGTGGCAGTCGGTTCTAGTATGCAAATTGCGCTGTTTGTTGCGCCGATTTTGGTGCTCGCAGGCTGGGTGCTCGGCGAACCGATGGATCTCAGTTTCGATGCGTTGGAATTAGTGGCGGTAGCGGTGGCGGTGTTAATTACCAACTCCATCAGCTCCGATGGCCGTTCAAACTGGCTCGAAGGGATTTTGCTCTTAGCGACCTACGCCATTCTCGGCTTTGCTTTTTACTTCCGCCCCATCGTGAGTTAACGCCAAGTTGGGGACTGCGGCAGTCACTCCAGTCCCCAGAAGATGCCTCATTGCGGCAGTTTAGCGTTGTGCCAACCAGCGCTGCGTCAGGGCAAAGATCGCGTGGCGGTTTTGCCGAACCGCAAAGTACAGATAGACCCCGAGCAAGACCCACAGACAGAGGTGACTCAGAGTGCTGTAAGTGTTGATGATTTGCTGATCGCTCCATCCCGCCGCGCTCAAGTTATTCATGTCGCCGCTGGATTCACCGCCCCAGAGCGAGCCCCAGGGAATCGATGCCTGGCCCCGATTAATCTGTTGCCAGAGACCAAATTGTCCCCAAAAGGTGAAGGCGGCACCCACCACGACGGGATAGCGGTAAAAGTCCCACCGAAAGTACTCTGGCAGCGGAAAGAAAAAACTGACCATAAGCAAGGTGCAGAGATAGAGTTCGCCGCCAATGCCGCCAAAGGACAGCAGCGTTTCGAATCGATAGGCCGGCAGGAGCCAGGTAAACCAAAACTGAATCACAGCCAATACGACCGCCAAGACCATCGGCCAGCGTTTGCCCTCGCGTCGCCCCACCCAAAAGAGTAGCCCTAGCAGAATCAGAATGCCGAAATAGACAAACAGCGATCGCTCCAAATCCACATTGGTCCAGCCGATGGGGAGGGGAATCGCTCGTCGCCCGGCCAACCAAGCAATGATGGCGTGCCCAAATTCGTGGAACCAAATTTTCACCCCAAACAGCATGGCATTCACCAGGGGCAGAGCATTCATGAAGATACCCAGCAGCATCAATGTGGGAAAAACGATGGCGCTGACGTGGCGATTGTTGAAGGACAACACATCGGTGTCGTCTTTGCTCGCGGGGGGCGGTAGGGGGACTTGGCGTTTCCAGCCGACTTTTTGCGCGCTGACCAAACCGTAAACTTCAACTTGGGTAATCTGCGTCAACCCCAGAGCTTTGAGATCCTGCTGGGCCAGCAGCGTATAAACGCTGGCAGCAGCTCGGTTCGGATTTTTGGCAGCTGCGGGTTTGAGCTGAATCTGCAAACGGTCGTCTTTAACGCGGGCGGTGCCATCTAGGCCGTGAGATCGCAGCAGTTGAACGAAAGCCCCCAGGTCAACGGCAGTCGATTCCGAAGCCGCTTCCTCAGAGGCCGCAGTGGGCGATGGCTGGAGGTGTCGTTTGAGCAGGGCATGGGCCGTTTTGAGTTGGGCGATCGTTCCGCGATCTCCCTGGCTCAGTAATTCGGCGCGGCGGTGAAAGTACGCCTCATCCACCTCTTGCGCGGTCGCGTCAGAAGTGATCCCCAAGGTCGCGAAAGCCTCGTCCACAAAAGTCGCCGGGATAGCAGTAGCGGCAGCCGGAGAATGTCGTGAAGGCTTAGCGGCAGATGGCTGCGGTGGCGAGTCAGCGGCGGTCACAGGCGGTTCATCCGACTCCGTGCCCAAGAGGGCGATCGTGTCTTGCCAGCCGATGCCAGGCTGATCGGTCAAGGTACAGTGAATTTGCACCACACCAATGGTGTCGATCTGCAAGCGCTGAATGCCGCGACGAATGGTGGCGACAACGCGAGATTGATCCGGCAAGGGCTTACCGACCAGGTGCAGCACCAGACGATAGCTTTGGCGTTCGGCAGTAACGGTGATGCCCTGTTTGGCAAAAGCCTGGGTCAAAAGTTGGGCGATCGCGTCTGCATCCCCAGCCTTAGCTTGTTCAATCAGTGCCGCTGTTGACATAAATCACCTTCCAACGCCTGGTTTTAGGGTGCCCAGATGGGTGTCAGGTGGTAGCGTACAACAAGCGTCTGACGCTTGGCCTGTCCTCATCCCGCTTCCTGTTTTACTTGCGATGTCTATCTCGATTACGGTCAAATTGTTTGCAGCATACCAAGATGCCTATGGTCAGCCTGAAGTCAGGCTGGAACTCCCGGCAGGAGCAACGGCAGCTGAGGTGCGCGATCGCCTGATCGCCGAACACCCGGAACTTGCACAGTGGCGCGACTTGACCCGCTTTGGGGTCAACCTGCAGTTTGTGGAGCCTGATACGCCCTTGCAATCAGGGGATGAAGTGGTCTTGATTCCCCCAGTAAGCGGCGGTTGATGGTTCGGCCAGCAGGGCTACCGTGTCCCGCGCTGGCAAAAAAGCTCATATACAAAAAGTACAAAAAGGTTCAACCCCAATGGAGCTGAACCTTTCAAAATCGAATTAGGCTGACCACGACCTTAGGCGCAGTCAACCAATGAGTGCAATCGCTTACCGACTAGCAAAGCTGCGGTTGTTATTACGCTCACGAGGACGGGCTTTGTTAACCCGCATGTCGCGCCCCATCCACTCAGCACCGTCCAGAGCCTCAATGGCTGCATCCTCTTCGGACTCAGCACCGAGCTCAACAAAACCAAAGCCACGCTTGCGACCGGTTTCGCGATCGGTAGGTAGCTGCACGCGCTTAACTGCACCGTATTCAGCGAAGACTGTGGTCAAGTCTTCTTCGGTGACGTCGTAAGACAAATTGCCTACATAAAGAGACATAGGTTTTCTCCAAAATTTAAGGAATATCGAGAGTGAAATTTCGGAGAGAACTTTGCCAACGGAAAACGTGAAAAAATCGTTCGTACCTGAAACAAAAACTGCAACCGAATCTACTAATCTCACCCAGAATACTAACACCTTCTTCCCGGAGGTCAGCAACCCCTTCCTGGTGTCGCGCCCCGAAAAGTGTGCAAAGCTTAATATTTTCCAACTTCCACGTCTTAGCATTTGGCACACTTGACGCGATCATCCTGATGCGGATGCCCCTGAGCGTACGCTGCCCAAGGAGACAGTATTACCCAATTGTCACCAGCTCATCCCTCACGATCGCGACGTTTAACAACGCGGTCTCAATATTTGAAGTCATGAAAACGCAACGTTTACTCAAGGTTCTACAGTTTGTCGCCGTTGTGGTGTTGATCGCTGCCGCCGTTATCCTGATTCAGCGGTTTGGGGTCGCCCAGTTGCGATCGCAGGTCGAGCAGTGGGGCGTCTGGGCACCGGTGGGCATCTTTCTGCTGCGCTTTACGAGTGTGGTGATTCCGGCTCTGCCCGGCACCGCCTATGCCATTTTGGCTGGGGGACTGTTGGGCTTTAGCAAAGGCATTGCGGTCATTTGCGTGGCGGATCTCTGCTCCTGTTCCCTCAGCTTTTGGCTGTCGCGCCGATACGGCCGCAATTTGGTCAAACGGCTGGTGGGGGACGGGTTTATGTATCGCATCGACAACTTTAGCCAGCGCCATCTGGAACGCAACTTTTTTCTGCTGACCGGATGCCTCATGACCGGCTTCTTTGACTTTGTTTGTTACGGAGTGGGGCTGACCAAGGCTCCCTGGGGGCGTTTTGTACCGGCTTTGGTGATCAGCATTGCGTTGTCTAACCCGCCATTTGTGGCACTGGGGGCGGGCATTTTAGAGGGCGGCGCTCGGTTGCTCGTCTTTGCGCTGCTCGGCGTATTTGGCTTAGCCGTCGTGACCTATCTTGTGCAACGGGGCGACGCGAAAGCTTGACCAAGCAGGGGTGAGGGGCCTCGAAAGCGTTTGTTCGCAGGATTATTAGTACTGCTCAGCGGAGGTTTGCATACTATTCGTGACGAGCAGAGGGGCTGGGGGGCAAGGGAGAACGCAACCGGAAGGACATCGTTATTGCGGCCATACAGAACTAGAAAGCTTCATCGGCGTCGCCCCATTCGTCTCGGGCTTGAGCATCGGCCTGGATAAAGGTTTGCTTGAGGGTGGCCCAGTTGATTTGTGGTGCCGGTTGATCGAGCTTGAGGCGACCCTGTTCAAGATAAAGGACGCGATCGCCAAAATCTTGGACTAAATCAAGCTGATGGTTGCTCATCATCACGGTCAGCGACTGCTCTCGGATCAAGGTCTGAATGACTTGTAAAATCCGGCTGGCGGCCCCGACATCCAGGGCTGAGGTGGGTTCATCTAATAACAGGAGTTGGGGTTGGGCGACCAAAGCGCGGGCGATCGCGACCTGCTGCTGCTGCCCCCCAGACAGCTGCAACTCGGTTTTCTCTAACCAGGCTTGGGGAATTTGCAGCCGTTCCATCACTTCGCCGACCCGGCGATCGCGATCGCGCGGTGCGATTTGCTGCAACTCTAACGGGTAATGCAGCGCTTCTTTGACCGTCATCCCCAACAATTGGCTGTGCTGCCCCACCAAAATGACCCGCTGCCGCAGTTGTCGTACGGCGATCGCCGTTAGCGGCTGCCCCGCCAAATACAGCACTCCGCTGGTGGGACTGACCAAACGATTCATCAGCTTAAACAGCGTCGTTTTTCCCGCACCCGCTGGCCCCACTAACGCCACAAAAGTTTGAGATTCAACACCGAATGAGACTGAGTCGATCAAGGGACTGCCATCACGACTCTGCAAGGTGACTTGGTCTAATTGGTAGAAAGAGGGCAAAGGTTAAATCCCCCCGGCCCAGTGGGCCGCCGTCCAGATCGTCCAGCTATCGATCAGCAGCAACAGCAAGCTAAAGACCAGCAAAATCAGATACATCCAAGGCTGCGCCAGCGATTTCACATCCCTGGTATCGATTGGGGTATGGGCTTCGACATAGCGCAGCAGTTCGGCAAAGCCCGCCACCCGCATGGGCAGCAAAAATGCCTGCTGCTGGCGATCGCTGGTGAAGTAATAAACCAGCCCTCCCTGCCCCGTCGACCGGGGTTTGAGGGCTGTGATTTCCTCCCAGGTCAGGTGCCACTGGCGGCGCAACAGCCAGCGAATCCAGCGGGGATAACGCACGGTGATCCCGTTCGCATCGACCTCTACTTGCTCGCTCAATCCGCCGTACAGCAAGATGCCACCGATGACGATACCCAGGCTCAGCACAGTAGAGGGCACCGGTGCCTGAGTGACATCGGCCAAAATCGGTAGCGGGATCGTTAACCCGACATAGAGCAACAGCAACGTAATGCGGATTAAAGGCGACACCCGAAACCGCCGCAAATCATTACTCGGCAAGGTGTCACTAACAGATATCGTCAGAGGTTCTGGCATAGACCAATGGGCAAAAGTAAGACTGCGTTTAACGTATTTTGACACTCATTACGAGGTAAAGGCTGCCTCCAATGCAGCTAGACGAGGCCACGGCTGAACGCAGCGTTTTTGACGGCATGACGCATCCATTGCCTAGAGCATCAATAGGCCCGGCAGCCAGCGGTGCAATGTCCGTCACCATCAAAGGCGATCGCCTCGCCGCTCAGAGGTATATAGACTGGAGTGTCTGTCGCCTCAATGAATTGCGCCGTTTTGGTCTCTGGTAATAGTTCGCCATTCCCAGTGGCGGCCTCGTTGGCATGAGAAGCAATGACTGCAGTAGGGTGAATCAGCTCGTCAATTACGTAGGCGGCTTCGCGGGGACCCGTGGTAAAGGTGTCGCCAATATTCATCACCACGAGTTCAGCACCGTACTGATTCTTCACAACGGTTTCTTGCTCCGCCGTGACGCCGGTATCGCCCGAGAGATAGACCACCAAGCCATTGGTAAAGGTAATGACGTAGCCTGTCGGCGGCCCCACATAGGCATTTAACCCGGCGGCGCTGAGCTGTTCTCCCAGTTCGCCCTCAATAAAGGCACCGCTCAGACCGTTGGAATGTACCGCTGGCACGGTGGTGATGCTGACGCCGTCGACCTGGCGCGAGGCACCAAAGCGCACCAATTGCACTGAGTCTGGATCGCCACCCAACTTGCCAATCTTATTCGCCAAAAATCCGGCGATTTCGCTACCAACAACGATGCGGGCGTCTTTGCCCATGGCAATGTCCACGCTGTTGGAGTTCGGGATGCTGGGAACATCCGTCTGCGGACTAGCACAAGTCCCGGCGTTGACCGTGGGAATGCGTTGATCGCCCAAATGATCACCATGCACGTGGCTGATCAACACCACATCAATGTCGCCCAGCCGGGGATCGTCGGCCCCAGCTACAGTTCTGCCAGCGTCATAGAGCAGGCGAACGCCAGTGGGATCTTCGAGCATGAGGGCGCGATCGCGGGCGCAAAACTCGCCATCATGACTGCCCAGCGGCGTAATCGTCACGGCCTCAGCGGCAACGGCGGGCCGAGTGCCGGGGCTGCTGACAGAAACCCCAAGCACTAGCGCCAGCACCAGCGCCACACCCACCACAAAGCTGGGCCAACGGAAAACTGACATAGCAAGAAACTCGTTAATTGATACGTTCCTTAAAGTACCGGATCTGATTAACCTCGCCAGCATCCCTCACTACCGCAGCACCGGGCCATCGCTGAAGTTTGACGCTGTATCTGTAGGACCCGCGTGGCCGCAAGCATTGACAATCGAACTGAACTGCCACCGGCTATGGACGATTTTGCTCTACATCGCCCTGGCAGCAGGGCAAGAGTATGACCTGATCACCGTCGAAGTTCGCGAACTGGCGGGGACAATCCCGAATGGGGTTTCGCTCAAACCAATCACAGACGGATCGACCAAAAAACTCAGACTCAGCGAAAAGCGATCGCCCTCGTCTTCAGCGCGATCGCGGCGACGTGAATTCAGCTCAACGCATCAGAAAATTCTCGGTAGGGGTTACACTGCAAACGACAGGCAAGCCCGTCTTTGAGGAAGTGACCATGATCCAACTGGTGATTGGACTAAATGTAGCGATCGCCCTCATGGGTTTTGTGCTCGCATGGCGATTGTGGCGACTCAAACAAACCCTAACCTCAGCCACAGTAGCGCTCGACAGTTTAGAGCAAGAGGCGCGGGGGGCGCTGAGTCCAGATCAGGCCCCGGCCCAACTAGCCGAAGGTCGAGACGCGATCGTATTGGCCCGCACTCGCTACCGTCGATTGCGGCAACAGCTACAGCAGCTACAGCAAATCTTTGGCACGGTTGTCGTGGTTCTACGATGGGTGCGACGCGTTCGTTTCCAACCTCGTCAGATTGAAAATCAGTGATTAAATAAAGGGCATTGCGCCATGATTTGACCGTCATCGTGCGAGCCAGCCATGGGTGAAAAGGAGGAAGTCGAGTGTCAGAGAATAAATCTGGAGCGTTTCTGGGAGGAGTCGTCATCGGGACGGCCATTGGTGCCGTTACCGGGCTGTTAGTGGCACCTCGCCCCGGCAAAGAAACCCGGCAATTTTTGCGAAAGTCTGCCGATGCCTTGCCCGAAATTGTGGAAGATTTAGCGACTTCTCTGCAACTACAAACTGGCCGCCTTTCCGAAGCGTCGCAGCGCCGCTGGGAAGATACACTCGGACGCTTGCGGGAAGCGATCGCCGCCGGGCAAGAAGCCTCACAACGCCAATATGATGACTTGGTGGCCCAGGAAGAAGCACCCACCAGCGATTACGACAACTAGCTGTGATGGCCGTTGATGGTGCGTTGTGAATAATCCGGTTCTGTGGTTGTGCCTCTCATTTTTGCTGCTGTCGGTCAGTTTGACGGCAGTCTTTGTGGTATTGGTACCCGCCGTTGTGGAGCTCAGCCGTGCCGCCCGCAGCTTTGAACGACTCTGCAATACCCTCGATCGCGATCTGCCGCCCACCCTGGAATCTTTGCGCCAAACCACCGATGAAATCGCTCGCCTCACTGACGATGTCAACAGTGGGGTAAAAAACGCGGGTCGCGTGGTGCAACAAGTTGATCAGAGCGTCACGACGGCGCGAATTCAGGCCAAACGCGCCCAGATCAATACCCGCAGCCTCATGGCCGGGTTGGGAGCCGCGTGGACCACATTTAATCAATCAACTGAATCGCGGAGCGATCACCCCCACCCGCCTCGAACTCCGAGGCCCCAATCGGCCTCAACTCACTCTTCAAAGGACACCACCCGAGCTTCGACAACTGCTGGAGATCGCATTCCCCCTGTCGATGACACAGTAGTCTCTGAATCCTCCCTCAGAGCTGAACGGGCCACTTCCGCAGTGGATGAAAAGACTCAGCATGAGCGCGATCGCCCCAACTCTGTAGCATCTGGTGACGATCCGACGGCCTAGGATGCTCCCTCTTCTGCCAACTGAGCTTGACCGCCGCCAAGGGCCGCAACTGTAGGATTTTGGCAGCGAATCAGAGATTCACAGATCAGCAATTGAGCCGCCGGCATCGACGAGATCTGGCGGCTTACCGTTTATGCCAGGTTTTCTGAGAATCAGGTGATTCATCCCTTAGAATAAGGTAAACATCTGTAAACAGATGAGGACTCGTGCTAAAAGAGTTCTCATGAAATTAAGGATTCGCGCATGAGAGTTATGGTCACGTCCACGGCTGCTTGGGTCAAGCAACATTCGCTCCGGTGGGTCTTGGCAATTTGGGTCGGGTTGATGGGCTGGAGTCTCGCGACACCAACAGCTTTGGCTTATGACAACCCTGACCTATTGCCCGAAGAGCCCACCTTCATTATTGACTTGGCCAACTCTCTCAGCTCGTTTGAAGAAGAACGCCTGAACGATCGCATACAGACCTTTGAAGATGAAAGCGGCTGGAAGCTGCGGGTGCTCACTCAGTACGATCGCACCCCTGGGCGTGCCGTCAAAGAATATTGGGGTTTAGACGATCACAGCGTTTTGCTCATCGCGGATCCTCGGGGCGGCAATTTGTTGAACTTCAGCGTGGGTGATGCGCTGTTTGACCTGCTACCGCGCACCTTTTGGATTGAACTGCAGACCCGCTACGGCAACCAGTTCTTTGTGCGTGACAACGGCGAAAACGGGGCCATTCTTGAAGCGCTCGGTTCCATCGAAACCTGCTTAAGACAAAACGGTTGTGCCGTCGTTCCCGGTTTGCCCCAAGAGCAATGGATTCTGACGCTAGTGACTTCGATTGTGGGGGGCGTGATTGGCGGATTTGCTGCCCATCCTCGCAAACCCGGCCAAGTCATCGCCTGGCAGTGGGTGCTGATTTTTTCGCCGCTGTGGGGCATCTTGTTCTTTGCGTTTGGGGTGGGCCCGGTCGTCACGCGCACCAGCGACTGGATTCCGCTTACGCGCAACGTGGCCGGCTTTGCCATTGGCTTTTTGGTGGCATACTTGACCTCCACCTTACGAGACGATTCTTCCTCGCCTTCCGAAACCTAGACTGTTAAGGCTTACAACAGGGCGGCAGCGTAGCAAAGTCAGCGCAGTAGATTGTGGAAAAAGGCTGCGTTCTATGGCTCGTCCCAAAATCAAAGCAAGTCTGCCGCCAGGGTTGATTGTGCAACTCGGCAAAACCGTCTGGCAGACGATGTGGCAAGTGATGATGTCGCGGCTGGCTCCCAGTGATGATCAGGGCGCATACACGCGGCCGTCCAGTGAGTTTCGCCACGTTGTCAGTGCAGACGGGGACTATCCACCCGAGTCGGGTCGCTATCGACTGATTGTGGGTATGGGCTGTCCCTGGGCGCATCGTACCCTGGTGACTCGCGCCTTGAAAGGGTTGGAAAATGTTATTCCCCTCTGGCGGGTGTCGCCATCTCCCAACGAGGGATTCTGGCTATTTGACAACCCGGGATCGGAGTGGCGATCGCTGCCAGAACTGTACCAAACTGCACAGGCAGGCTATTCGGGACGCAGCACCGTTCCCGTCCTGTGGGACACGCAAACCCGCACAGTAGTGAACAACGAAAGCGCAGAAATTATCAAGCTGCTCAACACGGCGTTTAATGAGTTCGCGACAAATCCGGACTTAGATCTCTATCCAGTCGATTTGCGAGAGGCCATCGATCGCTGGAACGATCGCATTTACCACGCGGTGAATAATGGCGTTTATCGCTGCGGCTTTGCCCGATCTCAGACAGCCTACGAGTCGGCCTGCCAGGAATTGTTTGACACCTTGGATGTGATCGACCAGCAGTTAGCCACGCAACGTTATCTCTGTGGCGATCGCCTGACCCTGGCCGATGTACGGTTATTCCCGACGCTGTTTCGGTTTGATGCGGTATATCACGGGCTGTTTAAGTGCGATCGGCAGCGACTGCGCGACTATGCCCACCTCTGGCCCTATGCCCGTGACCTTTATCAACAGCCCGGAGTCGCCGCCACCTGCGATCTCGATACCGTCCGCCGTGACTATTACGGCAACCTGTTTCCCCTCAATCCGGGGGGCATCATTCCGGTGGGGCCAAATCCTAAAGCGTGGAAAGCTCATCATCAGCGACACCTCATTTGGAACTCTAATTCCCAGGTTGATTCTTTCAGAAAACAAAATTCTTGAGAACTAGCCACACCTTCGAGATTGATTATTGGCCGGTAATCATAACGTTCAATTCCAGTAAAAAAGCTCGTGCGAATCAGAGGATCTCTACTCAAAAGGGACACAATCTATTTCCTTATCAATAAAAATAAAAAGTTTAATTTTGTTAACTTTTCGGTTTCAGCAGTCAGGATATTTGCTCTTTGATTAAAATTGCTGAAAATTCAGCTGTTAGTGTGGTGCTGTAGAATGATTCCACCTGGACATCATTTAAAGACGCGATTAGAAAAAGATGCCCCTTCAAAACCTAAGCCAGATTTAACTTTTATTACTGTCAGAACAACAATTATTAGTATCTCCATAGCGTTAACAATTTCCATTCCCATAACGATCAAGTTATTTGAAAGCCTTCTTGAAAACCTGGTCATTAATCTCGGGGAACAGTCATCTGATGAAATTCCAGACCCATTGCCTGAGGCAACTCCAGATACGCCACCTAAAGTAACTTTGGATTCATCGCCTAAAGTAACTTTAGACCCACTGCCTGAGGTGCCTCCAGAATCCTCTGAACGCTTCAGTCAGAATCGAGTTTGTATTCCAAACTCCTGCAATGGAAAATATGCAGGAAGCGCCAACTTTCGTGAAGCGCCTAGTTTATCGACTTTAGTTATAAAAGGAGTGATTCCAGTGGGCGAGTGCGTATTTTTGACCGGGAATACTGCTCATGGTGATAACGTAATTTGGCATGAAGCTATTAACGAAACTTTCTTGAGGCGCTCCCTGGAAACTGCAGCCAAAAATCAGTTAAGTGCAAACCAGCTAGGGTGGATTGCCGATTGTTTTATCGAGTAACACAGAGATAGCATTGGCTTACAGTTTTACTGCTGAGTCTATAAAGGTTCCATTTGTGTCATGAGTTCTTTTTTGCTCCTATCTAGTGGCAAATGTGGTTCTCGATTAGTCGAATAAAGATGTCCTCTATCCGTACTGTTCTGGCAGCAGACGCACCATAGTTTTGCCGTCCAGCTCTTGCACTTCAAACAGGGCGGGATATTTTTTGTAAAAGCTGGCCCAACGATTCACGTTGTAGGCGGCTTTCACGATTTTGCGCTGGCTCAGATAGGCCCCAATCGATTTCACATCGGCCCAGCCTGAAGCTTGCTGATTTTGCTTGATGGCATCGGAAAACACCTTGAGTGGCAACTCATCGATCGCCGGAGCTGACTCTACCACCGTCAAAGAAACTGGCGCACTCGTGCCCCCATTCGTCCCCATCGCGGGGGCAATGCGTTTGCCACCATTGCTAGTCAAGGGGCTGAGCACTGCCGCTTTGGGCGCATCATCTAGGGGAATAAATTCCGTGCAGGCTTCTTGAAAGGCGATGGAGGCAGTTTTGACGCGGCCAAAGCCAAACACTTTAGCCCCTGAGGCTATGAGTCGCACCACCAGCGGCGTGTAGTCACTATCCCCAGCCACGATGCCATAAATCTCTGGCCGCATGGTTTGCAGCAAATCCATCGCATCGATCGCGAGGGCAATATCCGTCGCGTTTTTGCCCGTCACATAGTCAAACTGCTGAATGGGGACGATCGCATGTTTATGCAAAATTTTGGCCCAGCCTTGCAGGTGATCCTTTTTCCAATTGCCGTAGGCGCGGCGCACTCGAATCGTCCCCAACCGACCGATGCGTTCAAACACCAGTTCAATCTTGGAAGCCGGAGCATTGTCCGCGTCGATCAATAGCGCAATTCGCGGGGTCGAAGAGTCCATCGCAGTCGCATCGCCAATCAGCACTCTCAATGTACCCGGGCATTCAGATTGTGAGTCATTAAAAAATGTTGTTATCGCCGTTATTGCCAGCGCGATCGCCCTTTTTGACCGATGGGCAGAGGCACCACCTGAAGATCGCGTTACTGTATCGGTGATGATCGACGCTCAAGCATTGGGAAAATGACATTGCCGACACCTGTAGCCGCTGGGGGACTATGTGCGATCGCCTTTGCGATTGGCGGGTTGCCGATCATCGCTTGGCTGGTGCAGGGCCTAACGAAGCAAAACTTGGCGACCCTCGGCACGGGCAACATCAGCGTCTCGGCGGCGTTTTACCACGGGGGCACGCGGATCGGCCTGTTGGCCGTGTTGTCGGAAGCGCTGAAAGGCATTGCTGTGGTGCTGCTGGCGCGATCGCTGTTCCCTGGGGTCGAGGCGTGGGAAATCATGGCGCTGATTGCGTTAGTGTTAGGTCGCTTTATCGTGGGGCGCGGGGCAGGCACCACTAATGTGGTGTGGGGCTATGTGGCCCATGACTGGGTAATTGCGGCCACCGTCTTCGTCTTGTCGGGCATTCTATTTTCCGTCGTGCGCCAGCGCCAGTTCGCGCGGCTAGGGGTGTTGGCCATGCTCCCCATTTTGGAGGCGGTGCGGCGACCCGAGCAGCCGGGAGCGATCGCGGCCGCGACCGTCCTGAGTCTGTTGATTGCGGGCATTTATCAGCTACTGCCCGACGACTTAGCCCTGGCTGCCCCCGCCCCTACTGACAACTCTCGTAAGATGTTCCAATACCTGAGAGGACGGGATGTGATTGGGTCACTCAACGACAAACCCCAGGTCGCGCAAATGGGCCACAAGGCCGCGACGCTGGCGCAGCTCAAACAGGCGGGCTACGCCGTGCCCAGGGGCTGGGTGTTGCCCATGGGGGCTGCCGCGCGATCGCTGATTCAGCATTTGGAAAAAGTCGAGCCGGAGCCCTGGCAGCAGCGGTGGATTGTGCGGTCGTCAGCGGTGGATGAAGACAGCTTGGAAGCCTCGGGGGCGGGGCAGTACGAGTCAATTGCGCAGATCACCGATGCGACTGGACTAGAAGCAGCGATCGAGCAATGCCGAGCCGCCTACCATCGGGAAGGAGCTGTGCAATATCGCCGCGATCGCGGCCTCGCCGATCAAGCAGGGCTGGCGCTGTTAGTGCAGCCGCAAATTCAAGGTCAATATTCTGGTGTGGCGTTTAGTCGCGACCCAGTAGAGCCCGGTGCTGCCGTTGTGGTCGAAGCCCTGGCGGGCGGAGCCGACCAAGTCGTGTCGGGGCAGGTCACCCCAGAGCAGTATCAAGTGACGGTGTCGGAGACCGAGGTAGAGGCGATCGCTCCCGGTGACCTCGCCACCCTGCCGACTCCCCCTGCTAACGATGCCGCCATCCCGTCGGCGCTCATTCAACAAGTCGCGTTGTTGGCTCGCCACCTAGAGCGGCACTATCACGGCATTCCCCAAGATATTGAATGGAGCTTTGACGGCGAGATGCTGTGGCTGCTGCAAGCCCGCCCCATCACGACCCTGCCCCCGATTTGGACGCGCAAAATCGCCGCCGAAGTGATTCCCGGCGTCATTCGGCCCCTGACGTGGTCGATCAATCGCCCGCTCACCTGTGGCGTCTGGGGAGAAATTTTCACTATCGTGTTGGGGTCACGGGCCACCGGGCTCAATTTTGAAGACACGGCAACGCTGCACTATTCCCGCGCCTACTTCAACGCCACGCTGCTGGGCGACATCTTTCGCCGCATGGGCTTGCCCCCCGAGAGTTTGGAATTTCTCACCATGGGGGCCAAATTCAGCAAACCGCCGATCGCCAGCACCCTGAAAAATGTGCCCGGTCTCCTGCGGCTGATCAAGCGAGAATGGACCTTACTGCAAGACTTCCAGCAGGACGATCGCATCAACTTTATCCCCACCCTGACCCAACTTGCAAAACAGCCCGCTTCGAGCCTCAGCGTTGAGGAATGCTTGAGCCGCATTGAGCTGATTTTGACCCAGTTGAATCGCGCGACCTATTACAACATTCTGGCTCCGTTAGGCTTTGCCCTGCGCCGCAGCCTGTTCAAAATTCCGGAAACGGCGCTGGATCAAAGTCAGCAGCCCGAAGTTGCCTCCATCCAAGCGGTGAAGGGATTGGCAAAGACCACCCGATCGCAGTCCCCAAAATTGGTGGAACAAATATCCGCGATCGCTGCTGATCAGTCCCCCGATCAAGTGTGGACGGCATTAACCCAACTACCCGACGGTGAAGCGGTGAGCCAGCAACTTGACGCGATCGCCCACCGCTACGGCTACCTGAGCGAAGTGGGTACCGACATTGCCGTGCCCACCTGGTACGAAGATCCGCAGCCGGTGCGCGACTTGTTTTTGCAATTCTTACTGTCGCCACCGACCACCAACAGAGAGCGCGACCCCGAGACTAGCGAGTCTTCTACCAACCAGACCGGGTGGCGATATCGCCAGGTGCAGCCGCGCCTTAATCTCAAAGGCAGGGTCGCGGAAGTCTATCTGCGATTGCTGGCCGAACTGCGATGGAGCCTGTTGGCCCTGGAACAAGCCGCGATCGCTCGTACCCTAATCGACCAGCCAGGGGATACCTTCTTCCTCACCTACCGCGACCTCAAAACCGGGTTAGAAACCCAGCAATCAATGCAGGCATTAGTCGCCGAGCGGCGATCGCAATTTGCCCAACACGAAGCATTTTCCTCGGTGCCGTTTGTGGTGTACGGCGACGACCCACCGCCCGATCCGTCCAACAGCGCGACGACTCAGCCGCTACAAGAAGGCGTCTTGCAGGGAATTGGGGCCAGTGCCGGACAGGTGCAAGGCCCCGTCAAAGTGCTGACCTCCCTCAAGCTGACCGAAAAGCTCGCACCGCAGACGATTCTCGTGGTGCCCTACACTGATGCGGGGTGGGCTCCGGTGCTGGCCCAGGCAGCAGGCTTGGTCGCCGAAGTGGGGGGGCGCTTATCTCACGGGGCGATCGTCGCGCGGGAATACGGCATCCCTGCCGTGATGAATATCGAGCAGGCCACCCAGCAGTTTCACGACGGGCAACTCATCCGTTTAGACGGTCGTACAGGAACGGTTGAAATCTTATCGCCCCCACCCCAAACCGATAACGGTGGTTGAATTTCCCCAGTTGACGGGCTCTGATTGATGCTCGCCAAACCGCTGGCGCTGGCGGGAGCCCAATATTCTCATAAGCCTGACGAGTCTGAAGTTAGGGGCGCATCCGCCAAGGCATATTCCACCGCCGCTGCTGCGTGGAGCGCGGTCGTGTCAAAGAGAGGGATACTCAGGTCGGCGGCGTTAATCAGCAAAGTGATTTCGGTGCAGCCCGCAATGATGGCTTGTGCCCCCTGCTGTTGCAGTTTATCGATGAAGGCGAGATAGGCATCACGAGAGGTCCGTTCGATCATGCCCTGGCAAAGTTCGTCGTAGATGATGCGGTGAATGACGGCGCGATCGCTCGCCTCAGGCACGAGCACGGTTAACCCATGTCGCTCAATCAGGCGATGTTTGTAAAAGGTCTGCTCCATGGTGAACTGGGTACCGAGCAAACCGACAGTCTGAATGCCCTGAGCCGTGATGGCAGCGGCAGTGGCATCAGCAATGTGCAAAATCGGGATGTCAATGGCGGCCGCGATCGCGGGCACGACCTTGTGCATAGTGTTGGTGCAAATGACGAGAAATTCCGCGCCCGCTAATTGGAGCGATCGCCCCGCCTGCGCCAGCACAGCCCCAGCCGCTTCCCAGTCGCCCTGACGTTGCAGCCCCTCAATCTCGTGAAAGTCCACGCTGTGCAGCACAATCTTGGCGGAATGCAGCCCCCCCAGTCGCGCTTTCACCCCTTCATTGATGAGTTGATAATACGTCACCGTACTTTCCCAACTCATGCCGCCCAGTAGCCCAATCGTTTTCAACTTGCTGCCTCCGCAAATCTTTTTACCTTTGCCCAATCTGACATACGCATCAGGTTTCTAAACTTACTGAATCAAGCAATGCCAGCCTCTAACACGCTGAACAGGCATTAATGTTTCCTGAGTAGTGGATTGGATCCGCTGACAAGGACGCGATCGCCTTCCCCATCGGCGCAATGTGACATTCTGTAGGCAATTTGTAAAATCTCGCGACTTTCTTGGGTACACAGGAAATTAACCAGGCTCGATCCTGCGGAAATCGCCGGATTAACCACGATTGGACTTGTAGAGTCTGTTAACTTTGAGGGAATCTCCGGATGAATGCTCAGGGGCCTTGTGCGGTGGCCGATACCCAGACTCACCCTTTGTCGACGTTAGAACGGCAGCTCCGATGGCTGTTGCCGACCGATTTATACGCTGCGGCCTGGGTCGATCCGTCGCCCGCCATGCTGACCAAAGTATTCGAACATTTGCGGACCCTACAGCACGTCTTAATCGACTACGTGCCCCGTGATGTGTGGGATACCCCCCCCGAGCCGGGGCAGCAGCGCTATGGCTGGCAAGAAGGCACCCTCCTCTTTACTGATCTCGCTGGCTTTACCCCCCTCCTCGAAGCCTGCTCGGCAGAGGGTATGGATGGTGCAGAGCTGTTGCTGCGGGTCTTGAATAATTATTTCTCCAGCATGATTGAGATCATCAGCAAGTCGAGCGGCAACTTGCTGGAATTTACAGGTGATGCCCTGCTGGTGCAGTTTAATACCGGCGATCCGCAGCGCGATATTGTCCAGGCGATCAACACGGGCTTGCGGATGCAGCGAGCCATGGATAGTTTTCAACAAATTGCCACCTTTCGGGGGGAGCTGTCGCTATACATGCGCGTGGGGATTCACTCGGGCCGATATATTACCGCTGATATTGGCACCCCCCAGCGGATGGCCCATGTCTTGTTAGGACAAGCGGTCACACTCGCCAAACAGGCCGAAGGCGCCGGCAGCATTCAGCAGGTGTCGCTGACTTCAGCGGTCAAAGCACAGTTAGGCGATCGCGTAGCCCTGCTCCCCAATGGGGATGATCTCCATTGGCTGGTGTTGGATGATCTCAGCGATGAAGAACTGGGTGAATACGAAATCACGGTGGCTCGCCGTCGCAGCACGTCCATGTTTTTTGACCGCACCGTTTCCGGCCTGCTGGAAGAAATTGACACGGTGCTGCACCGGGTGGAACCGCTGGCCAGCTACATGCCGCGATCGGTGTTGCAGCTCATTGTGGATACCGCGTCAGAGCGCCGCATTCCTCCGGCATTTCCCACCATTGCGGTAGCTTTCGTCAACTTGATGGGGTTGCCCGAGTCGGTCGATAAAGCGTTGCCCGAAGAAACGGCGGCGATCGTTGATTGCTTTTCCCAGGCGTTTTCCCTCATCAACGGCATTGTTGAACTGAAGGGCGGAATTTTGCAAAAGGTCACTTACCACTCGATTGGGTCAGAAATGTTGATCCATTTTGGGGTGCTAAATCCTGACGAGAGTGATCCTCATCGAGCGGCGGCTGCGATGCTGATGATTCGCGATGTGGTGAGCTCGATCAAGCCGCCCATCGTCCAAGGCCAACCCATTCAGCTGACCTGTCGCATTGGCCTTACATACGGCTCTGTATTTGCGGCCGAGATTGGCGAGCGGCGCGGTCGGCGAGAGTTCAACGTGCTAGGCGATACGGTGAATACAGCATCCCGGATTATGAGCCGCGCCGGAGAAAACGAAATTTGGATGAATCAGGTGATGGCAGAGCAGATTCAAGCCGATTTCACCACAGTGCCGCTGGGGGTGATGAGCCTCAAGGGCAAAACGCAAGCCCAACCCATTTTTGCCTTGGCCGCCAAGGGGAGTTAACGGCGGGGGGCGCAAAAGAGGATAATAGGGACGCTAATGTGTATTGCGATCGCCCATGTCTTTATCTGCCACGGCTATTCCCATCGACGCCATCCGTTACAACGACCAGGGGTTAGTGCCCGCCATCGTGCAAGACTATCTCGACGGCACCGTGCTAATGATGGCCTGGATGAATGCCACCTCACTACAGAAGACCTTGGAGACCGGCGAAACCTGGTTTTGGAGCCGCTCACGTCAAGAGCTGTGGCATAAAGGGGCGACTTCGGGCCATTTACAAAAAGTGCAGACGGTACGGTATGACTGCGACAGTGATGCGCTGCTCATAACGGTGGAACAGGAAGGCGATATTGCCTGCCACACGGGCGAGCGCAGTTGCTTTCACCAAATTGCGGGCACAGTGACGGCGCCCCCGGCTGACACGCTGTCTCAAGTCTTTGCAGTGATTTGCGATCGCCAGCAGCATCCCCAAGCCGAGTCTTACACCAATAAGCTGTTGCAGGGCGGCGATAACAAAATCCTCAAAAAGATCGGCGAAGAAGGGGCCGAAGTGGTCATGGCCTGCAAAGATGATGACCCCGAGGCGATCGCCGGAGAAGTCGCCGACCTGTTTTATCACACCCTCGTCGCGCTCGCTCATCACCAAGTCGATCTCAAGGCGGTTTACCAAAAGCTACAGGCTCGCCGCAGATAAGTTCCAAACAATGACTTAAGTGGAGAAATGATGATATGAAGCTACACTTGAGCCATTATCCAAGCTGTCCCGTAATATGTGCTGAGGATGATGCTGGTGGCCGATGATAAGCTTCACAAAGGGAGGCTCAATCGTCTGTTCTCAGGTTGCTCCCACATCCTCCATATTGATTTCCCCAGGTTCAGGGTTGTAACTGCCGTTGCGATGGGAACGGCAACTTAAGCTAATGGCCAGACTGATCGCCCTTCAAGCTTGCCGTCACGGTATTGGTTGCTCTCATTTAGTTGCCAATTTAGCCGTCATTCTGATGCATTGCGGCTATCGGGTCGGGCTGCTGGATACCGACCTGCAAGTAGGGGGCATGCGATCGCTATTTGGCTTAGAGACCGATACCTCGACCGATGCCGTCGCTTATTGGTGGCTACAGTCCGATGAGCGATCGCCAGAACGCCTCAAAGCAGAGCGCTACCTCCACGGCGATGCGCCCCCAGATACGACCGCCGGGATTTATATCAGCTCGCTCGCCCGCTACCTAGCTCAAGGCCACACCGCACAGCGAGCCATGCCGCAGCAGTATGACTTAGAAAAACCCTATGAACTGCTGCAACAACTGGGCGAGGAACTCGCCTTAGACTTTTGGCTGGTGGATAATCAACCGGAATTGAGCGACAAAAATTTAATGGGGCTTTCATTAGCAGACAGCGCCCTGATTTTGATGCAGCTTGATCCCTATGATTTACAACGGACCGCCGTCCTGATCGAAATCATCGAGCAATTGGAAATCTCGAAAACGTGGCTGGTGCCCTCACTGGTTTTACCCACCATTGAGACCAAAGTGGTGAAGCAAATGCTGGAAAATACTTACGATTATCCCGTTGCGGGGATTCTCTATCTCACCGAAGAATTAGCCGGACTCGCCAGCCGGGGCATTTTTTGTCTACATCATCCCAAGCATCCGCTGACCCAAACGATGATTGCGATCGCCCGCCAGCTAGAACAGGATGCTTTAACCTGATTTACTTCGCCACGAACGGGGGCGACTATAGCGTTGTGCAGATCGCGTCGAACATCTCTTGGGCAGAAAAACGAGGAGCTGAGGAAGCAGGATTTTATAAAATCCCAGTTTTATCGCGCAGGTAAGACGCCTGCGCCGGGACAGCCGAGGTATCTGATTAGCGTCAATCCACTCATTCAGTACTGAATCCCCTCTTGGGTGGGGCGAAGGGGGGGGTCGGCCCTGTAACTCAAAGGGGTAAACCCACCCCGCCCTGCGGACACCCCTCCAGTGGAGGGGATTCTGCGGAACGCTAAACAGATACGAGCCGAGACGGCTATCCACACTTAAGTTTCAATGCCCATGCCTTAAACTTTTGGGCTCTCGGCACCTGACTGCGGATTGCTATGCATGAAAAAGAGCAGAGACGTTAGTCCCTGCCCTGTATCCAATGGGTGATGGGTCGCGAAACTAAATCGTATCGGTAGGCTCGCTGTCAGCCACAGAGTTGAGCCCCACGATATCTTCGTAAGCAGCAATCTGAGCGCAAATGGTGAGCGGAAAAGTCACCAGTAAACCAACGCCAAGGCACAGTGCGCCGGCAATATTAATCAAGCCCAGCACCAGCGAAAACGCAAAAAATGAGAACCATTTTTTAGTAATGAGTTTGCGGCTAGTTTCCATTGCGGGCCAAAAGTCCAACTGTTTGTCCAACAGCAGGGGCAAAGCAAACATGTAAGCAACTGCCAAATAAATACCCGGCAGAATGAGACAAAGGAAAGCGACACCAATCAACAGGCCACTTAAGATCGCCAGCACTAAAATTGGCAAGGCGCGATTAAACCCTTTGAAGAAATCAGCGAATGCGGTGGGGCGATTGCGCGCAATTTGAAACGCCACAATATAGATTCCAGGGATCAGCAAATTCATCAGAATGCTGCTGACAATACCGATGCCTCCCTGGCCATCTTCGAAATCACCACTTCCGAGCGGGAAGGGAAGAATGGCTGAAAGCAGCCCCAACCCCACGAAAGTCAGTAACGTAAAGCCTACAAAAGGTAAGGCATTTGACTTGAAAATTTCCCAGCCGCGACTAACGTAATCACCGAGTTTGAAGGTGTAGTCGCGATCGCTAATATCAAATGAACTCATTTGTCTTATGGTTGATAAATTGTAGTTGATTTAACCATATCCAAAGTTTGTTAAGACGCGAACAAGCTTTAGAAAAGTTTTGGCAAGTGACTCTTCTTCGTATCTTTGTGTTGCTTTTCTTAGCAAATCTGTGAGGCGATCGCGGCGTTGACCGCGGAGCATAACCGATTAACTGGGGAGAGACTGTCGGATCCGAACGACAGCTGGGTTGATTACTTAAAGTCTCTCAAGTTGGCAAGTTTAGAACCGAACTTCTTCATTCTTGGCGAGATGTCCTGAAAATATTCCTAAAGCCATATTTTGAACGAGGCAACCCGTGTGGGATCTCCCCCCAGTAATCTGCAATTTTGGGGTGGCAACGGGCGATTTCAAACAGCAGGCTAAAACCAGACTGAGCGTCGCGATCGCGGCTCATTGGCAGCAAATACTAATGATAAAAAGCGTTTTGAGCGCAGCAAAAAGCCCCTCCTAAAAGGAGGGGCTCGCAATGAGTCTCAAGATTCAACAGACTCGATTAAAAAGGAAAAAAATTGCCAGAAGTTAGCCTTCGACAGTGATGGTACCGACCATTCCAGCACCCCGGTGAGGCGCACAGAAATAGCCATAGTCACCGGCGGGCATATCAGCAGTGAAAGTGGTGGAGTAGTTTTCACCGGGGGCAAAGGTCAATTGAGAGTGAGAAATCTTATCAGCTAAGTCTTTATCGCCACCGGGCACTTGGTTGCCATCAAAAATCACATTATGAGGCGCCATTTTATTGTTAACCCAAGTCACGGTGTCGCCGGGTTTAACGGTAAGCTTAGCGGGCTCAAACACCAACAAGCCAGAATCGGAACCCATTTTGACTTCGTAGTCAGTGGCCATTGCCGGAGATGCAGCAATCGCAAAAGTGGTGAATACCACCATCAAAGCCAAGCAGGCCAAGCCAAAACGGCGCATGGAGTGTGCAATCTGTTTCATATGAACCTCTAAACAGCTAACTTATCTCGACTGTTAGTAGAAGTTTACCGTGAAGCGTCACAAACTACACCTCCTGTAAGCGGGAGATTTAGAAGTTGCAAAAATTCTTGCAGCACCATCAAGACGTGGCCTTGCGGGCACTCACTCGATAGTTTTTACTCGGAAGTCATTTCTGAGTTGCCGATGTCGTCCAAGTCAGCAAAGTCGAAGGTTTGGGCTGCTTCAACATCGAGTTCTTCTTCATTTAGCGGGGTCGCAGGGGTTGTCTCCAGCGGCTCGTCAGTCACCGTATTCACATAAGTAATGGCTGGCAGGCCCGCGCCTTTCAGCCCCCTGGAAATGCGCTCGGGACTGTGGGGAAACACGATAAAAAGGGGACGAATGGTGTTGGCCTCGTCGCTGACCAGGTGCTGATAGCGGGCAGGCAATAACCACTCATAGCCGCGATCGAGCAATATCTGGGTCTGCCGCCAGCGCATTAATAAATCGGAAAAATCTTCGTTGGGGCGATGAATGAACAGCAGAATCTCGACCCCGGTTTTGATTTTCCATTCGGGGTCGCACATCAGCAGGGCGACGTCGCAGGGCAACAGCACCGACTCTCCCGCGTTCAGGTGCATGCCTGCGTGGCCGGTCGGCTCGACTGAGCTACGGACCTTGATCACGGGCAGCGGCATCGTGACCACACTTTCTTTGGGGCGGCGCATGCTGGGAATGACTTCCAAATACGGTCGGTGCTGCTTGAGCAGCGCGATCGCGCCATCATAGGCACTACTTGCCGCAAGAAGGTTCTCATAGTGAACCTGCTGGATAGTCATAGAAACTCCGGTCATTCGCCTTCGGTGCCATCTTAGCCAACCCCTTTGGGCTATCGCCAACCCTGCCATCGTTTACTGACACGGGATTACTCGCGAGCTTTGGGGTATGCGCTTATGATGAAGGGCGTCGTTTGATTCCAACAGGGAAGGATCGTCAAGCTCCGCTCCCCCTGGAAGGTTGCTGAAGCGGCGATCGCCCTCACTGTGTAGATCTAGAGTTATGGATCAGACTTTGCCTCCGACTGAGCTGATTTTGAATGCTCCGCCGCGATCGCTGGGCCAGGTGCCGCTGGATTGGCAACCCCAACCGGGCAATCAGCTCATTCACGATGGGCAGGTCTACACCGTGTTAGAACGGCGGCATCGATATCAGTTCACCGCCAGTCGTTACCAGCTGCACAAGATTGATTTGTATGTGCAATTGGCGGGGAATGCCGAGGAGAAAAGCTGGCTGGGCGATCGCTGGGTGCTGGGTGACATCAGTTGTGAATACAACGCTCGTTCCGAGCTGGTGCGCTGTGCGGTGAATCCCGATGGGCCTTGTCAGAACTGTGCGCATTATCAGCGCCGCGAATCATAGGCGCTGAGGAATCAGGATTTTTATCAAATTCAAGTCTTGTCGGGCAAGCATCTTGCTTACTCCTGAACAGCCGAGACGGCTGTCCACACTTCGTTAAATTCCCATTCCTGGGCACTTAAACAATCTCCCCAAGACCGAAAGGCTGCTGTCGGGGTTTAGTAGTGCCAAACCCCGACCATTGGAGAGGCTATTTGCAAGCCCCTCGCCAGGCGGTTCCACCAACAGGTTCGGAACTGGGAGCGATTGATGCGGCTGTTAGAAATACAGCAGCAAATTCAAACCAGGGATGGTGCGCGACAGCGTCCACAGCAGCAACGCCACATAGGCTAAGCCGATCGCCCACTGATACCACACCAGCGCGGTCACCAAACCGGGGACACATTCATCGCGCAGGCGCAGATCGTTAAAACCAAATTTGAACCAGTTATTCAGGCTGAAATCGTAGTAGTTGAGCCAGTTGCGGCGCTTTTGCCAATCGATGGGGTAGAAGCGATCGCGGAAAAAAGGATATTTGGGAATGACGGGCAGCCGCGCGATTAAAAATCGAAGTTGGCGAGCGCTGCCATCTTCGAGCAAGTAGCTGGTGTCGAGTTGGTCATGAAAGCGACCGCGCCGATACAAAATGCTGGTCAATAACAGCGGGATGGGCAGCACTAGCAGCGCGATCGCCCCGAGCGCCCACACCAGTGATTCTCCCAGGCGCAACACAATCAGATTGCCCAGCCCAAACACCCCGACAAAACTGCCCAGCATCCAGCCAATTTCGGAGCGGGGTGGGGCGATGGGGGTGGGCACCCGGCGACGATAGCGATCGACCCACCAAAACAGCAGGCTAGAGAGGGCGATCGCGACTAATCCCACGCCCAGGGTTAGTCCGACGCTGGTGCCGTATCGACTCAGCAGCAACAGCGTTGAGAGCAAGCCCCAACGCCAAGCCAGTTGCAAGCGCTGTCCCCAAGACCGGGGCGGTTGCGCAATGATGCGATCGCGCACCTTGACATAGGTCGACAGGTCAATGCCGTCCAGATCGAGCACATCGGCAGCATTCACCAATAGCGCTTCGGCCCGCTGACTCAGGATGGCGTCACTTTGGGCCGCGGAAAAGCCGACGTTTTGGAGCTGCGATCGCGAGGCGGTATTGAGGTTGAGGTTGACCAGGCGTTGTTGGAGCGATCGCAGCCGCAACCGCTCAGTCAGGTATTCAATGCGGTTGGCATCAGCCACCTGCTCCAGTTCGCGAAAGTTGCGCACAAGATTCCGCAACAAGGTTTCGTTCCCTGCCAGGCTGGGCACCGAGAGCACGCGCCCAATCTGTCCGGGGCTGCCCAATAGCTGACTTTGGTCACTACTAAAGTCGAGCCCGGCAACGTTGATGCGGGTATCGGGGCTAAAACTCGCATCACCAAAGTCCAGCTGATTTTGGATGACCGCACCACGAAAATTAGCCGCTTGCGTGAGCCGCACCTGCCGAAAACTCATGGCCGCGCTAAATCGCGCATTCGTAAAAAAGACATCGCCACTAAAGGTGCTTTGCGCAAAGTCACCGTTGGCTTGCCAAACCGTTTTGCCAAAGTCGGCATTGCCCTGAAAGGTGACTCGACTAAAATTGGCCGCTTGCTGAAAGGACGCCTGCGCAAAGCCTGCGCCGTTAGTCAGTTCGCTGCCTTGGAAGGTGACCGGCCCCTGAAAGCTCGCCTGCCCTAAACGAAGCCGATCAAAAAACAGGGTGCTACGAAACCGAACTGCCTGCTGAAATTGGCAACCGACTAATGAAACGGCATCGCTGAAGCGACTTTGGCTAAAGTTGACCGGCTGTAAAAATCGGGCACCGGGCGCATTGATCGGTTCTAAGAAGAAGATGTCGGAGGCGAGTACGGAGCCCTCAAACCGGGTCTGCGCCAGATTGAGGCCATGCCGGAACAAATAGAGCCGCAACGCGGTGGACTGAGGTTGCAGCAAGAGCGATCGCGAGAGTTGGCTCAGTTGCGACAGGCGACGGCGATCGCGCTGCAATTGGGTCTGTTCGCGTTCCGTGAGTAAAGGAAAAAACGCCTCGCCATACAAAGGCTCTCGCAAACTCAAGCGCTGGAAATCAAACGTACCGAGAATCACCGACTCGCTCAAGTCGAGGGTGAAAGTTTGGCTACCTTTTTGCAAACGGGTATTGAGCTCGGTGTAAAAGCGATCGCGAAACTCGCCATTGTCGTCCCGCAAATCAAGGGTAACTCGGCGCAAATCGAGGGTTGGTTTGCCTTCGCGCTGCACCGGAGTTTGGAGCCGCGCTTGCAGTTGGGTGATCGTCAACGGCTCAGGACTCAATGCGGCGGCCCAACTGACTGCCGGGTTCACCCAAGCCACCAGCCACACCACCGCCAACACCAATCCTGCCTGCAACCAACCGCGCACAGTCATCCCCCATTCATCAGGTCAAGGGTAGCCCGTTTCACCCCCATTCTCTGCTCCCTTCTGCCCCCGGCTCCCTTGCTCCCCTGCCCCTCTGCCCTGTTCACGCCGTCATCAATTGCTCACCATGCTAATAACAGTCCAAAGGAATGAAGCGATTTCCGTATCTTGTGCGATGCTGAAATACGCTCGTGTTCACCACAGAAACCGACAATTGGAAAGGGGGAGCCCATGGACGACAAATTCATGCTGATGATTCCGGGGCCAACGCCGGTGCCCGAAAGCGTTTTACTGGCGCAGGCCAAGCACCTCATCGGCCACCGCAGTGGCGAGTTTAGCGAAATTATGGCGGAGGTTACGGCGGGCCTGAAGTGGCTGCATCAGACGAAAAACGATGTGCTGATGCTAACCGCTAGCGGCACTGGCGCGATGGAAGCAGGCATTATCAATGTACTCAGCGTGGGCGATCGCGTGCTGGTGGGCAGCAATGGTAAGTTTGGCGATCGCTGGGTCAAGGTGTGCAAAGCCTTTGGACTCAACGTAGACGTGATTGAAGCTGAGTGGGGCAAACCGCTGAACCCGGACGACTTCAAAGCGAAGCTGGAAGCCGATACCGACAAGACTATCAAAGCCGTTTTGGTCACCCATAGCGAAACTTCGACTGGGGTGTTGAACGACCTCAAAACCATTGCCGACCATGCCCACGCCCACGGCGAAGCGCTGGTGCTGGTTGATGCCGTCACCAGCTTGGGCGCTTGCAGCGTGCCTGTGGATGGGTGGGGTTTGGATGTGGTGGCGTCGGGTTCTCAAAAGGGCTACATGATTCCGCCCGGACTGGGGTTTGTGGCGATGAGCGATCGTGCCTGGCAAGCTTACGAAACCTCGAATATTCCCAAGTTCTATTTTGACCTCGGCCCCTATCGCAAAAGCGGTGCGAAGAATACGACCCCCTTTACGCCCCCGGTGAGTCTGTTTTTTGCGCTGCAAGTGGCGCTCAAAATGATGCAAGACGAAGGGCTCGACAATATCTTTTCCCGTCATGCCAAATTGCAAACGGCCACCCGCGCCGCGATGAAAGGGCTGAACCTGCCGCTCTTTGCCGCCGATGAGGTGGCCAGCCCAGCGGTGACCGCCGTCATGCCCCAAGGTGTGGAAGCGGAAAAAATTCGCTCGATCATGCGGAAGCAATATGACATTGCCTTGGCGGGTGGCCAAGACCATCTGAAGGGGCAGATCTTCCGCGTGGGGCACCTGGGCTTTGTGGGCAATCGCGACATCCTGACCGCCGTCGCTTCCCTGGAAGCGACCTTGGCGCAACTCGGAGCCAATGGCTTTACGCCGGGTGCTGGTCTGGCCGCCGCCCAAGCCGTGCTCTCGGCTTAACAGCGCTGCCTACTCTCTCCCTAAGTCCCTCTCCCAGTTTTGGGAGAGGGACTGGATCCGGCTCCCGTTCGGCGATCTCGGGTCGCTCACCCCATCCACTCACAAGATTGGCTGCTATCTTGCTAACAGGACAGTCATTAGCGAAGGACGAGAACACAGCGATGGGCGTACTGGGTCGGTTGGGACAAGTGATTCGTTCTCAGGTCGGTGACTGGGTCAACGGTGCCGAAGACCCCGAAAAAATGCTCGACCAGGCCGTCGCTG
Source organism: Leptolyngbya iicbica LK (assembly GCF_004212215.1). Lineage (NCBI taxonomy): Bacteria > Bacillati > Cyanobacteriota > Cyanophyceae > Leptolyngbyales > Leptolyngbyaceae > Leptolyngbya > Leptolyngbya iicbica. The sequence continues at coordinate 804,803 of NZ_QVFV01000002.1, forward strand.
ACATGCAGCGCGATTTGATTCAACTGCGGCAGGCGGTGGCGCAGGCGATCGCCACTCAAAAGCGCACCGAACGCCAGCAACACCAAAATCAAACCCTCGCCCAAGAATGGTACAACCGGGCGCAACTGGCTTTGCAAAAGGGCCAAGAAGATCAGGCCCGAGACGCACTGACCCAGCGCCATGCCTACCAACGGCTGGGCACCCAACTCGCCAATCACATTAGTGAACAAAAAGTGGCGATCGCCCAACTCAAAACCAACATGCGCGACCTGGAAGTCAAGATTGCCGATGTGCGCACCCGGCGCGATATGTACATTGCCCGTGCCCGCTCTGCCGAAGCGTCGCAGCGCATTCAAGACCTGATTGGTCAGGTGGGCCATGAGCGATCGCTCGGCACCCTCAGCCAAATGGAAGACAAAGTGCTGGATCTCGAAGCGCAAGCCAGCGCTACCGCCGAACTCAACCAAGCGCTCACCGATCAATCCCTCGAAGGGCAATTTGCCGCTCTGGAACGGGACGAGGCGACTGCGATCGAGCAAGAACTATCGACCCTGAAAAACCGCCTGCCCCATCAATCCGGCTAATCCTGTCAGGGGATTTAGCGTTCTGGTTTGATAGCGATTCTGCGCCTTCGAATTCGAACCTTGGGGGGCGTCACAGGCTGAGCGCGACTTAGCGCACTGCCAACGCGGGAATGTAATTGCCCGGATCGCGGGCCACCCAACCGAGACTGGAGTTGGTGCGCACTTCAAAATACAAAATACTGCTGTCTTCGGTGGAAGGCGTCGCGATCGCCAGTGACTGCCCAGCCTGCACGCGATCGCCCGTCTGCACTTGCGGCTGCATCACCTGGGCATAGCGGGTTTGCAACCCCTGCTGATGATTCACCACAATCAGCGTGCCCAAGGTGGGATCACTGCCCACATAGGCCACCGTGCCACTACCCGCCGCCACAACCGCTGTCTCCGGCACCGTCCTGACCGTCACGCCACTGCTAAAGACCAACTCGCCCAGGGACGGATCAGTCTGCCAGCCGTAGTTCGCAATCACCTGTCCCTCAGCCGCTAGGGGATAGGTCGAGACCGGGGTATTGGTCGCATTTCCCGTCGAGGGCGTCGAGGTGCTCCCCTCAATCAACCAACTCACCCCCGGAATAAATGCCTGCGAGGGCATCTGCGCCGGACAACCATTGATTTCAAACAACACGTCCGCCCGCGCCCCATAGGTCGTCGCTAAATCTTGCCAGGTTTGCCCTGCGGGGACCGTTACGGCCGCCCCATTAAACGGCGGAATTTGGAGCGTCATCCCCGGCGACACTGCCCCCCCACTAATCCGAGGATTCACCGCCAACAGGGTGATGGGCAATAAACCATAATCGGCGGCAATGCTCTCCAACGTTTCCCCCGATTGCACCGTATGCGTCACTAAACGCTGGAGCACGGGCTCCGGACACAAAGATTCCGCACTGTAGACGCTCGGGCTGGCAACATTCCACACCGCCATGAGGCTCAGGCCACCGATCGCGATCGCAACCAGGGGTCGTCGCCATGCTGGGATTGAAAATGGCTGGTTTGCTGTCATCGTATTCTCATCCGCCTTGCGAGTCTTGGTTGGAAATTGGGCCGCAGTAGGACCTTGATTGTCCCTCCCGCCATTGCCCCGATCTTAGAGATGACGATAGTGGGAATGATGCTGGTTCCTGGCTGTGGCCATAACCACCGCGATCGCCCTTTATCTACCTTGGTTGTATCGCAATAAATTCCTGTCATCCTCTTCGTTATTTTCGCTAAAGTAGTAGCAATTTGTGTGTACCCAACCTCCGGAGAATTGCGATGGGCTTAGCGCCGAAGCAAATTGGTCTATCCGTCATTACCCTGCTAGTCGGCGGCGGCATCGGTTGGGTTGGCCATCAGCAGTTACAAGCACGGAGTCTAGAAGCCACAGCAGTCGAAACCGCGCCTCTGGTACAGACCACCTCTAATGTTGAGTTACCGCGCTCAACTGTAGCGCTAGCACCGCCAGCGACCAGCAACCCCAATTTCATTGCTGACGCCGTTAATCGCGTGGGTGCTGCCGTGGTCCGCATTGACGCTGACGGTGGCGATATTGAACTGCCCGAAGGGCTCGAAAATCCTTTCTTCCGCCGCTTTTTTGGCGATGAGATGCCCGTGCCGGAGCCCTTTCAGCAAGGCACTGGCTCAGGCTTTATCATCTCGTCCGACGGTCAAATCATCACCAACGCCCACGTCGTTGAAGGGGCTTCGCGGGTGACCGTAACCCTCACCGATGGCCGCACCTTTGAAGGCTCAGTGGTAGGCACCGACAAAGTCACTGACGTCGCTGCCGTTAAGATCGACGCCACGGATATGCCCACGGTGGTGTTTGGCCGCACCGATACCCTATCGCCGGGACAATGGGCGATCGCGATCGGCAATCCCCTCGGCTTGGACAACACCGTGACCGCTGGCATTATCAGCGCCTTGGGCCGCAGCAGCTCAGAAGTCGGCATTCCCGATAAGCGAGTGCAGTTCATTCAAACTGACGCGGCGATCAATCCCGGCAACTCTGGTGGTCCCCTTTTGAATGACCAGGGTGAGGTCATCGGCATGAACACCGCCATTCGCAAAGACGCGCAGGGATTAGGCTTTGCCATTCCGGTCGAAACCTTCAACCGCATTGCCCAACAGCTATTTGAAGATGGCGAGGTCCAACACCCTTACTTGGGAATTCAGATGGTGTTGCTGACCCCAGAAATTCGGGATGAAATTAATGCATCGGATGAACTGGGAGTCAAAGTCAATGCCGATGTCGGCGTTTTGATTATCCGCGTGTTGGAAGATACCCCGGCAGAAGCAGGCGGTCTCAAAGCGGGGGACATTATTCAACGGGTGAATGGCAACCCCGTCGAAACTCCCACCGATGTGCAAGCCGAAGTTGATGCAGGCGAAGTGGGACAACCCCTAGATGTAGAAATCCAGCGGGGCGACACATCTCAGACGTTGACGATCCGGCCGATGGCGTTGCCATCACAATTGCAGTAATTTGTTGGCCCTTGGTCTGTGATGATTCGACCTGCAACGACGGCAGATTTGCCCAGCATTCTGGACATTTATAACGACGCTATCCTCAATACCACAGCGGTTTATGATTACGCGCCGCACACTCTCGCCATGCGAGAAAGCTGGTTCGCCGCGAAATGTGAGGCGGGCTTTCCGGTGCTAGTTGCCGAAGAGCAGAACGAAGTTGCCGGCTTTGGGGCTTTGGGACACTTTCGAGCCTGGGAAGCCTATCGCTATACCGTTGAGAATTCTTTGTATGTCGCGCCTCAATATCGAGGACAGGGCATTGGCAAACAATTGTTAGCGCACTTAGTGCAAGCCGCTGGAGAGTTACAGCTGCATGCGATCGTGGCGGGCATTGATGCCGACAATATTGTCAGCTTAAAACTACATGAAAAGTTTGGCTTTCAAGAAGTCGCACACTTTCCCCAGGTCGGTTATAAGTTCGATCGCTGGCTCGATCTGAAATTTATGCAGCGTCTCATCGAGCCCTAATCGCTTATGCAGCCAATGCTGCCTTTACTCACACTGCGTCCACTCAGCTAGACCAGAGCAGGCCCGACAGTATGACCTGGGGTTGTTGGTGTTACCGAGCGTTATCACCAAAACCACTGTCAGAAGAAGAGTGATGGCGACGCGGTTTCCAACCAATGCGGCCACCATACGTCCCAGGCCGCCAAGCTGGGCTGTGTCGAAAATCGCGCTCTTCAACGTCTTCCACTTCGCGCTCTTTGGGTTGGGCTGGCGGCGCACTAGCGCGAGGCGGCGGCGAGGGTGCTGTGCCCCGCCCTTGGCGCTGCTGTTGAATCCGCTGTATTTCTCTCAAAGCCTCTTGCCAGGTCAAGTCTGGCTGGTGTAGCAGGTCTCGTAAAGCCTGCAACACCGCTTCCTCTTCCTGGTTTAAGTGCAAAGGTTGAGAGAGCCGAATCGGATCAACCTGTACCGCCGCAAAAGCTTGCCGTACGGCACTCTCAATCTGGGGCTTACATTCTCTGAGGGCGCGAACGTACTGATGCTCTAGACCTTTCTCACTAGATGCATACAGAGCGGGTAACCGATTAAGCGCGAATGTCTCAACTTCTAGCCGCTTAACATATTTAGCAACTCGCTCAGGCAACCCCGCAAGTTGGCGACTCACTTCTTCTGCCACCAACATTTCCATTACGTTGATGTACAGCTTTTGATGAGCAGTCCTAACCTCACCACCCATAGCTCTATACCCGTAGACGATTGATGCAAGAACTCACAGCCGCAGATGCGAATCAGGCTGTTGATTTTGACCCGTAAAAATACACCCCAGAAGCACTCAGGGGCCAGACGTCTGACGAACAAAGTCTAGAGTTTTCCCTTGCGTGCATTAATGCTCAGACCCGTTGTCTGAATTGATTTAGTATAGCAACACGCTGAAATTTTCTTTTCACGAGGTTTTGGAAAGATTACATTGTGACAATGGAAAACCAGGCATAGCTTGGAAATTAGCTGCATACTGGTGAATTTGAACGGTTCAGAGAGCAATTTGACGCCAACAGACCAGCTAGGCAAATAGTCATTGATATTGCCAGAAATTCTGCGCTGCAAAGCTTTAGAGGGTTTTTGAAAAGGTTGCTGCAGCATTCGTCAATATGAACTCTCAAAGTTCTATCAACTCATTATGCAAGCATCCTAACCTGGGAGAGTTTTTGGGAAAAATGGACGGCTACAGGCGTTGTAAAACATCACTTTGTGCCAAGCAGGATGCTGTCTACCGGGGATGGAGAAGGGAGTGCCCCTGTGCCCCTAATGGTAGAGCTTACGATGAAGCATCACCGGGGCTGCAAATCGCCACCTGCAGTAAGGTGCCGACAGTCAAGGGACTTGGGTGATCTCTGCAAAAGAAACTACCTGAAAAATGGGTCGCGTAGGTTGCGGTTGACGTCAGGAAACCCAACAGTACGAAAGATTAAAGCCGGTAAGCTCCTTGTCCCCATTCTGGAAACGTCCAAAGCTTTCTGCGCAACGCTAGACAAACTGTATATCCGATACTTCGCTTGGGGTGGGATGCAGCTCTTTGAACACCGATGCTGCCCCCGTGGACCCAATTGGATAAAGAATCTCGAATTAAAGTGATCGTGGCATATGCAGCTGATAGCTCGCAGAAATGACGCTTTCATAAAAGCTCAAACTTTGGCCAAGAGCGCACGCCAGTCCTAAGGGAAAAGGATTTGCCAGGCCACGATCGCGATCGCTAAATCAGCCCATGCATGACTGATGTAACACACCCAGAGCGATTGATAGCGTAGATAACATGCCGACCACACGGCCCCCGCCAAAAATACGCCGACCGCCCCCAAGATGGTGACGCCCCAATTTTCAGTAAAGCCAAACAGCGACACCACATGATGCAAGGTAAAACACAGCGCCGCTAAAGTCACTGCCCAACCACCCGACACCAGCACCTCACATTTGCGATAAACAAACCAGCGCCAGATGTATTCTTCGATCAGGGCATTGACCAACGTGAAATAGATCGCAAACGCCGCAAACATGGCAGGATTGAGCAAACCCACGGCTGCCGCTTGCGATCGCGTTCCTTCCCCATCAATCCACCGTTGTCCCCACAATGCAAAAGCACCATAAATCACCCCAAACATCGCCAGCCCCAGCCATCCGCCCGCGCGCCATTCCTGACGGGTGGGCCAAGTGAGCGATAGTGATTGACGATCAATCCGCCACACCCAAAGCAACGGCAGCGCCAAAATCCACACTCGGGTCGCAATAAAAATCGCTTGTCCGCCCACTGCTTGCCCATACAAACGCGCCACAATGCCCAAGTTGGCCGCCCCGACGACTAGCAATAACGCGATTACAGCAGCCCAACGCGGAGAAGACTTAAGCATCAGCCTTTCGGTCATTTTCTAATCAACAATTTATTCATCGGATGATTGAGGTGACCACGCGGTACTACTTGGCAACGACCTCAGTTTCTCGTGATGAGCCAAGGCTGGACTGCATCAGCGGCTGGGCCGAAGCCTCTTGCACTCTCAACGTAAACGGAATCGCAATAATAAAACAGACGCCCCCCAGAATGACCGCAAGCAGCCGGTTATTATCCAACAGATGAGCCATGATCCAGCCAAGGCCCAACGAGACAATGATTTCCGGCAGCACGATAAACATGTTAAAGATGCCCATGTAGATGCCGCCTTTTTTGGCGGGCAGTGAGCCCACCAGCATGGCATAGGGCAAAGACAAAATGCTGGACCAAGCGACTCCCAGACCGATCATTGGTAAAGGCACCCAGGCAGGAGACGGCACGAACCATAGGGAAATCAGCCCGACTCCACCACAGGCTAAACATAAAGCGTGAGCGATCGGGCGGCTGGTGGCGGCAGCCAGTTTGGGTAACAAAAATGAAGCGAAAAAGCAGACGGCATTGTAAGCCGCAATACACAACCCGGCCCACTCAATGCCCTGGCTATAGAGGGCCGAAGTTTCATCCGTGGCCCCAAACAAATTGTGGGCGATCGCCGGGGGAAAGTACAAAAACACACAGTACATACCCAGCCAGCTAAAGCCCTGCACCCAAGCCAATTGGCGCATGGTCGGCGGCATTTGTTTAAACGCCGTGTAAATCTCACGAACGGTGGCCCCAATACCTAGTCGGCGCTCTTGTTGTTCGCGAAAAGCCTCCATATCGCGTGGCGGTCGCTCTTCAGTGGTGAACACCGTCCACATCACCGTGCCTAAAAAAAACGCCGCCCCAATGTAGAAGGAAATTTTTACCGCTTGCGGGACTGAATTGTTGGTAGTTGAGTTCGCCGATAGCTCCAAAACATTGGAGAGCAGCCACGGCATCGCCGACGCCAGTACCGCGCCTAAGCCGATAAAGAGGCTCTGCATGGCAAAGCCTTTGGTGCGCTGTTTAGCTGGCAGCAGGTCACCGACGAAAGCCCGAAATGGCTCCATGCTGATATTGGCAGCCGTATCGAGGAGCCATAACAACCCCACCGCCATCCACAAACTGCCAGAGTTGGGTAACCAAATCAGTGCCAAAGAGGCCAAAATTGCCCCGACGAGAAAGTATGGACGTCGTCGCCCCAAAAAGCCCCAGGTGTTGTCGCTGAGGTTGCCAATGATGGGTTGCACCACCAGTCCAGTCAGAGGGGCCGCCAACCACAAAATCGGGATTTGGTCAGCGTGAGCGCCTAAATGCTCAAAAATGGCACTCGTATTGGCCATCTGCAATCCCCAGCCAAACTGGATGCCAAAAAAACCAAAACTCATGTTCCAGAGCTGCCAGAACGATAGTTTAGGTTTGACCTGCGGTGCTGAAGTCAAAAGAAGTCTCCAAGTTCATCAAAACAGCGATCGCGATCGCCAAATCGCATTGTTTACCCAACAACTAACCCCATTAATTTATGGCGCTTTATCACCATGGCTGTAGCAAACCACGGCGACAACCTGAGCTGAGTAACTACTGTCAGAACGCTAATTGCCAGATTGACTGTCACATTAGTGCAGCAACAAACGATGCCGGGCTTATTCATAATTTATTTAATAGTGTAAAAGGTCATCATTTTGTGAGCCGTCTACCAGGCGACCGAATTTTGGCCCAAAGCACACCCGGGGCTGGTTACCCCGTCTACAGACAGTTATTCAATTGGCTTGATCGAACCACGCCCTGATTGACCAGACCCTGGCACACATCGCCAACTCAGTCTGCTGCAAACAAGGTCATTTTCAGTCAGTCGCAGATCCCCGTGCCCAATCTGCTCTAGTAGGTCACACTCGGTGCCACTTCGCACGAGATGTTGAATGGCCAGTCCTTGCTCAATACAGCGAATTCTGAATGGCAACGTGACAAACAAAAGTTCTCGCCTAGAATAGGATTGCCTGCCAGGGTTGGCCGAGCGGATTAGGCAGCGAACTCATAATTCGCCTTAGACAGGTTCGACTCCTGTACCCTGGACTTTCACCTGATTTCCAAAAGCTGCAGAGTCGCCGACTAGGATTAAGCGCATCGGAAAGGGCAAATAAAGCCAAGTATTTCACTATGCGGTGGTCTCTGCTCGTGACCTGACAAAGCGTTAAGATCTCTCTGCTACGTCACAATAAGCCTGTATTAGCGCATAAATTTCTATGTTCGGCACTTTTCAACAATCGACGTTGCGGGTTGAGGTAGATGCGCCCGCTGAGGTGATTCGCGACAGCTTACTGCAACCCCGTCAATTCAAGGAATGGCTTTGGCCTCAGACATTTTCCGTGGGGCTACCTGACGTGCTGGAGCTGGGGGCAACATTCACTAGCTATCTAGGGCCGTTGCGGGTGCAGCATCAGGTAACAGATCTCACTCCCCACAACATTCGGTTTTTGCTGTGGGAAGGCGTGGATGGTTTTCATGAATGGTGCTGGGGTGATGGCTGGGTGCAATCGCGCATTGAAGGCATTTCTGTACTCCCCATTAACCTTGGTCAGAGCCTGACGTTGATGCGCCTTCAGCGATTTTTAGCCGAACAACGTGCGGTTGCCTAGGAATGGAAATTTCATATTCATATAGGTGTGGATAGCCGTCTCGGCTGTTCAAGCGCGCACAACAAACCTGGGAGTTTATAAAATCCTAATTTCTTAGGGGACTCCGTTGTGACTTGTGTGGCTGCCAGGACATTGGCGACATCGCAGGCATAATATTCCGATCATCGCGGCATTGGTCCCAGACTGCCCATCGTTTCCAAAATCGCCTCACCAAACCCTTGAAAGCAGCTTCATAGCACTTTGTTATTGTGTTTTCAGGGTGATCTCATGTTTTGCATTGAGACTACTTACATAACTATTAGAACCCTTTTCCGCGTTATGAAAATCCACGCTGACTTTAGCCAACGCGCCGTCGTAAACAGTCAAGAATTGCCCTGGGTCGAATCCCCGATGCCGGGTGTGCAGCGCCGGATGCTTGAGCGGGTCGGCGAAGAAGTTGCCCGTGCTACTTCTGTCGTGCGTTACGCGCCTGGCAGCTATTTTTCCGCGCATACTCACGGCGGTGGCGAAGAGTTCATCGTGCTGGAGGGAGTGTTTTCAGATGAGCACGGCGATTTTGGCCCTGGCACTTATGTTCGTAATCCAGTGGGGTCTAGTCATACGCCCTACAGCAAAGAGGGAGCCACAATTTTGGTGAAGTTGTGGCAAATGGATCCTGATGACCAAACTCAGGTCACGCTTGATACTCGTAGAGCTCAATGGTCTCCCGGTTTAGTGGATGGACTACAGGTATTGCCTTTGCATGCCTACGGCACTGAACAGGTCGCCCTGGTCAGATGGGCACCGGGCACACACTTTCAGGCCCATCGTCACTGGGGCGGCGAAGAAATTTTTGTGCTAGAAGGGACGTTTGCCGATGAGCATGGCACATATCCCCAAGGCTGCTGGTTGCGGAATCCTCACGGCAGCATCCACACTCCGTACAGTGACGAGGGTTGTCTGATTTATGTCAAGACTGGGCACCTTGCTGGGCAGCTTTTGACCCCAGTAGCGGTGGGAGGTGTCGCATGACTTCCGTACGGGTAACGTCTAATGATTCTCACTTTGGGCAGGATGTCACGATCCGCCAATTTCGGCTGGCGGCGGATGAACCGCCGACTCTGGGGGGCGATGATGCTGGCCCGACGCCTTGCGAGTGGATGCTGACTGCACTGGGGTCTTGTAAGGCGATCACCCTCAAAATGTATGCTGAGCGCAAAGGCTGGAAGCTCGATCGCGTGAGTGTCGATTTAACCTATGAAGCGCAAGCCGGAGAGGCAAAGATTGAGGCTAACTTGACTCTCGAAGGTGACTTGACGGAAGAACAACGACAACGACTGCGCGAAATTAGCGATCGCTGCCCGGTCCAAAAGCTGCTCAAACAACCGACTCAGATACAGACCCAGTTGCTCGCCCAGACGCCAGATTAATTATACTTTTCTGCCGACATTTACTCATTCAAAAAAGGAAATAAAACGGCCTTTGGAGACAGTGACGTCTCGAAGAATCATGTCGTTTAAGACTGATCAGACCGATCACCAGAGATAATAGAAGAAAAGGCATTATCGTGGATTCTGGATGCCTTCAATTTGGTTAAAGAGCGATTCCCAATGCTCTAGAAAAGCATTATTTTCCTAGCTTGTTTATTCGATCGCTGTCTGCTTTCTCATGGTTAGGGATAGCGTGTTGATGTCATCGGGCCTAACTCTACACTGCCGATAAAACCATGAACCCTGCACCACAACCATTGTCTTGGAGGTGTCAGTACCATGACCGAAACCCTGTTTTTTAACCCAACCCTGTACCTCATAGTCAAGTTTTTGACGCTGCTCATGGTGATCTCTGTTTATTGGTTGATCACCTCACATGGGGCAAAGCATCACCAGCCAGAGTCTTAGGAATAGGGATTTAATTAAGTGTGGACAGCCGTCTCGGCTGTTCAAGAGCAGGCAAGATATCTGCCTGGCAAAACTGGGATTTTATACAATCCTGATTCTTGAGCACATGGCTGAGAGTGCGGCAGTCAATCGAGTGTGAGCGGGGGGAATGTCGCCTGACAGCCCTGTTGTCTTTTGGGGGCGATCGCTAAGCGGTAGGATGCGAAAATGTGATTGCTTGAATGCCGTGATTTTGGCTGATGATGATGGATCAACTACCGCCCCTCACCACCGATACCCTCTGGGATATTTTGCATGAAAAGTTGGCCGACGACACGGTCAATCAGCTGGTTTGGCATTATTTGGGCTATCGCTACGATGCCACCCAAGAGACGTGGGACACCAGCGCCGTTGCCCCAACTTGGGTAGAAAAGTACCCCACCCCGCCCAACTTTATCGATAGCCGTCCGGCAACAGTGCAACTCACCCGCTCTATTCCGAAAGCCAATAAGCAGCTGCTAAAGGAATACCTGGGCTTTAAGGGCTACAGCGTCGATCAGCTGGTGCCCCGACTCACACGGCGGGCCACGATGACCAACTGGTTGCTGAGTTACATGCAAGAGCAAGGTCTATTGTCGTAAGCTGGCGCAGGTGGGCTTGACCAGAAGATCAGGCTCAAGCAGTCGTTGAGTGGATGAGATTTTCGGTGGGTGAAATGAAGCCCAGGACTGGGGCGGCAAACTCTTGGCTAAACCATTCTCTGGTTTTAGGATGCTTCTTGGTCGATGGGACGACAAATGCCAAAGACAGACGTGTAACCGTGCAAAAACGTGGTGCCGCCCACCGGGCCGATTTCGCCCCCGCAAAAGAAACCGCCCAGAGGTAAATCGCCCACAAACTCCTGAAATAGCTGAGCATCAAAATTGGGCTTTTGATACAGGCCCTCGCCTCGGCCCAGGCAAGCAAACATCAACGCGCCCAAGGGGGTGTCAGCGTCCAACTTATGCTCGCTGCGATATCGAATCAGCAACGTTTCGAGGTCGTCGGCTGAGGTGCGGGCATCGCGCAAATGAAACTGCAAGCGCTGACCAACGCGCACGCGATCGCCGATGGCCAGGGCTCCCAAACGCGGATCAACGCCGAGTAAGTTACGAATGAGAAAATCGCCGGGCTGCAGATCTTGCTTAAAGCCGTCTTGGACGATGCCGACATGCAAGGAATCTTGGGCGAGTTCGCGATCGGCCTCGCTAAGGTTTTTCAGAATGTCTTGCAGGGCGGCCAGAGGGGTTTGGGTGTCGCCCCCAAAGTCGTCGCATTCTTCGAGTTCGAGCACGATGTTGCGATCGCCCGCCGCAATGCGAAAGGGGCGACCGATAGGACGGCAGCCCTGGGCCACGATCGCGTCCAAAGTGACGTTGCCCGATAATGCGACACCGACGACGCCCTCGGTTTGTCGCGTGCCATTCCAAAAGAGGCTGCTTTCTCGTTGCAGGGGGCTGCCAGTAGCTAAGCCCCCCACTTTAACCGCCCCTGGATAAGCAAAATCAAGTCCTTGCAACAGCTCAGTGATGCTCGCGGTAAAGGGATCAGCCAACAAAATGAAACTCGGCTGATCGGCGGGTGAGACGCCAATTTTTTGCACCCAGGCATCAGGAGGACTGTCTAAATCGGGCAAATCCTCGGCTGTTAGGGCAAAGGGTTGAATCTTGGCACCCGGCAAGGACGCGACACAAAGGCTAATGCCGGGACAGTGTTCAACTTCTTGGGCCGTGCTGTTGGGGGGCGTGCCCACTACACCGCCACCACTACAGCCAATCAAGCAGGGCAGCGGCAGCGCTTCTTCTAACAGCGGCAGCAACCGAGCAAACTCACTGCCATAGGCATCGGAAATAAAAACCAGGCCCAAATCAGGAGCCGTATGCAGCTGCGCCTGAATTTGTTCGGCCAGGTCGCGCACGGCCAGCTCTAAAGAGACTTGGGTCGATAGGGCACTCACCCACTGCATGGATTGAAGGGTTTCGGGCACGGTTCTCTCCTGAGGGATGTGGCATATGAGCCATGCGGTCAGCGATCGCTCCCTCCATAGGCGCAATCGTGAGCCGTCAGGTCGCGATGGTAAGGAGCCAGCAACGCGGCGGTCAGTATTGCAACCGCAATGGCCGTTTAGCGATCGCTGTTTATCAGCCTAAGCGAAATGCCTGACCTTGTTCCAGTCTGGCGACAAAACTGAACCTGTGATAGATCGTTCAGTGACCCTCGGGTCGATGCCCATCGTCACATCGTTCAGTAGCGTTATTTCTAAGTTGGGAGCATCGGAGAAAAACCGAACAATCAGTAAGGTTTTTGGCCCTACAGCAAGATTGAATCTCGCTGTAACTTACATAAATAAGGGTGTTAAATCTTCATTCCTCGATGAAGGAATATTACAAGATTTGGGCTAGAGCATTGCTCTGTAAACGTTTGCCACGATTTACACTGTTCTGACCAAAGGCGAAGGTTACACTAACCGAGAACATCTGCTGCGTCACTAAATTCTGTTTACGTCTAGCTGACCGCAGCACCTATCGACTAAGGACGTTTTAATAGGGTTCCTATGAGCAACAACATTCAAGAGAAAATTCAAGAAGAGCTGCAAGCGGCTCGAAATGCTTGCGACACCTCTGGCGCCAGTTCGTCGGAATGCGCTGCCGCTTGGGATGCCGTTGAAGAACTACAAGCAGAAGCCTCTCACCAGCGAGTCGGTGGCCCCAAAAAGACTTCCCTGGAAGCCTACTGCGACGCCAACCCGGAAGCTGACGAGTGCCGGGTTTACGAAGATTAATCGGCGTTGCTGATTAATTCTCTAATGCTCAAAAAGGCCACCCTGATATCAGGGTGGCCTTTTTATTAGCAATGGCGCGGAGTCGTGGCGTTAGTAATAGGTGCCCACTTTGCGATGGTGAACGGCAGTGACGCCATCTGGGTCAGAGACTTTGCCCTCGTCCACCGTGCAGTAGACGATCCAGTGGTCGCTGACTTCCATGCGGCTGGTGACGGTACATTCCAGATAAGCGAGAGCATCGCCGAGGATGGGCGAGCCGTTTTCTGCCGGTCGGGTGCGGATACCTGCAAAGCGATCGCCCCCGGGTGGAAAGCGCTTCAAGAAATGCTTCATCAGCGCCGCGTAGTTGCCCTCTTCCAAAATGTTGAGCACAAAGGTATCGCCCACCTGCATTAAGGACTCGATCGCCCGGTCTTTCGCCACCGCCACGGTGAAGCCTAAGGGTTGGAAGCTGGCTTGAGACACCCACGACGCCAGCATGGCACTGGAAACATCGCCTTTTTGCGCGGTGATAATGTACAACCCGCTGCTAATGCGGCCCAGGGCTTTTTCCATCTCCGCGTTGAGGGACTTCAGCTTTTTCAGCTTTTTGGCTTGGGCCAGCAGTTGGCCAAAGTCAGTACCCGCTTCATCACAGAGCTGGTAGATGCCCTCGTCGGGGGTGTCTTTGATCCGAATCGGGTCGAAGCCGACCCGCAATTCCAAATCTTGGAGCCGCGTCGCCAGGGTGTCGATGGGTTCGTCGTCGCCGCCGTAAGACTCAAACAGTCCCACTGCTTGCTTGTCACTGACGGCGGCCAAAATCGTGCCGAGGGCAGCTTGGGCCACGGTGGCACCAGAGGCAGGCGGCATACCGATAACGAGGCCCCGAGCCCGACCCACCAATTCGTTTACCTCTTGAGGATCAGCGGATCGCAGATCCATCATTTCGACGGCGACGCCGGTTTTGGTGATGCCGCGGGCGATCGCTTGGGAGATGCGATCGCTATAGCCATAGTCCGACATGTAGAAGACGGCGACCATCGTTTCGGCCTGACTCTTTTCCTGGCTCCAGCTACGATAGCGCTCGGTCAATTCGGTCAGGTGATGGCGCAGCAGCGGCCCGTGCCCCGTCGCAACGGTGGTGATTTCTGGCAGCTTGTCCATGCGCTTCATGGCCGAGAGCACCGACCGCGCATTGGGCGCCATCAGACATTCGTAATAGAAGCGAAAATCGGGGGAGATGGCGGCCAGGTCGGCGTCATACACGTCGTCGCTGCAATAGTGCAGACCAAAGGCATCGCAGGTAAAGAGCACCTGGCTGTGATGGTCATACGTAAAAATGGTGTCGGGCCAGTGCAGGTTCGGCGCGTTGACGAATTCCAGCACGTGGCCGTTGCCCAAATCGAGCTGGTCGCCATTTTTGACCTGCATTTTTTCGAAGGGCTGATGCACCAGGTCTTCGAGGAACTGGAGCGCAACTTTAGCGCCCACCACCGTGGCGTTAGGGGCCAGGGCCAGCACATCGCGCACGAGGCCGCTATGGTCAGGTTCGGTGTGGCTGATGATGAGGTAGTCGATTTCGGCAGGATCAATCTGGCCTTTCAACGTCTCCAAATAGAGTTCGCGGAACTTTGCGTGGGAGGTATCCACCAGCGCCGTCTTTTCGCCGCGAATCAGAAACGAGTTGTAAGTGGTGCCATTTTGTAGGCCAAACTCGATGTCGAAGCGATCGCGATCCCAGTCGAGCGATCGCATTGCCGTGGTATCGGCGGCGATATTCGGCTCCACCTGCATCGTGAGGCGTTTTTGGGTTTGGGGTGCGGCTACGACCATCGAGCGCTCCTTATCATTAACGGATTTAACAACAGCAATGTTTCTTAACTTCTTCCATTGTGCCGTATTCCTCTAGATTAGGCAGTTAGGATCTTTTATCAATGTTTTGAGTTTCGCTAAAGCGGGCTATGGCCACCAACCCATTCACCATTGAACCGACGGCAGACGGTAGCGCCACGTTCTATTCCGACACGTTTGGGGAATGGTTTCACAGTCGCAGCGGGGCTTACGACGAGGCTCGCCACACCTATGTGCAGGCGACGCGGTTAGTCGAACGCGCCCAAAACCAGGGCCAAATCACCATTCTGGACGTGTGCTACGGCTTGGGCTACAACACGGCGGCGGCGCTGGAGGCGATTTGGGCGGTGCAGCCCGATCTGCCCATTCGCCTGGTGGGGCTGGAGTTAGATATGACGGTGCCCCAAGCCGCGATCGCCCAAGGACTACTCAAAGATTGGCCCGAGGCGGTACAAGCGGCTCTGGGGGCGATCGCTCGCCCTCACCCCAAATCCCTCTCCCAAAATTGGGGGAGGGACTTTCTGGAATTGCCTCATTTAAATGCAGAACTCCTCATCGGCGATGCGCGGCAGCAGATTCAAACGTTGGTGGCGCAAAATTTTCAGGCGGATGTCGTGTTTCTCGATCCGTTTTCGCCGCCCCGGTGTCCGCAGTTGTGGACGGTGGAATTTCTCGGTTTGGTGGCCCAATGTCTGCACCCGCAAGGGATATTGGCGACTTACTCCTGCGCGGCGGCGGTGCGGGCAGCACTGCAACTGGCGGGATTGCACATCGGTTCGCTGGCGGCTCCTGGTCGGCGCTGGCCAAGCACTCTGGCCAGTTATGGCGAGGGCAATTTGCCGCCGCTCTCGCAGCAAGAGCTAGAACATTTGCAGACCCGGGCGGCGGTGCCCTATCGCGACCCAACACTGAAGGATGACGCGGCGACAATTCAACAACGGCGATCGCAAGAGCAGGCCCAATCCACACTTCAATCCACAGGAGAGTGGCGGCGACGGTGGCTAAGTTCTTAGCAGCGGTTCACTAGAGGGACGTGGCAGGCGCGATCGCGGATTAATTATCGTGAGTCAATGCGATTTGCCTTGGTTCTTGAACGTTGCACGGGGCTACAGATGAGCGGCGATCGCTGCTGTCGTTCAGCGGTGTCCGAATCAAACGAGAAACCGACCCTTGATCGCAGCAAAAAAGCGCCATCTTAATACAGATGACGCCGGTACTTGGCGGGTCTAGTTAGCACGTACACAGGCAGCAGCGATCGCTGCCTATGCACAACTTTGCTGGTATTACTCACTGGGAGATTCCTGGGCGTACTTGATTTCATCGGCCAGCAGAAAGGTCGATTCAGCAAAGGTCGCTTCGATTTCTTCTACGACCGTGTTATCCAGAGCGATTTCATAATCCTTCTCTAGATCAGTGACCACAAACTGCTGGACTTCACCCGACAGCTCCACATATTCACCAGGACTTGGCAGCGGCGCGGTCTCGTCTCGCAGGACGATCAACACCCCTTCGTCAGCGGCAAAATATTCTTCCTCGCGCAAAATGAATGCCCGCGAGTCATAGGTTTCCACCACTTCACCCACCACAGTCAGGGTTTGACCCAAGTAAAGTTCGGGATTGTCGGTCAAAATTTCTAAGCTTTCAGGCTTTTCCGCTACCTCTTCTGAGTAGGTGCTGGCATCTTCTTCGGTCGCTTGGGGCTCTGGATTAGAACAAGCACCCAGACCGACTAACGTGGCCATCACGACTGGCAAACCCACCAAAGTTTTGACCTTACGAGGTGCGGAATTGCGATGAGTAGATTGAGGTCGCATAAGTACCTCCTGTGTAACAACGAAAAGTCACCCTCACGATCAGAACCAGGGCATCTCTAAAACAAGCCACTGATGCCTTAACGCTAGGTGCACGTGGCAAACGCATCATCAGACTGTCGATTTGCCGGCAACTCGATCGCGAGCGAAAGAGCTACCTGAGTCTAAGAAGGTTGCCATTACTTCTTACACACTAGGAAAAAACAGGTGCTTGATGGCTCCCACGTTAGCCAGAATCCAGCCTGGGTGGAAAGTTAGAAATCCTCAGGCAGAGAAACGTACAGTCTGAACATTTTGCCGCCACCGTCCCTCCCTAGAATCCGAGGCAGCATAGGTACGTTTGGAGAGCGGATATGAAACTCATCGGTGTGGATATCGGCGGCACGTTTACCGACCTGATTTTGGCGGATGTCGCCCAGCAGCAGACCTGGATTCACAAAGTCCCTACCACCGTTGAAGACCCCTCCATTGGCATGATTCAGGGCATTCAAACCCTGTGTGAAATGGCCGAGGCAGACTATGGCGACATCGAGCATGTGCTCCACGGCACGACGATCGCCACCAACACCCTGCTCACCCACGACGGCGCCCGCACGGGGATGATCACCACCGAGGGCTATCGCGACATCGTGCACATTGGGCGGCACCAGCGCCCCCAGCACTACTCAATCATGCAGGATATTCCCTGGCAGGCACGGCCCCTGGTGAAACGGCGCGATCGCAAAGTCGTGCCCGAACGCCTCGACCCGCGCGGCGAAGTACTGACCCCGCTAGATGAAGATGCTGCCCGCACCGCCATCCAGGAGTTGAAAGAAGCGGGCGTAGAATCCGTTGCCATCTGCTTCCTCAACTCCTACTTCGACTCTCGCCACGAAGACCGGGTGGCCGAACTCGCCCAGGAACTGTTCCCCGAGGCGTTCATCACTACCAGCGCTAGCATCTTTCCCCAGTTCCGCGAGTTTGAGCGGTTCACCACCACCTGCATCAACGCCTTCGTCGGCCCCAAGGTAAAGCGCTACATCCAGAACCTCAGCCGCAGTTTGAAGGAACAGTCCGTGCGGGGCGAATTGCACATCATGCGCTCCAACGGCGGCGTGGCGACGGCAGAGGTCGCAGGTGAGCAACCCGTCACGTTGCTACTGTCGGGACTCGCAGCGGGTGTATTAGGAGGCGCGGCGGCGGGGGAAAGATCGCAGCGCGATCGCCTCATCACCTTTGACATGGGCGGCACCAGCACCGACATCGGCATCGTTACCGAGCGGGGCTTTGCCGAAGCCACCGCCCGCGACACCTGGATTGCGGGCTATCCCGTCATGGTGCCGATGATCGACGTGCATACTATTGGCGCGGGGGGCGGCAGCATCGCCTATGTGGATGAGGGCGGCGCGTTCCGGGTAGGGCCGCGCAGTGCTGGAGCCGAACCGGGTCCCGTTTGCTACGACAAAGGCGGCACCGAAGTCACCGTCACCGACGCTAACGTGGTGCTGAATCGTCTCGATCCCGACCATTTCCTCGGTGGCGAAATGGCGATCTATCCCGACAAAGCCTTCGCTGCCGTCCAAGCCCTCGTCGATCGCGTCGGCCTCGACCTTTACGAAACCGCCGCAGGCATTCTCACCATCGTTAACAACAACATGGCGAATGCCATCCGCTCTCGCACCATTCAAAAAGGGCAAGATCCCCGGCAGTTCGCGCTCGTGGCCCAGGGAGGCGCAGGACCACTCCACGCGGCGGAAGTGGCGCGATCGCTGGGCATTCCCGAAGTGATTGTGCCGCGCTATCCCGGCATCACCTCAGCGATGGGGCTGCTCACCACCGACCTCAAGCACGACCTGATTCAGAACGAGTTCACCCTCAGCACTGACCCGCATTTGGATAAGCTCAACGCCGATCTGCAAGCGTTGGAAGATCAGGTCATCGAACAGCTGCGAGCCGATGGCTTTAGTGCCGATCAGATGACGTTGCAGCGATTTGCCGACTGTCGCTATGTGGGGCAGGGGTACGAGTTGCGGGCGATCGTCCCGAATGGGGAACTGGATGAAGCGGCGCTCCAAAGCGTGTGGCAACAGTTCCACGACCTACATACCGCCGAATACGGTCACTCCTTCCCCGAAAATCCGGTGGAGCTAGTCACTCTGCGCGTCACGGGCACTGGCCCCATGCCGAAACTTGCAGGGCTACCCGTCCCGGCTGAAGGCCAGGTGGAAGATGCATGGCTCAAAACTGCGGTCACCTACTTCCGGGTTGATGGTCAATTGGAGAAGTATTCGACGAACTTTTTTGAACGCGATCGCCTTCCCATCGGTGGTGAAATTGAAGGCCCAGCGGTCATCTTCCAAAAAGATTCCACCATTCTGCTGCCCCCCCACAGCCATACCACCGTGGAGGCGAATGGTAATTTGCTGATTCGTTTGGCAGCGGCGTCAGCGACTGACCCCAGTATGGCTATGGCCGCCGCCGTGTAAACCACGCGGACTCGCCAACGACGCAAAGCCTCAGCCCGTGGCGGTTATGCCATGGGCGGGAGACATCAATTGTGGCTCGCAATTCTTTTCAAACCATAAAGATTCTGTTGCGTCTCAATAAGCAAGTCATCCAGACTTTAAATTCATGGGTATGCTGTTGCAAACGGTCACGAAGATCTACACAACGGCCCCTCATCATGAGTCAGCAAAGCCAGTTGATTGAGTTTCTCCAACATGAATTGGCGGTTCCGACTGAGGCGATCGCCCTGGGGCTGAGGCGGTCGGCGTCATCGCCTAACCTGTTGCCCATCGTGCTCTGGCAATATGGCTTGGTGACGACCCATCAACTCGACCAAATCTACGATTGGCTAGAAGCCAGCATCATGACTTGAGGCGTTCGCTGCCCAACCCACTAATCCTTACTGGGCAATTTTTGCCCTATGCGCGCCCTTCCATCAACGGCTAACCGCGATAAGAGTATTGCCAAAACTTCGTCCCCATCTCAACAGCTTGACGAGCGGTCAAATCAATTTAGCCAAAATTGCCCAAAATTTTGAACAGCAAAGCTGCTGGCAGCATTGCCCTTCGTCGACATAGCGCAAAAATCGCTCGACGCATCCGGTCTTCAAAATACCCAACCGTTCTCTCCTTCGGCAAGGCAAGCTGCGCTGATGGGAGAGAGTAAATTTAGGGAGTTGGATGGCAGATGCAACCAATGACACTCAATTACTCAAACCACCATATTGCGTGAAATAAAGCATCGTCAGCAGGCTGCGTATTAGGATGAGGGCGGTACTTGGTTTATGAGTGACTGATGCTGGTAGCTCCAAGGCTAGCAGCTGGTAATAACGCGCCCCCGTTGATGAATTCTGGGTCTAGCTCCAATCAATGACTTCTCCCCATACTCTGACGCAAACCTCTCGCCAGCGTAGCTTTGGCGGTTGGCAAGATGTATATCAGCACCACTCTGACGTGCTGGCTTGTGACATGAACTTTGCAGTTTACCTGCCGCCCCAAGCTGAGGCCCAGTCCTGTCCGGTGGTGTATTGGCTAAGTGGACTGACCTGTACCGAGCAAAATTTCATCACCAAGGCCGGAGCCCAGCAATATGCAGCGCAGCACGGGCTGATTATCGTTGCGCCCGATACGAGTCCTCGGGGTTGTAAGCTGCCGGGGGAAGATGACAGCTACGACTTTGGCAGCAGTGCCGGATTTTATCTGAATGCCACGCAGGAGCCCTGGGCGCAGCATTACCGGATGTATGACTACGTGGTGACAGAATTGCCGGGAGCGATCGCGGCCAACTTTCCAATTCGCGAGACCCATCAAGGCATCATGGGCCACTCCATGGGTGGCTATGGCGCGCTGATGATTGCCCTCCGCAATCCGGGACGCTTCAAAAGTGTGTCGGCGTTTGCGCCAATCGTGGCTCCGCCGCAGGTGCCCTGGGGCAAAAAAGCCTTTAGCAATTACCTGGGCAGTACCCTATCCGATTGGCTAGCTTACGACCCGACTCACTTGGTCAAGACGGCCCCCGAACGGCTGCCCATTTTGATCGACCAGGGCGATGCTGACTCATTTCTCAAAGAGCAGCTGCAACCGGAGTTATTTGCCGCAGCGTGTCAGGCGGTCAACCATCCCCTAACCCTCCGAATGCAGCCCGGTTATGACCACAGCTATTACTTCATCGCCAGCTTCATGGGCGATCACTTAGCACACCATGCTGCGACGTTAGTTCCGTAAGTGCGCAACTAGCAACCCATCAAAGCGACGACACGCCATGTTTCGTCAAATCGGCTGGAGTGCAGAATCCCGGTTCCTTTCAGAAACCGGGATTCTGGACGATCGCGTCGCGTATGGGTCAATATCGCGTTGAGTGGGATTTTGAGGGCGATCGCTCAATCAGAATTACCGGTGGTTTCAGTCCTGCTATCTACTCAATCGGTTATCCGAACTAGATCGTGTGTTCAGGTGCGGTGAGTTTAGCTACAATCTGGCCCAGTAACCCCGATACCGTTTTGATTGAGGAGCCCCATCAAGGTGCAGAGCGTCGCCACCAGCCGAAATGCTCATTTGATTCAGTTTTTGCAGAATGAGCTCGATATTCCACCCGCTGCCATTAACGTGGCTATGCGCCATTACGAACAAGATCCTGGCCCGTTGCCAATGGTGCTCTGGCAATATGGTTTAGTCTCACTCGACCAGCTTGAGCAAATCTACGACTGGCTAGAAGTGGCTTAATGAGTCTGATCCGCGCCAGGCAGCGGGCGATCGCTTACCTCGATCAAGCATCAGCCCCAAGAGAACAGACGAGAACCGATTAGCCACGCTCTGCCAAACCTCTTTTGCCCCAGCGCTGCCCCTCAAAGGCGGAATTTGGAGCTTCATGAAGACCCTGAGATGTCCGCCATCGCCCGCCGTATGATTGGCCTATGACAGACCTGACAATTACTCGGCCCGACGACTGGCATCTCCATTTACGCGATGGCGCAACCCTCAAGGCAGTGCTGCCGCACACTGTGCGCCAATTTGCCCGCGCCATCGTCATGCCCAATCTCAAACCACCCGTGCGTTCCGTCGCTGACGCTACGGCTTATCGCGATCGCATTCTTGCCGTGATTCCCCCTGGGCAAACTTTCGAACCGTTGATGACGCTGTATCTGACGGACAATACTAGCCCCGACGAAATTATGGCCGCCCAGGCCACCTCGTTTATCAAAGCGGTGAAGTACTATCCGGCTGGGGCGACGACCAATTCAGACTCCGGCGTGACGGATATGCGTAACTGCGATCGCGTCTTTGAAGCGATGCAGCAGGTCGACATGCCACTACTGCTGCACGGCGAAGTCACCGATGCCGGGGTGGATATGTTCGATCGCGAAAAGGTGTTCATCCACCAGCACCTTATCCCGTTAAAAGAGCGCTATCCACAACTGCGAGTCGTATTGGAACATGTCACCACTGCCGATGCCGTCGAGTTTGTAAACGCCACGGATCGGATGGCCGCCACCATCACCCCCCAACATTTGCTGTTTAGCCGCAACATTTTGTTTCAGGGTGGCCTGCGCCCGCATTACTATTGCCTACCCATTTTGAAACGCGAAACCCATCGCCAAGCCCTGCTGCAAGCAGCGACTTCCGGCAACCCCAAATTCTTCTTAGGCACCGACAGCGCCCCCCATGCACGAGGTGATAAAGAGAGTGCCTGTGGCTGTGCGGGCTGCTTTTCAGCTTTGCATGCGATCGAACTCTATGCCGAGGCGTTTGAAAGCGTGGACGCCTTAGATAAGTTAGAAGGCTTCGCTAGCTTCTACGGGCCAGACTTTTACCAGCTGCCCCGCAATACGGAACAAATTACCTTAACTAAAACACCTTGGCAGATTCCTGATGCCGTGCCATTGGGAACAACGGAATTGGTGCCGCTCAGAGCTGGAGAAAAGCTGTCGTGGCAAATGGCCTAAAGCGCACTAACCGTAGACCATACGCAATCCCCTCAAGATAGGCGATTAAAAAATCAGGATGGCTAGATGCTGCCCGTCCCGAACCGTTACTGATTCACCACCAAATGCCAATCGGCAGCCATCCCCAGGGTCGTAGTCTTGGCAGCCCCGCTTTGGTAAGGCCCTAGATTTTGCGTCAGGACATACATCGGCGTCTCTTGGGGCCAGCGCTCTAACAAAGCTGCAGAGGGTTGGGCAACGACGCGGCGATCGCAATAAAAGTCCAGCGATGGGCGATTATAAAAATCCGCCATATATATAGATGCATCTCGTGGCACCTGCCCATTGATGAGATTTGCCACGGGCAATACCGGAAACGCCTCCCCTAGCTCCCACAACCAATGATCAGACAGCATCAAAGCAAGGAAACTCGCATAAAGGCCCGCCATCAAAATGGGGATAAAGCGTGTTTGTTGCCGAACCGCCCAGTAGGCGGCGAGCCCAGTCGTCAGCATCACCCCCAACCCCGTAGCAGCCAAAGCTAACGAAGGTTCTGGCCCCCAGGAGCTGGCATACACCATGCCTCCGGCTCCGCCCACACTGAGTAGAGCGAGTAATATCGCCCAGCCTAGGGGAATCCGTTTGAGGGTTAACTCGCGCCCACTCCAGTGACGATGGCGATTCCATGTAGCGGCGAGAGCCACCCCCACCGTCATCGCCATCGCCGGATACAGCGGATAGATGTACCAAGGTAGTTTGGTGCTCATCACGGAAATCGTTAGCAGATACCCGACCGTCCACACCAAGATGAGTTTGGCCCAGGCAGTATGACGCGATCGCCAGGTCAGCCATAAGCCCGTAGGCCAAAATATCAACCAAGGCCAGCTGTATTTCAAGAGCTCCAGCAGGTAATACCATGGCGGGCCTTGATGATCTTCGACCGTATCCCAAACCCGACTGAGATTTTGGTTCAACAGCGTGACATCAACAAATTGATCACCGTAGTATTGCCACTGCAACGCATACCAACCGATTACCGGGAGGCTACCCAGCCCCACACCGCCCCATAGATAGGGCGATCGCCATTCCTTGGGCGCATCCCACAGCACCCACAGAAGCGCGATCGCTAGAAGTAACCCACCCAAAATTCCTTTGGTCAGACACATCGCGGCAAAACAAGCCCCCACCCCCAGATAGGCCCACGGCTGACGCTGCGATCGCCGCAACAACCAGAGCAGCGTAATAAAAAAGCACACCACGGCCCCATCCAGCATCGCTAAACGACCATGCCGCACCACTGGCAACCAGGTCAAATAAACGCCTGCTCCCATCAAGGCATAAAGCCGGGTGGGCAAGACCTCACGCCCCAAAAGAAACAGCATTGGCACCGAAGTCGCCGTCAAAATCGCCCCAGGGAGTCGCGCCACCCAAGTCTGCACGCCAAAGGTTTGAAAACAGACAGCAATCAAGCTGTGCAGCAGCGGCGGTTTGTTGAGATAAGGTTGACCCCACAGTTGAGGATGCAACCACGCTGCCCAGGTCTCCCCTCGACTCATCTCTCGAGCCACTTGCGCCACGGTCCCTTCATCCCAGTCCCGCAACGGCACGCCAGCCAAATCAATGCAGCAAATTAACAGTGCCGCTCCCCATAGCAGCAACCAGCAAGTCCAGTTATTTCGTCGGGTTGTCGAATTTGAGATCATGCAGATGGTGAAAGGCATTCGTAAGAAGATTCTCACCCGTTGATGGCGATTTCGCACCTAGGCCTAACCCGGCGATCGCTCGATAGTCGCCCAGTCTAAGCGGCACAACCGCATAATGAGCAGCTCAAATCCGTATTACTAGGCCATCAGACAACACCAGACTTATAAAAAGTTCACACAATCAGCCGTCGTCTAGAAAATGTAAAGATAGCTACCTGATTGAGTAAAACTTCTTAAAGCTTCAGGCAAGTTACTAAGAGTAAGTCACTCGCTAATTAGCAGTTTTAGATCGAATGACGTCAACATTTTTTTTGAGCTCTTACAAAAAAAACTTTTTGTGGAAATTCTCATAAAGATTCCGTGATTTAAACCACTTTATCCCGGATTTTTTTTGCTATCGAAACCAGAGTTCGCATAATTACTGACGGCATTTAGCAGTCGAAGGAGCCTCTGAAACCCTCTGATATCAGGCTTGAACATGCTTACCTGTATATGTATTCCGCAGATATACGGATACTTTTTTTGCCGTGTACTGAGAGTCCCGTATAACAACGATGGTGTTATATGAGCCAGATGTTGAAAATGAATCTAGTTTCCTAAAACTGTCGCTCTAAACGCAAGGAAATCCATCGAAATGGCTAACCAGACTTCTTCTCTTCGCTCTCGCGGTATGGAAATGCTGATTGCTTACAAAAATCAGCCTTCTGTTGAATTGCGTAATCGCTTGGTTCGCTTGAATGCGGGCCTTGTGAGAAAGATTGCCCACCGTGTCAGCCATCAGTGTTCTGAACCCTACGAAGACCTTGAGCAAATTGGTTACTTAGGCCTCATTCGCGCCATTGAGCGCTTTAACCCTGTTCAAGGATGCGCCTTTAGCTCTTTCGCTGTGCCTTACATCCGTGGTGAAATGCTCCATTTCTTACGCGATCGCGGCACTACTGTTAAGATTCCCCGTCGTTGGCAAGA
Organism: Leptolyngbya iicbica LK; assembly: GCF_004212215.1. NCBI lineage: Bacteria > Bacillati > Cyanobacteriota > Cyanophyceae > Leptolyngbyales > Leptolyngbyaceae > Leptolyngbya > Leptolyngbya iicbica. The sequence goes on from NZ_QVFV01000002.1 coordinate 830,268, forward strand.
CCTGCAAAAGGAAGCGCAAAAATGCCAGGGCGAAATGATTCGCCAGCTGGGTCGCCAACCCAACGATCATGAAATGGCCCAAGCGCTCTGCGTCTCAGTCGAAGAATGGCGCGAAGTCAAAATGGCCAACAAGAACCGGATGCCCCTGAGCCTCGATGCAACGGTTTGCCACCAGATTGATTCCAGCATCACACTGGGTGATACCCTGCCCGACACCTATTACCAGCGCATGCAACTGCTCGAGGAAGATCGTCAGCAACTCCAGCGAGCCATGGCTCAACTTGAAGACAAAACTCGCTCCGCAATTGAGTATGTGTTTTTCAATGGCTTGTCCCGCAAAGAGGTCGCGGAACGGATTGGCGTCAGCCCCATGACAGTGACCCGCCGCATTCAACGCGGCATCGATCAGATGGTGGCTTTTTTGCAGCCGCAAGCTTTGCAAACTGAGCCATAAGTTCAGGTCACTATCAGTTATTCAAAGTCTTGTCTTGACTGGGTTGGAAACAACCAAACTTGCGTATAGGGTGTATTCGAGGAGCATGGTGTATTCGCTGTGCTCCTTTTTGTGTAACAACTGACCGAGAAGGTGTTTTCACAACTGGGTAAGCTCCGAGCAGAGAAAAATAGCGTCGGCGCTCAGGAATTTTGAGCAGGCATGAACACCGCCATAATCTAAGCGATCAAACTGGCCTTGAGCTATGACGCCATGCATTGTTGCCAGCAGTTACTGCAGCGCATTTCTTCCCAAACGTGAGTTCGACGAGCAGCAATACAGTCGAGGCTGCATTGGATAAATTCTATGCTCAGCGATGAACACCAAAGGAAATGGTTCAGCGCGGCCAAGCTGATGGACAGCCCAATGACGGTGTCATGCATCCGCATTGATTGGGAGGAGCAAATAGTTTCGCTAGCTGGATGCTGTTAAGGGGCGAGTTGTCGTGAGTAAGCCCCCAGTTGTCGGTATAGAACTGCTCGATACCAAAGGGTGCCACAAACTCCATGGAGGCCGTGAGAGCATGGTCTCCATGAGGAGGGAAGAGGCCAGAACTTCACCGATCGCATGATCGCTGGCATGCCAGAGCCAACATTCCTAGCGTTTCCGACTGGACGTGGCTCGACATTTCGTCCTTTTCAGCTGCCTCAACCCGCGTTAGGATGCCAACTGTTGGTAAAGTTTGAGGTTGTTCTAAAGCGCCCCGATGAACCGATCCCTGGAGGCGATATTTTTCGAGTTTCCCACTTGCGATCGCCAGGCGCATCCTCAGAACCCGTGCGGTATAGCGGATGCCAGGACCATTCCTTGCCATCTAGCTGACTGGCTCTATTACCCCAAGGACATGTTTTCGATAGGGATAGTCGAAAATGATAGGAAACCTGAGCACAGTCAGGGTTGCGACAGCGATAACGCTGCTACTTAATTATGCCGTTTTGGCTACATTAGTCGTCTGGCAGTGAGGTCTACAGGCCGGTTCTAGTACCATGACAGGCTTGTAGGATAGATGCCCGTGTCATATTGACTCATTAAACAGGCCTGGAACATTACTTAATCATTCTTCCCTAATCAGAATCTTGCTCAAGTATTGCCTTTCTGCTTGGGTAACTGTGAATCGTTAGGGGATAAGGCACTGAAAATGGCATCATGTACCCACTGAATCGTTCTTCTGTTTATTGTGGCTGGGTTTAATCGCTTATTCGAGAGCATTCAACAAGCTGTTAATACGCCGTTTCTCCGCGTCGGAAATGGAACCTTAACGCTAAGCGCAATCGCTGAGTTTTTGTTGGCAATCCTCCTCACAATTCTTTTTGCCTTAGTCTTTAAAAAAGTCCTGGCGGAAATTGTCTTACGGAGATTGGGGCTCAAGCAAGGTGTGCGAGAGTCCGTTGCCACCATCGCCAGCTATGGACTTAGTACTCTTTTTTGCTTAGTACTTTTACAAACATTAGGAGTTAGTTTTGCTTCGATTGCCGTTTTAGTCGGCAGTCTTGGTATTGGCATTGGTTTTGGCTTTCAAGACTTAACGCGAAATTTCATTAGTGGCTTAGCATTACTTGTTGAACATAAGCTTAAGGTCGGCGATTTTATTGAGTTAGAAGGTCTTACTGGATATATCGTCGAAATTTCCCTGCGGTCAACTGTGATTCGTACCATTACTCAGCGCCACATTGTCATTCCCAATAGTGAGCTTTCGGGCAATAAAGTCATTAATTGGACTTATCAACACACCAAAGGTTGGATTCCCATTGACGTCAGCGTCACTCACGAAAGTGATGCCGTCATTGTAATTGAAGCGCTGCTCGACTCGGCTTACTTAGAAGAAAGTGTTTCTTATGAATACCCCCCAGAGGCTTACTTTACTGGTTTCGGTGAATATTCATTAGATTTTGTCCTCTGGGTCTGGGTAAACCGTATTGATCTGAAACATAAAACAGAAAGTTCTCTCCGATTTATTATTGACCAAAACCTCCGGCAGCATCAGATCCGGCTTGCATCACCTCGTTATGACTTGTGGCATCGCAATCCGAATGTTGTCTTAAAATCTTCAGTCGACAACTATTTACAACATACTGACCTACAAAATATATCGTCTTCATTTAGCAATCCCTTGCCCAAGCCTATTGCAACCCGCGATTTACTCAAAGCAATTCCTTACTTTCGAGATTCAAGCCCAGTTGAGTTGAGGAAACTGGTGGAAGTTGGCCATCGTCGGCGTTTAGAATCAGGGGAGATTTTGTTTAATGAAGGAGAGCCAGGTGACGCTTTTTATATCATTTTGTCTGGCGCTGTAAGTTATCAATTACAAGGTTATAAAGAACCCACTATTCTAAAATCTGGGCAATTCATCGGTGAATTCTCATTAATGTTGGGCGTACCCAGAACTGTTACGGTCGTAGCAATTGAAGAAACGACTGTATTTTCTATTAGTCCTGGGGGCTTTAAGCAGATACTGCAAAGTCAACCAAAACTTTACAACTGTATCGTGGATGCCATGGGTCGCCATGAGGATGAACTCACGCAACAACAGCGTCGTCTTAGAGAGCTAGGTTTAATTAATAGCGAGTACGACAAAAATCCAGTTGGTTGGGTTAAGAAACAACTGGACAAGTTGTTTTTTCCGCATACCCCATAAACCAGGCTCAAAGAATTTTCTGATATTTACTTCACCAACGTTACAGGGAAAATGCTGTGGCTGTTACAGTTGTCTAAATAATCATCCCGTCTGGAAGGGTAGCGTCTTTCAGAATAACAATAATGCCATTGCGAATATAAAACCCATCTTGCTCGCGATCAGCTTCTTGTACATTATCCTTATTGACGATTTTCACATTACAACCAATACGGGCATTCTTATCGATAATGGCGTTGCTAACTTCACTATTAGCGCCAATTCCCAAAGGAATGGAAGGGCTATCGCAGCGACTATCTTGTTCAAAATCCGACTGATAATAATCTGCTCCCATCAGCAAGCTATTGCGAATCAAACAGCCCGATTCAATTCGAGAGCGAATACCTAGAACGGAATGATGAATCTGGCAGCTTTTGAGGATGCAGCCCTCACTAATCATTGACTCAATGACGGTACATTCCAGTTGCTTTGTCGGCGGCAAAAAGCGCGCTCGCGTATAAATAGGGGCAGATTTATTGTAAAAGCTAAAGTCAGGATTGGGCTGTTTTACTAGCGCTAAATTAGCATCAAAAAAAGCTTTAATGGTGCCAATATCTTCCCAGTAATCATTGAAGAGATAGGCCTGCACTCTCATTTTATGAATTGCTTCAGGCAATATTTCTTTGCCAAAGTCAGTGTAATCTGGGCGACGCTGTAATAGATCCAAAAGCGCTCGACGCTTGAATACATAAATTCCCATCGACGCAATATAGGGCATTTTCTGAGCGGCTTCAGTGTCCATGCCCAAAACCGTTGTGTCGACTTGCATATGTTTCAGGGCTTCTCCCTCGGGCTTTTCGTAAAAGTCAATAATCCGACCGTGGGGATTGATTTTCATCAGGCCAAAACTTGAGGCCCGCGCTTCATCCATTGGCACCACTGACAAGGTGATGTCTGCACCACTCTCACGGTGATGACGCACAAAGGCGCTGTAATCCATTCGATATAGATGATCGCCCGACAAGATCAAATACTCATCCACATCGTGGGATGCAAACCGCCCCAGATATTGCCGTACGGCATCTGCTGTACCTTGAAACCAAGCTTTACTCTCAGGTGTTTGCTGCGCGGCTAAGACTTCTACAAAGCCTTGTTGAAAGCCAGAAAAACCATAAGAACGGGAAATATGTTGGTTCAACGAAGCTGAGTTGAACTGTGTCAATACATAAATCTTGAGGATGTTGGAATTGATGCAATTGCTAATGGGGATATCAATAAGTCGATGTTTTCCGGCTAGTGGAACTGCCGGTTTTGCCCGAGTTTTAGTCAAGGGATACAGGCGAGTACCAGCGCCACCGCCAAGAATAATAGAAAGGACTCGATTCATTGACCTAAACTTTATAACTACTGCTGAAAATTAAGCACTATTACATTTGACCTGATATCAAGGGCATCTTCAGCCCACGTTGCGGTATGCGATCGCCGACGACACACTGGCTACAAATCACCGCAAGTTTTAAAGTTGAAATGTTGAGCCGGGATTAATCTCAGGTCACTGCTTCATCATAATATTGAAAGTTCTTCTTCTACATTGTCTCAGCAATGTGAACTTTCAGTACGGATCGATCGATATAGCGCGATCTCTATCGAAATAGAGAGATGAAGGTTAGGGGACAACAGCATAGTCTTCGTCAGAATTTGTGCAAATCATAAATTTAGCCAATTCGTTTTACTCATTTTAGACGGAAATTTTTTCCGAGCACCTGCCTGATTTTTTATGGAAACGACCATAACCAATGGAAGCTTCGTCTCTACCTCTAGTTAGAAGTAAAGATGAGAGGATTACGGTAAATTTTTGAGCATAGTAAATGCAAATTTCATTTTGAGTTTATGAGTGATATTTCCCCCTTAGAGGGGATAGAGTTAATTGATTGCGCAAAAGCTAATGCCGACAACGATGTGGTAATTGTGGCCGAGCGATGCGGTTATGGTCAGGATGTCACAGCTTTCCAAACGGCTCTGCAACAAGCTTGCACTGATATAGGCATAAATGTGGAAGCGATCGCAGACTTAATTACGCCCCAACAGCGGGTGATGACCCAGGGCGGGCTGTCTATTTCTCCAGATACAGCTTCTAATCTCTAGCATTCAAAAAATCCGCCACTTGCAGATGTTGCCAGGTAGCTAGGCGCTGACTTTTCATGAGACAGAAGGCCAAGACCTTCAGCATTATTAGCGACTGACTCAGCCTGTTTTCACTGTTTGTTTTTTTAGCTATCTCTATCTAAGCGATCATTTTTCGACTCGATTGAACTATTTAATCGAGGGTTTGAGTCCTTCGATGTCTAACTTTTTGGTCACTGTCGCAATCATGCCTGGTTCGCTCACAACACAAAGTGTTGGCCGACAGCTACGGGGCGCATCAATTGCCCGACAGCTACTGGAGATCGCTAAAACAGGCTGGCGTCAAAGTCCGTTTTTCTAAGCCTTTTACGGTTAGGGCAGCGCTGCAATATTTACGCCGCAACCATCGCCGCAACCATCACCAATTGCTAATTGTTGGTCAAACTGTATTGGCAACTCTAAGCATCGGTTCAGCAAAGGGAGAAAAGCCCATTATCAGAGCAGGACGTCGGCCAACTTGGCAACCGCCTGTTCTAGATTGTCATTCACAATTTGCAGGTCAAACTCATCTGCGGCATCTAGTTCCACGCGAGAGCGAGCCAGCCGACGAGTAATGGCGGCTTCATCATCTTGACCACGATCGCGGATCCGCCGCTCCAATTCTTCCGGTGAGGGAGGAACGATGAAAATTTTGAAAGCTTCTGGAAAGGATTGCGCCACTTGCCGAGCTCCCTTCAACTCGATTTCGAGAATCACTTGATTGCCGCGCTCGATTTGCACTTCCACTGGCTGACGGGGCGTGCCGTAATAGTTACCCGCAAACTCGGCCCATTCCAACAGCTCACCTGCGGCAATCATCTCTTCAAAGCGATCGCGGGTCACGAAATAATAATCCTTCCCATGCTCTTCGCCTTCGCGCGGGGCACGAGTGGTGGCAGAGGTCGATAGGTATAGGTCGGGATGCTGTTGTCGTAGGCGTTTCAGCAACGTCCCTTTACCGACGCCGCTCGGTCCCGTCAACACGACTAACCGACCCGGAGATGTCGAGTGCTCTGAGGTCGCCTCAGGTAAGAGGGAAGCATTGGGAGATAGAGTTTGGGTCATGGGAGTTAGGGGAATCGCTGCAAAACAAAAAGCTAGTGATGCCTAAAAATTAAGCCTAAGCTCAGTCAACACTGTGAGCTTGCAGGCTGAAAAGCGTAAATTTCCACAAAAGTATCAATATTGCCGGCGGGGCAACTAACCACGCCCGCTCAGGCGAAGCCATGAGTTATTTGATACAGGATAACAGGCATCTCGGATTTGGCGCGCCTAATTTGGGGCTTGATCAAATAGCACTGTAGTCATGTATCGCTCAGCCCAAGCATCACCAAACGCCTTTTCCAGCACGCGACGAGTTTTGTCGTTTTGTTGTTGCTGGGTGCAGTAGTGATTCTGACCCGCCAGAATTTCGCCGCGACGTTCTGGTTGGGGGGTAGCGGCGATCGCCTGCTGACAGTGGATGGTGAGATACCCTTCCACTTGTTGTAAAAACTGCTGCTCCTCTTCTGGCGTTGTAGGCCGCACAAATAAACACGCTTCGGAAAATATATCGCCCCAAGTGGGAATTTCGCGCGGTTGGCTGAAGTTTTGCGGTGGGAGTTGGGCTAAGGCGTCTCGATAACCGGCAGATAAGGCGCGATCGCGGCTCACCGGCGACAAATCCACAATGGCAGCACTGACCTGGCCGCGCCCCCCCACAATATCGCAGCCAAACATCGGCAAATCATAGTCGGGGTTGGGAAACATCACACAGTGCAAAATATCCAGCGTTTTGCCCACCCGCGCCAACTCCAAATGCTGCTTGCGAAACTGAGGTGCTTGATAGCAAGCGTTTTCGATGATCAGCTTTTCGCCTTCTAGCCGACCTTCGACATAGCCTAAATCTTCCGGCAGTTGATAAGGCGAGAGGGTGAGATACCGTTGCCAAACTGTTTCGATGATGTCTGCCAGTTGGCGAATCATCGGATGCTGCTGTTCGCGCAAAGAGGTGGATGGGGACGCGGTCATAACCAAGGTAAATGAGGGAAACAACGGAGCCAGCAGTGAGCATCGACAACGACTAAGGCGGCAGTCTGAAGACACGCTCAAATAAGCAAGCATTGGGACTCTCAGCATATCAGTTTAGTTGGCTTCCGCTAAATCCGAGGCCGACGAACGGTATCCTCAAGCGGCGAGTGTTGTAGGTCTAAATCGCCAAGGTTCTGTCCTGAATCACTCGTGAGTGATGGGGAGATTTAAACTAGAGTTCTATGGCAATTACGTTGTGGTCACTGCGGTTTCTGTGCTTCCTCTGAATTCTCAAGTTTTGCCTGGGCATAACCAGGAAACCTATCAACGGTTGCAGGCAGCCGTACAGGCGATTCCTCCGCACCAGATTTGGTTGGCAACGTGTGACAATTTGCCGTTGCAGCGCCAGTTGGCCGCCACGTTAGAAGAAAGCTTGCAGCATCGACATCCGACAGCCGCGACCCAGCGATTGTTTGATATTGAGCAACCCAACTTGGTGCAGCAGCTCCACGGCTGGCTACCGCCAGCGCTGACCGATCGCCCACCCGTGCTCCAGGTACTGGGCATCGAACAATTGACGCACTGTGGGTCGGACACGCAATATCAATTTCTGCGATCGCTGCACCAGCTCAGGCCCATCTGGCCACAGTTGAACATCAGCCTACTGTTGTGGCTCCCCCGTCCCTGGCTCAAGCAAATTCGGCGAGAGGTGCCGCATTTGGGGCACACCGTGTTTGAGTTTCTGGGTGAGCCTACACCAATTTCGACGATCGCCCAGCAGCCGAACTTTCAGGTCGCGTTTTCTGCTGTGCGCGATTGGCAGTTTTGGGAATCATCCACTGCTGACAGCCCTCCGGCTGAAGCCAGCCATACACCTGGTGCAGATTCGCCAGAGGTTACCTCCGATCTCGCAGATGAGCCGCCCTCAGAGGCCAAAGCATCAGAAGCGACAGCCGCCCCTTTGCCGACCATTTCGGCCTCTCTGTGGCACCAGCTCCAAGATGATTTGAGTGACTTTGAAGCATCCCCTAGCCCTCACCTACGCCCCCAAGAAGAGGATGTAGTTCCCATCATCGATCCAGATGTGGATAGCTCCCCCGAATCTTCACTCGCAGCAGCCCCCACAGAAGACGAGGCGGATGTCGCGTCCCACTCAGCTCAGCAGACCTGGGCTCAAGTTTGGGCAGAAGAGGCGGCAGTGCCCTGGGCGGTGCCGTCAACCTTAGTTGAAGCGCCACCGGCAAAGTCGCCATCCTCTGAATGGGCGATCGCCTTAGAGCTGCGCGATCGCGTCCAGGCAGGCGACCATAGCGAGGCGACCTTAGAGACAGCTATCCAGGCTTACGAGTCCCTACAACCCGAGCACTCCAACACGCCCCAACGTACCGAAGCCTTGAATGATTTGGGCAGTCTTTACTGGTTATGGGCCCAGCAAGCGACCACCGGAGAAACCTATTTTCAGCGGCTGACCCATAGCTGCGAACTCTATGAAATGGCGTTGACACCCATTAGTCCGCACACTGCCCCCGGTGTGTTGAACCGCTTGCACAGCAATTTAGGCAGCGTTTACAGTTTGCTGGCCGTTCATCAACAGCCCGCGCAGTATTTAGGCAAAGCGGTGCGCGCCTTTCATCGGGCGTTGCAATATTCTCCCGTCGAGTCGATGCCCGAGGAATATGTGACGTTACAGACCCATTTGGGCACCGCCTATTGGAGTCTGGCGCAGCAAACCCAAGAGGCAACCCATTTACATCGGGCGATCGCGGCTTATCAAGAAGCGCTACAGCACTCGCAACCGCAGCCTGAACCGCAACTCTATGCGCAGCTGCAAAATAATTTAGGCATCGCACTGTGGAGTTTGGCCCGTCATGAACGGCCCGTGTTCTTGCTGGAGCAGGCGATCGGAGCCTACCGTACCGCCCTGGCATATCGCACCAGGGAAGCCGACCCCGCAGGGTTTGCCGCCACTCAAAACAATCTCGGTACCGCCTACTGGGATTTAGGCAGTCACTGCGAAGCATCATCCACGGCCCAGCAACAGGCTTGGCGACAGGCCATTTTCGCCTACGAGGCCGCGATCGCCGCCGCTGAACCGACGGCCCAAACTGCGCTCAGTTTTGATCTGTGGGCCGCCCACCACAGCGTCGGGGTGGTGTATGACCAATTGGCCATTACCCTAGCGCCCGACACAACTGTCCAGGCCCCATTGTTAACCCAAGCCACTCAGCATTACGTCACGGCCCTGATGGGTTGGCAAGCGATCGCCGCCGCCTCTGCCGGGACCGCCTTGCAAGCCTTAGTGCGCAATTTACAGCTCCAGGCCAGGTTTCTGGGCATTGAGCAACAGCAGCGATCGCTGAGCCAAATTCCCGCCGACTGGCTACCCGAGATTTGGCGCAAACTGTAACCCGGCAGCCGTAGCAGACCGCCGTAGCAGACAGCCATGGTCCAAGGCAGTTTGGCCCAGGAAATAGTAGCTCCAGTAGTTAAGCGTTGCCGGACATCGCCCTTAGCCGTTCCGAGGCAGCGCAACTCACAGTAGATGGTTCCCAGTAGGAGACAAGAACGCACTTTAAATTCTTGCCTTGCGCTCCTTTATCCGATATTTTCCACTGTGACATGTAGTACATAAAACACATCTACCTGAGGCTCCGCGTGTTAAAACACATTACTTTGCCTGATAACGTCTTGCCGCCCGTGGCACCTTATTCTCACGCTGTCCGAGCGGGGGATTTTTTATTTGTGACGGGTCAACTGCCCGAAGACCCCAAATCTGGTGCAGTTCAGAAACTGGCGATCGCCGATCAAACCCACCAGGTGATGGAAAATCTGAAGCGCGTCTTAGACCATGCCCAAACAGGATTTGACCGAGTAGTCATGGCTCGCGTTTTCGTCACCGACTTTCGGTATTACGACACAGTAAATGAGATTTACGCCAGCTATTTTGATCAACAGAAATTGCCAAGCCGCACGACGGTAGGCGTCACCGCTCTCGCCGGATATGGCGACATTGAAATTGATCTGATTGTCTATTGCGGTAGCTAACAACCTCGCCTGTGAGTAGTGACCATCAGGTCAGGCCCATAAAAAATGCTGCTTCCAATTGGAGGCAGCATTCAAAACGTGGGTAGTGTATTGGCGATCGCCAATCAACTCACACTCATTTAGTTTTCGGTTAACTGAGTCAGCAGCTTGCTCGATCGCTCCACAAACGATTTCATGCCATTGGCGTCAAAGCCTTTTTGGGCCATCAGCGCCAAGTCATAGACATGCTGACAAATCAGATTCGCCATATCGCCAGCGGGAGAACTGCTGCCATCCGCTTGCACAATGGTGCTTTGCTTCAGCTTCGACAGATTTTTGATTAGGGGATGCGCTGTATTCACCAGCAGCACATGCTCTTCTGGAAACTCTGCATTGGTTTGCTGCATCATCGCCATCATCTCTTGCATCCGTCGCGTCTGCTCCGGCAACAGCACCATCGCTGGCGGCGTATCAGGACTTTCGGTCTTTAAGGCTTCAGTACGCACATCCAACTTGGGCAAATTGAGCGCCGTTTCAAACAGACTCTTGATTTCCTCGTCACGAGTCTGGTTGGTATTCGGGTCAACAATTTCGCTCTCTTTATCTTTATCGAGTAGCGCGTCATCTAGCTCCGCATCCACCCGCGAGAACTTCACATCGCTGTATTGCTGCTCCAAGAAGGTGACGAAATGCTGGTCGATAAACGTATCGAGGAACAACACCTCCAACCCTTGGGACTGGTGCAGCGCGATGTAAGTCGCCTGAGACGCTTCATCCGTGGCGTAGAACACGCGATTTTCGTGCCGCTCTTTATTGCGCTCCAGGTAATCCTTGAGGTTGGTGTAGTAGTAGCCGTTCGCGTCGGTCGGCACTTTCTGGTCATCCACTTCTGACCAGGCATCCCCTGCGTCGGTTTGCACTTCGACCTTGGCCGCCTCTTCACCTTGCTCGTCACCCAGCTTGGCCGTCGTGCGGAAGATGATGAAGTCCTCGACCTGTTGCTTGAACTTGTCATCGTTCATCGCGCCGAACTTGATGAAGGTGCCCAGGTCTTGCCAGGACGAGATGTACTTCGCCAGGTCAGTGCGGTAGAGTCCCTTTAAGCTGTCGCCAACTTTGCGGGCGATGTATTCAGAGATTTTGCGGACAGTGCGATCGTTCTGCAAAAAGCTCCGCGACACGTTGAGGGGAATGTCCGGGCTATCGATGACGCCGCGCAACGGCATCAAGAACCGGGGAATCACCTCTTCGCAGTTGTCACTGACAAATACCTGATTGCAGAACAGTTTGATGTTGCTCTTGGTGACGTCAATGTCAGGCTTCAGCTTGGGGAAGTAGAGAATCCCATTTACATCAAAGGGATAGTCCGTCTTGAGGTGCACCCACAGCAGCGGATCTTCCTGGAAAGGATAGAGGTAGCGATAAAACTCCAGATATTCCTCATCGCTGAGGCTATTCAAAGACTGTTTCCAAGGCGCTTCATGCTTGTTGATGACCTCGTCGTCCAACTTGATAGGGACGGGCAAAAAGTCACAGTAGGTCTTGACTAACTGGCGAATGCGCGACGGTTCCAGGTATTCCTGCTCGTCTTCCAGCAGGTGCAGGGTCACAGTCGTCCCCACGGTCGATCGCTCCGAGGGGGATAACTCAAACTCCGTCGTGCCATCGCAGCGCCAATGCACGGCTTCGGCTCCTTCCTGATAGGAGAGGGTGTCGATCTCCACCTCGCTCGACACCATAAACGACGAATAGAAGCCTAAGCCAAAGTGGCCGATGATGTTGGCGTCACCGCTTTCTTTGAACTTAGTGACAAATTCCTCGGCACTGGAGAAGGCCACCTGGTTGATGTATTTTTTGACCTCTTCAGCAGTCATGCCGAGCCCCGTATCCGAAATGCTCAGGGTCTTAGCTTCTTTATCAACCTTGATGGAAATCTCGGGTTCGCTGGCCTCACCTGCATATTGGCCCGATCGCGATAACAGAGACAGCTTTTGAATCGCATCAACCCCGTTAGAAATCAGTTCCCGTAAGAAGATTTCATGGTCTGAATACAGCCACTTCTTGATGATGGGGAAAATATTTTCAGTATGGATACTGATGTTGCCTTTTTCCAGAATCGTCGCCATAGTAGGTGACCCACGCTATTTCTACACTGCTTATTGGGCTCGATTTTCGGCGGCGATCGCCCCTTTCATCAAGGGCAAAACTGCTCCTGATGGGGTACGGGTTCCCGAATGCGGGCGGGGGTGGATGGGTATGAGGGTGACAGGGGTGAACACGGGTAGGGGCGAGGCATTCTCGCGATACCGTTTCTGGTAATTTCCGAAAAGTCACACCGAGAATGCCTCGCCCCTACGGAATGGGACAACCACCGGAAATGATTACAGGCGTTCGAGGCGCGATCGCAGAATGTCGGCCTGGGTTTCTGCCTCCGCGAGGGCATCCCGAGCCCCCTGCACCACGTCCTCAGGCGCCTTGTTCACGAAGCCCGGATTGCCCAAGCGACCATTCAGAGACTTGATCTCTCCCTCAACTTTGCCCAGATCTTTCTCAATCTTGGCTCGCAGGGCATCCACATCCACCAAACCGGTTAAAGGAATAAGCACCTGAACGGTGCCGACCACACCTGCAAACAGTTTGGTGTCAGGGGCCGTCGCGGGTTCGGCAATAGATTCGGGTGTCGGTTCGGCCTGTTGCTCGGCGAGATCGGCAACTTCTTGCGCGACGGGTTTGGCGGTGGTGGTCGGGGTAGCAGTCTGGCGATCGATCCAATCTTTCGCTTCACCGACAATCTCTTGCCGCCATTGGTTCAGCCGTGACCAAGTTTGCTGGCGCTTGGGGGCGTACAGCAGATTTTGGTTGACGAACCAAGCGGTGTAGCCCACGCCGATCAGCTTCAGGAGTCCTCCGACCAGCAAAATGCTGTCTAGCGTGCGGAGGACAGCAGAGAGAATTTGCAGAGCCAGAAACAAGGCAAAGAGCAAGGCCAAAGTGGTTGCGGGGCGGCGGAAGTCGCTGAAGAACCTTTGTAAGTAGGTCAACGGCTCCTCTAGCAGCGGCCGCATAGTGACCCAAAAGTCCACAACTTCGGCTTTAATGCCCTCTAAACTGCCCGCTGCCGATTCCCCCGAGATCGCCGGTCGGGGTTGAGCCGCCGCAGATTTCGAGGCAGGCTGGGAAGCTATTGTGGCCGCCGCCTCGGTATCGCTGCGAATGGTGAGCGTTTCAACTCGACCGATCGCTTCAATATAATTCCGCCCGGCTTGCAAAATTTGTCGCTCTTTGGGATTCGCCGATTGCAAGATCGTCTCAATGCGGGCACTGGGCTTGATGCCAGCCTCTGCTCGCAAATTACGAATCGTGCGTAAGGTGCCGATCAGCAGGTCAAAGTCTTCCTCTAACTGGGGATTGATAGCGCTGGGATAGACCGTCGGGAAAGCCTGCACCGAGAGAAACTGATCGTCGCCAACTTGGTTGAGGGTGTGCCAAATTTCCTCGGTAATGTGCGGCATAAAGGGATGGAGCGATCGCAAAATCCCATCCAGCACAAACGCGAGCGTCTGCTGCGCCGTCTTTTTAGAAACGCCATCCTCGCCTTGCAAGCGCGGCTTCACTAGCTCAATGTACCAGTCGCAAAAGTCGCCCCAGATGAAATCGTAGAGTTCCTTCGCGGCTTCCCCAAAACCGTACTTATCCATATAATCGTGGACCCGCTGCAGCACACCGTTGTAGCGCGACAGAATCCACAAATCAGCCAGTTCCAGATTTTGGGCATCAGGTTCTCCCAACTGCTCCGGGGTCTGTCCGCCCAGATTCATCATCACGAAGCGGGCAGCATTCCACAGTTTGTTGGTGAAGTTACGGGACGCTTCCACCGAAACCGACTCGTCAGTTTTACGGTCATATTCCAGGCGAATGTCTTGTCCGGCCCCAGCCACCTCACGAATCAGGGTGTAGCGCAGCGCATCGGTGCCGTACTTATTGATCAGCACCAGCGGGTCGATGCCGTTGCCCTTGGATTTGGACATTTTCTGGTTGTTTTCATCCCGCACCAGTCCGTGAATGTACACCGTCTCGAAGGGCATGGTGTCGGTGAAATACCCCGCCATCATCGTCATCCGGGCCACCCAGAAAAAGATGATGTCGAAACCCGTCACCAAGGTGCTCGTCGGGTAGTAAGTCTGGAAATCCTTGGCCGTTTCATCAGGCCAGCCCATGGTAGAAAAGGGCCACAAGCCGGAGGAGAACCAGGTGTCGAGCACATCAGGATCCTGTTCGAGCACCACGTCGGCTCCGAATTCAGCGATCGCCTTTTCCTGTGCTTCCGCCTCATTCGCCGCCACCACAAACGGCGTATTGTCGCGAATTTCGCCATCGGTTTCGCTCACGGCATACCAGGCAGGAATCTGATGTCCCCACCACAGTTGCCGCGAGATACACCAATCCCGCAGGCTGACGAGCCAATCGCGATACACCTTCGTCCATCGCTCGGGGACAAAGTGCGGAGAATTGTGGTTGTCCAGCGCATCCAACGCTTTATCCGCCAAAGGCTTGATTTTGACGAACCACTGGGTCGACAGCAACGGCTCCACAGGCACCTTGCCGCGATCGCTATAGGGCACCGTATGCTGATAATCCTCAATTTTGACGAGGAAGCCCTCTTCCTCCAATTGTTTGACAACGCCTTTGCGAGCTTCAAAGCGATCCAGCCCTTCAAACGGCCCCGCTTCCGAGTTCATCGTGCCGTCCTTGTTCATGACGGTGATCATGGGCAAGTCATGGCGCTGCCCCATGGCGAAGTCGTTCGGGTCGTGGGCCGGCGTCACCTTGACACAGCCCGTACCAAATTCCTTGTCTACATAAGCATCCGCGATGATCGGAATCTCGCGCCCCACAATCGGCAGAGTCAAGGTTTTGCCCACGAGATCGGTGTAGCGATCGTCTTCCGGATTCACCGCCACCGCCGTATCACCCAGCATGGTTTCCGGGCGCGTAGTCGCCACTTCCAAATAACCAGACCCATCCGTCAGCGGATAGCGAAAATGCCAGAGATGACCATTTACCTCGGTCGGTTCCACTTCCAGATCAGAGACGGCGGACTGGCTCGACGGACACCAGTTCACCATATAATTGCCGCGATAAATCAGCCCTTCTTCGTAGAGCTTGGTAAAGGCCGTCAGCACCGCGTCTGACAAGCCATCGTCCATGGTGAAGCGCTCGCGGCTCCAGTCCACTGACACGCCCAACTTCCGCAATTGCCCGACAATGGTACCGCCCGACTCTTCTTTCCACTGCCAAGCCCGTTCCAAAAATTGGTCGCGGCCCACATCTTCCAAGGTTTTACCGTTGGCCTTGATCTGCTTCTCAAGAATGGTTTGGACGGCAATGCTGGCGTGATCGGTACCAGGCAGCCAGAGGGTATTCTTGCCCAACATTCGTTGGTAACGCACTAAAGTGTCGATCAGCGCGTTTTCAAACGCATGGCCCATGTGCAGGCTACCCGTCACATTGGGCGGCGGAATGACGACACAAAAGGGCTCCCCCGGATGATCGGGGTCAGCCTTGAAGACGTGCCGGGCTTCCCAGACTTGCTGCCACTTTTCTTCAGTAATGGAGGGATCGTATTGGCTGGAGAGGGTGGGAATAGTAGCCGTCATGGCGTCGAGTTCTCGTTCTGGGCAGTGTTTTACCTCATGATTTTGCCATGAGGGTTATGCAGATGCTAATCGCTCTGGGGGAATTTGTGAGGAAATTTGGGTTTTAGCCTACCCTTGCGAGAAATTTCGGCCTCCTGCAACAAGCCAGCCATAGTACATCTAGTCTTAAGCAAGTTCGCAAGAACCCTTTGAGATAATCTGTACAAAAGAAGCGTAATTCATGGGGCCTTTAATCGTGAGCCTTCTTTCAAAAAGAAGCGCATCATAGCTCACTTAAACCCAGAGCATCTTCGAGATAATAGCCCACCGATTCATCATCCAGCTTTACTGCATAATCATGCTCGGCCTTGTACGTGTTTTGAAGTTCTATTCTTAATGCTTTGAGAACTCGCTCTGATTCCAGGGCCTTGAGAACTCGTTTCTTATTCGTGCAGGCTCGCTCATGACTTCTTTTCTCTAAATCACCACCAAAAACGGCTCTTGGCGATAGCAAATATAAGTTTTCAGCATCTTCTTCACTGACGCCATCTTCGTCGAGTAATGCAACATCAAAGACTTCAATAAATCTGGGTCCACTGCCTTTTTGCGTAATCACCCGATAAAGCTTCCAAATCAGTCCGTTCGTCGTCACTGCCCATTCAGTACCCAAACCAATAGCGTATCCGGCAGCTTGATCTATGACATTTGGCCCTAAGTTAGACTTGGTATTTTTACATTCAATCACCAAAAAGACTTTGTCATTCTCATGTAAAACAATGTCTGCTGATTTTCCCAAAGTCCTATGCTCAAGCCTAATATTTTCCTTTGAATCATAGCCAAGGGCATGGACTAAAGCATCGCGACACCACACACGAATTTCTTCTTCAGAACTTCTTCTTCCAGCAATTTCAGCCAGTCTAGGATGAAGTTTTTTGAATTCTTTCTGGATATGTTCAATCGTATCCTGACGAATCTCAAATTTCGTGCGTCTACGCTTTTTCTTTTCTTCTACCTCGGAAGCTGCCTCTTGCTCTGCATTCTCCATCAAGGCAGTTTCTAACGGCGTTGGCTCAATCAACTCGGGAGTGAAAATAGACTTACATTTCGAGCATCGGACAGGTTTGCCGAGACGATCCTTGTGTTTCACAGATACTTTAAATCTTGCTCCACATTCATCACATGCGGTGGTGCCAATATATTGTTCAGCCATGTTTATTGCTCCGGACAGTGAGGCGTTGCTTGTTGTGGATATCGGCTATCCCTGGATTCGCATGTAATCTAAGTCTTGGCAAAGCCCAATTACGGACAGCCTCAACCACCATCTTGCCCACCTATACTCACGGAATCACGGCTTCGGAACTCACGGAATCACGGCTTCGGAGCATAAAGAACGACTGGCAATGGTTCTTGCTCGCCGATATCGATATCCGTACAGAATTCACTGTGTTAATGAGTTGTCAGGCATTTATCAATACACTCCACCATTCCTCTAAACTGGAAGTTTCCCGATAGCGTGGCAGATGAAGGTTGTCTTATGGCGACAGTAGTGAATCCGAAGCCATTAGGAGCTTCCAGCGTTCAAGAACCGCTGGATTTATCCCTCGTAATACCGATCTATAACGAATACGAGAGTATCCCCCGGCTCCTAAAAGTCATCTCTGAAGTCATGGAACCGCTGGACTATACCTACGAAGTCATCTGCGTAGACGATGGCTCCACCGACGGCTCAGTAGACGTGCTCAAACAGCACGCTGAAATCTATCCTTATTTATCGGTGCTGTTACTCCGGCGCAACTACGGACAAACGGCAGCCATGGCGGCAGGCTTTGACTATGCCAGGGGGCAAGTCGTGATCACGTTGGATGGCGACTTACAGAACGATCCCGCCGACATCCCCATGCTGATGGATAAGCTGAACGAAGGCTACGACCTTGTCAGCGGCTGGCGCAAACGGCGACAAGACCACCAACTCACCCGGCTATTACCTTCAAAAATTGCCAATTGGCTGATCGGTCGAGTCACTGGCGTTTCCATTCATGATTACGGCTGCTCGCTCAAGGCGTATCGCACCGAACTGGTGCGCGACATGAATCTGTATGGCGAGTTGCACCGCTTTTTGCCGGCCTTAGCCTTTATCGAGGGAGCCCGGATTACGGAAGTGCCCGTCAATCACTACGCTCGGCAGTTTGGATCTAGCAAGTATGGCCTGGGACGCACCTTTCGTGTGGTGATGGACTTGCTGACCGTTTACTTTATGAAGCGGTTTCTCACTAAACCAATGTATGTGTTTGGCCTAATGGGTCTGCTGTCGATGCTGGCAGGCACTTTACTAGGGGGCTACTTAACATTTCTGAAAGTGGGGTTGGGGCAGTCGATTGGTGATCGCCCGTTGCTGATTCTCGCGATCGTCCTACTGCTCGGGGGGATTCAGCTGTTCTGCTTTGGACTGCTCGCAGAACTATTAATGAGAACGTATCACGAGTCCCAAGGTCGCCCAATCTACCGAGTCCGAGAGGTTTTGAGGCGTTAGCGTAAAAGCCCGACTTGCATTTCTGTAAACTTCTGTGTATATTTTAGTTGTGGCTGTTAATAAACAGACACACATTCACTTGTTGAATTTCGGAATTATTCATCATGACAACTACCTTACAGCAGCGCCAAAGCGCTAGCTTGTGGGAACAGTTCTGTCAGTGGGTGACCAGCACCNNNGCCAACCTGGGTATGGAAGTGATGCACGAGCGTAATGCTCACAACTTCCCCCTCGACTTGGCAGCGGCTGAGGCTCCCGAAATCATCGGTTAGTCTTCGAAGCTTAGCTAGTCTGAGAACCTAATGAAAGGCGTCTCTCTTCGGAGGGGCGCCTTTTTGCTATCCGGTTAAATAATTGGCCATTCTACAGAACTGCTGACAACTCATCCCTTCAATTCAACAGGTTAGGCAGTTCGCTTCTGAATAGGCATAGAGAAGTGGTCACAAGCGCACGTTGCCGCGTAGGGCTTTCTTTTGGCCGCGTTTCTTCTTGCGCTCGATACGTTTTTTGTCCGCACTCTTCGATCGCTTCGTCGGTTTCCGTTTCTTGAGCGTGTAGGTAACACTTTGAATCAGCTGCTTTAGCCGTTTCAGAGCTTCTTCCTTATTTTGTTCTTGAGTGCGGTGCTCCTGCGCCTTAATGACCACAACGCCGTCTTTCGTAATGCGGTTATCGCGCAACTTCAGTAAGCGCTCTTTATGCACATCCGGCAGCGAGGAAGTCGAGATATCAAACCGCAGGTGGATCGCGCTGGCAACTTTATTTACGTTCTGGCCACCTGCACCCGACGATCGCACTGCGTTCAGCTCGATTTCATGATCGGGAATAGCGGTACGATTCGTGATCTTCAGCATAGTTTCTGGTCAGCAGTGGCTACGTACACCTTAACCAGAATCATGACTAGCCACAGACATCATCGACTACGGAAAGCAGAATGGCGATCGCTCGTCCCATTAATCAATCGCGTTTTCCGTCGTCATGTGACTTGTGTATTCGTGCAAAGCTTGATGCTTTAACTTGAGGTAAGAAGCCACAAACTCGTGCCCCATCGCGGCTGGCAGCACCGTGTTTCGCTCTAAATGGAGCAATGCATCAGGCAAACTTTTGGGCAAGGTTTTGACTTCACCCGGCGACAGGGGATGGGTGTAAGTATTATTGTCCCGACGTGGGCCTGGGTCACGCTTCTCAGCCATGCCTTCTAACCCAGCGGCAATCAGAGAGGCGGGTAACAGATAAGGGTTTGCCGAGCCGTCGGCTAGTCGCAGCTCAAAGCGGCCTGGATCAGGAATTCGAATCGTATGAGTGCGGTTGTTGCCGCTGTAGCTCAGGGTGTTGGGTGACCAGGTCGCGCCAGACGCTGTGACCGGAGCGTTGATGCGGCGATAAGAATTCACCGTTGGATTGGCAAAAGCACACAGCGCCTCACCCGAGTTCAACACTCCCCCAATGAACTGATACGCCAGCGCCGAGAGCCCCAATTCGCCTTCTGGGTCAAGGAAGAGGTTGTTGGCGCGATCGCGATCCCACACAGATAAGTGAACATGACAACCATTGCCGGTGAGGTGTGGAAATGGCTTCGGCTTAAAGGTTGCTTGATAGCCGTGCTTTTCAGCAATACTTTTCACCATGAACTGGAAAAAGGCCTGGCGGTCAGCGGTCACCAGGGCATGGTCAAAGGTCCAGTTCATTTCAAACTGACCGTTGGCGTCCTCATGGTCGTTTTGATATGGTCCCCAGCCCAGAGACAACATGCCATCGCAAATTTCGCGAATGACGTCGTAGCGACGCATCAGTGCTTGCTGGTCGTAGCAAGGTTTGGACTGGCGATCGCGACCGTCAGAAATATCCGTACCGTCTTCATTCAGCAAAAAATACTCGCACTCAACCCCAGTACAGATTTGATAGCCCTGCTCAGCGGCTTGGGCTAACACCCGTTTCAGCACGAGGCGAGGCGTTTGAGCGATCGGTTCACCATCCACACCGTAGAGATCGGCAGGCATCCACGCGACATCAGGTTGCCAGGGCAGTTGAAACAAGCTGTCTGGATCTGGCATTGCCAACACATCAGGATCGGCTGGAGTCATGTCCAGCCAAGCCGCAAAGCCCGCAAACCCTGCTCCATTCGCGGCCATCGTATCGATACTTTGGGCCGGCACCAGCTTAGAGCGCTGCACGCCAAACAGATCTGTAAACGAAATAAGAAAATAGTCGATGCCGCGATCGCGGGCAATCTCTGACAGCACCTGAGCCATAACGTCGGTCAAATTTAAGGAACACATCTCGAAGCAGCTACATCATCTAGTGTGAGGCAGCCCCGTTACGGTAACAAGCTTGACGGAATGAACGGCAGCAAGCGGGGAGATCGCCGACAAATTGAGAGGTTCTCTGGTGAAAGCCTGATTCAGTGACCCATAAAAATGCCGACTGCCTTTACAGACAGTCGGCTTGAGGCCTCAACTCAGTAGGCCAGTATTAGCGACAATACGGATGTGCTTAGCCCACGAACGCTTTGCGAGGCTCAGAGACACCAGGCGCCTCTTGGCCCTTAAGGTAAGCCAACATCGTGTCAGCGTCAGAGACCTCAAAGGGGTCGGTGGGGCAGTTATCGCCAAAGTCAGGCTCGATGAACATCTTCTCGATGGTCATGTCGTTCACCACCATGGAATAGCGCCAAGAGCGCATCCCAAAGCCCAGATTGCTCTTCTCGACCAGCATCCCCATCTTGCGAGAAAACTCGCCGTTACCATCGGGCAGCAGCTTCACTTTCTCAGCACCTTGCTGCTTGCCCCACTGGAACATCACGAACGCATCGTTGACGGAGAGGCAGTAGATTTCATCCACACCGAGCGCCTTGAACTCATCGGCGAGCTCTTCGTAGCGGGGCAGGTGGTTGGAAGAGCAAGTCGGAGTGAAGGCCCCCGGCAGCGAGAACACAACAACCTTCTTACCCGCAAAAATATCTTCAGTAGTGGTGTCTTGCCAACGGAAGGGATTTGGCCCCTCAACGGACTCGTCGCGAACGCGAGTCTTAAATACCACGTGGGGAACCTTTTCGATAACAGCCATTAAAGACCTCCTAACAAATTTCTCAAACTAAGCCAAGCAGCTGGATTACATCAGGCCAACAAAGCTTGTGTCACCAGCAGCTTGTGAACGCTCGCAGAGATGCGTGCATCTCACTTCATATTAGAATAGTTCTTAGTTAGGATTTTATCAATGGTTTAAGTGAACTAAGCTATAAAGAGAGTCTTAGTTAAGACTGATTTAGAAAAGATAATGCTATTAATGAAGTAGAGCATTATCTCGACTCTGAAGAGCTGGGCCTACCCCCGTTGAGTGATGCTTCGTTGCGGAAAGGGAGTTATGTCGAAACAAATAGAGGAAATCGTCCAAACGCTGAGGAGCAAGCAGTTGCGGGTCACCCCTCAGCGGTTTGCCGTCTATGCCAATCTGCTCAACCGGACCGATCATCCTACCGCCGAGCAGATTTTGACCGACCTGAATCAAGATGCACCGATATCTTCTCAGGCGACGATTTATAACTGTTTGCAGGCATTACGCGAGGTGGGGTTGATTCGTGAGGTGTTGCTGGATGAAGGCAACTGCCGATATGACGCCAATGTCGAACCGCATCACCATTTTCGGTGTGGATGCTGTGGGGCGATCGCCGATATTCCCTGGCAAGCGCTGCAGCCCATCGAGCTCAACCACTTAAATGATGCCTGGCAAGTGAGCGGCTACGAGGTCACTGTGCATGGCACTTGCGAAACTTGCCAAGCGTAATCGCACCCAAATTGACCATCATCGAATAGGTTGATGACGCCGACTATTGGGCTATTCGGTGATAGTTAGCGGATCACTGCAACGACAGTGCAAAAGTTTTTTGACAAGCATAAAAAAGAGCACCGAATATCGGTGCTCTCTCAAGTTCCAAGAGGTTTCGAGGAAAGCTTTAGACCTTCTTGAGCCAGCTAAACATCGCTCGGAGATCCTTGCCCACTTCTTCGATGGGGTGCTCTGCTTCGCGACGACGCATCGCCGTGAAGCCGGCATTGCCGGACTGATTTTCCAACACAAATTCACGCGCAAACTGACCGGTCTGAATCTCTTTCAGGATCTTCTTCATCTCGGCACGAGTTTCATCGGTGATGATGCGCGGACCCCGAGTATAGTCACCATATTCCGCTGTATTGGAAATGCTGTCGCGCATGGTCGCCAAGCCACCTTCGACCACTAAATCAACAATCAGCTTCACTTCATGCAGACACTCGAAGTAAGCCAATTCTGGCTGATAGCCCGCGTTTACTAGGGTCTCAAAGCCGGACTTGATGAGCTCGCTAAGACCACCGCAGAGCACCACTTGCTCCCCAAAGAGGTCGGTTTCGGTTTCTTCGCGGAAGGTGGTTTCCAAAATGCCGCCCCGAGTACCGCCGATGCCTTTAGCGTAGGCCATTGCCAGGTCACGAGCTTTGCCGGAGGCGTCTTGCTGCACCGCAAACAAACAGGGTACGCCCTGACCTTCGGTGTAGGTGCGGCGCACGAGATGTCCGGGACCTTTAGGGGCCACCATCACCACGTCCACCTCGGCGGGGGGGACGATTTGGCCAAAGTTGATATTGAAACCGTGGGCAAAAGACAGAACGTTGCCCGCTTCCAGGTTGGGAGCGATATCGTCAGCATAAACTCGCTTTTGCACTTCGTCGGGCAGCAAAATCATGATCCAGTCGGCGAGTTTAGCAGCGTCGGCGACGGGTTTAACAGTCAGTCCTTCGGCTTCGGCTTTAGCGGTCGAGCGGCTCCCTTCATAAAGACCGACAATCACGTTAACGCCGCTGTCTTTAAGGTTGAGGGCGTGGGCGTGACCTTGAGAACCGTAGCCAATGATGGCGACGGTTTTGCCATTCAATAGATCAAGATTTGCGTCGCTGTCGTAGTACATGCGAGCCATGGAAGATCTCCTTACAAAACCTTGCAATTCTGTGGTTATATCGTGTCCTCCTAGGTTGAGGGATCAAGTCTGTTTTTTCCAGCGATGGGCTGAATGGGTTTCATAGATGTGACACGCGATCGCTCCCCCACTCTCAGTCCACCCAGCAGCAGGTTTCTACTCTCCCTCCCCTCAGTGACCTGCCATGTTTGACTGCAGGGCACTCATGGTGATCGCGATTAGCCCTTCATCCGTCACCCTGGCCCTGATCTCCCTATCGACAAGTTTCAAACCCAGGCTGCAAAGCCCCAACAGATCCCTCTCAGGAAATCGTCATCTAATTTTCATGGGGATATCACAGCCAGTTCACAAGGTAGTTACAAGATTAGAAACAAAGAATCGCCCATGGAAAGATTCCACTAAACTAAACTGTATAGTTTTGCAGTCTTAAAACATTTGTACGGTTTTCCAGGGCGGTTCTCCCCCAGCGTATGAAGAGGTTGGCAGCGATGATGAAACCATGTGAACACAAGACTTTCCAGACTTCTAAATGGGAATACTGTGCACAGGTCACACCATAGATTGCTCCTCGAAACTACATCTGTAGTACTTTACGCAACGAAAAAGTTGTTTTAAGATAGAGTTCCAAACTCATAATGGTTCCGTGTAGCGCTCGTTCCTGTCGAAGTTGTGGATGTCAATGCCGCGATCGCGTCATCAATCATCCTTTTTGCACTGTGCATCGTCTTTCAGGGTGACCGCCAATTTCAACCAGTAGCAAGACTGGTAATGCCGTTAGTAAACACACATCTCGCTTATGACCACCTTTTGTGGTCGATTCGGTCTTCTGTTTCTCAGAAGACTTCTTCAGCATCATCAGTGGAGGCGAACTCATGCCTAAAGTGAATGCCCGTAAGTCCAAAACCAAAGCCCATTTCTCTGCCGACGCTGTGCGTACTTACCTACACGAAATCGGCCGGGTTCCTCTGCTGACCCATGAAGAGGAAATCGTTCTGGGTAAGCAAGTGCAGGCCATGATGGCCCTGCTAGAAACTCGCGAAAATTTGCAGGGCGATGAAGAGCGTGAGGTGACCTATCAAGCGTGGGCCGACGCCAGCAATCTTTCTGTTGATGAGCTGAAACGGCTGCTCCGTGAAGGTGAGCGTGCTAAGCGGCAAATGATTGAGGCGAATTTGCGGCTGGTGGTGGCGATCGCCAAAAAGTATCAAAAGCGCAACCTAGAGTTCCTCGATCTCATTCAAGAAGGCACCCTGGGACTGGAGCGAGGCGTCGAGAAGTTTGACCCCACCAAAGGCTATAAGTTCTCCACCTACGCCTACTGGTGGATTCGTCAGGCCATCACGCGGGCGATCGCTCAGCAAGCCCGCACCATTCGTCTACCGATCCACATCACAGAAAAGTTGAACAAGATCAAGCGCGTGCAGCGTGAACTGTCTCAACAGCTGGGCCGTAGTGCGACTGTGGCGGAAATTGCCGAGGCGTTGGAACTAGAGGTGTCGCAGGTCCGCGAATATCTGACCATCTCTCGTCAACCCATTTCGCTAGATGTGCGCATTGGCGACAACCAGGATACGGAACTGCAAGAGCTACTCGAAGACGAAAAAGCTTCGCCAGAAGACTACACCGTTCGGGAAGCGCTCAAGCAAGATATCCGCACCCTGCTGGCCGAATTGACGCCGCAGCAGCAGGAAGTGATTACCCTACGCTACGGTCTCAACGATGGCAACGAGTTATCGCTGGCCAAAGTGGGCAATCGGTTGAACATCAGCCGAGAGCGGGTGCGTCAGCTAGAACAGCAAGCACTGAAGCATTTGCGGCGACGCAAGAGCAACGTGCGCGGTTATCTCGCCAGCTAAAATTCACGATTCCTTGAGCTTCATGCGTGAATGTTAACGCCCCTTTATCGGGGCGTTTTTTTTGCAAAAATCCGCTTGCTACGCTGATGCCCGACCGTGGCGGTACAAATGCCACTGCCACGCATGGGCAATAATCGATTCCAAGTCGGGGTATTGAGGCTCCCAACCCAGAATATTGCGGGCCTGGTCGCTGCTGCCAATGAGCCGAGGCGGATCACCGGGACGGCGATCGCGCTCCACCGCCAAAATCTCTTCTCCAGTCACTTGCCGAGCCGTCTCAATCACTTCCCGAACAGAGAAGCCATTGCCATTGCCTAAATTAATAAAGGTGGTGTCGCCGCCTTGCATGAGATACTCCACCCCCAAAACATGGGCCGAAGCCAAATCAGCGACGTGAATATAGTCACGAATGCAGGTGCCGTCAGGGGTGTCATAGTCAGTGCCAAACATGGCAATGTTTTCTCGCCGTCCCAAGGCGGCTTGCAAAACGAGAGGAATCAAGTGCGTTTCTGGCTGATGATCTTCGCCCAAGCGCCCCTCAGGATCAGCCCCTGCCGCGTTGAAGTAGCGAAATACCACCGAATTGAGACCATAAGCAGCGGAAAAATCCTTAAGCATTTCTTCCACCATCAGCTTGCTCGACGCATAGGGACTGATGGGATTTTTGGGATGGTCTTCGGGAATGGGGACAGTCTTAGGCGGGCCGTAAATTGCACAGGTCGAAGAAAAGACAAATTGCTTCACATCGGCGGCCAGCATCGCTTCTAACAGCGTCAAGGTGCCATACACATTGTTGTGGTAGTACTCAGCAGGCTTTTCGACCGATTCCCCCACCGCAATGTACGCAGCAAAGTGCATCACTGCACCAATGTCATGGGTTTGAAAAATCTGGTCGAGCAGCGGGCGATCGGTGGTCTTGCCCTGAATGAGTTCTGCCTTTAAGTGTTGCTGAGCCAACTCCGCATGGCCATATTCCAGGCTGTCTAAAATCACCACCGGATAGCCCGCCGCCTCTAGTGCCAGCACCGCATGGGAACCAATGTAGCCTGCTCCCCCAGTTACTAAGATTTTCGGTTTATCACTCGACATGCCGCTCATCTCCTAGTCTCATCGCCTGATATTGCCCTCATGACTATTGGCCTATCCAACCCTTGACATGCCAAGGGTTAGTTCGTGATTGCCCCAAGCTTAAGCTGGTCAATCCAAGCGGCGGCGTCTTCGCGATCGCTCACTCATTACTAGCCATGGGGATTACAGTCAATCGGGCGGTGTTGGACGACCCGCCTTCCTATGTATTCCCGAATTCCCATTCAGATGCTTAAAGAGACTGTGAAATTACCAGATTGTCGCGATGCACAACGGTATCGCTGCTGGTGTAGCCCAAGATTTTGGAAATTTCTTCTGATTGGTGTCCCATAATCTGCGCTAACTCGCTATGGCTATAGTTGACGATGCCTCGGGCGATTTCCTGCCCCTGAGCATCACACAGTTGGACTGACGATCGCTGTTCAAACTCACCTTCAATTTCTGTGATTCCCGCAGGCAATAAAGATTTGCCCCCGGTTTGAATCGCTTTCACCGCTCCGGCATCCAGATACAGCTTGCCTGCAGGAACCAGGCTTTGGGCAATCCAGCGTTTGCGGGCATTGGCGACGGTCTTTTTCGGCGAAAACTGGGTGCCGAGGGATTCCCCCGCCAGGATTTTGATGAGATTTTCAGGATGTTGGCCGTCGGTAATTACCGTGCGGACTCCGGCATTGGCAGCGATGCGAGCGGCTTCTATTTTGGTCAACATGCCCCCGGTGCCCCACTGACTGCCGCGATCGCCAATCTGGACTTGCAAATCTTCCAGTTGCTCCACATGCTCCACGATATGGATGGGCTGGGCATCGGGATTCGATCGCGGGTCGGCGGAATACAGCCGATCGACATCCGTCAGCAAAAAAAGCCAATCCGCCCCCACCAGGCTGGCGACTTGGGCAGAGAGGGTGTCGTTGTCGCCAAAGCGGAGTTCTTCGATAGCGACGGTGTCGTTCTCATTCACGATGGGAATGACTTTGAGCTGCAATAGTTGCCGGAAGGTGCGGTAGCTGTTGACGTAGCGCGATCGCTGCACCAGATCGGTGCGGGTGAGCAGCACTTGGGCGATCGGCTGATTTAGCGAGGTAAAAAAGTCATCGTAAACTCGCATCAGGCGACCTTGACCCACTGCGGCCACCGCCTGCTTCATCGAAATCGTCTTGGGCCGCTCTGCCAGATTGAGCCGCGCACACCCCACGCCGACCGCCCCAGAAGAGACCAAAATGACTCGATGACCCGCATTTTGCAAGGCGCACAGAGTTTCCACGAGCGTCGCAATGACAGAAATCGCCAGGTATCCCGTCTTTTTAGTCAGACTGGATGTACCGATTTTTACGACTACGGTTTGGGACTGGGCCACGCTGATACCTCCGTCTGCACAAGCAGTCATCATAGGCAGACCCACGACTTTTGAAAAGTTATTTCAGCCGCCAGATCGGTGAGAAAGCCTAAAAACTCCCCCAACGAAGTCGGCATCAAAGCCGACCTGTTCGCCAGAAGCCGCTCAAACGAATCGCGATCAGCCCGTAAATCGCGCTATCCCCTCCCAATCTGCTATACAAACAGTGGCCTTCTATCCTGTTCACCATGCCTACTGTCATTGTCGCCACCGGAAATCCTGGCAAGCTCAAAGAGATGCAAAGCTATCTAGTTGACCTGGGGTGGGAACTCGCGTTGAAACCGCCAGAAATTGACGTTGAGGAAACGGGTACGACATTTCTGGAAAATGCCCGCCTCAAAGCCTCGGAAGTGGCGAAAGCGATGGGGCAATGGGCGATCGCAGATGATTCGGGGCTCATGGTGGATGCGCTGGATGGCGCTCCCGGTCTCTATACAGCGCGCTATGGTCGCACGGATGATGAGCGCATTGGTCGCTTACTCAAGGAATTGCAGAACGCGGCAAATCGGACTGCGCAGTTTGTCTGTGCGATCGCCCTGGCTCGTCCAGACGGCACCATTGCGTTGCAAACCGAAGGCGTCTGCCGGGGGGCGATCGCGACTGAAAAAAGGGGAACTGACGGCTTTGGCTATGATCCAGTTTTCTATGTCCCAGCGGTGGATAAAACCTTTGCCGAAATGAGCCCCGCTGACAAAGACCAGCTCAGTCACCGGGGCGTGGCGTTTGCCCAGCTGATGCCCGAGTTGCGATCGCTTACCCTTCAGTAGCGGCAATCCCTAACCCCTCAAAACTGCCGAGAAGCCTGACTTCAGGATGCAAGCGAATATTCCATTTTTCCTCAACCCGATCTTGCACTGAGTGAATCAAATTCAAGACGTTGTCGGCGGTCGCGCCCCCCACATTCACAATGAAGTTGGCATGCATCGGCGAAACCTGCGCCTGACCGATCTGCAAAGCCTTCAGCCCAGTTTGCTCAATTAGCCAGCCAGCGGTGTAAGGTGCTGGATTCCGAAAGACACTGCCGCAGCTCGGCAAATGATACGGCTGTGTTGATCGGCGTTTCTGTAGCGCGGCCTGAGTGTCAGCCACTACCTGAGCTGGGTCGTGACCGGGGCTCAAGCGAAACTGGGCTTGCGTCACGAAACCAATGTGCGATTGCAAACTCGATGTGCGGTACGCAAATTCAAGCGCTTCCGGTGTCAAGTCGAGAAAATCCCCAGTGGGAGTCAATCCTTGTGCAGTGACCAGGCTATCAGCGGTACAAGCGCCATGAGCCCCCGCATTCATAAACACGGCCCCGCCCACCGTACCGGGAATGCCGACCGCCCATTCAAACCCTCGCCAGCCGCGCCGCGCCGCCTTCCAGGCCAGGTTAGGCAAGGGCTCGCCCGCCGCCGCAGTAAAGGTGCCCGCCGCATCATCAAAGCTGACCCCACGCAGGTGGCGGGTGCAGATTACTAAACCGCGCACCCCGCGATCGCTCACCAGCAAGTTAGAGCCAGCCCCTAAAAAGGTAATCGGCAAGTCGCGTTGCTTGGCCCAAGACAAATTATCCGCGATCGCTTCAACCGTTTTGGGTAGAGCAAACCAATCGGCCACACCGCCCACCCGGTATGAAGTAAAACTCGCCAGAGAGACCCCCTGCTTTAGAGTCAAGTCGGACTGCGGTCGCACAGAGTAGCATCCAAAAAGAACACCCTATTTTACCTTTGCAGTAGCGACTCTCTGGCGAAATCTCGGATCTAAGCAAATCCCAACGTTACGCCTGCTGAACAGCCTGCATCTCAGCGGCCATAAACGGTTCCATGACCTCAGGGATGATGCGATTCAAGTTGCCCGCCCCTAAAAAGAGCGCCATATCCCCCGGTTGCAACCGCTCTTTCAACACCGTGCTGACCGCATCCAGCGAGGGACAATACTGCACGTGCGGATGATGAAGGGCGATCGCTTGACCAACCTTCTTCGTGCAAAAATCAGACGGCGCGGCTTCTCCAGCACTATAAACATCCGTCACAATGACCTCGTCTGCATCCGCAAAGGCTTCCGCAAAGTCATCTAAGAACGCGGTCACGCGACTATACCGATGGGGCTGAAAAATCGCCACAATGCGATTCACCTGACTGCTCAATGACACATCGCTTGACTTCAGCAAACTTGCCGTCGATAGCGTGGCCTTAATTTCACTGGGATGATGGGCATAATCATCCACAAATTGAATGCCGTTGTAGAAACCTCGTCGTTCAAAGCGGCGACGCGCTCCCTCAAACTTGGCTAAGCCAGCGGATAAGTCGGCAAAGTCTAGCCCCATGTGACGACCGGCTGCGATCGCGGCCAACGCATTGCTGAGGTTATGCTTACCTGGCACCGACAACCGCAAAATGCCCAGGCGTGCACCCCGTTCCCAAACCACGGCCCGAGTCCCGTTCGCGCCATACACCACATCCGTCACGGTGTAGTCAGCGTCTTTACCCACCTCAACGCTGTAGGTGATCTCCGCATCAATGTATTTGGCAATCGTCTCACAGTCAGCCGAGACAATGATGGTCTCCGTCTGCTGGGAAAACCGCCGAAAAATATCCACAACATCATCCAACGTCTCGTAATGGTCGGGATGATCTAGCTCAATATTGGTGATGATGCCAATGTTTGCTGCCAGCTTGACGAGCGACCCGTCGGACTCA
Source organism: Leptolyngbya iicbica LK (assembly GCF_004212215.1). NCBI lineage: Bacteria > Bacillati > Cyanobacteriota > Cyanophyceae > Leptolyngbyales > Leptolyngbyaceae > Leptolyngbya > Leptolyngbya iicbica. The sequence continues at coordinate 860,699 of NZ_QVFV01000002.1, forward strand.
TCCGCTTCTGCGACAAACCAATCACTCGTGCCCAGATGTGCGTTGCCTTCCCAAGCGGAGACTTCACCGCCCACCACAATCGTAGGATCCAAGTTGGCAGCCAACAGCGCATAGCCGACCATGCTACTCGTCGTCGTTTTGCCATGGGTGCCAGCAACGGCCACACTTTGTTGCTCATTCATCAGCGCAGCCAATAGATCTGAGCGATGCAGGATGGGACAACCCATTTGCAAAGCGGCCCGATATTCTTCATTGCTTTCGTTGATCGCGGTGGAACACACCACCTGCGGCAACACCTGCGATAGCGACTGGACATAAGCCGCAAATGGCCGTTGCTCGCATGTAGGAGAAAGGCTCTGCTCAAAAAATCTCAGGTTTTCGGCTTCTTGCCGCCAAAAGATATGTGCCCCAGCTTCTTGCAAGCGCTGAGTGATATGACTCAGCCGCAAATCTGATCCTGAAACCGGTAGCTGCTTCTGCGTTAAGACGTAGGCCAACGCAGACATCCCTATCCCTCCAATTCCAATGAAGTGGAAAGGTCTACCGCTGAAATCCACAGAATTCAGCATCTTACACTCCTCAACATGCCACACCACACCAATATCAGGCGTATCATACCAGGTATCCCCAAGATGACCTAAAAACTGGCTCTCAATCGGACAATTGCTTACTATCCGCTGCTTTCAGCGTTTTTCGCGAAACGGCGACAGCAATAAAGTCACCGCAGCGGCAGCATCGTTGACCTAATTACGCCCCATCGGCTGTAACCAGGTCGCGGGGAAAACGACACAGCTCAAATCGTAGGTGGCGGTTTCCGCGAATGAACTTGAAGAGCCCGACACAAGCCCATACAACCTGCGGCTTGATGGTTCCCGAATATAGCAAGGGTTTTTAGTTTCAGAACACATTCCCGAACGGAAATATAAGTAAATTTGGGAGAAATTAAGTTTCAAGTCAGTTTTTCCTACCTGAATGGCTTCTGAGCTACCTTAGATGGCCATTTGCAACGTTTAGACCCGCAGCGAAGATCGAAGCAGGTAACGAATGACTTAGTGCTGAGGCCACTACAGTTATTCGGTCAGTCGATGGCCTTGAGGCGATGGCGTGAAGGTGAGTCAGATGTGGTGCAAGTAAGTTTTGTGCACGAATGGGTTGGGCACTTGATCTGGCCTGGTCATCGCTGAGAGGAATCGTCATCCAATATTTGCAGTTGGGAAGCCGCAGATTAGCCAAGGGAATTGCTTGCAAATTGCATCCCCAATTATTGCGGTTGGGCAGTGCCTAACCCGTACAAAGCCTTGGCTGATCTGGAGAGGTTATTTCAGCGCCTAGCCCTAAGTTTGGCCAAGAACTGGATCGCAGTTGGTCAATGAGTTCGTTAGCGTATGAAAATCACTGTCGATGTCGTTCCCTATGCCGGTTTCTTCTACGCTAGCGTCAGATTATGAGCGGGTTGCCTCAGCGATCGCGTTCATTCAGTCGCATCACCATCACCAACCAGATTTAGCCACCATTGCCCGTCATGTTCATCTCAGCGAGCACCACTTTCAAAAGCTCTTCACTCGTTGGGCCGGCGTGAGTCCTAAGCGCTTTGTGCAACTTTTGACTTTAGAAAATACGAAGCAACGTCTGACCACCACACAATCTTTACTGGCAGTGGCTTTAGACTCGGGCTTATCAAGCCCCAGCCGCCTGCATGATCTTTATGTCCGCTTTGAGGCGATGACCCCCGCCGACTATCGCAGTGGAGGTGCAGGATTAGTCATTTCCTACGGACTGCATCCCACCCGCTTTGGCACCGCTTTGATTGCCCAAACCGATCGAGGGATTTGTAACTTGCTGTTTTGTGAGCCACACGATTTCAGGCGTGATGTGGACTGGCTAAAGCAGCAGTGGCCGCAGGCAGAATTTCAGCAGCAACCGGAACACACTCAATCTGTGGCAGATCGCCTCAATCAATCATTAGCAGGAGATAATCAACAGCCCCTCACGGTCTTAGTCAAAGGCACTAACTTTCAAATTCAAGTGTGGCGAGCGTTGTTGACTCTGCCGCTAGGCGGCTTGTTTACCTATCAAGATATTGCCAACCGGATCGACAAGCCCAAGGCCGCCCGAGCCGTGGGTACGGCCATTGGTGCCAACCCCGTGGGATATTTGATTCCTTGTCATCGGGTGATTCGCGCCACAGGAGACATCGGCGGTTATCGTTGGGGGCCGCTACGCAAGACGGTGATGCTGGGTTGGGAAGCCGCTCAATCACCGGAGGATGCTTAGAATGACGCCTCGGCAAATCGCTGAATTATTCTTGCTGGCAGCGCTATGGGGGGCCTCATTTCTCTTTATGCGTATTGCGGCTCCAGAGTTAGGCCCGATTTGGTTGATTGAATCGCGGGTAGTATTGTCGGGGCTCTCGTTGCTGCCATTATTGCTGCATCAGGGATTGGCAACTCAGATCCCTAAATATTGGCGATCGCTCTTAGTGGTCGGCTTGCTCAACTCAGCCCTGCCCTTTTCGCTGCTAGCCTTTTCGTCCTTATCTTTGCCAGCGGGCACCACCGCCATTTTGAACGGGACGGTGCCCTTTTTTGGCGTGGCGGTTGCCTACGTCTGGTTGCGAGAGCCTCTCGGTGCCCATCGTATCGCGGGCCTCGTTTTAGGGTTTGGCGGCGTGGTGGTCCTCGTTGGCCTGCGGGACACGGCCATTACCCCAGAGATTTTGCTAGCGATCGCCACAGGGCTTTGCGCCGCGTTAATGTACGCGATCGCGGCTCCCTTTATCCGTCTTAATCTCTACGGCGTCCCTTCCCTGGTCATTGCCACTGGCAGTCAGCTAAGTGCCGCCATCTGCCTGCTGCCGCTGTTGCCCTTTACCCGACCAGCCATGCTCCCTTCTCAGCCGGCCCTGTTAGCCGTAGTTGGCCTGGCAATTCTCTCGACTTCGCTGGCCTATATTCTCTATTTCCGGCTCATTCATACCGTCGGCTCCACCCGTGCCCTGTCTGTGGCCTATTTGATTCCACTCTTTGCCATGCTGTGGGGAACCTTATTGCTCAATGAAGCGCTCACATTATCTATGGTAGCTGGCAGTGCTTTGATCTTATTGGGAACAGCGATCGCGAACCAAATGTTCAAGTTTCCTGCTCGCCCCGCCTCTAAACCCTAGTCAGTGGTAAATTCCAGCCCAACTTCCACGTTACTCGCAACCACAATGCCACTACCGAGAAATCCGCCCACCTGCATCAATACCGCAGGCAAGCGGATAGCTCCAAATACCCTATTAAAACGAGTACATTAACTACTTTTATTGTCAGCGACACTGCGCCAACGCCAAGAGAACGCAGATAGCCACAGAGCGTTGCTCACTCACTCTAATCTTCATGCTCATCAAAGGGATCAGTCAGCTGCTTAGCTGGCGGTCCAAACGCGGTGTAGACCGCAAACGCAGTAAAGGCAACAATCACGGCCCCTACGGAAATAATAAGAACTGTTGCAGGTTCCATAGCAATCTCTATTTCTTAAGACACTCTAATCCTATAATATTACGGAATATAAAGTGGCGTATAGGTTTAGGATACCGATGGCACAACAAACGCGGCTAGGCAATCTGCTCAAGCCCCTTAACTCTGAGTACGGTAAGGTCACTCCTGGTTGGGGCACAACTCCTGTGATGGGTGTGTTCATGGGGTTGTTTCTGGTCTTTCTTCTCATCATCCTGCAGCTCTACAATTCTTCGCTCATTCTTCAGAACGTTGATGTTGACTGGCGGAGCTTGGGACTCTAAGGGCAACTGCTACCAATAGAGCTTGCTGAGGGGCAGAAGAAATTTAACTTCTGCCCCTCAGTGTTTTTGTTGGAAAACGTGGCGGCTTTTTGCTGGTTACTGTTGGCGACTTAGCTTGCTGCGATACTGTGTAGTAGGTCGCAGCCCTGTGTATTTAGGAGGACGTGATGAATATTTTTGGCATTGGTTTGCCTGAAATGGCACTGATTTTAGTGATCGCCCTATTGGTGTTTGGCCCGAAAAAGCTGCCCGAAGTCGGTCGCAGCCTCGCCCAGGCCTTGGGGAGCTTCAAAAAAGCACAGCAAGAATTTGAAGCTGAACTCAAACGAGAGTCAGCTGAAATCGAAAAGACTATGAAGGCTCCCATGAAGGCAGAAATTGCGCAACCAGACGCCAAAGCGTTGCCCCAAGATGAGGCTCCCGAAGCTGTCGATGAGGCTCCTGAAGTCGCGGATGCGGCTGAAACTGATGCCACCACCTCAGAAGCAACTGAAGAAGTCGTTTCTGATGCCTCAACCCCGACGGCTTGAGCTAGTTTTCAAGTCGCATTCCCACTGCGGCCTCAAGTCAAGGTCAGGGTTGCTGTCCAGCATGCTTCACATTGCCATAGTCTGCATCACCTGCTAGCAATGACATTGTCAAAGCCAGCTTACCCTTGAGTCTTCCGCAAAGCTGGTTGGAGCAGAACGGCAATGGCTTGATAAGGCGGTTGGGGATTAGGGCTGTCTCAGAGTCATGTCGGCTCTGACTATTGAATCAGTTCAGCATTGGCCGAGTTTAACGAAGTGACAGAAACTGTACGATTGATCGTAGGTCTGGGTAATCCGGGAGAAAAGTATGCTCAGACTCGCCATAATGTCGGGTTTGATGTCCTCGATGCGCTCGCCCGACGCTGGCAAATTTCCCTCAGCAATCATCGTAAATTTCAGGGGGAATTTGGCGAGGGCATGGCGATCGCGGGACAAAAAGTATTCCTGCTGAAACCCACCACCTATATGAATCGGTCGGGACAAGCCGTTCGGGCGGTACTCGATTGGTACAAGTTACCCCCTGAGTCGATTTTGGTCATTTACGACGACATGGCGCTGCCCTTGGGCAAACTGCGACTCCGCCCCAATGGCTCAGCGGGGGGCCACAACGGCATGAAATCTCTCATTGCCCATCTCAATACCCAGGAATTTAAGCGGCTGCGGGTGGGCATTGGTTCTACTCAGCAGAATGGCGATCGCGATCGGGCGGTCGTCGCCCACGTGCTCGGCAAGTTTGCTCCCGATGAAAAACCCTTGGTTAATACCGCCTTAGACTGGGCAGTAGAAGCGGTAGAAACCTTGGTGCAGCAGGGAACCGAAGCCACGATGAGTAAATTTAATGGCCGCTCAGCTCTGCCAGAAACGGAATTGCGCTAACCCCTGACAAAAGACGCTATCTACCTTTGAAGCAGATAGTGACCTCCAGATGATGCGGATAAGTGCGGGTTTAGTTGATCCACTCCACACAAGGTTATGGGCAAGCCTTTAAAGCGAATTCTCCCCGTTGGTTGGAGACTCACTGCCAGTTGAGAACCTGAAGCAAACCTTATAAGAAGGGCTCGAAGCAGCTGGTAACTGCTTCAATATTCGCCAATTTCGGACTTCATGCGCTCCAAAGTCAAGTGCATTTGGTCAAACATTTGCTGCGGGGTCATGCCAGCTTGACTGAGCTGCGTCTTGAGCTGTTCCACAGTCATTTTTGCCATGAAATCGTCAGATAGCTCAAAGCGCTTCATAAAAATGCGATAGCGCTCCAGGACATCTTCCATTTGCTGGATGTAAAGCTTTTTGCCTTCCCGGTCAAACTTGCCGTAGCGACCGCCCATTTCTACCAAGTTTTGATAGTCCTGAAACAAGGACATCGCTTCCTGCTGAACAATCTCAGAGTCAAAAATTCCCATCACACTTATCTAAATTAAGTATTTGAACAAGCGAGCAACCTCAACGGTTTCATCACCAATGTTGAGAAGCACTAGCTCGATGCTGTCAACCGTCACACCCATGTTTGCTGGACGTCGTGAAAGCAGCTTAGAGGATGATTGCAGACAGCAATATTATGACTTTAAGAGACACTGAAACCTTCAGCAAAGGGTAGAAAACCCTACTTCTTAACCCGTTTGGCAGAAAACATGCTGAACAAACCGCCCTTTTTGCCCTGCCCATTAGAGTTAGCGGGACGCTTGTCGTGGCCGTTAGTGCTCGCAGCATGGCCGTTGTTCGCTGTGGTGGGCGTTGCCATGGCAATATCTAGCTGCTTGGCGTACTTCTGAGCAATACGATTTTGGGCGTCTAGTTTGAGGGCTTGGCGAATATGGACTTTGGCCATCCCGTTCATTTTTTGTAAGAGATAAGCTTGGCCCAACATGGTGTGGTAATTGCTGTTAGTCGGATCAATGCGGACAGCGTCGCGTAATTCCTGCACAGCCTCGGCATAAGCTTTGCTCGCAATATAAGTTTTGGCTCGCGCCACGTGGCGTTGACCGTAATCAACTTGAGTTTTTTCCTGCGGTTGAGCAGCTGTTGGCTGAGCTGCCACAGGACTAGAGGCCGCAGGCTGGCTCGTCGCTGACATCAGCCCAGTCCGCTTTTCGCGAATGACCGGATCGCCCATCTTGCGTCGCAAATACACCAGGTTTAGTTCTGCGATCGCATCGGTTTGGGCGGCGAAATTTTCTGTCGATGAATATTGCTCATCCGAGAGTTCCGTCAGGGCCTTCTCATAAAAGAGATCAACCTCGGCTTCATCAACATGCAGTAGCTGTTTTGCCTGAGCGACTTGGGTGGTCAGTTTATTTTCTCGAGTGAGGCGCCGAACCTTAAACCGCAGCGTCGCCAATACTTCGGCACGCCCTTTATCTTGCTTGAGACGTTGATATGCCGGATTGACGAGGCGGGTAAGTACACTGTTTGCAAATTCACGCGCGGCTTCTTCGGCTCCGATTTGTTGGTCGGGGTGCAGTCGTTTGGCAACCTGGCGATATCGCTTGGCAATGCGTCGCTCGTCTGCCGTGACTGCCACACCCAAAATGGCGTAAGGATCGGAGAACTGTTTAAGCCAATCAGGAGAGAAAGCCGGAGATGTCATGCAAACCGTACAAAAAGGGGGCAATTAAAGGGGCAAAATGTCTACAGGGGATAGGCAAAGTTGCCGACGAACAGGGCACTAAGCTTGAATTCTCTAGCATTGACTAGAGTAACGCTTTGAGTGAGCGATGTTGGCTTTTATAAGCCGTTCATGAAGAAGTTACTGCCGTTAGTTAAAGGATATTTAGGCGCTTGAGCATCAGCGCGATTGGCGACCAATCATCGCAATCTCAGAGGTGTGAAAAATATCCAGTCTTGCCCCGACAGTAACAGACCCCGACAGTAACAGACCCCGACAGTAACAGACCCCGACAGTAACAGAGATTTTGCCCCGTTGTGACGAGGCTCTTACCCATCACGAGGAGGGCGGTGGCCGATCATCACCGCTGGGGAAAACGGATTCAGGGACAAAACCTCAACTCATTCTTCTTGCGCTAAAGTAGGCTGACAGGAAGGTTTGAGGTCGGCATGGTTGGTCAGTTGAAGACACCACCCCCGGTCAGCGGTAAAGCGCAGTCACCCCAGCAGTGGAAAATTGCGGCTGCTTTAGCCTTTGCTGGAGCGCTGAGTCCTTTGCCTGTCCCGATTTCGGGACTGCACAAGTTTTATTTGAGACAGCCCGTTTGGGGCAGCATTTATCTGTTACTCGGGTGGACGGGCATTCCTCGGATTGCTTGTGCCGTGGAAGGGGTCTGGCTACTCGTGCGATCGCAGCATGGCAGCCCGACTGGCGATACAGTTTACGAAAGTGTGGCAGTCTCAGAACAGACCCAGGCGATCGCCACAGCCCTGCGTGAGTTGGAAAAACTGCGCCAAGAGGGGCTCATTTCTGAACAAGAGTTTGAGCAAAATCGTCGCACCTTGCTGACGAAGCTGAGTTAATTGTTTTTCCTGCCAGCGCTGTTCCTATGAGTCGCTTTTCACCATCGTCTCAGTCGCCTCGTCAACGGCTCAAGCGCTGGGCTAACCAGTTTCATCCATTGAAAGCCAAGTTGCAGCGCGATCCGATGCTGCGCCTAGAGACCGTAACGGACTTGGCAATCGCTGCTGACCTCGGGGTCCGCATTGATGCCAACCAGGCCACCGTTGACGACTGGTTGCGACTGCCAGGCTTATCAATTCATCAGGCTCGCACCTTGGTCACGCTGAGCCATAGCGGCGTGGTGTTTTACTCAGTAGATGATGTGGCCGCAGCGCTTGGCTTAGCGGCATCACAGTTGGCCGCGCTAGAGCCCATCTTGCAATTTTGTTACTACGATGCGGCGAGTCCCATAGCCACGCTGCCGCCCTCGTTGAATCAGGCGACGATCGCGCAATTGCTGGCCTTACCCGGTATGTCCAGTCCCATGGCCGAACGTATCTTAAACGAACGCCAGCGATCGCCATTTACTAATTGGAGCGACGTGCACCATCGCCTACGACTCACCGCCGCCCAAACCAGCCAGTGGATGCATTACCTTCGGATTTGAGCAAGGGTCTGGCAATTATTTTTGCCAGTCCTTGTAGTAGGCTTCAAGCATCTGTTTCACCATCGGGGCGGCGACCGAGCCACCGCCGCCGCCAGAGTTTTCGCCGAAAGCCACGATCAAAATTTCTGGATCATCGGCGGGTGCGTAGGCCCCAAACCAGGTGTGGTTTTCAAAGGGATCGGCCTCTGCTGTGCCGGTTTTTCCGGCGATCGGCGGCAGATTCGGCAAATTCAACGCTTGAGCCGTTCCCCCTGAAATCACTTGTCGCAAACCATCTTGCAAAATTTTGACGGTCTCAGGCTGTAGACCCATCGGTTCACGCCAGTCATCGGGGGTGCGACTGTCTTTGAGTAAATGGGGCGTCACCATATAGCCGCCATTGGCCGGTACCGCAAACATCACGGCTACTTGTAGCGGCGAGGTTTGCAAATAACCCTGACCAATCGACATGTTAATGGTGTCACCCACAAACCACTGGTAACCAATGACATCACGCTTCCAAGCATCATCTGGCACCAAACCGGGACTTTCTTCAGCCCCTAGCTCAATGCCGGTTTTGCTACCAAAGCCAAACCGTCGGGTCCATTGGATCAGCGTTTCTCCACCAATGCGGCGACCCACTTGATAGAAAAAGGTGTCGCTACTCATCGCCATGGCCCCTCGGAATCCCAGCGGCCCAAAGCCGACATTGTTCCAGTCATGAAAGGCGATGCCGCCAATCGTAATAGCACCGTAGGTGGGCAAAATCGTTTCGTGGGCAAAGGCGCCCGATTCAATTCCCGCAGCGGTGGTAACAATTTTGAACGTGCTAGCAGGCGGAAACCCTTGCAGTGCCCGGTTGACAAAGGGATATCGCTGCCCCTGCAGTTGCGCCCACTGGGCATCAGTAATGTTGGTGGTAAAAATGTTGGGGTCAAAGGCTGGACGACTCACCATGGCCAGGATTTCGCCTGATTTTGGTTCGATCGCCACGATCGCTCCCTGCCGATCCCCCAGGGCCTGTTCGGCCAGCTTTTGCACCTCAAGATCAATGGTGAGTTGGACATCGTTGCCCGAAACGGCGGGCTTATCCCCTAATACGCTGATGACCCGACCAGAGCTATCAACTTCAACCTGTTGTCCCCCCCATTCGCCCTGCAGCATCGACTCAAAAGCGGCCTCAGACCCCATTTGGCCAATGATGTCGCCGAGTCGATAGTCAGCATATTTGGGACTATCCAATTCCTCTTGAGTAATCTCGCCGGTATAGCCCAAAACGTGAGCAGCCAGGTCGCCGTTGGGATAGTTGCGCACGGCTTCTGCTTCGAGACGGACACCGGGTAGCTCTTGGCTAAATTCAGCGATCGCCGTGGCCTGGGCCGGACTGATCCCCCGAGCAATGGTAATAGCCTCAATGGATTCGTAACCCGCTTGTTCAAGCCGTTGTTGAATGTCTTCCGGCGGCACCTTGAGAATGTCCGAGAGGCGGGCAATCACCGTAGGCCACTCAGACTTGGGCAGGGCGATCGGCCAGATGGAAATCGCGTGGGACAATCGGCTACTGGCGAGAATCTTGCCATTACGATCGAGCAAAGCCCCCCGCGCCGGACGCTTGGGGACTAAACGAATGCGGTTAGTATCGGCCCGTTGGCGGTTAAGCGGGCCTTCGACCAGCTGTAACTGCGCCAGCCGTGTACCCACTGCGCCAAAGAGCACACCCGTCACAGCCAGCATCACCACCACCGCCTGAAAGTGCTTGCCAACGGTGCGATCGCTCTCTTTACCAAGTCGTAATTGAAACCGAGAAGGAAACTCTAGCGTCATCGTTTAGTGCTCGCCATGTCGGGCCAGAGATGCTATGTGACATCTCAACTAGGATAGCGGGCGATTCTCTGTTTTAGGAGGACTCCCTGGCTAATCGGCAGACAAAAATTTTCGCAGGTTGGTTGCCTCAATGCTCAGAACAACTGGCCATACCGTCGTCGTTGCTTTCCGCATGTTTCAGCAGTGGGTCAGGCTGAGCCATCAATCTCGGACTAATCGCTTTCGGAATAGCCCCCTCTAGACAGACCAAATACTGCGCCTTTTTGCTCAATCCTCTGGCGTCTTGTGTCTACTGCATGCGGCTATTCAGAGAAAACTTTGTCAAACTTCCTCTAACTGCCTTATAACAGTTTCAAACCACATGTCATGATGCTGTCTGAGAATTCACCGGGCATTCTGATATCGAGCCATACTTATCGGCAACTCTACTGCTGTTCAGGGAATCACCTTCATGTCACAGACAGTTTCTCCCGCGATGTCTCAATCTTCCAACCAGCGAGTGGCCGATGTCGAACTTTGTCAGGTATCAAAGTCTTTTGGGGAAGAAATTGCTGTCAACACGATCGATTTGACGATTCAAGAAGGCGAATTCTTTAGCATTTTGGGGCCTTCTGGCTGTGGTAAAACGACGACTCTGCGCCTAATTGCGGGCTTCGAACAGCCCACCACTGGCAAAGTTGTCATTCAAGGGCGCGATATGAACCGGACTCCGGCTCATCGACGTTCCGTCAATACGGTGTTTCAAAGCTATGCCCTCTTTAACCATATGACCGTCAAAGACAACATTGCCTTCGGTCTACGGATCAAAAAGATGGGGCGATCGCAGGTGCAGCAGCGGGTCACCGATGCCCTCCGCCTGGTCAAAATGGAAGCCTTTGGCAACCGCTATCCCGCGCAATTGTCAGGCGGGCAAAAACAACGGGTCGCCCTCGCTCGCGCTTTGGTCAACCGTCCCGCTGTCATGTTGCTCGATGAACCCCTGGGGGCCCTTGACCTCAAACTGCGCAAAGAAATGCAGGTTGAACTGAGCAACCTCCACCAGCAACTGGGCATCACCTTTGTCATGGTGACCCACGATCAAGAAGAGGCCCTTTCCCTGTCTGACCGCATTGCCGTCATGAATGATGGCAACATCGAACAAATTGGCTCACCCAAAGAAATTTACGATCATCCCACCACGCCCTTTGTGGCCGACTTTATTGGCGACACCAATCTGCTGAAAGGTACCGTAGCCTTTGCCGACAAGCACATGCTGCAAATCAAAACACCGGAAGGCACCACGGTCTTGGCCCAACCCTCGGACAATATCCCCGCTGACCTTAAAACGGCAGTCGTGAGTGTGCGGCCAGAAAAAATCCACCTCAGTCAAGAACCGCCGCCGGATGAAGGAAACTGCTATTCTGGCTACGTCAAACATGTCATGTATCTAGGGACGCATCTGCATTGTGTGGTGCAGCTCCAAACAGGAGAATGTCTCACCGTTATGCAGCCTAACCGGACGGGCCTCTCTTGGGCCTCAGCAACGCCGGTTTATGTCTCTTGGATGCCTGCCGATTGTCTTGCACTTGCTGCTTGACGGAACTTTTGATCGGGCAAAGTGTTGTCCGTTAAACAAAGTTAAGGGTCGCGATTTAATAGTGTTTTAGGTCATACCCCCAAGCCGTTTAATTTATGTGAGGAATTCTGCTATGCCCCGCAAGCGCTCTCTCTACTTGCCCTCGTCGTCGCGACGCCTTGGTGCGACTCGCCGACGGTTTTTACAGGGGTCAGCAGCCGCGATCGCTGGCGTCACGTTGGCTAACTGCCGTCAAAATATCGCTGACCAAGCGACTCCTGAAGCAGACCCGGCTGCGACCACTCCTGAAGGCGGCGGTGCCAGCGGCGGTGACAGTGGTGTTCTGCATGTTTACACCTGGGCTGACTACACCAACGACGAAATGGTCAATGCCTTTACCGAGCAGACTGGCATTGAGGTCATTGTCGATATCTATGACTCAAATGAAACGATGCTAGCCAAGATGCAGGCTGGTGGGGGCGATGCTTACAGCATCATTTACCCCTCAGACTACATGGTGCAGCAGATGATCGAGCTGAATATGCTCACTAAGCTTGAAAAAGAACGCATCAGCGGCATCGAAAACATCTTTGATAAGTGGCAAGATCCCGTATACGACCCGGGCAACAGCTTTAGTGTGCCCTTTGCCTGGGGCACCACCGGGCTGCTTTACAACACCGACATCATTACCGACACGCCGACCGATTGGGACTATCTCTGGGAAAACAGTTCAGCCTTGTCGAAACGGATGACCTTGCTGGACGACGTGCGCGAAACCATGGGCATGGTGCTCAAGTCCCTGGGGTATTCCTATAACTCCACCGATCCGGCGGAAATTGAAGAGGCTTACGAGCGGCTGATCGAAATCAAGCCTGACCTGGCTTCCTTCATGTCCTTTGGCTTTGAGGATGGCTTGCTAAGTGGTGACTTAGCGGTAGTGATGGCCTACTCGGTGGATGCCCTATCCAGCATTGCCGAAGACGAGACGCTGAACTACATCATTCCGGAGAGCGGGTCTTCTGTGTGGACGGATACGCTGGTGATTCCGACCACGGCGCCCAACGTCGACGCGGCTTACGAGTGGATCAACTTCAACTTGCAGCCTGAGATCGCTCAACTCAACACGGAGACGCTGTTTAACGCGACCCCGAATCAGGTAGCCTTCGAAAATCTGTCGGACGAGTTCAAAAACGACGAAAAACTCTTCCCGCCCGAAGATCTGCTGGCCAAGTGTGAAGGCATCGCCCCTGTAGGAGACGCCTCCTCGATTTATGACGAGTTTTGGACTCGCGCTACGAGCGCTTAGGAATCTAGGTTATGAGTGCATCTCTGAGCAAGAACCCATTTCAAGGCTTAGGTGCCACCATTCGCCATCGGCTTAACCAGTTGTTGGGGCCGATCGCATTGTTGGGGCCAGCCGGAATTTGGCTCTTGCTCTTTTTGGTGCTACCGACCCTGCTGATTCTCGACATCAGCTTGGTGCCGGGTTTCCGGCCTGAAGATGTGGGCGGCTCTTTCGGCCTGGGCAACTATTTCCAGGTGTTTAATCCGTTTGATCCCAGCTTTGATCCGGTTTATCTCCAGGTCATCTGGCGATCGATTTACTATGCCACTGTCTCCACCGTGGCTTGCCTGGTACTGGGGTTTCCGGTCGCTTACTGGCTGGCGATCATGGCGCCTCGCCGCTGGCGTAACTTTTTGGTGGTGGCGTTCATTTTGCCCCTATGGACGTCATCACTGTTACGCTCCTACGCCTGGATTAGCATCTTGCGCCCCACAGGCTTACTAAACACGTTTATTACCTGGCTGAGTGGGTTTATTCCCGGCGTTGATCTCCCCACTCAGAGCTGGCTGTATTCCTCAGCGGCAGTATTTGTGGGATTAACCTACAACTTCCTGCCTTACATGGTGCTCATTTTGTACGCCTCGCTAGAAAAACTCGACATTTCACTGTTAGAAGCCGCCGCTGATTTAGGGGCGAATCCCCGCGAGGTTTTTTGGAAGGTGACGGTACCGCAGACGCTACCGGGCATTGCCGCCGGTTGTTTGCTGGTTTTTATCACCAGCATGGGCGATTTTGTGGTCCCCACATTGCTGGGGGGCGCGTCCAGCATGACCATTTCTCGCCTGATTTATAACCAGTTTTTAGGCATTACTCGCAACTGGGGACTCGGGTCGGCATTGAGTATGGTTTTGATTTTGGCCGTGAGTTTGGCGATCGCCCTCTTGCTGAAATATGGCGATCGCGATTCAGTACAGGAAACGTAGGGGAACAAGCGCATGTCATTGCTACGCCGACTGAACCTACCTAAAACCTGGCAAGGGTGGCTGACAGTCGCTCTCTTTGGATTTATGTACGGCCCGATTGTGGTGTTGGGCATTTACAGCTTTAATGACTCGCGGCGCTACACGTCCGTTTGGCAAGGGTTCAGCCTGCGGTGGTATGAAAGTTTGTTTCAAGATGCGCGAATTTTTCGCGCGCTGCAAGACACCTTGTTCGTCGCCATCATGGCGGTGGCGATTTCCTCGGTGCTAGGCACGCTGATGGCGATCGGCCTCTCCAAATACTACTTTCCTGGCAAGGGCGTCTACCGGGGCGTGTCATATCTGCCGCTGATTGTGCCCGACATTTCGATTGCCGTGGCCACCCTCGTCTTTCTCGCTTCAATGGCCATTCCCCTGAGTATTTGGACGATTGTGGCCGCGCACATGGTGTTTTGTCTGGCCTACATTGCCGTGGTCGTCTCTAGTCGGCTGGGCAGTCTCGACCCCAATTTAGAAGAAGCAGCGCTGGATTTAGGGGCCACCCCGACCCAAGCTTTAATTAAAGTACTCTTACCGCAGCTCATGCCTGCGATCGTGGCTGGCTGCCTGTTAGCCTTTGTCCTCAGCATTGATGATTTGCTGATTTCCAGCTTCACCGCCGGAGGGGGAGCCAATCCCCTACCGCTCGAAATTTTCAGTCGCATTCGCAATGGGGTTAAACCTGACATGAATGCGCTGAGTGTCTTGCTGATTTTGGCCTCGGGCATGATTGCCGCCTTGGCAGAATACTTGCGTTACAAAAGCTCTACCTTAGAGCGGTAGTCAGGTTCGATGCAGTGATGAGGCGATGCGCCTGAAAAAGTTGCTGAAATCTCGTAATTTTGAGCAGAAACGTCTAGCATGAAAGGGTGAAAAAGACCCATCGTTCTCTAATTTCTTTGCAGGCAGGTCGCTGGTTCAAACTCATTGGAGGAGCCAGTTATCAACATCTTCCTGCTATTCGCAATTTGGCCCTGGCTTATACTCTTGCAGGTGCTGATTGCATCGATGTCGCTGCTGATCCTGCTGTGGTTAGCGCGGTTAAAGAGTCGTTTCACGTCATTTCGCAGCTGCCGAGAATTCTTGAAGGCACGAAATTTCTTGGCAGCAGAATTCCCTCCGAACTGCCATTGCTCATGGTGAGCTTTAGCGATGGCGAAGATCCGCATTTTCGGAAAGCGCAATTTGATCCCACTCGCTGTCCTGCCGACTGTTCGCGGCCCTGTGAAGCCATTTGTCCAGCCGCTGCGATCGCCTTCACCCCAGCAACGGCAGGTGTCATTGAAGAACGTTGCTATGGTTGCGGTCGGTGTTTACCCGTTTGTCCCATTCAGCAGATTGCCACAGTGACACGGGCGACCGCTCCAGAAGCGATCGCGGCCACTTTGCTAGAGCAAGTAGATGCGATCGAAATTCATACTCAAGTGGGGCGTTATGACTCATTCATGACGCTGTGGGCGACCCTGCAACCCCATCTGCACCAC
The DNA here is from genome assembly GCF_004212215.1 of Leptolyngbya iicbica LK. Taxonomy (NCBI): domain Bacteria; kingdom Bacillati; phylum Cyanobacteriota; class Cyanophyceae; order Leptolyngbyales; family Leptolyngbyaceae; genus Leptolyngbya; species Leptolyngbya iicbica. The sequence goes on from NZ_QVFV01000002.1 coordinate 876,208, forward strand.
TTGTCGGTTATCTCCATTAGCTGTCCTGAGCAAGCCGGAGCGATCGACTATTTGTGGCAGCTTTACGAAGCCATTCAGCCGCTGCCGCTGCCCCTGATCTGGCAAACCGATGGCCGCCCGATGAGTGGCGACATTGGCCGCGGCACAACGCATACCACACTGCGCTATGCCAGACGGATGCTGCAATCGGGACCCCCTGGCTACGTGCAGCTAGCCGGGGGCACCAATGCCCATACCGCCGAAAAATTGCCAGCCCTGGCGCTGGAGCAGGGCTCAGAGCGAGCGGCGAGCGCCGCCGGGCCGATGACGGCTCCCGCTTTACGACCGACTTTGGGCGGAGTGGCTTTTGGGAGTTTTGCCCGGCGGCTATTAAGTCCGCTGTTAGAGGACGAGGCAACTGTCCCCCGGTTTGGTTCTGCTGTTGATCGTGATGAGAGGCCATCGTGTGATGATTCAGAGTCCCTGGCGAGTTCGATGTTGTGGCTACGGCAAGCGGTGCAGCTGGCCACCAGCCTAGTGGCTCCCATCAAAGGAGTCCCGAGTGCCGCATTGACCTGGCCGGCTAACCCAGAGGGCGATCGCGCCCATGGGCTAGCACCCCCTACGGAACCGCGACCGTATTCCCCAGTCATTGAGTAGAGTTTTTTGTTAGGCTATGGCCCTTTACGACGATCCCCAGTCCGTTGAGTCTGCCCCTGTTGATCCCACTCCCGCTGGCCACCCGGAGACGGCTCAGTCCGCCGTTTACGATGACCTGCAAGCCCTGCTGGCCGTGTTGCCACCCGAGACCGCCGCGCAAATTCAGCGTCACCAGCAAGCCGATCAGCTCATCGAAGTCATTCTGGATTTGGGGCGACGCCCTGAAGCCCGATTTTTGTCCGGGTCGGAATATCTCTCAGAGCAAGTCGTGTCTAAAGACGATTTGCAACACTGCGTCGATCGCGTCGGGTATTTTGGCGGTGACAACCGGGCTGGCATTGAAAAGACCTTGCACCGGATCAGTGCCATTCGCAACCGTTCTGGCGATGTGATTGGCCTCACCTGCCGCGTCGGACGAGCGGTTTTTGGCACCATTGGCTTGATTCAAGACTTGGTCGAGCGCGGCCAATCCATTTTGATGTTGGGGCGTCCTGGCGTGGGCAAAACCACGGCCCTGCGGGAAATCGCTCGGGTATTGGCCGACGACCTCGATCGCCGCGTCGTGATTATCGATACCTCCAACGAGATTGCGGGGGATGGCGACATTCCGCATCCGGCGATCGGGCGAGCGCGGCGGATGCAGGTGGCCAAGCCAGAACTGCAACACCAGGTGATGATTGAAGCGGTGGAAAACCACATGCCCGAGGTCATCGTGATTGATGAAATCGGCACGGAATTGGAAGCCACAGCCGCACGCACCATTGCCGAGCGCGGCGTGCAGCTCGTCGGCACCGCCCACGGCAACCAGCTCGAAAACTTGATGAAAAACCCGACGCTGTCGGACCTCGTGGGGGGCATCCAGTCCGTCACCTTGGGGGATGATGAAGCCCGACGCCGGGGCAGCCAAAAGAGCGTGCTGGAACGGAAAGCGCCCCCCACCTTTGACATTGCGGTGGAAATGCTGGAACGGCAACGCTGGGTCATTCACGAAGATGTAGCCGTGACAGTGGACTCACTGCTGCGGGGACGACAACCTGCGACGCAAACTCGCAGCGTCAACGAAGCAGGCGAGGTAGTGGTCACCCATGAGGCCGCCAAAGTTAAGGCCTCGCCCCTCAAAGGCCGATTGCCTGGCAAAGCCCAAAGGCAGGCAGGCGGTTGGCGAGCATCGGGCCGCATGACGCCGCCCCAAGGGGGCACAGTAGAGCAGTTGCCGGTGACGGCTGAGCAGCAAAGCTTTGAGGCGATGCTCGATCGCTCGCTGAACGAAGATGAAATGGTCTATGCGGCAGCAGGAGAATCCTTGGCGCTCGCACCTGAGCCCACCGTTGGCCCCAACGGCGAAGATATTTTGCGAGTGTATTCCTACGGCATCAGCAAGCATCATCTGGACCAGGTGATTGCCACGCTGCGGTTGCCCGTCGTGCTCACCAAAGATTTGGATAGTGCGGATGCGGTGCTGGCCTTGCGATCGCACGTCAAACACCACTCCAAACTGCGCCACATCGCGAAGGTGCGCGAGTTGCCCATTCACACCGTTAAGTCCAACAGTATGCCGCAGATTGTGCGGACGTTACAGCGCATGTTGGATATCGACGACGGCAACGTTCGCGCCATGCCCAATCTCAGCCTGTTTTCGCCCAACGAAGACGCCGACGAGCTAGAAGCCCTGGAAGAGGCGCGCCTCGCGGTGGAACAAATTGTGATTCCTAAGGGTCAACCCGTGGAATTGCTACCGCGATCGGCCCGTATCCGCAAAATGCAGCACGAATTGGCCGAGCATTACCGCCTGAAGTCTTGCAGCTTTGGCGATGAACCGAATCGGCGACTGCGGATCTATCCTGCATAAGCCCGACTATGGGGAGCGGTGCGACTGGGTCATTGGAGGGCGTCCCGCCCACAGCGACATTGGCATCAATCATCTGGGGTGTAGGGCAGCAAACAGTAGTGATCAAGGCTCATCGGCGATCGCGTTCACTAGAGCCGACAAGGGGACTGATCGCTTTAAGCTAAAATTTACGATGGACTTTTGGCCGGGGATCACTCGCGACCAAAAATTATTGACCGGCAACGAGTTGGGCATGACGGAGGCCAATTAATGGTAACTTTTCGATGGTTTGCACTGGGCTTATCGAGTGCGGTGTTCGGAGTGATGGCAAGCAGTGCCGCTGCGGCGATCGCCCCTGCCAATGCCGTCATTGAGACCGCCACATCCGGGCCACTCGTCTTCCGCCTCCCCCGGGTTGACCTTGCCCAAAGCCGCAACTCTAATCTTTCCGATGCCCAACAAGAGGCCTTGGATGACCTGCTCACCGAAGGGCAAGACAAAGTTGAGGCCGAAGACTACGATGCCGCGATCGCGCTTTATCGAGAAGCCACGCGCATTGACCCTCGTAATGCGCGGCTATATTCGGGCATCGGCTATTTATACGTGCAGCAGGGTGAGTATGCCGCTGCGGTTGAACCCTATCAGCAAGCGATCGCGCTAGAACCGAACAACATGCCGTTTCGCTATGGTCTGGCCTATGCCTATGTGCAGCTAGCCGACTATGAAAATGCGATCGCGATCTACGAAGAAATCACCACCCTCGCGCCCTCAGAAGCGGATGCCTATCTGGGGTTAGGCAATATCTTCATCACCCTCGAAGACTACGATGCTGCGTTGAGCACGTATGAACGCCTGGCGAGTCGTGCCCCTGGTAATGCCAGTGCTTACGAGGCGCTGGGAACCCTGTACCTGATTCGAGAAGATTACGTTGCGGCGCAATCCGCCTTTGAACGCGCTGTACGAGCCGATGGGAGACGCAGTGAGCCACACGTGGGTTTAGCCGAAACGCAAATCGCACTGGGCAACTCGCGGGCCGCTTTTGAAAATCTGGAAACAGCCGTCAGACTCGATCGCAATAATGCTCAAGCCAATTTTCTACTTGGCGAACTGTCGATGGAAATTGGCGATGAAACCGCTGCTTACACCTACTATCGACGGGCCGTTGATGCTAATCCAGACTTGATTCCGGCTCAGGCTGCGGTTGGCGCTTTTCATCTGAGAGAAGGGGTCTATTTACAGGCAATTAGAGCTTATCGCCAAGTTCTTCGCGCCTTCCCCAATAACCCTGGAGCGCATTACAACTTGGGACTAGCGCTCTGGGCTGAAGGGCTAGAAAAACAAGCCATATCGTCGATCAATCTGGCTCGTCGCCTTTATGAAGCCAATGAAGACTTTGATTCAGTAGAACGGGTAGATGAATTACTAGAGCTGTGGAATGCCTCTGAAGTAGAAACCCCATAAGGCATCGGTGAGAAAACCATCATCCATTGGTACGCGGTGAATGCGTGAACCAATGGATGACAACACTGCTCGGCTAGCATGACTACTTTTACGCTGCGCATCTCCTTAAGCAGAGACCTCGTAAATCAGCTTTTAGAAGGGGTAGATATGCGGTGCCAAAAATACGGTGATGCCCCAAAACAGCAGGTTTAGAGGAATACCGATGCGCATGAAATCGGTGAATTTGTATCCCCCGGGACCGTACACCATCAAATTCGTTTGATAGCCAATTGGCGTGGAGAAACTAGCCGAAGCCGCAATCATAATTGCAATGACAAACGGCATATAACTGACGCCGAGGCCCTGAGCGACCGACAACGCAATGGGAAACATCAGAGCAGCGGCGGCATTGTTCGTAATCATTTCTGTGAGCAGCGTCGTGATGCCGTAAATGACGGCAAGAGCTACTAGCGGTTGGCTACCAGCAATACCTAAAAAACTGGCCGCGATCGCTTCGGCAGCCCCGGTCACTTGCATCGCCTCACTAATGCCCAAAGCGGCCCCAATGACCAGCAATACTGACCATTCAATACTTTGCAGCGCTCGAGTGGGCGCACAGCAGCCAGTGATCAGCATTAACATCGCCGCCAACACAGCCGCTTTCAACATGCTGAGCCAGCCGACTCCAGCTAGTACCACCATCAGCAATAAAATCAGCAGCGCAATGGGCGCTTTTTCGTGGCGTAGTGGCTCCGAGTCTGGCAAGTCACTGACTAAATAAAAGTCATTCGAGATGCGTTGCCGTTCAATAAAGCGAGGATGCGTTTCGAGTAAGAGGGTATCGCCAGGTCGCAGCCGAATATCACCGACTTTGCCCTGCACGCGATCGCCATTGCGAGCCACCGCCAACACCACCGCATCGTATCGAGAGCGAAATTGCCCTTCGCGAATCGTTTTGCCCACGAGTGAGCAGGTATGAGATACCACCGCTTCGATCAACCGACGCTCGGTGCGGGGCGTATCGAGCTTAAAGACCTGATCGGTCGCAGGAGACAAGCCGCGTAGCCGTTGCAAATCCAAAATCGAATCGACGATGCCAACAAAGACCAACTGATCATTTTCCCGCAGCAGCTCACGCGGGCTCACCGCAGGCAGAATTTGCTGCCCCCGAGCGATTTCAGCCAGATACAGTCCTGGCAAGTGGCGCAACCCGGCTTGCTCGACGGTTTTGCCCGCCAGGGGACTGCGCGGGGCCACCACCATTTCCACCGTGTATTGCCGCACATCACTCAAATCACCCATCGCTGGTTTGCGATTCGGCAGGAGCCAACGCTGCCCAAAGAAGAGGAAGCATAATCCCGCGATCGCACAGGGCAACCCCACGGGCGTCAGATCAAAAATTCGCAAACCAGGATGGTCAGTCGCCTCGACCAACAAGCCACTGACCACTAAATTGGTGCTGGTCCCAATCAAGGTGCAAAGCCCCCCAAAAATCGATGCATAGCTGAGGGGAATCATCAACTTTGAGGGACTGATGCGCAATTTGCGACACCAGTCATTCACCACGGGAATAAACATCGCCACGACGGGCGTGTTATTTAAAAAAGCGCTGAGCACCATAATCGGCACAGTCAGGCGCACAAAGGTGGTCGTGCGGCGTTTGGGCAGGCCGAGCAATTGTTGAGAAATCCAGGCTAGGGCACCCGTTTGCTGCAATCCGGTCACGACAAAATACAGCACCGCCACCGTGACCATGCCGTCATTGCTGAACCCCTGCAGCGCCTCGGCGGTAGTCAGGACGCCGCTCACATACAGCACCGCCACCGCACCTAAAAATACAATCTCAGCGGGCAGTGCCGTAATGGCATTGAGCACAAACGCTAAGGCCGTCACTAATAAGGTCAGCCAACCTGGCCAGCCCAAACTCATCAACGGCGCATCGGTCGCGAGATACTGCAAGGCCGCGATCGCCAGTCCCAGCAACAACCCCAGCGCAACGCAAATCAAGATCTGCCGCTGTCGTCGTTGCGTCCACCAATACCGAAAAGTTTGTTCTAGCTGCATGTTTGTTGGTACCAAATTCGTGGCTTGGGCGTCGCAATCACCGCAGCAAAGCAGTTATTTGATGACCGATTTCCCCTTAGAGCAACTGACTCAATCGATGGATTTCCGTCTCAATAGTGATGCCCAAAAAGCCCGTAAGACAATCAGCAATTCATGTAAATGAGTCATTGCTAATCGTATTTCAAAATCCTATCGAGTGAACTAAACAAGAAGTTTTCTTCAATTTCGCGAATAGATTGACTATTTGGGAATGGGGCTCAGAGCCAGTGCTGAGACTGGCATTGCTAAAGCCTCTTTCACATTGCCGGTACCAGCATCGGGAATTTGATTTTGAACAATCTGTGAAGTTGTCAAAGTCGCCAGCGTTAGCGCTAGGGGTGCTGTGGAGGTTTCGCATCACGGTCAATCATGTCGGCGCTGCCGTAATGGCGATCGCCTTTGATGCAGCGATGGCGAGGCCTTGTCCAGATCCGGTTAGCCTCGTCCTCTGAATGACCGACCGCTCCAACGCCCGATCAGGATCAGTTGTTTTAGAGGGTAGCAGTTATTCAATAATGGCCGGAGAAACTTGCCGATACTGGCTTCAATAAATGCCCTTTTTGGTACCAGATAGAACTCGAAAATAATGCCATCGGCTGTCAGATTTCCAGGTCTATCAACGGGGCAGTAGCACCTCTCAATTCTGTTTGACAAATTCCCCTTACAGGCCAGATGTCGGTTGTAAATCTCAGCTAATTTATCAAAGTTAGGATGACTTCGAGATTCATCATCGGCTCAATTTCAAATTTCGAAAGGGGCGAAAATCCATCGGCTGTCCCCACAGCCACCGATACCACCGCTCAACTCAATGACGTACCAGCAGGTATCCCGAATAAGGGTGGCGAGGACATGAGTCAGCGGGCAAGTCATTCTTCAGTCGGCGGCTCCGCTGGGGCAGCCAGCACATCCCAAGGAATCGTGTCAGTTTCCGAAACTCGAATTGCGACTTGGGCCGCACCGACCCGGTTGAGATGACTGGGATCGGCAAAGAACAGATTTTGTCCGGGCCACTCATTCAGCAAATCAACCACCACGAAGTCACCATTTTGGGCTTCTTGCTGGAGAAACTGCTGAAACTGCTGCTCGTATGCTGAGCGCGTTTCATCCAAATAGTCGTCGCTCAGGGGCAGGTTGATAAAGATGAGAGGAATGTTGTTACTGCGGGCAAACGTCGCGATCGCTCGGGTAGAAACCGCCTGTACGCCTTCCAAATTAAAGTTCAGGTAAGCGTCGTCGTAGGCCCCGGGCACGCGCGGAAAACTCTGATAGTAGGTATCAGGATTGAACACATCATTCACGGCTAAAAAGCCGTATCCATTGATGCTGCTGACGGGCATCGCCTGGGTTTTATCGCGGGCAGTAAACCTGCTGGCATTGTCGGTGTCTAAGGTGGCGGCCAGGGGCGTCGCCGACTCAAAGGTCGGGCGATCTCCCGCTTGCACAGCGGCAAAACCGGGCGACTCTAAAATCTGGGCAAAGGTGCGATCGAAGCGGCCACTGTTGAACGAACGAGAACCCCCCGCCCAAATAATCATCTTGGGCATCTGCTCAGGAGTTAACAAATAGCGCAGAATAAAGCTCACCACCTGGGCTGTCGCGCCATTAACCGCAAAGTTATAGACCTTGAGGTCGGTATAGCCCTGTTCGGCCAGGCGCTGCTGCAAAATCTGGGGATTGAGCCCCTGCAAAGCCCGCGAGCTACCAATAATCAGGATATCGGGGTTATCGAAGGTGGCAATGTAGGACAGGTAGAGGGCTAACTGTTCGTCTAAGACGGGATTGCCCAAGGGCGGAAAAATCGCTAATCGCGCCGCCTCTTCAACCCGTTGCAGGGCGATCGCTTGGTTCGCTAAATATTCGCGAGTCTTGCGCTGGGCAAACAGCCACTCTGGGCTGTCAGTGGGAATCGCTTGCAATGCCTGAATGGCCTCAGCCCACGCGGTGGCCACCGCACTCCACTCGCTCGCCGTCGTCGCTGACTGCGCCAACTGGGCCGCCGTTATTGCCGCCTCAAACGCCTGCGATAACAGCACTTTTGACGACTCTGGCGGGGGCAGTTTCGCCTCTGCCACCACGGCTTGCGACGAGGATGTCGCGGCTGACGGTTCACCCCAGGTTGAAACCGTGGCGGAACAGGCCAGCCCGGTCAAACCGCCCCACGTTAAAGCGCTCACTAAGATCCATTCCCACCGTCGTTTGCACTGATGCATGGCACTGCCCGAATAATCAGCCTGCTACTTTGTCCAGTATCAAACAAGATCTCACGAGTCGGCAGTCGAAAGTGACATTCAATGAAGCGCGATCGCAGCCTGGCTGAGAGAACCCGTCCTTTCGGCATTCGCGATTAAATCGCGATGGGAGTAGGCACTGAACGAGTCCCTTGATAGACCATTTGGACGCCATCTTTCATGCCCAGGGTGATGCCCCGCCGCTCAGGTATGGCCGGGCGATCGCTCACCAGCTCAAAGTTAAAGTGCGTCAACAGCGTGCCCAGAATGATTTTCAGCTCATACATGGCGAGGGCATAGCCGATGCATCGTCGCGCCCCACCCCCAAAGGGCATAAATTCAAAGGCAGAATATTGCCGTTCAAGAAACCGCTCGGGCCGAAACTCAGAGGGTTGGGGGTACAAGTCTTCGCGGTGGTGCAGCAAATAGATGCAGCCGACTAATAGGGTACCGGGATCAATGGTGTAACCCATTAGCTCCAGGGGCTGTTGGGCGACTCGGGCAAAGGTCAGCATCGCCACCGGATAAATGCGCAGAATTTCATTGCAAAATGCCTCTAGATACGGCAATTTGGTCAGCGCCATGGGATCGTCGTTGGCCCCGGCAGTGGCAATCTCATCCCGGACTTTTTGCCGGATGTCGGGCTGATAGTGCGCCCAATGCAGCCCCCAAGCGATCGCGGTAGCCGTCGTTTCATGCCCCGCAATCAACAGCGCCATCAACTCATCGTGCAATTCTTCGTCCGACAATCCCTGACCGGCCTCATCCCGCGACATCAGGAGCAGCGAAAGTACATCTTGACGGCTGGCATCGACCGCAGCCCGGCGTTCGCGAATCTCGGCATAGAGCAACTCATCAATTTCCGCCGCGAGCCGCTCAATTTTGGCCCCGGGGCTCCAACTGCCATAGTTCTTTCTCAAGATGGGAAAAAATACGACCGTCGAGGCCAGAGGCTTACTCACCATGTCGAGTCGTTCGGCCAATAGACTTTCGAGGCGACGGCAGCGATCGCCGTCATGCAGACCAAACACCGCTTGCAAAATCACCCGCATCGTCATTTGTTGGATCAGCGATCGGGCCTGCAAGGCTTGACCGGGCTGTAGCTCCGCCATCACCTCTAACGTGATTTGGCGAATCAGGTCGGCATACACCTTCAGCCGTTCCCCATGAAAGGGCGGCATAATCAACTTGCGCCGTTGCCGATGTTGGTTGCCCGACAGCAGCATGACCGAGTGTTCACCCAACAGCGGCTTGAGAATCTCGTTGGTCTCACCAGGAGCGCTGATAGCGGCCCCCATATCCTGACTGAGAACCGTTTTAATCGCCTCAGGATGGTTGAGAAATACCCACTCAAACAAGCCCCAGCGGGCAAAGAATAGGTCGCCGTAACGCCGATAGTTAACCTCCATGTAGTCCAATGGCCGAAAGATCCAATTGGCTAGCTGGGCATAGGGATAGGTTTGCGTGACGGGGACGGTTTTCATGAGGCGATGGAAAAAACAGCGTACCCCTAGCCTACAAGGTGCGATCGCTAACTGGGGTCGGCAACTGCCATTTGATTGAGGGCCGTCGCGATCGCCTGATTAAACGACTCCGGTTCCACCAGATGAGGCCAGTGATTGCCGGGAATCAGGTGAACCTGAAGCTGCATCAAATATTGGTGATAGGGGCGCGTTTGCCAGGCCATGCGGTTGAGTCCTTGCGCTGGCAAGAGCAGCGTCGTTGGGGTCGGCAATGGTGCCGTCAAGCCCGCAGATTGCAAAATGTCCTCAAATACACCGTTGCGAGCCGCGATCGCAAACTTGCTGCGCCATTGCCCATCGGCTTGCTGCTCCATCCCAGCGTGAAAAATAGCTTGCTGCGGCTCACTCCAGCCTTGATATTGCTTCAGTCCCTGAGCTAATGCTTGGGCTTGCTCCAGATCGGCAAACGGCCCCATCACTTTGAGAAAGGGCAACGTGCGATACAGGATGGGAAAAGTCGGGCGAAAAACGACAGACAAACGATTCACAAAAAAGGGATCGACCAGGATGAGGTGACGTAATCGTTGAGGACACTGCTGCGCCCATAACAGGGCGACCTTAGCTGCCCAGGAATGCGCGACGACGGCCACGGTCCCTACCTGTAGCTGCTCACAAAATTGTTCCAGATCATCGGCAATGAGCCGGGCATCGTACTCCGCAGCCGGGGGCTTGCTACTGTCGCCATGTCCTCGCAAATCAGGCGCGAGGCAACGATAGCGATCGCCCAAATGCTGTGCCAAACTTTGCCAAACCAAGCTATGGTCGGCCAGACCATGCAGCAAGATCACAGGGATTCCAGTGCCTGCTTCGCGGTACGCCAGGGTCAGGTCGTCAGTTAGCGCCACCTGCTTAATCGAAAACGATGCCTGATTTGGTTGCATACGCTGCGGCTCAATCCACCTGCAATTCTGCCATCAGTTGTTGTACCTGATTGCTCACCAGTTCGTTGGGGTCCTTGCGCATGAGCGGCAGCAACTCGCGCAATACGCGGGGTGAGGCCACCTGCAAATAGGACAACACCGCCTCGCGGACAAAACCCGTGGGATGTTTGAGACAGGCGACGGTATTCTCGGCGCTCAGGCTCCAGCGTTGGGCGCGGGCGAGATGGAAGCAGCAGGCCAAAGCCCAATCCGACAGAAAGTAACGCAGATCAAGGAGGTAGCGGAGGCGATCGCTGGGCCGCATCTGGCGATAAACAAACAAGTTACTTTCACGCAGCACGTCTACCTTTTCAGCCCGACTGCGACGATCCAAAATGGTCAAAATCGCCCGCTTGCTGGGAATGTCGAGAGTGTTGTCCAAAATCTCGATGCCCCGCGCCTGGTTGGAAGCGCTGCCCCCTTGCCAACTCACTTGGGCGGCTTGAATGGCTCCCGGTGGTGAGATAAACCGCAGCAGCATAAAGATGCGCTCGATCGCGTCCTTTTGTAACTCTGTCAATGCCCGCTGCAACAGATTGGCCTCGCGTCCAGCAGGAACACTGTCCTCTAGATCCAGCAAGGCTCCGTAGATTTGCCCCACAAACGTCAATTCCTGGTTGATCAAATCTTCGACCCCGTCCCGCCCAAACCGATCTAAAGCGGAGTCAATCCCCTGATTGCGCTTAAAGCCGGTCTCTTGCACCATCCGCAATAAAATCCGCAGCAGGGTCCGGCGAGTGCTGCCCCAACTGGTGATCAGATTTTGCAGCAGACAGTCGATCGCGGCATCACTGCCCATGTTGCCGATCGCTTGCCAGGCTTGGTTGCGCAAACTATCAGGCCGATAAGGATCGAGTGCCACTTCTTCCAACATATCTAGCGCGTCATTACCCAGGCGGGTCAGGGCTTGGCTGGCTGCTTCCCGCGTGGATTTGTACTGCAATGCCTTCATCAACGACGGATAGTATTCCTCCAGGTTAGTGGCGGCGATCGCCTCCAATAGCGCCCGTCGCACCCGCAAAGATTCGTCCTGCAACAAGTTAGGAATGTAGAGTCGCAGCGATTGCAAATAATCCGCTTCGCCCAAAGCCCGACACCCCATCACCCGCTCCCGCTCGTGTTCGTTGGTCAACATTTGGCGCAGGGTATTCACGGCCTCATTCTTTTCGCGGGCATTGCCATGCTTCAACATCAGCGAAGCCGCTGTGCCCCGCACCACCGGGTCCACTTCGGCATCTAAATAAGACTGCAAACGCCCAATATCAGGGCTGTCATCCGTAATCCAGATGTATCGCAGCGCCAGCGCTAAAATTTCCGGGGGTTGCTCAGTCTTGAGCAGTTGCCGCACTGTCTCCGCATACTCCCGTCCCGGATACTCCAACATCGCCTCTAGACTCTGCTTCCGGAGGGACAGAGGCAACGCCATTAAGCGTGGGGCCAGCACCTCGCCCACACTTCGCGGATCAAGTTCAGAAAGCAGTTCAATACAGGAGCGCTTTTCCGCCTCCGAACCAGGCTTTTCTAACTGTTCGACAAAGGCTTTGCGCAACGCCCGCAGGTTGGCCTCACTCCCGCTGAGCAATCCCCGCTGTGCACTTTTGACCAGCAGCTCTAAATATTGCGATCGCAAAAACAAGATCGCAATCAGCCAGACAACCGCGAGGAAGGCGATCACCCCTAAAAAGAATTGTGCCTGCAACAGTTGGCTTTCAAAGCCAAGGAAATTGGCCCAGGCAATCACAAACAGAATGAAGACGCCTGTGCCCCCCATTGCCAGCGGCTCGGCAATGCCCCCCACCAGGGATTGAAAGAGAGTCCGCTCACTATCCGGAATTGGTTGAAACAAGACCGGGCGCGTACTGGCGACCAGGGTGTAGCGCAGCCACTCATCGAAAAATTTCAAGACCACGAGCCCCAGAAATAGGGCCGTCCCCCCCAAAAGACCGGGAAAGCCGCCAATCATGGTCATCAAACTGAGGCCGATGATGACCACGGGCAACAGCGACAGCACTGCAAATACCCCCTGACGTTCAATCAGGCGACTCGACGTGAACCATTGAGTCAACAGTTCGATCAGCCCCAACAGGCCGCTAAAAATGCCCAAAAAAGCCGCGATTTCATCGACTTCCAGATTCAGTTCGAGCTGGGTCAGGTATTCAAACTCGATCAAATACATGACGATTTGGGCCAGCACAAAGAAGCTGAACAACATCACCACGTACTGGCGAATGGTGCCGCGCGATCGCTGCGCTTTGTGGTCGTCTTGGGCGGCCTCGGCCTGTCGCTGCAAGGAATCTGGGAAAGCGTGAGAATATTTGCGGCTAATCAGCCACAGCACCCCAGAGCCCGCCATCATGATCAGAAATGCCAGCACCAGCACGTTTTGCAAACCGACAAAGCTGACGAGAAAAAACACCGAAAACCCACTCAGCACATCGGCCACCAAGTTGCCGCTACTGACGAGGGGAAAGGTGCGCTTGATTTCTCGAATATTGAAGAGCTGATTAGCCGTTATCGAAACGTTGAGGTCATTGAGCCCATAAATGGCTTCCATCCACAAGCGCATCCCGAAAATGGTCAGCGGCAACACCGACGCAAAGGCCAAGCCCCAGCGAAACAGCAGCACGGGCACCGCCATCAACACGGCAATGACCACAATCACCCAGCGCAGCGGCAAAAACTTTTGCAACCAGGAGTAGACGACGCTGAGGCCAAACCCGACTCCGGCGCTAAAGATGTAGATCCACGGCAGCGAGTCAGGACCATACTCATCCAAAAACAGGGCGGCCGAGCTAACCTCTAACCACAAAATCCCCATGGAAGTCGCGGTGTAAAACGCGAACATCAAAAAAGTGCGCTCGACTTCATTAGGGCGCAGGTTAATGACTCGCAGCACCTGCTGCTGCCATTGCGGCAGGGATGGAGAAGCAGTCCGGCTCGATTGCATACGCTAGACGCAGGAAACAGTCTGAGTGCGATCGCCATTCGAGTGGCTAAACCACTATTTTTTCGGCGATAACAGCATCATCATATTGCGACCTTCCCGTTTTGGCGCTTGCTGCATCTCAGCAACTTCGTCCAAATCATCAGCCATGCGGCGCAGCAGCTTTTCCGCCAAGTCAGAATGCTGGATCTCACGCCCCCGAAACATTACGGTGGCTTTGACTTTGTCGCCAGACTTTAAAAAGCGATGGGCATTTTTGACGCGCACGTTGTAGTCATGATCGTCAATCTTGTAACGCATCTTCACTTCTTTGACTTCGGCGTTATGCTGGCGCTTTTTCGCTTCGCGGGCGCGCTTTTCTTGCTCAAACTTGTACTTGCCGTAGTTAATGATGCGGCAAACAGGAGGAGTGGCTTTATCACTGACTAATACCAGATCCAAATCCTGCTCTTCGGCCATTCGTAGCGCTTCGCTCGGAGCCATAATGCCCAGCTGATCGCCATCGGCGCCAATCAGGCGAATTTCAGGAAAACGGATATTCTCGTTAATGGGTGGAACGTTTCGAGGATTTCGGCTTCGCATGCGCGGCAAAGAATAAAAAAGAGAACAGAAGTCGTGAACTCAAAATTGATCGTTCTATAGCCTAATCGCTGTCTTTGATTTCGTCTAGAGGGAAAATTTTTCCTGACGCCATCAATCCCAGCACTCGAGGGCAGCAACATCTTTACCGATATTAAGGGCCGAGTCGAAATCTGCCCATCTATTCATTGCGAAGTCCGACAAAATATTTACATATGCAACGTCGCTGACGGCTGACGTCAGATGTCGGATTGCAGTGCTGCTGGCGATCGCGGCACCGGTGGGCGGTCTGGTGCGGCGGGTGAATCTTTGAGGGGCTGGCTCCATCCAGCGTTCCACCAATCGTTAGCCCTCGACGAGATCGCTGACGGCTAGAGCCGCCGATTGATAAAACCTGTCAATTTCCGCTTAACAAAAGGCTGCCGTCAGGCTAGGATCATCTCCTGTCTTAGCAACGCTACCGGGCTGTAGCAGCGGGTTTGTCGCCAACATCATGAAACATACATTGTCAGTTTTAGTCGAAGACGAGGCGGGTGTTTTGACTCGCATTGCGGGGTTGTTTGCTCGACGTGGCTTCAACATTGAGAGTTTGGCAGTCGGCCCGGCTGAGCAAATGGGCGTCTCGCGCATCACGATGATGGTGCCCGGCGACGATCAAATCATTGAGCAAATTACTAAGCAGCTCTACAAGCTCATCAATGTCCTCAAGGTGCAAGACATCACTGAGGTGCCCTGTGTCGAGCGGGAATTGATGCTCATCAAGGTCAACGCCACGAGTGCCAATCGCTCAGAAATTTTGGAGTTGGTGCAGATCTTTCGGGCGCGAGTCGTGGATGTTTCAGAAGATTCCCTCACGGTTGAGGTGGTGGGCGATCCCGGCAAGATGGTGGCGATCGTTCAGGTGCTCAGTCGCTTTGGCCTGCGAGAAATCGCGCGTACGGGCAAGATTGCCCTGACCCGTGAGTCAGGGGTCAATACGGAATACCTCAAGTCTTTGCAAAGCAAATTGCAGTAGCGATCGCCCCTCGACCATCCCGCTCACATCAGCGGCGGCAGGGTCAACCCTTTCAGCGTTTTCTGCTCCAGGGTTTCCAGTCCCTTGCCTTGAATCAACACGTTAAATTTGCCGACCCCCAGCGGATTCATCAGCTGATGCAGCGCCTCCCGTCGTTGCAGCGCGTATCGCACCGCTTGCGGGTCAGACGCTTCCATTTGCATGAGTTGATTTAAGCGATCGCCCAAGCCCAGCGCCATCAAAAACAGTTCTTGCGGCACCTGGCCCAGATTGCTCAGGCCGACGCGATCTCCCTGCAGTTCTAACGCAGTGAAATCGACATGAGCGGTGATGTCTTGCTGGCCAATGTTAATCAGTGGGTCGTTGTGGTGCGCGTGCTGGTAATAGCATTGCAGCGTGCCTTGCGATCGCGCGGGACTGTAATAACGCTCGGCGGTATACCCATAATCAATCGTCAACACATAACCGCGATGGAGTTTGGTCGCCACTTCCTTTAACCAGTCCAGAGCCGCCAGGTTGACTTCGGTAGTGTAACCGTCGGGATAGGTTGGCTGGCTGGGAACCACACCGACCCAGTCGAAATAGGAACTGAGCGCTGGTTGCGATAATGGCCCTAAGACCAGCGAAAATGGCGGCTTAGCGCCCTCACGATGGGTGACGTACTGCTCTTGCCAGCCGTCGGCAGTGAGCGTTACCCGATGCACCGGCAGCGCATCCACCAGCTCATTGGAAAAGCAGCAGCCAGTGACCGACTCCGCTGGAAGGTCCGCCAGCTCGCGCCAATCAATGGGCACAGAAGCTGCTTGCCACCGCACCAATCGGGTTTGCTGGACTTGTCGCAGTGCGGCGGATGTCTCGACTAAGGTGTAGTGAACAGCCGCAAAACAGTCCCAATATTGCCGCTGTAAATAAGCCAGGATGGTATCAGCTAGCAATCCCTGGCCCGGCCCCATTTCCACTAAGTGAAAGGGATGAGGTCGGCCCAGATGGTGCCACATTTCTACCAGTTGCTCGGCCAGCAGTTCGCCAAAATCTGGCCCCAGGTGCACCGAGGTAGCAAAGTCGCCCTCCATGCCCAAGGGCTCAGCCTGACTAGTGTAGTAACCGTAGTCAGGCTGATAGAGCGCCAGGGCCATGAAGTCAGCAAAAGGAATCTGCTGTTGGGGCGATCGCTGAATGCGATCGCGAATCACCGCACACAGTTCTGGCTTCCCCAGAGACACGGGCATCGCCACAGTCTAAAGCTGGGCCAAGACAGCTTGGACGTCTGGATAACTAAAAAAGGCGTCCGTATCCGCGATCAACTTGGGTCCCCACAGGTTGTCGATCAAAAACTGCATATCGGCATAGCGACTGTCTTTTTCCAGAGCCGGAATGCCAATCTCTAGCGCTGCGTCGACATCCCCTTGGGCAAACTTAGCGACCGCGATCGCCAATTCGGGTTCCGGTTCCATGGGCGCAATTTCGAGAGATTCTTCCCAGCGACCAATCGCCGATTCCACCTTGCCCTGCTCGTACTCGACCAGGCCGATATTGTTGACCGACGGCCAAAACTCCGGGTCTAGCCCGACCGACCGCTCATATTGCGCGATCGCAGTGTCAAACTCATTCAGCTTGAAATAGGTATTGCCCAAGTCAAACAGCGCGCCCGGATTGTCAGGGTCAATGGCTAAGCCCGATTCTAGAAAGTCCGATGCTTTTTCGTAGTTGCCCTTACGAAAATGGGCCGTTCCCAACGCAAACAGCACCGCCGTGTTGTCAGACTCTAAAATCTTGGCCCGGCTGAGCGCCGCGATCGCAGCGTCAAATTCTTCAACTTGTAGATAGAGGCTGCCTAATAACCCCCAGACAGCGGCGCTAGTGGGCACCAGTTGCGAGGCCAGTTGCGCCTGGGCTAAAGCCAACTCATATTGCTGAAGCTGGGCTAATTGTGCTGCTTCTTGGGCTAAGGCCAGCCCCTGATCTTCTAAGCGTTCAGCGTCGAGGGGCAACACGTAGGGTAAAAGTGCTTGCGCTCGAACGGGAGCCGCTATCGTCCAGAGCCCAATCGCCGTCAATGCAGAAAGTAAAGATGTCCGTATTAGCACAACAAGTCCTTGAATTCGCACGTAGCGCTAGCCATTTGTCAGCTTAGCTTATTCAACTAAATTCGCTGGTGTTGCCATCAAACTACCACTCAGAGGCACTTAAGGATGGCGAAACAGCGATCGCCCCCCCTAATCCAGCAGCAAATCAGCCACATTGGCATAAATCTGGGTCAACGGATGATCCGGGAAACGGAGACTAAAAATGTCACTGCTCCCCAACTGCATCATTTCCTCTGTGAGTGGCACTATCGACGCGACCGAAGCGCCGTAAGTTTCTTCGACTTCCTGCTTCAAAGCAACGAAATCAAACGACGACAAGGCCTTATTGACCAGCAACAGCATCTTTGGCACTTCTAAGCGCCGGGCAATATCGACAGTAACGGCAGTGCCCTGAAAATCTTGGCGATCAGGCCGCAAAATCAACAACAATACATCCGAAATGGTAATTGACAGCAGCGTTTCCTCATTCAATCCCGGATGGGTATCGATAAATAAGTAGTCCAAGTTGAGCTGCTGAATTAACCCCTGAAAACCGTCGTTCAGTAGCCCAACGTCATAACCTTCGCGGAGTACCCGAGCAATCTCCCCGGCCTTCAAGCTAGACGGAATCAAGTAAATCGCGCTGTTACTGCCACCCTGACCTTGAAGTTTATGGGTCACGTCGTAGGCCGCATCTTCAACGGCGCAGCGTCCCCACAGGTAATCATTCAATGCCAAATTCATGTCGCTTTCATCAAAGCCAAATAGCACATGAATCCCAGGAGACTGAATGTCAGTATCCACAATGCCAACCCGCTTGCCGGTGCGGGCTACGGTGGCTGCTAGATTTGCTGTTGTATTTGACTTGCCGGTGCCTCCTCGAAAGGAGTGGACAGACACCACTTTGACCATATGTCTACCTTCCAGGGTTATCGCGCTGCTTGATCTTCGCTCAAAAGCTTAAGCATACCGGGACTCGCAGCAATGACGCCTCAGTGTTATTGAAGCTTACCGTGTTTAATCCACGTCACATCGCCGCAGATGTGCCAGTTGTGTCTGTGATAAGTGTATGGGAAAGCTTCGATTTATCTCAAAAAAATCAATGCCACAGGCCAGAACAAGGGTGCAACACTCTGCTGAACCAACGGCTTGATGATGTGCCGCCTAGCGTTTAAGGCATACCGGGTTAGCGGTAATACCAGGTCGGGACAACTCAAAGCCGAGTCCCTATGGAGTACATCGTTGAGCAACTCAGGAAAGAGTCTTGAAGTGATGAACTCAAGCGTTGCGCCAGTCCCTCAGACAGCTTCACAATGGCGAGATTCCCAAAATGGGCTTAGGCCAAAAACCACCGACAAGGGATACGTACTCCTAATTCTCAAACATTACGCATCGTCATCAGTCGTGTTTTCAGAATTGCCTTCGTAAAGGGCATCTAGCTGCTCGCGGGCGTCTTCGAGGGAAATCGATTTCATGACTAGCAGCGGCTCGTCCAACACACGTCCAGTTTCGTCCAACATTTCCGGATGCGGGACGGAGCGCTGGCCAGCATTCTCAGGAGCACTGCCAAAGCCTCGGTTGCTCGTACGACGGGTGTCAGTACCAAACATGATGATGTTGCGGATCAAGTTACTGACAGCCAACACCGATAAAACTGCGAATGCAATGATGTAGATAGCGTGCAGCATGGTTTCTGTGACGTGGCTCCTAAAGGCTTGAATCAAGGGGGACCAATACCCGCATGGTCGCAGATGTTTGATCGCCTTTGTTTAGTGTATCGAAGGTCGAGGGTGATTTTCAGGCGATCGCCTAAAACCTTGACGCTCATCATTGCTTGTCGAGTCATCCGCAACAGACTCTCGCGGTCTTGGTCAATACCATCAATTAATCTGAGTCTGTATTGTCTGTAGTGTGTTGGCGAATGTAGCGTGATGTTTGCCAGCACTTATTCACCAGTCGGTGCCACTGCCCGACGACAGCCATATCGACACCAGCATGGCCATCTGTAGCTAGCAGCAGCGTTTTTGCGGTAGCGACGGCTTGTTGTGCCGTGGAAACCTCTTGTTCTAGCGCTTGGCGATCGCTCTCGGGCAAACAATCCGCTTGGGCAGAATTCAGTAGTGTTTGAGTTTCACCAAACCAATATTGAAAATCTTCCAACAAGGGTTCTAAAACCGCTTGGACAATGGGTTGCTCGGGTTGATTTGAAGGCTCAGTGGCTGACATTGTGACGGGTGGCTTCCATGCATCTCTTGTCTGTCAGCGTAACAAGGTTTTACCGTTGACTGCTTTGCTGCTCTTGCAGTGATTGCCATCCTGCCTGCCAGGCATGGCGATTTTTCAAGCCCTTGGCGTTGATCCAAAATCGGACGTCAGGATCACAGGCTGCCACCATCTCGGCGAACACCATGCCCTGCTCATTTTTGCGCGTTACAACCTGAAAATGTCGCCATCCGAAAGTCTTTTCTTGGGCTGTCCATTTCGACCCTATGAGGTGCGGAAACTTTTGCTTTTTGGCCATCGGTTATCCTGCCCGGTTGTCTGCGATCGCGCCACTCTGGTTCCAAAATACCAGCGTTCAGGACTGCCTAGCATGTCAGTAACGTAGTCGAAGGGGTGGATTCCTCAGGTCCGACGCTGATGTATCAACAGCTGTCCAACACAATAAAAGGCGTTAAACGTTAGGCGGCGGCGCTAAGCCCCAAGGGAGCGTCATGTATTTTATCGGGGTTGATTTGGGTTGGCAGTCTGGCGGCAGTGGCGTTTGTCTACTGCAAGCGGAGGACGATAACCTCCAGCTACTGAGTTTTCATCATTGCGACAGCCGCGCGGCGGTGCTGGCGCTACTCGATGAGCTGATCGCGCCGACAGCACCCGCCCTGATTGCGGTTGATGCTCCGACGTTGATTCCCAACCAGACGGGGATGCGCGAGTGCGATCGCCTGGCCCACCGATATTTTGGCAAGTATGACGCCGGCTGTTATCCCGCCAATCGGAGTCGCCCCTTTGCTCCGGCCCTACTGGAATTTGGTCTAGAGTTGGAATCTCGGGGCTTCGTGCACGCGCCACAGATCATCCCCCAGCAAGCTGGCCGCTACCAAATTGAGTTGTTTCCTCACCCGGCCACGATTCACCTATTTCGGCTCGCCAAGATTTTGAAATACAAAAAAGGACGTATTGCTGAGCGCCGACAAGCCCTCGCGCAACTGCGGACCCTGCAATTAGACTCATTTCCCCAGCTCACGCCGAGTCTACCGCTGCAAGACCATGATCTCCCCACACTGCCCTCTGGGGGCAAAGCGCTCAAGGCCGTCGAAGATCAACTAGACAGCTTGACCTGTGCCTATGCGGGCGCCCATTGGTGGTGGTGGGGCTTAGCGCGTAACTGGGTCATGGGGGATGCTGCCGGTGGCTATATCGTCGTGCCAGCCCCCTATCCTGACCAAGTGGCCCCTCACCTTGATCAGTAAACTTCTGGGCTGGCCAAGATTAAACCGGGGCAAACTCCACTGGGTTTTGGTCGCGACGATGCCGTACGGGAATGGCTGGCCCCTGCTGATCACCCACCAGCGCAGCGGTATGTTCCAACGACGCCCGTAGTCGCTTGGCTGCATAGATTGACATGTCGCGGGGCACATTGATGCGATCGCGTAAATATCGCAAACCCACATCCGTCCCCTTTGGAGGTGGACAAGTTTCCCCCGTCATTAAATGCGTCAGGGCACAGCGCAGCGCCTCATCCAACGGCTGATCGCGCACTGGATTTACCCGAATAATATTGACCCGGTGCTGCAAAACCCGTTGTAACGCCTCTGCCCGCGATGTTTCCGGTTCTGGATAGCGAACATCGGGTAAGCCGAGCCAAGGCCCCTGGTCAACCTGCTGCTGATTGCGCCGCGCCTCGGGCGTGCCGTTTTCATAACAGCCGCCCATTTGCGGGGGCAAATCGTGAACATGGGTATGAAAATCGCTCTGGGTGCCGCGATAGGTCAAACGACTTTCCAAACCATCAAACCAATCTGACAGGCGGGGATTGACCTCCCGCAAAGAATAGCCTTTGTAGTAGTAAAGACTGGCGTTCATCCGCTCAACGTAGGGCACAAAAATAATGTCAGCGGCACTGAACGTATCGAGAAAAAATGGCCCCGGTGTCTGACTCAAGGCGGCCTCGACGTCTTCGACAACGCGCAAGAACTGCTCGCGGTGATAATCGTCTTCGCGCTGCGATCGCGCCGGATAACACAGCCAGCTACACCAGGCCCGAAACAGCAACCGTTCCAGCTTACGCAGTGGCATCACTTGTGGATCTCGCAGACTCCACTCCAAAGGGCCAAAGGCTTGCTCCAAGGCCAATAAAATATCGTCGCTCTCGGTAATTAACTGGCCATCCAGTTCCAGCGCGGGCAACATCCCCGAAGGCACCTTACGCTTGTACCAGGCTTCTTTTTGGCCATAGCAAAACATCGTGATTTTTTCGATGCGGTAAGGAATCCGCTTTTCTTCCAGCCAGAGCCAAACCTTTTGACAATAGGGACACCAGGCATGATTATCGCGATACAAAGTGACCCGTACATCCGCTTCAGCCTGGCCAAATAGCCGGAGTTTGGATTGGGCGTTGGTCGGCCCATTCACGCGATCGATCGTAAAGTCAGTCAGCGATTCAAGGTCTTGCCAGTTCAAGCACTGCGTCGTCATAAATTCAGCCTGGATAACGATATGTCTACTCCTGTACTCAATTTAACGCCTCATCAGAGTGCTCTTGAAATAGCGGACAGGCTTAGTCCCTCGATGCGGTTAGCTGGCTGAAAAAACTAAGCGGCGCAGTGAACGGCCCTGATTCACGACTGGGACGAAGGCAAACGGCCGGTGGAGCGATCGCCAGCCTCACAAGCCACCCGAAACAGCCCCCCTGGCACCGGCAAGGCTTCAGGCAGACAGGCAAACTGCGCGAGTAATTGCTCAGTGGGTTCAAAGAGCAATACGGTTTGGCCCGCTGTCGGTACCTGAGGTAACTCTGGAGATTGTGTAATCACCCACGTCGTCTCTGGAGCCAGGTAATAGCTGAGGGAAATCACATTTCCAAGGGTTGTTTCGTGCGCCTGAGTCAGGACGGTCGGCTGCGGCCACTCATTAATCGCCGCTGCGATAGTACGGTTGTGATAGTTAAATCCTTTGCTCCACCAAGCCGGGGCCTGCAGAATCGCCCACGAGCTGGTGAGCCCCAACCCTAGGAGCAATGCGACTCCCCACAGCACTGCCCGACGCCGGTATTGATATTGCAACCCCAACCAACCGGCCATGGCCACGAGGCAGCCAATGAGCGCTGGCATAAAGTAGCGCGTATTTCTCGACAGCACACTCCCCCGCACCCAATCGCCCCCAAGGATGCAGACGGTGGGCACTAACACCAGCGTGAGCACCAACACGCTTGACTCTTTAGATAAGGAGCGCAGCAAGGACAACAATATGCCCAGCAATAGCAGCACAAACAAAGGCGGCACTAGCCACGAATAAGGATGCTCTAACGGCAAATTGGGATCAAAAAATACAGCGGTGAAGTGCAATCCCCAGAGCTTGACCAGCACGTCTAGGGGATAGCTGACGACGGTCGTCCAGTCGGTGGCTGATTGCCACTGCTGTCGATTGAGCGCCATCACCAGCAACCACGGCATAAATAAGAGTCCAGCCGCCGCGATCGCTAATACGAATCTATGCCTTTGCCGTTGGGACAGTACCAATAGGCCGTATATCCCATGAGCCATCACAATCGTGAGGGACAGCACTGAAGTATAAAACGTGAGGCTAAGGCAAACTGCATAGGTGCCCCAAGCTCGCCAGCGTTGCAACCGCACCGCCCGCCGTAAGGCCCAAGTCGCGAGCACGGTAACCAACGTCCACAAAGCGTACTGTCGAGCTTCTTGGGCGTAGAGTAAGTGTACTGGCGAAACCGCAAACAGCAGGGGCGCAAGAATTGCGGCTTCGCGGATAGCAAAAAGTTCCCAGGCGAGACCCGGCAAGGCTAGAAAGGTCACCGTACTGATCAGTGCAGACAGGCTGCGAAAAGCGGTCACAGAGGTACCAAAAACTTTGACCCACACCCAGCCGAGCAAATAAAACAACGGTGGATGTTCCGGATGGTCGATGAGCGATCGCCAGGTATCGGCAAAGGTACTGCCTGGGGCAAAGGTCTGGTATTGCAAGATTGCTGAGGCCGCGATCGGCTCTCCGGTAAAGAGTTGCGCCGCAACTTGGTCGCCCAGATGTCCGGTCACCCGCAAAGCCGTAAAGACCTCGTCATGCCAGAACACCATCTGGTCTAATCGCAGCCATCGCAAGCCAATTCCCAATAAAAGACAAAGTGAGATCGCCCATAACCAGGGCAATCTCACTTCGCTGAATCGCTGAGTTAGCCTACGCGAAAGAATAGCCAAACTTTCCAAAATTGGTCAGTAGGGCAATGTTCGTATGCTCTAGCGTATTGACCAGCCAGGGCACTTCTTTGCAAACACACTTTTCATGATGGTTAAACAACACCGTCAAGCGATTTTCTAGCCAGGGCTTGACGGCGGAGCAAAACAACACCACCCGCAGCAGTAATCCAACAGTCAATGTCTGACCCGCATCATGGAGCAACTGCCAAAACCGCCGGAAAACCGGCTGTTGACGGCCTTGAACAACTAAAAAGTTCAACAGCTTTTGGCAAGTGGTAATCACGATAAAGTCAGTCAGCCGCTGATCATCAAAGTCGCTTAGCGTCTCGCGGAGATATTGCCGGAGCGATCGCCGAAAATGATTATTCACATAACGAGGATCAGCGTCTGCCAATGGCGACAGCAGGTACTCCAAAAACTCTTCCTTAAAATCTCGGAAAGAGCGCACCGTTTTGCTGTAAGTGCGAAACATCTGAGCCAAGTCGCGATGGCTGCGGTTGCCTTCGACCTTGCCAGTGTAATAACTGAGGGCTTGGGCAAACTCATCCGAGGGCAGTTGCGTCGGATTTGGGACAGTCTTGCTGACCCCACGCTTTTGCTGGTCACAATAACGCGCGAGTTGCACCCCTAACTTGGTCTCCGCTTCTTGGCGCAACTGACCAACCTGATTTTTCTGCTGCTGGTCGCTGTCTTTGGTCAACAAACTGCTGTCATACAAAAAGGGATAGCGCTTGAGCTGTTTACCGACTGGCTGCTCATCCATCGCGACGGTAGCCCCTTCGTCTGGGACGTCAATCAAATTAGCAAACCGTCGCAGTGCATCATATTGTTCAGTCTGTGTAAACAGACGGCTCAGCTTACGAATTGTCTGGGTTTCCGCCATCGCGGCTGGAGTTGTTGGCACCTGCTCAAACATTTGCACCAGAGCTGGCACCGCCCAGTGATTGCGCGGCTCCGTTGACCAGGGATTCGCCAAGGTGTAGCTACAGCGGTTCAGCGTGTACTTAAACTCCCGTTCCGCATAAGGGCGATGGGCTAGCTCCACCACAATTTCCCAAATCGTTTCGTCCGGGCAGTAGTCCGCCTGGATGAACAATTGATGAAACTGTTGCAAAACGGTGTCAGCATCTTGCTGCTGACGACAGTGCTGCAAAAAACCGTAAAGGCGGTTTTCAAGCTCGGCAGTGGAGGCGTTTTGGTGGCTAGACCACGATTCGTAGGAATCCATAGGGCTCATGCTGGCAGACTACCCAATTCGGCGACAGGGACAGCGATCAAGCGATTCGTTAAAACTGCAATTGAGTTAATTATCCAATTGAGTTAATTAATTGATGGATGCGTTGAATGCACCTTACCCGCAAAACCTCTAATCAACAGAGCCATGCGGACACTTTTCAGGCTGTCTCCTCCCAATCATATCCCCAAGACCGATGTACGTCTTCTGCTTACGGCTAAAGCCGACTCTAGAACTGTGCAATCACGATTGCAAAAAAGCACAAAAAAAGGGGGCAAATGCCCCCAAAACGAGTTCCCTTGAAGCAAATCTAAAACGCTTAAGATGCTACCTGACGGTAAGGCACCGTGGTGGCGATATTGATATCAGCCGTGGTTACCCGAGCCGGAGCTTTGGAGTTGGGCTGAATCTTGCGAGCCATATCCAAAAACAGCTGGGGGTTGCCTGCACTGGGGCGCTTGTCCTGGGGGACGAAGCGACGCACCTGAGACTGCCAAATAGACTGAGGGAAGCCGAGAATGGAGCGGTAGTATTCGTCGTAGCGGGGCAACTTCAAGTTGGTGGGCATTTCGCCTTCTTCGCGGCTCGCTAATACGCGACGGCGTTGGTAAGGCACGGTATTAAAGCCGAAGTTGCTGATGTACTCTTCGCTATCGAGCAACTCATCAACGAATCCTTGAATCCCTTTGGTGGCAACGACAATAGACCAAGCGATCTTTTCGCGCTCACTGTAAACGCGGCGACCTAAAACGCGCTCTACACAGTGCTCAACAAAGCGATAGTTATTGTTCTTTTCATAAAAGCTGTTGTAAAAGGTCTTTGACAACAGCAGACCCCGGATGAAATCACGGACATTGATTTGCCCATTACGCAACTGGGACTCTAAGAAGGCTTCGCGATCCCACTTAAAGGCATGAAAGAAAATCTGACGATAAGCTGCCTCAATCAAGGCATCCATATCAGTAGCGTCTAAGAGGTCGTCGGTGCTAAAAGTGCGTGCTTGCTCGTCACCGCCAACGTCGTACCCTTCGACACGCGGGTTTTGACTGGAAGGGGAATAATTCAACAATGGAAGCGCCACGTCTGAATCTCCGATATCTGAGAGTTTTTTACAATCGTTATTGCCAATAATAGGGGATGGTGGTCAGGCACTCTGGCAATCCTGAGGAAATCATCACAGAGCTTAACATTCCACCGAAGCTATACGGGGCATCGATTTCAAGACTCTGTGGTGGCTGCATGAGACGCTGAAAAGGGCCACATCTGAGGAGAAGATGGGCCGAAGTTGATGTTTGGCAATGTTTCTTTACCAGCCGAGGACAGAATATTGCGCGGCGGGAATGGCGATCGCTTCGGGCGCAACGTCTCCGCTCGGAACCGTACTGGACTCATCGGGAACATCCATCCGAGTTTCGACACAAAATGAGGCGGTGTTCGATAAGCCAATGACTGTGCTGGTGCGGATGCGAGTCGTCGCATTGGGAAACCAAAACCGCTCGACCGAGCTCATCGTGGAATAGTCGGTCGTTAATACAAGGCCATCCTGGTCATCTACCTGATAGCGACCCACCACGGGGGAAGTTTCTGCATAGCCCTTTTCGCGCAGTAGTTGGCCGGATTGGGCAGAGTCGGTATCGGGGACCAAGACGAGCACGGTGGCGCCCTCTTGGGTCTGCCCCTCCTCATCCCACTGCATAGAACCTTGCCAACTCACCGCTGCACCCCCGATCGCGCGGGCGGGGTCAACGTCATGCATTTGGCAGATTTCCACCACTTTGGAGTCCGTAGCTGGCAAAACAGAAGCGTTAATTTCGAGCTGCCCCAGTTCGGTACGACGCATCGCAAGATGGTGGGTCGTGCGCTGAGAAATCCAGCGACCTTCACTCATCTGAAAAAAATCCATCGCTTCCATAACTAAAGTCCGTCGTGAGTAACATGCAGTTGAGAGTTGTATCGATATTGTAAAGGGGAGCGTGTGAGGAGTTGGCAGAATCGTGAAGAATTTCCATCGATCAATCTGGCGGCGATCGCTGCGCCGACGCCTGGCATGGAGCCTTGTGGGCCTGCTCTTGGGTCTGGGGTGTTGGGCGATCGCGCCGCCAGTCACGGCCCAAAGTGAGGCTGATGCGCCGCCCCCACCAACGGCAGCGCCGACTGAGGCCAATTCACCAACCAGTGAGGGCGGCTCCCTAATGGTGCCCAACGCTCAAAACCCGGTGATTAATCCGCTGAAAACCTGGACGCCTTATCAAATCCGGGAGCTTTTTGCGGAGAACGACAATCAAGCATCGGATACCGCTGCCATTCATTTAGATGGCCGCACCTTATTCGAGGTAGCGGCTCCCATCAGCGAGGAGGATACGCTCAATGCCCTCGAGCGGGCGTCGGCGATTGAAACTGAATTAGAGCGAATGGCCGCAGAGTTTTTGCGTACGGGTAATCCAGACACATTAGAGGTTTATTACGAGGTGGATGAAGAAAGTAATCAACCGGTCATTTACGTCAATGGCCAAATGCTGATGACGGTGACCTATCTGGACGCCCGGATTAACGGGATCAACAGCTTAACGCTACGGGCTCAACAAATTGTGCGGTCGGTTGAAACAG
Organism: Leptolyngbya iicbica LK; assembly: GCF_004212215.1. Taxonomy (NCBI): domain Bacteria; kingdom Bacillati; phylum Cyanobacteriota; class Cyanophyceae; order Leptolyngbyales; family Leptolyngbyaceae; genus Leptolyngbya; species Leptolyngbya iicbica. The sequence continues at coordinate 903,765 of NZ_QVFV01000002.1, forward strand.
CGCTTCTCCAATACCACCAAGAGCGCCAGTCGGCCTTTCTATGGCAGCAGGTGCGCTGGACCCTGGCAACTTTGCTCATCACCCTGCTGGCGAGTTTTGCCATTAGTCATTTCGCGCGTCAGCTGAGTGTGCAGCGGCAGGCGCTAAAGCAAGGGAACTCGTTGGCGGGGCGATCGCCGACTCCAGAGAACCTGGCACTGGCGTCGTCGGGCCAGGTGAATCACATGCGCACAACCCTATTGACAAAGCAGCGGATTAACAGTCTTGGGATTGTCCGCGATGGGCTCAAAATTGTCCAGATATTTTTGTGGATTACGAGTGGGCTGGTGGTGTTAGGGTTTTTCCCTTACACCCGTTGGCTACAGCCGCTGATCGTGGATTTAATGCGGTTGCCGGTGCGCTTGGTGTTAGCCGGTGTGGTGGCCTATGTCGTGATTCAGTTAGCCAGTCTGTGGATTGATCGACTCTTTTTAATATTTCAAGGACGCACCGAAGTGCATTTGGAGCGATCGCAGCGCTTGATTTTGCGCCTGTCTACCTTTTCTCAAGTGATTAAGGGCGTGGTTGCGGTGGTCATTGTCGGCATTACCACTCTAGTCATTTTGAGCTGGCTGGGCGTGCGCATCGGCCCCCTGGTGGCCGGTGCCGGTTTAATTGGTTTTGCCATCTCATTTGCCTCCCAGAGCCTGATCAAAGACATCATCAACGGCTTTTTGGTGTTGGTTGAAGATCAGTATGGCGTGGGTGATGTCATTACCGTGGGCGCGATGTCGGGCTTTGTCGAAACCATGAACCTGCGCATCACCCAACTGCGGGCCACCGATGGCCAACTCATTACCATTCCCAACAGCCAAATCAATATTGTGCAGAACTTATCGAAGGAGTGGTCACGGGTAGATTTGATGATTCCGGTGGGGTTGACCGCCGACATTAATCAGGCCCTCCAATTAGTGGAAGATGAAGCGACTTTGATGCAACGGGATGAGATTTGGGGATCGTTGATTTTAGAGCCGCCGTTGTTATTGGGGGTGGATGACCTGAACCACGCCGGGGCCACCATTCGCATTTGGATCAAGACGCAGCCGCTGAAGCAGTGGGATGTGGCGCGAGAATATCGCCGCCGCCTAAAATTGGCGTTTGAAGCCGCCCAGATTCCCCTGGGGATCCCGCAGCAAGTGGTGCAGGTGTCCGGGCCGTATGCGCTCAGTCGGTTTGCCCACAACGGGCTGCATGGTCAGGAGGAGATTGAGGCGATCGCCCCAGCGCCAGCCCCACCCACCGGTTCACTGAATGTCACCCCAGATGTGTAATTTACTGGCGATCGCTGAGGAGCCCTGATGTCGCTATCCCCTGCTCAGACTACCCCCGTCGCGATCGCCCAACACCGCTATTGGTATTGGCGGGGTTGGCGCATTCGTTATCTGGTGATGCCCGCGCGATCGCCCCAGGCGGAGTTGCCACCACTCCTGTTGCTCCACGGGTTTGGGTCGAGCTTAGACCAGTGGCGCGACAACCTACCCGAGTTGGCACAACATCGCACGGTGTATGCGTTGGACCTGTTGGGATTTGGGGATTCTCAAAAGGCAGCCACCATCTTTAACACCGATTTGTGGAGTGACCAAGTACAGGCATTTTGGCAAACCTGGATCGGCCAACCCGTTGCCCTGATCGGTCACTCTTTGGGCGCTTTGGTGGCCTTGCATACAGCAGTTAAGACACCCGACATGGTGGAACGAGCCGTCTTGCTCACCTTGCCCGCCGCCCGCGAAGAGCTGCTCTCTGGGTGGATTGAGTCCCTTTCTCGCGGGGCCGAACGGTTGTTTTCGACGCCATTACTGATCCGCCCCATTTTCCAGATCTTTCGCCGCCCGGGAGTAATTCGAGGCGCCTTACGGGGAATTTATCAGCAGCGCGATCGCGTGGATGAGGCATTGGTGCAGCAATTTGTGCAACCAACGGCAGACCGGGGTGCAGCCCGCACGTTGTGTTACTTAGTGCGATCGCGGACCGAAATCCAATTCACCCCCGAAACCAAACAGTTGGTCCCCCAGCTCACGATGCCCACCCTGCTGCTGTGGGGCGACGCGGATCGGGTGATTCCCCTGTCTTGGGGACGACAACTCGCCCCCCTGAATCCACAACTCACCTTACAGGTTGTCCCTAACCTGGGGCACTGTGCCTATGACGAAGATCCAGCGCTGATCAACCGACTCATCCTGGTTTGGTTGGCTGAATCGCCAGAGTCATCCTCAACGGCTGTTGACTCTACCGACTCAGAGCATCGCAGCTAATCCTTCGGGCATCAAAAATTGCGATGGGGAGATGCCGAACTGGTGTTCATCGAAAATCCGGTATTGGGGAAAGTCTGGGAATCGGCCTTGTGATGGCGAGTGCGCCAGCGGCGAATCGCGATCGCCTGCCGTTGAATCGGCGTTAAATAGCCCTCTACTGACGTCAGCTCTGGATCTTCTGGCTCAACAGCTGACCTCGTTCTCGGCTGATAGCTAAGCCCGGGAGCCAAGTCATCAAAATGCTCCTCTAGCAGCAGCGCCCGCATCAGATCTTCCACCGATTCATACCGGTCCACCACATCGGGGCACAACATTTTGGTCAACACGGTCGCGAAGTGCTCACTCACAGCCACCAAGTGCCGCCACAAAATCGCCCCCGTTTTGGGATCAGAGTCAAACTCGATGGGGGTTTTACCCGTCAGCAAAAAGAGGCAGGTCATGCCCAGGGCGTAAATATCGCTGGCATACGTCGGGCGCAAAGCTTGCTGCTCTGGCGGCGCAAACCCTGGGGTCCCCACAAACTGAGTAATCGGAATTTGATAACCGCCATCGCCCAAATCGCCTAGGCACTCTCGCACCGCACCAAAATCAATCAGCACCAGACGACCATCGTCGGCACAGCGAATAATGTTGGGGGGTTTGATATCACGATGGATGATTTTGCAGCGGTGAATAAATTTCACAACGGGCAAAATTTCCCGCAAAAACAGCTTCACCTCGCGCTCGCTCTGCGGCCCGTCTCGCCGGACTTCCCGGGTCAAAACCTCACCCGGCACATATTCCTGCACTAAGTAAAAGCCGTCGTTGATGGTGAAATAGTCCAGGAGTCGAGGAATCTGGGAATGGCTGCCGACTTTGGCTAAGACTTTGGCCTCTTTGCGAAAGCGTCGTTTGGCTCGCTCTAGCGACAGGGGATTACTAACCTTAGGACAGAGCTGCTTGATCACACAAAGGGGACTGCCCGGAATGCCGCCGTCTTGAGCCAGATAGGTGACCCCAAAGCCCCCCGCTGCCAGCACTTTCACAATGCGGTACCGCTCCCGAAACATGTGTCCCGGTTTGTGGAGCTGACGGCGACGCGAAGAACGTCGACCAGCGCCTCGATAATCCGATAATTGAAGCGGTGAATTCTGAGTAGTCATCGGAGTGGCCAAGGTGTCTGGGTCATCTCACCGTGTAGACTTTCACAGATTACACGGTTTCTTCCTGTCGTGGGGGATGCGGAGCGGTTGGCGGGGTCGTGGCTGAGGCGATGGGCAAATTAAACCGAAAGATGCTGCCCTGACCGATCGCGCTTTCTACCTCAATATGCCCGCCGTGCAGCCCGATCAAACGGCGACAAATGGTAAGCCCAATGCCCGTACCGCCAGAGACGCGATCGCGGGAGCGATCGGCCCGCCAAAAGCGATCGAACACATGGGGCACATCTTCGGGGGCAATGCCCGGCCCGGTGTCTTCGACGGCCACCCACAGTTGCTTGGCATCTTTCCAAGCGCGCACCCTCACAGTTCCCTCCTGAGTATGACGTAAGGCATTGCCCAAAAGATTCACCATGACCTGCTCAATGCGTTCGGCATCGGCCTGCGCCAGCGGCAGCTTAGACGGAACATCGAGCTGAAGCTGGACGGGCGCGTCGGGTAATTGTTGATCGGCAAATCGACGCACTACATAATTCAATAGTTCTAGCAGGTCTGTCGGCTGGGGATGAATCGGCAAATAGCCGGACTCGAGCTGCGACAGTTCCTGCAGGTCGTTGACCAGTCGCTGCAACCGTTGAGTCTCCCGTGCGAGACGTTCATAAACGATGGGATCGGGGGCGATCGTGCCGTCGGCCATGCCCTCTAAATAGCCCTTGAGAATCGTCAGCGGCGTGCGGAGCTCGTGGGACAGGTCACTCACTAAATCCCGCCGTCGCTGCTCCACACTTTGAATGTCAGCCGCCATGTGATTCACGCTGTGAGCCAGGCGCGTCAGTTCCAAGATTTCGTATTCCGGCAGCCGCCGATCTAAATCACCGGCGGCAAATGCCCCCGTGATTTCCTCCATTTCCAGCAGTGGTTCGATAATCCGTTTAGACATCCAATAGCTCAGGGAACTGGCCGAAATGCCCCCCACCAAAGCGGCCCATAACAGGCCCCGACCTAACGCAAACTGAAACACATCGACTAACTGCCCCTGAAGCTGAGCAGCCCGAAAGTTGCCGATTTCGACTCGTCGTAGTCGCACCACAAAAAGTCGTGGAGAGTACAACCAGCCGACAGTGGCCAGGGTCAGCATGCCAATCGCCAGCACGATGAGCTGAGCACGAAAGAGGCGACTGCGTAGGCTAGGTTTACTCATACAACATCCGGCTCGTCTTCAAATTTGTAGCCCACGCCAATCACCGTTTTGATGAAAGTGGGTTGGGCGGGATCGGGCTCTACTTTTTTGCGCAGGCGAGCGACATGGGCATCCACAATGCGTTCATCGCCGTAAAAGTCATCGCCCCAAAGCTTGTCAATTAATTGCGGTCGTGTCCACACCCGCCCCGGATAGCTGACAAATGTTGCCAAGAGGTCAAATTCCAGCGTCGTGAGGGAAAGGGTTTCTGGCGCTTGATCGGGCTGCGATCGCACCGCTTCTCGCTGTTGGGGATCAATTTGAAAATGGGGACTTTGTAACTGCGGTGACTGCCCCCCCTGCCGGAGACTGCGACGGAGCAGCGCCCGCACTCGGGCCACCAATTCCCTCGGGCTAAAGGGCTTCACCAAATAGTCATCAGCGCCCGTAGAGAGGCCGATGATGCGATCAAGTTCTTCGCCCTTCGCGGTCACCATCATTATGTAAGGATCTTTTTCGCCGGGCTGTTGGCGAATGCGGGCACACACCTCTAAACCATCGAGGCCCGGCAACATCAGATCTAACACCACCACATCGGGTTGAATCGTTTGCGCCATCTGAACAGCCTGGTCGCCCCGGTGACAGAGATGGACTGTGAACCCCTCTTTTTCCAGATATAGCTGGATGAGATGGGCAATTTCTCGTTCATCTTCGACAACCAGAATGTCCATAAGCGTGCTTCAGACCAAAATCAGTCGCAGAGGGAAGGATGGAGGGGAGGGTGGATACAGCCATCGACGGCGTAACCTAGCCCTATGCTAAAGGGCAGATGTCAATCTGTGGATGAGGATGCCCAAACTGCCCCCCAAGGACTATGTGGAGTCGGTCGATTGGCCGCAGACGGTGACGCTACAGCCCATTGGCTGGGTGCGATCGCCTTACACTGAACGCCACGGTACGCCCCGCCAATCGCAGCTCTCGCACCCACCTGCCGACTATGAACCGGCGATCGCTCGCATTGAGCTTTTTGAGGAGGTCGTCCCCGCGATCGCCCTCAAAGATTTGGCTGGGTTTGACTACCTTTGGGTGATTGCCTGGCTGCATTTAAACCAAAATTGGAATCCGACGGTGATGCCACCGCGCGGGCCACGAGTCCGCCGGGGCACTTTAGCGACTCGGGCTCCCCATCGCCCCAATCCCCTGGGGCTCAGCGCTACCCGCATTCTCAATGTTGAAGGTAACGTGATTGAAGTTGCCGGCATTGATTTTTTAGACCGCACGCCCGTACTGGATATCAAGCCTTACGTGCCCTACTGCGATGCTTTTCCCCAGGCTAAGGCAGGCTATGTGGATGAGGCCGAAGCGGCGATCGCGGCGGAAACGGACATCTTTGGTCAGGCCGGTCATCCCCTCAAATAACCGCGATATTTCAACTAAAGTCATTGAATTTCTCAATCGGCTTTCGCGAAAAGAGGCAATGCCTACAGTTCAATCCCAGTGTTCTGTGATTGGATAGCTGAGCCAAACATCGAAAAAGGAACCGAGTAGTGAATCGACGTGAGTTTGCCAATTGGTTAGGGGTGGGGGCTTTAGCGAGTTCGCTGCCGATCGCGATCGCCGCCTGTCAGGGCGACACGGCAGACGCGCCGACGGATGCCCCCGCCGACACCGCAGCGACGGTTGAAGGAGATGGCTTTGCAGCGATTGGGACGGTTGCCGACCTGGATGCCGCCGGGTTCCTGGCTAACGTGCGGTTTCAGGGATCCCGAGTCCTGGTGATTCGTGATCCGGCCAATGCGGACGCGGTAATCGCGTTCAACGCTGTGTGTCCCCATGCGGCCTGCACCGTGGAATGGGGCGAAGAGACCCTGGTTTGCCCATGTCATGACTCGTTTTTCAACTTCGATGGCACAGTGGCCTCTGGGCCGGCTGCCGAACCGTTGGCACAGTTTGAGGCCAAAATCGAAGGCGATCAGGTTTTAGTCAAAGTTTGACCCCGTTAAAACTGGCGGCTCCATTCCTTTGGCCAGCGCTCGACCACCACCTTAGTTTGGGTGAAAAACTCGACCGCATGGTGGCTTTGCCCGTGCAAATCACCAAAGAAGCTGTCCTTCCAACCGCTAAAGGGGAAAAAGGCCATGGGGGCAGCTACGCCGATATTGATGCCAATATTGCCCGCTTCGGCCTCGGAACGAAACTTACGGGCAGCGGCACCGCTATTGGTGAAGAGGCAAGCCATATTGCCCCACGGACTGCGGTTGACTAGCGCGATCGCCTCCTCGACGGTCTCGACGTGCATCAGTCCCAACACGGGGCCAAAGATTTCGGTGCTGGCGATTGTGCCGTCAGGCGGCACACCTTGCAAAATGGTGGGTTTCACAAAACTCCCGTTTGCCAGCCCCGCAATTTGTGGCTGGCGGCCATCTACCAGCACTTGTGCGCCCTCATCGGCCCCTTGCTGAATCAGCGCCTCTATGCGATCGCGGCTCTGAGCGGTGATGACTGGCCCCATTTGGACGTTGGCCTCCAGGCCATTGCCGGTGATGCGTTGCGCCGCCGCATCGGCGATCGCCTCGGTGAACGGCTGCTTTGCCTCCCCCACCGTCACCGCCAACGAGGCGGCGAGACATCGCTGCCCCGCACAGCCAAAGGCACTATCAGCGGCGATGCGCGTCGTCATCTCCATATCGGCATCGGGCAGCACAATGATGGGATTCTTAGCCCCTCCCTGACACTGCACTCGTTTGCCGTGGGTAGCCGCCTGCGCGTAAATGTAACGGGCGACCGGCGAAGACCCCACAAAGCTAATGGCGCGAATATCGGGATGCTGCAAAATTGCATCGACTGTTTCCTTTGCGCCGTTAACCAGATTCAGCACCCCGGCGGGAAAGTCCGCCTGATCAATGAGTTCAAAAATTTTCTGCATGGTCAACGGCACCTTTTCTGACGGCTTGACCAGATAGGTGTTGCCGCAGGCGATCGCATAGGGCATGAACCAAAACGGAATCATCGCGGGAAAGTTAAAGGGCGCGATCGCCGCCGCCACCCCCAGCGGTTGCCGAATCATAAACTCATCAATGCCGCGAGCAATATCTTCTGAAAACGTGCCCTGCATAGCGGTAGGAATGCCGCAGGCCACCTCGACATTCTCGATCGCCCGCTGCAACTCTCCCCGCGACTCCTTCAAGGTTTTGCCACATTCCTGAGTAATCAAGCGGGCCAGCTCATCGGCATGCGCTTCCAACAATCCTTTGAGGCGAAATAAAGGCTGCACCCGCTCCACTGCTGGCACCCGTCGCCAGGCCAAAAACGCTTGGGCCGCAGCGGCGGTCGCTTGATTGACTTCATCGCCAGGAGAAAGCGGCACTTCGGCCAGCACTTGCGCCGTTGCGGGATTATGGACGGGGAGGCGATCGCTCGCGCTCGAAAGCCGCCATTCCCCGTTGATGTAGTTTTTGAGTACAGCGTTAGACATCGCTAGATTCCTGATCACCCTTCCATAGTGAATCATAGGTCGCCCCAGTGACCTGGATCAGACACGGGTTAGGGGTTGAGTCAGAAACGGCAGTTCCCTGTCTGCAAATCCTTTTACTGGCCGCACCGCTTGTCGTCAGGCTCTGGTTGGCCCCGATCATCCATTCCCAACAATGAATGGGCTGAGCACAGCGAACACATTTGGCACCCATTTCCCAACATAAAATTTGCCCTGGAAGCCGTCCGCTTCACAGGGCAGAAATCTTAGGCAGCGATCAATTGCAACGAAAGCTGACTTAACCCGCAGGCGGCGTCAACCAACCGGCACTTAAAACCACCGTTAACCCCATAAAGAGGGCGGTCAACGTCCAGGTGACCCGGTTCAAAGTGGTTTCAGCGCTTTTGGTACTGGTAAACAGTTGCGCCTGTCCACCCAGGGCTCCTAAGCCGTCCCCTTTAGGACTGTGCAGTAGCACCAGTACAGACAGACCGATCGCTGATACGGTCCACACTACTTGAAGGATCGAAACTACAGTCATAGGGTAATTGCGCCAAAAATTCAGACTTAAAAACTGCCGTTCTGCCGAGCGGCCATTTGCTCAATCATTTTAGCCTGCCAGGGAGATTTGCCCAAGCCGTTGCCGGGGCGATCGCTAGAGCCCCACATGCACCGGAGTCCGATTGGGTCGCAAGTCCACAGATGAATTGAGCAACATAGAGCGCCCGGTCATCTCTTGGGGCTGAGGAATATTCAGAATATCCAAAATCGTCGGCGCGATGTCAGACAAGCGACCATCGGAGCGCAGTTCGACCTCGGTACCATGCCCCGGAATCTTGAGCCCTTCGCCCTCCACCAGAATGAAGGGCACCGGGTTAGTCGTGTGAGCCGTCCAAGGTTTGTGGTTTTCATCCCACATGTATTCAGCGTTGCCGTGGTCAGCGGTAATAATGGCCGTGCCGCCCGCTTGGCTAATGCCCTCTAACAGCCGACCGAGTTCAGTGTCTACCGTCTGCAACGCCGTCACCGTAGCGTCCAAATTGCCCGTGTGGCCGACCATGTCGGGATTCGCATAGTTGATCACAATCAGCGAATAGATGCCTTTTTCAATCGCCGCGAGGGCGGTATTGGTTACCAAAGCCGCCGACATGGGGGGCGCTTTATCGTAGGTCGCCACTTGAGGACTGGGAATCAACTCTCGGTCTTCCCCTGCCAAGGGCTCTTCTAACCCACCGTTGAAGAAGTAGGTGACGTGGGCATACTTCTCGGTTTCGGCGGTGCGGAATTGCTTTAGCCCTTCGTCAGCAATGACTTCGCCCAAAATGCGATTCAGGTTTTGGGGCGGAAAGGCCACCTGCGCCGTCAACTGCGAGTCGTACTGGGTCATTGTGACGAAGCTCAGCGACTCAATCTGCGATCGCTCAAACCCGTCAAACTTGTTATCCAAAAAGGCGTGGGTCAACTGTCGCGCCCGGTCAGGACGGAAGTTGAAAAATAGCACACCATCGCCCGCTTCAACTGCTCCAGGGGCGATGCGCACGGGCTCCATAAATTCGTCAGTAATTTCGTTGGCATAGGCCGCCTGCATGACCTCTACCGCAGTGCGGCCATCACCGTCACCATCCGTCACCATCACGTCGTAGGCTTTTTTAATGCGATCCCAACGGCGATCGCGATCCATCGCGTAATAGCGACCACTGAGGGTCACGATGCGACCGACGCCGTGCTGCTCAGTAAAGTCTTGAATGGCTTGCACCGAACGATAACCATCCGTGGGTTTGGTATCGCGACCGTCAGTAATGACATGAATGCAAACTTCGGCAATATCCTGAGCCTTCGCCATTTCTAGCAGGCCCAATAGATGATTGAGATGAGAATGCACACCGCCGTCGGAGCAAAGCCCCACGAGATGGAGCTTGCTGTTGCGGTAGCGGACGGTTTGGCACAACTCAAGAATGGCTTCGTTTTCTTGGATGCTGCCGTCTTCAATGGCGTCGGAAATTCTCACGAGTTCTTGGGGCACCACCCGACCCGCTCCAATATTGAGGTGCCCAACCTCTGAGTTCCCCATTTGCCCTTCGGGTAGACCAACGTCTTTGCCCGATGTCCGAATCAGGGTGTGAGGATAGGCGTGCCAGAGGCTGTCCATCACCGGAGTTTCCGCGACAGTCACAGCGTTGCCATCAGCGTCTTCTCGATATCCCCAACCGTCGAGGATAATGAGCACCATTGGTGGGATTGGCGCTTGAGTCATTGGCTTATAGGGTTCCTGCAACTACTAGACAATTTCCGAGGGAATCATACCATCAGTTTTTTAGGTATAGCCTCTCGAAAAAATAAGCAATTTTTATGTTTACAACAAAAAACAACAGTGCTTTTGCGAATTTGCATCTTATTTTTCAGAGCTTATCAGCTCTTGCCTAATTTGCAAGCAGGGCTAACTCTTAGAAACGGACAATGAGCCTGATTTAGAAGCAGTTTTAGTCAACTTTATTCACGCATTCTCAGGAAAACCCTGTCGAGAAAGAAAAACTTAGGGACAGTGATTTTTGTTCGCATTTTTGAGCAAAATATCGCAGAAATCTCCAGGTTATGGCCGCTTGGCAGGCATTTGCCACGTGGCCATTTCAGGTGAGCAGGACTTGTGGTCAGTCTAGAGTTGATAGTTCACGATCTCGCTCTTTCCCGTTGCGACGCTACTCGACAGGAGCTCCGACAGGGTTCAGCCGCTTCAGCAAAATGCTTAGTGATTCAGACTTGCCGATCTGTTGCGGAGAAAATGCCTGACTTGATGCTTCATCCAGCGTTTGGGCCATCGGGGGGCAATGACTGCCGGGTGATCGTCCTAAATGTGGTCTCAATGCCGCCCTCGTCGCCAAATTCACAATATTCGGTGATGCGAATGCGCATCCCGATTTTCAAGAAGCCGTCATTTTGCGGGTGGGGGAGTTGGAGAGTCGCCACCCGCATCGGAGTCGCCGATCGCGCTGGTTGCCGCTGAATAAAATGCATGAGTCGAGATCGCCATGTTGACCGGGGAGGAGGTGGAACATACGAGGTCATGGTGGGGTAGCAGCCTGCCAGTTCGACATCGCCCCCTGGATCACCGCTAGGGCTAGGCGTCATGTGGGTCACGCGCAGATCCAGCAAATAATAAGCGGGACACTCGCGATCGCCCCCCAATGTACCGGACATCATCGGTTGTGCGGGTGATCGAGTAGCCCCGAACCATTGCAAACGCTGAATTTCACCTTCGATATCCCAAGGCCCGACGGGCGCAGAGGCTGCCATCTCAACTCGGGGACTCCATAATTTATCGGTTGCAGTCTAGGCTGCCCTGATATCGGCGATCGCTGTCATCAGTTCAGACGCGAACCCCAAAGCACCGGGAACGAGCACGGACTTCCGGTAGCATCAACTTAACCGGATCGCCTGCAAGGGTAATGACTATGTTGAATCATCGTGTCACCTTGATCGTCGTCTTGCTGAGCGTTGTGGGAGCGCTGGGCTTTGGGCTCAAAACCTGGCGAGAGCGGAGTCGGGTGTATGAGTTGGTGCTAGCTTCCGGTAGTCAAACCGGAGAGTATTACGCCTTTAGTGAAGCCTTTGCCGCAGTCGTCGAGCAAAATCATCCTCACATTCGCATTGAAGTGATTGCCACAGAGGGCTCAGCGGACAATATGACGCGCCTGCGAGACAACACCGCACAGTTGGCTCTGGTGCAGAGTGATACACCCGTCGAGCGCCCCGTGCGGGCGATCGCCCGACTGTTTCCCGAAATGTTTCATCTCTTGGTACGTCAAGACGCCAACATTCAAACCGTGGGCGACCTGCGCGATCGCCGCATTGCCCTGATGCCCGAAGGCAGCGGTTCGTACGCCCTATTTTGGCCATTGGTCGAGCATTACAACTTGAGTGAGGCCGATTTTCAAGCGCTGCCCCAAGCCCCAGAAACCGCCTACGAGTCATTACTGGCGGGAGACGTCGATGCGCTATTTCGGGTAATCACCCTGGGCAACCCGTCAATGAAGGCAGTGCTGCAAAATGATGCGATCGCCCTGTTAGCCATTGACCAAGTCGAAGCGTTGCAACTGGCACTGCCCTATTTAGAAGCGCAAACGATTCCCAAGGGCACCTACGATGGGGGCCGCCCGCTGCCGCGTCAAGATTTGCCAGTCGTCGGTGTGAATGCCTTGCTGGTCATCCACGAAAACTTGCCAGATGAGGTGGCCCACGCCCTGACCGAAACGCTCTATACCCACCGCAATGAGTTAGTTAGCCGCTACCCCCGCGCCGCGCTGATTCGGCTACCGAGTTCGGGCAACGATTTAGGACTGCCGCTACATCCAGGGGCTCAAGCCTTTTACGATCGCGACCAACCAGAATTCATCGTCGAATATGCCGAACCCATTGGCCTACTCATTTCGGTCTCAGTGTTATTAGCGTCGAGTCTTTGGCAATTTCGCATTTGGCTAAAGGGGCGGCAAAAAAATCGCGCTGACTACTACAACATTGAACTGTTGGATTTGATCGACCAAATCAACCAAACCCCAAATGCTGAAACGCTTGAAGACCTGCGCCAGCAACTATTCAAGATGTTGCGCGATGTCGTCTCAGACCTGGACAACGACTTGATTTCTGCCGACTCTTTTGAGTCGTTTACCTTTCCCTGGGAAATTGCCCTCAACAGCTTGCGCTATCAGGAAGCCACCCTGCTGAAGCGGCTTCCCTCGACCGACGTTCCGACCCACCAGCCTTAAAGCCAGAACAGGCCAAGTCAAGGAGGCTGTAGCAGCAAATCCTGTTTACAGCCCCCCAATCTGTAAGGGCGAACGGCTGTTCGCCTCTACGAGATGCCTATTTTGATCAGTTTTTTGGGAATTCGGATTCGCTATGACGACGATTTTGGAGAGTTGGATTCACCCAAGATCATGGAATGATGGCATCTACAGATCTAGGAGGGTAGAGGCATTGTTGTAATAACGCGCCCAGTATTGGGCATCAGGCCGCCATTCCCACTGGCTGCGGGTGACGGCAACTTCCATCACGGGCAGCGCGAGACCTTGATTTTCGCCCACCATCGTGAGCACCACCTCCGAAGTCAGGGGATCAGCGTCAAAACTGCGCTGAATACCCGCGCGGGCGATCGCTTCACACCGCCGCAAAAAAGTGTCGTAACTTTCGCCCTGGTCACGGGTGAGAAACAGCGTCACTCTGGCGGTGTAAGCCTGAGCCACGAGTGGAGTACTGACCACGGTGGCAAGGGCGATCGCGGTAATGCTGCCCAGCTTGATAAAGCGCCCACGGGACGCAAGACACCCTACCAACAGGTGTCGGCAGTTCGACATTAAGGTTCGACGCCAAGCTTGCATGATCATGAGTTCTCCCTGCGCGGCAATAAAGAAAAGGCTGATGCAGCGCCGCCCAAAGCGCCTTAAATTTAGCGACTGTCCGAAATCCCGTCAATGCTTATCGGGTCAAAATTATTTTTTTGTCTTAATCTTTGGCGGTGACAGCGCCGAAACTGAGACTCGCCGCTAGAATGGGCATCGTCTCAGCTCGTCTGGGGCTAAACCTGAGTGCTGGCCAGTGCTGTGTCAGCCAGTGTAGCCCCGCTCTCTATGCTCTGGACGCTAGTTCCAGGCGCGCTAGCTCCCTGTTCAAGGGGACGGCGACAGCAGAGACGCCTCAAGCGATCGCACAGTGGGCAATCGGCATGAGGTGCTGGGGCGATCGCACTGTTCGTAACGAGTCAAGGTGAAGGGCAAGTCATGGCAAATCAATGGGCTCTCCTCATCGGCATTAACCAGTACAAAGCGCTGCAACCGTTGATGTACGCGCAGCCTGACGCCGTGGGACTTCGCAACTTTTTGGTCGACGAGTTAGGGGTGCCAGTCAATCACTGCACCTTATTGACCGATGTCTCAGCGGCCATTGAGCCCCACGCCTATATGCCGTTGCGCCAAGAGATTGAGCATCAGCTGGAAACGCTCTGCCGCGACCAAGTGCAACCTGGCGATTTGCTCTGGGTCTTTTTTAGCGGCTGCGGGCTGACAGAAGCCGGACAAGACTATTGGATGACGCTGGATGCAGAACCAACGAATTTGTCAGAAACCGCGATTCCGGTGTCGCAAATTTTCAAGATTTTGAGTCAGGCCCAGACCGACCAGATTGTCTTGGCGATGGATATGAATCGGAGTCAGGGCGCGGTTGGTCATCGCGATATTGGCACTCAGACCCTCACCCTGGCGAAAGACTATGGCATCACGACCTTCTTGTCCTGTCAGCCGGAGCAGTTTTCTCACGAGACGATGTATGTGAAACACGGTCTCTTTACCAAAGCCATGCTTGAGGGGTTGCGGTATCACGGCTGTGTCACGGCCTCACAACTGGGTGAATACTTGGCCAGCCGCGTCCCCGAACTCTGCGAACACCACTGTCGCCCTCCGCAAAATCCGGTGATGGTCGTGCCGCAAACGCAAAAATTCATGATGGTGGTGCCCGCTGACGGCCTCGCCAACCTTTCACCAACGGAAAATTTGACGGCGATCGATGAGGCGACGCTGGCCACTGTCCCGGCCAACAACAATGTGCCGCCGGTATCGCCCGTCTCACCTGCATATGCCAGTGAGGACACTTCGCCCGCCGATGATGAGCCGCTCCCCCTCCAGTCTCAACCGTCTCCGGAGCCCTCGCCATCCAGCATTGAGCGGGTGACCGCTGTGCAAGATGACTCGTCAGACACGGCTAGCGGGATGAGTGGCCTCTGGAAGTGGGGGGCATTGGCAGCCGCCATTGCATTTTTGGCAGGGGTGTTTTTCCGGTTTCAACCCATCCTCTTTGGCGAAGGCGAACAGACGGCCAGCGACACCCCCGCCGACGTGGTGGGCGACGATCCCGAGGGAGCTGGTGGACCAGACGGGGAAGCCGTACCTGAGGACGGCACCGCTCCGGCAGACGCTCCCCCAGCGGCAGAAAATGACGCGGCCGCACCGACTGAAGCTCCGCCTGAACAAGAAGACCCGATTGAGCGGGGTAATACGGCCCTGCAACGCGCCGAGGAAGCCCTTGAGGCCCAACGCTATGGCGAGGCGCGGGCGTGGCTCGAGCAAGTACCTCCTGAGGTGCAAAACAATCGCTATCAAGACCTGCTGCAATCGGCCAATAGTGAAGTCGCGGAGGCGGCGGTACGGAACCAAACCATTCTCAGCAATGCCCGTCAGGTTTTACAGCCCACATCGGCGTCGATGTTTAATGACGCGATTGAGCAAGCCCGACAGGTCCCGCCTGAAGATCCTTACTATGAGCAGGCCCAAGCCGATATTAAACGGTGGGGACGGGTCATTCTCGATTTGGCCGAAGGGCGCGCCGCCAGTGGCAATATTGTGGGCGCGATCGCAGCCGCACGCCTCGTTCCTGAAGATCAGCCCGAACTCACCACCCTGGCCGCCCAACGCATCCAAAGCTGGGAGCAACAGATCGCCAACCAGGAACTCATTCAACAAACCCAAAATTCGCTACAGCCGGGACAGGCCAGCAGCTATAACGATGCCGTCCGCACCCTGGAGCAAATTGAACCCGGTCAACCGGGCTATGAGGATGCCCGAGCTCGCATGCAGCAATGGGGACAGGATATTCTCGCGATCGCTCGCGCTCGGGCGGCCCAGGGCGACCTTGGCGGCGCGATCGGGGCCGCTCGACTCGTCCCCGAAAGCACGGATGCCTACGCGGCAGCCCAGGAAGAGATCCAACGCTGGCAAGCCCAGTAAAGGCGCGGCATGACAACGACAGGCCCATTCCGGCCAGTAGCGGGTAGATGAGTGTTGCCAGCGTCGCTGGTTCAGCGCTGGCACTGGGTTGATTCGGCCAGTGATCCATTCAAGCGGCGTTGGGCAAAGTCTCAAAGAGCAAGATTACAGGCGATCGCTGACTCGTGCACAAAAAGCAGCATCGGGCCTGAGGCCCAGCTCGAATCACAGTAAACGCCGCCCTGGATTGACTTGAATCAATCCATCCGGGATTTCACATTTATAAAAACGCTAATAACCAGTAAAATTTGAGTAACTGATGTTCTTCCACCGACAAACCGCCAATCGCGGGGCGCAATATCGGTAGGATGGATCTTGATTTCGAGCGCTGCTCTGTTGACGCACAACATAGGTATCTGGACATGACCGCAGTCACTTCTAAGCCAACGGCCCCTGCATTTTGCGATGGCATTCAGCTTTTTGCTGATGCGCTCCCGGATTTTGACACCTACGGCAAAACGCCCGCCATTGGTGAGGGACAGGCTGCGATCGCTTCCCCTACGGACGCCGCGGCAGTGTATCAAACCATGTTGGCGGCGGATGCTTTGCGGTATCTCACGTTGCAGGTGACGGCGAGCAAACAGTCAGGGCACCCCGGCGGCTTTGCCAGTATCGCTGACGGCATTGCGGCGCTGACCATGCTAGGCCATAAAAATATCGTGACGGAAGTCGGTCATCACGCTCCTGGCTTTTACAGCACCGTGTTTCTCGATCGCTCCCTGGAAGCGATGGGCATTGAGACCGTGCAGCAGATGTGCGATCGCTTCCGTGAGACCCACGGGTTGTTGGGCCACCTGTCCGGTCAGATTCCCGGCTTGCTGAGTCCCGCTGGTCCCTTAGGCCAAGGCCAGCACTTCGCGATGGCGGGGGCCAAGCTGCACCCTGGCGTCCTCTTTCCCGTCACCATTGGCGACGGCGGGCTGGGCGAACCCTACATCATGAGCAGCTTTGGCCACTTCCACACGGCCTATCCCCAAGTCACCAACTTCTTGCCGGTGTTGGTGTGGAACGGCTATTCCCAAGAGCACCACAGCATGGTGTCCACCCAGTCCAACGAGACGATGATCGCTTATTGGCGAGCCAATGGGTTTAAAGAAGTCATCTTGGTGGATGCCAAAGATTTCGACGATGCCAATCAGCCGGGTGCTTACGTCGACAGCACCGCTTTTTCGCAACAGCAGCGCTTGGCCTTTACTCAAGCCGTGCTCGAAGCGACCGATAAAGCAGCCAAGTCGGCCCTAGGCGGCACGCTGACCGTCCTGATTATCAAGCAGCTTAAGGGCGCAGGCGTTCACAAGCGGGGGGCAAAATCCCACAACTTGTATCCGGGCGATAGCCTCGACAAAGACTACATTGTGGAGGCGCTCAAGGCACGGGCTTTGACGCCTGGTGCGTGGGATTTGGTGCGCACTAACTTGGTGCGATCGAATGGCGGGCCAAACTCCACTACAGCGGTGACGGAATCTGTCCTGGCCTTGCCCGATTTAGGGACTCTGCCACTACAAGAATTTGCCGTGGGCGGTGATAAGCAAGTCGCCACCACCGCCATGGGGGTACTGGTGGGCCACGTCGGTCAGCAAGATCCGCAATTCATCGTGACCAATGCTGACGGCAACGCCGCTTCGGGGATCAACAACATCAACCAGGCGCTCAAAATCATTCACCCGACGACGGATGAAACCTATTTTCAGCAGCCTCAGGGCCAGGTATACGAGCCGCTGAGCGAAGATGCCTGTGCTGGATTAGCGGCGGCTCAGGCCCTATTTGGGGCGCGATCGCTCTGGTGCTCTTACGAATCGTTTGCCATCAATGGCCTGCCCATTTGGCAAACCGTCACC
This sequence comes from Leptolyngbya iicbica LK, assembly GCF_004212215.1. Lineage (NCBI taxonomy): Bacteria > Bacillati > Cyanobacteriota > Cyanophyceae > Leptolyngbyales > Leptolyngbyaceae > Leptolyngbya > Leptolyngbya iicbica. The sequence continues at coordinate 921,493 of NZ_QVFV01000002.1, forward strand.
CAGGCCATGGCGGAACTGCGCCGTCCGACGCCCTCGACCATTACCCTCTTTACCGCAGGGGCGCTAGAGCAGGGTCGCAACGGCTGGACCCACCAACGCCCCGAGATCGAAAACTATTTCGCGGGCATGATGCGCAATGGCAACATCTTCCCGCTGTTCCCCATTGACGCCAACAGCATCCAGGCTTGCTACGAGTGGGCGCTAGGCACCTTTAACAAAGGCATCACGATCACCGCCAGCAAATCACCGCTGCCGGTGCGGACGACTCTGGCCCAAACCCGCACCGCCTTGGAGAAAGGTGCCATTGAACTCAGCTCAACGAGCGGCAGCAAAACGGTGGTCTTTGCGGTGATTGGCGATATGACGCTGATTCCAGTCTTGGAAGCCGCCGAACAGCTCACCGCTGCGGGCATGGGCGTTCGCGTGGTCTCGGTCGTGAGTCCGCGACAGCTCTATCGACCCAATGACGTGGCTTGGGATAGCGTCTCTGAGCCCGATGGTAACTTCCTCAGCGATGCCGAATTCGCCGAGTTGTTTGACGGCGATGCCTTAATTGGCGTTACGGGCGGTTCTTCTGCCATGTTGGAGCCGATTATGTTGCGCAGCAATACGCCCCGCGACACCTTTGCCTGGAAGCGCGGTGAAACTGCTGCCAGCGCGGCCCAGGTCATGGCCATCAACGGCATTACGGCGGAAAACTTTGTTAGCCGCGCCAAGGAATTGCTGGGGTAAGCGACGATTGGATCACTTGGTTTAGCCAGCGTTGCTGTCGGGGCGAATGACCACTCGTCCCGACTCTGCTGCGATCGCAGTCAGCCTCACCTAAGGACGCTGTTGCTTACCCAGAGCAGACAAAATCCTGATCGGTCGCCGAGAGCGATCGCCTGGGTGAGACAATGTATTCGTTGCAACCCAAAATTTCAGAATGAAGCATCCTCTAATTGCCCTCTGCCTGACCGTCTTGCTGTGGCTAGGGCTGGCTCAACCCAGTTGGGCAGCGCTCCAAGAAGACATTGATCTCCTGAAAGAGACCAAAGACTGTCCTGTTTGCATTTTGGATGAAGCCGACTTAAGCGGTCTGGATTTGAGCGGCGCCAACCTCAAAATCGCCACCCTGACCGATGCCAACCTGAGTGGAGCAAATCTCTCGAAGGTCGATTTCATGCTGGCGTTTATGGATAACGCTAACCTCAGCGGGGCTAACCTCCAGGGAGCTCAGATGAATGGCACGCAGTTAGCCAACGCTAACTTCTCCGGGGCGGATTTACGCGGATCTGATTTGTCTCAGGCCAACATGTTAGATGCTGATCTGTCGGATGCCAATTTGGAAGGTGCGGTACTGTTGGCGGTCAAATTAGGGCAGGCCAATCTCAAGGGCGCAAATCTTAAAGACGCCAATCTGCGGGGGGTCAACCGTAGCATGGCGCTGTTTTGTAATACGGTGATGCCGGATGGTTCTCTGGCCAACCGCGACTGTGAATAATCGTCGCCCTTAACCATGGGCCACGTAATGGCAGTGCCGTTCCACTATCGCGCAGTGGAGATCGCTCAAGCGGCGGCTGAATCCTGATTGACGCTTGCTTGGCCCCAGCACCAGCGCACCAGTTCTAAGATGGATGAATCGAAGACGTTCCATACCCCCAGAGGCACGAGGGATTGCAGCCATGACCACGACTCAACCGCGCGATGTGCAAACACTCACCATCGCCGCTGATACTGAAGTGATGCGATCGCGCAGTTGGCAGCGACTCCGCTTCGAAATCGAATATGCCTTGGAACGGGGCACCACCTCGAATAGCTATCTAATTCGGGGCAATCGCCTGGCGCTCATCGACTTTCCCGGCGAGTCCTTTACCGAAAGCTTTGTGGCGACGCTCGAACAGCAGATCGATCCCGCCCAGTTGGACTACATTATCCTGGGGCACATCAATCCCAACCGTGCCAAAACCCTACAAGTCCTGTTGGAAAAGGCACCCAACGCCACCATCGTCTGTTCCAATCCTGCCGCCAAAGCGTTAGAAGATTTACTGGAAAGTCAGACCTCCAACATTCAGGTCGTGAAAGGGGGCGAAGCCGAAATTGACCTGGGAAAAGGTCATCAACTCCGGTTTTTGCCCGTGCCGACCCCCCGCTGGCCCGAAGGGTTGTGGGTTTATGACGAATACACGCAGGTGCTTTTTAGCAATAAGTTTTTTGGCATGCATCTCTGTGACGATGCTGTCTATGACTTGAGCTGGCAAGACTTGCTGAGCGATCGCCGCCACTACTACGACTGCCTCATGGCCCCCAATGCCCGCCAAGTCAGTGTCGCCCTCGAAAAGCTGGAATCGCTGACGGTGCGGATGTTTGCACCGGTGCATGGTCCCGCTGTTCGCTACCACACTCGCGACTTACTCCAGGCCTATCAAACCTGGAGTCAGCAGCAAAAAGGAAAAGAGCTTTCCGTCGCGTTGATTTACGCCTCGGCTTACGGCAATACCGCCACCATTGCCCAAACGCTGGCCCACGGCATCACCAAAGCGGGTGTCGCAGTGGAGTCCATCAACGCGGAACAGACCGCTCCTGAAGAAATCAAGGCAGCACTCGAAAAATCTGCCGGGTTCCTCATCGGTTCACCCACCCTCGGGGGACACGCCCCCACCCAGATTCAAACAGCCTTGGGGATCATTCTTTCCACGGCTTCGAAGACCCAGTTAGCCGGCGTATTTGGCTCATTTGGCTGGAGTGGGGAAGCGATCGACCTACTGGAGAACAAGCTCAAAGACGGCGGCTACAGCCTGGCCTTTGATCCGATTCGCGTTAAGTTCAAGCCCACCGAATCGACCCTGCAATATTGCGAAGAAGTGGGTACGGACTTCGCTCAAGCGCTCAAAAAAGTGAAGCGTGCCAAGGCCCCCCGCACCCCCGCCACCTCAGTCGAACAAGCCGTGGGTCGCCTGGTGGGTTCCCTCTGCGTCGTCACCACCCGCAAAGGTGACGCTAGCAGCGCGATGTTGGCATCTTGGGTGTCACAAGCGACCTTCACCCCTCCCGGCTTCACCGTCGCCGTGGCCAAAGACCGGGCCATTGAGTCCCTGCTATATCCAGGCAATCCCTTTGTGCTCAACATTTTGGCAGAGGGCAGCCACCTTGGCCCGATGAAGCATTTTTTGAAACCCTTTGGCCCCGGAGAAGACCGCTTTGCAGGCATTGAAATTCAGGATGCCGAGAATGGCTGTCCCGTCATACAGGATGCGATCGCCTTCCTGGAATGCGAAGTTGCTAATCGAATGGAGTGCGGGGATCACTGGGTCGTCTATGCCACCATTCAAAATGGCGAGGTGCTCAAGCCTGACGCGAAAACCGCCGTCCACTTCCGCAAAACCGGGACGCACTACTAATGGTCTGACCACTGACCAGTACAATATCTCCAAGATCGCAACTCAGCGCGATTTCAATTTTGTAAGGGTGATGATCAGCAGTCATGGAGCGAGCGAAATCTGAGCAGCCATCGTTTCAAGTAGGGATTGTGTTAGCTGCCTACAATTGCGATCGCACCTACTTTAAACAGCAGCTTGAATCTATCAAGCTCCAAACCTTTTCAAATTGGATTTGCCTCATCACCGATGATGGTTCTGCGCCTGACATTCAAGACTTTATTCGCACCGAAATTGCTGACGATGCGCGGTTTATTTACTACGTTCAACCGCAAAATTTAGGCGCTTATCATAACTTTGAATCTGGCATTGAATATTTTAGCGATCGCCCGGAGATCACCCATCTGGCATTTTCCGATCAGGACGATATTTGGCATCCTGAAAAGCTCGAAACTCTACTCCGTGAAATTGAATCCCAAGATGCCCTACTGGCACACTCTGATTTAGAGCTCATTGATAGTCAGGGGCAGCTGCTCCATTCGTCCGTTTGGGACTACGAAAAACGCTGTCCTGAAAACCTGAACTCGAAATTGCTGTTGCTGCGCAACTCTGTCACCGGATGCACTGTCATGATTCGGCGAATCTTAATTCCCGATCTGTTGCCATTCCCTAAGCAACATAGTTCAACCGCCTGGTATCACGACCACTGGATGGCTCTTGTAGCCTCCCATCGAGGTAACATTGCCCATCTCCGGCAGCCTTTAGTTCAGTATCGGCAACATGGCGATAACGTTGTCGGAGCCCGAGAATTTGCAGGAACCATTCGCGTTGAACTCGAAGAATGGTTAGCTAAAAGAGGGCGTCTCACCCTCAAAAGCTACTCCATTCATGAGGCCCTGAGCCGAGCATTCTATCAGCGCTTTTATCCACCCCAAATTGCCAGTAAACTCAATCCGATTCCGGAGAACAGAATCGATTTCGGTTGGCCAATTTTACAGCTAGGTGTTTATAGTGTTTTTAAAGGATACGGAGCCCGAGGATGTGCGCTGCGTTTATGGGTCAATAAATTTGTGCTTGACTGGTTAAAAGTCAAAGACTGGTTCTTTGAGCGAGTATTGATATTTAGCTCGAAGTGAGTAATCCAAACGTTTCGATTATTATTGTCAACTACAACGGCGGCGATGTGGTCATCGATTGCCTGACGTCCATTTTTCAAAATTTGGACACTGCAAGCATTGAAGTCATCGTGGTCGATAATGATTCCCGCGATCGCAGTCCTGATTTCATTGAGCAGCAATTTCCCACAGTTAAACTATTGCGCCAGGCTAAGAATTTAGGCTTTGGTGCAGCGAATAATATTGGCGCACATCACGCTCAAGGCACGCATCTATTCCTACTCAATTCTGACACCCTCATTCAGCAAAATATTCTGCCCACTTTGGTGAATAAGCTAGAGTCTTCTCCCCGGCTGGGCATCGTCGGGCCGCGTTTGCTGAATCCTGACGGTAGCTTCCAACTTTCAACCGCTTATGCAATCGGCTTATGGGGAGAGTGGCGCACACTGCAAGCGGTGCGAAAGTATCGTCAACCCGCCCTTCGAGCAGCTCTGGCACAGCAGTATCAGGCTGATCGGGATGTCGATATTCTGGTCGGGGCGGCGATGTTGATGCGGCGATCGCACTTCTTCGAGATTGGCGGCTTTGACGAAAACTTTTTTATGTATTTCGAAGAGTCCGATTTGTGCCAGCGTTTTCGCAATGCTGGATATCATTTACTCTACACGCCAGACGTTGCTCTGATTCATATCGGAGGCTTTTCCGTTGCCCAAGTCGCAGGCAAAATGGCCGCCGAATATCGCCGCAGTCAGCGCTACTACTACAAAAAGCATCGTCCCCAGTGGGAACAGTGGGTGCTGCACTGTTATCTTGCCTTCAAGCAGTGGCAACAGCGACAGCGCACCTAGCAAGAGTCGATGACTTTCCCCATCAAGACTCCTCAGACTGTACTAGGATGAGAGTCTAGAAGTGAACCTTAAACAGCATTTCCGTTCAGTTCTACAAACCTTTTCGGCTGGGCAATTTAGGCTTTATGGGCAACACATTTGGACATCTTTTTCGCATCACCACCTTTGGCGAGTCCCATGGAGGTGCCGTAGGCGTCGTTATTGATGGATGTCCACCCCAAATTGAAATTACCCCCGAAGAGATTCAAGTAGAACTTGATCGCCGCCGTCCGGGCCAGAGTAAAATCACCACTCCTCGCAAAGAAGCCGATCGCTGCGAGATTCTGTCTGGCGTCTTTCAGGGCAAAACGTTAGGCACCCCCATCTCCATCATGGTGCGCAATAAAGACACGCGCCCCCAAGACTACAGCGAGATGGCGACGACCTATCGCCCCTCCCACGCCGACGCGACCTATGACAGCAAATATGGCTTTCGCAACTATCAAGGGGGCGGGCGTTCATCCGCGCGGGAAACCATTGGCCGGGTCGCCGCTGGTGCGATCGCCAAAAAAATTCTCCAGCAATACGCTGGGGTCGAAATCATTGGTTACGTCAAGCGCATCCAAGACATCGAAAGCGTCATTGACCCTGACACCGTCACCCTAGAACAGGTAGAAAGCAACATTGTCCGCTGCCCCGATGCCGAAGCGGCTCAACATATGATCGACCGCATTGAGCAGATCCGCGATCAAGGCGATTCCATCGGTGGCGTCGTCGAGTGTGTGGCTCGCCGCGTCCCTAAAGGACTCGGTTCTCCCGTGTTTGACAAGCTTGAAGCCGACCTCGCCAAAGGCGTGATGTCATTACCTGCCAGCAAGGGATTTGAACTCGGCTCTGGCTTTGCCGGCACATTGCTAACCGGCAGCCAACATAACGACGAGTACTACACCGACGAAACAGGCAACTGGCGTACCCGCACGAACCGTTCTGGCGGCACCCAAGGCGGCATTACCAATGGTGAAAACATCATCATTCGCGCCGCATTTAAACCGACTGCGACAATTCGCAAAGCGCAAAACACCGTGACTAACGACGGCACTGCCACCGTTCTGGCAGCTCGGGGGCGGCATGATCCCTGCGTTTTGCCCCGTGCCGTACCAATGGTAGAAGCCATGATGGCTCTAGTACTTTGCGATCACCTGCTGCGGCACCATGGTCAATGTCGACTATTCAGCTAAAGCGAGACATAGTAGTGAAAGGCATTTGGACGATCTGCGTTCCCGCGCGCGACTGTCAACGCGGTCAGGATGGAAACAATCGGTGTAGTTTATTTTCAGGTGTCAGCTTAGTATCCAAGCCGCCCAGTATGCTCTCCACAGAGGACCCGTCGAGCAGTTCCGTGCCTGCCTACATTCCTTTTCTGGAAGGTATTTCACCAGTAGGGAGCATCTATTTGTACACTTATCATCATGATGGCATTTTAAGTTATTCGGTCACCTTTGTGAGTGCGCACATTAGCGGCGCGATGATACCATCCTTGGAGCAAGACCGCTTTATATACACCCGCTTTATATACAAAAGATTATGACAATTCTAATTACTGGTGCAGCTGGTTTTATAGGCTTTCATGTTTCTCGAAAGCTATTAGACGCTGGACAAGAAGTTTATGGTATTGACAACCTTAATGATTACTACTCTGTACAGTTGAAGCGCGATCGCTTGGCCCAAATCACAGCCGATCCTAAGTTCACGTTCCAGAAAATAGATTTAAATGATCGTTCTGGCGTTGAAAAATTATTTAGTCAAAATTCTTTTACTCATGTCATTCATTTAGCTGCTCAAGCCGGTGTTCGCTATTCATTACAAAATCCGTATGCCTATGCAGATAGCAATCTTTCTGGCTTTCTCAATATTCTTGAAGGATGTCGTCACAGTGCTGATTTACAGCATTTGATTTTTGCGTCTTCCAGCTCAGTATATGGAGCCAATACCAAGGTACCGTTTTCAACCCAAGATGCGGTTGACCATCCAGTATCTTTGTATGCAGCAACCAAAAAAGCAAACGAACTGATGGCCCACGCCTACAGTCATCTATACAACTTTCCAGTAACTGGATTGCGCTTCTTTACTGTCTATGGACCATGGGGGCGTCCTGACATGGCGTACTTCAAATTCGTCGATGCGATCGCTCATGGACGCCCCATTGAGGTCTACAATCAAGGACAAATGAAGCGTGACTTTACCTACATAGACGACGTTGTTGAAGGCATAATTCGCTTGTTAGATCACTTACCCAATCAAGTTGCCACCAATAACGAGATTAATTCCAAAGCTCAGTACAAAATTTATAACATTGGCAATCATCAGCCTGTAGAGCTAATAGCTTTCATCGAAGTCATCGAAAAGGCGATGGGCAAATCAGCCAAGAAAATCATGAAGCCTATGCAGCCAGGAGATGTCGTTGCGACTCATGCAGATATCAACGACTTAATGATAGACATTGATTTCAAGCCAGCCACCTCAGTCGAAAATGGCATTCAAAAATTCATCGAATGGTACCTCTGCTATTATAAAGAATAGCCCTAAATCAAAACTTTCTAAAACTGAAAAGAGCGAGCGACGATGATAGAGAAGTTCAAAAAACTTGCAAGTCTCCTTAGAGGATGTTTGATAAATCGCTCAGTCAGTAAAAAAGCTCACTCGCCATAAGCTGAAGATACGAACCATCAGCCCTNNNCCAGTGAGGCATTCATCTACCTCGCTATGATTCGGATTATGGTGCGACGCTTAGCCTAATTTGATACCTCGGATGAATTCTCAAACATCCTCTTACTGGTTGGCTGACAAAAGATCAGTCAGGAGCATACTTGTCGGTTTGAACTATGAATTCCAGGCGACAGGGCCGTCGCTGATGTTGGGGATACTGCTGGTCAGGGCTGGCCCACGTCTGCAGCTTGACGGGCAGGTCAGCGAGGCTTGAGTTGGTTGCAGTTGGGCCTCCGAGAAATTGCCCAACGCGCTTATCGGCAACTGCCGTTGCCCCCGCTCACGCCCCTCCCCCAACGTAGCCCACCCAAAGCCTATGCTTCACACTGGCAACGATTCGAGCAATTGTGCCGCATTGAGTTCTCGAAAGTGACGACTTTCTCACGATGAGACTACCGATACTTTACTCTCAAAACTTTTCTGCACCAGTGAGGTGCAAAACCTGAGCGGAGAGAGAGGTAGCCATAGCATCAATACTGTAATGCTGAATACATCGCTCTCTGGCCCGATATCCCTTATGTCGGGCAGCTTCTGGATTATTCAAAATCTCAGCGATTTTATGAGCCATTGCTTTACTATCTCCAGGTGGAACAATATAACCAGTGTCACCGAGAATCACTGGAATATCACCTACTGAAGTAGCTAAAATCGGCTTTGCCATCGCCATTCCGTCGGTGAGTTTGAGTGGAAATTGAGCCTGAGCTGCCGCAGTATCCCTCTGAGGCACAACGATAATATCGGCGGCGGAGACAATTCTAGGCATTTCTTCATAGGACAACTTAGGCAACTGAATGATGTATTGCCCCCAACGCTCATGCAATTGCTGATCATAGTCATCGTAGGGACTACCGCCAACAATAACCAACCGTAGGTTTGGCTGCTTCAAAATTTCCAAGGCAATTAGTAAGTCTTCTAAACCTTTATATGGACGTGGAGCTCCTGGAAACATTAGAACCTTATAATCTTCCAGTCCAAACTGTTGCCGACTGCTAGCACTGTCATACTTTTCAGGGTTAAACTGATGAATATTCTTACCATTGGGAATACAGATGCCGCCAAATTTATATTGTAGGAATGAGGTGTGTACTGTGACGGCATCAGCTTGTGAAATCCGCTTCTCCATCTGCTTCAGATAGACAGGATTATCAGGTTGTCGCAATGCCCCATTCGGCTTTACTAGATCTCGATAACGCTGTCTGAAAGAGGGTTGATAACGCCACTGGTCACCACCATGCCAACTCATTTCCCAATCATCAATATCTAAAATCAGCGGCTTTTTATACCATTTTTTAGCCAACAGACCGACGCCAAAGCTACTTGCTTTCGTCTTATAGGCATAGATGATATCGCCTTCGATCGCTTGTATTAAGCATCGAGCTGAGTTCAAAAAGCGAGGATATTGAGTCTGGGGAAATCTTTTGATCGTTACTTCAGGTGCAATGGACAAAGGAATATTGTCATTAGTAAACCCTAGTATCTCAACAGCTATCCCCAATTGCCGCAGGGCTGTTGCCAATAGAAATGGTCGAACAGCACCGCCCCAGCGACCTGCACCTTCTGCCGATAAATCACCGACAATGATCGAAACTTTACTCGGCCAAATTTTGTTGTGGATAGTTAAGTTATCTTTTTTTATATTCAATTCGCCTTCTCCCTGAACTTTTACAGGCATAGAACCTCAAAGGGACAAGTAAACTGGAACATTACAGTTACGCCATTCTGAACTCGGAAAGCATTTAAATTAACAGGCTGTCCAACCTAATTGGCAAGATGAACAATGTTTGTCTTTTAAGTATGAAAGCACTGAAGGTCAGCAAGCAGTGAATTTCAATCACTTGAAGCAGCTCAGCCACAATCCTCTCTGTCAGAACGACCGCACTTGAAAGTCTTGCTAGTCAGTGATTCCGCTTAGATGAGAATACCCAGTCTTTTAGGGAGAAGCGATGTTTGTAGATGAACTTTTTCATCACTTTTCTTTAGTCAGGCCATTCCAGCGGTAGCTGCCCCAAGTAACCGACTCGATAATCGCGGAGTAAAGTGCGGGCAGCGCGTTCACGATCGCCCTGATATCGCAAGTTGGCAAGCTGTTGCAAATAGGTTTCTCCTGTCATGTCAAAAGCTGCAAGGTCATAGCGTTGGTCTAACGCAGCCAAGTAAGTAGCTTCTTCAGTTTGCCCATCTAACGTCTTGAATAACTCCACCAAGCTGCTGGCAATGCGTTGGTTGTCATAAGCAGCCTGACCAATGTCGTCACAGATGGCGAGCTTCAGGGCCGCCTCCTGATCCTTTAAAAGTGCAGGTAAAATTCCAGGGGCATCTAACAATTCGAGATCATCAGTGATGCGGATCCAGCGGAGTTGGCGGGTAACGCCTGGCTTGCGGGCGCTTTCAACCACTTTTTTCTTCACCAGGCGATTGATGAGGGCTGACTTGCCGACATTGGGGAAGCCGATGACTACAGCCCGCACTGCGCGGGGACGCATGCCGCGATCGCGGCGGCGCTGATTCATCTGTTGTCCAGCCACTTGAGCCGCTTTCGCAATGCCCGCAACCCCTTTGCCTTCTTGCGCATTGGTGAAGTATGGAATTTGTCCCTGGTCTCTCAGCCAAGTCTCCCATTGGGTGCGAGCCGTTTTCGAGACCATGTCTACGCGATTAATCACCAAGATATGCTCTTTGCCAGCAATCCACTGCGAAATCTGGGGATGTTGGGTAGCGAGAGGCACTCGGGCATCCCGGACTTCTAGCACCACATCAACACGCTTCAGTTGCTCTTGAAGCGCTTTTTCGGCCTTGGCGATGTGACCGGGATACCACTGAATTGCAGGTGTCATAGCAGGCTGACCGAAGACATTGGGGCTGTGAGTACAGGTATAGCAGTCAGCGGTTGAGCGCCGACTGTCTACAGTAAGAATCTTTGTGATTCCGCCGCCTTGCTTCAGATATGAGCAACTGACTCTCAGCCAAGATAGTCGAGGATGAGAATATAAACCATCTCGTTATCTCCTGATCTCCTGTCTTTAGAGCTTGGGGGCAAGCTCATGAAACGAAGGGTAAGCAGGGTTTTCTATAAAGATTCCTGATACTCTGAAAATCTGAGGATATTAGCCTCGCTGTTTGTAGGATCGTTGGGCTTATGCGTGGTTTTTACAGACCCACAGACTAAGCCTTGGTCAAGTGCTGCGGTTGCGGACACCGAGTGTGCTGGTTTGGCAAGCGCGACGGTCCTGACTGACATTGATTGTTCGTTTTATCGAAGGAAGTTTGAATGCTAACGGCGGAACGTCCTGAAATGCCCACTGTGTTCCCCTTGACGGCGGTGGTTGATCAAGCAGCCATTAAGCTGGCGTTGCTGCTAGCAGCAGTTGATCCCAAGCTAGGCGGGGTGGTCATTGCCGGACGTCGAGGAACGGCGAAATCGGTGATGGCAAGAGCGATTCACCAATTATTGCCGCCGATTGAGGTAATCGAAGGCTCTTGTTGTAATGCGGATCCCACCGATCCTTTGTTATGGGATGACGAAACCTTGGACCGGCTGGGCTCAGAACCCCGAGAGTTGGATGAACTGCCGACGAAAGTGATTCCTGCACCGTTTGTGCAGATTCCGCTGGGGGTGACAGAAGATCGGCTGCTGGGGTCAGTCGATGTGGCCAAATCCATCCAAGCAGGAGAAACCGTCTTTCAGCCTGGTCTGCTTGCTGATGCTAACCGGGGCGTACTATATATTGACGAAATTAATTTGCTTGATGATCAGGCCAGTAATTTACTGTTATCGGCACTGACTGAGCAGCGAAATCAAATTGAGCGGGAAGGGATCAGCTTTCAACACCCCTGTACGCCTCTATTAATTGCAACTTACAACCCGGAAGAAGGGCCACTGCGAGATCATTTATTGGACCGCATTGCGATCGCCCTCTCTGCCGACCAAACGCTCTCGTTAGAAAACCGCGTGGGTGTGGTCGATCAGTTCACCCGCTTCACCAACGATCCCCAAGCCTTTTTGGCGGAATATGCGGAAGAAATTGAAGCGCTGAAAACCCAGATCATTTTGGCGCGGGAATGGCTCAAAGACGTCACCATTACCCGTGAGCAAGTGCAGTATTTAGTGACTGAAGCACTGCGCGGCGGCGTGCAGGGACACCGAGCCGAACTCTTTGCCGTGCGCGTAGCCAAGGCCCATGCAGCGTTGGATGGTCGGGCAACAGTCACCGCCGAAGACCTGCGCGTCGCGGTAGAGCTGGTAATTTTGCCTCGGGCCGTGCAAATGCCACCCCCCGAAGACGAACAACAGCCACCACCACCACCGCCGCCGCAGAATCAAAATGAGGACGATCAACCGGAAGACTCTCAAGATGACGACAATGACGACTCTGAGGATGATCAGGACGAAGATGATGAGCAAACGGAAGAGCCCCCGCCCAGCTTGCCCGAGGAATTTGTGTTTGATCCCGAAGGGGTGATGATCGATCCGTCATTGCTGATGTTTGCGCAATCACTGACCCAGCAAGGTAAATCGGGCAGCCAAAGCCTCGTGATTTCAGAAGACCGGGGACGCTACATTAAGCCGATGTTGCCCCAGGGGCCGGTGCGGCGCATCGCCGTGGATGCCACCCTGCGAGCGGCGGCCCCTTACCAAAAATCGCGGCGGGCGCGGGAGCCCCATCGCAAGGTCATTGTTGAACAAGGGGACATGCGGGCGAAAAAGCTGGCCCGGCGCGCCGGTTCGCTCATTGTGTTTGTGGTGGATGCATCGGGTTCAATGGCGCTGAATCGCATGCAGTCGGCCAAGGGCGCAGTGCTGCAGTTGCTCAACGATGCATACCAAAATCGGGATGAGGTGGCGTTGATTCCCTTTCGAGGCGAGCAGGCGGAGGTATTGCTGCCGCCTACTCGTTCGATCTCCATGGCCCGACGGCGATTGGAACGGATGCCTTGCGGCGGCGGCTCGCCCCTAGCCCATGGCTTGTCACAAGCGGTGCGCATTGGCACTAATGCCCAGCAGTCGGGCGACATTGGCAATGTGGTGATTGTGGCGATCACCGATGGCCGGGGCAATATTCCGCTAGCGCGATCGCTCGGCGAAACCATTGATCCCGAAGAGAAGCCGGACATTAAACAAGAACTGCTGGATATTGCAGGCCGCATTCGCGCCACTGGTTTTCAACTCCTGGTGATTGATACAGAGCGCAAATTTGTGTCCACAGGTTTTGGCAAGGAACTCGCCAAAACCGCCGGGGGTAAATACTATCAGCTACCGAAAGCGACGGATCAAGCGATCGCCTCCATGGCCCGCAGCGCGATCGCGGATATCAAGTCCTAGCCGGGTGGGTCACAAAAATTGCCACCACCACGATGGCGCGATCGCGGGTGGCGAGAGCACCAGAGCACAATCCTGCGGTTCAGAAGGTGGCGTGATCAATCTGGCGGCATTTCTGCGCAGACTTGTGAATAAGTTGCTGAATCAGCTTCTGAACTAGGGAAAGCTATGTTTGGTTGCTATTTCCTGCGAATCGAGCACTTGCCCATCACTATGAAGCCCAGCAGTATCCACCCTCCCGCCGAGAGAGCCCTAGCCGCCATCGTCTTGACCGATGCCGTGAGTTTTAGTGCTCGCATGTCGGTGGATGAAGAGGGCACCTTGGCCCTGATTCAGCGCGACCTGGACCTGATTGCTGAGCAATGTGAATGCTTTGGCGGCAATGTGCTGAAATCAACCGGAGACGGCCTGTTGATGTCGTTTTATAGTGCGGTGCAGGCGGTTTTATGCAGTCAAGAAGTCCAAAAACAGCTGACGAAGCTATCCGAAGGCCTCCCCCCCGAAGAATATTTACAGCACCGCATTGGCATCCATTTAGGCGATGTGTTGTTTAGTCAGGATGATGTGCTGGGCAATGGGGTGAATATTGCCGCCCGCCTGCAAACGAAATCGGCCCCAGGCGGCATCTGCATTTCGCAGACCGTCTACGATGTGGTGAAAGCCCGCCTGGATATCAATGCCAGTTTTTTGGGGCCGCTCAAACTCAAAAATATTCAAGAGCCGGTGACGGCATACCAAATTCCGCCTTACGGTCAATCAGCCACGATGGTGGTTGCTCACCCATCCGCTGCTGCTTCCACTAGCGCAACCTCAACGTTAGAGGCCGCTGTTGCCACGCTACAGCAAGACCCGCAATATCGGCGCATCCAAAAACTGGTGTTTGGCACCTATCAAGGAGTCTGGGAAAACGACGCCAAGGTTTTAGCCCAGTTTGATCTCCAGATGATGCTGTCACAGCTGCGACAGCGATATCACACGCTGATCGCGTTAGAAAAGGCCCTGCAAACCATGGCGTCGCGGTTGAACCATAAGGACATTTATCTGGCGATCGCGGACACGATTTTGACCGTGTTAGAGCCGATGTACGATCAGCCTGACGAACCGTCCGACGGCACGGTCATCGCCACCTCAGGCTCGCTGGCGCACTGTCAGGAAATGTATCAGCAAGCGGCTCAAAGGCTGATGCAGCATAGCGATCGCCAGCGCATTAAAAAGCTGCTATATGCCATTCTGTACTCCACCTGGGAAAACGATCCGGCGGTGCTGGCACTGCATACCCTGGCCGAGTTAGTCGCCGAAGTTCACAACGTGGCCCCCACCGAGAGCGACCTCAGCTACCATCTGGAACGCATTATTAAGCGGCTCAATCGCAAAGCCCGTTACACCCAACTTGCCCTAGTCATTTCCGAAGCGATGCATCCCATCTACGCTGCGACAGCGTCTGAGATGGTGTCTGCAACTGCACTAGCCGATCATCCATCCACGAGTGATGAAGAAGCCACCGTGTTGCGCACTGACACCGCCCTGATCCCCGGCGACGATGGCATCACATCATTAACAAACTGGGTCAGTTTAGATGCCTCCGGTGAGCAAACCTGCGCCCAGCGGCATCCAGCAGCGAGTCCGAACTCAGCGATCGCCCCCGAACAGACCGCGCCCGCCAAATCGCGCGATCGCGCCAACTTTTACAGCCTGCGCCTAGAAATCATGCGATACACCAATCCGCTACGAGCCAAAATCCTGCTGCTCTCGACGGTGAGAAGTCCATTTACCGCTAGCCGCCAAGACTGGATTTTGCTGAAATCAAAATCTTTGGATGACCTACTGCATGAAACCTTTGCATACTGTCAAACCTTCTCCGATCTAGAAAGTAAGCTAACCATCATGTGTCACTGTGTTGAAAATGTCGGCGAAAACATCCAAACGGCGGGGGCAATTTTGCAAGCGATGAAACCGTTTTATCCTTAAGGTGACTGGGCACCGTCGCTTTTTCCCGAACGGTTTTGCCCCGTGCTTCGGCTCTGCATGATTTGCCGCCATAGTGCCCTTCACTCATGACCCCACAAGAACTCCTCAAACGCTATGCCGCAGGCAAGACCAACTTTAAGGGCTTTTCCCTCAACGGGATTGACCTCACCGCCGCCGATCTCATTGGCGCCAACTTGCAGCTGGCCGATTTAGAAGGAGCCATTCTCACCTTTGCCTTTCTCACGCGGGCCAATTTGCAACAGGCCAACCTGGCAAAAGCCCAACTATCGGGTGCCAATCTCAATCAGGCCAACCTGAGTAAAGCCAACCTGAGCGATGCCAACTTACATGGGGTCAGCTTACAAGGCGCTGACCTGCGGAGTGCCCAGTTGATGTTGGCTGATCTGATGGATGCCAATCTCATTGAGGCCGACTTGCGCAATGCCGACCTCAGCGGGGCGAACTTAACCGGCGCGTGTCTGCGGGGGGCAAATCTGCGACAGGAAGATCGCAAATATGTGGCGAATTTGCGGGGGGCAAACCTGCATCAGGCTGATCTCGAAGGGGCGAATTTGCGCGGAGCCGACTTGGCCTACGTCGATTTGAGCGGCGCAAATTTAGCCAACGTCACCTTTCAAAATGCGGATTTGCACGGGGCTAACCTGTCTCAGGCCTATCTCAAGGAGGCCAACCTGAGTGACGCCAAGCTGGCCGGAGCCAACCTGGCCGAAGCCGATTTGACCAATGCCTCGGTCAATCGCGCGGACTTGTCGGAAGCAAACTTGGCTCAGGCCACCATGTACGATATTCGCCTGACCGATGCGATTTTGCGGCAGGCCAACTTACAAGATGCGGTGCTAACGCGCAGCAATTTGAATTTGGTGGACTTGAGTCGGGCTGATTTACGGCGGGCGCAGTTGCAATCGGCGACGTTGATTGAAGCGTACTTAGGGCGGACTGATTTAACCGGGGCAGATTTGACCGAGGCCATTCTCACCCGGGCTGAAATCAGCAGTGCCATTCTCATGGACGCGATTTTGACGGGCACCACCATGCCAGATGATAGTATTCACGCTTAATGCTCACCTTGACGACGGCGAGACACGATGGATAAACGGACGTTTTTTGACCGTTGGGCACCGATATATGACGGGTTGCTGCCGTCGGTGTTTTATCAGGCGGTGCATGTGCGCCTGTTGGAGTATGTGGATCTGCCGGAAGCTGCCTACGTGCTGGATGTGGGCTGCGGAACGGGCAAACTGCTGCATCGCTTAGCCCAGCGATCGCCCACGCTATCTGGCGTCGGGTTGGATTTGTCACCGGGGATGTTGGCTCAAGCCCGTAAACAAACCCAAGAGGGCGATCGCCTGCAATTTATCGAGGGTAATGTGACCGAGGCGGCGTTTGCAGCCCAGTCGTTTGACGCGGTGTTTTGCTGTATTAGTTTTTTGCACTACCCCGATCCACTCGCGGCGCTACGGGCGATCGCCCCCCTGCTGAAACCGACGGGACACTTTTATCTCGCCGACTTTACGCCGCCCGCCTGGATGGGACAAGACATCACCCATCGCGGCATCACCCCCGCAGGAGTCACCTTTTACACTGCCGCCGCACGAGCGACCTTGGGAGAACAGGCCGGCTTGCAGTGCGATCGCCATGAGTACCTGTTAGGCCCGGTGATGATGACGCAGTTTTCTCCTCAACTGACATAACCCATCATCCCTAGCGAGGACGGCAATCATGCACAACGTCGCCTCTGCTGATCCCCCCCAGGTTTTCTATGATGGTGAGGACGCGATCGGTAAGCCCTATGACGGCCCTCTCTACCCCTGAACAGTCAGTTGAGTCTCAAGCAGCAGCGCTGCTCCAGGCGCAGCGGGCCTATTTCGCGACGGGGGCAACCGTCTCTGTCGAGTTTCGGGTGGCCCAGCTCAAGCGATTGCAGGCCGCCATCATCGAGCGGCAAGACGCGATTGTCGAGGCGGTCAAGGCCGACTTGGGCCGCCCTGAGTTTGAAAGCTATTTTGAAATTGGCGTGCTCGACGAGCTGAAATATGTGCTCAAGCACCTGAAGCAATGGGCCAAACCCCGCCGGGTGAGCTTGCCGCTGACGCAACTGCCAGGATCGGCCTGGGTGCAGCCTGATCCCTTGGGGGTGGTGCTGATTATTGGCCCGTGGAATTATCCGTTTCAACTGGTGATTTCGCCATTGATCGGGGCGATCGCGGCGGGCAACTGTGCGTTGATCAAACCCTCCGAACTGGCCCCGGCGATGTCCAAGGTGGTGGCCGACCTCGTGCGCGACACCTTTCCGCCCGAATACATTGCCGCCATGGAAGGGGGCGTGGCCACGGCGCAAGCACTGCTGGCCCAAAAGTTTGACCACATCTTCTTCACCGGGGGCACCCGCATTGGTCAAATCGTCATGGCAGCAGCGGCCCAGCAACTGACCCCAGTGACGCTGGAACTGGGGGGCAAAAGTCCGTGTATTGTCGATCAAGACATCAATATTGCAGTCGCGGCCCAGCGCATCGTATGGGGCAAGTTTGTGAATGCCGGACAAACCTGTATCGCGCCCGATTATTTACTGCTCCAGGAGTCGATCAAATCGGAGTTTTTGGCTGCGCTGAAAGAGACGATACAGGCTTATTTTGGCGATGATCCGGCCCAGAGTCCCGACTTAGCCAGAATCATTAACGATCGCCAGTTTGACCGACTGACCGGGCTCATGGCGAACGCATCGGTCTACATCGGTGGCGAAACTAACCGGGATGACCGCTACATCGCCCCCACCATCCTGACTGACGTGACGTGGGACAGTCCCATCATGCAGGAGGAAATTTTTGGCCCGATTTTGCCAGTGCTGACTTATCAAAAGATCGAGGACGCGATCGCTCAAATCAACGCTCGTCCCAAACCGTTAGCCCTCTATCTGTTCACCAAAAATGCCGCGCTACAGCAGCAGGTGCTCAGAACGACCTCATCGGGGGGCGTTTGTCTCAATGACGTCTTTTTGCAGGCCGCTATTTGGGGACTGCCCTTCGGCGGCGTGGGGGATAGCGGCATCGGCGCTTACCACGGCAAAACCAGCTTCGAGACCTTTTCACATATGAAAAGTGTGCTCAAAAAGCCATTTTGGTTTGATCTGGACTGGCGCTACGCCCCGTATGCTGGCAAGCTCGACTTTTTCAAAAAGGTGATCGGCTCCCCCTAGGGCTCGGTCAACTGACAGATTGGGGTATCTCGTCGCGTGGGTCAACTCTGGGACGACCCACAACAGGGCAAACGCATACTTCGACATTTTCGCAATAAGGATAGGTTCTGGCCGCCTTATTGCGAAAAATAGAGGCTTTTTGAACGTTGCTGAGCGCTGAAATGCCCATTCCCTCGTCAGACTCAAATTAGTATGCGTTTGCCCTGCGACCCACAACACTTCCAACTTTGGTGCTCGCCGCCTTAGCCCCCGCTACTAGCCCAACATTTAGTATTGACGTGTCCCTGGCCCATGACCGAGCAGGGACATAACAATCCGCAGTCAGGTACCGAGAGCCCAAAAGGTTAAAGAATAGAAATTTAATCTAAGTGTGGACAGCCGTCTCGGCTGTCCCGGAGCAGACAAGAAGCCTACCCGATAAAACTTGGATTTTATAAAATCCTGCTTTCTAAGCTCCTCGTTTTTCTGCTCAAGAGATCAACGGAGCTAGCTGCGCAACGCTATATTTTTGATTTTCAGCGCCAGCGCCAGTGAGAATAGGGAAGCCCTTTTACGTGCTGGAACCGTATGCGTGCTTTGGACTGGATGGCGAATCATCGACGGGTGCTGTGGGCCGCAGGAATTTTTTGGGTGCTAATGACGCTCAGCGTTCTCAATCGGCACTGGGCCATGTACCCGAGTTTTTCCACCCATGACCAGGGCATTTTTAATCAGATTTTTTGGAATGGTATCCACGGCCAATTTTTTCAAGGCACGCTTTCGTCGGGGGAGTCGGCCGCCGTACTCTTTGGCGATCAAGTCCCGGATGTGACGTATCAACGGCTCGGCCAGCATTTCACCCCAATTCATTTGCTGTGGCTACCGCTGTATTACCTGTTGCCCCATTCCGCAACGTTGCTGGTGCTGCAGGTGACGCTGGTGACCGCCGGGGGAATCGCACTCTATTTTCTGGCACGGCAACAATTGTCTGAACAAGTAGCGCTGTGGATTACGCTGGGTTATTTTTGCGCCCAAGCGGTCATTGCGCCGCATTTGGCCAATTTCCATGACTTTGCTCAGATTCCGCTATGGATTTTTTTGCTGCTGCTCGCGGTAGAGCGGCAGCGGTGGGGCTGGGCGATCGCGGCGACCATCCTCGTCTTTCTCTGCCGCGAAGATGTCGGCATCATTTTGTTTGGCTTTGGGCTCTACTTTTTACTCAGTCGGCGGCATCCCTGGTTTGGGGCAGGACTCTGTGTGGCCAGTGTGGCCCATTTGGTGATCACCACCACGCTGCTGATGCCCCTATTTTCTGAAGAAGTGGGGACGAACTTTTTAGCCTTTTCTTACGCCGATTACGTGACGGGGGATGCCTCGACGGTGGATCTACTGGTGGCATTTCTAAAGCGTCCCGATCGCGTCCTCGTTGATCTGTTCATGCCGCTGGGCAACACCGTGCGGTTCATGCTGGGGCACTGGTTGCCGCTGCTGTTTGTGCCCGCGATTTCGCCCGCCGCTTGGCTTTGCACCGCGCCGCCCTTGGCGACCTTACTGCTGCGGTCAGACACAGAAATTGCCCTGTCAATGCAACTCCGTTACACCGTGATGGTGGTGCCAGGCATGTTTTATGGCGCGGTGGTGTGGTGGAGCCATCGGGGACCAAAGCTGTCTCGCCGCACGCGTAGCCTGTGGGCGGCCTGCCTGTGCCTCAGCTTGCTGTTTACGTTTACGCTCAATCCGTCGCGCACCTGGTCGTTTATCATCCCCGACTCGGTGGATCCGTGGGTGCATCTGACATTGACGAAACAGTGGGGCCACGCGAACGAGGTGCGATCGCTGCTCACCCCAATTCCCCCCGAGGCTAGCGTCACCGCTACCGACAACCTCTTGCCCCACGTATCCGGACGGCGGGCGGTGTTGCGCTTTCCGGCCCTCCAGTTTCGCGATGATACGGGCAAAACGGCGGACGTCGATTATGTGCTGGTGGATTTTTGGCAATTGCAGCAGTATGCCGGGGCTTTTTCAGGGTCCCGCGATCGCCTGCGGGAGTGGCTGCCCGTCGTGCAAGGACTGGTGGAGAGCGGCGACTACGGCGTCGTTGCGGCGACCTCTGGCGTCTTTTTGCTCCAGCGCAACACCCCTGATGATCCGACCGCACTGCAAGAGTGGCAAGCGTTTCAAACTAGCACTTACGACACCTTAGAAGGTGAATAAAAAGCAACTTATTAGGGAATGTAAACCAAAAAGAACAACAATCTAAAATTAGTGATTAACGATCCAGAAAAGGCCAGCAAATCTGAACATCAAATTAAGATTTATTCTCCGTGAGAATGCGGAATTAGAACTTGCCATCGCTTGATGAGCGGCCTGAGATTAACTGATTTTGTATTCTGTACTGCTGTGGCGCGAAAGCATCCAAATTTCCAATCCTCAAAATTATAGATTTCTCCATCACTTTCCTAAAGTAAAAAGTTAGACCGCAGTAGTCACTACAGCCATATCAAAACAAAGGTCAAGCTTTTATACAGAAGATTTCAATCTCTTAATCCTTTCCGAGCGAGGCTTTCGAGTCTAGGCCTTGGCGAACTACAGATTCCACTGAGGATGAGTTGTGAGGTGTTATCGCAGCCTGACACAGGGGATAAAGTTTAGCTAAAAAGTCGGTCTCGGTTTAATTTTTGGTGGCAACATATGAGGCATATGAGACTTCAAAGCGTTCTTTGGATTGTGTCTTTAACAGTTAGTAAGTAAAAGCAATCTTTTGGAAATCAAGGTCTTGTATCTGGTCTCAATAAATCAGTTGTTTTTCCGTTTGAGCTGAAAATTCTGTTCTCAAATTCTCCAACGACACTGGGGGCTGCACTGGCCTCATGTTGCTTGCCAATTCAGGACAGCCCTGGCGGAAAACTCAGTTATTTCGTTGCCCAGCACACCTAGAGGGCCCATCATGACAGAACAACTCTTTGCCACCTTGGACGGAAATGAAGCCGTGGCTCGCGTGGCGTATCGCCTCAGCGAAGTCGTTGCTATCTATCCCATCACGCCGTCGTCGCCCATGGGGGAATGGTCGGACGCCTGGGCCGCTTCCGGAAATCCCAATATTTGGGGCACCGTGCCCTCCGTCGTGGAAATGCAGAGCGAAGGCGGCGCGGCGGGGGCAGTGCATGGCTCGCTCCAAGCCGGTTCCGTCACCACAACCTTTACTGCCTCCCAGGGGCTGATGCTGATGCTCCCCAACCTTTACAAAATTGCGGGAGAGCTGTCACCAGCGGTGATTCACGTGGCGGCGCGATCGCTGGCCGCCCAGGCTCTATCCATTTTTGGGGATCACAGTGATGTGATGGCGGCGCGGGCGACGGGCTGCGCCATGCTCTGTTCGGCCTCGGTGCAAGAAGCGCAGGATTTAGCCGCGATCGCCACCAAGGCCACCCTGCAATCGCGCATTCCCTTCCTCCACTTCTTCGACGGCTTCCGCACCTCCCACGAAGTGCAGAAAGTGAAGCTGATCCCTGATGAAGTGTTGGAACAGTTTGTGCCGCTGGATCTGGTGCTGGAACATCGAGCGCGATCGCTCACCCCCGATCGCCCCGTCATTCGCGGCACCGCCCAAAACCCCGACGTGTACTTCCAGGGGCGGGAAACAGTGAACCGCTATTACTACGACTGTGCGGACGCGGTGCAGCAGGCGATGGACGAGTTCGCCGCCCTCACCGGACGCCAGTACAAGGTGTACGAGTACCACGGCGCGCCGGATGCCGAAAAAGTGATCGTGCTGATGGGCTCTGGCTGCGAAACCGCCCACGAAACCGTGGACTACCTGACCGCTCAAGGGGAAAAGGTCGGCGTGCTGAAAGTGCGGATGTATCGCCCCTTTGACTCCATCGAGTTCATGAAGTCCCTGCCCAAGACGGTGAAGGCGATCGCCGTTCTCGATCGCACCAAAGAACCCGGTGCTCCAGGCGAACCGCTTTATCTGGACGTGGTTCACGCCGTCCATGAACTGCCGAAACAAGAGGGCACCGTGCATCTGGAGGGGGACGAGGACAATCCCCACTTTGTCTATCCCCGCGAGTCGTATCCCAAGGTGGTGGGCGGTCGCTACGGCCTGTCGTCGAAGGAATTCACCCCGGCGATGATCAAAGGCATCTTCGCCAACTTAGATCAAGACAATCCGCAAAACCATTTCACCGTGGGCATTCACGACGATGTCACCCGGACCTCCCTAGACTGGGATCCTAGCTTCACCATTGAGCCGGATACCGTGGTGCGCGGCATTTTCTACGGACTGGGCTCAGACGGCACCGTCGGCGCGAACAAGAACTCCATCAAAATCATCGGCGGCGATACCGACAACTACGCCCAGGGCTACTTTGTCTACGACTCGAAGAAATCCGGTTCGGTGACGGTCTCGCACCTGCGCTTTGGCCCCGATCCCATCCGCTCTACCTACTTGATCGACAGCGCGAATTTTGTGGCCTGCCACCAATGGGAATTCCTGCAGCAGTTGGAAATTCTCAACGAGGCGAAAGTGGGTGGCACGTTCCTGATCAACTCGCCCTTTGATGGCGGTGAAGAAACCTGGGCGCGACTGCCCCAAGCCATTCAGCAAGCCATCATCGACAAAAACCTGAAAGTTTACGCCATCAACGCCTTCAAAGTAGCGAATGAAGCGGGGATGCGGGGGCGCATCAATACGGTGATGCAAACCTGTTTCTTTGCGCTGTCGGGGGTGCTGCCGAGGGAAGAGGCGATCGCGGCCATCAAACAGGCCATTCGCAAGACCTACGGCAAAAAGGGCGAAGAAATCGTCGCCATGAACATCACGGCGGTGGATAACACCCTCAGCTACCTGTACGAAGTGCCCGTTGGCAGCGTCTCATCCGAGAGCGCAACCCACCAATGGGTACCCGATACTGCCCCTAACTTTGTGAAAGACGTGCTGGGGCAGATTATGGCCCGCCACGGCGATGACCTGCCCGTCAGCGCTCTGCCCTCAGACGGCACCTATCCGACGGGCACCACCCAGTACGAAAAGCGCAACGTCGGCCAAGAAATTCCCACCTGGGATCCGGATGTGTGTGTGCAGTGCGGCAAGTGCGTCATGGTGTGCCCCCACGCGGTGATTCGCTCGAAGGTGTATGAACCGGGGCAATTAGAAAACGCACCGGATACCTTCAAACACACGGGCGCGAAGGACAAAGCCTGGTCAGATCTGCAATTCACCATTCAAGTGGCGGCGGAAGACTGTACCGGCTGTGCCCTCTGCGTAGAAGTGTGTCCCGCCAAGAACAAGGCCGAACCCAGCAAGAAAGCCATCAACATGGAGGCCCAACTGCCCCTGCGGGAGCAAGAGCGAGCCAATTGGGACTTCTTCCTTGACTTGCCGAACCCCGAGCGTAATGACCTGAATCTGAACAAAATCTCCCACCAGCAAATGCAGCAGCCGCTGTTCGAGTTCTCGGGTGCCTGTGCGGGCTGTGGCGAGACGCCGTACATCAAGCTGGCGACGCAACTGTTTGGCGATCGCATGTTGATTGCCAACGCCACCGGCTGTTCCTCCATCTATGGCGGCAACTTGCCCACCACCCCTTACACCAAAAACACCGAAGGGCGTGGCCCCGCCTGGTCCAACTCCCTGTTTGAAGACAACGCCGAGTTTGGCCTGGGCTTCCGCTTATCTGTCGACAAGCAAAGCGAGCAGGCCGTCGAACTGCTGCAATACCTGGCCTTTGAGCTGAATGGCTCCTCCCGCCTGCCCCGCGACCTGGCGACAAATTTGCTGAACAATGAGCAGAAGGACGAGGCCGACATCGTCGAACAGCGGGAATGGGTCGAGGCGTTGCAAGGCCATCTGGACAACTGGTTGGCGGGACTCGACACCGACACCGAGAGCCGCGCCCCCGGATTGCGCAACCGTATCCTCAATTTGAAATCTCTCGCCAATTACCTGGTGCGCAAGAGCGTGTGGATTGTCGGCGGTGACGGCTGGGCCTACGACATCGGCTACGGCGGTCTCGACCATGTGCTCGCCAGTGGCCGCAATGTGAACGTGCTGGTGATGGATACCGAGGTGTATTCCAACACGGGCGGGCAGATGTCGAAGGCCACCCCACGGGGAGCCGTCGCGAAGTTCGCAGCAGGCGGCAAACCCGCGCCCAAGAAGGATCTGGGGCTAATGGCAATGACCTACGGCAACGTCTACGTCGCCAGTGTCGCCATGGGTGCCCGCAACGAGCACACCCTGAAGGCGTTTTTGGAAGCGGAATCCTACGAAGGGCCGTCGCTGATCATGGCCTATTCCCACTGCATTGCCCACGGCATCAACATGGCGAAGGGCATGGATCAGCAGCAACTCGCAGTGGAGTCGGGCCGCTGGCTGCTGTATCGCTACGACCCCCGCAAGGCCGAGCAGGGCGAGAATCCGCTGATGCTGGATAGCCGAACGCCGAAGAAGTCACTGGAAGAGGCGATGTACAGCGAAAACCGCTTCAAGATGCTCCTTCGCAGCAACCCCGAAGCGGCGAAAACCTTGTTGAAGCAGGCCCGTGAGGATGTCTCAACCCGTTGGCATATGTACCAATATCTGGCGGCTCGCAACCCCGCTGAGGAACCCGAGATGCCGGTTCGGAAGGCTTATCAGCCGCGTAAGGAGGCGACCCCCGGCAACTTTAAACCGGTGAAATCACCGGAAGGTCAGCCGACAGATACCCAGGATTCGCAAGAGTCCGGGTCTGGCTCACAGACAACCTCAGCGTAGGTGGGCACCGCTCACCGCCTCACAATCACAAGGTGGGCGGTGCTCGTTCCAAACCTCATTTTCTCAAGGTGGGCAATGCCCACCCTACGGCGGGTTCATGAGGAATCCATCTACAGATCCCTGATCCGCCACCCAAATTCCCTGACGGAGAACAACGATGGACTTAACCACAACCTATCTGGGCCTGACGCTGAAATCCCCTCTGGTGGTCGGGGCGGCTGGCCCCTTGACTGAAGAGCTGAGCAACATTCGCTGGCTCGAAGATTCTGGGGCGGCCGCGATCGTGCTCCACTCCTTGTTTGAAGAGCAAATTCGACGCGAGCGGCTGGAACTGCATCACCACTTAGAGCATGGCACCGAGAGCTTTGCCGAAGCCTTGACCTACTTTCCGGAGCCGGAAGTGTTTCATGTGGGGACAGAAGCGTACCTCGACCATATTCGGATGGCGAAAGCCATGGTCGATGTGCCGATTATCGGTAGCCTCAACGGCTTTACCCTCGGTGGCTGGACGGATTATGCCCAGCAGATGGAGGAAGCAGGGGCGGATGCGATCGAGCTCAATATTTACTGGATTCCCACCGATCTGGAGATGTCCGGCGCGGATGTGGAGCAGCATTATCTGGACGTTGTTCATGCCGTCAAAGCGGTGGTCAATATTCCCCTCGCAGTGAAGCTCAGCCCCTATTTCAGCAATACAGCGAATATAGCGAAGCGCCTGTGCGAAGCCGGAGCCGACGGTCTAGTGCTGTTCAACCGCTTTTATGAGCCGGATATTGATATCGAAAATCTGGAAGTGCAGCCCAGCCTGATTCTCAGCCATCATTCCGACATGCTGCTGCCGCTGAATTGGATTGCCCTGCTGCACGATCGCATTCCGGCCAGCCTTGCCGCCACCACCGGCATCAACAAAGCGGAAGACGTGATCAAAATGCTGATGGCCGGGGCCGACGTGACCATGTTGGTCGCCACGTTGCTGCGTCACGGCATCGGCCACCTCAAAACGATTGAGGAAGAACTCATTACCTGGCTGCAAGAGCATGAGTACGAATCTCTCGACATTTTGCGGGGCAGCATGAGCCAGCGCAACAGTCCCAACCCCAGCGAGTTTGAGCGGGTGCAGTACATGCGGGCAGTGCAGTCTTACCACCCCATCTGGGAAGCGAACGTGCCATCGGCGTAATGCCTCGCTTCAAACGGATGGATTTTGCAGAACGCTGTTGCCGATATGGAGACAGCGTTTTTGTGTGCCGGGCGGGAAGCGCGATCGCATTGCATTTTCTGACAGGATTGCTCTCGACTTCACTCTGCCCTTTATCCTCAGCACATAGCCTTGCCATTCTTTCCTGTCCCTGGAATGGTGAGTGCTGTTGCGATCGCTCACATAGATTTTTCTGATCCCCCATGCACCCGATTTCATTGATTTTTCTGGGACTCTGTGCTTTTCTCGTCGGCTTTTGGCTGGTGCGCCAATTAGAGCGGCGCAAAGTGAAATCCTCGGGGCCACAGGCCATGATGCCCCCGACGCCTGCGGTCACTGACAGTGCCGCCCAGGCTGCCGAGGCGCAGCGAGCCATAGGTTCTAGCGATCCTGCCGCCGTTGACAACGACAGCAGGTCAGTCCCACCAATCGCTGATGCTGACCCGGTTGACACGCCCCCAAAATCCGCTCCAGCCTCAAATTACGATATTCGCGATCTGATTTTGGCCGACCGATCAGAGGAAGCCGTTAAGCTCCTCCAAAAGCGAAAGGGCTGGAACTTAGCGACTGCCCAAAAAATCGTTGCCCAACAGGCACAGCGGCAATCTCCCAAAGACCTCGATCCCGCATTGATTGCTGAAGCCCGACAGTTGCTGGCCGAAAACCGGAAAGTGTCAGCGGTCAAGCTGATCTATGACCGCACGGGTTGGAGCTTAAGAGCCGCCAAAGATTACGTCGAAAATTCCTTGTAGGGGCGAGGCATTCTCGCTGTGATGACTCTGGACCAAGTCAACACGTTGTTCCGAGAATGCCTCGCCCCTACGGTAAGGGTTTGGTCAGCCAAAGCGACTGGGTTTGGAACCCTAACTGGCGATATAGCGCGATCGCGCCCTCATTATCGGCAAACACCTGCAAGCCAATTTGGCGATCGCCGCGCGCCTGTGCCCAGGCTTGCGCGTGGTTTAACAACGCGGTGGCAATACCTTGGCGGCGATGCTCCGGCGCGACGTACACCGCCAACACATAGCTGTGGCGATCTCCCTGCTGCTGATCAACCGCATTGCCCAACCACAAAAATCCCACGGTTTGGCTGGGCGATGCGACAGTTTCCACCCACCACACCGGCGTTTCTGGCGAAAAATGCCGCTCCACCGTTGCCGCCAAATGCTGAAAGGTATTCGTGCCAACGGCTTCCTGATAGGTTTTGCCGAGAAACTTCACCAACAGGGCGCGATCGGTGCCCGTGCCGCGTCGGAGTTGGTAGCCTGCGATCGCAAAGGCCATCGATGCCAGCCTCGTTAGCTCAGGTCGTCGGGCTGCCCGGTCAACAACCAGGACACTGCGGGCAGCTCAGCATTGCGAGCGTCATCTACCTGCCCCACAGGTTCCTCAATGGGAGCCGGAGCCAGCATGTCACCCGGCAAAAAGATCCGCGCACTCACCGCCAGCATGGCAATCAAAAACGTGAGCACAATCAACAATGGCGCAATGTAAGCACGAAAAAAAGACATGGCGTTTCAAATAGAAGAACAATTGCAACCAAACAGGTATCACACCGTAGGGGCGAGGCATGCTCGGAAAAACGTTGTGATTAACCAGAGCGTTCCATCGAGCATGCCTCGCCCCCACCGGATCGCCCAATTCCCATCCTACCTGCTATCACAAACCATCCCCCACATCCTCTAAACCGGGGCGTGGCATCGGGGCAATGCGGGCGCGCTGCAAGCGTCGTAGCCACACCCCACCGAGCACCGCAATGATCAGGCCCAACCAACCCACCAGCGGTTGCAGCAACAAAAAGCCACCGATCGCAAACATGGTGCCAAACAGCAGCCCAATGGCCGCAATCACCTGCTGCCCCTGCAAGAGCAAATCCTGTTCTGGGGAAATGCCCGGTTGGTCGAAGCCCAGTTGCGGCCAGCCTCCGGCAAAGGTAATGAGGCGAATCGGCTGTTCGCCCACGGCAATGCGCTGGCGATTCCAGCCCGGGCCACCGGGATGCACTTTTTGATAGAACCGGGCCAGCGTCTCAGGACTCTCTGGCGAGGTGAGATACATCGCCGCCACCCAAATCACCGTCGTGATACTCGCAATGACCAGCAGCCGTTGGCCAAAATCGGTGGTTTGCAAAATCGTCACTCGCGATTGCAGAGCCGCCAGTCCGATAACTAGAGGGTTTTGCGCCGTTGCCGGATCCGCGATCGGCATCGTCAATAAGCCAATGATGAATCCCGCCACCATCGAGGCTAGTTCCGCAGCGGCATTGATGCGCCACCAAAACCAGCGCAAAATCAGCACCAAACCTGGCCCCGTACCGATCGCAATCACCAAGCGAAAAATCGTCGTCACATCTTGAGCAAAAAAGGCCGCCGTCGCGCCCAAGACGGTCACCAAAACAGACGCCGACCGCCCTGCCAGCACCAACTCCGCGTCAGCCGCATCACGATTGATAAAGCGAGCATACAAATCGTTCGTCAGATACGACGCGCCCCAGTTAATCAGCGTCGAAACCGTGCTCATAAACGCCGCAATCAACGACGCGACCACCAACCCCAGCAACACTGGGGGCAAGAAGTCGCTCATGAGCATGGGATATCCCAACTCCCGGTCTTCCAAATTGGGATAGACCACTAGCGCCACTAGCGCCACTACCACCCAGGGCCAGGTGCGCACGACGTAATGCAGAATGTTGAAAAACCAGGCGGCTTTCTCCGCTTCAGCTTCATCTTTAGAAGCGGCCAACCGCTGAATAAATTCCCCGCCGCCGTCACTGCGGCGAAAGGCCCACCATTGCAGGCCAATGTACGCCAAAAAGGTATTCACCGAAATCCCGGCAGTCTCGCTCCACCGGATGCCGCCATCGCCCCATTGCAGCGGCACCAGCGCCAACGTGTCTGGCCCAAACTGTGTATTGATCTGCTCAACCAGGGAGCCCATGCCGCCAATTTTGATCAGGGCCGCCCCGGCGACGACGATCGCCCCAAACAGCGCCAAAAAGAACTGAAAAAAGTCCGTCGCCACGACGCCCCACAACCCCGAAAATCCGGCATACACCAGCACAAAGATGCTGACCCCGATGACGCTCCACAGCTTGGCATCATCCCCCGGCTCAAAGCCCAGACTTTCCCACAGTTGCAAAGCTGTGATCACCTTGACCATGGCCAGCATGGCGTAGCCAATGCCAATGCAGTTAATCGGCACCGCAAATAGGAATGCCTTGATGCCCCGCAACCACGCGCCCATACTGCCGCCATAGCGAAGCTCCGTCAGCTCCGCATCGGTGACAATTTCTGATCGCCGCCACAGTCGAGAAAAGACGTAAATCATCACCACATGGGCAATGCCAAAGCTCCACCATTCCCAGTTGCCCGCGATGCCACGGGTGCCCACCACCCCAGCAATGTAGAGCGGGGTGTCGATAGAGAACGTCGTCGCGGCCATGCTGGTACCCGCCAGCCACCAGGGCAGCGATCGCCCCGACACAAAAAAGTCCACTAGCGACCCCGACGCCCGGCGCGATAAGTACAGCCCCAACCACAAGGTCAGCAGCAAATACGCCAGGACAATTAACCAGTCAATCCAGATCATGGGCAGCAACGCTTGAGAAACTCCTGGCTATCTTCTCACAAGCCCTGTCGGAGATTGGCGTGAAAATGGCGTCAGGCGATCGCGGTGCCTTTGCCGTTCACTTGGCTGATGCACAAGCCAATCACGTTCTCTAAAGCGGCTTTCCTAGTTGCTGCTTTAAATGACGAATGGCGGCGCTGGTGTTGCGTTGATAGGCAATGTCTAAACATTGGGCGGTGACATCCGTCAGATTCACCGTTGGAAAATACTGGCTCTGGGCAGCAACTTCATAGTCATCGCCTTGCAGTTGATAAATCGAGAGTTGTTGGTTCCGCAGTAACCAGACTTCCGGCACTCGATAGGGCAAATAATCTCGCACGTCGGAATAACTGGTGATGTCAATTTCCAGCACTAAATCGGGGGGCGGGTCATTGCGCCAGTCAATGCGTTCCTTCCCTGAAATGGCTGGCCAATGGTCAATGTAAAAACAATAGTCCGGCTCAATGCCACTTTCCTGCGGCAGTTGCATCGTGACGGGAGTAAAGGCATCGTACTCACGCCCCGTCTCATCCAGCAGTGCTGTGATGATGGCAGCAACTAAATGGGCATCCCGACCATGTCTGGGTAATGGTGACATGAGCAACACTTCTCCAGAACGATATTTGATGCGAGGAATGGCACTATCGCCCCGCTGCTCACATAAAGTTTGATACTCGTGCCAGGTGGCCGGCGATCGCATCACCGTGCCAGTCGATAAATAAAGCTGTTCGGGCGAAACGATCGTCAACATATCCCCGCTCCTAGCTCCTGAGCCTGCCTCAATAATCGAATTTTTCCAGTTGCCCTGCACCAACCAGAACTGTGACTTCACTATAGGCGACAGTGTTTGTTCTCATCGCGCCGTTCTCAGGCACTCAAACCGATTTCAGCAAGCGATATCGGTCCAAATGCAATCGATGAGACTTTGCAATCAGTGCGCGATCGCTACCGAAATTTTGAAAAACCCGACTAAACTCTTATAGACCTGAATGAGATGCACTCGTTATCCTATGGCCTACCAGCGTGATTTCGCCTCAGCCCCCGTCAGCACTGCCCCCATTGGCATTTTTGATAGCGGTGTCGGTGGGCTGACCGTGCTGCGAGAGATTAATCGTCAACTGCCCTACGAATCCATTCTGTATGTGGGCGATACGGCCCGGCTGCCCTATGGCGATCGCACCCCTGACGAGATTCTGCAATTCGTTCGCGAAATCATGACCTGGATGATGGCCCAGGGCACCAAGATGGTGATGATGGCCTGCAACACCAGTTCTGCCTTGGTGTTAGAGCAGGTACAAGCAGAGTTTCCGGTCCCGATTCTCGGGTTGATTCATCCGGGGGCACGGGCCGCTGCCAAAGCCGGAGACCGGATCGGCGTCATCGCCACCGCGGCAACTGTGGCCAGCAATGCCTACCGCAACGCCATTCTAGAAGTAGATTCAGCCAAACAGGTCTGGCAAATGGGTTGCCCAAAATTTGTGCCCCTCATCGAACAAGACCGGCTGCAAGATCCAGCCACGATTGAAGTCGCCAAAGCGTATTTACAGCCCTTGCTGGCGGCCAATATTGACACCCTGATCTACGGCTGCACCCATTACCCCCATCTCGCGCCCGTTTTCAAAGCGTTCTTGCCGGAGACGATTCAGCGCATTGACCCCGCCCAGTCCATGGTCAAAGCCGCGGCCAAAGAGCTCGAACTCTTGGATCTCAAAAGCACAGTGCCGGGGCGTCCCACTCAGTTTTTTGTCAGCGGTTGCCCTGACCAGTTTGCCCATTTGGCGGCTCGCTTGATCGGCCAATCCCCCCGCGTCGAACAGGTCAATTTTGAATTGACGGTGCAGTCAGCTCATCAACGATGGTTCGTATAAAGGAACTGCTGGCAAATAGCATCCCCAATGGTTGGGGTTGGGCAATGCCCAGCA
Organism: Leptolyngbya iicbica LK; assembly: GCF_004212215.1. NCBI lineage: Bacteria > Bacillati > Cyanobacteriota > Cyanophyceae > Leptolyngbyales > Leptolyngbyaceae > Leptolyngbya > Leptolyngbya iicbica. The sequence continues at coordinate 953,518 of NZ_QVFV01000002.1, forward strand.
CTTACCGAGCCTTGGCTGGTCTGGGGAAATGATTTCAGCGCACCGCCCGAAGCGGCACGAGCTTGCTGATTTTTTGAGATTGAGGCTTGGGGCGATCGCATCTGCGATATAGTCATGCTGTCATGAGTCCGGCACTGCGCTCTTCAGGTCAGGGCTCCTACCCAGCAGAACAAGGAGTCTGGCCTTGGCTCGTAAGCGCAAGGAATCCTCTCCCCGTATTTTGGCCGTGCTCAACGGCAAAGGCGGCGTTGGCAAAACGACCACCGCTGTCAACATGGCGGCGATTTTATCTGAGGTCCAACCCGTGCTCTTGGTGGATGCCGATCCCCAAGGGTCGGCCAGTTGGTGGGTGTCACGAAATCCTCAGCCCGTGACGTTTGATATCACAACCGAGACAGACGCGACCCTTCTAGGCAAACTAAAGAAGGTGAGCGACTATGCGTTGATTGTGGTGGATACCCCTCCGGCCTTAAACTCAAGTGCCCTGGCGGCAGTAGTCCCCGTGGCAGATTACATTTTGCTGCCGACCCCGCCAGCCCCGATGGATTTAGCGGCGTTGGTGAATACGATTAAAACGGCGATCGCGCCCTCGGGGGTGGCCCATCGAGTCTTACTCACCAAGGTCGACTCGCGCAGTTTGGCCGAGGCCGTTGACGCCCAAAAAACCTTGAATAGCCTCAACATTCCCGCTTGTGAAACGGTCATTCGCACTTATAAAGCCCACGAGCGAGCCGCCCTAGAAGGGGTACCCATTACCCAATGGCGAGGCGCTAATGTGAAAGAGGCCCGCGCCGACTATTACCGAGTTGCCGAAGAACTACAGCAAGACTGGAGCCCATCATGACCAAGAAAAACTTATCTGACTTGCTGAAAGAAGAGGCTAACGGCCCCGAGGCCACGACTGACGCCTCAGCCCCCAAAGAGGCGGCCCCCAAAACACCTCCAGCCAAACCGGCTCCAGCCAAAAAGACCACCACTCGCCGCAGCCCATCGCGGTCAAAATCAACTGCGGCCCAGCGGAAATCGACGCCGACTAGCAGCACCAAATCCGCTAGCACGACGACCCCAGCGACCAGCTCTAGCAGTAGCCGCACAGTCACCAAAGCCGATCTCGAAAAACAAGTCACTCAGCTTACGGCTGACCTCGCTGCTGCCCAAAAGAAAGAAGCGGCTTTAGACAAGCAGGTGCGAGGACTGCAAGAAGATTTAACCAAGCAACAAGAGCGTCTGTTTGAACTGAAAGACACGCTGGAAAAAGCCCAAACAGCCGCCAAAGCCGATGCCGACAAACTGCAGCAGGTCACCAAAGAGCTGGAAGAGGCAAAATCCGTCATTCTCAAAATGACTGAGGCGGCTGAAGCAGCACCAACCGCTCAGCCAGCCCCGCCAGCTCCGGCTCCAGCACCAACCGCAGCCTCACCCGAACTGGAAAGTAAACCAACCCTGGCAGTCAAGCTGCCTCCCGGTGGGGGCGATATTTATCGCGGGGCACGGCTCCCGGCTTATAAGTCAGATGGCGGCGATATTGCTCGTAATCGACGGTTCCCCCCCCAAAAGCCATTGCCTGACTATGCGATCGATCACGGTCAGCAACAGAACAAAATGCTCTCCGACGAAGAAATTGGCTGGGTCGATTAGGGCTGGCTGGCTAGCGTTTAAGTTCGCAATAGTTCCTAAAGAATTAGGATTTTATAAAATTCAAGTTTTGTGGGGCTAGGCATCTTGCCTGCACTTGAACAGCCGAGACGGCTGTTCACACTTAATCAAATTCCCATTCCTAAGTGGTTTGAGTGCTTTATAGTGGCGCGGCCTAAAGTAGGCTACCTGCAAGAAAATCTCATAATTATTGAGGGTAAGCAACGTTACCGCCACTAAAGGCAATGATTGAATCAACTATCTTTATGAAGCCGTGGCGACAATCAGGCCCTGAATTTAAAGATTTTTGAAACGACCGTTCAAGTTTGAGCGGCGGCTCCATCCAAAGAACATTATTTTTCGTCAAAATGGCAATCTGATACTCACGACTTTGAGGTATCAGATGTTTGTAAAGCCTCGGTGTCCAACAAAAAACTTTAGATTCCAGAGTCTACATCTGGGATAGCTTGGCACACAATATAAAGAGCATCGACTCAGTGTTTTCACTGTAGAGAGGTAGCTGAGATTCATTCCAAGATGCTCTTTTCCGTCTTATCGCCCACCCCTGATCAGGTAGAGTCAGCCTTTGCCTGCCTGACTGAGGCGGCTTGGCAACTGCGCAGTTGCCGTAAGGTGGAAACGCTTTTAAGAACTGGCGTACAGCTTACTCAGTCGCTGTTTAAGGGCGATCGCGTCTTGATTTGCCAGGCCACTGACTACGGCAATGTCACGGTAGTCGCTGAAATAGTAGGGGAAGAGTGGCGATCGCTGCTCGGTCAGAAGATAGCGGCGGCTCAGCTGGCTCTGTCTCCCACGGCCATCGCTCCGCCAGAGGCTGGGGTGGCGATTGATCAGGTAGACGCTAGCCATCTCGATGCCACTGCGATCGCCGCTTTAACGGCATACCAAGTCAAAGCTTGCCTAGCCCGGGGCATTTGGATCGATGCGCCACCGACCGCAGCAGAGACGACGCAACTTTGGGGTTGGGTGGTCATTCAGCAGTGCCAGTCAAGCTATCACTGGCAACCCTTGCAAGGTGAGGCACTGCAACACCTGGCAATGCAAATCGGGGCGACCTTAGAAAGATTGCAATGGCAAGCCCACTTAGAGACGGTGGAAAGTCAAACGGCAGCCCTGATCGCACAAACAGAAGCGAAATATCAGCAGGCGACTCGGGCTTGCTCAATCGGCGTGTGGGATTGGGATTTAGACACCAACGAGATTTATCTCGATCCCCTGTTGAAGGAAATGCTGGGCTATCGGGATGAGGAGATTCGCAACCACATTGATGATTGGGTGCAGTACGTCTACGAAGCTGACCTGCCAGCGGTGATGGCAGCGGCAACCGACCATTTAGAGGGGCGCACGCCAGAATACCGGGTGGAGCATCGCATGGTGCACCGCGATGGGCATTTAGTGTGGGTGTTGGCCCAGGGGGCAGCGCAGCGATCACCCGACGGTACCCCCTACCGCCTGGTTGGCACCGACATCGACATCACCGAACGCAAAATTGCTGAACTCGCCTTAGCCAAACAAACTCAGCAGGAGCGGGCCTTTAATGAAGTCGCGCAAGCGGTGCGCAGTTCCCTAGAGTTAGACACAATCTTTGTAGAAGCAGCAGCGGCGATTTCTGACTTTCTTACCGGGGAAGTGGCGATTGTTCAATACCTGCCAGCCGAAGGCTGCTGGCGGCATCAAGTGGTGTATAGCCAGGGCAATCGTCAGGTAACCAAACAGTATGTAGATGTGCCCGATGCCGATAATCCGTTTGCTCAACAGCTCAAACGCCTGGAAGTCGTGCAAGTGGACAATACAGGAACGATTGACGACCCTATTAATCGTCACTTGGCGGCAGACTCTCGCTATCGGGCTTGGCTGATGGTGCCCATCGGCGTTGAAGGGGTTATCTGGGGCTCGCTTACCCTCGCACGTTCAACCCACCCGCTGCCATGGTTGACTGACGAGGTGCAGTTAGCCCAGCGGGTGGCCGAGCAATTAGCGATCGCGATCCATCAGGCCAACCTTTACCAACAACTTCAATCGGCCCACGAGCGTGATGCCCTGGTCTTGCAAAGTATTGGCGAAGGCGTGTGGGATTGGGATCCCAACGAAGATGTCATTCTGGATTCCGATCGCTATTGGGAAATTCTCGGCTATGACCCGCAAAGGCAGGGCCTTAGTAGCTTCGTGCGCGAGCTAGAACGCATTCATCCTGATGATCGCGCCGTCGTGCAAGACACGGCCTATCGGCATCTTGAGCAGCAAGAGCCGTTTGTGATGGAATTTCGGATGCAACATCGCCAGGGCCACTATCTCTGGATTCGCGCCCGTGGTCAGGCAGTTTGGAATGAACACGGGCATCCCATCCGGATGCTAGGCACGATTGAAGATATTAGCGATCGCAAGCAGGCCGAACTCGATCTGCAAGCCAGCGAAACGTTCCGCCGCCAGGTGATGGAGCTGGCCCCCGTGCCGCTCTATATCTACGACCTTGAATTAGGCCAGCTGACTTACTGTAACCCAGCCTATGAAGCCAGTTTGGGCTACTCCCAGGCAGAAATTAAAGCGCTGGGCAAAGCCTTCCTGCCCGCGATTTTTCCGACCGAAGATCACGAGCTGATCACAACCTATGACCAGCAACTTCTCGCTGATCGCACGGGTGAGATTTTCGAGTGGGAGCATACCTGTCTGCGCAAAGATGGCAGCCTCCGATTGCTACAAAATCGAGAGGTGATCTTGACCCGGCGAGCAGACGGCACGCCTAAGGAAATTCTCGGCTTTGATATTGATCTGACGGAGCTAAAGCAGGCCGAGGCATCCCTCATCAAGAGCAATGCCCTCTATGAATCACTCACCGATGCCATGCCGCAATATCTCTACCGTAAAGATCGAGAAGGGCGTGTGACCTATGTGAATTCGGCTTATTTGCGTTGGCTGAATATCACGGCAGCTGACGTCATCGGCAAAACCGTCTACGATTTTTATCCGCCAGATTTAGCAGCCAACTATGACGCGGCCGATCGCCAAGTGATCGCCACTGGGGAAATTCTTGACCTTGTGGAAGAACACCAACCCCCCAGCCAAAACGAACGCATCTATGTCCAGGTCGTGAAATCGCCCGTACGCGATGGTGAGGGCAACATTGTCGGGACCCAGGGCATCTTTTGGGATGTGACGGCACGTCGCCAACTTGAGCAAGCGTTGCAAGTATCGCGTGATGAATTAGCGATGATTTTGAACAGTTTGCACGCTGCCGTTGCTAGATTTCGCTTAACGGGCGACGTTTACGACACCATTACTTACGACTACTACTCGCCAGGCACGGAAACGGTCTTTGGGTATCCTCCAGCGATGTTGCAACATCAGCCTCAACTCTGGCGATCGCGGGTCATCCCCGAAGATTTAGTCAACATCATTGTCCCGGCGGTACAAGAATTGCGCTCAGGCAAACCCTACACAACGATCGAGTACCGCTTCCGCCATCCGGATGAGTCGATCCACTGGATTCAAGAGACGATCTCAGCCACTCAAGCCACTGATCAAGATGACTGGACGTTTACCATCATCGCGACAGACATCAGCGATCGCCAACAGGCCGAAGTCGACCTCCAACAGACCCGGACCTTACTCCAACAAGTGCTCGACCATCTGCCCGTCGGCGTCTTTGCCAAAACCGCCGACACCCGACAATACACCCTCTGGAACCCCGCCTGCACCCAGCTAACCGGCATTAACCGCGACGACGCCATCGGCCGCACTGACCATGATCTGTTGCTCCCAGAGCAAGCCAATCAATGTATTGCCGACGATCAGGCAGCCATTGCCAGCCATCAGCTTTGGGAACGCCCGCAGGAGAGGGTTGAATTGGGCGACGGGCGATCGCACATCATTCACAATCGCAAAGTCGTCGTTTACGATGCCACCGACACTCCCCAGCTCATCATCGGCATCGTTGAAGATATTACCGCCCGCGTTACCGCCGAAGCCAGCCTGCGCCAACGAGAAGCCGAATTTCGCACCCTGGCCGAAAACTCCCCCGATGGCATCCTCCGCGTGGATGCTGCGTTCTGCCTTCAATACGTGAATCCCACTATCGAACGACGCTTGGCCTTGCCCCAGGCCGCCTTACTCGGTAGACCGGTGACCGCCTTTGATCTGCCCTCTGCCTCCCAATGGCAAGCTGCGATCGCCCAAGCATTTGCCACCGGCCAAGAGCAACAACTAGAAACGCAAGAATCGCTCCCGGCTGGAGACCACTTCTTTCAGTCGCGCATTGTCCCTGAGCACAACAATCAGGGAGACATCACCTCGGTGTTGATTGTGTCGCGTGACATCACCTCACTCAAGCAAGCTCAGACGGCGCTGTTGCATCGCGCCAATCAAGAACATGCCCTCCGCATGATTACGCAGCATATTCGCGAATCACTAGACCTGGCCCCGATTCTTGCGGCAGTGGTGGAAGAGGTCCAGCAACTGCTGCAGGCTGATCGCACCTTAATTTTTCAACTCACATCAGCGCATTCTGGCATTGTCGTTCAAGAACAGAGCCGAACTGAATTTCCGACCATTCTGGCCATGCAGTGGGAAGATGAACACTTTTCGCCCAATTGCTATGCGTTTTACCAGCAGGCGCAGGGCCGCATCGTGCAAGACATCACCCAGGATGACTGGGGCGACTGCTTAATCGAGTTTATGCAGTCGATCGGCGTCCAGTCCAAAATGGTGGCCCCCATCACTCAGACTCAGACCGATGGCACCACTAGCGTCTGGGGATTACTCATTACCCACGCCTGCGCCACTCGCCGCCATTGGCAAAAGGATGAATTGACCCTTTTGCAGCAGGTGGCCCAACAACTCGCGATCGCCCTCCAACAGTCCCAATTACATCAGCAACTCTTAGCCGCCAATCACGAGTTAGAACATCTTTCCACCACCGACGGCTTGACCCGCATTGCCAACCGCCGGCAGTTTGACAACACGCTAACTGTTGAGTGGCAGCGAGCCCAACGAGAACATCGAGAACTCACGCTCGTTTTGTGTGATATTGACTATTTCAAGCAATACAACGATACCTATGGGCACCCCGCTGGGGATGACTGTTTGATCGCTGTGGCCCAAGCTCTCAAAAACTGTGTCAATCGCTCGACCGATTGCGTCGCGCGTTATGGCGGTGAAGAATTTGCCATTATTTTGCCCAACACAAATTTAACGGGGGCAATCGTTGTACTAAAGCAGATGCAAGCCGCGATCGCTGAGCTCAACCTCGCCCACGATACTCACCCCACCGCCTCGCGAGTCACCCTCAGTTATGGCGTTACGGTGGCAAAGCCTGGCCACTTCCCCACCGTTGGCGATTTGCTCGGACGCGCCGATCTCGCCCTCTATCAAGCCAAACAAGCGGGGCGCGATCGCTACGCGGTAGCGCCGCCAATCCCGCTGTCATCCCCAACTGTCATGCCCTAACGTACCGCTGTTGACTCTCTCGATCGCTTCAAGCCCAAAAAAGTCAGCAGGTTGCTCCAACAATATTTGGGCTTTGAGATTTTGAATTTTGAATGCTGCACTTGGCGATCGCCAGCAGCACGCCCCCGACCACCCTGCAGCCATCAAAAAAAGCCTTGCTATGAATAACAAGGCTTTCACACACAAATTTTTGCCCCAGAGGCCACAGCTATCGTTTGAGATGCAGCAAAGCTCGACTCAACGTCTCCCGTTGTTGCGGTGGCAGGGCAGCAGCAACTTCTTCCAAATCTTCGGGATGAATGCGCCGCAACACTTGCAATAGCTCGACCCGGTCATGATCTTCGTGGTCGCCAAAGGTCAAGCTCTCAGATTGGGCCGCGCAGGTGCCGCCATCGCACTGCAATCCTAATTCATGCCACAGCATCGTTGGCATGACAGTGCCGCGACGACCATGTAATTCGTTGATCAACAAATCATTTTCGAGATAGGCTTTGGGCGATTCGTACACTTTTTCCGGATAGGGATGAGGCACCGTAAAGCAACCAAAATGCTTGCGATATTCTTCGGAGTCAATCATTTTGGTGATCAACTCTTTGACCCCCTCCCGCATCAAAATGTCGCTGTATTCACTCATTTCGGCATGGCTTTTCGGCGCCCGCCCCATGAAATGTTTGAAGCACAGTTCTAAAAACTTGAGATTTGAACTGCTGTAGTAAAACTCGTTGAGGTAAACCTCAGACGTGCCCAAGGCTTTGAGAAACCGCTTGACGCCAATCTTATCTTTGAGAAAGTCTTTTTCCGGTTTGGCTAACTGGCGATGTTCTGAGGCATAGGGCTGGCGCTCTAGCACTTGGGTATAAATTTGGTAGAGCGCCGCTTGCCGCTCCTCTAGTGAAGAACGACGGCTGACAATTGTTTCTTGAATAGCTTCCATTGCAATATCCTCTGGGGTAGGTCGAATTCAGGTAGGGGGGACGCTACGATGAGGGGCTTAATGCGATCGCCACTTTAGGTATAGGGCTGCATCGATTCAAAAATAATGTTGATGAATGGGGTCACCTGTTCGCTGACCTGAGCGGGTAATTTTTCATTCACCACTTCTTTCAAATGCTGGTAAGCCTTACAGCAGGCCTCTTGTTTCTGATGGGCTCTGAGCATGGTGTCAAGCCAGAACATCATTTTCTCGCGGAACATAAATTCATCGTCCAGCAAGATACACAGCGAGATGTAGCGCAACACTTGCGCCATGTCGTATTGGCAGCGCTTGCCGCTCCGCTTAATGATTTCAGGATGAACTCTGGCAAATTTTTTCAGCGCTTCTAGCACGAGCTCATTGCTATGCTGACTGAGGGTTTGATAAGCCATCAGACGTTTTTGATAGGTCTCAACATACGTCTCCAGGGGGCGGAGTTCATCACTGGTTAAATAGCGACCATCGGCATCAATAAGAGCCTGGTTAAGCTGGTGATTTAAAGCTGGCATATTCCCTCCAAAAGTCCCCGTTGTCTCAGGGCGTCATGATTTCAAACAGGGTTGTTTGGTTCAGTGATTGCAGGGGGGCTTCATGGAGCCAAAAGCAGATAATCGAAGGGGCTAGATCGACTTCGGCGGCCACATCAAAACAGCGCCTGCAATACGTTTCTGTCTGATATCGATAGATTGCCCAAGGGGCGGAAAGAGGGCGATCGCGAGATGCAATTCTTAATCAAGCCACCAAAAAAAATTGCCGCATGCGTTATGAGCAAACGGCAATCAATGAGGATAAATGGGGTGAAATGATTGGCTTGAAGGGCTTTGAACGCAATTTATCGAGGCTCAGAAAATATGTCTAAATATTGCAGAGAGCGCCAAAAATGTTACGACCCACGAGCACTATCAGCCATCAGCCGCGATCACCGCACACTGTCTCAATCGGGCAGCACATAGGGAGGCACCTCAGGGGCGGCGGCGTCCGGTTGATGTTGTAAGTTGCGCACCCACAGGTCGCCATACAGCTCGGCCTGCGAGAGCTCCACTTTCGACTGAGCCGAGAGGTAGAGCAGCCCCCAAAACACACCAACTTTTTCGTGAATCTCTGCCGCCTCGGGCGACTCAGCAATATGATTGTCCGGCACCGGATTATGCTTGGGCCACTCGGCTAGCAGTTCTTCGAAATTCAGCCAGCTCAGTTGCTCTTCCAGGGTTTCCCAATATTGGTCGAGAAAGGTCGCTAGGGCATCGGCGATTTCGGTCAAATTTTCTTGGTGGGCCAGCTGAGTAATCGCCCGCACGGCGTGACGTTTTGACACGGGAGCCGCCCGCCGCGATCGCGCCCGCACGGGCTGGTCAGCAATCACCGCCGCGATGGTTTCCAACTGCTCGATCAGTTCGTTTAGCGTGACTTGGCGACGCTCGGGGGGTGGCGCGATCGCCCGCCGATGCAAGTGCTGCTCCAGGTTACGCGGCAGCGGCACAGGCACCAACTCGTCCGCATCGTCAAAAAAGCCTTCGGCCTCGAGTTCGGCCTGCGCGGCTTCCATTTCGGCACGCACCAGGGTGTCGGCCTTGAGCAGCACCAACATCGAGGCATACAAAAAGGCCTTGCCCGACTCCGACAAGCTGGTTTCATAGGGCGATCGCCCCGCCTCTGGCAGGGCGGTGGGAGTCGTATCTAGCGTTTTTAAGAAGCGATCGATCACATCAATCACTTGCACATCCCAGGGATCAATCTCGCCCTGTTCCGCTAAGTCGATCAAAAACGCGATCGCGCTCTGGGCTAGCGACACTGCCATATCACTTTTCTAGCTGGCAAACGCCTCGCTAGACTCCGAATCGTTGTCACCATTCTTCGATGCGGGCAGCATGGGCTGCTGCTCGAGTTCGACTCGATAACGCTCCACATCTTGCTCTAACTCTTGAATGCGCAGTTCCCGCTGTTCGATTTGTTTGCCCGAGCCCAAGTAACCTTGCACCTGCACCCAAACGCTAAAGACCCAAGCTAAAACCGCACCGACGCCCATGGCCACGATCAGCTCCACGCAGAGCGGCGCTTCGAGATCGACGCCTTGCACGACGTGAATGACGACTGGGTCGGTGTTTTCAATGCCAAATAAAACGAGAGCGAGGGAAATAACGAAAATCACGACAAAGTTGATCTGCCGCATAGTTGCTGACTCCTAACGTCGTCGAAAAGGTTTGCTATTGAACCTCTGCGGCCCAGCCGAGTCTGAAGTCTAACCCCGACCGCAAATGATTCCCCCCTACTATAGACCGCGAGTGCGATCGCAACTCAAATCCCATAGAAGAATGAAGCAGACGTTATTTGCTCGCTTTAGTCGGCGGCGAGGGCGGCGACTGATAGGGCAGGGGAATGTATTGCACCGACGGACGCCCCGTCATCGGCTGAGGATACAGCTCCATCAGGCTGTAAATTTCTCGCGGCAAACCGACGGTGATGGGCAAACCCAGGCTTTGGGCTTCTTCCACCGTGATGGGATAGTCGTGGGTCACTTGCCCCGTGGTGAGGCGCTCAATGATGGCATCCACTCTCTCGGGATCAACCTTTTGCTGAGGAATGCTGTCTTCTAACAACGCCCGCACAAATGCTTGGACCTGGGCGATCGCTTTCCGCGCCACATCCGCGGTCACGATCGTTTGGTCGTCAATTTTATCGATGGGCTTTTCTTCCAAGACTTTCAGCACGCTAGCCGCCGCCACATTGCCCAATTGCGGATCGACCGGCCCCAGCACCGCATTTTCATCCATCACAATTTCGTCAGCCGCCATGGCCAGCATCGTGCCACCACTCATGGCATAGTGCGGCACAAAGACCGTCACCTTCGAGGGATGGCGAATCAACGCCCGCGCAATTTGTTCCGTCGCGAGCACCAACCCGCCCGGCGTATGCAAAATCAAGTCAATGGGAGCCTCAGGCGGCGTTAGCCGAATCGCCCGCAAAATTTGTTCCGAGTCTTCAATATTGATGAATTTAGACAGGGGAATGCCCAGCAGGCTAATCGATTCCTGTCGGTGAATCATCAAGATGGCCCGACTGCCCCGCTTTTGCTCAAACGCTTGAATTGCCCCCAACCGCTTACTCACCAGCAACCGCTTTTGAATGAGCGGCTGAATGGACGACACGATCAAAAAGATAAAAAACAAGTTAAGAAACAGCACAAACACCCCACCGACAATGTTTCAGCATCAGTCTTCGCATCTACGGTCACATTATCGTGAAAGTGGAGTATCCACTGCTGTGCGGGGCCTGCGATCAAAAGAACCAGCCGTAGCTGTGCAAGCCTTTGCCAAGAATATTGACGCCGAGATAACAGACCCAGACGACGAGAAACCCAGACGCGGCCAAAATTGCCGGACGCCGTCCTTGCCAGCCCTTTGTGATGCGAGCGTGTAAGTAAGCCGCAAACACCAGCCAGGTAATCAGCGCCCAGGTTTCTTTGGGATCCCAGCTCCAGTAAGAGCCCCAGGCTTCGTTGGCCCACACCGCTCCCGAAATGATGCCGATCGTCAGCAACGGAAAGCCGATACCAATAATGCGATAGCTAATGTTGTCTAACGTGTCGGCCAACGTTAAGCGTTGGGGAGTCAGCTTGTGAGGAACTGCGGTTGACGCCGTGGCGACCTTTTCTAACACGGCGGTGCCGCCATCGCGGGAGATCGACTCAGCACTCATCGCCAAGCTAGGAGCCCCAACTGTCTCTAAGCTGTCGGTATTCCGGCGCAGCTTGGTTTCTCGAAAGGCTCCCGTACCGACGGAACTGCCCCGGAGCTCGACGGCTTGCCCCCGAGTCACAATCAGAAACGCGATCGCCATCAGTGCGCCCACCATCAACGCGGCATAGCTCAGCAGCATCACGCTGACATGCATCATCAACCAGTTCGATTTCAGCGCGGGTACCAGCGGCTCTGAAACTTGCATGTTGTCGGGTAACGTCAGGGTGCCGAAAGCTGTCATGCCCATGGCGATGGGGGCCGTAATCGCCCCCACCAATTGACTCTGACTCATGCGCTCAGCCACGAGGTGAACCGCAGTAATGCCCCAAATCACAAAAAACAGGGACTCGTAGAGATTGCTCAGCGGAAAATAGCCGCCTTCAATCCACCGGGCCGTCAGTAAGGCCGCGATCGCCATATTGGCTAGCGCCATGCCCATCGTGCCCAGGCTGCCTAAGAGGCGCACCTGTGGGAAGGCAAGACTGCTCCAGTAGGCCAACATAGTGCAAAACAGAATGGCAAAGGCTGTGTTATCTAGCCATCCTTGCAGCGTTACAAGATCCATTGCGCAGGTGCTCAAACTCTCCGTACATCCTTCATCGTACCGAGATTTTGAGCGACTCACCCACGAGAATTCTTAAAGCTTGTTGAGCGTTAACAAGGGGCACACCAGGACAGGCGATCGCATCCTCTCTCTTAGCGGTTGCCCTACTCATCAGTAGCCCCAATCAAAAGCAGCCCAAATCGAAAGCGCCCACCCAAACCGGGTAAGCGCTTCATCTCTCAATCAGGCCAGTAGCTAGCAATCACCGCCGACCAGTCAGCAGCATCACTTACTTGCTTTCAGAACGAGAATAATCATCCTGGAAGCGCACGATATCGTCTTCGCCTAGATATTCACCGTTTTGCACTTCAATCAAAATCAAGGGAATCACGCCAGAATTTTCTAAGCGGTGAGACGTGCAAGGGGGGACGTAAGTCGATTGATTGGTGCTGAGCAATGTCTCTTTCTCGCCGCAAGTCACCTTGGCCGTACCAGAAACCACGATCCAGTGTTCACTGCGGTGGTGGTGCATTTGCAAGCTCAGACGATGGCCAGGCTTCACCTCAATCCGCTTAATTTTGTAACCTCGGCCCTCTTCTAAAACCGTAAAGGAACCCCATGGCCGCAGTTCAGTGGCCGCAACCCCATCCGGGACGGCCAAAGCCTGCATCGACATACCATTCTTAGACTCAGCTAACTCTTGCGTTTTGGGCACGATAACAAACCCTCCAATTCCACATGTAAGATTTTGACGACGGCTTTCGAAATACTGATCCCCAGCTGTAGTTGCAGAGTTCCCAACTAGTTTGGTGAGTCACCATAGCTGAACTTCCGCTCAAATACTCAAATTAAACATAAAGACTGTGCGGGGACACTGGCAACAGCTTAGCCCCGGCCTTTGAAAAGCGGGTTAGCAAATACCCAACTATACAAAAACTTTAAGCTGAAGCTGCCAAAAATAAGCTCGCTTCAAACAAGACCCACCAGGCTGAGCGACCGGCGCAACCTCATTCAAGTTGCACGGATTGACCTTCGTCAACTGTCGCCCCTGTGTGCCTTTGACAGTCGAGGAGGCTGGAGCAGTTGATGCCAAGGCATGGGAATTGCATCAAGTTGGCACAGCGATCGCGTTTGTCCCGAGTATGGCGTTGTCTCTACATCATCATCATCGCCAGAATTTGGCTTCTATATGAATCCCGACCCCCAAGCGTTATTCGCGTTACCGACGGGGCTCGAAGTATCGGCAAAAGTGTAATTGTGAACGCATAGTGTGAAAAATTACTGCAAATTGCTTGGCAATGGGTGTTAAACCGTTAGCTTTCAAGCTGAAGACACACTGCTGACGGCCTGAGCGATCGCGACTTGCCTCGGTGCAATCTGCGGCTTTACGGTTTTCATCTCACCGGACTAGTGGGTCTGTGTCGTACCTTAGATGAGGAATGCTCAAACGCATTCACATATATACCTCTTTGAGCCTTTATGGCTTGTCATCATGCTAGATGCTCTCATCGTCCTTTCATTTATCATTGCTGGCGCTGGAATCGGCTTCTACGCTCCGGAGCTATTGCCCGCAGGCGCGCTGAGTGAAGTCAGTAGCCTGGAAGGGCTGAGTTCTGTAACTGCGGGGTTTGGCGCGTTATTTGGCACCGGCTTGGGCTTGGTTATGCAAACCAGCTATCGCCGACTTGAAACGCAAGTGCGGGAACTACCACCAGAACGGTTGCTCAGCCGCGCTGTGGGCTTAGTCATTGGCCTGCTCATTGCCAACTTGATGCTGGCGCCGCTGTTTTTGCTGCCGATTCCTGGTGAATTTGGCTTCATCAAGCCGTTGCTAGCGGTCATGGGCAGCGTCATCTTTGCCGTTTCGGGCATGAATCTGGCCGATACCCATGGGCGATCGCTGCTCCGCCTGATCAGTCCAGGCTCCATGGAATCTACTCTGGTGGCAGAAGGCACCCTAAAACCCTCCAAAACCAAGCTATTAGATACCAGCTGCATCATCGACGGACGGATCGAAGGATTATTGGAAACCAGTTTTCTGGAGGGGCAAATCCTCGTCCCTCAGTTTGTGTTGCAGGAATTGCAGCAAGTTGCCGACGCCTCGAATGACCAAAAACGAGTACGGGGACGACGCGGCCTGGATGTGCTGAATCGCATTCGTGAAACTTACGCCAGCCGCGTGGTGATTTCGAGCATTGATTATGAGGAGATCCCGACCGTCGATGCCAAGTTAGTGCGACTGGCCCAAGAACTTAACGCCATGCTGCTGACGAATGACTTTAACCTCAACAAAGTCGCCAGCTTTCAAGAAGTGGAAGTGCTGAATATCAACGATTTGGCCCAAGCGATTCGGCCCAACTATTTGCCGGGAGATGACATGGGCCTCCGGATTTTGAAGGAAGGCAAGGAACCCCAGCAAGGAGTTGGATATTTGAATGACGGCACCATGGTGGTGGTGGAAGAGGGCCGCGACTATATTGGCGATGAAATTGACGTCGTGGTCACCGGTGCCCTGCAAACTTCTGCCGGACGTATGATTTTTGCCCGCCCAAAGGACTCAGTGCTGGCTTCCTGAGAATCAACATCCGGGTGAGTCAAACCTTTGAGGGCTAACCCTAACGCACCTGGTTTTATCCGATCGCTTGGAGCAGGCATGTCGTTGCTCAGGCTGCCCCCAAATAACTGGCGCAGTTAGCAAGATGAGTCAGATGTTACGGATGATTGGCCGTGCAGTCAGGGTAGTTGCTTGTCCGCAATGCTCAGTATCAGCTCTTTTAGGTTTACGACAAGCGTTTTCAGCCAGCAAAAATTGTTTGCGATAAATTGAACTAAAGCAAATCAAGTCGGGCGATCGCCCTTACATAGTGCTGACGATAAGAGTCCAGCCAGCGAGGGTGACCCGCTTGAAAGAACAGAAATGGCAGTCGAGGTATCGGTCTTGAATCAGCGTTGGATCTTGCAATCTCAGGCCATTGGCCGCAGACGGTTTGTAAAGTACGGTTCGCTTTTGGTCGGTGCGGGGGTGGTCGCTGCCTGTGGTGGTGGCACGAGTCCTGATGCGACGTCTTCGACTGACGCGGACGAGTCGTCAGCAACAGCTGAGGGATCGTCTAGCGGCGACCTGCAAACTGTGACTTTTGGCACCAATTGGTACGCTCAGGCCGAGCATGGGGGCTTTTATCAGGCGATCGCCACGGGCATCTATGCCGACCATGGTCTCGACGTGACCATCCAGATGGGGGGGCCACAAGTTAACGGCACCCAATTACTCATGGGCGGCAGCGTTGACTTCTTTATGGGCTACGGCTCAGATGCGCTACAAGCGGTGCAAGAAGGGATTCCTAAAGTTACCGTCGCGTCCATTTTTCAGAAAGACCCGCAGATCTTGATTGCCCATCCCGACCAAGGCGTCGCCTCGCTGGAAGATTTGCAGGGTAAACCCATCTATATCTCTTCAGCAGCCAACGTTACTTATTGGCCCTTTTTGGCGGCGAAATATGGCTTTACGGAAGACATGAAGCGGCCCTACAACTTCAATCCGGGGCCGTTCTTAGCCGATAAAACCTCAGCGCAGCAGGGATATTTGAGTTCTGAGCCGCTGGCGATCCGAAACGAGGGGGGCTTTGAGCCGGTCGTGCTGCTGCTGGCCGACTACGGTTACGATCCCTATTCCACCACGATTGAAACCCGGCAAGAGATTGTCGATAGCGACCCCGATCTGGTGCAGCGGTTTGTCGATGCGTCGATCAAGGGCTGGTACAGCTATCTCAACGACGACCCGACGCCGGGAAATGAGTTAATCAAACAAGACAATCCCGAGATGTCGGACGAGCAGATTGCCTATGGCATCGCCAAGATGAAGGAATACGGCATTGTGGTGTCGGGCGATGCGGAGTCGATGGGCATTGGCGCGATGACGGACGAACGCTGGAAGTCTTTCTATGACAAGCTGGTCGAGGCTGAAGTTCTGAGTTCTGAGGTCGATTACACCCGAGCGTTTACGTTAGAGTTCGTCAACCAAGGGGCAGAGTATTACCAGTCTTGAAGCTAACTCGCCGGGATGACAGGGCTGCTTCGTTTGCTGAGATAAGGGTTATGACACCGACTGCGATCGCGCTGCATCAGGTCAACAAAATCTATGCCAATGGGACGGTAGCCTTGCAGGGTGTCGATCTGGCCGTGCGCCAGGGAGAGTTTGTCAGTCTGGTGGGGCCGTCGGGCTGTGGCAAAAGCACCGTGCTCAAGCTCATGGCGGGGCTCGCGGCCCCGAGCAACGGGTATCTAGAAACCCCTGGAATTGCGGGCGATCGCGATCTGGCCTACGTCTTTCAAGATGCGGCGCTGATGCCCTGGGCCACGGTGCTGGACAATGTTCATCTACCGTTGAAGCTCAAGGGCCAATCGTTGCGGGGCAGTCGCAGCCACATTCAGGCCGCGTTGAACTTGGTGGCCCTGCAAGGCTTTGAGCACAGCTATCCTCGCGAACTGTCGGGGGGGATGAAAATGCGGGTTTCCATTGCTCGCGCTCTGGTGACCAACCCCCATGTCTTACTGATGGATGAACCCTTTGGCGCATTAGACGAAATGAGCCGCAGTCGCTTGAATAGTGACCTCCTCCAGCTGTGGGAGGAATATCACTGGACGGTCGTGTTTGTGACCCACAATATTTACGAAGCGGTTTATCTATCGCATCGCGTTGTGGTGATGGGGTCGCAACCGGGACGCATCTTGGCGGAAGTGCCCATTGATGTGCCCTACCCCCGAGACGAAGACTTTCGCACGTCGCCCCAGTTCAACCAGTATTGTCGCGACATTGCCCAGCTGCTGGCCAGTGGCGCGTCATCCGCACCAGTCACCCCGCCAACGTCTGCCCCAGTGTTGCCATCATGTTGAGAAAATCACCCTCTCCGCCGGCGGCCTCGCTGGGTTCACCGATTGTCCCCCGGTCCTCGTCAGGGCCGACTCGACTATGGACTGCGATCGCTCGTCCTGAAGTGATTGCGCCATTGCTGGTGGGCTTGTTGGCGCTGCTGCTGTGGGAAGGCGCGGTCCGGCTATTCGCCATTCCCCCTTACCTGCTGCCAGGGCCGTGGCTCGTCGGGCAAACCCTGATTGCCGAGTGGTCAGAGCTGTTTCCCTCCCTGCTGATTACGCTGCAAATTACCGTGCTGGCCTTTATCGCCGCGACGGTTTCGGGGCTACTCTTAGCGGTGTTATTTGCCCAACGCAAATGGATTGAGCGCAGTCTGTTTCCCTATGCGGTGATGCTGCAAACCACGCCCATTGTGGCGATCGCCCCCCTGATCATCATCTGGTTTAAGAACAGCACCTTTGCCGCTTTAGTGGTGTGCGCGTGGATTGTGGCACTGTTTCCCATCGTCTCCAACACCACCTTGGGGCTGAATAGCGCTGACCGCAATCTGCAAAATCTGTTTCAGCTCTACGGGGCCTCTCGCTGGCAAACCCTGTGGCATCTGCGGTTGCCCAGCGCCATGCCCTACTTTTTAGGCGGCTTGCGCATTAGCGGCGGCCTCGCTCTGATTGGCGCGGTGGTAGCGGAGTTTGTCGCGGGAACCGGGGGCGCGCGATCGGGCATTGCTTATCAAATTTTGATGTCGAGTTATAAGCTCCAGATTCCCCGTATGTTTGCGGCCTTGGTGATGACTACCGTGTTGGGGGTGCTGATTTTTGTGAGTTTGACCTGGCTGAGCGATCGCCTGCTCCGCCACTGGCACGAAAGCGCCCTCCAGCGGGGAAATTAATTTCCCATCAGAACGGACTGGTAAGTTATCGATACCCCTGTTAGCGAGCCTGATTTCGGGCTTAAGTTGTGTGTTGCCTGTTATGCCGATAACTCCTTTTGCTATGCTCCCGTCTGCCCATGATTTCTGGTTGCGGAATGTCCGGATCCCTCACTGCTTTTTAGATGAAACCGTTAACCATCGCTCCGTCATTGAGTCGTTAGCGGCAGCTCCCTTTTTAGAAGATTTGGTGGCGGCAGATCTGCAGATCCAATCGGGACAAATTGCGGCGATCTCACCCGTCGGCACGGCTTCCCCTGAGAGTCCATCGGTGGACTTGGCACGGAGCCTCGTTTTGCCCTGCTTTGTCGATCTGCATACCCATCTGGATAAAGGGCACATTTGGCCCCGCCAGAGTAATCCAGACGGCACCTTTGATGAGGCACTGGCGGCGGTGATGGAGGATGCCTCGCACTGGGATCGCGACGACCTGTACCAGCGAATGGAATTTAGCCTGCGGTGTGCCTATGCCCATGGCACCCAAGCCCTGCGGACCCATTTCGACGCTTTTGGGGCCATGGCAGAGACAGCGCTGGAAGTCCTGGCCGTGTTGCAATCCGCGTGGCGCGATCGCCTCATCATTCAAGCCGTGAGCCTGGTCTCGCTGGACTATTACCTCACCGACCAGGGTGAACAGCTGGCTCAACTCGTGGCCGAGCATGGGGGCATTCTCGGTGGGGTCGCTTATCCGAACCCCGATCTCACCCAACAGCTAGATCGACTGTTTGACTTCGCTGCAGAATACGACCTCGCCCTCGATTTGCACGTGGATGAAAGTCTTGATCCGGCCTCGCAGGTGCTCCGTGCCGTGGCAGAAACCAAGCTGCGTCATAGCTTTGAAAATTCAGTCGTTTGCGGTCACTGCTGCTCGCTGTCAGTGCAATCCACAGCGGACGTTGCTGCCACATTAGAACGGGTCAAAGCGGCGGATATTGGCATTGTCAGCCTGCCCATGTGCAATCTCTATCTGCAAGATCGCCAACCGGGACTCACGCCACGTTATCGCGGCGTCACCATTTTGCACGAACTCAAAGCAGCGGGGATTCCCGTGGCGATCGCTAGCGACAACACTCGGGATCCCTTCTATGCCTATGGTGACCTGGATGGTCTTGAAGTGCTGACCCACAGTACTCGCATCGCCCACCTTGATCGCCCCATCGCCGACTGGCCCCTCGCCATCACCCGCACCCCCGCCGACCTGATGGGCTTGCCCACGGTGGGACGCATCGGCATCGGCCAATCCGCTGATCTGATTTTGTTCAAAGCGCGATCGTTCAGCGAGTTATTTGCGCGACCTCAGAGCGATCGCGTGGTGCTGCGACAGGGGCAAGCGATCGACACCACCCTGCCCGACTACGCCGAGCTCGATGCGCTATTGGGAGCGGATTAACCCTGGTTACTCGGTGGCAACATGGCTGTCAGCGATCGCTCTAGTACGGCTCGGTGGAAGTTTGCATACTATTTGTGACGAACAGAGGGGCCGGGGGGCAAGGGAGCAAGGCACTGGAAGGGTGTCTTTATTTCGGCCCTACAGTTCTAAAATCCATAGGCCCAACGAGCGCGATACCCCCGAGCATCGATGTGGGTAAATTTGGCGGCGCTGGCGAGCCCTCCGCGGGCGCCCCACCAGGGATCAAGCTGGGCATAAACCTGCTGTGGGCTCAGGCCATGCACGATGAAGTTTACGCCGTCCCCCGTCAGGTGGCGGGAGTTTTTGGTGCCGCCCACTTGCAAATTGGTGGCCGGATCGCGATACCAAGAGACAATTTCGATGGGTTTGTTGCCAAACAGCACGCGGATTTCTTCCAGCGCTTCGGCAATGCGAATCATGCCGTAGACCACCTCGGCACTGGCGGGAATGCGGGTGCCGCCGTGGGTCGCCTGCGCCCAAGTAAAGTAACCCCCGGCAATAATTGAGGTGTTGCTGTAGTAAGCCCCCTGAAAGCCCGGTAAGTTTATCGGTTTGCCGCGATCGCGGGTCTGCACCCGCCCAGCCGGATTCCGGTCTTGGGGATGATTGTTGGGCTCTGTTCCCTCTAACTCCACATCGGGGGCAAAGGCGTACCAAATGAAGCGATCGTCTTCCCCCAGCTGGGTATCAGCGACGGCCACCTTCAGATAACGGCCTTCCACCTCGCTGTAAGATTGCAGCGCCAATGTCGTTTGCTTGGGTATCAAGACTTTTTCGGCGCGATCGAGCTGACTGGCCAGGACGGGTCTGGCCTTAAACACCGTGTCGCTAATGACGTGTAGCATCAGCCGCTGTCCGGTCAGCTTCAGCGCCTTGGTGTCGGCAAACCAGATATCGGCATCGCCGTCTTCCCCGGCGATCCCAGCTAGCGTCAACTTGGTCGATTGGTTAACCGCTGGCGCATAGGACTGCAGTTGGAGCTCCGTCCCAGCGGCCACAAAACGCTTTTCGTCATCGCTTAAGTCACTCGCCAAAACAGGCCGTCGCTTCAAGACGGTATCTTGCAAGACGGTCGCCGTGACGCTGTCGCCCTCTAAGTCAATATCCGACTGCGCGACATACCAGGTCATATCGTTGGGATGACTCGGTTCCGGCTGAGCCAGCTCTAGTCTCAGGTGATGGCCAGCCGCCTCAGCAAAGAACTTGAGATCATATTCGCTGCCGCTGGGCACAAAGACCTTATCGGTATCGTTGAGCTCGCTCGATAAGACCGGTTGCAGCTTAAACAACGTATCGTTCTTAACTTTGGCCTTCATAATTCACACATCTCATCACGGTTAACGGAGGCAGCCGCAGCAGTGAGCGGGCAAGCATCAAGCGGCATCGGTAAGGGCGATCGCCTCTGGCAGGCACACAACCTTGATCACGGCACCTGCTTGTTTCCAGAGTTCCCAAAAAGTGGGTGGCTCAAATCATCGGGATTATGCCGCAACATCCCCAGGACGGCAGAACCCGCTTTGCAATAAAGACGAATTTGGGCCGCTTTTTAACATTCTGTGATGATCGTTTACGGCCTGGGGGCGATCGCGTTGCCCGATTTCGAGCCGCCCTACTCGGAATATGACGAGGCCCTCCTCCGACCCGTTCATCCTGGCTTAGAGCGATCGCCAATCGCCGGCCAAAATGAATGCCGCCCAATAGTAGGGATGTTGATACTCGCCGTCGGACGCCAGCATTTCTAACTGCACCGCCCGCAACGCGGCGCTACGCCCCAGGCCAGCGGCCAGTTTTTCGTAATAACGCGCCATCAGGCTCTGAGTGCCAAAATCGCTCACCTGCCACAGGCTCATCAGTTGAGATTCGGCCCCCGCGATGGCAAACGCTCGTCTCAATCCATACACCCCTTCACCATTGGCGATATCGCCCAGACCAGTGTCACAAGCAGACAGCACGACGAGTTGAGTGCCCAAGAGGTTGAGGCTAGAGGCTTCTAAAGCCGTAAATACGCCGTCTTCACTGCCGCTACGGCGACGGTTGAAACCCGCTAATGCCAGACCAGAGCGCAGTAGGGGATTTTCGACATCAACACTGGCGCGGGGCAGCGGACTCGGCAAGGTGCCATCGCTAGCGACCACACCAATGCCTCGACCTTCTACGGCTGGCGGCTCCACATCCGTCAAAAAGAAGCCGTGGGTAGCGATATGGAGGATGCGCGGAGCCTGGACTTGCTTTACCGCATTTTCTGTCGCCTGGTCGGTCGTCAAGACCCTGGCGTTGGGCAAGAACGGGCGAATCGCTTCGGCCTCGGCGGCCGTCCCCGGTAGTCGCGTAAATTGCAGCTGTCTGAAATCAGCCGCCCGACTGTCGGCTCTTGTCCCTGACCCGGCGGCCACATCTGAGCGAGGGAAGTTGGCGGCAGTCTCGTAGTCCGGATCCGCCAGGATCAGCGCCGGATTTTGACTCGGCTCCACCGCATCCAATTTGAGCAGGTCGCGCCCGGAGTTGAGATAGCTGATCTGGTATTGCTGCACCAGATAATCACCCCCCGGTTCGGTTTGCAGCGCTTCAAACGGGAGTAAGTTGAGTTGTCCATCGGGGGAAATCAGCAGATGCTCAACTCCTGCCAAGTCGGGCGAGATCGCCCCCAACACCAAATCTGAAATGTTTTGCGTAATCTCGGCAACCGCATCACTGCCCGCCGTTGCCGAAAAGTCAGTAGCCGGATTTTGCAAGATCCCGACAAAGTCTTGCACCGCCGCCTCAATTGTCGCGGCATCCCCTAGATCTCGGGCCACGATCCGCCCGTCGGGGAACAACAGGTAGGCCGCATAGCGGGGGGCCGCAAAATTATTGGACCCAGCCGCCGTAAAGTTAGCCTCATTGAAGCGATCGCCCAGCGGTTGCGTCGGATCAAAGGGCCGGTAGCGAATGAACTCAATCAGGACGCCATTGTCAGGAATGCGTTGCTGAATCGCTGGGAGTTCCACGGGTTGGCCTGCCAGAGAGAGGTCGGCACTCTGACGGGCGATCGCCGCTTCCAACTGATTTACCTCACTCCGCAGCCGCGTGAGTCGCGTCTGATATTCTCGGTCAGACAGGTTGGCCGGTCGCTGGGTGGTGAGATTCGCCAGTTCTTGCTGCCCCCTGATCAACTGAGCAAGCAAATAGAGATCTTCAGGCGTGCCCCGCTGCCGCAAAATTTCTTGGGCTCTGACCCCCGCTTCTAAAACGCGCCCTTTGCGGCGCAGCAAATTGGTCAAGGCAAACTGGGCGGCTGGGGTGGAATGGGGGGCCGTGTCGAGGTGTAGAGAAACCACGTAATTGAGGGTATTCGCCAGCTTGGCAACATAGGCAATGCGATCGCTGTTGCCCAGATTGGCCAGGCTAATGTCTAAACTGACTTCTTCGATCGCAATGCCTTTGCGCAGGGTAGCGATCGCTTGCGGCACGTCACCTTGAGCCCGATATAGCCCCGCCAGGTTATAAAACATCGGCACCATGTAGATGCGATGACTCGCCGCTAAGGCTTGGATTTGCGGCGTCGTGTAGCCGTTGTCGCCAATGCTAGAAATCGAAGTAATGTAGCGGTCGTAATTGTTTAACGCCTGGGTGTAAAGGGCTTCGGCTTCGGGATAGCGGCCCTGGGTTTGATAAATCAACGCAAGGTTGTTGAGGCTCGTGGAGACTTGCGGCGACTCAACTTCCGCCTCAGGATATTGTGCTTGATAAATCGTCAGGGCTTCTCGATACAGCGTTTCAGCCGCGTCATAGCGCTGCTGCGTGACGTAATAACTGGCTAAAGTCTCGATTTTGACCGCGAGATCAAAGGGATCATCGCCTTCCCGAGCCCGAGCGACAGTTTGGGCCAGCAACGCTTCGGTCTCACTAGTGGGATCGTTATTAGCAGTAGGCAAGTTAGGCTCTGCGCCTTCGCGACCTTGAGCTTGCCGGACAAAGGCCAGGTTCGTTTCCATTAGCGCCACCAGGTCAGCGCGATCGCCCGGATCAGCCTGCAACATCGCTAATGCCGCCTCATAGAATTCGGCAGCCTGATCTAACTGCTCGCGCTGCACCGCGATCGCCCCCAAACTATCCAAAACCATCGCCTGCTGCGCTGCATAGCCTGTGGGCTGGGCTTGATAGATATCGAGCGCCTCCAGCAACAGCGGTTCGGCATCGGCGTAGCGATTTTGCATCAAGTACAAAGTCGCCAAGCCATACAAACTCTCGGCAACATCAGGATGACGGTCGCCCAAGCGTAAGCGTGCTGTGATGAGATCTTCTTCCATCAGCGGAATGGCCGCGCTAAATGAATTCTGAAAGAAAGCTTCTGAAGCTTGCTCACTAGGCAAAAATCCCGTCAGGTTTCGTTGACCTTGGGCATAGGCATCTGCTGGAATGTCTGATGACAGCTGAATCTGCTGGAGCTCGTTGGCCTCCGGCGTACGCCACGATAAGCGGTATTGCCCCGTTTGCCTGGGCTGACGAGACTGGGCGAGAATCAGATAAGTGCCACTGGTCGGGAGGACTACCAGCATTTCAGCGTTATCCTCACGACTGCGATCGCGATCGGCAGCCATGCTCTCCCCGGCGGGATTGATGAGCACTAGGGCCGGCTGGAAGTCAGTGCTTTCCATCTCAATCAACAGCGCTTCTCGTTCGACGCCTTCAAAGGTATGAATCTCGAAATAACTGCCATCGTCTAACGTGCGGCTAGTTGGGCTCAGGCTGCCGTTAATCGATTCCGGTGGCACATTCCCCTCGCTTTGCACGATCGCAAAGTCATGGATGATGGCCCAACTCAGCCCATAGGTACCAGCCGCAGACGGTTCCACTGTGCTCACGACCACCCGGTATTGCCCGTACGACGGCAAATCAGCCCGCAGGGTCGCAAAGGGCATCCGGGTTTCTTGGGTCGAGGCTTGCGCTACGGTCTCGCCATTGGGGCCAACCAACCGCATTTGGACATCAAAGCCGCTGGTGTTGATTTCAAGAAAGACCCGTTCACCCGCTGCGCCCGCAAACTCATGATCGACGCTCTCGTAGCGCTCACCGCCGCTCACTTGCTGGCTGACCGAACCGCGCGTCATGTCTGAGGTCGACTGGCTGCGGGACGCCAATTGCTGCGAGGCGTCTGGCCCCTGGGTGGCAGACGAGAGGGGTGAGAGGGACTGGATCTGAGCCTGACTCGGCAAGGCCATGCCCAGCAATAGCCCGGTGATGGCACCGCCCATCAGCCAATCATGCTTACTCATTCGGTTGGGATTCCTTATTCGCTAATGGTTGGTCTGCTGGCAACGTTAATCATCGAGGCCAGATTGCTCGCGGATGCTGCGGGCGATCGCCGACACATCTTCGTCGCCAAAACCGCGCCCGATCAGCCCCGTCTCGATTTGCTCCACATAAGCGGCCATGGGCAGTGTGACCCCCAACTCCCGAGCCGCTTCGAGGGCAATGTTGAGGTCTTTGCGGTGCAGCCGCACGCGAAACCCAAGAGGATAGTCATTTTTGATCATGTTGCCAGAGCGATTATCCAGTCCCCAAGACCCGGCGGCTCCGCCACTGACAGCCTGCACGACGCGCTCCATATCGAGGTCAGCTTTCATGCCGAGGGCCAGTCCTTCGGCGATCGCCCAGTAAGTCCCCGCCACAATAATTTGGTTAATGGCTTTGGTGGTTTGTCCCGCCCCAATCGGCCCCACGTGGGTGATCGTTTTGCCCATGGCGGCAAGGACAGGCCGCACTTTTTCCACCACAGCGGCATCGCCCCCAGCCATGATCGACAGCGTCCCCTTCTGTGCCCCCTCGGAACCGCCGGACACCGGGGCATCCACCATATCAATCTGCCGCTCGGCCAACGCGGCCGCGATCGCGTGTGTCACCGTGGGGCTAATCGTGGACATATCAACGACGACTGTGCCTGGTTGCGCCCCGTGAATGATACCGTTGTCCCCCAAAATCACCGCTTCCACATCAGGGGTGTCACTGACACAGGTGATCACGACTTCAGCTGCTTGCGCGGCAGCTTGAGGTGAGTCAGCCCGTTTTGCCCCAGCTTCCATCAGAGGCAGTTCGCGATCGCGGGTGCGATTGTGCACCGTCACCTCGTGGCCCGCCCGGAGCAAATTCAAAGCCATGGGGCCACCCATCGTGCCCAATCCCACAAATGCCACTTTCACGATCGCCGTCCTCAAGCATTAATTCTTATCTTCAGGCTACCCCCCTGACTCCCTGGGGCAAACCCTCACCGCCCGGTCAGCCCGTTTACAAACCGCAGTAATCAGGATAAATACTGAAGGAGTGTTCTACTTTGGAAAGTGATCGATATACTATCGCCAGCGTTGTACCCACGCTCTGACAGCCAGATATAGAGTGCAGAGCGCCCCAACCCGACCCGTTACGCTAGAGATGTATCGCCCCCGCCATTGTCGTAGACCCTATGAGCAGTTCCCAGCACTCCAATTCCCAGTGGTCTCAGGGCAGTTCGGCCCAGCCTTCTCGATTGCGGGCCGGTGCCCCACCCCCACCCAAACGCGACCAGCGACCGCGACCTGCGTCCCGACCCGCGACAGCCGCGTCACGGTCAGGGAGACCCCCAACCCCGCCCCAGGCGCGAGCTACTCAGTCCCCCGTGGTGGACTCTGAGACCCTTCAGTTTGACGAACCGCCCACGAATCGTCGATTTAACCGCTGGCTCATCGGTGCGTTTCTCATGGTGGTAGCGTTAGGGGGCGTGGCGGGCGCTTCGGCGGTGAGTCTGATGAGCATTCCCAATTTGCCCAACTGTCGGGCGGTGTCATGGCGGTTTGCGTCGGCTGCAACCCGATTGCAATGTGCCGAAGCCTATGCCGATCAGGGCACGGTGGAAAGTTTGCTAGCGGCGATCGCCCTGGTGGAAGCCCTGCCCGACGATCACCCGATGCGGGGCGAAATTAATGATCGGGTGGAACTTTGGGCCGACGAAATTTTGCACATTGCCGATCAGACCTTTAATCAGGGCGAGCTCGAAACCGCCATCGACATGGCGCAACAGATTCCCGAGAATACGGCTGCTGCTGCCCTGGTCAGCGATCGCATTGAGCGGTGGCAAGCCATTTGGGAACAGGCCGAATCCATCTTTCGCAAAGCTGAAAATCATTTGCGGGCCTCGCAGTTTCGCGAAGCCTTTTCAGCAGCGATTCAGCTCCGCACCGTTGATAACGAATACTGGGCCAACACTCGTTACGACGAACTGACCAGTCTGATCAGTCGCACCCGCGAAGAAGTCAATATTTTGGCAAATGCCGAACGCACCGCCAGTAGCGGCACTTTAGAAGGCATTGTGACGGCATTAGAACAAGTCGCGGCCATTTCTTCGGAAAGCTACGTGTACGGCGACGCCCAGACAATTTTGAAGTCCCTCAGCCGGGATCTATTGGCTCTGGCAGAAGCCGCCCTGGAAGACCGCAACAGTGCCGAGGCGTTGCGCATCTTAGCGGAAATTCCGAAATCGGTGGACTTAGGCCAAGAAGTGGCGGACTTTCGGACGCTGGCCGATGCCTATGAACTGACCTGGTCGCGCACAACGACGGGCTACGAAGCGGCGATCGTGCGCCTGCAAAGCATCACCCGCGATCGCCCTCTGTATGAAAAAGCGCGGACCCTGCGCCGCCAATGGCAGGCCGAATTAGAGGCTGTGGCTCAACTCAACTGGGCGCAGCAAATCGCTCGTCCCGGCACGGTGGACAGTCTGCGGGCGGCGATCGCCGAAGCCGAGGAAATCAGCACCAGCAATCCCTTTTGGGATGATACCCAAGACCAGATTGATACCTGGCGACGCAGCATCGCCCTGATCGAAGACCAGCCCTACATCGATCAGGCCAAACTCATCGCGGTGGCGGGCGATCCGGCCAGTCTGCAAGCCGCCATTAACGAGGTGCAGCAGATTTCCAGCAATAGCTATCTCTATGACGAGGCGCAAGATTTAGCCGCCGACTGGCGCTGGCAAATTCAAAGAATTGAAAATCGGCCCATCTTGACTCAGGCCCAACGCCTCGCTGACGCCGGCAATTTTGGGCAGGCCATCAACGTGGCCTCACAGATTCCTGCTAGCGAGGCCGTGTACGACGAAGCCCAAGCAGCGATCTCCGACTGGCAAACCGAAGAAGCCAGTCTCTACGCCTATCAACAAGCCCTATTAGTCGCTGAGACAGGGACCGTCAGCGCCCTCGCACGCGCCATAAATTTGGCGCAACAGGTGCCCACCAGCAGCCCCGACTGGAGCCTAGCCCAGCAGGCCGCCAACCAGTGGAGTTGGGATATTATGGGCATTGCGGAATCTACGGCCTTTAGCAATCCCACCGAAGCGATCAGCATTGTGCAGCAGATTCCCTCTGGCACGGCAGCCTATCCCGCCGCCCAACAGCGCTTACAAGCCTGGCGACAGCCGCTGACTAATCCCGCTGGGGTGGAAGCCGTAAATCAATAGAATCCCCACGCAGCCGTTGGGACATGCCGGGATCATGCTCTCTGAGCGCACGGAGGAGACGGTTCCCTTTCGCTGCTTCAGGTAAGCCTAGGCTGGTTGCTTGAGCAGGGAACCGTCCCAGCGATCCCACAGGGGACGAGCTCAAGGGAGTCGGTTTGAGCGTAACTGTGAACCGGGGTTTGGCGACGGTATTGATGTCTCTGCGGGGATTTTTTGGCGGCAGTGAGAAAAGCCGTCATCACCTGCTCTTGAGCGAATTTTGCCCTAGTAAAACCCTGATTCCTCAGAGGCATTTTTGATTGCCAACTCACCCATTTTGGCCCTCATCGCAGTCAGATAGCGGGCCTTTATATTGCTTTTTTCCCTTTCAGAGCTCTGCTGTATCATAAGAAAGTTAACGGCTTCCAGCTTCTAGAGTCTTGATAATTTTATGGGTTCTGTCGGGCATCAATCCAGCACTTTTGCGGTCACAACACCGCTGTATTACGTGAATGCATTGCCGCATATTGGCAGTGCTTACACCACGATCGCGGCGGATGCGATCGCCCGTTTTCAGCGCCTGCTAGGTCACCCGGTACTGATGATCACAGGCACCGATGAACACGGCCAAAAAATTCAGCGCACCGCCGAAGAGCGTGGCGTTGCCCCCCAAGACCACTGCGATGAAATTGTCAGCGGCTTTCAGGATCTGTGGCAGCGATTAAACATCAACTACGATCGCTTTAGCCGCACCACTGCCGAGCGCCACGAAGCGATCGTCAAAGAGTTTTATCAGCGCGTGTGGGAAAGCGGCGACATTTACGCTGGTCGTCAACAAGGTTGGTACTGCGTCTCTTGCGAAGAATTCAAAGAAGAACGCGATCTTCTGGAAGGAAATTTGTGCCCGATTCACACCAACAAGGCAGTGGAATGGCGGGACGAAAACAATTACTTTTTCAAGCTGTCAAATTATCAGGCCAAACTAGAGCAGCTTTATGCCGAGCAGCCGGACTTTATTCAGCCCGCCAGTCGCCGCAATGAAGTTCTGAATTTTGTCCAGCAGGGCCTCCAAGACTTCTCCATTTCGCGGGTCAATTTAGATTGGGGCTTCCCCGTTCCCAGCGACCCTGAGCATACGCTGTATGTCTGGTTTGACGCGCTGTTGGGCTACGTTACAGCCCTGCTTGATCCAGAAGATGAGCCCACGTTAGATAACGCGCTAAAACAGTGGTGGCCGATCAATATTCACCTGATTGGCAAAGATATTCTGCGGTTTCATGCTGTGTATTGGCCTGCCATGCTGATGTCAGCGGGCTTGCCCTTACCGGGCCGAGTCTTTGGCCACGGTTTCCTCACCAAAGATGGCCAAAAAATGGGCAAGAGCTTAGGCAATACCCTTGACCCGTTTGCCCTGGTCGATCAGTACGGAGCCGATGCCGTACGATTTTATTTCTTAAAAGAAATTGAATTTGGGCGAGACGGTGATTTTAACGAGACGCGGTTTATCAACGTCCTCAATGCCGACCTGGCCAACGATTTGGGCAATCTCTTAAATCGCACCCTCAAGATGGCAGGCCGTTATTGCGACGGTAAGATTCCTACTGTCACCCCTGACGCTTTAGGCGATGAAAATCCTCTAAAGGATAAGGGCAGTGGTTTGGCCGCACAGGTACAAGCCGCATTTGATCAACTGGCGTTTAGTGAAGCCTGTGAAGCGGCCTTAGGGTTAGTCCGGGCCAGCAATAAATATCTGGATGACACGGCCCCTTGGACTTTATATAAACAAGGCCAGCAGGCTGAGACGGAAGCTGTACTGTATACCGTTTTAGAGTCGGTGAGATTGGCCGGATATTTACTGTCGCCGATTGTGCCCGGTTTAGCGACCGCCATCTACAATCAATTGGGCTTTGAAGGCAATTTTGATGAGTTAGAAATCGGCCAACGATTTCCTTACAAAACCCACAGTGTTTGGGGCCTGCTGCCTGGTGAACAACCTCTCGGTAAAGCAAAACCCATTTTTCAACGGATTGAGGTAGAAGCTTAAGAGAGGTAGGCCAAAATCGCAACTTCGTCATTTCAGCGACTACACTCAAGATCTTTAAGAAGCCAGACATAAAAAAGCGATGTTAAACAACCACGACCTGCTGAGCGAAGACCCGATTTTTACGCCAGAACAAGTGTTAGAAAATCGCGGACGAGTCGCAATTTTTATTGACGGTTCTAACCTGTTTTATGCGGCGTTGCAGCTTGGCATTGAGATTGACTACACCAAACTGCTGTGTCGATTGACGGGAGGCTCGCGGCTCTTTCGCGCCTTCTTCTATACTGGCGTCGATCGCACCAATGAAAAGCAACAGGGCTTTTTGCTCTGGATGCGGCGCAACGGCTACCGCGTCATTGCCAAAGACCTGGTGCAGTTGCCGGATGGGTCTAAAAAAGCCAACCTGGATGTCGAAATTGCGGTTGATATGATGGCGCTGGTCGACTTTTACGACACGGCGATTTTAGTCAGTGGCGATGGCGACCTAGCCTATGCGGTGGATGCCGCCAGCTATCGCGGCGCGCGCATTGAGGTGGTGAGTCTGCGATCGATGACTAGCGATAGCCTGATTAATGTGTCCGATCGCTACATTGACCTCGAGCAAATTAAGGGCGAAGTGAAGAAACTGCCCCGCCAGGGTGGCTACACCTATCGCCCGCTGTCAGTGCCTGAAGAAGAAGAAATCAACACCTAACGGTCTGGAGCCAACGTTCCTCTTGGCCCAGTCAGCGATTACCGCGCTCGGAAGCGGATGAGACTGCTAAGCTGACGAAGGCTATGGCGTTTATTGTTGCCGTCACTTGCGTATGAAACGTTCCGTTTGGTGGCTATTGGCTGGGGTTGCTGGGTTTATTGCGATCTCGGTGGGGGTACGAACCTGTAGTCCCACTGGTTCTTGGTGGGAAAATACGGCCGAGGATAGCGAGCAAGTTGACCCGCGATTGACCCTACGCAACGTCACCCTAGAGCAGCGCGATGAATCGGGCAATCTGCTGTGGAAGGTCGACGCCGATGAAGTCACCTACAGCGCCAACCAAGAAGTCGCGAACTTAGTCAATCCCGAAGGGGAGCTGTACCAAGATGGCGAACTGCTCTATCGCGTCAGAGGCGATCAAGGCATCATCCGGGAGAATGGCAAACTCCTCTTCCTCGAAGACAATATTGTGGCGACGGGCATTCAGAACGAAATGGTGATTAATGCCCAGAGCCTGGAATGGCAGCCTGACAACAAGCTAATGATTATTCGCAACGGGCTGACCGGCAGCCATCCCCAAGTGCGGGCACAAGCCGATGAAGCCTATATCTACGATGGCGAAAAGCGCATGGAGTTTTTGGGCAATGTCATTGCCACGACCGTGACCGAAAATCCTGATACTGAACCCTGGGTCAAATTGCAGAGCGACATGTTGCAATGGCGCTGGCTTGAGGAAACGTTGGAGACCGAACGTCCCATTAAGGTGGAACGTTTGGCAAACGGGAAAGTGACCCAGGTGCTGACCGGACAGCGCAGTCTGGTGGAACTGGATGAAGAACGCGCCACCATCGAGGGCGACGTCCAGGGGCAGTTGCTGGATGTTCCCCTGAACCTAACCGCTGACAAAGCGATGTGGGAAGTCGGAGAGGAAATCATTCGAGCGGAAGATTCGGTGCGCGTCGTGAATCCGGAGGAACAAATCACCGTAACGGCCCAACGTGGACAGTTTGTGTTGGCCGAAGAAGTGGCCGTATTCAATCAAGATGTGGTGGCGATCGCGGCCCGCAACAACGGACGTTTGGCAACTGATCGTCTGCGCTGGAATCTTGCCGACCAAACGGTCTTGGCGGAAGGCAACGTCGCCTACCAGCAGAGCAATCCCCAACTCACGATTCGCGGGGCAAGAGCGCAGGGCCGCATCGAAGAGCAAACCGTCGTGGTGGATGGGGGCGATCGCGTCGTCACCGAAATCGTCCCCAATTTTTAGCGGACTGTGCCAGCCCACTGGTGAACATGAATTTGTCGGGAGACGGTTCCCATTAGCTGACAACCCGATCACCCCAGGTAAGCTGACCAGCAGCTGAGCTTAAGCAACTCACTAATCGCCCCTGTTGCAGGGTTGAGAGTGGCACGATCGCTGCACGGATCATGGACCGGAAAACAACCCCAACTGATCACTCCAGGCACCCGGTCCCTGCTGGAAGACCCGAAACCCTGAAGTCATAACGAAGGGACCGGGTGCCTCAGCATTGGGATGATCGGGATTTTCATCGTTAGGTAATGCCGTGTCAGCCATGACTCTTGTCCTGAAATTGTGCACATGCCAAATCCCATGCTCCTCAGCCCTGATTGCCCGACCGCTTAGCCCAACGACTCGCGGTATTCGGCGAGTAGCTTCGGCAGGTAATCGTAGCCGTCAACGCCAATTTGTTTGAGGAAAGCGGGACGATAGGCTTCTAGTGCCGCTTGAAATGCCTCCTGGCCGAGTTGACCATAGAGGATGCTCAGGGTGCCTGCGGGCTGGTGCCATTGTTCTGAGTTGATTTGCCAGAGCAGATACATGCTCAGCGCCGCGCAGAACACCGACATTTGAGTATTTTCAAGATTTTGGTAGGCGATCGCCAGATAGCTATAATTCACCCCCTGCAAAAAGACATCGCCGATCGCCTGCGCGATATGCAGCCCCTTTTCCAGTGCTCCCACCGCCTGGTCGTAGTGTCGCAGCATCACTTGGGCCACGCCGAGACTATTGGCACAGAGCGCTTCACTGGGGCGATCTTGCACTTGTTCGCTAAGCTGCAGCCCCTGCTCCAAATACGTCAGCACCGACTCGATTTGCTCCGGCTCGACGGCTTGTTCTTGAGCGCGAGAAATTTCGCTGTAACCAAAATTCGCCAGGGCATTGGCTTCGCCGCCGCGATCGCCCGCCTGCCGCGCCAGGATCAACGCTCGCTGACTGTGGGCGATCGCTTCAGCAAAATTCTGCTGCATCACGCAGGTGCGGCTGAGGTGGTTAAGATTCGCAATTTCGCAGCGCTGATCGCTGACTTCCCGCGCACTCTCTAGCGCCCGGTCGTGAAACTGTTGCGCCAGGTCATAGCGACCCAAGGCCCGTTGCGAATAGCCCAACAGCGTCAAAATGCGAGCTTTGGTGTCGGTATTGGGCACTTCCCGCAGGGGTTGGTCCAGATAGTCCAGCAGGGTGCGCAGCGGTTCCCCTGAGAGCGCGGTGAAGAGACCACCATAGAGGGGAAAGTAGTCTTGCTGAGCGAACTGTCGCAGCACTTGCAGCGCCATCTGAAAGCAGCCCTCGGCCAACAGCGGCTGTCGTAACTCGCTGAGTCGCCGCGAGAGCTGGCTCCACACCACAGCAAAGGTGAGGAACGTGGCAATGGACAAGCGCTTGCCTGCCTTGGGGTCGTAGGGTTGCTGGTCAAACCAGGTGACGAGGGAGAGTTGCAGCCGTTGAAGCGCGATCGCCATTTCCACCCAGGTTCGGACCTCGAGGGGAATGGGCAGCCCCTGATCCGTCACCGCCTGATTTTCTGCCAGGTCAGTCAAAATGCGCTGAATGCTGGTGGTTTCGACTTGCTTTGCCCAGTATGGCCAGGGACCTTGAGGGGTGTCGCTGCCGAAACCGATCGCCCGCTGACTCTGGTCATAAATCCAGCTAATGGTGTGCCCTTCGAGCTGTTGCCAGGTGTTGAGTCCCTGCAAGAGTCCGGTGGAGAGTTCTTGCAGCGTCGGTTCGGCAGTGGCTTCCGTCTCTAGCTGACGCAGCTGTTGGGCCAGGGTTTTGATTTCGTCGCGGGTGAGGTGATGGGGCTGATTGGGATCGATCGCTTGCAGTAGCGCATTGAGTCGGTCTTGGTCAGTGGTGCGGATTAAGGTGGCGATCGCCCCCGACAACACCGCTGTACTTTGATTTTCTTTTTGCCAGTGTGCAAACTCACTTTGCAAAGTCGTGAGGGCGCGCTGGCGGCGGGTGGCTTTTGCCTGCTTCATTTCGTCGGTTTCGCGCTCTAAAACCGCTTGCACAGCAGTTACTTCCGCCGTCAAGACTTGCTCAAAGACCTCACCCTCCCCCGGCTCAATGTCCGCTTGCAGCAGTTTTAAGACCTGCGCCTTAGAGCGAATCTGCCCTTTCATCGTCATCTTGACAATGCGTTCCAGCAATTCCCGAGCACGTGACTCTGGACTGGGGGAGGAATTGGAATCAGCCATTACGAAGCCTCACAGAAGAGCAGCAATCAAGTGCCAAATCACCAGCAGCGGCACCTGCCAATCATGTTCTGACAATTATCGGTATGGGGTTATTGTAATGACCTCTCCCGTCTGAGCACCGGTTACTCGGGAGGCGTTGGTTTAATTCATCCCCACAGAGGAGCAACCTCGCCGGGTTTAACATTCTCTAGGCGGCTTCAGAGCCCAGAACCGTTGGGTCAAGCTTGGGCATCGGAGTGGGAAACGCCTCCCAATAGCGCACGATCGCATACGCCAGGGTGGTGACGCCGATCGCGATCGCCGTCTCGTTAGCCTCAAATTTGGGGTGATGCAGGGGATGGTTGGGCGTGTTGGGGGTGCCAATGCCCAGGCGGAACATCGTGCCTGGCGCATGTTCTAGATAGACCGAAAAGTCTTCGGCCCCAAGGGAAGGTTCACTAATGATCTGCACATGGTCGTCACCACAGACGCCCCGAGCACACTGCTCCACCAGTTGCGTCAACGCCGGATCATTCATCACCGAGGGCACGCCAGGACGATAGCTGACTTCGTATTTGGCCCGAAAGGGCTGACACACGCCCGCGACGATATCGTCAATCCAGCCGGGCAACTCGCGGCGAGTATCAGGATGCAGCGATCGCACCGTGCCCGTGAGTCGCACATGATCGGCAATCACATTGGGCGCGCGTCCCCCTTGAATTTGACCAATGGTCAACACCACTGGCCGCAGGGGATTGTGGGTGCGGCTGATGGCCTGTTGCAGCGTCGTGATTACTTGAGCAGCAATCCAAATGGCGTCGATCGCTTCGTGGGGGCGGGCCCCATGCCCTGACTCGCCCACAATGTTGATTTCCAAGTCATCGGCTGCTGCCGTCAGGGCCCCGTAGCGAATGCCGATGTCGCCCCCCATCACTGAGGGATAGACGTGCACGCCAAAAATTGCCGACACCCCCGCCATGACGTCATCCCCTACCATCCACCGTGCCCCTTGGGCCGTTTCTTCTGCTGGTTGAAAGATGAAGCGCAGCGGCCCTGGCAGCGACACGCCCAGTTCCGTGAGCACCATCGCCACCCCTAGCCCGACCGTGGTGTGAATGTCGTGGCCGCAAGCGTGCATGACCCCCGGTTTTTGGGAGGCAAAGTCCACGGGGGTCTTTTCTAAAATGGGCAGGGCATCCATGTCGGTGCGCAGGGCTAAAAAATCGGCCCGTTCTCCAGTACCGGGCAGCTCGGCCATGACGCCGGTTTTGCCGATCAATTCTTGCGCTTTCAACCCGCAGGAAGACAACACCCCAGCCACATAAGCGGCCGTTTGATATTCTTGACCGCTCAGTTCAGGATGGCTGTGGAGGTGACGGCGGATTTCAATCAAACGGGGGGAAAGACGGTCGGCGATCGCGCGAATTCGGTCCAGCATGAAAAGCTCACAGTAGCGTACTCACATCTTAAAGTGACTAGCCGTGGTCAAGGCATTGGGGGCACAAATCCCAGCGATGCCAAGACGCCACGTAACTAAGGAGCAGGCGGGAAATGTCACAATAAAAACGTGACCGCGCCTAGAGGGACGATCACGTTTCCAGTGCTTGTGCAGCCAGGCGAACCTCGAAGCGACCAAAGGAGTTCTACTGACCAATTGTCACAACAGCGTTGCGCCGCTTACAGGTCGCCGCCCCGTGCTGCTAGCAGGAAGACAATTACCGGCCCAGCAATCACAATCATGGCTAGCATGGTGAGCTGTGCAATCAGCTCAAAGTTAATGCCACCGAACAAATTTGTAATGAACTCCATGGATCCTCCCAGACAACAAATTGGCCCTTGCATTGGCCTGACTGCGCTATTTTATCCGTTGTTGGGAACAGACATTTAACTAACTTTACAAAATTCTAAGGGAAGGAACCTTTGCACCGATGGCACATTGGCAATGCATTCAAGGCTGTGGCGCTTGTTGTCAGTTGAACCCCAGCGATCGCCCCGACCTCGCCGACTATCTCACGCCGGATGAACTGGCCCATTACCTCAGTCTCGTGGGGGAAGACGGCTGGTGCATCAATTACGACCACGAGCAGCGGCGCTGCAAGATTTATGAGACGCGCCCCGACTTTTGTCGCGTGCAGCCCGACACCTTTAGCCGCATGTTTGGCATCGACCCCGCCGAGCTGGATGAGTTTGCTATCGACTGCTGTGAGCAACAAATTGCCGGCGTCTACGGCAACCAAAGTGCCGAACTGGATCGCTTTATCGCCACCGTAGACCCCGACCCTGAGACGTGAATCACGGCCTCGAAGTGAAGAATACTGAGCAAATTCGTTCACGCGGCAAAAAAATTGCTCTAATACGAGTAGTTCTAGTTCACGACTTTTAAATAGTCGTTATTACAGTTTGAAATAGCGACCGTTACCTGGCCCACCACTATTATTTCTTCTCCATTTTCAATGACTTATTGCTTAGGCATTCACGTTCGGCGAGGGGTATTGCTCGCTGCCGATTCACGGACCAATGCCGGTG
Organism: Leptolyngbya iicbica LK; assembly: GCF_004212215.1. Classification (NCBI taxonomy): domain Bacteria; kingdom Bacillati; phylum Cyanobacteriota; class Cyanophyceae; order Leptolyngbyales; family Leptolyngbyaceae; genus Leptolyngbya; species Leptolyngbya iicbica. Next base: position 990,272 of record NZ_QVFV01000002.1, read on the forward strand.
TCGATTACATTTCTTCCTATCGCAAACTGTTTGACTTTTCAGTGCCGGGCGATCGCGCTCTCATGCTTTGCACCTCGGGCAATCTGTCCATCACGCAGGCAGTCATGCACACGCTCGATCGCGACCTGATCACCAATTCTGAGGTGAATCTGCACGCCCTGCCGACGATGTATGACATTGCCCGCTACATCGGCACCTGCATCCGCAACCTGCAAGAAATCGATCGCCCCTGGTTGCAAAAAGACAAAATCGACTTTCAATGCAGCTTCCTCCTGGGGGGACAAATCAAAGGCGAAGCCCCCCAGCTTTACCTGATTTACAGCCAGGGCAACTGCATTCGCAGCACCCCGGAAACCCCGTTTCTGCAAATTGGCGAGACCAAATACGGCAAGCCGATTCTCGATCGCACCCTCACCTACGAGTCGAGCATCGAAGATGTCGCTAAATACGCCCTGCTCTCCATCGACTCTACGATGCGGTCAAATCTGTCCGTGGGGCCACCGATCAACATGATCATGTACCACACCGATAGCTTCCAGATTGGGCACAAGGCGCGCTTTTTTGCGGGCGATCCCTACCTGCTAAAGATGCGCAAACATTGGGAGGTCGCCCTGCGCGAGGCCGCCGCCAGTATGCCCGAGATTGAATGGAACTCCCCCGTGGTGCCGACGGGTCCCGAGCTGGGCGATATTTCTGAGCAGTAAATGCGATCGCGCTGGTTTAAGGGGCCGGGTCTCTCCTCAGAGACCCGGCCCCTTTGAGCATCTGCTGTTGCAAAGTGTGTCAAACATGCTTGTGTTGGCATTAAGCTTTGCTCGTCCGTATCTACTGTTACGGTACATAGATCAGGTAACCCAGTATGAGTGTTTCGACTGCCTTGGAGGGAATGCATGACCAGCTTGGAGACTTATGATCCTGGCGACTTTTACGATGAGCTGTTTGCGTCACCCGGTACGCCTCGTCCGGCTGCCGCCGAACTGGTCAGGCGCATCCAGTCGTTGCCGTTCGCCGAGTTGCAGCGGCGGCAAGAGGCTGCCCAAAAGATGCTCTTCAAGCTCGGCGTCACCTTCAACGTTTACAGCGACAACCAAGGCACCGAGCGCATTTTCCCCTTCGATGTAATTCCCCGGTTCGTGCCTTACAGCGAGTGGGAATGGCTGGAAAAAGGGCTCAAACAGCGGATTCACGCGCTGAATTGCTTTATCCACGACATCTATAACGATCAAAAGATCATCAACGATGGCGTGATCGCGCGAGAAGCGATCGAAACCGCGCCGGGCTTTCTGAAAGCGTGTATGGGATTGCAGCCCCCCGAGGGCATCTGGTGTCACATCACGGGCACCGACTTGGTGAAAGATCGCGATGGCAGTTGGTACGTCCTAGAAGACAATCTGCGCTGCCCGTCCGGCGTTTCCTACGTGTTGGAAAATCGCCGCATCATGAAAAGCTCGTTTCCCACCTTTTTTGATGCCCTCGATATTCAACCCGTGGATGATTACGCCAGTCAATTGCTGGAAGCCTTGCTCAACCTCGCGCCGTCAAATGTCTCCGATCCCTGTGTGGTGTTGCTGACCCCCGGCATCTACAACTCCGCCTATTTTGAGCATTCCTTTCTCGCCCAGCAAATGGGCATCGAGCTGGTGGAAGGTCGCGATTTAGTCGTGGCCGATGGCTATTTGCAAATGCGCACCACTAAAGGACTCCGCCGGGTGGATGTGATTTATCGACGCATTGACGACGATTTTCTTGATCCGCAAGCGTTTCGCCCCGATTCGATGTTGGGGGTGTCGGGCTTGATGGAGGTCTATCGGCAAGGGCGGGTGGCGATCGCCAACGCCCCCGGCACCGGCGTGGCGGACGACAAGATGATTTACGCCTACGTGCCGCAAATGATTCGCTATTACCTGGATGAAGACCAAATTTTGCACAACGTGCCGACCTACCTGTGCGAAGACCCCAAACAGCGCGAACATGTGCTCACCCATTTAGATGAACTGGTGGTGAAGGCGACGAATGCGTCCGGCGGCTACGGCATGTTGATGGGGCCTCACGCTACGGATGAAGAACGGGCCGCGTTTGCTGAAAAAATCAAAGCCGATCCCCGCAATTACATCGCTCAGCCGACTCTGAGCCTGTCTCGCGTGCCGACGCTGATTGATGGTCAGTTTGAGGGCTGCCACGTCGATCTACGACCGTTCATTTTGTATGGCAAAGATATCTATGTGAATCCGGGCGGGCTGACGCGGGTGGCCTTGCGGCGGGGCTCGCTGGTGGTGAATTCGTCCCAAGGGGGCGGCAGCAAAGATACCTGGGTGGTCAAGGAGGGCACATGCTAAGCCGAGTTGCAGATTCTATTTACTGGCTCAATCGTTATGTCGAGCGGGCGGAAAACGTCGCTCGCTTCGTTGAGGTCAATCTCAACCTGCTGCTGGATACGTCGGTTGCGGGCGTGTCTCAGCAGTGGCAGCCACTGGTCACGACGACGGGCGATCGCGACCTCTTTGAAGAACGCTATGGCGACGCCAGTGCCGAAAACGTCTTGAAGTTTTTGACCTTTGACAGCACCTATCCCAACTCGATCTTGTCTTGTGTGCAGTCCGCCCGTGAGAATGCCCGCGCAGTGCGCGAAATCATTTCTTCCGAAATGTGGGAACAGGTCAACGCTTTCTATTTGTGGATGAAGGAAGCGGCGGAGACCGATTACTCGCTGGAGCAGCTTTACAGCTTTTATCCCGAAGTGAAGATGTCGAGTCATCTCTTTGCTGGGGTGATGGAGGCGACTATGGCCCATAACGAAGGGTGGAATTTTGGCCGATTGGGACGGCTGCTGGAACGGGCCGACAAGACGGCGCGGATTTTGGATGTGAAGTATTACATCCTGCTGCCCTCGGTAAAACATGTGGGCACCCCGCTGGATGAGTTGCAATGGATTGCCCTGCTGAAATCGGCCAGTGCTTATGAGATGTATCGCAAGCGGCAGCGGCGAGTATCCCCTGAGGGCATTACCAAGTTTTTGACGCTCAATGCGGAGTTTCCTCGCTCGATTCTCTTTTGTCTGTTGCAGGCGGAGCGATCACTGCACCAAATCACGGGCACAACGATGGGCAGTTGGTGCAACAGCAGCGAGCGCACCCTGGGCCGACTCCGGTCAGAACTGGAGTACATGACGTTAGAAGAGGTGTTTGACATCGGGCTACACGAGTTTCTTGATAAGCTGCAAACGCGGCTCAATACCGTGGGTGAGCATATCTACGAAGATTTCATGGCGGTGCCGCTGGCCTCTTAGTTGAGCATTTTTGTGCGCTATCACATTTCTCACACGACTCACTATCTCTATCCCGAGCCGGTCAAGCTGGGGGCTCATACTGTGAGGTTGCGGCCCCGCAGTGATGGTAGTCAACACTTGCAGCAGTTTGCGATCGCCCTTTCTCCTGAACCCAGCAAGCGATCAGAACTGCTCGATATCGCCGGCAATACTTGCTTGCGCCTGTGGTTTGACAGCGAGGAAATTAAAGAATTGCGCATCTACACCCAAGCGGAGGTGGAGACGGTGCGCGATAACCCCTTTGACTATCTCAGTGAACCGTGGGCCATCAACGCTCCGTTTGACTATCCGCAGGCGATCGCCGCCCACCTAACCCCCTACTTACGCCCTGCGCTATCCGCCACCTTCAGTCCAGGGGTGGTGGACCTAGCCCAGTTGCTGCTGCATGAGGTGCGGGGCAATGTGGGATTGTTTCTGTCGCGGCTGACTCAGACCATTTACGAAGAGTTTCAATACTTCCATCGACCAGAGGGCGAGCCGCTGCCGGGTGGCATTACCCTGCAACAAAAGTCCGGTTCCTGTCGCGACTTTGCCGTGTTGTTTATGGAAGCTTGTCAGGCCGTGGGCCTGGCGGCCCGATTTGTCAGCGGCTACCAAGAAGGCGACGAAGAACAGCAAAGTCGAGAACTCCACGCTTGGCCTGAGATTTACATTCCCGGTGGGGGGTGGCGGGGCTTTGATCCGACCCACGGTTTGGCGGTGAGCGATCGCCACATCGCCCTCGCCGCTGCGGCCCATCCCCAAAATGCGGCTCCCGTCGCGGGCATCCTGCAACCCGGCTATTTTGGGCAATCAACCCTCAAATATCAGATTCAGATGCAACGATCGTTCCGCTGAGGTGCCCCAGCGGCTGGACTGATCAATATGCCCCCATGAGAGTCGGAGCCTACGACTGGCCCAACTCCAGAATCGCGTGATTATCGATCGGTTGATAATTTCCAGCCTCATCGATCGCACCAAACGCTTGCAACAGCGGCTGCATCTCAGCCGGAAAGTGGGGGTAATCGAAGCGGCTGTCACCATTGGAGATATCCGCCCAAAAGTCTTGTAAATCAGGCGCATAAAACTTCGCCTTTTCCGGCGGCAAATTAAACGGCGGACTCATGAGAAAGCGCATCATGAACTGTTGGGAGCGATCGCGCATCCACTGCCGCGACGTGATCTGCAAATCGGGCCAGTCAGGGACTGCCTGCACGCGCTGACTCTCAACCGCCAACTGCCACTGTCCCAAGGGTTGCGGCGTCAGAGTCAACAGCCGATAGGGATGCGGATAGCTGACCAACGACCCCGTCGTCACTTCCCACAAGTTCCCCTCTTGCGCAATATCCTGCACGTGCAGATGCCCGGTCAATAGGAGATTGACGTTGCCCTGCCGTAAACGTCGGATGAGCTCGTCACGATTTTGGGTAATGTAGCGCCGTCCCATGGGATGCCGCGATTGGCCGGGCAAATGCTCCAGCACATTGTGATGAATGGTGACCATTACCCAGTCACCCCGCAACCGTTCTAACGTGGCCGACAGCCAATCTAGTTGTTCGGCATCGACAAACCCAGAAAACAGTTGCTGCCCAGTCTCATCAAAGGCGATCGAATTCAGACCGATGAGATGCATTCCCGGCAGCAACTCTTGGTGGTAATAAGGGCGATCGCGGACGTAACCCAAATCGCCATAAATCTGGGGAAAGTCTGTTAAGCCAATCCTGTGCTCATCGCCATCACGGGTAATGATGTCGTGATTGCCCGGCACCACAAAAGCTGGAAAGGGCAGCTGTTTGAGACGATGGACGAGCCATTCATGGTTTTCGCGCTCACCATGCTGGGTCAAATCTCCCGGCAGCAGCAAAAAGTCGAGGGGCTGAGTTTCGAGCGATCGCAAAATCTGCTCCATCGCCGGAATGCTAACTTCCACCAAATGGAAGCGATGGGGCGTGTGCACAATGGTGTGGGGTAACGCGATGTGCGGGTCGCTGATGATGGCAAAACGCAAAGAACGAACCATGATGTTGATATCTTGGCAGAACGCAAAAACTGGCTACAGCCTAGCCCAAAGCCAGCTGCAAACACCTCAACGCCAGGTGATTGTCGGTAAGTCACTGACCTGATTAGACGCTAATTTCCCATGTGCAAAATTTTTGTGTACGGCACCCTCAAACCCGACGAATCGGCCTATGACAAATACTGCGCGCCCTACGTGACGCAGACCGAGGCAGCTTTCATGCAAGGCCAGCTATTCCACTTGCCACAGGGCTATCCGGCGATGACGGCGGGCGATCGCTGGGTCACTGGAGCGTTGCTCACTTTTCACGACGAGTCAGCGATCACTCACATCGACCAGTTCGAAGACTACGATCCCTACCGCCCTGCGGAGAACAATCTTTATCAACGGCTTCTATGCCCAGTTTTTTCCCATACTCAAGAGCCACTAGGCACCGCCTGGGCTTATCTGATGTCGCCACACAAAGTGCAAGCCTTTGGCGGCATCCCTGTAGCAACAGGACTTTGGTCACGCAAACGATTTCCCTCCATCTGAGCCAGGCACATGACACCGGGTATCTCTAAAGAAATAAACCCCATGCGCAAATAAGTCGCCAGATCTGATCGGTTTGAACATTGGCTAATTCCTGAACTCATGTAAGGTGGGTAGGATGCGTTATTTCTAGCCGTATGGTGGATGCACTTTCCTGCTTTAGTTTCTTCGGCAGTTTTTTGGGGGCACTCCCCTTGTCAATCAGTTGGCCTTCGTTTATGGCCGAAGTCAACGAAGCGGAAATTGAACCGTTGGTGTTAGCAGGCGTTCTGCTGAGCCTCATCACTGTTTATCTAGCCGCCAAGGTTGGTGGCGAACTCTGCGCCCGGGTCAACCTACCGCCAGTGTTGGGCGAATTGCTGGGGGGCGTCGTTGTTGGCGTTTCGGCGTTGCATCTCATCGTCTTTCCCGAAGGAGCAGGCGAATCCGGCTCAGTGCTGATGCAGTTGGTGCAAAGCACTAGTGACCTAGAGCCAGAAGGCATCCTGTCCGTCTTTCGTGGCGAGAGCGAGGTTGTCTCGGTGCTCGCTGAACTGGGCGTCATCATTCTGCTGTTTGAGATTGGTCTCGAGTCAGACTTAAAAGAGTTGATTCGGGTGGGGCCACAAGCGGCGGTGGTCGCTGTCATCGGGGTCGTCGTTCCCTTCGCGTTGGGCACCACCGGACTCATTGCGCTATTCAACATTGCCACCGTGCCAGCCGTCTTTGCGGGAGCCGCCCTCACTGCCACCAGTATCGGTATTACCGCTAAAGTACTGGCCGAGATTCAAAAACTCAGCTCTAAAGAAGGTCAAATTATCATCGGTGCCGCCGTTCTGGACGACGTGCTCGGCATCATTGTGCTGGCGGTTGTGGCTAGCCTGGCGAAAACTGGCGAAATCGAAATCACCAACGTCGCTATTTTGATTGTTAGCGCTGCGGTGTTCTTGGTTGGCGCGATCTTTGTTGGTCGGCTGCTCAGCCCTCTATTTGTCGGGTTGGTAGACAAGATGGAAACTCGGGGTGAGCTCATTATTAGTTCCCTGATTTTCGCCTTTGTATTGTCCTACATTGCCGCCACCATCCAGTTAGAAGCGATTCTCGGCGCTTTTGCGGCAGGGTTAATTTTGGCCGAAACACCGAAGCATAAGCAATTAGAGGAGCAAATTGTTCCCATTGCGGATATGCTCGTGCCCGTCTTTTTTGTCACCGTCGGGGCTCGTACCGACGTAAGTGTGCTGAATCCCCTCGATCCGGCTAATCGCGAAGGTCTCATCATCGCGTCGTTCTTAGTCATCGTCGCAATCATCGGTAAGGTCGTGACTGGCTTTGCCGTCTTTGGTCAACCGGGCATTAATCGACTCGCGATCGGCGTGGGTATGGTGCCCCGAGGCGAGGTAGGTTTGGTTTTCGCTGGTGTCGGCTCTGCCAGTGGTGCGCTCTCGGAGTCGTTAGAGGCAGCCATCATCGTGATGGTGATTTTGACCACCTTTGTGGCACCGCCCCTATTGCGCATTGTCTTCAAAGATTCCGATAGTGTGCCGCCGGATGAAGAGGTCCAGGTAGCGACCAGCTCCTCGTCGGAGGAACAGCCGTCAGCCTCCTAAATATAATCGGGTAATCGTCCCACCCCATGCCTCGCATTTCTTCGAAGAGGGTGCATTCCTTTGTTAGGGAGCCCTAGTGATTGCAAGCTAGTACTCAACGGCACAAATAAGCATAGCCATTATGCGGTTAAGGGCTTGCCCGTATAGTTCCATTTGAAAGGCTTGGCCATGGTGTGGTTTGAAAGGCTTGGCCATGGTGCGGTTGAAGTAATCGATGAAGTCGAGAATCTTAGCCTTGAGATGAGCTTGACTGGTAAAACTGGAGCGTCGCAGCAGCTTCCGCATGAGAATGGAGAACCAGATTTCGATTTGATTGAGCCAGGAACAATGCTTCGGCGTGAAATGGACAACCAAACGGTGCTCTGGATTGGTCAAGAAAGCGTTGCGAGTGGCCATCGACTGAAGAATACCGAATTTGCCCTTTTCCCCTAATTGAATGGGCGCGGGTTCCAGGGCGGCGGTCAGCCGCACCAAAGCTTCTGATTGATGGGTATTGAGGCAGTCCATCACCAGATGAATTTTGGGGGCCTCGGCCACTGGGGCGAGCAGGGCTTGGAGATGGGCCTCTAAATCTTTCTCCGTGCGGGTGTCGCCGACGGTCGCCTGGTCAATGCGCCCGGTAGCGACATTCAAGGTGGCAATCAAGGTTTGGGTGCCATGGCGACAGTATTCAAACTCGACTCGCACACAGCGCCCCGGTTTCATCTCAATATCCGGCATCACGCGCTCTAAGGCCTGAATACCCGTCATTTCATCAAGACTATAGGTCACCTCTCCACGTCCAGAGCGCTCGGCGGCCTGTTCGTAGACCTGGCAGATGTCTTCAACTTTCCTGGCAAAGTCTGGGTCCGGGGGGGATGAAGCCAGTAACGACTCTGGTGCGGTTTCAGTTCTGCTTCGGCGAGCAAGCGACCCACATGGCGACCGCTGATACTCTCCACAATGCCTTGTTTGACCAGTTCATCGGCTAACTCTCGGGGTGTCCAATGACTCAGAGGACGTCCATATTGCTCGGGCGGTGCACAAGCTAACGCATACAACTGGGTGATCTGCTCCAAAGTAAACGTCGCGGGGGCACCCGCACGAGGGGCATCAGCCAACCGCTCTGCCACGGGCAGTTCAGATGCCTGTAGCGCCTGCCACCGTCGCCGCCAACAGCGACTCATTTGCTCCCCAATGGCCAACTCCCGCGCAATCTGACCTTGGCTTTCCCCTTCACTGGCACGGAGAATAATTTTGCCGCGCAACGCCAGTTGCTGGGGCGTACTCGGTCGCTTCACCAACTGCTCGAGTTCATGGCGTTCGGTTTCGCTCACAATGAGGGCGGGCAGGGCGCGACCAGGCATCAGACTCAGGCCTCTAAAACTGACTCCTTAAGGGTATCTGCATTTCCGCCATGCGGTACTAGGGCTCCCTATCGTTTGGGTAAGCAACTCAATTCTGCATTCCTCATCAAACCAAAATCGTTTGAATATTCGTCGACTCTCGCCCAGTCTGGTATAGCGATTTGCCTCAGATGGGAGAACAATCACATCGATTAGACAGCCATAATTCACTGTCTCGATTTGCTATGAATTATTTATTTAACACGCCATCCAGCTTTCAAAGAAGTCTGAGCAATTTGTAGAAATAAGTTCCAGTTAGCCTGACTAATCAGCAAGCAATTTAGCCACTAGCGAGGCTTATATTGAATTAAGATAACGGTCACTTAAGCAAGTCCACTGTCTTCGTATTTATACTTGCTTGTTCAATATTTTCACGGAAGTCATCAGGCCCCAACATATGTGAAATTTATACGAAGAAAATGGCTGCGCTCAGGTCTTCATGACTGCTGAATTATACGGAAACCGCTTTGATTTCCTTCAGTAAAATGTCATGATTGCAACGCAGTATTTTCTGGACTCTGATGGTGCATATCTACCAACCAAAGGTGATGTCAGGGTCAGAAAAGACAATAGCCCGTAAATATCTACCCGTGAATGTCTGCAGGATATCTAGAATCGTTCAGCGTGACTTAATCAGTGAATGACTTTCTAGAAAAGGACTCAGTAGTCGAAGTTCGGGACAAATCATTTGACCTCAGTATTATCTCAAATCTAGGCTTTACAGCTGCCTTAGTTTGAGGACATTGCTGACTCTTCTAGCTACGCTCTAGGAGAGTCAGCATGATTTGTTGATCGTTTAGTCAAGAGGCTATGCGAATTCTTCAGCGTGGGCTTTTGTCGCGCAAGCATTTTGCTGGCTATTGCTTCACAGCCGTCTTCGATTACTTTTTACTCGTCTTTTCTGCCCTGGTTTCACCGGTTCATCATCTGAAAACACCTTCAGGGAAAAACCATGAAACTAATCAGCTTAAATGACAACACGGTCAAATTTGGGCCAAGTACCTCAGAGGCAACTTTAAAGAACCTCGGTGCCGCTAGCATCACGTTTGGCAACACCACGATTTATATCGGCACTTTTCAAGAATCGAGTAACAATCAAGACCCTATTGTGACCAGTTTCACCAATGGCAGTCGTGATTGGACTCAGTATTACGACACTTCTGGCATTGACGGTCGGGGCGTGGGCTTGCTGTGGAACGGAATATCGCAAAATTTGTATGGGGTATTCACGGCTGATGGCGGCTCCCAGGGAGCCAATACGTTTGGCCAAGTGACCCAGGGGGGGTGGCTCTCGGGATATGGCTCTGGTGGGGGGGCAAAGGTGAGTGTATTGCTCAAGCTCAACCCCGCGACGGGGGCATCAGAGGCAGGTACGTTTATCCGCGCCCAACTTGCCAACGGTAATACCAACACCTTGATGCCTGTCGATCTAGATTTTGTTGGTAATCAAGTCGTCTTTTTCGGTGATTCTTTCTTCACCCCCCTGGATGTCAATCGCCAGCGGTTCAACAATCAAAATCCAGCTTTCAACAGTCCATTTGACTATCGGGTGGTGTTGAGCCCTGATCTGTCGCGAGCGACCAGCGCTGAAGCCATTGGTTGGAATGGTGTCACTGCGTTTGGCGCGTCTGGGGGGCAGGGAGCAAATCGTTATGGTGGCGGTCTCTTTCTGGCTTTGAGCCTGTCTGCACAAATTGGTGTCGCCGGATTTGGCCACCCAGTTAGCACCTTTGGCACCGTAATAAATGGCATTAACATCGAGCACATTTTTGATGAGGGGTATTATTTAGCTACGAATCCTGATGTTGCCACAGCCGTCAAAGCGGGTCAGGTCGAGTCGGGCTATCAACATTTTCTCGTTGCCGGCTTGGCAGAAGGTCGCGGACCATTCCAGTTTTATGACGAAGCGTTTTACCTCGCCCAAAATGCCGATATTGCTTCGGCGGTATTATCTGGAGCCTTAACGAGTGGGTTACAGCATTTTCTCTCTTTCGGCCATGAAGAAGAGCGCGATCCTTCTGCAGCGTTTGATAGCAGTGACTATTTGCTGAGCAATCCAGATATCAAGAGCGCCGTTGATAATGGCGCGATCGCTAGCGCATTTGAACACTTCGCGAACTTTGGTTTAACCGAAGGCCGCTTTTCAGATGTCCTGCTATTTGACGAGAACTACTATCTGGCAAATAACGCTGATGTGGCACAAGTTGTGAATGCTGGCCTGGTCAACTCCGGGTGGGAACATTTCCTCACTTTTGGCCAAACCGAGAAACGTGACCCCAGTGCTAATTTCAGCCAAGAGACCTATTTGTCACTTCATCAAGATGTTGCTGGGGCGATCGCAAACGGAGGCATGCCGAGTGCGTTTTATCACTACGCAGCCTTTGGTATTGCCGAAGGTCGAGCGATATAACGCTGAGGTTGAACACAAATCATTGCCCGTGTGCACTGGTATTCCTGAATTCAGCAAAGTTTGAGGCCTGATTGAGGAACGCCCCTTCATGAAATCTTGAACAAAGTCTGGGGAATTGTGTAGAAAATACGGAGACACCGATACCGGCATCATTCAATATTTTCACGGAAGTCAGTAGTCCCCGGTATATGTGAAATTCTTACAAAGAAAACCACTGCGTTACATGATGATGCCTGGGAAATTATACGCAACCTGCTTTAATTTCCTTTAGGAGAATTTCATGATGACGTCACCGGATTTTCTGTGCTCTGATGGTGCATGTCTACCAGGAAAAGGTGATGTCAGAGTCGGAAAAGGCGAGACTGGCCCGCGAACGTTTACAGGATGTCTAGGATTGTTTGGCGCTGTTCTATGTACGCATAGTGACCGAGAGCCACCATTTTCTAGTGAAAGATGAGTTAGCGACCGTTCGGGTTCAATCAGTGGGTTTTAGTCTTCTTGATCATTTGAGCGGCCAAGCCTGATGAACGACTTGGCACCAAATAGCTTGATTTTGTGTCTTTGGCGACGATCGCTCAGTCTGACTCACTGAGTGGGTTCGACGTTGCTGAGCCACAATGAACTGACGAGTGGCGCTCCCCCGCTGCTGAACTCGTGCGTGCCTATCTTTGCGTCTCTTGCCAGTCTTTTCCGCTTTGGTTTCACTGATTCATCATCTGAAAACACCTTCAGGGAAAAACCATGAAATCAATCTTTGCGGCTGCGATCGCGGCGACCTTGGGCAGTTTAAGTGCTCTGCCAGCTGATGCTGCAGCATTTAGTAGTTTGAATAACGGGGTCGTCAAATTCACCCCGACTGTTTCAGAAAACGATTTAATCGCCCTCAACGCTGCCAGCATTTCGTTTGGCGATACTAGTATCTACATCGGCACTTTTCAAAAAGGTGCAAACAATCAAGATCCGATCGTCACTAGTTTTACCAATGGCACCCGTGACTGGATTCAGTATTACGACACTTCTGGAATTGATGGTCGCGGTGTCGGTCTGCTCTGGGATGAAGCGTCTCAAAATCTATACGGGGTATTTACTGCCGATGGTGGCTCTCAGGGAGATGAGACCTTTGGGCAGGCAACCCAAGACGGTTGGCTCTCGGGATATGGCTCTGGTGGCGGGGCAGCAGTGAGTGTATTACTCAAGCTCAACCCCACTACAGGGAGTTCGGAAGCAGGGACATTCATTCGGGCGTTACTGTCTGGAGGAGATACTAATACTTTGAGGCCCGCAGGCTTAGACTATGTTGACGATCAGGTGATCTTTTTCGGTGACTCTTTCTTCGCGCCGGTGGATGTCGACGGGCAACGATTTGATAATGCCGATCTCGCGCCGGGTTTTGACACGCCCTTTGAGTATCGGGTCGTCCTTCAGTCTGATCTATCCCAAGCTAACAGCGCAGAAGCGATCGGCTGGAATGGCGTGACTGAGTTTAGTCCACTAACGACCGCATCCGGTGGTGACACCGGTGGCTCTGATAGTGGCAACGATGGTGAAACCACAGGTGCTGGCGGCGGCGCTGGCACACCTGATAGTGGTGATGGCGCATCGACTGGCGACGAGACCACTCAGGAGGATGAGCCGGTCACAGGCGGTACTGGCGGCGAGATTGTTGACGACATCGAACCTGGTGAAGCCACCGAATCGGTGCCAGAACCGGGGGTTTTAGTCGGTTTGTTGGTGATTGTGGCAGTTGGCGTGTGGCAGCAGCGATCGCGCACCGTTGGCTCCGAGACCGCTTAAAGACCGGACCCAGTCAGGGATGCGGGCTGCTATATCTGCAATAGCAAGCAGCCCGCCCAATCTTCGGCAACCGTCACGGTGATATTGAGGCGCGAGCCCTGCGTCATGTCAACTTGGCGCCACAGGCTCGACAGTGCGGCAACAAGCGATAGGTCGAGGCATGGCAAGTAGGACATTCCCGCAACTGACCATACCCACAATGGGGACAATGGGTTTCAGCGTGATGGAGCTTTTTGGCACAGCGAATGCAACGGCCTTTTTGCACTCGCCCAGCAGCTTGCACCTTGGGGTTAAAAACAACTTTTTGAAAAAACTTGATCAGGCCAAAGCCCACCAGCGGAATGAGCAAGATGTAAAGATAGCTGACCAGGAATTGCAGGCCACCCAGCAACAGAATTGCCAGATCTGTCAGCACCGAAAAGAGCGCTCCGACCTGCAAAATTTGAAAGAGTTTCACAATCAGCGGCACGGTGAAAATCACCAACAGATGCCAACTCAGTAGGGCCACCAAGCCATAGTTGCGGCGCTGGGCAAGTTGATGCACCGCCCCAGCGATCGCCAGCAACGGCAACAGAAAAAGTCCCTGAAAGAAGATTTGGATCGTGGGGTGCCAAAACGTGGCTCGATCATATTGTTGTTCTAGTTGCGTAAATTCGGCCTCATCCATCAGCAGCGAGAGGATGGGCTGACTGTCAGCATCATTCACCACTTCCGCCTTGAGGGCCTCAATCTCGCTCCTCAAGGTGGCGATCTGAGCAGTGTTGCGATCGAGTTCCTGTTTCGCCTGCGACGCTTCGACTTCGTTAATAGACAACTCCTGAGGCTGTCCCGCTAACGATTCCAACAGAGTGGAGTCATATTGCTCACGAATCTGGCGATTGGCCGCTTCGAGGGTCGCGATTTCGCTCTCGCGCTGATTGATTGCGGTCAGTCGTTGCTGATTAGCCGCCGTATCTACTCGGTCATAATGCTCCGCATAGGTCGTACAACTTGCGGAAACTTGGCCTAAATGCTCCGCCGAGATGGTTCGGTAGCGTTCTTGGAGTGGCAGCTCAGTTTGCGATCGCATCAACGCCGATTGCAAAAACTCAAACGCCTTATCCTCGTTCGTTTGCTGACGATAAGCTACCCATTCGCTGTAGCAAGGATGCTCTTGTTGAGGGCTGATCGGCCAACTACCGACATCCTGCAGTCCCCAAAACACATTCGTCAAAATAAACAGGTCTATCAAAATGATGACGACCAGACTCACTTTATTAATCGGTTCGTTGTTGACCTGATTGCTTTTGCGAAAGAAACGGCGCAGGCTGCGCTTGAGTGGATTAGCCATTTTCCTACCTCGGCGGATCCCATCGCCTCCAATCCAGCTGGAGGCATTGCTTAGAGTATGGCGAGAGAATCGGAAATTACGGAGACTAGACTGACAGATTATGATGCGGCAACGTCAGCTCAGAGGCTTCCCCTCGAAATAAGTTACCCCCCATCCCTAACGGGTGGGGGGTAAGTAACCATATTGATTTTGCATATGCGCCTAGATTAACCGCATCAAAGTTCGATTGGGTTAACTTTCCGTAAACTCACGGGCAACAAATATAAAGAATAGAAAAACCCCGTTAAATCCCTCTCGTTTAGAGCCAAAAGTCGTTTTTCGAAGATTAGTGAAAGACTCTCAATGCCTGCAAAACAGACGTTTCAGCATGATTTTTGAGACCCATAACTACTCGGTTTTGGCCTCCATAGTTGTACTGAAGCGGCCTTCACCTTCCCCGCATCCAATACTCGTCCCAGGCTTGAGACTCGCAAAATTCACGCTCTGTTTACCCATTATGCTGACGATGGTGGATGCGGGTGGCCTGACAGGCTCGTGCGGCATCAATACAGTCTGAGATCGCCGCATCTGTTTTGATAGCTTGGGCGTCGAAGTGGGTGCGACTCACCTGGAAACCGCGATCGCGCAACTCCGCCATGAGTTCGTCCCGCTTGGGAATATCCATGCATCCCCGTCGCCCAATTTCCGGCAAGGTGAAGTAGTACGGCGGCAGGGTAGCCTCACTTCGCATAATCTCTAAAACAGTCGCTGCCTCTGACCAGTGCCAAGCATTTGCCAAAGCGATCATGCCGGTTAAGGAAGCGCCATCGTGTAAGTCACCGAGCCACATTGGTCCGCTAATCGTCAAGGGTTGAGGCGAGATATCTGGTGCGATCGCCCCATGGTCACAAACAGCGCGTCCCAATTGTCGCCAAGACAAGGTTTGATAATGCCCACACTGGTGGCAGTAACCGATAAAGCCATACTGCTGGGCAGGCCAAGGTACAGCGGTCATCAGGCGCAACATCACCCGATGCACGTGGCCGTTGTAATAGGCAAAGAGGGGACGAACAGCCAAGTTCCGAGCTGCCGCTTGTTGCATCGCACTACCAATCAGCAAGCGGGTTCCTTGCTCATGGCTGGCAGGATGCGGTCGGGCGTAGGCTCCATAAAGTTGGACGCTGCGGTCGGGGTTATGGCCCCCGGTTGTGCGGGTATCTGCACTGGTGATGTAAAGCAAACCACCGATTTTAGTGGCCCAAAGCCCAGTCGAGAGATACGGAGCCCCCCCGCCAAAGCTATCAATATCTACTAAGTCATAAAAGTCGCGCTGCTGGTAGCAGTCAAAAAACACTTCGTTGGCATCCCGGTGAGTAATCTGAAAGCGATCGCCAGGCAGACCTTTTGCCAAGTTGTGGTGCAGCAGGTCGCTTAACTCAGGATTGCCTTCATTTGCCCAGACAAAGTCTGCCGCTGCTTCGAGGGCATAGCGCAGCGATCGCACGCCACTGCCCGACATCGCATCCAGAACTCGCAATGTGCCTCGAGTTTGCCGATCAACCGCCGCTGCCAAAATGGCTAAATCACGACCGAGGCGACTTTGGGCACGATAAAACGCCGAACCGACCTGAAACTGGGCTTTACCTTCGGTGATGATGGGGTGAGACTGAGATGGCGTCATGAGCGGGCGGCAATGGCCTGAGCGATCGCCTCATTCAGCGATGCTTGTGTCAGGTCAGTAATAATGAAAACTTCCTGCGCCGACTTGCCCTTACGGGCAATTAACTTGTAGCCACCGCGGACAGGCACCGAAATCTTGAGCCGGAGCTTTGGCGCATTGCTCCGCACAGTCGATAGCCGACCCGGCGTGATGGTCTGAATCTCATCGGCCAACTCCAAAAGCTTTTCCAACACCGGAATCAAGCCTGGTACATGAGTCGAGTGATTCCAGACAAGTCGTCCTGGCGTTGGCTTGGGCACAATAGCTCCCGCATCAAGGTCATCAAGTGTTCGTAAATTTGCCCAGACTACCTTGGCCTAAGCTTTCTCCAAAGGTGCCATTGTGAGTCCTGCCCGGCTGAGCTGACTATGGTAGAGCTCCGCTTGCTCTAAGGGACCGACCCAAACAACAGCCTGACCTTCATTGTGAATTTTGTTCGCCAAATCCCAAGCCTGATCGCTATTCATGCCGGGAATATATTTGGTCAGGCACTCAACAACATGCTGAAAGGTGTTGAAGTCATCATTCAGCACAATAATTTTGTAGTTGGGATACGGCTGACGGACGACCTGACGAGTCTTTTCTGGAGCTACAGTCGGAGACGAAGCCGCGCCGATGATCACTGAAGTAGAGACTGTCATTGTAGTTTTGCTGTATCGAGCATCAAATCTTTAGCCTTAAGTGTATCGAATTCTTCCCGTGCCATTAAACGACCGCTCAAATTTGTGTGGCGAAATCTGAGACTGTTCGAATGCCGAGGAACCTTATGCAAAGTGTAACGACGCCATTGCATTCGCTCAATCCAGTATCGCCGACCGATCAATCGCTAATGTGATCGGCGGCAAGGTGATGAAATCGCCGATTAACCATGGGTCGGAGCACAATTGCCCCAACCCTTACCAACAACGACGCATGCTCTACTAGTGAGCCATACGAGACTTAAACAGTCGCCGCGGCGATCGCTTCCTGAGTCCGTTCTTCAATCACCCGGTCAATCAGGCCATATTCCATGGCTTCCTGTGCTGACATAAAGTAATCACGGTCAGTATCCCGCTCGATCTCTTCCAGGGTCTTGCCAGTATGCTTAGCCAGCATTTCATTCAGCGTGTGCTTAATCCGCACCACTTCTTTCGCTTCGATTTCAATGTCGGTGGCCTGACCCCGCGCGCCGCCCAATGGCTGGTGAATCATAATCCGAGCATGGGGCAAAGCCATTCGCTTACCGGGAGCCCCCGCCGCGAGCAGGAAAGCCCCCATCGAAGCCGCGAGGCCCACGCAAATCGTGATCACCTCTGACTTGATGTGCTGCATGGTGTCATAGATTGCCATGCCCGCCGTCACCGAGCCACCGGGTGAGTTGATGTAAAGGTAAATTGGCTTGCTGTTGTCATCCGAGTCGAGATAAAGCAAATAAGCCACGATCGCATTCGCGATATTGTCATTCACTTCCTCCGACAAGAAAATAATCCGCTCCCGAAACAGTCGCTCATAAATATTGATCCACTGTTCATAGGGACTTCCGGGCATACGGTAAGCCACGCTGGGGACACCAATAGGCATAATCAAATTCTCCTAAAACAGTTAACGCAGTGAGAAAAATGGCTCAAAAAATAGCCCAGGCAAAATCAAGCATCCCCGAGAACGCGATCGATAATGCCGTAGTCCTTCGCCGCTTGAGGCGTGAGATAAAACGTACGGTCCATATCTTTATTCAGTTTTTCAAGGGTTTGCCCAGTATTGCGTGACAAAATTTCCATCAATAACTGGCGCTTAGCAATCACCTCACTGGCATTAACCTGAATATCGGTTGCTTGCCCTTGAGTCGCCACCTTGGGTTGGGCCAATGTGATCATCGCGTGAGGCAAACTGACCCGCTTGCCCGGTGTCCCGGCGGATAGCAACACGGTCGCCACCCCAAAACATTGCCCCATGCAAATCGTCGTAATTTCCGACTTGATATGCTGCATGGTGTCGAGAATAGCGAGCGTCGCCGTCACCCCAGCCATGCCAGAAAACGCATCGGCCATGCCAGCCGTGACCGGGTCACCCATAGAATTGATGTACAGATTAATCGGCTTACTTTGATCCTCAGAGTCGAGGTATAGCAGCGCCGAAATCACTGAATTCGCCAGCCCCATAGAGATCGGCTGATTGAGAAAGATAATGCGCTCCTGACTCAGACGGGTATAGATATTAATCCATTGCCAGTTTTGGCTTCCCGGCACCTGATAAGGAACGCGCAAAATTCCATCGACAGACATAGCGCATCCTAAGCCATTGCAGGCATCTGTTTGGGCAAGTCTTTGGTACTTTCAAGTACCCGGTCAATCAAACCGTACTCTTTGGCTTGCTCAGGGGTGAGATAAAAGGTGCGATCAGTGTCATGGGCAATCTTCTCAGCTGATTGCCCGGTATTGCGAGCGAGAATATCGAGCATGGCAGCTTTGTTGTCCAGCACTTCTTTGGCACGAATCTGGATGTCGGTTGCTTGTCCTCGCCCCATCCCAATGCGCGGCTGGTTCAGCACAATGGTGGCGTGGGGCAGACTGGCCCGATAGCCTTTGGTGCCAGCCGAGAGAATCATGGCTGCAGTGCCCATCGCCTGACCGATACAAATCGTATGCACAGGCGGCTTGACGTAGCCAATCGTGTCGCAAATCGCGAAAGCTTCCGTATCTTGTCCGATCGCATCACCGGTATACCAAGACGTACCCGTGGAATTGATGTAGAAGTAAATCGGCTTGTCAGGGTCGTCAAATTGCAAAAACAATAGCTGCGCAATGATCAACTTGGTGACGTCAACGCCCAGTTGCCGCTTATACTCATCCGCAGAAACCAAGGGCAGCCCCAAGTAAATGATGCGCTCTTTGAGTAGCAAAGAGGGTAAATCTGGTGGCGGGGTTCGATAGTAGGCACCACCGCCGCCGCCATAGGGGGCTTGTACAGCACGAATTGTTGAGCTCATAAACGGAATGTAATAACTTAGGCTTCCCAGTTCTTAACATAGTAACGTGTGTGAGGATGCTGTCAGCGGGCGAGATATCCCTAATTCCGTCGGCAATTGGTTGTTTTGGAGAACTACTGTATGAGTGTCGCTCTGCACTGTGCCTTGAGTGATCCGTTTCTCGATAGTCAACAAACGGCGAGCCAGCGTCAGCTAGCGATTTCAGTACAGGTTGCTGAAGGAGCGGGAGCAGGTCATGCCCCGTTGAACTTAGGGCTGGTGCTGGACCATAGTGGCTCGATGAATGGCCCGCCATTGACGACAGTCAAAGAAGCCGCAGGCCGCTTGGTAGATCAGCTCTCGGAGCAAGACTCTCTCTCGATTGTGGTGTTTGATCACCGGGCCAAGGTCTTGCTGCCGCTGCAATCGGTGAGCGATCGCGACGCCATCAAGCGCAAAATCAATGCCCTGAAACCAAGCGGGGGAACGGCGATCGATGAAGGCATGAAGCTCGGCATTGAAGAAGCGGCTCCCGGCAGAGAGGGTAAAGTTTCGCAGATGTTGCTGCTGACGGATGGCGAAAATGAACACGGCTCAAACGAGCGCTGTCTCAAACTGGCCCAAGTCGCGGCTGACTATACGCTGACCATGAACGCGCTTGGGTTTGGCGACCACTGGAATCAGGATGTGCTGGAGCAGATTGCGGATGCTGGCGGTGGCACCCTGTCTTACATCGAAGCGCCAGATAAGGCGGTGGATGAATTCAGTCGGCTGCTGACCCGGGCGCAATCGGTATTTTTCACCAATGCTTTTCTACATTTAGAATTGCTGCCTGGAGTGCGCTTAGCCGAACTGAAACCGATCGCACAAGTGGCCCCCGAAACGGTGGAACTGCCGTTTGAGCTGTCCGGCAATGAAGTGGTGATGCGGCTGGGCGACTTGCTATCTGAAACGCCCCGAGTCGTGTTAACGAATCTCTACATCGGCGCACAGGGCGAAGGCGCTTGCCCGATCGCCAAAGCTTATCTCCGCTATGATGCCCCAGCGGCCAACCAAACGGGCTTGCAGTCGGACACCATGACTGTCAGTGCCACGGTACAGGCGGCGTATCAAGCGGCTCCCGATCCTCAAGTCCAAAGGCATGTGCTGACCTTGGCAAAGTACCGCCAAACCCAAATCGCAGAGCAAAAGTTGGCTCAGGGCGATCGCCAGGGCGCGGCCACCCTCTTGCAGTCAGCAGCTAAAACCGCGTTACAAATGGGCGATCAAGGGGCCGCTACCGTGCTGCAAGCAAATGCCACCCAGTTGCAAGCGGGCAAAGATCTGTCAGAGCGCGATCGCAAACGTACCCGCATTGTGTCCAAAACTCGCTTACAGTAGGCGCTTATGCAGATTTCGATCACGCCGTTTACCGTGCACAAACGAGTCGCCCTCACCATCAGTCGGGGCACTGCTGCTGAGTCAACCAATTTATGGGTGCGGGTACAGGCAGAAGGCATTGAAGGCTGGGGTGAAGCCACCGCATTCTCCCTTGGCACGTACCAGCAAACCACCGAGCAGTTAACCGCAGAGCTCACGGCGATTGCGGCAGAAGTTACCGACTTTCATCCTTTAGAGCGGCAACGCCTAGAGCCACTTTTGGCAAAACTCAGTTCAGCAGCACGGGCGGCCATCGATATGGCGCTGCATGACTGGGTCGGGCAATACGCCCAGCTCCCTCTCTGGCAACTCTGGGGCTTAGACCGGGGTGCCATTGGCCCGACTGCTGTTACGGTCGGCATTAATACGCCCGAAAAAGCGGTTCACCGCCTACAGCTATGGCAAACTCAAATCCCAGATTTACGATCCGTCAAAATTAAACTGGGCAGTCCTGACGGGATGCAGGCCGACCAAGCCATGATGACGGCCTTGTTAGCAGACATCCCAGCTGGGACAAAAGTCAGTATTGATGCCAATGGCGGTTGGGACTTAGAAACCGCGATCGTGATGGCCGATTGGCTGGCTGAACGGGGCATCACCTATCTAGAACAGCCCCTCCCCGTGACGCTGGATGGTCAGTTGGCAGAATTGTCGGAGCGATCGCCCCTGCCCATTTTTGTCGATGAAAGCTGTTTTAATGCCCAAGATGTGGCGCGTTTGGCGGGCCAAGTTCATGGCATCAACATCAAGCTGATGAAAGCAGGGGGACTAAGCGAAGCGCTCCGCATGATTCATACCGCCCGCGCCTGTGGCTTAGAGGTCATGTTTGGCTGCTACTCGGATAGCGCGATTGCCAATACCGCCTTGGCTCACCTCGCGCCGCTGGCTGACCATCTCGATTTAGATAGTCATCTCAACCTGACAGACGATCCGTTTCAGGGCGCTACAATGCAAGCCGGTTGTTTGCTGCCCAATGATTCTCCCGGTTTAGGACTGACCCGCCATGAACTACCTGACCGCTGACCACCGCATCGCTTTACTCATGCATGAGGGCACCGATAATCCTGGTGGCAAAACAGGGTTGTCTATTTTGCGCTACAGCCCTCTCAACATTGTCGCCGTTGTGGATGAACAGCAAGCTGGCAACAGTCTGAAAGCAGTCACGGGCATTGACCGCGACGTCCCCATCGTCGCTTCAGTACAAGCGGCTTTAGCGTTAGACCCCTCAGTATTGATGATCGGGATTGCGCCCTCCGGTGGAGCATTGCCTCAGCCCTGGTACGAAGAAGTGAAAACAGCGGTCAAAGCTGGCTTAAGCGTGGTCAACGGTTTGCATACACCGATGGCTTCTGATCCCCAACTCAACACTCACGTTCGTCCACCTCAGTGGATTTGGGATGTGCGTCAGGAACCCCAGGGTTTGGGTATTGCCAGTGCTGCAGCCAAATCTTTGAGCTGTCGTCGCGTGCTGCCAGTAGGCACTGACATGGCCATCGGCAAAATGTCGGCCAACCTGGAATTGCACAAACTGGCATTAAAGCGTGGGTTACGTTCTAAGGTGATCGCGACTGGACAAACTAATATCATGCTGGGCGATGACGGCATTCCCCTGGATACGATTCGCGTCGACTTTGCGGCAGGTGCCGTGGAGCAACAAGTGATGAAATATGGCTCAGATCACGACATTCTGTTTATTGAAGGGCAGGGTTCCTTATTTCACCCAGGTTCGACTGCTACGCTGCCCCTCATGCGCGGCAGTCAGCCGACTCACCTAATTCTGGTGCATCGGTTAGGGCAAACCCATATCCGTAACCATCCCGCCATTCCCACGCCATCACTGTCAGAAGCCATTCGCATTTACGAAGCGATCGCGGCAGCTGGCAACTGTTTCACCCCAGCAAAAACCGTAGGCATTGCGTTGAATACCTACGGTTTTGATGAAGATGCTGCTAAAGATGCGATCGCTGCTGCTACGCAAGAAACGAGGCTACCCGCAACTGATGTCATTCGCTTTGGAGCTGAGCCGCTAATAGAAGCTATCTTGACGACCCCACTCCCAGCATAAAAGTAGGTAAAGCCTACTTCTTACGCAAACGATAGGTAATCCGCCCTTTGCTCAAGTCATAGGGGGTCAGCTCGACTTTCACGCGATCGCCCGGCAAGATCTTGATATAGTTACGACGAATTTTCCCAGAAATATGCGCCAGGACATTGAATCCATTGTCTAAATCAACACGGAACATCGCGTTGGGCAAAGACTCCGTCACGGTGCCTTCCATTTCAATCAAATCTTGCTTAGACAAACGCTTACCTCCTAAAACTTACAAAGATATTATGAACCAACGTCAGACTTGGTTCTCATCTCTGCATTACTAACGTAGCAAACTCAACCTAAAGGCTCGTTGCAAAGGCATTAAACCTGAACAACCTTGACCAAGGACTCAGTTACATCTTCAACAGGTTGATTACCATCTACTGATACTAACTGCTGTCGACCACGATAAAAATCAATCAACGGTTCAGTTCTTTCACGATAGACCTCTAACCGATGGCGGATAGTTGCCTCAGTATCATCAGAACGTCCCTCTTCTTTTCCTCGATTGACCAATCGCGAAATGATGACTTCATCAGGCACTTCAAGATTCACCACGCACTCAAATGGCTGGTTAATTTCCTTCAAAAGCTCATCCAGAAAAGTTGCCTGTTCCACATTACGAGGAAAACCATCAAGGATCCATCCTGACAAGGCATCATCTGCTGCCAGTCGCTCTCGGATAAGGTTCAAAATCAGTTCATCCGGAACGAGTTCGCCCGCATCCATATAAAACTTAGCCTTCTTACCCAATTCAGTGGCATTAGCCACTGCCGAGCGCAAAATATCTCCTGTAGAGATATGAGGAACATTACAAGAACGAGATAAATTCTTGGCTTGGGTGCCTTTGCCAGCGCCCGGAGGACCTAGAAAAATTAATCGAGTCACTACTGTTTCACCATTCCTTCGTAACGTTGAGAGATAACGTAGGTCTGTATTTGCTTAGCGGTATCAATAGCAACACCGACCAAGATCAACAAAGATGTTGCGCCTAAACCACGGAAAGTTTGCACCCGGGTAGCACTCTCAACAGCACTCGGAATAACTGCAACTAACCCTAGAAAAATCGCTCCTAAAAATGTAAGTCGATTTAAAACACGCCCAAGATAATCCGTTGTCGCTTTACCAGGCCTAATACCAGGAATACTGGCACCCATTTTCTTTAGGTTTCGCGACATATCCTCCGGATTAACCACCAAAGAGGCATAGAAATAACTGAAAAAGAGGATCAGCATCAAGTACAGCGCGACATAAAGCAGCGAAGTCGGATTCAAGTAGTTACCGACAAAATTAACGAATGTTGGATTACTGATATATTGCGTCAAGGACAGCGGTAACACTAACACCGCAGAGGCAAAAATAATGGGCATAACCCCGCCCTGATTCAGACGCAAAGGCAAGTAGTTGCTTTGTTCTAAATACAACTTACGACCGACTTGACGACGCGCCGAGATAATAGGAATGCGTCGTGTCCCCTCTTGAACAAAGACAATTCCTACAATCATTGCTAGAAAAACGAGTAGCAGGATAATGACCCCGCCGACTAAATTGCGATCGCCACTCTGAGCTAACTCCACGGTTTGATTTAGTGAGCGAGGCAACGTTGAAACAATATTCAAAAAGATCAGCAACGATGCCCCATTACCCAATCCTCGTTCCGTGATTAACTCTCCCACCCACATGACAAACATGGAACCGGTAGTAAGAGCAACTACAGTCTGGAAGACAAACAAGAAACCAGGCTGCTCGGCAAATGGAGCCAATAAGAATAGGGATAGCAACGTGCTTTGCAAAATAGCCCAGCCCAGAGCCACGTAACGTGTAATCTGAGAAATGCGGCGCCGACCGGCCTCGCCCTCATTCTTTTGCAAGTCCTCTAACTGCGGAATCGCCGCTGTCAGCAACTGCATGATGATCGAAGCATTAATGAAAGGCAAAATGCCCAACGCAAAAATGCCCAGAGCCGATAAACCGCCCCCGACAAAGATGTCGATAAACCCAACAAAGCCCCCAAGGCTCCCCTGGTTAATGGCATCTCCAAACGCAGCTCGGTCAATCCCTGGAACCGGAATAAAAATGCCTAAACGCACTAGCACTAAAAGTCCTAGCGTTAACAACAGACGACTTCTCAAACCTGCGGCTTGAGCCATCTGCATAAAAGTTTCTTGGGCGCTAGGCGTTTTGCCGCGGCTAACAACCATATCTCAAACTACCTCTCCGGCGTCAGCAAATCTGTGTCAAAGGCGATCGCGTGAACACACTTAAGCCTTCATTGTGATCATAGCGACTAAGGCAACCGCTAGGAAAGCAATTCACATCTCCCACCAGCAGCTTCAATTTTCTGACGTGCAGACTTGGTGAAAGCTGCGGCCTTGACAGTGAGCGCCTTATCCAGTTCGCCATTACCCAAGATCTTTAGCGGACCTTCGGCAGTAGTCAAAATACCTGATTCGAGCAGTGATTCCAACGTCACTTCGGACTTTGCTGCCAAGGCGGCCAAATCTTCCACATTCACAATTGTGAAAACCTTGCGGTTAACAATAGGGAAATGCTTGAGCTTAGGCACACGTCGATAAAGAGGCAGTTGTCCACCTTCAAAACCAGGACGAGTTCCGCTACCAGAACGAGACTTCTGGCCTCTCATCCCAAATCCGCAACTCGCGCCTTGACCAGCAGAAATTCCCCGCCCAACGCGACGCTTGCGCTTTTTAGAGCCCGCTTTGGGCTGAGCGTCATTAATTCGCATGATTGATTCCTGACAATTGAATTTCGATACGGTTATCTAGCTTAGGCATAAAGCTTCTCAACGGGAATGCCCCGCTCTTCAGCTACTTCCGCCAAAGTTCTGAGAGACGCTAATGCATCAGCAGCAGCGCGCGCGTTGTTTAACGGATTATTAGAGCCCAACTGCTTAGCTAAAACATTTCGAACACCAGCAAGTTCCAGAACTGTCCGCACAGCGCCACCTGCAATCACACCCGTACCAGGTGCAGCCGGACGCATGAAGACTTTTGCTCCTCCACCAAAACCAGTCGCCTGTTGAGGCAAAGAGTAAGAACGGGTCAAGGGAACATCAACGAGGTGCTTCTTACCATCAGCAACCCCTTTCTTGACGGCACCAATGACGTCACCGGCTTTACCAACGCCTACACCAACTTGGCCACGCTCATTGCCAACAACAACGATCGCCCGGAAGCTGAGCTTCTTACCGCCCTTCACAACCTTAGTAACACGACGAATCTGAACTACTCGCTCTTGCCATTCAGACTCTTTTTCCTTACTACGCGTATTTTTGCGGCGATTACCTGCCATAATTTTCTCCCTAATGCATCAACTCAGCGCTTAAAAGCATGCCCCTAGAATGACAGTCCGCCCTCACGAGCTGCATCTGCCAAGGCAGCAACTCGACCGTGGTAAAGATTGCCACCCCGATCAAACACGACCTGATCAATCCCTTTTTCTTTAGCCCGCTGGGCAATCAACTGGCCGACAGCCTGTGCACCTTCCTGATTAGCCGTAGCAACTTTAGATTTAATTTCAGGCTCTAAGGTGGATGCAGCGACCAATGTGTTGTGGGCAGTGTCATCGATGATCTGTGCATAGATATGCTGATTAGACCGGAAAACCGATAGCCGAGGCTTCTCGGGGGTTCCAGATAAGCGCCGTCGGATACGAGCATGACGACGACGGGTAAGTTCTTTCCGACTTGCCTTCATAATTATTTCTTCCCTGCTTTACCAGCCTTACGCCGAACATACTCGCCTGCATAACGCACCCCTTTTCCTTTATAAGGTTCGGGAGGACGAGCATCCCTAATTTTGGCGGCAATGTTGCCAACGACTTCTTTATCAATGCCGCTAACAATTACATTGGTGTTATTCTCAACGGCAAATTGAATGCCTTCGGGTGGCTCAAAAATAACAGGGTGGCTATACCCCAGACTCATGTTGAGCTTCGTGCCCTGCACCTGAGCGCGGTAGCCGACACCTTGAATTTCCAGCCGCTTTTGGTAGCCGTTGGTGACGCCTTCAATCATATTTGCGACCAAAGTCCGACAAAGACCGTGACGTTCTCGCGATCGCCGTGACTCACTAGCGGGTGACACGGTCACAGCTGAATCAGCTTGAGAGATCACAACCCCCTCTGGCAAAACCCGTGATAATTCTCCCTTTGGCCCTTTTACAGTGACTGCTTGTCCATCAATGGTGACAGTAACTTTAGCTGGCACTGGTATGGCTCTTTTCCCAATTCGGGACATGGCTAAGCTTCCTCCCTAACATCCGCTAATTTTGGCAACAACGCTGATAATTCGTGAACTACCAGACATAACAAAGCACTTCGCCACCGATACCTTGTTGTCGAGCGTCACGATCAGTCATGATGCCGCTTGACGTAGAAATAATGGCAATACCGATACCACCCAGAACTCTAGGAAGCTCTTTGCGGTTGGAATAGACTCTCAACCCAGGGCGACTGACGCGCTTCAAATTTTTGATGATGGGATCCCGCGTCTTGCCACGGTATTTCAGCTTAATCACCAGATTCCGCCGCACGCCTTCATCAACGAGCTCAAAGCCCTCAATGAACCCCTCTTCTTGCAATACTTGGGCAATGCTGCGGGTCATCCGTGTAGAGGGGATATCCACAGTTTGATGACGCGCCAGATTCGCATTTCGAATCCGCGTCAGCATATCTGCGATTGTGTCGTTAGCCGCCATAGTCCTCTCCAGTGATTAAACCTAATTCTCGCGGAAGGGCATGCCCAACTCCTTCAAGAGGGCGCGTCCTTCTTCATCTGTGTTCGCTGTTGTCACAATCGTGACGTCCATCCCCCGGATCTGGTCGATACTGTCGTAC
This sequence comes from Leptolyngbya iicbica LK, assembly GCF_004212215.1. Lineage (NCBI taxonomy): Bacteria > Bacillati > Cyanobacteriota > Cyanophyceae > Leptolyngbyales > Leptolyngbyaceae > Leptolyngbya > Leptolyngbya iicbica. Next base: position 1,017,640 of record NZ_QVFV01000002.1, read on the forward strand.
TCAATCTCCGGGAAAATGAGCTGCTCTCGCAAACCGAGAGTGTAGTTACCGCGACCATCAAAACTTTTGCTACTCACGCCCCGGAAGTCACGGATCCGTGGCAAGGTCAGATTGATCAAACGATTCAGGAAGGCATACATGCGATCGGAACGCAGGGTCACCATGGTACCAACGGGCATTCCCTGGCGAATCTTAAACCCAGCGATCGCTTTCTTGGCACGAGTGACCACTGGCTTTTGCCCTGTGATCGTTGCCAATTCAGCTACCGAAGCTTCTAAAGCTTTAGCGTTCTGGGATGCTTCACCCAGTCCTCGATTGACCGTCACCTTAACCAGCTTGGGAACCTGGTGGATGTTGCCATACTCAAACTGTTCCATTAGCTTGGGCACGACTTTGTCGATGTAAAACGTCTTTAGCTGTTCTGCCATTTTGAGTGTCCTCTCATGCTCTCTGGGCTTAGTCAGAAAGCGCTTTGAAACAATAAGGAAATATGTCCAACTCGCAAAACTATTGAGCGAGAACTAATCAATGATTTCACCAGTCTTTTTGAGAACGCGAACTTTTCTGCCGTCCTCAGTGAAGGTATAGCCCACTCGACTAGCTACTTTTTCCTTCTCGGAATAAAGCATGACATTAGAGCTATGAATAGGAGCCTCTTCAGTAATAATCTGCCCCGACTCGCCATCCTGTCTCGGCTTCATATGGCGAGTCCGAAAGTTAGCTCCTTTGACGATCACTTGACTCGCCTTCGGAATCACCTTCAGCACTTCGCCAACTTTGCCCTTGTCACGACCAGCAATGACCTGCACGGTATCGCCTGACTTGACATGCATTTTGACTTTCTGTTTAACGCTGGCTTGAGGCATTACAGAACCTCCGGTGCTAATGAAACGATTTTCGTGAAACTCTTATCGCGCAACTCGCGGGCGACTGGGCCAAAGACACGAGTGCCGCGAGGATTGCCGTCTTGGTTGATAATTACCGCTGCGTTGTCATCAAAGCGAATACTCATGCCGCTGCTACGTCGCAAAGACTTTTTGGTGCGGACAATGACAGCTCTGACAACATCAGACTTTTTAACCGCCATGTTAGGAATAGCGTCTTTAACGACTGCAATCACCACATCACCGACACCGGCATAGGTGCGATTGCCACCGAGAACCCTGATGCACATTAATTTGCGGGCACCGCTGTTATCGGCCACGTTCAGATAAGTTTCTTGCTGAATCACCTTACGCCTCCTTAGACCTCAACGGTGCGATTAAGAATGTCGGCCACGGTCCATCGCTTAGTCTTGCTGAGAGGACGAGTCTCGCGAATCCGTACGCGATCGCCAACCTTGCAAGTATTCTCTTCGTCATGAACTTTGTAGCGTTTAGTACGAACCATGATTTTGCCGTACTTGGGGTGAGGAACACGGTTTTCGACCGCTACCACAATGGTTTTTTGCATCTTGTCGCTGACGACAAAGCCCACTCGCTCTTTAACTGCCATTTACTTTATTCTCCCTACTCTTCCTCTGCCGCACTCACCGCTGAACTGGCAGCTGCCGCTGCTGGGGGAGCATCCGATTTAGCCATCGTTGATGCTTCTTCAGCTAACTGTCGCTCTCTCAATACCGTCATGAGTTGCGCTAAGCGGTGCCGCTCGTGCTTAAACTGATGAAGCCCAGTCTGTAACTGGCGAGTTGCTTGTTGAAAGCGGAGGTCAAACAGCTTGCGCCGAGTATCTGCGATCGCTTGATCCAGAGCCTGGTTGTCCAAATCTCGCACGTCCTGAATTTTAGGCAATGCCATGGTTAAGACTCCTCCTGTCGAGCAATGAACTTAGTCTTGAAAGGAAGCTTGAAGGACGCTAATCGCATCGCCTCACGCGCCACTTCCTCGGGGACCCCGGCAATTTCAAACACAACTCGACCGGGCTTCACAACTGCCACCCAAAACTCAGGGTTACCTTTACCCGAACCCATACGAGTTTCAGCTGGCCGCATCGTAATCGGTTTGTCAGGGAAAACTCGAATCCAGATTTTGCCACCCCGGCGAACATAACGAGTCATTGCTCGCCGAGCCGCCTCAATCTGTCGAGAGGTCAACCAAGAAGGTTCTGTAGCTTGGAGAGCAAACTCGCCAAAGTTAATTTTGTTACCCCGCTGGGCCATGCCCCGCATACGGCCCCGGTGCTGCTTACGAAATTTAGTACGTCTAGGACTTAACATGGCTCAACTTTGCCTAAGATTCACATTCAAAAAAAAGGGACACGCGATAGAGTTCAGTTTCTGAACTTCAATGCATTAAGAGTCGTTGGAACGGTCTTCAAATTGTTGCCGACGACGTGGTTGCCGACGACGTGGTTGAGCTGCTTCCGGTGCTGAACGCTGATCTTCCTGACCAGGAATCACCTCACCACGGAAAATCCAAACCTTTACTCCCAGCACCCCATAGGTCGTCTGTGCAGTGCGATAGGCATAATCAACATCGGCTCGCAAAGTATGCAGCGGTACGCGACCTTCACGAGTCCATTCAGTCCGAGCAATTTCTGCTCCGTTAAGACGGCCACTGACCTGAATTTTGATACCTTCGACACCAGCTCGCTGAGCTCGCTGAAGTGCTTGACGAACCACGCGGCGAAAAGCAACCCGTCGTTCCAATTGTTGAACAATGTATTCTGCAACTAATGGCGCATCTGCATCGACTCGAGTGACCTCGACAACATTGATACGGATTTGCCGACTCGAATCTTTGAGAGCTTGCTGCAAGCCTAAGCGCAGCGATTCAATCCCGCTACCGCCGCGACCCACTACCACACCAGGGCGAGCAGTGCGGACTTCCAAATCAATTTGGTCAGCCTTACGCTCAATCCGAATGTCAGAGATACCCGCATTTGACAGGTTTTTCTCAATATATTCGCGAATGATGTGATCTTCCTGCAGCAGTTGGGGATAGCGATTATTATCCGCAAACCACCGTGAACGGTGCTCCTGCACGATCCCCAATCGAAAACCTGTTGGATGTATCTTCTGTCCCACTCGTAGTCCCTCAGTTAAATGCTTTCAGTAATTGATCGATCAACTGCGGCGTTAAGGTTCTGCCGGAGCAACCGCGATTGTAATGTGACAAGTCGGCTTGCGAATTTGATAGGCTCGTCCTTGAGCCCGAGGTCGATAGCGCTTAAGTGTCGGCCCAGCATCCGCAAAAGCTTCACTAATAACTAACGAGGCAGGATCGATGCCATTGTTGTTCTCGGCATTCGCCACGGCTGAGCGCAGCACCTTAAGCACTGGGTCACAGGCACGATAAGGCATGAACTCAAGGATGATGAGTGCTTCGCGATATGAGCGACCACGGATTTGATCGAGCACTCGCCGGACCTTATGGGGGGACATGCGAATGTAGCGTGCCACCGCTTTAACTTGTTCAGTAGTATCAACCGCCATGGGATTCTCCGACTCCAAAAATTATCGACGCGCTTTTTTATCGCTTTTGGCATGTCCCCGAAAGGTTCGAGTCGGGGCAAACTCACCAAGCTTGTGCCCAACCATCTGCTCAGTCACATAAACCGGCACATGCTGACGACCGTTATGAACGGCGATCGTGTGGCCAATCATTTGAGGAATGATGGTAGAAGCCCGCGACCAAGTCTTAATCACCTGCTTGTCACCTTTGGTATTGAGCGCTTCTACCTTGCGCATCAGGTGATCAGCTACAAATGGCCCTTTCTTTAAGGAACGCGACATAACCTTTACAACCTCGTACTTCTCTCGTATCCATCAAATCAGTGTTGCGACAGTAAGCTAATCCGGCATATAAGCCGACTTAAGTATTGCGGCCGCCCCGTCCACGCTTAGAAGTGCGACGACGACGACGCACAATCAAACTATTGCTCGCTTTCTTCTTCTTACGAGTCTTTAGACCTAGAGCTGGCTTACCCCAAGGCGTCACCGGACCACTACGACCAATAGGAGCACGCCCTTCACCACCACCATGGGGGTGGTCAACCGGGTTCATCACACTTCCTCGAACTTCTGGTCGCCGACCCAACCAGCGCTTGCGCCCAGCTTTACCTAGAGTGATGTTGCGCGCATCAACGTGGCCGACTTGACCAATGGTGGCATAGCATTCGCGGCGCACCATGCGCACTTCGGTGGAAGGCAGCTTGAGTGTGACGTAGTTACCTTCTTTCGCCACAACTTGAGCCGAAGTTCCTGCCGCTCGAACGATTTGGCCACCCTTACCAGGTTGCAACTCGACATTATGCACTGATGTACCCAGCGGAATCTTATGCAGCGGCAACGCATTACCGATTTCGATAGGCGCATCAGGGCCTGACAGCACAGTGGTGCCGACTGCCAAGGATGCAGGATGCAGAATATAGCGCTTTTCACCATCTTCATACTGCAGCAAAGCAATACGAGCATTGCGGTTGGGATCATATTCAATCTCTGCAACCGTCGCCGGAATATTATGCTTGTTGCGATAGAAATCAATGATCCGATAAAGGCGCTTGTGACCACCACCCCGGTGACGGCAGGTAATAACACCGCGATTATTGCGACCTTTAGCACGATGCACCGAGACAGTCAGCGACTTCTCAGGCTCGGAACGAGTAATTTCAGAAAACTCTGAAACGGAACGTTCACGGGTACCAGGGGTCAAGGGACGGTAGGAACGGATGCCCATAGCTCAACTCACTCAATCAATAAACTGCATCAACTGCTAATACCGAAGCAGGGTGCTTCTAGACATCAGGAAAGAGGGTAATGCTGTCACCTTCAGCCAGGGTGACGATCGCCCGCTTGTAGCGAGCCCGGAAACCTTCGAAACGACCAACTCGACGCTTTTTGCGTGGTAGGTTGACTGTGCTAACACCAGTCACCTTGACATCAAATAGAGACTCGATCGCGGCCTTGATTTCAGGCTTCTTAGCTTTGGGCGCAACCTCAAAAACATACTGATTGTTTTCCAGCAGCAAAGTGGCTTTTTCAGTGATTAGGGGACGCCGGATCAGATCGGCAAGTTCGCCCTCATTCAGTACTCTAGTCACTGTAAACCTCCTGAATTTTCTCCATTGCTGCGGTCGTCACGACTAAGCGATCAGCATTCAACAAATCGAAAATGTTCAAGTTTGTCGCTGCAATCAGCTTCACGCGCTCAATGTTGCGCAGGGAAAGCACAACATTCTCTGGTTGCTCATCCAGAATGAACAGCACCTTGTCATTAGCACCGATACCCCAGCGCTCCATTGCTGCTAGCATTTCACGGGTTTTAGGCCGCGCCAACTGATCGCCAAAGTCTTGCACAACGACAGTGTCTGAAGCCAATCGACTCTGAAAAGCCGTACGCAATGCCAAACGACGCTCTTTGCGATTCATCTTGACGCTGAAATCACGCGGCTTAGGCCCAAAAATGACACCCCCGCCTTTCCACAAGGGGGAGCGGCTAGAACCGGCCCGCGCACGACCTGTCCCCTTCTGACGCCAAGGCTTTTTACCGCCGCCTCTAACTTCAGCACGAGTCTTACTAGACAACGTACCCTGACGCGCATTGTGCATTTGTCGCACTAACGCACGATGCAGGATGTGGGCAGCACTTTCTGGCTTCGCAATTTTCAGCTCAACAGAAGCCGTACCTGCTTCCTGCCCCTGCCAATTTTGAACAACACACTCAACCATGACTTTTGTCTCTTACTTACGTTCCCCGACAGCTTTGCTGTTGCCGAAATCAACTACCTAACCCACAACGTTTGTTGGCGCGATACTTAACAAACCTCCGGGCTTACCAGGAATTGCACCTTTGATGACCAACAGATTATTCTCTGCATCAATTTTCACGACCTGCAGCTTACGAGTCGTGACACGCTTGTTACCCAATTGCCCTGCCATCTTTTTGCCTGGATAAACCCGACCAGGGGTAGTACCAGGACCAATAGAACCAGGTAAGCGATGGTTTTTAGAGCCGTGAGACATCGGCCCGCGGCGAAAATTATGGCGCTTTTGATTGCCCGCAAAGCCTTTACCAATGCTTGTGCCAGTCACGTCAACCAGTTGCCCTGGCTCAAACTGCTCAGCAGTCAAATTTTGACCTAACTCAAACTCGTCAACCTTGTCGACGCGATATTCTCGCAAATGCCGCACCGGGGTTGCACCTGCTTTCGCCAGGTGTCCGAGTTCAGGCTTTGTCAAAGCCTTTTCAGAAACATTGTCAAAACCAATCTGCACAGCCGTGTAGCCGTCAGTCTTTGCTGTCTTAACCTGAGTAACAACGCAGGGGCCAGCTTGAATGACAGTAACGGGAACGGCGTTCCCCTCTTCATCAAATATTTGGGTCATACCCAACTTGGTTCCAAGAATCCCAACTGACACTTTTACCGATCTCCGTTGCTACACGTTGCTTATATAGAGACGAATTGATGATTCCAGACTCAATTGACTCTTAGAGCTAGAACACATCATTCGTACCTGCGAGCAATGCCCACAGTACTAAGTCACAAGCGTTGGAAGCGCTTGCTTTAGGTGACTCAGTGACGACGCTTTGAGAAAGCGCTTGCCAGTCAAAACATTGCCACCACCAAACCAAAGAGCTTGGTAGCGGCGTTTATAGACAAGAATTAAGCCAAAGCAATTTAGCAATCGTCGCTACAGACTTAGAACGCTAAACGTCCAGTTTCCGTTTCAGCGACAGTTATTCATAATACACAAGGTAAATGGAAATGTCTAGAAAAAGTTTCCGATTTAACGGTTTTGGGATTTGGGATATTTGTGGTGAAGTCTGCAATGTCTTTTCTGGAAGGGTTTCAGGTTCCCAGGGAGAGCTGGGAGGCTAGAAACGCTTTGCTACGTTGAGGTCACAATTAAATGCCGATTTTTTGGGCAGTGGAAGCTGAAAATTTCAGGAGTTAAAGCATGGACTAACTGAAATCAGAGGTGATGTCGTGGCTAGCTGTCCAGATTGTAAAGCGGTAGTTGGATTTCGAATTCGGTACCGATCGCGCGACTGTCTGAGTCAGGATGAGAGGCTGGTGATCGCACCGCAAACTTGCCGCCATGTTTGGCCGTGATTAATCGATAGCAAGTGGCTAACTCCGTTTCTCGCTCTAACCGTTGGCGAATCGAAAAAGCCTCTTGAATTTCTTGCAAGGTTGCGGCAGACAACCCTGGCCCATTGTCAGCGATTGTCAGCATGACCCAGCGATCGCTCATAGGAACGGCAGGATTAGCATCATATAGCTGGGTGGTAATGGTGATGCGAGGCGTTATGGCAAGCGACATGGAAGAAGAGCCTAAGGAACCCATTGCAAAATCGGTTTCAGCGGACTGGCCCGCAGCCATACTCAACAACGCATCGATGCAATGGGTCAGCACATTCATCAACACTTGACTGAGTTGTCCGGCAAAGCAGGGCACTGGCGGCAATGCATCATACTGACAGTCAATCTGAATGTGGGTCGTGAGACAACTTTTGAGCAGCAGCACAATGCTATCGATGAGCCCATGGAGGTCGGCTGGCTTGGGATAAACTTCGTCAATATGGCAAAAGTTTTGTAGGCTACTAGCCAATTGTTTTAGCCTAGCCGCCCCACCCTTGATGCTGTTGAGCGTCAGCGGCAAATCTTCGCGCAGGTAATCTAGTTCAATTTCATCTTGCAATTCTTGCAGTTCATCCAACGCCGATGGGTTTGTCCAGTCGGTACTAGCGGCTTCGTAAACAGCCAACAATTGCAGCAACTGCTGACAATACTGATCAACGTGGCTCAGGTTGCCCCAGATAAACCCGAGCGGATCCATGATTTCGTGGGCAATACCGTCTACCAATCGGCCCAGAGCTGCCATTTTTTGCGATTGCAGCATGGCTGCTTGGGCGCGTTCGTGGCGGACTTGGGTTTCAATGCCGCGAATTTGCCAGTGGGCCTGGTTGAGATCATGGGCACTAATTAAGCGATCGCCCTCGGCAGTGCTGACTAAGATGGGCTCTCCCTGCAGTTCACTAGGCTGTCGCAGGGCCGCACGGGCCGCCACCAAAATGGGCGTTTCGGCGGGAAACATCAGGGGGCGTCGCCGCGTATAGCGATAAATGACCGATAGCGGCTCTTGCATAAAGAGTTCGCAAGCTTTGGGCCGCAGGAGAAATTCTAAAAATTGCTGACGTGAGAGGACGCCGACAAAAGCCTGCTGCTCTGTGAGTAACAAACCTGGCAGTTCGGGAAAGTGATTAAATTGCTCAGCCGCGACGCTGCCCGGTAATGCGAGATCGAGTTCCGCCGCGTGTAATGGTAAGGCATCCAAGGTGGCATCCACCCCCAAAGACACTGGGGTGACGGGTGAGTGGTCAGGACTCGGACGAGTTGTGAACAATGACCAGTCGTGCATTGGGGGCGATCGCTGAATTGGCCGAACCAAAAAGATGCATGTTTCAGTATGCCCGAATTCCCCTAACAGGCTGCAAGGTCCCAAAAGGTGCGCAATCGCCATGCAGATGCACCCAAGTCTGACGCCAAAGGTATAAAACTTTCTGTAGTCTCGGTTGAATGTAGCACTGGATAACAGCCGAATCAGAAAACACTGCTTATGATTGGCACCAAACATCGCTGAAGGGGCTAGCCCTGATGAAACCATTACTCCACCGCACCAAAATTGTGGCTACGATTGGCCCGGCGAGCAGTTCGCGAGACATGATCCTAGCGATGGTCAAAGCGGGGATGAACGTCGCCCGACTAAACTTTTCCCACGGTAGTTATGAAGACCACACCCGCATGATTCAGCTTTTGCGGAGTGTTTCCAAAGAATTAGACACCCCAATCACTCTGTTGCAAGACTTACAAGGCCCCAAAATTCGGGTGGGGCAAATTCCTGGTGGGGTAATAGAGCTGATTGAAGGAGAAACGCTACTGTTAGTCCCTGTGGGCCAGGAGAATGGACAGCCCAACTGCATTGGTATTGATTATCCCTACTTAGCAGATGACGCCAAGCCTGGTATGCAGGTGTTACTCGATGACGGCATGCTGGAACTTCAAATTGAAGCCGTCGAAGCGCCTAAAGTCACCTGCCGGATTATGCAGGGAGGACCGCTCAAAAGTCGTAAAGGCGTGAACCTGCCGGAACTCAGTCTACGGCTACCATCAATGACCGAGAAAGATAAAGAGGATTTGCGCTTTGGGGTGTCGCAGGGGGTGGATTGGGTATCGCTCAGCTTTGTCCGCCGGGGTGAGGACATTCTCGCGCTGAAGGCATTGCTGAATGAGGCGGGCGCGCCCGAAACCCCCGTGATTGCCAAAATTGAAAAGCCGCAGGCGATCGCGAATCTCGATGAAATTCTCTCAGTGACAGATGGGGTGATGGTAGCCAGAGGGGATTTAGGGGTTGAGATGAAAGCTGAAAAAGTGCCTTTATTGCAAAAGCGCATCATCAAAGCCTGCAATTTTCATAGCATCCCAGTGATTACCGCAACTCAAATGCTAGAAAGCATGATTGAGCATGCCCGACCCACCCGCGCAGAGGCCAGTGATGTCGCCAATGCGATTATTGATGGCACCGATGCGGTCATGCTGTCAGGGGAGTCAGCGGTGGGCAAATTTCCCCTGCGGGCGGTGCAAATGTTAGCGCGCATCGCCATCGATGTAGAGCCCGAAATTTCGTTCGTCAACGACCCGCCGGACTATAACGATGTCACCCACGCTCTGAGCGAAGCCCTTAACGTCATCGATCGCGTGTTGGACTTGCAATGCATTGTCACTTACACCGAGTCGGGCTATTCGGCCATGATTGCGGCGGGCGAGCGGCCGCGGGTACCGGTGGTGGCTTTTACCCCTGATCGCGATGTGTACCACCGCCTCAACCTCGTTTGGGGGGTCAAGCCAGTATTGGTGAGCGAACCCGCCACGACATTTGAAGAAATGATCACGTTGGCCGAGACTTACCTGACCCAAAAAGAGATGGCGAGTCCGGGCGATCAGGTCTTAGTGATGGGCGGTATCCCGTCTAACCAACCCCAGGGGACAAATTTTCTGAAACTTCAAACTATTGGACAGGGCTGACAATCTGTAGATAATCTATAGAGATATTAAGCCTTGTAAAGGTGCGCTCCATTTGTCCTAATTCAGTCAAGAAACATACATGGTTGATACTGCGCCAGTAAAATCAGAGACGTCAGCCCCAGCGACTCCGGGACAACCCCATCGGGTCGTAATTGTTGGGGGCGGTTTTGGCGGACTGTATGCCGCTCAGTCGTTGGGGCGAGCACCCGTCGAGGTGACGCTGATTGATCGCCGCAACTTCCATCTGTTTCAACCCTTGCTTTATCAGGTGGCCACCGGGGGGCTATCTCCAGGCGATATTGCCTCGCCGCTGCGCTCGGTCTTGAGCAGTCAAAAAAATACCCAGGTGTTGTTGGGCGAGGTGCGCGGCATTGACCCGGATGAGCAGATGCTAAAGCTCAAAGATGGTGAGACGGTGCCCTATGACAGCTTGATTTTGGCAACAGGAAGCGCTCATCATTACTTTGGGAACGACCACTGGGAAGCGATCGCCCCCAGCATCAAAACGATTGAAGATGCGTTGGAAGTGCGACGGCGGATTTTCCTGGCCTTTGAAAAAGCGGAACTCGAACCCGATCCCGAAATTCGTAAAGCCCTGCAAACTTTTGTGGTGGTAGGGGCTGGCCCGACTGGTGTCGAAATGGCCGGGGCGATCGCTGACCTGGCCTATGAAACCCTCAAAGATGATTTCCGCAATGTCGATACCCACGACACCCGCATCATTCTGGTCGAGGGTATGGATCGGGTCTTGCCCCCGTTCGACCCCTCGCTCTCTAAGCGGGCCGCTAAAGATTTAGAAAAACTCGGCGTTGAGATTCGAACTGGCACCTTCGTCACTGGGCTAGAAGGCGAAAAAGTCACCATCAAAACCGGCGACCATGTGGAAACGATTAGTTCTCACAGCGTTTTTTGGGCCGCAGGTGTACGGGCTTCATCCTTGGGCAAAGTGCTGTCAGAAAAAACCGGGGCTCCTTGCGATCGCGCTGGACGCATCATGGTTGAAGCCGACTTTAGCGTGCCGAACCATCCCAACATTTTCGTCATTGGCGACTTAGCTCACTACGCCCACCAAGGCGACAAACCCTTGCCTGGGGTGGCACCTGTGGCCATGCAGGGGGGCAAATATGTGGCACGGACGATTTGCGATCGCCTAAAAAACAAAACCACCCCACCCTTCGTCTACAGTGACAGCGGTAGCCTGGCAATTATTGGCCGCAACTCTGCTGTGGTGGATCTGAACTGGACAAAGCTCACCGGCTATCCGGCTTGGGTGATTTGGGCGCTGGTGCATGTCATGTTCCTGATCGAGTTCGACAACAAGGTGCTCGTCATGACGCAATGGATGTGGAACTTCTTTACTCGCAACCAAGGGGCCCGACTGATTACCGGACGTGACCAAATCAAGAGCGACCAAGCTTTTATGAAACAGTAGTCAGTTTACTAGGCGGCGCTTAATCAGCCATCAAATCGCTTGGGGGAACGCTAACCTAGAGCTATGCAACCACTGATTCAACTGCGCCACGTCAGCAAAGTCTACGGGATCGGCAATACTGAAGTCCGCGCCCTGTGGGACGTTGATTTGTCTGTCGAGGCGGGCGAGTATTGTTCCATCATGGGGCCGTCGGGTTCCGGCAAATCGACTGCGATGAATCTGATCGGTTGTCTTGATCGCCCCACTTCTGGCGAGTATTATCTCGATGGAGAGAATGTTGCAGGGCTTGATGATGATGCCCTCGCCCATATCCGCAATCGCAAAATTGGGTTTGTTTTTCAACAGTTTCACCTGCTACCGCAGTTGTCAGCGCTAGAGAACGTCATGCTACCGATGGTCTACGCTGGCGTGACGACCCGTGAACGGCGAGATCGCGCCGCCGCCGCTTTGGAACGGGTTAAGCTGGGCGATCGCATTTACAACAAGCCGACGCAACTCTCCGGGGGACAACAACAACGGGTCGCGATCGCTCGGGCGATCGTCAACGAGCCGCTGCTGGTGCTGGCCGACGAACCCACCGGGGCGCTTGACTCCCACACGACCCAGGATGTGTTGGGGATTTTTTCCGAACTGAACGCCACGGGCATCACCGTCGTAATGGTGACTCATGAGCCCGAGGTCGCCCGCCAAACGCGCCGCATCGTTTGGTTTCGTGACGGTGAAGTCGTTGATGCCGACTTAACCCCGGACGACATTGGCTCACTAACAGCAACGGCTTAGGGAAAGCGTAGACAATGCATCCCAATTAAAAGCATGGGGATTTAACCAGTTGGGAAAGTCGTCTTGGCAGTAAACTGCCAGCCAACCCATTTGTTTATCTGGTGAGAACTGGAGTTTGCATATGCTGGAGACTGCGGACTGTGGATAGCGGCCCGAGGGAATCAGGGAGTTGCGCATCAGTAGTCGGGAAAACAGTACCAGAGCATTCCTGAATGGACGCTTGGCTTTTTGTCCAAATATCGTTCGCAATTTCGAGAGATTTGATATAACTACAGGCGAGCTTTCGCATACCCACTGCGGAGACGCTATATCTAGGCTCTGGAGGAATGATTTATGGGCATCTGGCAGCATCGCTGGCTACATCTTGTGGGCATCATTGGTCTTACCGCTGGCGGGGTAAGCCTTCACCCCAATCTGCCCTCCGTCTTGGCCCAGAACACGTCGCAAGTCTCCCAAGCACCTAATGCCGCCCTCTCTGAAGAAGCATTGAATCGAGGACTGGCCCTGATTCAGCAAGGCGCGATTGAGCCCGCGACAGCCGCCTTTCGCGAAGCCATTGAGCTCGACCCCAACTCAGCGGCTGCATACTATAACTTAGGTCTGATACAGCGCCAAACCGGGCAACTGCAAGAAGCCGCAACATCCTTTTGGCAAGCGCTGGAAGCCGACCCCTACTTTGCCATGGCCTACTCGAACCTGGGGGCAGCCCTTTGGGAAGGGGGGAATCTTGATCAAGCGCAAGAATATCTCGAACGCGCCATCCAGATTGAGCCTGACTTGGGCAATGCGTATTACAACTTGGGACTGGTGCAACTAGATCAGGAAAACTATGGGGCGGCGATCGCTTCCCTACAGCGGGCCGAAGCCTCAACCCCAAATGCGCCAGAGCCTCCTTTTCACCAAGGCCGCATCTATTTAAGACAGCAGAACTATGACGCCGCGATCGCTGCTTTCAATCGAGCGGTCGCCATTTTTCCCGAATATGTCGAAGCCTATTACAACCTGGGGGTGGCCCAATATGGTCAGGGCAATTACAACGCCTCGCTAGATGCTTTTCGTAAAGCGACGGAATACAATCCGGGCTATGCCAACGCTTACTATAGTGCCGGCTTATCTTTTATTCGCTTGGGCAATTACGCCGAAGCTCGCGGGGTCTTGGAACATGCCAAGAGTCTCTACATTACCCAAAATAATCCGCAATGGGCGACGAATACCCAGGCGCAGCTGGACCGCATTGCCGGGCAATAACGACTGAGTGATCGCCAGCCACGCCTATCAATCCAGACTGACGGTTCGCCCTTGAACAGATGAACTGTCGCTGTATGAGGCTGTCCGTAAAACTTCGTAGCGCTGCAAAGACGGGGCCTCAGTATTAATACCGTCACCTCCAGATATCACAATGGCTGTCGCGCAGCACTAGATAAAGCTGTGATGAAGTGCTCGAGATCGCTGGCAAACATTTTGGCAACCATATCGTCACCCTAGCCCCATCATCCGGAGCGGCTCAAACAAGCGATCAAGCGATCAACAATCCCTTATCCTCATGTTGGAATTGTTGTCCATAAGCCGTGACTTGCCATACTTGGCGGCTACTTCCGTAACAGTCACTGAGGGCGAAAGACTAAATCAAATGCAAGGTTTGCTAAATAGAATCCGGCGCTAGATCGTGAACAGCCGAATGGCTATTACAACCTCTTCCATCTCAATTCCTTAGTGTCTCTGTGAATTTACTGTGAATTGCTGACGTTTCACTGTACTCAGAGTATTTACTTAACTTACTCTGGCTAGGCAGAGGCACCTTTGAATTACAGCAACCTTTCATATCAGGGAATCTGCTGTTGTTGTTTATGCTTGTGATGCACTGCGGAACATGCCCAAGTCTTGGTTCACCTTAGGTGGGTCGATTGTTTTCCTGGTCACTGTCGTTGCGCTCTATTTCAGTACAGAGCAACAGCGTACCGGTGAAAGACTGGAGACTTCGTTGCAGTCGCTGTTGCCGGCGGTCATCGCGAGTACTTCTCCGGCTATGGATATTTCGGCCAATGGCGATCGCTGGGCCATGCCCTCTTATCAAGAACAGATCGCTGCTTGGCAGAATCAGCAGGCAAACATCACTCTGGATGAGACTGATCTAGCCACTCCCCAAGGCTCCTCAACAACCGATGAATCACCATCGCTGCAGCTATCGGATGCTGACGTTGTGGTGCAAAATACACCTGACTTTATTGCTCATCTCAAGCAAGGACTGGCGAGCCTGAGCGATCGCCAAGACGGCCTACAAAGGTTACGACCCATGCTAGGAACTCGTTCGGCAGCAATAAGTTTTCAGCCGAGTGATCACATTTCCATAGAGCGCTACGCCAACCGCCAGCATTTATTGGAAGGCACGCCAGAGTTAAATTTTCTTGACGCTGGAGCGATTGAACTATTGCTTAGCTTCCGTCGCGTGTTAATTGAAGATATTGCTGATGTCGGGGAAAACACATTTTGTTACCCCGCGGAAGATGCTGCCACGGGTGAAGAGCAACCAATTTGCTTGGAAGTTGCACCTGGTGGTGGTCGTTACTGGCTTGAAGATCCCAACGCGGCTTGGTGGTGACGCCTACGGTTTCTCATCCGCATTTCAAATTATCTAGCAAGCATCAAAAGCAATCCGCGAGTTACTCAGCCTTAACCCTTCACGCACTTGAGACTTGAGGCCGCGACCATCATCCCTGCCAGCGACTTAGCCCACATGGGCAATCTGTATCACAAAGCACGATTCCCCTTTGGGGCTTTGTATACAGTATGCACGGTCACTTGAGCCCACTAGTTCCCTGTTAGGCCTGAGTGCTGGAGGTGTGACTTGCGTGACTTCCGCGGCAAAAGCTGCTGTAAATGTTACAGATTCATAGCTCTGGTCTGTGAGACGTTATGCAGTGGCTTTAATAGTCTTTGACTAGATTTCTTTCAACAGTGAGTGACGCCTATGGCACTGGATGTTTCTGATATGACACCCGCTGAGGCCCAGCTAGCCCAACTCGAGACAGAGGAGGATATTCAACATGTGCTGGCCCGAGGTGCCGCAGGGGTATCTCTGCGCTCGGTGACGAAGCAGTATGGTCAGTTCACCGCAGTCGAAAACCTTTTCTTGGATATTCCGCCAGGTTCTTACTGCTGTCTACTCGGACCGAGCGGCTGCGGCAAGACAACCACCCTGCGCATGATTGCCGGACATGAAACTATCACGAGTGGCGAAATTCATATTGGCGATCGCCGGGTGAATGATTTGCCTCCGGCGAAGCGCAATACCGCCATGATGTTTCAGAACTATGCGCTGTTTCCCCACAAGACCATTTGGCAAAATGTCGAATTCGGTTTGCGGATGCGCAAAGTCTCTGCCGACGAGCGAAAACAGCGGGTGGGCGAAATCCTCGATTTGGTGGGACTGAGCCACACCAGCGATCGCAAACCTGATCAGCTTAGTGGCGGTCAGCAACAGCGGATTGCCCTGGCCCGCGCCCTCGTCACTCGGCCCCAAGTCCTGATGCTGGATGAACCCCTCAGCGCCCTGGATGAAAACCTGCGAGTGCGGATGCGGAGTGAACTGCGGAACATTCAAAAACAGTTTGGGTTGACCTTTATTCAGGTGACCCACCACGTGGAAGAGGCGTTTTCTCTCTCTGACCAAATTGTGGTGATGGATCATGGCCACATTGACCAGGTGGCGACCCCGAGCGAGCTGTTTGACAAACCCGCTTCGCAGTTTGTCGCCAAATTTATCGGCGACAACAATATCTTTGTCGGCAAAGTGGTGAATGCCGTGGCGGAGTCTGACGGTTTAGAAACCATCGAGCTGGAGGTCGAAGGGTTTGGGCGGATCTTTAGCCGGGGCCATGCCGTCCCAGTGGGGCAGACGGCGGCTTGTTCAGTTCGGCCTGATTTACTGAATATTGTGTCTGAGGCAACGCCCCCAGACGCCATGCTAGTCAATCGCTTGACAGCGCGTATTGTCGATGTCGAGTTAACCGGCTACGTCACCCGAGTGTCAATGTTGGCCGAAGCCACGGGTCAAGAGCTGCTGTACAAGGTGCGTACAGTGGAATGGTCGCGCTCAGGGCTGAGCGAAGGCCAAGTCGTCACCCTAGGGTGGTCGGCAGCCGACTGCGTTTTCCTGCCCTACTAAGGTGCTTCGGCGTTTTTCAGTTCAATTGAGCAGATTTTGATGATTTTCCTTAATCTGCTCTTAAAATCAATAAAATTCTGATAGGAGAAAACCATGCCAAATTTTTCAAGACGCTATGTGTTGCGCACGGGTCTAGCTGCTGGGGCAGCGATCGCGGCGGCTCGTTGTAGCGGCGCGCCTGAGGGCACCCCCGATAATCCGGCCACTGGCCCCGAAGTCAATACCAACGCCAGCAAGGACGTCACCCTGCGGCTGATTGGTACTGGCGTTTCTCAAATCAACGAAATTCGCGATAAAGCGCAGGAAGACCTGGGCTTCAAGATTGAGATGCGCGCCCTCAGCACCGAAGAAAATAACCAGATTGCAATTACGCAGCCGGACCAATACGACATCTTTGACGGCGAATATTTCAGCCTGCCCTTGGTCGTGCCCTCCGGTAATTTGCGGCCACTGGAAATCAGCCGCATCACCAACTGGGATAAGATCGTTTCCTTCTTTACCACGGGTGAGTTCAAGGGCATGCCCGTCGAAGGGTCTCAGGGCACCGCTCCCTATCGAGTGATGTATCTCACCGGGCCAGACTCGACAGAATTTTCTAGTGAGCCCACCGAGTTTGCGACGCTGATTCCGTTCCAGTACAACGCTGACACCTTGGGCTATCGGCCTGACTTGGTCGGTCGCACTATCGAAACCTGGGGCGAGCTGTTCAACGAAGAATTCCGGGGCAAGACTTCCATCCTCGATATTCCTCAAATCGGCATCATGGATGCCGCCATGGTGGCAGAGTCGCTGGGCCTGATGACCTTTGGCGACAAAGGCAACATGACCCAGGCTGAAATCGATCAAATCATCGAAATCCTGAAGGAGCAGAAAGCCGCTGGCCAATTCCGCGCCTTCTGGAAGACCTTTGATGAGTCGGTGAACCTGATGTCTTCGGGTGAGGTCGTGCTGCAATCCATGTGGTCGCCTGCCGTAACGGCGGTTCAGGCCCAAGGCATTGAGTGCATCTACGCCCCGTTAAAAGAGGGCTATCGCGGCTGGGGCGGCGGTGTTGGCCTGTCGAAGAACTTGGAAGGGATGCAGCTGGATGCCGCTTATGAGTATCTCAACTGGATGCTCGACGGCTGGGTCGGGGCCTTCCTCGGTCGCCAAGGCTACTACAGCGCTGCGCCTGAAACTGCCAAGAAGTTCATGTCTGAAGCAGAATGGGCGTTCTGGTATGAAGGTCAGCCCGCCTCTGAAGACATGGTGGATCCGTTTGGCAAGACCCTAGCTAAAGCCGGGGTCACACGCGATGGCGGATCGTTTGATGAGCGCTTTGGCAATATCGTTTGTTGGAACTCCACCATGGAAGAGAACACCTATCTGGTGCAGAAGTGGAATGAGTTCATCGCGTCGTAAGCGGTAAGTCAGATGCGCATCGCGGCTTATTTAGTAGGTCGCGATCGCTCTCAGTGACAAGGGGCTCAGGCCCCTTGTTTGCTAATTGGCCTAAACACGCTCATGGGCCTCGATCATTTTTGTCAGAGGGCAAGCCCACTGTTTGTCAGCTCTGACTACGTGCCTGTTGATTCGGCTTGCCTCCTGATTAATGAACTATCGGTTTCAGTTTCAAGTTATTTGGGATAATTGGCCGCTGCTGCTAGAAGGCGTGTGGTTGACCCTGCAACTTTCAGTGGGTGCCGTGGTGTTGGGCTTGCTTGTGGGCACGATCGCAGCCCTCTGTCGCCTGTCTGCTAATTCGGTATTGCGATCACTCGCCAGCATTTATGTCGAGGCAGTTCGCAACACACCGTTTTTGGTGCAGTTGCTGTTTATCTTTTTCGGCATCTCTAGCCTGGGGCCATCTCTGGGGAACGAGCAGGCCGCGTTATTAGCACTGACGATTAACTTTGGCGCCTACGCCACTGAGATTATTCGCGCAGGCATCGAGTCGGTCAGCACCGGCCAAATTGAGGCCGGCAAATCGCTTGGGCTCAATCGCGTTCAAGTTTTTCGGCTAGTCGTGCTGCGACCCGCGATCGCCAACATTTATCCCGCCTTGACTGGGCAAATTGTGTTGCTGATGCTGCTCTCCAGCGTGGTGTCACAAATCTCAGCCGAAGAGTTGACCTTTATGGGTAACTTTTTGCGATCGCGCACCTTTCGCGATTTTGAGGTGTTTGCCGCGATCGCTGTCATCTATATCCTGCTGACGCTGCTGTTCAAACTCGCGGCGCAGTTGGTTCATCGGCGGTTGTTCAAGTTCACCCGCTATCTCTAAGTCCCCTTCTGGTCACCACGGCCTTGATTCATGCGAGATTTTAGCTACATCGACATCATCATGGCGCTCATCTGGGCAGCTCGCTGGACACTGTTGTTGTCGGTGGTCGCGTTTGTCTGTGGCGGCATTGCCGGATTTCTCCTGATGCTGCTGCGCATTTCCCCGCTAACGCCTTTGCGTTACGTGAGCCGAGGCGTCGCAGAAATTATTCAAGGCACCCCGTTGCTGATTCAGTTTTTGTTGGCCTTTTTTGGGTTGAGCATTCTCGGCATTGAGCTGAGCCCGTGGACTTCCGCGACCCTCGCCCTCACGGCTTTTACCAGCGCTTTTCTCAGTGACATTTGGCGGGGAGCGGTGGAGTCGATTCCCGTCGGTCAATGGGAAGCGGCGCGGGCCATGAGCTTTAACTACTTTCAGCAGTTAGGGTTGGTGATTTTGCCGCAGGCGGTGCGATTGTCGATCGCCCCCACCGTCGGCTTCTTGGCGCAGGTGATTAAGGGCACGTCCCTGGCGTCAGCCATTGGCTTTGTGGAATTGGCGCGATCGGCCACCAACATCACCAACGTGACCTTTGAGCCATTTTTCGTGTATCTGGTCACGGCGGTCATTTATTTTGCGATCTGTTTTCCTATTTCGGTCTTTAGTCGGCGCTTAGAAAAATCGCTGGCCTATTAACGGGACTGGGGAGGGCGATCGCCACTCTTTTTGACGCAATGTATTGAACGGTAAGGATGAACATTATGCATCGAATCGCTTGGCCCCGCTGGAGCAAGAATTTCTTGATTGCTTGCTTCGCTTGTGTGTTTTCCCTCGTGGCGGTCGCCTGCGTCGGCAATGGCAACGACCCCAGCGTGACCGCACAAGATACCGCCGCGCCAGTTTCCAGCTTAGACAGCATTATCGAGGCAGGCACCATTCGCATCGCCGTGCCCCAAGACTTTGCGCCGTTTGGCTCGGTGGACGCAGATGGCAATTTAGAAGGCTATGACATTGATGTGGCTAACTTGATTGGCGAAGATTTGGGGGTCGAAGTTGAACTCGTACCTGTTACCAGTGATAACCGTATTCCCTTTTTGCAAACGGATAAGGTTGACCTCGTAATTTCGAGCATGGGAGCTAATCCCGAACGCGCTAAATCAATCTTCTTCTCTAGCCCCTATGCGCCCTTTTTCTCGGGGCTTTACGGTTCGGCCGATATTACCGGAGTCGAGAGCTTTGAAGATTTGAGTGGCTACCGGGTAGGCGTAACCCAGGGCACGTTAGAAGATCTCGAACTCAGTGACGCCGTTGGCGATGATGTGGAAATCGAGCGCTTTGCGGACAATAGCTTGACGGCTTCTTCGCTCATTTCTGGGCAAGTGGATTTGATTGCGACAGGCAACGTCGTGGCCTCAGAGTTATCCAAGAACAATCCCGATCAAAACATTGAAGGAAAATTCATCATTAAGGAGTCTCCGGCTCATATCGGTTTACGCCGGGGTGAATTGGATCTCTTGCAGTGGGTGAATACGTTTGTTTACCACAAACGTTTAGGCGGCGAATTGGATGATTTGTCTCAAACTTGGTTAGGTGAACCCCTACCAGAGCTGCCGGCGTTCTAGCCGTCGACCGGGGCCGAAGCTGTCGGTCTACGAGGGTCGGAGCAAGAGCATTGACGGAGGCGAGAGGCGCTCGCCATCCACGCATAAATCGCTTACTCCGACATGGATGGCATGAAACCAAAGTCTGAATGATCGCGAAAGGTGACTGATTCCTATGACTAGCACGACCCCAAACTCAGCGGCGGCCGATGTGACGGCCAAGCCTAAAGCGATCGCCAAAAACTGGGATGGCTTGAAGCCTTATTTGTTAGCCGCGCCGCAAACCATTGCGCTGTGCGTCTTTTTGGTATTTCCAATTTTGCTGATTGGCGTCGTCAGCTTTTGGGAATTTAACGGCTATTCCATGACGCCAGCCTTCACGCTGGACAACTACATCAGCGTGTTTTCGTCCGATGTCACTCTCAGAACGTACGTCAACACGTTCAAATTTGTCGGTATGGTCTGGTTAGCAACACTGCTGATCGGCTACCCCGTCGCCTATTTCCTGTCCTTCCATGTGAAGAAACTGAAGTGGCAGGTATTGCTCTTCCTCATTTGCACCATCCCGTTTTGGACCTCAAATATCATTCGCATGATCTCGTGGGTACCGCTGCTGGGCAAAGAAGGTCTGGTAAATCAGATGCTCATGGGCATTGGCCTGATTGATGCGCCGCTAGAGTTTCTGCTCTATTCCGACTTTGCGGTGGTCTTGGGCATGGTGCACCTCTATATCATTTTTATGATCGCGCCCATTTTTAACAGCCTGATGCGCATCGATCGCACCCTGATCACCGCCGCCGAGGATATGGGCGCGTCAGGATTCAACGTATTCAAAGAAATTGTGCTGCCCCTATCGGCTCCGGGTATTGCGATCGGCTCCATTTTCGTCGTCACGCTGGTGATGGGCGAATTCATCACCGTACGCCTGATGGGGGGTGGTCAAGCCGCTTCCATCGGCAAGCTGATTCAGACGCAAATTGGGAGTCTGCAATATCCCCTCGCAGCAGCCAATGCCATCATCTTGTTGTGTGTGACGCTGCTGTTGGTGTTTTCAATTCTGCGCGTGGTCAATATCCGCAAAGAACTTTAGAGCAAAACGTTTAGAGCAAATTATTCGGGCTTTCCACGATGAAACCGCGATCGCTTTCCTTTTACTTACTGGCTGCTTTCTTTGGTCTGTTCGTGCTGTTCTTGTACGGGCCAATGATCACAATTTTCATTCTGTCCTTGCAGGGTCCAGACGGCACCCTGACCTTCCCCATTCGCAGCTTTGGCTTTTATTGGCTGGGGCAAGTATTTCAAGAGCAGCGGGTCGGTAACTTTGTCGAGCCATTCCAGCGATCGGTGGTGCTGGGAGCGATCGTCACCCTTCTTGTAGCGAGCATGGCCACCATGTCCGCCATGGCCTTTCGGCAAAAGTTTCGCGGCTCCACGGTGCTGTTCTATCTCACCATTTCGGCCCTGATTGTCCCCAGCATTTTGATCTCCCTCGGGCTGGGCGTCATGTTCCAGATCATGGGATGGTCAACTAATTGGATGACTTCTGGCTTGGGAGCCCACCTCACCTGGACGCTGCCCATTGCCTTTCTCATCATGCTGGGCATTTTCAACCGCTTTAATCCGTCCTATGAAGAAGCGGCCAAAGATTTGGGAGCCAACGACCCGAAGACCTTTTGGGAGATTGTTTTGCCACTCATCTTGCCCAGCTTGATCGGCGTGAGCTTGCTAACCTTTACCCTCTCCTACGACGAATTCACCCGCACCTCACTGGTGTCGGGGCAATACAACACGCTACCGCTCGAAATCTTCGGGATGACGACTAACGTCACTTCACCGGCCCTCTATGCTTTGGGCACTTTGACCACGCTGTTCTCATTCACCATGATCATCATTGCGTATGTCGCTGTCAGCCGCTTGAGCCGTCGGCAACAAGGATAGCTGCGCAAACGTTGAGCAAACCACTTCTTTATTGGAAGTGGATACATAATCGTGGCAGCCTTCGAAAATCAGACAAATCCGAGCTCTGAGATCTTGAGCACGGTTCCTGAGCGGGGGAGTGCGCTTTATTTCTGGGCAACGGCGTTACCCAGCGTTTTTTCTAAAATGTCGGTGGCGGGTTCCACGATCGCCCACGTGCCGTCAGGTTGGCGACGCATGGCCGCAAACTGCAAGATTTGACTGCGGGCCATCACCTGCCCTGCTTCGACCTCACCCAATCGCGGCTTCGTCACGCCACACAGCCGAAATAGATAGGCTGGAACTTCAGGGGTGGTAAACGCGACGCAAGTTTCATTGCCTGTCGGTTGCAGTTGACCATCAAAGGGAGCTCTGACTTTCCCCCCACCCAGTTCAATAGAAACATCCCCCAAGCCACCCATCACCGGAAACCCACCGACTTCACTACCAGGTTGTAAGGTCCAGTTTTGCTGCACCGGGATGTGACGCTGGGGCACTTGCGCTTGCGTCAGTCCGCAAGCACCCAACCCCAATAGTCCCAGCAGGGGCAATACTCGCCCAGGAGCAGGCCAACAGCGCAGAAAATACGTTCGCATTAGGTCACCTCAGACAGCCTAGAACTCGTTGCATCAAGGACGGTTAATCGCGCGAAAAACTGAAGTCAAAACCAGCATATTCGTCGCCCTCATAAAGCACGATGAACCAGGTGTCAGGGTTGAACTCTAATGGATAGGCAACCCGTTCAGCGGTGACGCCCTCACGCACTTCCACCGACGGCAAGGTGCAATAGGGTTCGGCAATGACCGCTTGGACATCAGCTTTCGGCGCTCGTTCAGCGATCGCCAACAGCTCTGACAACTCGGCGCGCGACAGCACGGATTCCGCCTGAATCGTTTCCTGACACACCGCTTTAGCAGTTGCTGGCTCAGAGCTTTCTTCCATCAAAGGCTTTGGCCCGACAACCAACGCGGCGAGAGCTAGCATGCTGCCTCCAGCGAGCAGATAGCTGCGGGGCGATCGCTGGGCCGACCGCCGCCGAGGCTTTCTGCGGATAGTGACGCCCTGGGGATACATGGTCGTGGGTGGTGCAGTGGCGACTGGCACCGTCGGCCTCACCTGATATTGCTGAGGATATGTCGCTTGAGGTGGTTGACTCGGGGGACGACGAGCCGCGAAATCACCGAACTGGATCTGGGTTTGCTGCCCGCCTCGATAATAGGAACTGTACTGATCGCGAGCTCTGGACTGATAGGTGGAGTGGGTCATCTTTGCCCTCCTCGACAACGGCAAAAGGATTCCTGTGGGGGCTCTTGGCAGCGGCAAAAATCATCCAAACAGTGCCCTACCGATGAAGCCTGATACAAATATAGTACATTTGTCCTAAATAGCAAGGCGATCGCCAAATTTGAAGATTTGCTAAGGTGATCACCAGGCTTTGACCTGCTTTTCTGCCCTCCCTCTATGCCATGAATCGGACGCTCGTTTGGTTTCGCCGAGATTTACGCATCAGTGATCATGAACCGCTGTTTCGCGCGGCACGGCGGGGTGTGGTGATTCCCGTTTTTGTCTTTGATCGCGCCTTGCTCCAACATCCCGAAACGGGCAGTGCTCGGGTTGCTTTCATGCTGGCTTGTCTCGCCGCGCTGGATGCTGACTTACGGGCTAAAGGGGGGCGGCTGATTCTGCGATCGGGCGATCCGGTGCAGGTGTTACCCGACTTGATTCGGGAAACCGAGGCCGAAGGCATTTACGCCTACACTGACTGCGAACGCATTTATGGCCGAGTGCGGGATGCGAGGCTGAATGAGGCATTGAGCGCACAAGGGATGAAGATTCGCTGGTTCGAACCGCCGGCCAGCCTGGACGAGTTGATTCCCTACCCCCGTTATCGATCGCGGTGGTGGCGGGATATGGCCGCGCCGCTCGTTCCGACGCCTCCACAGGTAGAAGTCCCCCCCGACCTCCCCAGTGATCCGCTCCCGAGTTTGGCGGCCCTAGAGCACCTGGCAGATGGCAAACCCATTCCCCCGGGTGGCACTACAGCAGCGCGACAGTTATTAGCCGACTTTTTGAGCCACAAGAGCGATCGCTATTATTGGCAACTGTCCTATCCCAGCGCCGAGGCCACTACCGGCCTGAGTCCGCACATTAAGTTCGGGGCAATTTCTGTGCGTGAATGTGTGCAGACGATTCAGCAAACGCCGGACGAGGGCGACTTTCGCATTCGCCGCAGCCAGCAACAACTGATTGCTCGGCTCCGCTGGGGCAACGGCTTCACCCAACGGTTTCGCTACCTGCCGCAGTTAGAGTTGCGATCGCTGTACACCGTATTCGACGAAGATGGCTGGACCTTTGACGAAGACTTGTACCAAGCGTGGCAACAAGGGCAAACGGGCTTTCCCATTGTGGATGCTGCCGCCCGGTGTCTCCAAGCCACGGGGGGATGGCAGGCCCTGAACTTTCGCACCCGGGCAATCTACGCCAGCTTTTTGAGCAACTTACTGGGCATGGACTGGCGCTTTGGGGCACTGCATTTCATGCGGCATCTGATTGACGGCGACTGCCCCATCGACCATTACCAGTGGGCCATGCAGTCCGGCGTAACCCACTGCCTCGACAAAACCTGGACACGCATTTACAACCCCGGCCAAGTGGCCGTCGATCGCTGCGACCCAGACGGCGCTTTTATCAAACATTGGGTGCCCGAGCTCGCCCATCTCGACTCCGCGCAACTCGGCAGTCCGCCACCGATGAAGACCTATCCAACGCCGATTTTGGACTACAAGCAGGCGCGGCAAAAACGGGTAGAGCAGTTAGAAAAGCAGCGAGGTCGGTTTTTGCAGTGCGGCAATGTGGTGCCTTATCTGGCCGATTTACCCACGGACTTGACGCCTTTTGGCAGCGATCGCTTTGCTGGCGAAATCGACTGGGCACAATCCCCCACAGAAAGGCTCTTTCCCGCTGCCTTGGATTTAACCGCGCTGGATGACCGACAGGCGATCGCTCTGCGCACCTGGTTTGTGGCCCACGTCAACATCACGCCACCCAAAGTGCGTAAGCGCCCGCCACCGTCGCCGGTCAATCAACTCGCGCTCAACCTCTAGCAGCGATCTCGACTTCAGAGATTCAACAACAAAAACAAATCCTACAGTTTGGCTGCCCAGCGACGAATCATGACCATAGAGGGATAAAATTCTCGCAAAAAGCGTCTGAAGTCTCACATTCGTTTCAAACAAACATGATGAAAAAATTCTGGATGATTGTCGTTGGGGTGGCGGCCTTAGTCGCCCTATCCGTGGGTGCGCTCTCGCCACATGCCGCTGTTGCCGAGACGCCTCAACTCCTAGCCGATGCCCATGAGGAGATGTCCGCCAGTAATGCAGAAGTCTGTGCAATTGTCACCTCAATGCCCGGTGCCGAAGATACTGACGAATTTTTAGCGCTGTTGGATACCTCGCGAGAAGCGGTCGTCGCTGACCTCGAAGCAATGCGATCGAACATGATGCAATATGAAGCCGAAGGATATGGCTGGCAAAACATTATTGATAGCCCCGATGGCCTGGCACCGCAGCCGGGAGCTTGGCTACTGGGAGCGTTAAGAATGGCCTGCGAACCTCAACCGGCAGCAGTGGTCACAGGTACAGTCACTTATCGCCAACGCATCGCCCTCCCACCCGATGCCACCGTTGTCGTCACCCTGGAAGATGTGAGTCTCGCGGATGCCCCTTCAAAGGTGATGGGGGGAGACATGATTCGTACGGCGGGTCTACAAGTACCGATTCCTTTTTCGATCGCCTACGACCCCGCCGAAATCATTCCCCAACATCGCTACGTGGTACGGGCCAAAATTTTCTACGGCGAAGACCTGAGCTGGACCAGCACCACCGCCTATCCAGTGATCACGCAAGATAGCCCCACCACAGATGTGGAAATCATGGTGCAGCAAATCTAAGTGTGGGTGATTTTTGGAGGATGCTTTTGACCTTAGGTCGATCGCAAAAACGGATTCTCCCCACAAGAAAAAGGCGCGATCACGCTTACTGTGATCGCACCTTTCTATTCTCTCTCTCCAGAATTGTTTAATGGATGAAATACTGACGGCAGTATTCCCGTTCTTGCTGTTGGGTCTGTTCGGGACTGCCATAAGGCCGCGCGTACACCACAAAAAACGCCGTCAAGCCTAAGCAGCACCAAACACCCAGCCCTTGCATAGATGACATCATGACTGTGAAATGCGATCGCGATAACGCTATTTCACAAGTGAGTTAGATGCCTTGCTGAAAGGGATAGAAACCAATTTGCCCGAGGATGCTTTTTGACTGAGCACCCAACACAAAATCGGACAAAATGCGATGCAGTAAAGAGAAATGACTGCAATCAATTCAGTTGTTGTGAAGACACTAGATGACATGAGAATCGCCTCTAAGAAGTTTGCATCGAACCAGAGGCGCGTTCCTTCGGGACTTTAACCCTACTTCCGTCCTTGTATAACTAGCGATTAGCGCTAGGAAAGGATGAACGTTATTTGCTTTATGTAGCTAATACTACTCTTTTGATTCAAATCGTCAAGCCATTGTTCAGATGACGATTGCCCGCATTCATAGCAACAAATAGTCCTAAAAAAGGCTGTCATCAAAGCCTTGTAGGCATTCTCCAGCCGTGATTTAAGAGCAATTTGATGGACTTCAATATTAGATATTCATGACAGAGTCAACCCGTCATGACAAAGTTTATTCATAGCTGAGGCGATCGCGAGCTAAGTCTTTTGTGGTGCGGCTATCAATCGTGATGCCCCCTTAACCGCACATATCACTAGGGACAATATTTAGGTTTCATATCCGAGAACCACGCCCCAAAAGGCATCTTCAAAGACCCCTTCGTCGGCTTCAATCGTGACTCGCTTGGCCCACGTAAAGACGTCGAAGCTCACGTGGCCGCTGTCATGTTGCCAAAACGTACCCTTTTGAATATCGACATTACCGACCAAGGCGATCCAGTGATTGGGTACGGTGATGCGCGACTTTTCTTGACCTAAAAGGTTCTCTGCCGTCACCAGCCCTAGCGCGACGCCCCCTTGGTCAAGAATTTGCTGTGATTTTTTCAGCGCCGCTAAATCACGCAACACATAGGTGTGAAAATATTCCACTCGGGAATATCCCAAAATTTCTCGCACCCAGCCCTTCATCTCCCAGAACTTAGTCATGCCCGCCAGATTCCGCACCAGTTCTGGCGCATTCGGTTCCACCGGGAATAAGAAATTCTCCGATTCGCGCAGGGTTGCTAGCACCATCCAGTCGGCTGGTCCCATGCGCAGTTCTCCCTGGCTGGCCTGGCGTAGTGCCCCAGATGCCTGGATTTGACGAGTTTGAGCCTGAAAACCACCCGTTTCATAAAGCGATTGACACAGCTCAACGTACCGCAGCGGAAATTTCCGAATCAGCTCAAACAAAATCGATGCGGGTCCACAAAATGGCTGCTGGCCCTGGTTAACCCGAAAGGGACTATGCAACCGCGATCGCATTTCGCTGATGATTTCGGCTTTATCCAGATGCGGCCAAACTCCGCCGCTGTCAGAATCCCGGAAGGCATTGAGGGCCGCGATCGCAGCTCGCTTCTCGGCATCACTTGCAACAATTTTGGGCGCTTCAGTCATGGCAGTTCTCCAGTGCACGGACGAAACAAACATTCCCTGCGGACACATCTCCACCAGCAAATGCTGCCACGAACTTCAACGTCACACCAGAAAATTGCGCAAATCTCAGCAAGGTCACTCACCAGTTAGAGACGGAGCCTTCACCGATGACGTTTGCTTAAATGACCATACCGTCAGGAATTACCGCATTTTTGAGAATAACGACGATACCACCGCGAATATAGAATCCTAAATCCTCACGTTCGGCTTCTTCGATCCCTTCTTTATTCACAATCTGCACGTTGCGGCCAATGCGGGCATTTTTATCGACAATAGCCTTACGCACGACAGAGCCTTCACCAATACCCATGGGAATTTTGCCCCGAGTCAAATGCCGACTGCTTTCTGACATTGGCTCGTAATAGTCAGCCCCCATCAACAACGCATCTTCAATGACACAGTCTTGATGTACCCGCTGGCGCAGCCCAATCACCGAGTGGCTCACTCGACACTTTTTGAGAATACAGCCGTCACCGATAATCGATTGCGTGACATGAGCGTCAAGCAGCTTGCTCGGGGGCAGGTAGCGCGATCGTGTATAGATGGGCGCATCTTCGTGGTAAAAACTGAACGCGGGCTGAGGCTGCTGCGTCAACGCCAAGTTCGCCTCGTAAAACGCCTCGATGGTACCGATATCTTCCCAGTAACCGTCGAAGAGATAAGCTTGAACGTTGTAATCTTGGGCGGAATTCGGAATGATCTCCTTACCAAAATCCGTTTGGTCAAGATTTTTTCGCAGTAAATCAATCAAGACCTGCTTCTTAAAGACATAAATGCCCATGGAAGCAATGTAGGGCTTTTCCTTCGCTTGTTCCGGAGTCAGGCCCAGAGTCGAAGTGTCGACCTGCATTTGCTTCAAAGCATCTCCTTTCGGCTTCTCATAGAAATCGATGACGCGCCCTGTCGCATCAATCTTCATCAAGCCAAAACTAGAAGCAACCTTATCGGTAACGGGCACCACTGATAAAGTCACGTCTGCGTCGGTAGCCCGGTGCCGCTCCACAAAGAGGGAATAATCCATCCGATAGAGATGATCCCCGGATAAGATCAGAAACTCATCAACATCCCAAGCTTCCAACATCCAAAGATACTTGCGCACGGCATCCGCTGTTCCCTGGAACCAACTCGGACTTTCTGGCGTTTGCTGTGCTGCCAGCACTTCTACAAATCCCTCAGAAAACTGAGAAAACTGATACGTCCTTGATAAGTGACGGTTCAACGAAGCCGAGTTGAACTGGGTTAAAACGTAAATTTTATGAATTTCAGAGTTGATGCAATTACTGACCGGAATATCAATCAGACGATATTTACCCGCTAGCGAAACCGCTGGCTTGGCTCGGAACTTAGTCAGTGGATAAAGGCGAGTACCGGCACCCCCACCAAGAATGATTGATAAAACTCTTTTCACCAGGAACCTCGTAATTGCGCTCAGTTGCCCTTGGATTAACACCTTTCAGTGTGAGGTGGGAAGTCCCTATTTGCAAGGGGGGATCGCTACTTTTTTGCGGCGTTGTGTTGTGGAACACGAGATCTGGGAAAGTTGTGATTTGGCTAGCCCACTGCTAACGTAGCCGCAAAAATAAGCCGAGATTGTTAGCCCACTCAACTTGATGGGGCCAACCTTTCCGATAACGGTGAGGTATTGGGCTATTAGAGATTAATGAAGCTAATTGGCGACTTCAGCCATTTCAATCACTTCACCCTGGTAGTCTTTCACCAAAAAGTTCAATGGGGCGT
This sequence comes from Leptolyngbya iicbica LK, assembly GCF_004212215.1. Lineage (NCBI taxonomy): Bacteria > Bacillati > Cyanobacteriota > Cyanophyceae > Leptolyngbyales > Leptolyngbyaceae > Leptolyngbya > Leptolyngbya iicbica. The sequence continues at coordinate 1,047,271 of NZ_QVFV01000002.1, forward strand.
CCCGCCGAATCTTATGGCGCACGCCACGGGTTTGCACCCGCATGAGAATTTGCTCCAGGCAGTCGTGGTCAAAGCATACATGGCGCTGGCGATCGCGGTGTCCTCGGCTCGCGCCACTGATGACGTGTAATTGGGTGTTTTTCTTGAGCTGGTACCACAGCCCATCGGGCTGATTATAGGATTGGGCTGCCGTCGTCATAGTCGACGTCAGCATCGGGTCAATGGCACCGGCCCCAAGGGTTTGCTCGTAGTTGTAGTAATAGTGCAGCGGCACATCGGCCGTTTGAAGCTGCAACATACCCTCATAAAATCGCCGCGCCATCTCTAGATCGGACACCATGATGGTGTAGACCTTGGGGGCGCTGCTCAGAAACATCCACATGGCTCCGGCATAGCCGACCAGCAGCAGCACCATGATGCCCTGCGTCGATAGGATATCGACGGGCAGGCCCAAGCCTAGGGGTAATGTGAACCAACTTTGCCCAACCACGTTAACAGTACTCATTTCAAATATCAGTCACTAATATAGCGAGGTCTTTTGCTCCGGTACATCCCAAGTCTTCCTCGCAGTGGGACTCAGTTGCACGGCCATCTGGTTAGCTTTGCCAGAACTTCATTGAGTCTATCAAGACATTCAGACTGCTTGCCTTAGGCTAGGCGAGGTGGGTGAAGTCAGTCGACTGCTGATTCTTCACCCTTAGCCTGTTCATAGGCGACAATGCTGATGCTCTACTTCACGAGACGAATGAACTTGCCCCAACAAGCTAACCATCTCTACCAGATTAGGGCCAATTAATTTAGAGACGCCTAGTCAGCAATCATCTCAGCGGGGAAGGGCGTCTATACGACTTCTATCGCCCCACTGCCCGAGGTCTATTTTCTTAAAAAAGGGTTATCAGTCGAAAAAACCTAGTTATAGTAAGAGCAATTTGTTGACAGCCCTGTTTTCGGTGACTCACAAATCGTGCAAATTCCCAGCTTTCCTGAATGTAATCACGCCGTCATCCAACAACTTGGGCATCTGAGCGATCGCGAGTTGCTGCAGCGGTTTAAGGCCGAGCCAGAGGCGGGTCGATACTTTACGGCGATTTTTTGTCGCTACAGTCCCGTCGTTTTTAGCTTGATTACCCATTCAGCGCGATCGCCCGTACAGGCTGAGTATTTGTTTGCCTTAACCTGGCGGCACATTTTGAATGAGCTGAGCGGTCTGGATTTGGAAGCCGCCGAGGTCACTGTTGCGGGGGAAACTGGACAAGGGCGATCGCTCTCTCTACAAAGCTGGCTGATTAACGTCACGGCGCTGTGCATCAATCAAGCCGCACTGCCAGAAGTAGAAGATATTCACTATTCCCTTAATCAAGCGTCGCCGCCGCTCTGGTGCTATGTCGAACGGTCTTTAGATCGGCTCGATCCATTGGAACGGCTCATCCTAGTGATGGCACAAACCTTTCGCTGGAGCGACACTCGCATCGCCGCCTATTTACAAGCTGAGGGCGAACGGATCGCGCCTACCGAAGTTGCTGTGCGTCTGAAGCAAGCTGGGCATAATTTGGAAGCGGCCCTACCAGAAGATATTCGCACTATTTATCTGGGAGCATTGTCGGCTGAAGCCACGGATGCTTTGCTGCCTGACATGGTGGCGTCGGTCCCGATGCCAGAAAAGCCCATTAGTTAATCTCGTTCCTGAGGTGGAGGTGTTCATGACCTCTTTTGCGTCTCGTGTACTCGGCATCAGCCTGTTGTGGGGAAGCGGAGCAATCGCTGTTCCGTTAATTGCCACACCAGCCCTGGCCCAAACGGCCCCCCTTGAGCAACAGCTCAATATGCGGCGGCATGAGTTTGAGCGAAACCGTGAACGCCAAAAAGCCGAACGGTTCTTAGAGGTCGCTGATCGCGAGCTAGCGTGGAGTCGAATGGATGGAGCGATCGCGGCCTGGCAAGCAGCCCTTGACATCTACAGCAGCCTTGGCGACCAGGCAGCCATGCACCAAGTGATGGAATTGCTCACAAAAACTCTGCTGGCAGAAAACCGCTTTGCCGAAGCTGAAACCGTAATCCAACAGCAGCTGACCTTGGCGCGGGAACAAGCTAACGATACGGTGCAAATGAATGCGCTCAATAACCTGGGTGTGGTGTACTTACAACTGGGACAATTCGAGCGAGGCACAACCGCTATCACCGCTGCCCTCGACATCGCCGAAGCGCTGGATGATCCAGCAGGATTGGGGCGATCGCGCAGTAATTTGGGCCTGGCAGCCCGACTTTCTGGCGATTTAGAAGCCGCTCGCGATCAGTATGAAACGGCCTTGCTCTATCGCACGCAAACCAGCGATCAGGTTGGGTTGGCTAACTCATACAACAGCTTGGGCGCAGTGTATCGGGAGTTGGGCAACGATGCGCGCGCCCTGGTGATGTACCAGCGGGCTCGGGAAACGGCCCTTGAAGAAACCCATCTGCCGACACTGTTGCCAGCACTCGATGGCCTGATCGGCATTTACGCCGACCGCGAAGACATTGGCATGCTGCAAACCTATGTCGCCGAACGCAACGTGATAACGCCCAAGCTTGCCCCACCGGAACAACAGTTGGGTCTTTATATTGGTCTCGGTCGCTATTACGCCTTGCTCGAAGACTATCCTCGGGCGCAAACAGCCTATGAAGAGGCGCTAGTGCTTGCCGAAGTGATCGGCGCGGCGAGCAAGCGGACCTTTGTGCTGAATCAATTGCAAGACTTGGCCCTGCTCAACCCAACAGAATGAAGCCAAGCCATCCGGAAAAAGTCCCGGCCAGCGGCCGCTAGATGCAACAGTGAGAATTGGGTGTCATGGACTGGACTCGCCGCCCTGAATAGTTGAGCCATCAAGGCAATCAAAAAGCGCCCGTCTGCAGACGGGCGCTTTTTTGCAACAGAGTTTTTTCTGGTCGCACGGCGTTAGCGCAGCTCAACTAAGCGCCAGTCTGCTTGCTGGATGTCTGAATATAGAGAATCAGCAAAAAGACAGTGGGAACCAGAACGAATAGAATGCTTGCAACAAAGCCGAGGTTGTTGACTTCCATAATTTAAGGCCTACATTCTCCAGCACAACAATGACACTTCGTATAGTCTACGGCATCTTGATTCCGGCTTGGGCGTAATTCTTGAAATCATCGCCGACGATTGGATCACTTTTTCTTGGGCTTAGTTTTAACCGTAATATCGCCATTAACTAGGGTCTGGCAGGCCAAGCGACAGTTTTCCGGTCGCTTACGGAGCTTGCGTTCTTCTACCTGCGTCCGAGGCGACAGGTTTTCACTGCCCTCGGTAATTTCCACGACGCAGGTACCGCATTGGCCGTATCCGCCGCAGTTCATCATTTTGCCGACGAGGGTGTAGATATCAATATCGTTTTCCATCGCTTTGTAGCGCAGGTTGGCACCATCAGCGGCGATCACCTCTTTGTCTTCGTTAAGAAACTTAATAACTGCCATCAACTTTCTCCTGACTACCCTATTCTGTCTCGCCGAGTGGCTCCAGTTGCGATGTGAGTGCCTCCTGCCTGGGTTGGCGATCGCAGCTCGTCCGGCTCCCCTGTTGAACAAATCAATATTTTGATTGCGTCCACCTGTGACACTGGTTACACTTCTTTATATCTTGTCTACAGACTTATCATCCCAGGGGAACTCTGACCAGTCTGCGGAAGTCTCTTTTCGCCCTGTCGCAGCTCTTGGCAAAACGGTGAACATGCCTCCTGCACCAAATTTTGGGCGCTGTGAAGGTGTGCAAGTCTGATAGTCTGTGTATAACTGTGACTCTTAATAAGCTCGCAAGGGATTTGTTGAAACTAAGAGGAGGAGAGTAGTCGATGGGACTACCCTGGTACCGAGTACATACGGTCGTACTGAACGACCCGGGCCGCCTGATCTCCGTTCACCTGATGCACACCGCATTGGTGGCTGGTTGGGCTGGCTCAATGGCTTTATTTGAGTTGGCAACCTTTGATCCCAGTGATCCTGTCTTAAACCCCATGTGGCGTCAGGGCATGTTTGTGCTTCCCTTTATGGCGCGTTTGGGTGTCACCCAATCCTGGGGCGGCTGGAGCGTTACTGGTGAAGCCGCTGTCGACCCTGGCTTCTGGAGTTTTGAAGGCGTTGCTGCCGCTCACATCGTCTTGTCTGGTCTGCTATTCTTAGCGGCCTGCTGGCACTGGGTTTATTGGGACTTGGATTTATTCCGGGATCCGCGTACGGGCGAGCCCGCTCTAGACCTGCCCAAGATGTTTGGCATTCATTTATTTTTGTCGGGTTTACTGTGCTTCGGGTTTGGAGCTTTTCACCTGACGGGTCTTTGGGGGCCTGGCATGTGGATTTCTGACCCCTATGGCATTACGGGCCACGTGCAAGGGGTCGCCCCAGAGTGGGGACCAGCTGGGTTTAACCCGTTTAATCCAGGCGGGATTGTGGCGCACCACATCGCAGCTGGCATCGTTGGCATTATTGCTGGCTTGTTCCACCTGACCGTGCGACCGCCCCAGCGGCTCTACAAAGCCCTGCGGATGGGTAACATCGAGACGGTATTGTCTAGCAGTATTGCCGCGGTGTTTTTCGCAGCTTTTGTGGTGGCTGGCACCATGTGGTATGGCAACGCAGCCACGCCAATTGAGCTGTTTGGCCCAACTCGTTATCAGTGGGATAGCAGCTATTTCCAAGAGGAAATTCAGCGTCGCACTCAGGCCGAGATTGCGAATGGCGCTTCGCCTGAAGAAGCTTACGCGACCATTCCAGAGAAGCTGGCTTTCTATGACTATGTCGGCAACAGCCCCTCTAAGGGTGGCTTGTTCCGGGTTGGTCCGATGAACGAAGGCGACGGCATTGCTCGGGGGTGGCTCGGCCACCCAGTCTTCAAAGATGGTGAAGGTCGCGTACTTTCAGTGCGTCGTCTGCCAAACTTCTTTGAAACCTTCCCAGTGGTGCTGACTGACAAAGATGGTGTCGTGCGGGCAGATATTCCTTTCCGTCGGGCCGAATCGCGTTACAGCTTTGAGCAGACTGGCGTGACCGTTTCCTTCTTTGGGGGTGAGTTAGCCGGTCAAACGATCACTGACCCAGCGGAAGTTAAGCGGATTGCTCGTAAAGCTCAGTTAGGTGAGCCGTTTGAATTCGACCGGGAGACTTTAGAGTCTGACGGCGTCTTCCGCACCAGTCCTCGGGGTTGGTTCACCTATGCTCACGCGGTGTTTGCGCTACTCTTCTTCTTTGGTCATATCTGGCATGGTTCTCGGACGCTGTACCGAGACGTATTTGCGGGTATCGACCCCGACCTCTCGCCGCAACAGGTGGAGTGGGGTTTCTTCCAGAAGGTGGGTGACCGCACCACGAAGAACAAAGAGACTGTCTAATGCTTAGGCTGCTAGCTCTTTGACTTTAGCAAGCGCTTGATGAGGTTCTTACTGATGAATTCGGTTGAACTATCAAGCGCTTTCTCATCCCAATCCTTTAGACTAACAATAGACTAGGTACAGTAGGAGGCTCTGACAAATGGAAGCCGTTGCTTACATTTTCATTTTTGCTTGTGTGATCGGCACGCTGTTTTTCGCGATCGCGTTCCGTGAACCCCCTCGGATTACAAAAGACTAAGTACCGACTGATGAATAAAGCGTGTTTAGATCACGTTTTGTGACTCTTAACAAAGCGGCAACCTGTTTTTAGCAGGTTGTCGCTTCATTTTTCGAAGGTTAGATACCATGTATGCAGATGTATCCCCCAAGGCTGCGGTTGTAGGACAATCGTTCCACCATCGCTAGTGTCTAGGGGGAGCTTCTGTACGTTGAGTTCTACCGGAGACATGGAGCGGCATGCAGTGTCCCTTCTGCCAGCATCCCAATAATCGCGTGTTAGAGTCGCGCTCTGCGGAGAGCGGCAGAAGCATTCGCCGCCGCCGGGAATGTTTGGAATGCCAACGACGGTTTACGACTTATGAGCGCATTGAGTATGTGCCGATTACTGTCATTAAGCAGAGTGGCGATCGCGAATCGTTCGACCGGACTAAGGTGTTGCGCGGGTTGGTGCGGGCCTGTGAGAAAACCGGGACGCTGCCCAATACCCTCGACTCTTTGGTGGATGATCTCGAAGCGGAATTGCAGCAGCGCGCCCGACGCGAGGTTTCTAGCACCGAGATTGGTGAATTGGTGCTCAAACGGCTGAAGACGGTGAGCGAAGTGGCTTACATCCGCTTTGCCTCAGTGTACCGACAGTTCCAGGGCATTCAGGATTTTACGGACACCCTCAAGCATTTGAACGCGGAAACCAAGGTCGAATCATCTCCCGATACAACGGTTGATTCGCGCCTGAACGTGATGATCTCTTAGTAGCCCAACAGCCTTAAGTCAGCGCTGACTAATGAAGCAAAGCGGCTGGCTAGAGGCGTCAGGGTGGGCTGTTGTTGCTGCTCCATGGCATTTGAGCGAGAGCAGCTTGATCATCTTTCGCTATGAAGATGTCAGCGTGAAACTTTGCAGATTCTGGCTTGTCAGGGGGCTCTGCTCGGTTTCTTGTGATTGTGGCAAAGGGATTTGTCGGGGGCAACCGCGCCGGGGCCTTGGTCAGGTTTAGGGGACGCTTCTCTCGAAGCGAACCGTCCCCTAGATGCCCACTATATTTTTGAGACAGTAGTGCCCGCTCTTAGGCTAATGGCGCGGCGGTGCCGATAGCGTTGCAGGGGGACATCGGGGCATCAATGGGCTGGGATATACTGCGGCTGTTCTGTCGTGCCATAGGGGCAAAGTCCATGGATCAAAGCCTGTCGCAATTTATCATCACGGCCTTCGTCATGCTGATCGTGGTGGTAAACCCCGTCGCGGTGGCCCCGGTATTCGTCTCCCTCACCACTGGTATGAGGCTCACCGAGCGGCGACGCCTGTTGAACCGATCGCTGATCATCGCGTTTTCCGTCACCCTCTTCTTTCTGTTTGCCGGACGGCTACTGCTCTCTTATCTAGGCGTGACGACCCATGCCTTTGCTGTGAGTGGCGGCATGCTGCTATTTTTGCTGGCGCTGCCGACGCTGTTTGGTGAGCGATCGTCCATTCAATCGCCGGAAAAGGGCGACGCCAGCAATACGGGGGAAGATGTCGCAGTGTTTCCGCTGGCGCTGCCGCTGCTGGCTGGCCCCGGCACCCTGGCGACGGTGCTGGTGTTGGCGACCCAGGCAGGCAGTGACATGGTGCGGATTGGCTTGCTGGCGATCGTGCTGGGGGTGACATATCTCGCTTCGTGGCCGATTTTATACGCCAGCGATCGCCTCATTACCCTCTTGGGCGAAAGCAAGGTCAGCATTCTCACCCGCGTGTTGGGCATCATCTTGGCGGCGCTAGCCGTGCAATACGTGTTCAACGGCATCACCGGCTATTACGACGCGCTGGTCAGCCGTTGAGCCTCTGCGGTGTCGCCGTTCTGAGCATCACGCTTAAGCGCTCAAGGCGGCGCGGGCTTGTTCGCGATCGTCGAAGTGGATTTTTTCAGTCCCCAGGATTTGGTAGTCTTCGTGACCTTTGCCCGCGATAAGGACGCAGTCGCCCGGTTGGGCTTGGGCGATCGCGGACTGAATAGCCGCCGCGCGATCGCCCACCACCTGCTCTTCCGGCAACTGGGCGGGAATACCAGCGAGAATATCGTCGAGGATGCGCTGCGGATCTTCCGTGCGGGGATTGTCGGAGGTAACGATCGCCACATCGGCCAGGTCGTAGGCGATTTTGCCCATTTGGGGACGCTTGGTGCGATCGCGATCGCCACCACAGCCAAACACGCAAATTAGCCGACCCGCAACAAAGGGACGGGCGGCGGTCAGGGCATTTTGCAAACTGTCAGGGGTGTGGGCATAATCCACAATCACGCTCACGGGCTGGTCGGGATTCACCACGACCCGCTCCATGCGGCCGGGCACGCCGCCAAACTGGGGCAAACAAGCGCCCACCTGCTCTAGGGTGATGCCTAGATGCAGCGCCGCACCGACCGCCGCCAGCATATTGGACAGGTTGAACTGGCCCACCAGTGGCAGGCTGAAGGGCAGGGTGCCCTCGGGAGTGTGCAATTGGCCCTGCACGCCGTTGGCTCCGTAGGTCAGATCCGAGGTATATAAATCCGCCTGGGAATTGGCGACGCTGTAGCTCCAGGCGCGATCGCCCAACCGTTCCACCAGTTTTTGACCGTAGGGATCATCCAGATTCACAATCGCCCGCCCCTTTAAATAATCCTCACTAAACAGCAGGGCTTTCGCCTCAAAGTAGGCGTCCATCGTCTCGTGATAGTCGAGATGGTCTTGGGTGAGATTGGTGAACACTGCCACCTCAAAGGGGCAGCCCCAAACGCGCTTTTGGTGCAGGGCGTGGGAACTGACTTCCATCACCAGGGCTTGGCAACCGGCATCGCGGGCGGCAGCGAGGTCGGCCTGCAAGTCCACGGCAAAGGGGGTGGTGTGAATGGCGACAGCATCATGGCCGGGCCAGCGGGCGTACAAGGTGCCCAGTAATCCGGTAGCGCGATCGCCTTGTTTCAGCAGCGCTTCAATCAGGTGAGTGGTGGTCGTTTTGCCGTTGGTGCCAGTGACCCCGACCAGCTGCATCGCCTGCCCCGGAGCGTCGTAAAACGCGACTGCGGCATGGGCACAGACTAACGCCATATCGGCAAAGGACAGCACCAGAGCCGCAGGATTGTGCACCTCAGGGGGACGATTTTGGGCCGCTTCGGGAGAAACGAAAGCCGCGATCGCTCCCGCCGCGATCGCCCCTGGCCAAAAGTCACCGCCATCGACCCGCGTCCCCGGCATCCCAATAAACAAATCCCCTGGTTGGCAGGCTTGGGAGTTGGTGCACAAGCGCTTGATCGGCTGCGAGAGGGCCGGATGCTCTGACGACGGAGCCACTGCGGGGACGATGCCCACTTTTGCCAACTGCGCTAGCAACCCTTGCAAATCCATGTCAGCAACCTCTCACAAAAATGATTGGGCTTATTTTGCCTTATCAGGTTCCAAATATGTCTGTAACATTTGCTCCACTCGCGCGATTGGTGCGCGGGGCGACAGCCGAGGTAAGGCAGCTTCCTGTTCTCCCTGGGGCGTTTCCACCACGCGGCACAACACGGGAATTTCGTATTGATAGCGCTGAAACCAGGCAGCTTGCGTCGTGATATCGCGAATTTCCAGGTCAAAGTCGAGGTGGGCCAATGCCGCCAATTTTTCCTCTAGCCCTTCGCAGAGGTGGCAGCCTGGCTTGCTGTAGAGCACTAACTTCACCCTGTTCCTCCTGTCCGAATATTGTCCGTGATTACCCCATTTACTATGACAGGTCACGCCACCCTCCTGCGGTCGGGGTGCAGTCCTATCAATCACGACTTTTCCCAGCCCTCGAAGAGTCTGTAAGGGGTTGGCAGTGCCCAACCCTAACGGCCAAGGAGGCAATTTTTCAGCAACTGCCTGACGGAGATCGCCCCCTCAGCAGATTCTTATTTGGCTGCGAAAGCCCTGCCGCCAAAGTATTGAGACGAATCACCAGAATAATCCCCGAAATCCCGACCGGATTATGTGTGTTTATCAAGCGCATCCGGTGTATAACTGAATGTGGCACTGTCGATACGCAACACAGGTAACGAATTTATGGTTCAGTGCATGACTTCCGCCTCCGCGATCGCCCATTCTCTCGATCTCGACGCTCTCAATCGCCGGTTTGAAACAGCGACGCCCCAAGACATTTTGCGCTGGGCGATTCGCACTTTTCCCACCGGACTGGCTCAGACCAACTCCTTCAGCATTCCGGTGACGGTCCACATGCTCTACGCCGAGTTATGCCCCCCGCGCCGAGTCCCCGTGATCTTCCTCGATACGCTGCACCACTTTGAGGAAACGCTGGCCACTGCCGAGCGCGCCCGCCAGCGCTATGACCTGGATTTGCACGTGTACCAAGCGGCAGGAGCGACGACACGGCAAGAGTTTGCGAACCGCTACGGCGACGAACTCTGGCAGCGAGACATTGACCAGTTTCATTACTTGACCAAAGTGGAACCCCTGCAACGGGCTTTGCAAGCTGTGGAGGTGCGGGCCTGGGTGACAGGTCGCCGTCGCGATCAGTCTGCAACCCGTCAGGCCATGCCCATTTTGGAAGCGGACAGTGATGGACGGTTAAAAATTAATCCCCTGGCGAATTGGACGCGCAAAGACCTGTGGGGCTATGTCTTCCAACACAACGTCATTTACAACCCGCTGCACGATCGCGGCTATGCCAGCATCGGTGACGAACCACTGACCACTCCCGTGCAACCGGGCGAAGACGAGCGGGCCGGACGTTGGCGCGGTTCCGCTAAAACCGAGTGCGGCATTCATTTATAGCTTGATAGGCCTGACTGTAATGATTCACTGAAGTGACTCAGGGTGACGCCAGGGTCGCTTCAACTTTTCTCAAAGCGGCGTTTGAGGGTGCGGATGTTGCTAACGCGGCTGACAAAGATGGCGGACTCGCCGCGCTGCTGGACGAAAATATCTCCCGAAAAAAAGCGACTGGCATTGGGCTTTTGATAGCGATCGACGGAACCTTCGGTCGTATCCAGAGCGTATCCCATCCCCGTCATCACCTCCTTAAGCTGCTGGCGAAATTGCTTTTTGCTGGTGAAAGGAATTTCTAGCGTGGTGGAGCGGTTGAAGAAAATTCCCAGCAGGCCCGCAAGGCCGCCGCCCAATAATCCCAGTTCGGCGGGTAGGGGGGTCGTCAGCCCAATGCCAAATAGACGAGCCACAAACAGCCAGGTGATCACGCCCGCCGTCACGAAATAGTAAAGAAACGTGAAGCTGGTGCCGGGGCCGATGGGCAATTCATCGTCCAGGCTTGAGGCGATGTTTTTTTGGGAATCAGGGGATTTTGTCATGGGTCTTTGAAAGTCGCAGATCAGACTTTATTATCTTCTGGTGTTTGTTGGCGAGTTTGTCTTAATCAACAGATCGATTGATGAGCGCTAGAGTGTTAGTCTTTGCTGGCAAATCTGCGGTGTCGGGAACAGCGATCGCCCTTAGCCGTCGGTCAGTCTGTTGCGAGTTCACCGCATCGAACGTTAAGGAGAACGGTCGTTACGCCCATGATTGAAGTTGATCATCTCCATAAAGTGTACGGCTCAACCGTCGCCCTCAAGGATGTGTCCTTTGCGGTCGAGCCGGGCGAGATTTTAGGCTTTCTCGGGCCAAATGGCGCGGGCAAAACCACCACTATGCGAATTTTGACGGGCTATTTGCCCGCCACCAGCGGCACCGCCAAAGTGGCTGAGTACGACGTGCATGCCGACTCGATGGCGGTGCGGCAGCGCATTGGCTACTTGCCCGAGCGGCCCCCGCTGTATCTCGACATGACGGTGGAGGCGTTTTTGCATTTTGTGGCTCGCATCAAGGGGGTGGCGGCGGGCGATCGCCCCGCGCAAGTGACCTATGCCATCCAGCGGTGCGGCTTGGCAGAAAAGCAATCGGTGCTGATTCGCAAGTTGTCCAAAGGCTTTCGGCAGCGGGTGGGCATCGCCCAAGCGATCGTCCATGATCCCCCGGTGATTGTGCTGGATGAGCCCACTTCTGGTCTAGATCCGCGCCAAAACAACGAAGTGCGGCAGTTGATTAGCAGTTTGGCGGGCGATCACACGATCATTTTGTCCACCCACATTTTGCCGGAGGTGAATGCCACCTGTGACCGGGTAGCCATCATCAACCGGGGGCAGTTAGTGGCGGCGGGCAAGCTCGATACCTTGATGGCGCAGCTCACGGGGACGGTCAGTTACGACCTGGAGGTGCGGGGCGACTTTGAGGGGATTCGCCAGACGTTGGGAGCGATTCCGGGCGTCGATGCGGTGGAATCAGTCGGCCATCCATTAGAGCCGGAGTCGCGACATCGGTTTCAACTCCAGGCGGGGGAGACCGATCCTGGCGAAGCGATCGCGGCGGCGATCGTCCAAGCCGGATTTGGGCTGTATGAATTGCGCCGCCACCAGGCCAGTCTGGAAGATGTCTTCCTCAATTTGACTACGGAAGAACCAACCGAAGGCACGGCCAAGGCAGCGACAACTCCTGAGTCGGAAAATGACGCCGATACCGCCAGCAGCTCTGAGGTGCCGGAAGCGGCCAGCATGGCAGATCAAGCAGACCAAACCGACCACGAAGTCTCCCCAGAGACGAACCACTAACCCTTAAAGGTAAAGAGTGAAGCAGGCTATGACCGCATTGCGAACTGTGCTCGGCAACGTGCTGGCGATTTATCGCCGCGAACTCCAAAGCTATTTGGCGTCGCCCCTGGCTTATGTGATTGCGGCGATTTTTTGGCTGCTGGGGGGCTTTTTTCTCGTCGTCATCCTGTTCAGCCCTGAAGGGTTGCTGGCCCAGGTGGCGCGGCGTGATCAGGTCTTGCAAATGGGCATGACCCTGCCGCCCCTGGATGTCGCCTACGAATTTTTGCAGGGCTATTTTGGGGTGCTGGGCTCCCTCTCAATGTTCGTGCTGCCGATCCTCTCGATGGGACTCTACACCGAGGAGCGCAAGCAGGGAACGTTGGAACTGCTCGCCACCTCGCCCGTAATGAATTGGGTGGTGGCCCTGGGTAAGTTGCTGGCGGTGGTGACCTTTTACGTTGGCATGGTGTTGCCACTGATGCTGGTGGTGGCGATCGCCCTCGGCACTGCCGAACCCGCCGTCTCTCCGAACCTACTACTGGTGGGCAATCTGGGGCTGATTTTGTTGGCGGCGAGTGTACTGTCCCTCGGCATGTTTCTGTCTTCCCTCACCAGCAGCACCGTGGTCGCCGCGATTCTCACCTTTGCCCTGGTGATTTTCTTATGGATTGTGGATGCCCTGGCACGGGCGGTTCCCGGTTGGCTCGGGGATGCCCTCAATCACCTGTCGATGTTGCAGCATTTCACCAGTTTTACCCAAGGCATTTTGGATACCAGCAGCGTGGTGTTGTTCGTGTCTTACGGTTTGTTGGGCCTGTTTCTCACGGCGCAATCCATTGAAGCACTGCGGTTCCAGCGTAATTAGTCGCTCGCAAGCCAGATTTAATCCACTCATGATGACAGCGTAAACGGTATGAAACGGTTGGCATTTTCTGCGAAATGGCTGAAATTTCTCACCTGGCCGGGGCTTGCCTGCGCCACGGCGGGATTAGTGGCAGGCAGTTTGTCTGGTTGGCAACTGTTGCCGACGGCACTGATGATTTTTGGCATCGGCCTGTTGCTGCTGGGCCTCAGCTTTACGGGCCAGACAGCGGGAGCGTTTTGGCAGCAGCGATCGACCCAAAGCGGCACCAATGCGGTGGTCGCCACGATCGCGGTACTCGTCATCCTCGGTTTGGTGAATTTTCTCGCGGTGCAAAACGCCGTGCGCTACGACCTCACCGAAACGCAACTCTTTACCCTGGCTCCTGCGACCCAGCAGGTGGTGCAGACCCTGGAAGCGCCCGTGCGCGTGGTGATTTTTGACTCGGTGCAAAATCCCCAAGACGTGCAACTGCTCGAAAGCTATCGCGAAGAGAGCGATAACTTTGATTTTGAATACGTTGATCCGTTTGCCAATCCCCGACTGGCAGAGGCGTTTGGGGCGACCCAGGCTGGCATGGTGTTTTTGGAAGTGGGGGACGATCGCCGCTTTTTGCAAACCATTGGCACCACCGTCGACGCCCAAGCCCTCGGCACCGCCCAACCCCTGTCAGAACAAGACCTGACCAATGCCTTAGCGCAGTTGAACAGCGATCGCACCCTGACGGTGTATTTCATGCAGGGCCACGACGAGCCCCCCATCGACGGTTCGGAACCCGGTTTTGCTGAGGCGGTGCAAAGCCTGACCGACCAAAATTATCAAGTCGAGCCGCTCAACTTAGTCGAGACCCAAACCGTACCCAGCGATGCCAACGTGGTTGTCGTGGCTGGCCCCGTTCAAGACTTCTTTCCGGCAGAGGTGGCCGCCCTCGAAGCGTATCTCACCCGAGGCGGCGGTGTGCTGCTGCTGCTCGATCCGCGTGCCGATGCCGGCTTGAACCCGCTGCTGGATGACTGGGGCGTCATTTTGGACGATCGCCTCGTGCTCGATACATCTGGAGCCGGGCAGTTTGTCGGCCTTGGCCCCGCTGCCCCCATCGTCACCACCTATGGCGACCACCCCATCACCCAAGATTTTGGCGACGGGCGATCGTTCTATCCCCTGGCTCGCCCGGTGGAAAGCCGCGAACTGCCCGACACCGACACCGCCCCGCTGCTGCTCACGAATCCCCAAAGCCGCGCCGAAGCGATTACTGATGAAGGCGACCTCACCTTTGACCCCAACGCTCCCCCCGAAGGTCCCTATGTACTGGGCGTGGCCCTCAGTCGCGAGGCCGATCCCGATGCGCCCCTACCCGCGATCGACGATGCCAACGATGCGACTGACGAGATCGGAGACGACGACGACGTTGAGACCGACATTGAGGAGGAGTCAGTCGATGCGACTGACGAAGACGAGATCACGGATGAGACTGCCCCCACGGAGTCTGAAACCATTGACGCAACTGAGGCGACTGAAAATCTCCCCGATGAGTCACGGCTCGTGGTGATTGGCAACTCCACCTTTGCTCTGGATGGCTCCTTTAACCAGCAGTTAAATGGCGATGTGTTTCTCAACTCGGTGAACTGGCTGAGCCAGGAAGCCGACGCCACCCTTTCTATCCGCCCCAGGACGATGACTGATCGCCGCTTGGCCATCACCGGGCAGCAAGCTTGGGGATTAGGCATTTTCTCGCTAGTGGTACTGCCTCTGACGGGCATTGCTCTGGCAATTTTGATGGCGTTGCGGAGACGGTAAAGCCCATGAAACTTCAGCGCAGCACAGTAATTTTGGTCGCCGCCGCTTTGTTGTTGGGCGGGGTGGTGTTAGTCACCCAGTCCCGGCAGTCTGGTTCCAATCAGACCGCGACGACGGCCTTGACCGACTCGACCGCTACCCCGGTCTATGACTTTGCGGAAGCGGATGTCGTGTTTTTGCAAATTGAGACCGCCGACCAGACGGTCGTATTTGAAAAAGATGACGATGGCTTTTGGCAAATGATTGAGCCGGAAGAGCAGCCCGCTGAGGAAGCGGCGATCGCCTTTCTGCTCAGTCGCCTGGTGACCGATGGGTTAGTCAACACCACGACCGTTGAGGCCGCGACTCCCGCTGACTTTGGGTTAGATAATCCCTTTGCCACCGTCGATCTCACCCTGGCGGATGGCACCACCCACCAGCTCATTGTGGGGGATGCGGATTTCAGCGGCCAGAACTACTACGCCCTGATTGATCCTGAGACCTTTCCCCTGCCTAGCGAGGCTAGTGACATCGAGGTCGCGATCGTTGGCGAAAATATTTTCAACGGCGTCGATCGCCCCTTAGAAGAATGGCAAGCCGTCGTTGAAGAGAACACCACGGAGGATGGCGAGACGGCTCCTGAGGATGAGGCGGATACCGACCCTGAGGTTGGGGAAGAATCGGGTAATAATTCTGAAGAGTCTGACCGCGATCGCTAAAAGTCCGATACAACCGATGCAGCAGACATCCCCTCGGATTGTCGCAACTTAGGGCTGGGTGCTGAAAAACGCTCCAGTCCAGCCAAAGTCGCTGTGCGGGTTGGACAATGCTCAACCCCGACGGTTGGGGATGCTATTGGCAAGCAACTCCCGTAATTTCCAAGAGTTTCAACGCTGTTTTTGAGTCATGACGCAATCTACCCTCTATCCGTCGGCGACCTTGCTAATTTCCTGTCCCGATCAGCAAGGTTTAGTGGCTAAAATCGCCAACTTTATCTACGCCAATGGCGGCAATATCATTCATGCGGATCAGCATCGCGACGAGGCTAGCGGTCTATTTCTCTCGCGCATTGAGTGGAGCCTGGGCGGCTTTAATCTGCCCAAAGAGTTGATTGGTCCCGCTTTTAACGCGATCGCTCAACCCCTAGGAGCCGACTGGCAGCTGTGCTTTTCCGACGCGATACCCCGCATCGCTATTTGGGTGAGCCGCCAAGACCACTGCCTGCTTGATTTGCTGTGGCGACACCAGGCCAAAGAGTTCGCAGCGGCGATTCCCCTCATCATGAGTAACCATGCCACTCTGAAACCCATCGCCGAGCAGTTTGGCATTGACTTTCACCATGTGCCCATCAGCCGCGACACCAAAGCTGAGCAAGAGGCCCAACAACTAGCGTTGCTAGAGCAATACAACATCGATCTCGTAGTGCTGGCTAAATATATGCAAATTCTCAGCGGGGACTTTTTAGAGAAATTCCCCCAAGTGATCAATATTCATCACTCGTTTTTGCCCGCATTTATGGGGGCACAGCCCTACCACCGAGCCCATGAACGCGGCGTCAAAATCATCGGCGCCACCGCCCACTATGTGACAGAAGACCTGGATGCTGGCCCCATCATCGAGCAGGATGTAGTGCGCATTACCCACCGCGATGATGTCAAAGATCTTATTCGTAAGGGCAAAGATTTAGAGCGCATTGTCCTGGCAAGAGGTGTCCGGCTCCACTTACAAAACCGTGTTTTAGTCTATGGCAACCGGACAGTCGTCTTTGCTTAAAAAGCCCGGAGATAGCTAAGGGGATTGTTCCTGAGGGGTAAGGTAACAGGGACCTTTCCCAACTCTCTAGAAACCGTCCCCTAGCAGATACTCGGATGAGAATTTACTCTTCCTCTTCCCAAGATTCCACCGCGAGCAGATCACTGATGGGATCTTTGGTGGAAAACTCAAATTCTTCTAATTCGCGCTTCCAGTGAGCCCATTCGTCGCCAAATAAAAGCGCGATTTTCCAAATGCTGTCTTCCGGTTGCACGATGTTGCGCTTTACCAAAGACTTGACTTGCCTTTGAAACTTCACCATGGGATGGACAACCTGGCGGCTGGTCAGCGTTTCACTCATATTCAAAATCGAAAAATTCCAAAAAAACGTCGTTCAATTGCGATCTCAGCCGACAAGACTCCCCGTTCGAGAAATCAATCATTCGTCAAACTCTATCGACAGAGGTGTTAGCCCTTACAACGCATTGCTAACTAACTCTGCGACCGATGAATTTGAACGTGTAAAAAATTTCCTAAACAGCCGTTGAAACTGTGGCTGAACCGCTTATTTGATTTTCACATGAGTCAAGATAACACACGAAATTGAGATGTACACATGAATTTACGTTCGGTTAACCGTCAAGTTGGCTCTGGGCCAAAATTTCTCCGCTAGGCCCGCGGTGGTTAATCCTGATTGCCCATCCACGAATAGCTAAGAAAACTTGTCTCACTGATCCCATTGGCTTCTGCCTGACAATGGATTGTAACCCCAGCGAGCTCTACCCCTTTCCACCGTTGAGCAGGTGCGGAGAGCGATGGAGAGAGCTATCGTAATAATAGACATCCTGGAACAACTGTGACTGATTCGACTTCTGCTCCTGCCAATGGCTCTGCCTCGGCGTCTGCCATGAATTACGGCCCTGTGCAAGCAGTGCCGGCGACGGTGGGCAAGCCTGCCAGCGCGGCAAACCACCAGCGCGGCCGTATTGATCTGGTTGAGCAACTAGATAAGTTGCTGTCACAGCGTTCAGGCGATCGCCATCTCGTCCTGATCCAAGATTTTCCTGATCCAGACGCGCTATCTTCAGCATGGGCCTATCGCCTTATTTGTCAGCAATATGACATCGACTGCGACATTTACTACGGCGGCACCCTGAGCCATCAAGAAAATATTGCGCTGGTGCGGCTCTCAGGTTTGCCGGCTCGACGCTGGAATCCCCAGACCAAAACTGGTCCCGACTTGAGCAAGTATCAAGCCTACGTCATGCTCGATACGCAGGGCACGACTTCCCAGTTAACCCGACAGGTCGAGGAAGCCAATCTGTCGCTGTTTTTGGTGGTCGATCACCATGCGCCACAAAAAGATATCAATGCCACCCTGATCGACGTGCGGCCCCACATTCGAGCGACGGCGACAATTCTCGCTCAATACTTACAGAGCGAAGTACTACTCACTCTCGATCGCAGCAACAGCACCCATGTGAAATGTGCCACAGCCTTGATGCATGGTCTGCGATCAGATACCAATAACCTGATGCATGCGGCCGAAGCTGACTTTATGGCAGCGGCCTATCTAAGCAATTTTTATGATCCGCAGCTTCTGGCAGCCATCTTGCGGGCCGCCCGTTCTAAGCGGGTGATGGATGTGATTGAGCGATCGCTCCGCAACCGCACCATCCAAAATAACGTGTCCATCGCAGGGGTAGGTTACTTGCGCTATGACGATCGCGATGCCATTCCTCAAGCCGCCGATTTTCTGGTCACCGAGGAAAATATCCACACCGCAGTAGTCTACGGCATCGTGCATGACGAAGATGAAGAGCGTGAGGTCGTCATTGGGTCTTTGCGCACCAGCAAAATCACCCTAGACCCCGACGAATTTATCAAAGAAGCCTTTGGTCAAGATCTCGAAGGGCGATTTTTTGGCGGGGGTCGTACAACCGCCGGAGGCTTTGGGATTCCCGTCGGCTTTCTATCCGGCTTCTATGAAAACAGTGACTATAACCGCCTAAAATGGGAGGTCTTCGATATGCAGATCAAACAAAAACTCTGGCGACTCGTCAATCCTGAAGATGGCCTCATCTCCACAGACTGAACTGTATTTTATTCGTCACGGCATCGCCGCTGACCGGGGCACTTATGCCCAAGACGCAGAGCGCCCCCTGACTGAGCAGGGTGAACTGCGCACTGCGGCGATCGCTGACCGCTTAGTACAGCTAGGTTGCCGGGTCGAGCATATTTTGACGAGTCCCCTGGTGCGCGCCCACCAGACGACACAAATCTTACTGGAAGCGGGCGTCGCTCCGACCTCGACAACGTTAGACGTGCTCGCACCTAACGGTAACTTGCATACCTGGCTAGATTGGCTGACCGACTGGCAACTCTCACACCCGGTTAGTCGCCTGGCACTCGTCGGCCACGAACCAGACCTGAGCAACTGGGCACAACTCTTCGTACATGGGGAAGCCACCCATAACTGGCGACTCAAAAAAGCGGGTGTGATTGGTGTTGAGGTACCTGCCGCGCAAAATGCGATCGGGCATAGCATCCTGTTTTGGTTCGCTCCCCCCAGATTACTCCTGTAAGCCTTATACGACCTTCAAATCGCTCCTCACTTACAAAATACTGAGCGCACGAGGCATCTCCAAACGGCTAGCCAAAAAATAAAATGGCGTATTTTGCAGCATTAAGGCAACAAAATACGCCACTCCCTCACTTTTTCTCCCTAGACTTGGTTAAGCACCATGGCCTAGAAAACAGGTTGTAACTATTTAACTTTGGCGCCGCGATAGATCAGGCCATCAACATGCTCGGCATGTAGGTTCTTAGCTACATGGCGGGTAACGGTTGCGCCACGATATTGACCGATCACTTCTTCAGCCAACTGCACTTGAGGAGTGTGAGTAGCGTATTCGGCGCCGCGATAACGTAAAGTCATGATTTTTTCGCCTCTTGCGAAAGGTTTGCAGTGAATTGAGAGGCGCGTTCCTTCAGAGAAACTTTCCCTTACTTCCGTCCTGGCCAAAAAACTGGCTGGATGAACGATTAAACGAAGCATTGATTAGCGAACTTTGGCGCCGCGATAGACGAGACCGTCAATATGGTCAGCGTGTAAGTTTTTAGCTACGTGACGGGTCACAGTAGCACCACGATATTGACCGATAACTTCTTCAGCTAACTGCACTTGAGTGGTGTGAGTAGCGTATTCAGCGCCGCGATAACGTAAAGTCATGATTTTTCGCCTCTAACGAAGAGTTTGCAGTGAATCGAGAGGCGCGTTCCTTCAGAGAAACTTTCCCTTACTTCCGTCCAAACCAGAATCCTGGTCGGATGAACGATTGAACAAAAGAAGCAGACTACTTAACCTTAGAGCCGCGATAGGTTAAACCATCAATATGCTGGCTCGGAGCGTTCGTCGCAACTCGACGAGTCACAACTGCTCCTCTGTAAGTACCAATCACTTCTTCAAAGTAATTGAAACCATTTTGGCAGGGTTCGTAATCTGCACCACGATAACGTAAGCTCATAATTTCGCCTCCAAATGACAACAAGAGATGTTGATCGTGTAGTGAAAGAGGCGCGTTCCTTCAGAGAAGATATCTCTTACTTCCGTCCTGTCCAGATGCGCTGGTCGGATGAACGATTTGCTTTCTGTATTCAAAGATACGGTTTATATTTGATTTTGTCAAGCAGATATTCCTCTTTGAGGATGAATTATGACCAAACGTGAACTTAGGTCAGTTGGGTAGGTTGCCAACCCAGGGGCAATCCTGAACTTTACAGATCTGGTCAACTTCAAAAGACATTTACCTTCTAGAGCACCGTAAACATCCAAGCTCCCCGTTACGTGAGTAACGTGTGTTAATTCAATCGTCGCCATCGGGAGAGCCTTTGGCTGCGCCTGGGCTGTTTCGTCAAAGGCTGTTTTGGCGATCGCTCTTTCAGATCTCGCTAAGCCTGATAAAATATGGAACTGCAATGCCGATGTGGCTCAGTGGTAGAGCACTCGATTCGTAATCGAGCGGTCGCGGGTTCAAATCCCGCCATCGGCTTTTAGAAATAGCAACAAATAGAACGCCTGAATCCCCTACCAGAAAGGACTTCAGGCGTTCTTGCTTTATGCGGCCGGAGAGAATAACGAAGATAGAGAGAGAATAAAACAGACGCGATTGAGATAAAACAGTGCTGGTAACCTGAGTTCTAAGTCCGATTGATCTATTTGATCTATTAGATTTATGGGTTGTGAAGATGTCGGCGAATTCGTTGCGCTCTTGGCGCAAGTCAAAATCGGGAACCGTATAGGCTCGGAGTGATTGCTGAGGCTTTGGCTGATGTGTCTCGCAAGTGAGTGGAGAGCTGTCTCTCCCAGTGGAATCTACCAACTGAGTAGGCTAGCCACTTGTTGCCAGATGGTCAGCGGGTTAAAGGGCTTAGTGATGACGCCAGCAATACTGAGGTCGGCGAACCGTTTACGATCGCGCGCCAGCACTTTTGAGGTCAACAAAATCACGGGAATATCCTGCAGATCAGGATTCTCGCGCAGGTGCTCAAACATCTGAAAGCCATCCATGACTGGCATCGACACATCCAGTAAAATTGCGTCCGGGCGTTTGGCTTGGGCAACGGTCAGCCCCTCTGCCCCGGAATGGGCCAAAAATGTTTGCCATCCGCCAAATTCTTCGAGGGACGCTTGCACGACCTGGCAAATGTCTGCTTCGTCATCAACAATCAGAATGCGTTTAGTCATTGAACTGGCTCTCTTGTGCTGTTTCGCGATCGCCCACTTGCCATAACGGCACGGTGAAGTAAAACGTGCTGCCTTGCCCCAGCTGACTTTCGACCCAGATATCGCCGCCGTGTTGCTGCACGATTCGTTCGCAAATCGCCAGTCCTAATCCAGTGCCCCCCTTTTGGCGAGCATCCGAGACATCTACCTGCTGAAACTGGTCGAAAATGTTCTCCAGCTTGTCAGCGGGAATCCCCCGGCCCTGGTCTTTGACGGAGAACAGAACGAACTGGTCGGGTGCAGCAGGGGACGAACTGAACCTCTCCGCTAGGCGCTGGGGCGCTGGGGCGCTGGGGCTCCAGATTTGGGCTTCGAGCCAAACCATCTGCCTGGGGTTAGAAAACTTAATCGCATTGCTGAGCAGGTTGGTCAGCGTTTGCAGCAGGGCGTCTGGGGCAGCATACAAGGTGGCCGAACAGGGCGTCATCCTTAAAGTGACAGCCGCGCGATCGGCGATCGCACTCACGCTATCGATCGCCTGCTGCTGCAGGTCATCAACCTGACAAGGCTCCATGAGCAGCTCGACCTTGCCAGATTCCAACCGTTCGAGGCTGAGAATATCGTCAACTAGGCGCACTAGACGATTACTGTTTTTGATGGCGATATCGAGCATGGCTTTCGCTTTTTGCGGGCGGGTGTCATAAACCCCAGAGCCCAGTAGCGTTAATGAGCCTTCGATAGAGGTGATGGGCGTGCGCAGTTCGTGGCTGACGATGGAGACAAATTCGTCTTTCATGCGATCGACTTCAAGCTGTTCGCGAATGTCTTGCACATGACCGACGGAATACAAGGGCGTGCCCTCAGCATCGCGGACAGACGAAGCATAGAGAAAGACCGGGATAACAATGCCGCTTTTAGTGATGTAGCGCTTTTCGAGTTGAAAGGTTTGGATTTCCCCTTGGTTTAACTGCTGCAATGCAGCGAGGTCGGCGGCTAAATCATCCGGATGCGTAATTTCCTGAAACTGCATTTGCATGAGTTCTGCCTGGGAGTATTCCAGCAGATCGCAATAGCACTTGTTGACGCGCAGATAACGGCCTTCTGGAGAGATTAAGGAAATCCCAATCGGGGCGTCATCAAAGGCGCGGCGAAACAGTTCTTCGTTATCTCTCAACGCCTGTTCGAGCCGTTTGCGGTCGGTGATGTCGTCGGCGATGCCCACAATTCGCAGGGCATCGCCTTGCTCATCCCGCACGATCAGCGAGTCTGATTCAATCCAGCGGATGTCGCCATTCGCCGCAAAGATGCGATACTGCAGGCGTTTTTGCGTGCCTTCCAGGAGCTGGGTCAATCCGTCTAAGACGTAATCCAGGTCTTGAGGGTGAATCTTGTCGAGCCAGGACTTGCGGTCTTGGTAGAGACTTTCGCAAGAGTAGCCCCATAACCTTTCGTATGAAGGACTGATGTAGAGATACTCGGCACTCGGCACCGAGATCACGTAGGAAACTTGGTTAAGGGTTTGGGCAATTTCGGCAAAGCGGGTTTCGCTTTCCTGGAGGGCGAGTTCTGCTTGCTGGCGTTCGGCGAGTTGTGATTGCAACTGCTGAAAGAGGCTGGCCTGGTCGATCGCGATCGCTAACTGGGTGCTCAACCGCTCTAGCAGGTTGACTTCTGAGGCTTGCCACTGGCGATCGCGGGCGCAAGTTTGCACTATCAGCAGTCCCCAAACCTCATGTTGGGCAGGCGTCCCCAATAGCTGCACAATGGGGGCCACAATTTGCGATGTTGCCCCCATCGTGGGCAGGCAATCAACCCATGGGTCAGCCTGATCGCTGGTAGCTACACTCGGCACAATGCGGGCTTGTCCTTGGCCGTCGGGGGCATACCGTTCTAGAGGGCACTGTATGGTGCTCCAGTCCATTTCGGTTACCGGATAGGCAGGCTCTACCGCTGCTTTGATGATTTGGCCAGTGCCTGCTTGCAGTCTGACAATTAGAGCGCGATCAGCCTGAAAGGTTTGCTGAATGGCGCTGACGGTCGTGGCCAACAGTTCGTCCAGGTCAAGGGGCTGCCGAATTTTTTGGGTGATGGTGGTGAGCAGACGCTCCTCGGCAGCTTGAGAGCGCAGAGAGGCTTCTAACCGTTTGCGATCGGTGATGTTTTCGACCGTACCGACAATGCGCACAGTTTTGCCAGTTTCATCGACCAGGGGAAAGGCTTTGGACCGGAGCCAGAGCAGGCGACCGTCGGGATGCAGAAACCGATATTCGGCATCAAAAGGGGCGCCCCGACTCTCATCCTGTAGTTGAGCTTCGACGCGATCGCGATCTTCAGGATGAATGTGGTTTAACCAGTGAGCCATGCCTCTAGCATGGGCGAGTTCGGCAGGCAATGGGCCTTGGGGCATCCCAGTCAGGTTCAGAATCGCAGGATTCAAGTATGAGTATTGAGCCGTCGCTGTTTCAAAAACGAAGAACCCTTCTTGCACCGTTTCGGCCAGTTGACGAAAGCGGGTTTCACTTTCTTGTAAGGCCATTTCAGCGCGTTTGCGATCGGTGATATCCAGAGCGGTGCCACACAGCTTCAGTCCCTGCTGATGTTCCGGTTCGACGATTTCGCCCCGGCTGACGAGATAGCGCTGTGTACCATCCGGGCGTTGAATCCGGTGTTCAAAACTGTAGGGAGTCCCGTCAGCGATCGCCCGTTCAACTAGGCTTTTCAGATGCTCACGATCCGCCAGCGGAATCATCGCCATAATGTTGTCGTAGCTCGGTTCCGCCTGGTTAGCATCTAGACCAAAAATGCGAAACATCTCTTCTGACCAAGTGACGGTGGATGTTTGCAAGTCCAGTTCCCAACTGCCTACCTGGGCAATGCGCTGAGCCTCGCGGAGGCTGGTTTCGCTCTGGCGCAGGGCCGTCTCAATCTGCAATCGCTGCGACAGATCGCGCACGACAATCATGACTTCATCGGCGGTGAGCGGGGCAATTCTGATCTCTTCCCACAGAAACTTCTCACCCACCCAAAAGGGCGATTCGTAGACTTGTAGGGTGCCAGTTGCAAGGGCCTGTTGCGCCGCCTTGAGAGTCTTCTGAGCAACCTCTTTCGGCACGAGGTCGGCAATATTTTTGCCAACCGAGTCAGGCGTTAGCAGCGTGACAAAATCATCAGCGACATGAAAATCCAGATAGGTACCATCGCGATGCATTCGAATGATTAAGTCGGGGACGGCTTTAAGCAGTACCTGATGCAGGTTTGCTGACTGCTGTCGGGCGGCAGCGAGCTGACGATTAGCCAGGTTTGATAGCCATCCGGTGAGGGCGATCGCGCTCCCGAGGGAGACACCGATGCTAGCGATCGCAGTAACCCCCAAACGGTCTTGCGCTGCTAGATAACCGGCGAGGCCCACTGCACCAACGGCGATCGGCATCAGGGGAAGCCAGACCAACCACCGCAATGGCAGGTCGACCCAGTTGATACGCAACGCTCTGGAAAGAACAAAAGTCATGACAGCACGATAAGGCAGGAGCTTGCCTATTGGCAGGGGTTGAAAAAACTACGTTAATTTACTCCGTATTCTGATCCGGTTTAGTAGCGGCAGTGCAGTGATTTTTTGGTGGGGCCAGGGTCAAGAGTTCCTGCTGCAAACTGGCTAACGACGTTGAAAACTGCTGAGCCCACTGTGTTTGCTGATTTATTTGCTCCAGCACGGACTGCTCAAGACTAGCGGCGATTTCTGCGGCTTGGTCATAACCGAAGGTCCCTAAACTACCCGCTAGCTTATGGATCTGACTCAAAATTGCTTGCAATTGCGTGAGACTAAAATCCCCGGACTGAATGGCCTGCTCCGTTTTTGCCAGGGTCGCGAATCGCTGCGGCCAGGTCGCGCGAAATCTGTCCCCAACTTCTTGCAGCACCGCCTGCACCCTGGCCGCGCTGGAGCTCTCTGGCGATGCTAAAGGTGTCCCCCAGTCAGCGGCAGTGGCTGAGGACAACGCCTCGTGTGGACAAGGTTTGAGACGATAGCCCAGACCATAGACCGTTTCGATCGGATCTTCTGTCATGCCAGCAACTTTGAGCCGTCGCCGCAAATCTTTAATCAGCGTGGTGACCGAGCCCTCTACCGGGGCGTCGTCAAACGACCACAGGTGATCAATAATGTTGCTGCGGCTGAGTAACCGCTGCGGATTACGCAGAAACAGTTCCAGCAGGGTGTATTCTCTGGGGCGGCAGGGGACAGCAGCCTGCCGAAAGGTCACCTGTGCCGAGGCTGGATCTAGACACAAATCTCCCCAAGTCAACAACGGACTCGGCGATGCCTCGCCGCCTCGCCTGAGCAAAGCGCGGACTCTGGCCAAGAGCTGATCCGGTTCGCAGGATTTCACCACGTAATCATCAGCCCCGGCATCTAAGCCAGCAATCACATCTTGGCTGGCCTCGCGGGCAGTGAGCATCAAGATGGGTGTCTGGCATCCTCTAAACCGTAACTGCCGACAGACTTCAATGCCGTTTAGCTTCGGCAGCATCAAGTCCAGCAGAATGAGGTCGTAGGGCCATTGAGTCGCCATTTCTAGCCCTGTCTCGCCGTCAGCGACGACATCGACGGCATAACGATTGGCCTCCAGAATGCCGGAGATTAAGTCGCCAGTATGCGGGTTATCTTCCACAAAGAGAATTTTCACAACCGGATACCTCTCAGAGCGCTGTCTCGAATGGGGGCTACTCATTTCAGAGGCGATCGCCGCTACTCTGTCCCTGCTGCCGAGGCCGCTGATCGTATGACCTGCCACCGTTCAGCCCCCCAATCTTACGGTGAACAATCTTTCAATCTAAAGAAATGTGTCAGGCGCATTCCGATGACGACTCACTTGCTGAATCAGCAGTAGCGCCACCCCGACCCCGACGAGGCCAGCCGCGATCGCATGCACCAACGCCTGAATGGCCAGCATATTGGAGGGTGAGATCAGGGCTCCTTGAGCGATCGCCTGGTCTGGCGTGACAACGGTCGCGCCTTGAGGGATTCTCAGCATTCGCAGAGTCAACCGACTGACTTGACTCAGGGCCATCACCACCGCCACCGTCAGCACCGCTAAATTGCTCAGGAGGCCAATCGTCAATGCTCGCTTGACCCCTGATTTAGACGGGCGCGAGTCAGGGCTTTCTAACCGGGCGGCTATGCGGGTATAGCGATAGCTCCAAACCATGCTGAAATCAGAAACCCCAGACAGAGCAAGGCTAGCCACAGGCCCAGAGAAAACCAGCCACTCGGCCACTGGCCCAAGCGGGTCAGCACCAAGCCGATCACCACCAACAGGGGAATCAGCCCCAGCACTACCTGTAGCCAGAAACCCAGCCAGCCCAGGTAACGACAGTTACGGGCGATTTGCTGCGGGGTGGGGCTCCCCGACCCCGGCCTGAAAATGCTAGCCATGGCCACAGGTCCTTAACTCGCTGGAGAAAACTGCATGGTGCCACTGTCAAACTTCAGCTCGATGAACAGGTCACCATCTTGGAAAAAGAAGGAATTGGCCGCATCGATAAAGCGCAGATAATCGTTGCTGATGGAGTCGGGCGGGCACGCCGCTAAGGTCGTTGGCCCCAGGGTGATGGCCATGCGATTGTCGCGCCCCAGGGTGTAGGAGCCGATAGAGCGATTACAGTCCGCCTGCACGAAGACTTCGCCACTCGGCGTGAACTCCAGGGTGTAATTCTGCGGGGGATCAGCGGTGAATACTTGACCGTCATTCAGCTGAATCTGCTGGAGTTCCCAGGTCGTTCCGGTCAAACCGGAGGAATCGACTTCGGAGCTAGATTCACAAGCGGCGATCGCAATGGTGTAGAAATTGCCATTAACCCCACCAACTCGCGCATTCACGATCGCAGGCTGACGCCCCGTTGGCGATTGAAACGGAATGGAGTAAGTCATGCCGGCCTGAATGTCACCGCTACGGCGCAGCGCAGTTTCTGTGCCGCCTTGAGGAAACACGAGATTCGCCATAAATTCGTAAGGCCCCGTATTTTCGGGCGTAATCAGCGCGACAAAATAAGCAAAATTCTGGTCATTCGGCACCAAAAAATCCGTATTCCAGTTGCCTTGGAGAACAAGACGATTTTCGATCCGCTTGCGGATTTCTGTTTGGCCAGTGGTGACCTCCTGTAGCGCCACACAGGCTTCTGCCGGCTCCGCAGTAGAGGTTTGGGCTAGCCTTTGGGGTGCGGCGGCGGCGATCGCGCTAACAGCCACCTGGTTCAGGCATAGTCCCAGGCCAGCTAATGCACTACAGCTTAAGGTGAAATATCGCTTGAGTTTAGGCCGCTTCATGCAGTTGCTCCTGAGAAAAAATAACCACCATACAGAGCAAACCAGCGATCGCTCCAGATTGGCTCAAAGCTCAAGCTAAACCAAGAAGCTATGAAACTAATATGAATCGATGAATCGCAAGGATTTTGGATGAAAGGTTAGTCACTTCAGCAGAATTCGTTACTTAAATACGCCAGAATCACCCACAGCAACGACCAAGCGATCGACTAGGTAATCGTTTCGCGGCGGCGACTACCAAACAAGTGGGCATAGATATAAGAAATTTCACAACCGACCAGGAAGATCTGGCAAGTCAGAAATATCCAAAGCATTAAAATCATTACGCTCCCGATGACGCCATAGGATAAGAACCGCCCCCCGATAGACACCACACTATTCGTCGTAAGCTGCTGCAATCCTACCAGCAGGAATGCCGTGATTATCGCGCCCAGCCAAACATCATTCCAAGCCAGTTGAATCGAGGGAAGCACTTTAAATAAAATGCTGATCGCCAGGGACAAAATCAACACCGAAGAGCTGACCTGCAACCCACTGGTAAGTTGAAGTTCATCAATTTCCAGAAAGGCAAAGGTCTCAGTAAAATTGGTAGTTAGCTCAATAATAGCTTTGACCACAATATTGGAAACGAGAGAAGCCACCATCAGCAAGGCCGTCCCCAGGACTAATAGAAAAGCAAACAGCTTATTCGTGACAAAAAACATCACCATTTGCAGAACTGACCCGGACTCAGAAGCCCGACTAGGGGTTTGCCAGATCCGATTTACCGACTGTCTGAGAATGCTAAAGACCGTTGTAGAAGCCCAGAGCAATAGCATAGAACCGATGATACCCGCCCCCACGCTACTGCTATTGAGAGCTATGACGGTGTCTCTGATCAAACCATGAACTTCGGTCGGCAAGTACCGCACGATCGCCATTTGAATAGAACGAAAAGCTTCAGTGTCTGGCCCTACGAGGGCTCCAAATATACTCAGCAAGACGAGTAATAAAGGAAACAAAGAAAACAGCGAGTAATATGATAAGGCGGCTGCCATCCCAGAGACATTATCACGATCCCACTTAAGCCCGGTTTGGATTAATAGCTGAGCCGGCTTTGAGGGTAAAACCCTTGTCCGCAAATAGGGCAGTACGAAGCGTTTCAAATCCCGAAACATGGTGTCAAGCTTGCCGATAATTTGTAAGGAAGTATTCTACTGCCTAACAAATTCAAGGTCGAGTTTCGATCACTCGCCCGATGCTAACAAACGATAGCCCCTGGTTTCCTTGGGTATTGATCATGACAGCTTCGATCACCGGCTCGGAAATCTCTGCGTGGGCGACCCAATCTACTAAGAAAGCAGCACCGATGCCGCCAGTGACGTCTTCTTGTCGAATCACAAACTCTGTAGCCATCAGCGGTCCAAGCTCCACAGGGTTTTCCAAGTAATTTCTCACCAGGGTGCCTTGACTGTCATGATAGTCAACCGCCGTCAGAATCATCGGCTCTGTACGGCTGGTGTTGCGAATACTCAAAGTCGTCGTCAGGTTAATGGTGCGCTCCTCATTCACCATAAAAATATAGGAATAAACTGGCACATACAAAGTTTGGCCAACTGCAATTTCGACGGTGTCATCGAGGACCACAGGCTGGAGTTCTGGAGCGGGAGGCAGCGAAGCCGGCACACTGGACTCACAAGCAGTGCTCATGAGAATCCCCAACCCTAGCACTGAGGCTAAGCCCAGTCCTCGACTAACGCTGCGTAAGATTGCCAAACCCTGTTTCATCATCCACTCCGCTAACTACCGTAGGGGTTACGCCCTTGCAAATAATGCAAAAAGGCGAGGGCCAATGCGCCTAAAAGGGCATAAATGCTCATAGCAAAGATTACATTCAGATCAAAAATACGACTAGCATCAGCATTCGTTGGACTGATAAATAGCGTGGAGAATGGGGCAACAAAGGGATCAGAGACCCTAAAAATAAAACCAGCAAAAGTATTGTTGGGATTCGAAAGTGTTAAGCGCAGAAATAGGCGTAACGCCAGCAAAATTTCTAACGCTCCCACCAATAGAATGACGGTATTGCGCAGCCAGGCAAAGGTTCGCTGACGCTTAGCCGCTTTGAGTCGGGCCGTTTCCTGTCTGAGCCGTAAGGTTTCAAGTTCTTGTTGTTGTTTTTGTCGCCGTTCGCGATCGCTCTGTTCGTAAGGGTTATTATTGTTGGGCTGATCCATAATCTTAGTCAACTCAGTTCTCATAGGTGTGTGGCCAAAAATTTACCTGACCATAAAATTTCCATTGGATCTGTCGGCAAATTGCTCACATGAATCGGATTCAAAAACGATCAGGCATCCTATCACTACAGGAATAATAAAGCTCTGCTTTGAGGATTCATCGCCAGAGTTGTCATTTTTCATAAACTGCTCTTTTCATCACATTTTTTCTGCATCAAGGAATTCTTATGCCCAGTTGACTCTCGCATTCTCAGGATGATTGATGAACCGCCTCACGAAAATAAACGGGAGCATGCAGGAGTTTCTTAAACATTTGATAACGGTGATAAATTTCACGCTTGCTGAAAAAGAACAGTGAGACTGCTTCCCAGAGAAACACCCAACCGCCAATAAAAATCCCCTCTGTGGCGACCCTGGCCCAGTCGGTTTCGAGTTCGTAGCCGGGATAGGTGACTCCTACCCACAACAGCAAAAACCCAATCACCACATATCGCAATAACCGAATATTGATCTTTCTCAGTTCTCGGCGAAGAAAATATAGTCGGAAACCAAAGTAGTTTTTGAGCGCAATACGAACCTCTTCTTCTCTCTGAGTGTCTTGTCGGTCGGTTGGCAGCATAAAAATCAACTCAATGGGAAATCGAAAGGGAATCTCTTCGACACTGCCCTCTAAATACAGCTCTAACTCGGAATCGATTTCGCGTTTTTTGAAAGGGGCTGGATCCCATTCATTGAAGATATCCTCGTAGCGATCGAGGGCAATCTCAATCATGTAGCGATTGGTCGATTTATCAAGGGTATAAACTTCGCTAAATAATCGATCAGAGTTCATACATTGCCCTTCGCGAGATTAAAACTGTCCCATAGAGAAAAACAGCATTTTCATGACAACGAGAAAGAGGCTAAATGGGAATTTGTTTACCTTGAGGCTTTTGGGTTCGCTGCATGAGGAGAATCGGTGACAGCCAGTTTACGTTAGGTTTCATTCAGCCTAGCGACAGGCAGCTTTTCGATTTTGAACCCTGTAATGCCGTATCCCAAAGACAACAGCGGACTGGCAATATTGAAGATGCAGTAGGGCAAATACAGGAAGGTTGACACCCCCAGAGTTGCCGCCATAAAGGCCCCGCAAGAATTCCAGGGCACTAGCGGCGAGGTGACCGTGCCCGCATCGGCTGCCACCCGAGAGAGGTTTTGGGGTTGCAACCCGCGCTTTTGAAACTCCACTTTAAAGATGCGGACGGGCAGCACCAGGGCAATGTATTGGTCGCCTGCGAAGATATTGAGCCCGATCGCAGTAAAGACGATCGTCAAAAACAACTTGCCCGTCGTCCGGGCGCGCAACAGTACGGGATTAATCAGTCTGGCCAACAGCCCAAACTCCTCCATCAAACTGCCAAACGTGACTGCCCCGATGATGATCCACAGAGTATAGAGCATGCTGTCCATGCCGCCACGAGATAGCAGTCGGTCAATATCGGCAATCCCCGACGTCTCCTGATACCCGTTGGCCATCGCCATCCAAACGCCTTTGATGAACACCAGCGGCGTGGCCAGGTCGGGCTCATCGACAAAGCGCACCACCACCTGCGGCTGCAAAATGATGGCGGTGAGGCCACCCACCAGCGCGGCCATCATGATCGCTAACGAGGCTGGGACTTTGCGGAACGAGAGAATCCCCAAGATCAGCAGCGGTATTAGAGCTAACGGCGTAATCCAAAAAATCTGGTCGAGCTGCGCCAAATCGGTCACGGTTTCAACCCCCTCGACCACCTCAGTTTGACTGCCGATAATGGCAAACACGATGAGCGCCAGCATGAAGGCTGGCCCCGAAGTCCAGAGCTGGGCGCGAATGTGGGTGTAAATATCGACCCCGGCCAACTGGGCGCTGAGTACCGTCGTCTCCGACAGGGGGGAGGTCTTGTCCCCAAAGTAACCACCGGAAATGACGGCCCCGGCAGTCACCACCGGCGAAACGCCCAGTAGGGAGGCAATGCCGACCAAGCCAACGCCAATGGTGCCCACCGTCGTCCAAGAACTGCCGATCGCGCTCGAAACGATGCCGCAGATGATGCCGGTAGCCAGGTAAAACCAACTGGGCTGAAGAATTTGGATGCCGTAGAACACCAGCGTTGGAATTGTCCCGGCCATGTTCCAAGTGCCGATCAGCGCACCCACCGCCAACAGAATGAAAATGGCACTGACAATCGAGGAAATGGCTTGCCCGCCAGCGGCATTGATCTCACCCCAGGAATGACCATTTTTGAGAATGATCAAAGCTGCCACCATACTGCTAAGCAGCAAGGCTACCTGCACCGGGCCATCAATGGCGTTCAGCCCAAATAGGAAAACTGCCCCACCAATCAACAGGATCAACATCACCAGAGGAATTGTGGCGTCTAAAATGCTCGGTTCTCGAACGGGGCGAGGAGCGGCAGAAGGGGAATCAGTCATCGGGTTTACCTGGACTCCAGATTGGGTTTGTGGATGTGTCGAGATTTAGACCAAGAGCTTGTTTTTAGCCTGTTGAAATTCGTCTTCGGTGAGGGCACCTGCCGCCTTGAGATCGGCGAGTTGGGCCAGTTGCGCGACCAGGTCAGCGGTGGCGGCATCGGCGGGGACGGGATTTGCGACGGGTTGAGGAACGTAAGCCACTTGGGCTTGCTGGGGTTGGGCCATGGTCCGCTGATTGGCTTGGGGGGTCATGCGGTTGTGGACGGCGTTGCTGGTGGCGGTAGCGGTTCCAGCAATGACAGCAGTGCGAGCGGCAGTGCGGGCGGTGCTACGGAGGAGGCCGGGGCTACGGCGGTTTCTGGGCATGGGTGGTTCCTTGGGAGGGGGTGGGTGGGATGAGTGAGGTAAGTGGGTAGCTAGGTGATTGGGTGGTTGGGTGGTCGGGTCAGTTTCGAGTGAGCGAGTAGGGATTGACGGACGAATTAAATGCCAAAATTGGAATTCTCCGTAGGGGCGCACAGCCGTGCGCCTAAAGTCAGGATTTGACGGATGCGAATAACTGACTGTGCCAACACAACAACAGTGGCGCACGGCTGTGTGCCCAACGTCAGGATTTGACTGTGGTAACAGCTTCGATGACGCTGTGATGAATGCGATCGCTGAGTACGAGTTGACCGTCGGCTTGCACAACCGCATCGCGCAATTGGGTAGCCCAGGTATTTTCAAACAGCATCACCGCCGCAAACGAATCGGTGTCGAGCCGTTGCCCAATGTCAGCCACATCTTCTTCGGAAATGAGGCCCGAGATTTCGGCGATAGCGGGGTCTAAGAGGCTGTGATCGACATCGGTCATTTCGTCGAGTTCGGTGATCGTGACTTCGCCGCTGGCCGTTTTGCGGATGAATAAAATGTCGACGATGCGAATAGTTTGGCGATCGACTAAGTCTTTGAGCTTGAGGGTGATGTCGTCGGTAATGGCGGTTTCCGGGAATTTGATGCAGATTAGCTCAACTGGACCGAAGGGCATAAGAGGTGCTCCAGAACGTGGGTTTGGGGGCTCAATATCGCAAGATGAGGGCAATTTTTTGATGGTTGGCTAGTTCGCCGTCATCCATGAGTTCGACCTCGCCGCCTTTGAGCAAAACGGCTTCGATAATTTCATCCACCGCATCGTCCATGACGTCCGTACCGCCGGGCTCGGCGACCGTTTTCAAGCCGCCGTTTTCAGTGACCACGGCGGGGACGTGGTAGTTCTTTTCCACCAGCAGCAGTTGGCCGCGGCCGTCGTTGGCCAATCGCCACACTTCCTCGATGGCAGACACGACTTTTTGCTGGCTCATGGCCCGGTCGAGGGCTTGCAGGGCGTCGTCGTGGCGTTGTTGCCGAATGGTTTGCGCGATCGCCCAAATGTCGGGGGTGAGTTCTGCCAGGGTGGCGCGATCGTGGCTGCCGGTGAGCGTCCCGACGATATCGCCCTTGTACTCCGACACTTCTCGGAAGAAGGAGATTTGTCGCTTGACCCCACCGAGAATGAGCGGTAAATGCTTGGGTTCATCTTGGGCGTAGGCAGCAAAGGCGCGATCAACCTGTTGGAAAAACCGACGAAAGCGATCGTCGACATAGGCGGTATCTGCCTCATAGGGAATCGGTTCCGTCGCCGCAGGCCCCGTCATTTGCATCGGAAAGCGATCGTCAAACACTTCTTCGAGGGTTTCCCCAGTGCCGGCGATGAGTCGGGTCGCATTTTGGCTGAGCAAAAATACCCAATAGCACACCATCCGGTGCATGCCGTACAGCAGGTCGCGCGTCGCAAATGTCTGATCGATGATGACCCGCTCAGGAACCGGGAAGGGCAGATAAAACTTCTTGGCAACATCGTGGCTAACGAATAAAGCCAATCCATCCAGCGTGTGGTTGTAGTCGATGTCGGCGACCAGGGTTTCGAGCCGAATCAGCAAGGGCTCAATATCCCGTTTATCAAATTCCTGGCTCAGTCGTTCCCGCGCCTCGTCGACCAGATTTTTGACCCGGATCGGGTCTTTTTGGTGGTCGGGAAAGTGGCGATAGGTCGGCAGCAAAATGGACAGAGCCGGAACGCTGACCATCGATTGCAGTGCTTTCAAATCATGGCGAGTAATCATGTTAATTTCCTTAGCGATCGCAATAAATCGGTGCGAGCAGAGACAAGTCAACGGCAGGTATCGGAGACTGGATTAACTAGGCCCTGCTACCTTTCGGCGGGGAAATTTCCCCTCAGACATCGGTTCGTGGATGGGGGAACCGACGATGATGTTTGGCTGTAGGGGCGCACCGCGTACCTGCTTGGCGTGAATTTTGCTCGGGTGTGCTAACCTCACCGCCTGCGGCACCTCTCCTAAGCCCTTCGGGCAGGCTGCGCCAACGCAAGGAGAGGTTTGTTCACGTTGTGCTCAACAGTTTTGACTGACTTTGAGCACAACTTCCGATTCCTCTCCTTAGCAAGGAGAGGTCAGGTGAGGTTCTACAACCTTGCAAAGCTAGGCTCGATAATTCGGTTGTGGAGGCGCTAAACAGGTACCGTACCGCCGTGCGCCCTGGCTCAATTTTCTAAACCCTTTAGAAATCCACCGCATCGCGAATGATGGGGCAGGTCATGCAGTGACCGCCGCCGCGCCCGCGCCCCAGTTCGGCCCCGACGATGGTGACGACTTCGATGCCCTCTTTGCGCAAGGCGGTGTTAGTAACCGTGTTGCGGTCGTACATGACGACGACGCCCGGCTCTAGGCAGACCGCGTTGTTGCCGCTGTCCCACTGTTGGCGCTGCTCTTGGTAGGCATTGCCCCCCGTCTCGACCACCCGTAACTTTTTCAATCCCAAAGCCTGGGCCACGACCTCGACAAACGACTTGTCTTCTTTGACGATTTCGTAGCCGGGAGCCTTGTCACTGGGGTAGATGGAGAAGGGCACCACCTGATTCATGATGGGCGGGAACAGGGTGACGAGGTCGCGATCGCAGAACGTGAACACCGTATCCAGGTGCATGGCCGATCGCAGCTTGGGCATCCCAGCCACAATCACCCGCTCAGCGCCGCCTTTGGCAAACAAGTTCGCCGCCACCTGGGTGATCGCTTGATAAGAGGTGCGCTCACTCATCCCCACGAGCACAATCCCGTTGCCAACGGGCATCACGTCGCCCCCTTCAAAGGTCGCAGCACCGTGATATTCGGTCGGGTCGCCCCACCAAATTTCAAAGTCGGCATCGACAAAGTCGGGGTGGAACTTGTAAATCGAGGTGGTGAGAATGGTTTCCTCATGGCGGGCGGGCCAGTACAGCGGGTTCAGCGTCACACCGCCGTAAATCCAGCAGGTGGTGTCGCGGGTATAGAGGGTATTGGGCAGAGGCGGCAGCAGATAGCCTGCGTAGCCGTCATTCTCTTGGGCCAGCTTCAGCAGTTCACTGCCAAAGTCTTTGGGCATGTCGTATACCGCGAGGCCGCCGATCAGGTATTCCGCCAATTTCGCGGGGGGGAGTTCCTCCAGAAACGAACGCACGTCGTCGATCAGCCCTAACCCCACTTCGTTGGGCACCATGCGCTGGTCGAGAATCCACTTTTTGGCATCGGCAATGGCAACGGTTTCCGCCAGCATTTGATGCATTTCGACGACATCAATGCCGCGATCGCGCATCTTCAGCACAAAATCGGCGTGGTCGCGTTTGGCCATATCGACCCACAGCACATCGTCAAACAGCAACTCATCATTATTGCTGGGGGTGAGTCGCGAGTGCGCGAGGCCCGGCGAGCAGACCATCACTTTGTGCAATTTGCCCACTTCAGAGTGGACGCCGTAGGGTTTGGTTTTGGGTTGAGTAGGGGTTGTAGCTGTCATAGTGTGTTTGGGGATAAAGAGGGTGAACTCAACAGTTGAGCGGAATCAAAAAGCAATTTGTCCAGAAATCAGGCCGACCAGCGCGGTGATGGCCGCGATCGCGGCCACCGTAAAGACAAACCATTCCACAGGGGTAAAGATGCGCAGCTGCTGTTCGCGTCGGGCCAGGAAAAACAGAATCGTGCCAGGTGCCAAAATCAACGCCGCCAGCAGAAGCTTGTCCAGCCCCCCGGCCACCAGCATGAGAATGGCGTAGGCCGTGGCAATCAGGGCAATGATCAGTTCCCGATTGCGGGCCGAAGCGTCCCGTTCATAGGTCTCGCGGGTCAGTGCTAGCTTGAGGGCATAAGCGGCCACCGTCAGATAGGGAATCAGCGACATCGCACTGGTCAGTTCCAGCGCCAGGTCGAAGGCGTTTTCAGCAAACAGGGTCGTAATCAGGAACCCCTGCACGACCAGATTGGTCATCCATAGCGAGATGGCGGGCACCTTTTGCGCATTTTCCCGATTCAAAAAGTTCGGCATCAGGTTGTTCTTGGCGGCCATAAAGGGCACCTCAGCGGCAAATAGCGTCCAGGCTAGATAGGCCCCGAGGACAGAAATTAAGAGGCCAACGCTGACGAAAATATTGCCCCAACGACCCACGACCATTTCTAAAGCCCCCGCCATCGAGGGATTCCGTAACTCAGCCAGCTCGGCCCGTGGCAGCAATCCGTAGGGCAGTACCGTGACCATGATCAGCAGGCACAAGACGCCGACAAAGCCCAAGACGGTGGCGACTCCGACATCCGATCGCTTTTCGGCATAGCGGGAATAAATACTGGCCCCCTCAATACCGATGAACACGAAGACCGTCACCAGCATCGTGTCGCGCACCTGCGCCCAGAGCGGCTCGTCATACCCCTGTCCGCCTAGCAGATTGGCGGTGAAAACATCGAAGTTAAAGGCGAATAGCAGAATAAAGACAAACGTGAGAATCGGCACAATTTTGGCGATCGTGACGATGGTGTTGACGCCAGCCGCCTGTTGCACCCCCCGCAAAATCATGAAGTGAAACAGCCAGATGATGATCGACGAACCAACCACGGCGGCTACGGTGTCCCCATCACCAAACACCGGGAAAAATTCCCCCAATGTCGATTTGATCAGGACAAAGTAAGAGACGTTGCCCACGCAGGTGCTGGACCAAAATGCCAAAGCGGCGAGAAAGCCAATGTAGTTGCCAAATCCGGCTTTCGCGTAAATGAAGACGCCGGAATCAAGTTTGGGCTTGCGCTGCGCCAAGTTTTGAAAAACAAACGCCAGCATAAGCATGCCGACGCCAGCGATCGCCCAGGCAATCAAGGCGCCGACGACGCCAGTCGCCCGTCCAAAGCGGCCTGGCAAGGTAAAAATACCCGCCCCCACCATGGAGCCGACGACCAAGGCGGTGAGTGCCCAGACCGACAGGGTTTGATTTTCCTGCTCGGAACTAGAGGAGGTATCAATCGCGGAACTGTAGTCCTGTGGTGAAGTCATATTCTTCTGAGAGTGAAGTTCAGACAGATATCAAGCGAAGCCAGGGAATGTCATAATTGAGCGGCTAAATTTCCTTGTGCCAAGGGATGCAGCCCCGAGCTCATAGGGATAGTGTGGGTACGGTCATGCTTTTAGCTCCAGGCTTCTAGAATTCATTGCTGACCAGCCCTAGAACTGCTCCACTCCTAAAAAGCGGGTAGAGCTGTTATCGGTCACAGTGCTGCAATTGCTGTCAACGATTCGCGCGTCAAACACTTCGAGGCGGCAGGTGCCCGCAGTGTTGGAAATAACTCGCAGCGTTTCAGAAGAATCGAAGCTGCGCACCCGAGTCAACAGCACGAAGTTGTTCTGTCCACCGGGTTCGGCATTCCGGCGGGTAATGACGCCCCGATATTCAACTCGACTGGGCGCCCGGTTGCGGTTGCTGCTTGCCTGAGGTTCCGTCATCTCTAGACGAAAATTTTCACCGTCTAGGGTTAACAACACATTGGCATTGCGCCCCCTGGCAAAGACAGAGCCCTGGGCAACGCCTCGGCCCTGAAAAAACTCTTGATTGGCATTCGTTTGGGCGATCGCTACGGGAGCTTGCAGCAGCCCTACCACCGCTGCACCACCCACGATGCCCATGAGCAAATGGGACTGTTTCCACATTTCAAATCATCCAAAATAACTGAGCGATCGCCCTGATCTGCGTCAGAGATAGCGCTTTTACAGCTCTGCGCCAAAATCTTCTGCGAGCTTGGCCTCTTGCTCCGTCGTCAGGTTCGACTGCACCAGTTCGCCTCGCTCTGCTGGCGCAAACGCATCTTTCACCTTGTCCACCGTGACTTGCCCCGTCAGCAAAAACAGCGCCGAAGTCCCCTCGGTCACCTTTTCCCGCACTTGCTTGATGAATTCGTCATTGATGCCGTAGTCGGTAAACTTGCCTGAAACCGCTCCGGCGGTAGCGCCCACAATCATGCCAAACAGAGGGGTGAGAAAAATCAGACCAAACAACATGCCCCAAAAGGCACCCCCCAAGGCACCCACGCCAGCCGTGTTCACGGCCTGATAAGTTTTCGGCTTTTTACGCCCCTCCGGCCAGTACACGATCGCCGCGTCCATAATCTTGACGATTTCTTGTTTTTGCAGACTCTGTAGCTTCTTTAGAGCCTTCTCAGCACCATCGGCACTGTTAAATTTCCAAACTGTCAAAGTAGACATATTTTCTCCAGTAACTTATCCAAAGTCTCCGAGCAAAAAAGCACTTAATCAGACCATCAAGTCTTGAACGTTCATTTGAGGCAAACTCAAGGATCGGCTTCTTCCCACTTCATTAATTTGGCAATGTAATGGGGTAGCGTGGATGGATTAAATGGTTTCGCGATCGCCCCAGCAAACCCCATCTGACGAAGCTGATCAGCGGTAAAGAAAACGGCTCTCGACGAAATCAACAAGATCGGGATCGATTGCCGATGAGTGTGAGTTTTCAACTGCTCAATGAACAACAACGCATCCGTTTCAGGAGTTGATGTATCCACCAAAACCACATGAGGTTTCTGCTGTTCACATAAACAAATCCCCTCCCGAATAGAGTCCGAAAGCACTACATGCCAACCACCAAGTTCTCTTAGGCAAGCTCCTAAAACCTCTCGCAGGCTGGTTTCATGTTCGATCAATAAAATGGATCGAGTCGCCATAAATAACCCCTTCTACATATGGCAGGGGCAAGGTCAGAGGTTTCCCGACCGGGCAATATGCGAGTGATTTAGCCGGACCTCATTTCCTTAGCCATCAAGGTAGAACAAGAAAATATGAAACTAATAGCATCAAGATTCGAGTGCATCAGTGGCAAATAATCAGCCCAAATTCTTCCTCATCTCAGAGGATTTATTACCGGCAAGAGGGGTGAATGATGACAGATCTAGAACCCGCCACGACGAGCTATCCAGCCCAGTTTGAATCATTTTTCCGAGCTGCGATCGCCATCACAACTCAGCGCAAATCTTCAGACTCTATTAAATTTCAAGATTCATGAAGGCAGGAATTATGGTTCGCCCAAACCTGAGGACTCAGATAGGTCGCGAATCAAATGCATCGAAAAGGGTGGCTGACTAATGTAATTGACATAGGAGGCGGCTAAATAAGGGCGATATTCGTCGCGCTCGGCCACATGAGTTTGAGCAAACGCGACGACCAAGGCTCCGTAGTTACTTCTCAGCCAAGCTTGCGCCAGTTCCAACTCTAAATCATCTTCAATGGAGTAAATAAATTGCGACAGCGTGCGCGTCGATTCCTCACTATGCGCTTTTTGATCCACTAATAAGAAATATTTTTCTGGGGTTGTTAACCACGCAAACGTCACCGCCTGTTCTGGGATCACTGGCGTCACGTAATCATAAACGCCACCCGCAATTAAGGTGGGAACTTGAATTTTGGCGGTGCCACTCTGGCCAAATAAATTGCTGACGGTATTAAACGCCATGACCAACTTGATCCGCTCATCCCTCAAGGTGCCTTGGCTCAGCGCCGCCATATCTTGGGGCGAATTTTCTAACTCCAGGGCTCGACATTGCAGCAGTCGGGAAATATTAGCGATGAAGGCTGCATCCGGTTCACACTGGGCTTTGAGCCAGTCAAAATCTACCGTAGCTCCGGCATTGACCAGCACCGTGTAGCCCCCAAAAGAATGACCGATCGCCCCAACTGACTCGGTGTTGAGCTGTTCGCCCAACTGAGTCTCGTTCAATCGCTGTAGTTCATCCAATAGAAAGGACACGTCTTGCGGCCGATTCACAAATTCCCGCCGCTGAAAAAATTCATCCGCCAGCCAGGCCTCTAACTCGCGTCTCTGGGTTTCGTTGCTGCCGACATGTTCGGGCATGGCCACCGCAAAGCCATAGGAGGCCACATGCGCGGCGATATCTCTGAAATAGATGCGGCTATGGCCTAAACCGTGGGAAAACACGATGATGGGAATGGTTCCAGCATCGGCGTTGGGGACCTCAGGCAAAAACAAATCGGCAGGAACGGGGCGATCGCGACGCTCATCCACTAAATTTAGCGGGATAAATCGCACCGGATAGGGACCGCGATCGCGTAAATCTGGCAGGGCCGCATAGTCGGTCGGATTATTCTCAGCGTCGAGGCTGGATTGATTGACCACCGATGCTGTAAATGAATCGGTCTCCGCGATCGCCCGTCGGAGCTGACGATTCACCGCCAAGACCCGCAACAGATCCACCGTGATCGTCTCCGTCGGAAAGAGCCGCAGCAAATCGATCACAGAGCCGCCTTCGGGTGCTTGCATCGCCTGACTCAGGGCCGATCTGAGGGCCGTTTGCCCGTTGAGCCCACTCCCCGTGCGCACTGTTAAGCCCGTCGATTGCAACAGTCGAGTCCCCATCGGGGAATACAGCTTTTGAGAAAAGGCAACGGGATCCTCAGCTCTGGGGGTAGCCAGAGCCGCCTGAAACGTCGCCAGAGTTTCGTCGTCTAGCGATTGAAAAAACGGTGCCAGGTGTTCATCCACTGTGCCGTCGTTCGCAAAGGTTACCAGCGAAGACACCGGCACCGTCCGGCTCAGAAACCCAAATTGCAGCTTGACTCGCTCTGCGCTGAAGCCAGGCGTCGCTGGCACAACACTAATGGTTGCGGCAGCCACAATTCTCGCCAGCCACGACCACAGACGATAACGCGATCGGGCACCGGGAGCTGATGTGTTCATATCAGTTTCCTATGTTTGACAGCTACATTACTGATGCCACTCAGCCATCATCAAGACCATCAAACGGGCTCTAAAGTCAAAAACACCTCCCTATCCTCTCATAGATAAATGGCTAGTGAATTTTCGCGCATCGCCAGATTCTCTATCCCATTCGCTAGTGACATTCCTTAACAGACGCCTGCTGCGCCGCTGATCGAGTCATCCCGTGAGTTACCCTTCATCACGCCCTTCGCCATCCCGCCACCACTCCACGAGGCAGATATTATCTGGTCTGCCGGGCCTAAAGGTTTGGGCTGCAGTCAAGTATCCTGTCCTCGCATTGTGCGGCCTGGCCCTACTCATCCTGGTTAATTTAGTCAGTTTGCCTGCCGATGCCGTCGTCCAACTGCCCCCGCTAGTCCCACCCAGCAACCACACCTTACCCGCTGGGGTCGAGCAACAGGGCACCCTGGAAACCGCACCCGTCAAACTAGATGGCAAAACGCTATTTAGGATTGCCGCGCCAGCAGTGACTAACCGCAGCGACCTGGGCACTCAGGTGCCAGTAGAGGTCCGAGCCAGCCAAGTTGAAGGCAACCTCCAACGACTCTTACCTGACACGTGGTCTCATGAAACCGCAATTCAGCCAGCTAACCTCAATGTTGTCGTCGAGACTGTGAATGGCTTTCCCGTCTTGTTTGCCGAAGGAGCGTCCTTTGCTCAGCCGCGGGTAATTCTGACCGTCACCGATGCCGACGCTCAATACTACGGCATCAGTCAAGCTGAGTTAGCCAGCCAATGGCAGGATGAACTGGAGCAAAATCTGCGTCAGGCATTGGAAATTCGTCAACCAGAAGCCCTGAGACAGACCCTGAGAACCTTTTTCAAGGTATTGATCGCGACTATTTCAACGTCTCTGTTGCTGGGCATTACCTGGATGGTCCTCGGTCGTCGAGAAAAAGCCCTACGCCAGCAGCGTCACTGGCAGTCATCATGGTTGCAAACGCAGCCAGCTAGCACAGAAATTCTTGAAGCAGATCAAGCCACACCATCCCCCACTCAGGGACTGATCTACTTTCTCAGCCTGCAGCGGCGGCTGCAATTCGTGCGCTTTTTGCGATGGCTAAACTTTTGGGTTGTGGCGTTTACTTGGGCCATTGGGTCAGCTTATGTCTTCAGATTGTTTCCGCAAACCCGGCAACTTGCTCGCAAGTTAGTGATCGCCCCCTTAGTGCTGTTGATTGCTTGGTTTGTCATCGGGCTAATCAATCGGTTGATCGATTTCACTGTCGATAAATTTATCCAGCAGTTGGCCGAAAGCCAGACTCTAACTCAGGCCAATCTGCAACGCATCAACACCATCACGAAAGTGATCAAAGGGGTCAAAGCAGTTCTGGTGTATGCCATCGGCGTACTGCTGGTATTGCAGTGGTTAGAACTCGTGCCTGGTTCAGTATTGGCGCTAGGAACCGTATTAGCGCTGGTCATTTCCTTTGCCGCCCAAAACCTGATTCGTGACTTGGTAAATGGATTCATGATTCTGCTCGAAGACCAGTACCGGATCGGCGATGTGGTCAAGATTGGTGAAAAAAGTGGCCTGGTGGAGACCTTTAATTTACGAATTACTCAACTCCGTAATCCTGACGGCAATTTGATTACGTTGCCCAATAGCTCGATTGTCGAAGTCGAGAATTTTTCTCGCGACTGGTCACGGTCAGATTTTCGCGTTGAAGTGGCCTATGACACCGATGTCGATCTGGCCCTGGCCATCGTGCGAAATACTGCCGAAACCATGGCCCAAGACCCTGACTGGCAGGCGCATATTTTGGATACGAGTGAGTTCCTTGGAGTTGAGCATTTATCCCATCAGGGTATGGTTATTCGGATTTGGGTCAAAACTGTGCCAATTCAACAGTGGGTCGTAGCGATGGAACTGCGCCGCCGTCTTAAGAAAGCGTTTGACTTGCAAGGTATTCGTATCGGCATTCCTCAACAACTTTGGATACAAGACAATTGAGGAGTTGCAGCCAATCGCTGATGACATTCAACCGCATCCCTCTTGAAACCTGGGGTTTGGGGATGTTTCCGATTAGCCTGTCAATAGGATTTTGGATGAGTTCCAATTCTCTTGGCCGGACACAAATTTCCTTCTATTCACGGTTAGGGCAAACGGTCGATGGGTTCTTTGCAGATCCGGAAATGCGGGGCCAAGGGGTCGGGCGATCGCGGATGGATCATGCTGTTCAGCTTCGGGACACCCTTGACGTTGAAGTATTTGAGCAGACCGCGATCGCCCGACGGTTTTACGATCGCTACGGGTTTATCCCGGTGGGTCAGTCTTGCCACGACGAAACTGAACAAACGCTCATTCAAATGGAGTGTATCGAACCCGATGCAGTGGCTCAATGAACCGCCCCACTGGCAACAAGACGACGTTGGCATAGCTGCTCCAGAGGAGCGTCGCTTAGCCGTCAAAACGGAGCGTTGCTGGGTGGGAGATGATTTTTAAGGTGATCAGAGAAGACACTTTGAGGATTTAGTCATGCAATGTCCCCGGTGTAATGCCTCTAACCTCTCTATGCATTATTGCGAGATGACGCTTTGAGTTAAGTATGTGACAGCACTACTTAAGTCGCGGCAAACCTCTGTGGGCGAAAACCCTTTGAGATATAAAGCGCTGCGGATACCGCAGGTCAACGCCAGCGTTGGCAAATCAAACGCTTGACCAGCGCTGATATCCGCTTCCGTATCGCCCACCATCCAGCTCTGGCGGGTATCAAATCCGAGGCGGTTTTGCTCTGCGATCGCGGCCTGCAGGTGAGCAATTTTATGCTCTGTCCGATTGGCATAGGCCGTCTCAGCGTCATCCGAGCCGTAGATTTGGCTAACCATCGTAGCCAGGTCATACTGATGCAAAAAATCTAAGACTTGGGATGACTGGCGTAGGGTGACAATCACGATTCTGATGCCGCGATCGCGCAGGTTAGCAAACGCAGCTCGCACCCCTGGCTGCAACTGGTCTTGGTGGAGCAGGGTCGGCTGATTTACTAAAGCGGGAATGCGCTGCAAAAAGTCATCAATTTGGTGACCTGATAGTCCCGACCAGTCCGCAATGGTCGTATCGGGCACCCGATTTTGCTTCATATACCAAAATTGGGCTTTGGTCAGTCGTCTCACAGGCAGCGCCATCTGCCGCCGGGCGTAGTCGGCTTGGGTAGCTTTGAGCGCTAAACAGTAGGTGTGATAGTAGCGATCA
Source organism: Leptolyngbya iicbica LK (assembly GCF_004212215.1). Taxonomy (NCBI): domain Bacteria; kingdom Bacillati; phylum Cyanobacteriota; class Cyanophyceae; order Leptolyngbyales; family Leptolyngbyaceae; genus Leptolyngbya; species Leptolyngbya iicbica. Next base: position 1,091,864 of record NZ_QVFV01000002.1, read on the forward strand.
GAGACGTCAGCAATCGGCCCGTCGAAATCACAAAATAGAGTACTGCCAGCCGTCAACTTAAGCGACGTCCCCGCAATTGAGGAGAGTGAAGTTGCAGACCGGGACACAACATCCTGCATGGGCCAAACCTTAAGAAAGATTAAAAAACGTTACCGATTTTCTACACTTTAGCAGTCCCATTCTCAAACGAGGGGGATGATTAGCAGGTTTCATATAGGCCAAGCTTATTCCTTATGGGTTAGGAATAAGTTTTAGTGGATTTTACGGAAGCCATGTGGGGACGATCGCCCTCAAAAGACAACTCACGGTTTGAGGGGCTCCGTGACAACTTCTTTAGCAGTTAGCGATCGCGAATATCCTGAGCGAGCCATCATCCACTGACGAAAGGCAATTAATGGGTGGTGATGGAACCTTGATGCGCGATGGCCTCGTAAGCGGCCCGAATCTTATCGGCAATGTCAATTACGGTTTGCGCATCGGGGGGATTTTGGAGCGATCGGAAAATTTGGAGCTCTAACCCTTGCAGCCCTAATTCGGTTTTGCCGGCGAAGCGAGGTTGCAGCACAAAGTGGATGTGGTAAGGCGGTTGGTCAACCCAAGAATTGATATAGATGCGCTCGGCTCCCAATGCCATCTGCATCGCCTGGGTCATTTGCTGCAAAAACGGCCCGAGGGAAGCGGCTTCATTGGGAGAAAGTTCCCAAAAATTTTCGCGGTGGGCACGGGTTTTGATGACGATCGCCCCTGCCCCATGCTTGCCAATGCAGTGATCGGCTAACCACCAAGCGTTTTCAGCAATGATGCCCCCTGGCACCGTACGACTGCCATTCACAATTTGGCAGGCCAAGCAGTTGGCAACGGGGGCAGGAGCAGGGGAGTGAGAATGATGCATCTCAATGAATTGGATGAGAACGGGCACAACTCCGGCATGGAGTATGACGCAATTATCTTACGGGGTGTGTCTGAGAGAGCCGCATTCCGCACAAGGACTGTTACAAAGCGCAGCCATGGAAGTCAAATCTATGCCCCACAAAATAGCGGCGGCATACTGCTTGAAGTCTGCACCAAAGGGCGACGACCAAGGAGCGACACGGCATCAAGAGACAACAGCGGCATAGCTGTTTTCAGGGCTTAATCTCAATCCAGAGATCGCACAAGTCAGCCGCCATTCGGGGCAGAAGCATTGGGGAGCACCCACCGCGCCACCGGACTCAGCGGGCGAGACGACCCTCTCGGTACTCAGGCACGCGCTTTAGCCGAAACCTTTGCCGCGATCGCTAGAGGGTAAACAGAGACAGTTATTCAGCTGTTCTCGCAGCGCCGCGTGATCGAGATTTTGGCCAATGAGCACGAGTTGGTTTTTGGGCTCACCCTTCCACTGATCATCATCCAGGGAAAAGCGCTTGCCGCTGAGGTGGAAGATATGCCGCTTGGGGCTTTCGTCAAACCAGAGAATGCCTTTGGCCCGGAAAATATTCTCCGGCAGCTGATTGTCGAGGAAGTGCTGGAACTTACGGATGGCAAAGGGGCGATCGCTCTCAAAAGAAATCGAGGTAAACCCATCGATCGCTAAGTGATCGGAGTGGTAATGGTGATGCTCATGGTCATGATCGTGGTCATGCTCACAGTGACCATGATCGTGGTCGCAGTTGCTGTGGTCATGGTGATCATGCCCGTGGTGGTCGTGATCATGATGCTCGTGATCGTGGTCGTGTTCAGGGTCATGATCTTGACCAAAATACTGGTCAGATTCGAACAGACCGACACTCAAAATCAGTGGCAGCGGCACTTCGGAGCGAGTGGTCCGAATGATGCGAGCCCCTTCTTTGACGTCACGGATTTTGACTTCGAGCAAATCAAGGTCGGCTTCATCCACGAGATCTGCCTTATTCAGCAGCAAAATGTCCCCGTAGGCGATTTGGTTGTATGCGGCTTGGCTATTGAACAAATCCAAGCTGTAATTCTCAGCATCGACGACGGTAATGATGGAATCGAGCCGCGTGAGATCCCGCAATTCCGTCCCTAAAAAGGTCAGGGCGATGGGCAACGGATCGGCGAGCCCGGTGGTTTCAACCACGAGGTAATCAATTTTATCTTGCCGTTCGAGCACTTTGTACACGGCATCCATCAGGTCGTTGTTGATGGTGCAGCAAATGCAGCCGTTGCTGAGCTCGACCATGGTGTCGTCGCTGTCTTCGGTGGTGATTAGCAAGTCATTATCAATACCGATTTCGCCAAATTCGTTCACCAGTACGGCGGTCTTCAGCCCTGCTTGGTTGCTCAAAATGTGGTTGAGCAGGGTAGTTTTGCCACTGCCCAAAAAGCCAGTGATGATGGTGACGGGCATGCCATGCTTGGCTTCTTCCATACCCGCAGCTGGGTTAGACGTAACGACTGAAGTCATAAGCTACTGCCAGAATTCGCGACATCTTCCATCATAATGTCGATTTTGTCAGGCGATCGCGATCGCATTCTCTAGGCGATGAATTGAACCCATCAGCACCGCACCTGACCAATGGAAGCAATGTGTAGCTTCTATTACAGTTCTCATGGTGCGGCGTTAGCATCAAAACACAGAGCCATGTGCCCGCGATCGCGGCAAGTGCAGGTAAAGCGTTTGCCACTTCTGTCCACTAGACGCAGGCGGAGTTGGGGCCGATTAAATCGTTGAGTAAAAGGTGAAAGTGCAGTTAGCAGGAAACTCTCAGTCCTTTCATGCCGCATCTGGGGAGCATCTGGCAACCCATTTTCAGACCAACCTGGAAACGGGGCTGACGGCGGAGGACGTGGCCAACCGCTACGAAACCTATGGGCGGAACGAATTGTCAGTCAAACCGGGCAAGCCTGCCTGGCTCAGGTTTTTGCTGCAGTTTAACCAGCCGCTGCTTTACATATTATTGCTGGCGGGGGCGGTCAAAGCCTTTCTCGGCTCTTGGACGAATGCGGCAGTGATTTGGGGCGTCACGGTGATCAACGCCATCATCGGCTACGTGCAGGAGGCCAAAGCTGAAGGCGCGATCGCGTCTCTCGCCAAAGCCGTCACCACCGAAACCACGGTGCTGCGAGGGGGGCAGATGCTGCGGGTGCAATCTCAGGATTTGGTGCCGGGGGATCTGGTGCTACTGGCGTCGGGGGATAAAGTGCCCGCCGATTTGCGGCTGCTGAAGTCGCGCAATCTGCAAGTGGATGAATCGGCGCTGACGGGGGAATCTGTGCCCGTGGAGAAGGCGATCGCGCCACTCCCCATCGATACGCCCCTGGCAGAACGAGTCAACATGGCCTACGCGGGCAGCTTTGTCACCTTTGGGCAAGGCACTGGACTGGTGGTCGCCACCGCCGGAGCCACCGAGGTGGGGCAAATCTCCCAATCGATGGAGCAGCGGGTTAACTTGGCGACGCCGCTGACCCGCAAGTTCGCCGCCTTTAGCCGCACTCTGCTCTACTGCATCCTAACCCTGGCGACACTTACCTTTGCCATTGGGCTCGGTCAAGGTGAATCGTGGGAATACATGTTTGAAGCGGCGGTGGCGCTAGCGGTCAGTGCGATTCCTGAGGGGTTGCCTGCGGTGGTGACGATTACGCTGGCGATCGGGGTCAACCGCATGGCTCGCCGCAACGCCATCATTCGCAAACTGCCAGCGGTCGAAGCGCTGGGCAGCGCCACGATCATTTGCTCTGACAAAACCGGCACCCTCACCGAAAACCAAATGACCGTGCAGGCCATTTATGCCGGCGTGCAAACCTACCGGGTCAGCGGCAGCGGCTACAGTCCCAAAGGCGCGATCGACCTGGGAGATGACCTCCCAGAAACGGTGGAGACACTGGCGGATCATCTGCCAGATCCCTTACGGGAATGTCTGGTGGCGGGGGTGTTGTGTAACGATAGCCAGCTCAAACAATCGGGTGACTATTGGACTGTGGTAGGCGATCCGACCGAAGGAGCCCTGCTGGCCGCCGCCGCTAAAGCCGATTTGCATCAGACCAGCATGGCGAATTTGATGCCTCGGCTCGACTCGATTCCCTTTGAGTCGGAATATCAGTACATGGCAACGCTGCATGACGCTTGTCCCCGTGTGGTGTATGTGAAAGGCTCGGTGGAGTCAATCCTGCAACGCTGTGCCCAGGCCATGACGGCGTCGGGGCAATTGATGCCGCTCGATCAATCAGCGGTGGAGCAAGCAGTCGCCACGATGACCGCAAAAGGACTGCGGGTGCTGGCTTTTGCCCGCAAAACCGTGGCGGATCATCACCACACCCTCGATCACGATGATATCCAGTCGGACTTGGTCTTCCTGGGCTTGCAGGGCATGATTGACCCGCCGCGCCCTGAGGCGATCGCCGCCGTTCACGCCTGCCAGTCGGCGGGCATTCAGGTGAAGATGATCACCGGCGACCACATTGCGACGGCAAGAGCGATCGCCCACCGCATGGGCATTCAACAATCTGAACAGGTGGTGGCCTTTGAAGGGAAGCAGCTCGTGGCGATGGATGATGCGCAACTGGCTCAAGCCGTCACCGAGGGCGATGTGTTTGCCCGCGTGGCTCCGGCCCAGAAACTGCGATTGGTGGAAACCCTCGAACGCAAAGGCAATATCGTGGCCATGACGGGTGACGGGGTGAATGACGCCCCCGCGCTGAAACAAGCGGATATTGGCATCGCCATGGGCAAAAATGGCACGGAAGTGGCCCGCGAAGCAGCGGACATGCTGCTCACCGACGACAACTTTGCCTCCATCGAAGCGGCGGTGGAAGAGGGCCGCACCGTTTATCAAAATTTGCGCAAAGCGATCGCGTTCCTGCTGCCCGTCAACGGTGGGGAATCGATGACCATCCTGATCAGTGCTTTGCTGGCAAGGGATTTGCCGATTCTCTCCTTGCAGGTGCTGTGGTTGAACATGATCAATTCCCTCACAATGACGGTACCTTTGGCGTTTGAGCCCAAGTCCGCTGGCTTGATGCAACAACCGCCCCGCAATCCCAGCGAATCCTTGCTCACCGGAAAACTGCTGAGAAGAATTCTGGCGGTTTCCCTCTTCAACTGGGTGCTGATTTTTGGCATTTTCGAATGGGCCAAAACCACGACGGGCGATTTGGCTGTCGCCCGCACGATGGCCATTCAAGCGCTCGTGGCGGCCCGCATCATTTACCTGCTCAGCATCAGTCAGTTGGGACTGAGCCTGTGGCGGTTCCTCCGTCGCCGGTCGACCACCATTCCCAAAGCGCCGATTTTGCTGGCCGGCATTTTTGGGGCCGTCGCCTTACAGGTGGCTTTTAGCCAGTGGGGACTGATAAATACGCTGTTTGCCACCGCGCCGTTGACCTGGCAGCAATGGCTGATTTGTCTGTTGCCGATGCTGCCCATGTTGCCTTTTGCCATATTGGTGAACTGGCTTGACCCTCGGTAAGCAAACGCTCAGCCGCGACTCCCGGCCCGCTGTTGAGGGGAGTGATCACGGGTGAATTACGTTACCCAATGCCCGCTCTGAGCCCGCATCCATTGACGGTTGGCAGTCTGCCAAGTGCATCACGTTCCCGTAAATGACCAGGAATTCGCATTTGCCCATGTCATGTTGCGAAAGCTGGCATATCATTAGCGCCATTGGCGTAGTTGCAGGTTGGCTAGCTGAGTGGAGGAGATGAACGATGAAATTGTCCCAACTGACCATAGCTTTGCTGGGAACCGCCGCACTGGTGACGGCTGTTCCAGCGTATAGTCCGGCCCAAGAAGCGACGACGCCCGAGGCGACAGTCCCCGAAGCCACCGGGCCATCGGCGATTGACCTTTATAACCAGGGTATTGAGCAATTTGAAGCGGAGGAATACGCCGCGGCGATTGTCTCCTTTACCGAAGCCATTCAAATCAACCCCAGCTTTGCCGAGGCTTACGTTTACCGAGGCGCGGCGTATCGCGCGCTGGACGAAACTGAGGCGGCGATTATCGATATCGATCGCGCGATCGCGCTCAATCCCCAATTGGGGCGGGCCTATCTGCTGCGGGCTGAAATTAATTACGAACTCGGGAACGCGCAGCAGGCGCTCAGCGATGCTCAACTCGCCTTGTCGCTCGATCCGACCCTGGGGGGTGCCCGCCTGTATGAAGGGTTAGTCGCACTGCAAGAAGGCGATAGTCAAAAAGCCATTAGCGATTTCACGGCAGCGATTACTCAAGACCCGACTGACTTGCGGGCCTATTTGCTGCGGGGCTTTGCCTACGATCAAGCGGAAAACTATTTTGCCGCGATCGCCGACTTCTCCTACGTTTTAGAGCAGGAAGATGACAATGTGATTGCCCTGATTGGTCGGGGCGCAGCCTACTATCACGAAGGCGAATTGTCCGAAGCGGAAGCCGATCTGTCCCGCGCCATTGAACTCAATCCTGAATTGCCCTACGCCTACTACAACCGCAGCTTTATCTACGTAGCGCAAAATCGCTTGACCCCCGCGATCGCGGATTTAGATCAGGCGATCGCGCTACAACCCATTTTTCCGCGCGCTTACCTTAACCGGGGGTTACTCCTAGCGCGAGTGGGACAAGAAGGCCCCGCGATCGCTGACTTTGGCCGCGCCTTAGATCAAGACCCCGACTTAGCTGAAGCGTTGACCGGACGGGCCAATGTGCAACTGTCGCGAGGCCGCGAAATTGACGCGATCGCCGACTATACCCGCGCCCTCGCCATCACGCCAGATAGTGCGGTCAACTATAAGCTCCGGGGCGATGCCTATCTAGCCGATGGCAACACCACAGCCGCCTTATCCGATTACAACCAGGCGATCGCCATTGACCCCAGCTACACTGCGGCCTATGCCGCGCGGGCTGAAGTTTACAACCTGGTGGGTGATAGTCAGCGAGCATTTGATGACTATTCCCTCGTGATTTCGGTGGATGATGACGACGTTGACCCCGACGTGCTGTACAAGCGAGGTTTAGTGCGAATGCGCTTGGGCGATCGCGCTGGCGCTCGGGCCGACCTGCAACAAGCCGCAGATCGCTACTTGGAAACCGGCCAAACTGATGGTTATCGTGAAACGGTGATCTATCTTCGCCAGCTTTAACGAGGTTGGCCGCATCCCTATGACATGGCAACGCATACGATCCCGATGGCAGTTTTGGTGCAGTCTGGGACTCCTGGCTTTGGCCCTGTGGTGCGGGGCGATGCCGACAGCGCAAGCCAGCGTTCACGTCTATCGCGAACGGCCCGGGCAGGTCACAGTGCGATCGCGCCTGAGTCTTAGAGATTTAAGCGATCGGGCCTGGCAAGTCATCGCCTTTAAACGCACTCAGGGAACTGCCCTGCAAGGCTACTATTTACGGCTGGTGGGTTTTCCGGGCGCGGTAGAAGTGGATCAGCAGCACCCTGCCACGGTGACCGCGCCTACGGGGCAAAGTCGCCAACTGCCGTGGATTGTCGATCCTCAAGCGAAGACCCTGCCGCCCAATGTCGGCCAGTTTGACCTCGCGCCGCTGCTCACGGAGCTCGATCAAGCCCTGCCGCTAGAGGTGCAGGTGCCTTTGCTGGGAATGGAGCCGGCTGAGATGGCGATCGCCCCCTTCATCGTTGAAGAATGGCTGCAAGTGAAACGCAGTGACGAATCACCAGCGCCAATGGGAGCGTCCTCGGGAGAATAGCCCCAACATCATCCCGACTAGCTGTATATAGCTAATGCCCACCAAAAAGCTGGGAATGGGCAGCAAGCTTTTGAGCCACAGCACCAGCGCCAAGCAGCCCACCAACGCCCACAACGAGGCCGCATCTAACCGCACGACGCGAAAGAACCGCTCCATCAGCTCCACGGCTAATGCCCCAATGCCGCCTGCTGCCACCACCTGCAACAGCAACCCCACCACGCCCCCTTGCAGCAGCGCCGTGGCCCCCGCTGACCAAACCGTCAACATCGCTGATAGCAAAAAAATCAGCGCAATGTCCAACACCGTCGCCAGCAAGACCGTCAGTAAGGCATTCTGAATTAGGGGAATCCAAGGCAGTGACTTCACGCGCCAAAGGGGATCTCTCATTGCCAAACTGCTTACGCTCACAAAATTGATGCCCTCATCCTATCTCACTGATTTACCTGACTTGGCAGCGATCGGCCTGCCCCTCTCGGTGGTGGTCATGACGCTATTGCACTGCCTGATTGGCTTGGTGGCAGCGCAAATCGCTCAGCGCAAAGGGGCTGACCTCGGTTTTTGGTTGATTTGGGGCATGGTCGGCGGCACTTTATCATTGATTACTGCCCTCCGACTGCCACCGGCTGCTTCATCCGACTCATGATGATGTCCAAGACGCTTTTGCTACCTGACGATCGCGCCACCTTTGCCCTGGGACAATGGCTAGGGGTGCGACTAGAGGCCGGGACGGTGGTGTTGCTGACCGGGGATCTCGGGGCAGGCAAAACAACACTGACGAAAGGATTGGGGCAGGGCCTCGCTATTCCCGACGAAATTGATAGCCCAACCTTTACGCTGATCAATGAATATGACCGGGGACGCCTGCCGCTCTATCACGTCGATCTGTATCGGCTGGAAGGGGCCGAGAGCGATCGCCTATTTTTAGAAAGTTACTGGGAGGGGATAGAATACCCGCCGGGGATAGTGGCGATCGAGTGGGCGGAGCGGCTGCGCTATTTGCCGCCAGAGCCCTTAAACATTGCCCTCTCCCATCATCCGGCGGCGGGACGCGAAGTCACACTGACGCCCAGTAATGCCGCCCAAACTTACTTACTAGAGGCCCTCACCACCGATGCGCTATTGGCTGATGAAATCTGAACCCGATGTGTACAGCATCGCTGATTTAGCAAACGACCCCACGGAGATTTGGGACGGGGTGCGCAACTATCAGGCGCGGAACTTTTTGCGGGAAATGCAGGTGGATGACCTGGCGTTTTTCTACCATTCCAATACCAAGCCACCGGGCATTGTCGGCCTGATGAAAATTATTGAGGCGGATATCGTTGACCCCACTCAGTTCGACGAGTCGAGCAAATATTACGACCCCAAATCGCAGCCCGAGGAACCCCGCTGGCGCACCGTCAAAGTCGGCTATGTGGAAACCTTTGCCGAGCAAATCACCCTCGACACGCTGAAGGCGACCTTCTCACCAGAAGAGTTGCTGGTGGTGAAGCGGGGTAATCGCCTCTCGGTGATGCCCGTCGATGAGGCTGTAGCCGAAAAGTTGCTCGAAATGGGGCGATCGGCTTAGGGCGTTGCTGGCAAGTAGCATCCCTAATGGGTGAGGTTGGGCAATGCCCAATTCGTCCAGACATTGACGGGGCTGAGGCATTGATGGCCACGCACAGCCCTTCAGTCAGTCAGTGATGGTTGATTTCGAAAAACCGCACACCTTCGGTCACCCCCATCAATGGCTTGGTTCACAGCCATCCCCAGCCTTCAACCATAGCGACAAAAACGTGAAAGAGGGCATGGGCGATAATGGCGGCTTCGAGGCCCCATTGCCAATAGAGGTAACCCGCGATCGCCCCGACAATCGCATTCGCCCCGATGATGTACACCACGAGCGAGATCGTGACGGTTGGGCTGAGCAAAAATGCCAGGGGCAAATGTAGCACCCCAAAGATGACGGCAGTCAGGCTGAGGGCAGCGATGTAATAGCCTGGATGCAGTGGCAGGTCGCGCTGTCTTTGCGCGATCCGCCAGGGCAGCCACACAACCAGCGTCATGAGTCCCCACCGCATCAAAATCTCTTCACTCATGCCGCCGCGCAAAATGCGGGCAAAGAGCGGCAGCTGATAAGTCTTCGCTGCCGTCAGAAACTCCGGCGGCAGGGCGGGTTGCCACCCGGCCAACCAGAGCAGAGCCAGGCTTGCACTGACCAGGCCCCCGATCGCCCCCCAAACAAGTGGCGGTTTGAGGGCTCTTTGAGAGAGCGGCATCCCCTGGGCGATCGCCTCTAACCAGGGGGCTGCAAGCTGCACCCTGGGAGCCAACACCACCCCCAGGACAACTGCGATCGTCAGCAGCACCATCCCTTGCAGCAACATCAAGGCTTTGATCGTAGACAACGGCAACGGTAAGGGACCAGGCGGTAGCGGCAAATCGGCCCACAGGAGGGCGACTTCTCCGGTCATGCCGAGCAACCATAACAAGGCGAAAAGCTTGAATTGGCGATTCATAACAGCAAGCAACACACGGGTTGGCAGAGGCAAGAGTTAACTTTGCGGAGGCTGCGCCTTCCCAGTTCCTCATGGGCGTTGCAGACGACCTCTGGCCAAAGATTAACCGGCATGGCGAGGGGCGCGGGCGGCAAGGATGCGGCAGATCGCATATCCCAAAGCGAGGAGCGGAATGATGTAAATCGAAATCACGCGATCGGCAATTTGCGGCTCCTCAATCCCGAAATGAGTCAAGACGGTTTCTACCGTAATGCTGAAATTCAGCATCAGAAACAAGCCTAGCAAGGTTTGAATCGGCGTCCAGACCCAAGGAAAATGCCGGTAGCCCATAAACACGTGCCCCGGCCGAGGGGGATAGTAGCGAACGGGAAAGGTGCGGAGATTTGAGTAGTGATCGACGATCGCCGCAACGCTTTCGCGGCCAAAGTAAAAGGCATGCCGGTTATGAGGAGCGAGGTTATCAGTTGCGACCTCAGTGCCCTGATGATCGTAGGTAAAGCGCAACTGCGGATAGTAATAGCGAGTGGTGGCAAAGGAAAAAAACGGCCCCGCATCAACGCTGTGATAATAGTTGCGATCAATGTTGTCGTAGGGGTCTTCAACCAAGGTGCGCGATTCGGTGTAAGCCACTCGGGAACCGCCGCGTAGTTTAGCGATCGCTTTTGGCCAGGTGCGATGGGAGATCAACACTGCCCATTTTTTCACCGCTTGGTCAAACTGCCAGCAGCCCAGCAAGCCCAGCACCCCATACGCAATTTCAAATACCCAATCTGGGGCCATAATCACTCCATACTTTCAACCTCAGCTCCTGGTGACTTTCACCACCCCAGGAGCACCCTCAACGTGCCATAGTCGCCCCTTCGACCAGGCGCGATCGCACCCATCGCATCACCACTCAAGCATCAGAATTTGATCAAATCCAAGTCTTATCGGGCAGGCATCTTGCCTGCTCTTGAACAGCCGAGACGGCTGTTCACACTTAATTTAATTCCAATTCCTAAGTGGCGCTACTCTGCCGACGTGATAATTCGAGATACTGACGTTGCAAGATATACATCCGGATGGCATCGCAGTATTTGCCGTTAATAAAAAACTCTTCTATCAAGTGTCCTTCTTCAATAAATCCTGAGGCTTTATAGAGATGAATCGCTTTCTCATTGTCTTCGGCAACGACCAAATAGACTTTATTCAAGTTCAGAATTGTGAAGGCATAATCTAACGCTAATTTGATGAGTTTTCTGGCATATCCTTGCCCTTGATGCTCAGGGGTAATAATGACCTGAAACTCTGTACTTCTATGGATATAGTCAATTTCAACCAGCTCGACCAAACCGATTGGCACGTTTTCGGCATTAACCGCAATAAATCGTCTCTCGGCATTGTCATGGATGTGTTTGTCGTAGAGATCTTCAAGCTCATCAAAAGATTCATACGGTTCTTCAAACCAATATGCCATGATGCTGCGGTTATTATTTAGGTGATGAATAAAGCGTAGATCTTCCTTTTCCAGAGCCCTCAGTCTCACATTTGCCATCATCGTTTTTATCCCTCACAGCCTGAGAAATGGTTAATGCCTGGGGCGATCGCTGAGATTCAATCCTGAGCGATTAGGAATCGCCTGATTTTTTTCGGCATTAGCGGCCCCTTAACGAAAGTTGCAGTCCATCCGGGTCTTTAATCTGAGCGCGAGGTCGAGGCAATCACCGCCCCCACCACAAAGACCAGAAACGAGAGATAGCCAGCGACAAACAGCCATTCTTGCAGGTTGCTTTCAGAAGACATCATCTTGGGCCAAGCTAAATTTCAACAATCACGGGGGTATGGTCGCTGGGCTTTTCGCGGCGGCGGGGTTCCACATCAATCACGCAGCTTTGGGCGCGATCGTACAGCTTGGGCGACAGGTAGTGATGGTCGATGCGCCAGCCCCGATTGCGCCGGAAGGAGGCCGCCCGATAGTCCCACCAGCTAAAGTGTCCGCCTTCGTCGGTGAACTTGCGAAAGGCATCTTTGAGCCCCACCGACAGCACCTCCGTCAGCATCTCCCGCTCTTTGGGCGACGACATAATGTGGGTCTCTTTGCCCTCGGGATCATGGATGTCGCGGTCTTCGAGGGCAATGTTGAAGTCGCCACAGACGAGTAACGCATCGTGATCGGCGAGCAACTTTTCCAGGTAGGTTTTGAGCAGCGTGAGCCAGCGCATCTTGTACTCGTATTTTTCACTGCCGATGGAGGAACCATTGGGAACGTACAAATTCACAATCCGCACGCCATCGAGCATGCCTGTGATCACTCGCTTCTGGTCATCCAGGTCGCCGACCGCCGCCGCACCGACGATGGGGGTAAAGCCCCTGCTGACGTCTTGCAAAGGCTGTTGGCTCAACAGAGCAACACCGTTGTAGGACTTTTGGCCGCTGATCTCAGCTTGATAACCGACCGCTTTAATCGCCTCATGGGGAAAGTCTTGATCCACGACTTTGGTTTCTTGCAGGCACAACACATCGACGGGATGTTCGGCTAACCAATCGGTCACGTGGGTGAGGCGGCTGCGGACGGAATTGACGTTCCAGGTAGCGATTTTCATGCAGGGAGAATGACCCACAAAACGACTAACAAAGGGACTCACGCGGAACCGGGCGAGGGGCCAGACCTGGGGGCGATCGCACCCTGCCCCGCCATCGAACTGCCAGCACCACTAAGGCCCCGTGTAGATACTGTCACATAGCGGTCTTTTGGAGAAGCCTGGCACACTAGAGAACAACCGTTTAGAGAGCTTCAGAAAGTTGAGATGCCTGCTTCTCAAGAACCGCTGAAAGGGGATGCCCTCGTCAAAGAAGTGTGCCGTCGCATTCGAGTGGCCCGCAGCTATTGGGATGCCCACAACAATGCCGCTTGCCGGGGCGAACGAGAAAAAGCCTTGGCGTTATACAACACCTTGACCAAAGCGGAAAAAGAAAAGATTCCCCAACAGCTGCGCATCTGGCTGCGATATCGCAGCGAAAAGTATTTTGGCGCGCACCGCACGCCTCCTACCGGCCAAGGCAAAGGGAAAACGCCGAAGCATTCATCCCGGCGGGGCAAAAAGTCGCGATCGCCCCGGCGCTGACCCTAATATTACAAGCCGCTACAGCAGATAAATATCTGCAACGAACCTCAACAGACTGTGTGATCCCCAGGGGCGATCGCGGTTTTCAGAGCGGCTGCCGTTAGCATTTGAGTGAGGTTGCCTGCTCCCGCCTACACACTACAGTCAAGCAATCTATCCATTTTGAGCCGGGGATCACATCAATCCGCCTGAGTTGACGAGGCGTGGGATCGTGGCAAGCAAGAGGCGATCGCCTCTCGACCAGTGCTCCCGGGTTGTCTGATGCTCCACCACCGGAGACACCTATGAATATTGAACAATTATCTATCCGCACTGCGACGCGGAGTGCGCCACACTCGATTTGCCACACAGTCGAAGCCCTCATGGTGCAAGCGGCCAGCGATGGACAAATCACCCATGAAGAAGAAACCAGCATCAAAGCCGCAATGCTGCGATCGGGGCACATCACGCCAGAGATGTGTCGCCTCTTTCGCCAAATGCAAGAGCGCGTCTGGGACGGCGAGTTGACCCTCGAAGAGCGGAACTGAACCCTGATGGGCGGCGGCTCAGCCCTCAGTCCTGTCGCCCCTTCTCCACCGCCCTTTACCCCGCATCCCTGCCTGGCTGACAGGCGTCCCTGGCGCAGCCTCAGCCACGACTGCATTGGGCTTTCGCGAAAGGGGGCGATCGCCTCTAAGCTAGTCCATGACCTCATTTAGCCAAATGACATGGATATTCAGTGGCAAGCTGCCAAAACCTACGAAGACATTCTTTATCACAAGGCCGAGGGCATCGCGAAGATCACGATCAATCGCCCCCACAAACGTAACGCCTTTCGCCCCAAGACCGTGGTCGAAATGTATGACGCCTTTGCCGATGCCCGCGAAGACACCGCCATTGGCGTGGTGTTGCTCACCGGCGCCGGACCGCACACCGACGGCAAATATGCCTTTTGTGCCGGTGGGGATCAGAGTGTGCGGGGGCAGGCAGGCTACATCGACGAAGGGGGTATGCCGCGTCTCAATGTCTTAGATTTGCAGCGCCTGATTCGCTCGATGCCGAAGGTGGTCATTGCCCTGGTGGCAGGCTATGCGATCGGGGGCGGTCACGTTTTACACGTGTTGTGTGATCTGACGATCGCTGCCGACAACGCCATTTTTGGTCAGACTGGTCCCAAAGTGGGCAGCTTTGACGGCGGCTTTGGCGCTAGCTATCTCGCTCGCATCGTCGGCCAAAAAAAAGCTCGGGAAATTTGGTATCTGTGTCGCCAATATTCGGCCCCGGAGGCACTTGAAATGGGCTTAGTTAATACCGTGGTGCCGATTGATCGCTTAGAGGCCGAAGGGGTGCAATGGGCACAAGAAATCTTGGCAAAAAGTCCTATTGCAATTCGCTGTCTTAAAGCCGCATTTAACGCCGACTGTGATGGCCAAGCCGGCCTGCAAGAACTCGCTGGCAATGCCACCCTGCTGTACTACATGACTGAAGAAGGTAGTGAGGGCAAACAAGCCTTTTTAGAAAAGCGATCGCCCGATTTTCGAGACTATCCCTGGCTTCCCTAACGCCCCGACACCAGGCACAAAATTGGGGTGGCCTGGTGTCAATTCAACCATTGCCTCATGAGTGACCACACCAACAATGTGTCACCTCACGGGTTAAGCCGTCTCTTTTAAATAATCAGATTCCAACTGTTCAAAATCGGGATGGTTGAGCACAATGCCTTGCGGCCAAACGGCCACTGGTGGTTGAGTAACGGCACTCATCGGTTCCATAAAGACGGGAGCCGCTAACGAGCACGCTGACCAGTTGCCCTTGACCGTGACGTTGAGCTGACCACATTGACCACCTCGTCGTCCCGCCAGCGTAAAGTAACGGCAGCGTTGACAACAAGAAACACCCAACTGAGAAGCGTCCATTATAGATTGATTCCAAAATATACTTAAGTCATTATTTTCTCTAATAAATTCTTCTGCCTTTCGTAGATAAAAAATAGCAGACCCAAGCCTAGCAATTGTTGTAGGTCTATTTTTGCCTTTTCGGCAGTTTATATTCTCTTTATGTTTGCTTCAAAAATCTATAATGGATTTCTTCGCAGAGAAAACGATAGTTTATTGTCGGCATATTGTCAGGGATCCAGTTTTGACAATTCCGCAAATCATTTAGTGTTTTTAAATACAGTTTGACTTTCGATCTTTTCGGCTGATTTGTTAGTTCAGCAGCAGCGATTTTATGCAGAAATTTAGGCTTTCAAGCTGTCTTGAGCCCCATGTTCTACTCGCCAATGCCGTCAATTTCGACATTTGCCTTTCCTGCAAACTAGATGTGTTTTCAGTCTTTTTGAGCGACTTTGCCTGGTCATCAATAGCGTCCGCGATCGCTCCATGAGACTTTGGATGGTCCACCGCCTTGCTCGGACGACTGCTGGGTGCCTACCTTACAGCCAAGGGCTCCCAGCTGAAACACGAGTACTCGTCTTAACTGAGGCGATTTTGGTTCTGAGGTCGATACCACTGATGGGAAATGCACACGGCACACATGCCCCAACGACCCACCTCCATAGCTGGACAAGGGCTGCCACATTGTGGACAGTTGCCCTGACTCGCGAGCTGGGTACGCTTGCGCTCAGCCCACTGCTGAAAGGCGGCATGGGCACTCGGAGGCACAACCGGGGGGCGCTCGTGAGGGGACTCAGCCCAGCTCGGGTGATCAGCCAGGGTGGGGCGTGCGGTGGGGTGCGATCGCTGGGTGAGACGCTGCCAGTCAGCGGGGGCAAACCGCAAGTCATGAATGGTTGACTGCGTCTCCGGCAGGGCCGTATGCAGTTTTTGCAAAATGCGCGATCGCTCAAAGGTCAACGTCTGCGACCAGGCGGCACTCGAAACCGACACCTGCAACACCTGGCGATAGATTTTGGTCGGACGACTATGCTGCGCCACGGCCTCACCCACCAGCTGCGGCCAGTGGGCTAACACCCGCCGCAAGCTGGCATTCGCCTGCCATTGCGGCGATCGCTCGAGGGTTTGCATCAGGGCGTGAATCGACTGCATAAAAGCTGAAAGCAACAGTTGAGTAGCGGGGCGACTAACCCGCGCATAGAGCACCAGGCGGATCGTTCAAACGTTCTAGTCCAAAGGGTGTGGCCGCCACTGCTAGAGAATATCGCCTAACCACACCCCTAAATATAGAGACTTTCACAAAAAATGAGCAAAACTTCTGGGATCAACTGTTCACTTTTCGGCTGACATTGCTATAACTAAATGCGAGTTTTGGTCTGCGATCGCCGCCCACGGCGTCACATGGCCTAACACTTGCCGTATCGATTAGCCGCGTGCCGAGAGGGCCGTATCCTGAGACTCGTCCCTAGCCGAGCCATCTCGCCGATAACACGCGCTCCGGTCTGCTTTGAATGCGATCGCGATGCGGCTGTCTGACTATTTCAGTTCAGACCTGTAGTTCTTGTCCCTCTGTGAGGCGAGCCCATGACCCCCTCTACTGCGCCCCAGCGGCCCAATTTTGCGGCCCCCAGTGCCCACACATCCTTAGTAGAAGGATTGCAGCCCGCGCTGAGGAGCACCCTGTCGAGCCTAAATATCAACTTAGACTACGAGTTGGCCCGTTATCGCTATGCGAAACGCGGCGAAGCGTATCCCGGGGGCTCGCCCACCCAGTTTCGGCTCCGCCGCCAGCCTTCCCCCAATTTGATCAACGTGCCCACCTCGACTCCCGGTGCCCGAGCTGGCGTCATGCCACCCCCACCCCCACCGAACCCTCGGCTGCAACAAATTGAGTCGCCCCCCGGTATGACGACGGCATCAGCCTCAGAAGTAGCCGCCCTGAGAAGCGCTATCGTGCCTCAACCTCACGCAGCGCAAGACACCTATATGCCTTCTTCCGCAGCGTTGTTAGAAAATCTTGAGCAGGCCGCGCCTTACCCCGGTCAGTCCCCCACCAGGCAGGCAACCCGCCGTCGTCCCAAATCATGGCTGACGCCCTTAGGCCTCGGCGCTTTATTACTGTTGCTAGTCTCTAGTGCGGGTCTGGGCTTTTTGCTCGTCAACCCCACCGCCGCCAGCAATTTGTTTCAGCAGACGCCGCTGGCACGATTTTTCCCCAGTGATGAGCTTGACTCTGAGGCGACGGCTGAGAATGAGGCCGATGTTGCCACGACTGATTTAGATGAGACCGCTGAGCCACCTCTGACGCCGCTAAGTCCTGACCTGTCCCAGCGTGAGTTTGCTGATTTGGGGCTCAACAATCTGAGTACCGTGCCCTCTGGTGAAACCGCTCTGTCAGACGAGCTGGCGACGGCCCCGACCACTGACGACCCCCAGGCGCTTTCAGAGACCCAGCGAGCCGCAGCGATGAGACGCGAGGCTGCGAATACGCCCGCCACGGTGAATCAAATTCCCACCACCACCACTCCGGCCCCACAGCCCGCAGCGCCGATTTACCAAGCCCCGGCACCAGCGGCGCCCGCACCAGCCCCCACCCCCCAACCAGCGGCCCCAGTGCAAACTCAAACCCAGCCGTCACCGCCTAGCTCAGCAACTTCATCGGTTAACAGCGGAGCCACGAGTGTGTCACCCCAAAGTGCCTATTACGTAGTCACTGACTATACGGGGGATCCATCTCTGGATGATGCGAGAACGGTGGTGCAAGATGCCTACGTACGCAACTTCGACGTCGGGGCACGTATTCAGCTCGGGGCGTTTAATACTTCTGAAGGGGCTAGCGCTTTGATCGAAGAACTACGCAACCAAGGGCTGGAAGCGGAAGTGTACGCCCCTTAAGGCAGCCGCGATAGCAGTTTGGTTTTCCATGCCGCCGCTGGCCCACCTCTATTCGTGTGGGCCAATTGCTCGTCTAGCCGATGCTCTGATGGGTTCTGAAAAAAGAAACGCCAAACAGGCTATTCAATCGTGAAACTGTCGGATAGTATAGATAAACCTGCGGATGTGGCGGAATTGGTAGACGCGCTAGATTTAGGTTCTAGTGTCCTCGTGACGTGAAGGTTCAAGTCCTTTCATCCGCATCCTGAATTGTGTCAGTTGCAATTGTTCTAACTGCTACGCAACTTTTCTTCTAAAAGTATGGAACTGATGTATCTCCTTGGAGGCAAGGATTTCTGAGTTCCTGGAAGTAGCTGAGAGTATTTGTTTAGAGTATCTTTTCCTTTATAGTGAGTAGGTTATCAATAAGGCAATCTCTAATACCTGAGATTTTTCGCTAAAACGACGGAATATTGTTCATCAGACAGTTGCCCGTCACACGGGCGTTGTTTAAGAGTGAATCCGATCTGGACAGGGTGGTATCAGTTCATAACCTAGGAACTGATAGGTAAATTCTTTGAAGATAATTTGCTGCCTTAGCCCATACGTCATCAATGGTGTGAACGCGAGATCGAATGGTTACGCTTTTCGCCAAATCAGAAGCTTCTTAAGACGTTACACATCTTGGGTTTCCTATCTGGGGGGCACTTTTCTCCAAATCTTTCTCTTCCATTAAAATCACTTTAATTAATAGAGCGAGGCAAAAAAGGTTAAGTTTTGCCTCGCACAAAGACATTGCCCCAATCTCGCAAAGACTCAAACAAATTGGTTCAGATCGCATCAACCGAGTCTACAATCAGATTCACTACTAAGGCGATCTCCACACTCCACAACCGCATAGAGTTGTCCAGCAACACCTCCATGGGCGGGTCGGTACTGCGCTGCTTAAAAGTATTCATCGAATAGAATCACTCTGATGTTTATCTTAATGCAACTCAATTTCAAGTATCTTTCTATTAAGCAATAGAGATCCTTGTTGCTATAAAGGGAATAGTCTGAATATCCATATCCGCAATCAAATTCAATCAAAAGATTATCACCATTTGAAAGGTAGCTGCTGATCCGCATCCGTTTTAGTGAAAATATGAACAGAAAGATTCGCAAATCACTTGAATACTTTCATAAGGCTAAAAAAAGCCGGAATCCAGATCAAGCTATCAACTTCCTTAATCAGTCGATCAATTGTGACGAAAATCATCTAGAAGCATACTTGCTAAGAGCTATAGAGTTAACTAAAAAAAAGAATTTCTTGGGTGCTGAACGTGACTTAGAAAAGGCTAATTTAATACAACCAAATTCAATTAGAGTCTCCTTTACTAGTATTTGGTATCTCTTTCTTCGCGATAAACATGAGCTAGTTATAGAGAAAGCTTCAGAGGTGATCGAGGAAGCTGAATCAGACGAGAAATTGATCGCACTTAATCAGATCGGGGTCAAAAAGATATTTCAGCATACTATTACCACAAAGTTAACAATAGACGAGTTTGCAACCTGTTATTTGCTTCGAGCAAAATCCTTGGCTAAATACAAAAAATATGAATTAGGCCTAGAGGACATCCAAAAATCTCTCTTGCTAATGGTCAGCAAAGATTTAAAGATAGAGATTTCTGTCTTTAAATCTAAAGTCTTGAAATTGATGCAAGCTGAAAAAGAACAGATAGCACTCAAGAGAAAACAACAACTTCAGTCAAAACTTGATTTCAGACTAAAGAATTCCTTTACTTCTATGCCAGAAGTTATTTTTTGGGTACTATACACTTTTCTGGTAACAAGTTCAGTCACCTGTTATGTAACCTCTGAAATCTTGACAGCTTATAAATTGTTTGGACTTAGTTTCCTGATTTTTCCGCCTACCATTATTGTTTTTAGCTGGATTATTTCTAGATTTTTTCCTACCATAAATTTGATTCACTTCGAAAAGTCAGCATACTTTTATTTCTTGATTCTATTCTTTTCAGTATCTACAGTTTTGACTGTATCTTCTATGTCTGACAGCTATTTTGTCGACAATTCAGCGCCAGAGCCAACTTTAGATCGGTATGTTTCTGTTGGCATGGATTCTGATAGGGCCGTTGACAAAATCAACATGTTTGCGAAGGACAATGGTGGCGAGGTTGACTGTCGACCAAAATCACCAATGTATTGTGAATATAAGGCGGATAATGGCAAAGTGACACTTGTGCATTTTGAGCACGAATTCACTTACTATGCAATGAATCCGAGGAAAACCAAAGTGACTCAAATAGAGTATAGATATTGATTTGCTTTGAAAGAAAGGATTTGAAGCCTCAAGGCTCTTGATCTGAGCAGCATGTTTACCTCATTTCCTAACATTATTTTTTTCATATGTCTTTGAAATCTGTAATTTGATCAGAGATTTTTTTGTGTAACTTGAAAAGAGAAGAGTGCGTAAAAGAGGCGTCAGAAGAAAAAGAAAGTAAGAAGTGATGGCAAATAGAACAGAGTTCTTTGCGGCTTACTAATTCTGCCCGAAACTGATCGCATTAGCAGAAATAGAGACTGCTGACGATACAATGAAACTCTCAAATGCTGGACATTTCGGATGTGGCGGAATTGGTAGACGCGCTAGATTTAGGTTCTAGTGTCCTCGTGAAGTGAAGGTTCAAGTCCTTTCATCCGCATTTGAATTTAAAGATGCAATGGTTTTAGGGTTCCCAGATTGGGCTAGTGAACCCAGTATCGGGCTGCCGAATAAACGCTCTAAGCAGAGTGGAGAGCAATGGGCTGCGTCAGCTCGACTCGCTTGAGAGAGGTAAGCGCTTGGGTCACCTGAGCCAACGCTTGATGGTCGCCCTGGGCATGCATGAGCGAGGCAGCCGCTTCTAAATCGTGAATGGCCCGGTTGAAGTCGCCCTGCCGTTGATAGGCTGCGCCACGATAGCAATAGGGTAAAGCCGCTCGGGGATTGCTTTGAATGGCCTGGGTAAAGTCGGCGATCGCCCCCAAGCTATCCCCCAGATTTTGCCGCGCATAGCCGCGATAAAAATAAGGAATCGCTACGTTCACCGGGGTTTGAATTGCGTGGGTAAAGTCCGCGATCGCTTCATCCAAATAGCCTCGCTGCATCTGTAACCAACCGCGATTGCAGCGGGCAGAGAAGAGGTGGGGGTCACGGCTCAGGGCATGGTCAAAGTCTTCTAACGCTCGCTGGTACTGCTTTCTCTCGGCCCAAATCAGGCCCCGATTGTTTAAGGCAACGGCATCCCCCGGCGTCAACCGCAGGACTTGGGCATAGTCATTCATGGCCCCTTCGGCATCACGCAGGTCGTAGCGAGTGACGGCGCGATTAAAGTAGGCGTCAGCATCTTCGGGCAGCACATCGGGCTTTTCAAAGCGTTGCAGCAGTTGGGTAATCACCGCCGGGTCGTGAGTTTTGACCCGCACGTCCAATTCTGGAAACACACTGCTCGTGGCGGGTAAGGACTGCAAGCCGACGATCGCATATTGCTGATCGCACACGATGAACTGCTCTTTAGTGCCCAGAATCTTGAAGGAGAAGCGATCGGGATATTTTTGCTTGAGCGGCAACAGCTGGTTGAGAGTCGATTTCAGCAGGCGGCGCTGGGCAGTCGTGAGTCGCCATTGCTGGGCGATGGACTTGAGCAAACGACCCTGGTGGCGATCGCCCGGATGACACCAGCCAATTTCTAACCGACAGCCCCCCGCCAGCAATTCTTCAAAACGCTCGACCAAATGCTGATCTAACGCCACCGTCTCCGACCAAGGCCACACCAACACCAAACGCTCAGTCACCTCATCCAAGGCCTGAAAGAGCGCCTGATCGACCACTGACCAACCCGGCTCTGAGGTTTGCCCCCTTAGAGCCATCAACCATTCGCAGCGCTGGTGATCGGGTTGGCCACTTTCTGGCAGACGGTGCAGGGCCCCAGGCAAACGACTATGGGGCAAGGCCGTCAATCCCCGCTGTTGCTCCATCAAATCTTGGGTTTGCTGTTCGAGCAGAGAGAGTTGCCACTGCAAACCGCTCAGGTAAGTAGCGGTCGTGCCACGAATTTCTGCAGTGATGTCAAAGGGAACGGAAATATCTTCCAAGCGGGTCTCGACTTGTTTGAGCCCCGATGACAGTGCGGTCAGTTCGATTTGGAACTGCTGCAGGTCAAAGGTAGAAGCGGCCTGGGCATGACCATTCAGCACAGTTGGATCAGTCGCTGAGCGCAGTTGATCGAGGGTCTGTCGCAGAGAGTCTTGGCTCTCCTGCACGATGGCGAGCTTTTCACTCAGGGCCATGAAATCGCGGCGGGGCACCAGGTCAGAGACGGCTTTGATCAGCTCCCGCACTTCACCTTTGAGCATGTTGGGGTCAGCCCCGTTGGGGACTTGGCGCAAACGGCGATCGAGGTGTCGCACGGCGTCTTGCAAAGTAGCCTGGGCGGTTTTACTTTCGCTGCCCACACTTTCCAGGCTGACGCGCAGCTGCATGATTTCAGTTTTCAACTGGGCGACATCAGCTTCGGTCGACTCCATGCGAGGCAGGTGTGACAAGCGCTCGACTTGCTTACTGAGGTTACTGACCGAGGTGCAAATTTCGGCATATTGGTCGCGCAGGGCGGCGGTCTCTTGATGCAGACCGCTCAAGTCGGGAGCAGCGAGCTGGTCAAGGCGCTGGTTGAACGATCGCTCGACCCGGTCAATGGACTCGATGCAGTGGGTGATGTTGCGATCGCTATAGGCGATGGCCGAGCGCTGCAACTGGGTGATCGCTTCCGGAGTCGGCAGGGCTGACACTTGGTCTGACAAGGCCGTGACTTCGGTCGTGAGCTTGGCTTCCAGATCGGTCAGGGAGCGATCGCCGCGCTGCATCATCTGATCAAGGCGACGTCGGTTGAGCAAGCCCATGGCCACCAACGCCGTCATCGGGACGGTTGCCACCGCCGCATTTTGCGTAGCTAGAGAGGCGACTGCGCCCACCCCCGACCCCAGCAAGACGGCGTAATCGGCGAGGGGAGACCAGCGACGAGAAACAGATTGATTATTCACAGGATGCACTCACAACTCGATGGTAGGCAGGGCTACGACCAACCGCTGTGGGGGCTAGCGCGATCGCATACTCATAGACGAATCAGGATGGGTTGCACGCCGCTGGAGACACCAGATTAAAGTCATCCAAGCAGCGGCAATGATCCTGTTTTCCCAACTTGAGATCACAAATCAGGAAAAAAGTCCCACGCCGAATTGTGAGCGTTTGATGAACCGCGTCGGCTCAGGCTCAGGCACCGACGACTAATTAGCCGGGGGATTATTCGCCGGGGGATTGATATACACAATCATTTCATCCACCACCAAATTGAGCTCGGGCAGACTTGGATTATCTGAGGCAATTAACTTGTCGCCCAGCAATGCCTGAAAGGCCCCCGCCTGCTGCTGAAAGAGGTCAGGATCGGCAGGCTGAACGCGCAAAATGAGCACGCCGTAATAGTCTGAGAGATTAGAGCCTTCGAGCACGAGGGTGCCGCCATAGTCCCAGCCAAAGCCATACAGCTCAAACGGCCCCAAAATTTCTTGCAGTTCCGCAAACGAGGTGCCGATGCTAATCCCCTCTGGCGTGGCCCAGTCGGTGCCAAAATCTTTAACGGTGGCGGGCTCGGCCTGACTATCATCCACCCAGATCACGGCAAAGGCACTGTCACTCCCTGCGGCAACCACAGTCCCCGATTCAGTAAAGCCTTCGCCCACAGCAACTTCGGTGTCCGTCAGGGCGGCTTCGCCAAATAGTTCGACCAGGCGATCGCGGCTAGTGTCGCTGGTGATCGGCCCCACGCGATCGCCCGGCACAATTAACGTGTCAGACAACTGGACATCGACCGCAGCGGTGGCATCTGTGTCCGTGCTGGCGACATCCGTCGACGTCGCCTCTTCGGTCGTGCTATCAGACGCGGTGGAGGAAGCGTTAGAGGTCGGCTCACAGGCACCCAAAAGCGCGCAAAGTCCAAGTCCGATAAGCCAATGCCAGCGAGCCATGATGGTGTCCTCTGGAAATTAGATGACGAGCAGCAACGCCCCGCGCGATAGGCAACTCAGTCGCCGGCTCAGGGCTGTTACCTTTGTACCCTATCGAAGTTAGGCTCAGCGGCAGGGGTGACAATCCCCAAGGCGTTGCAGTCAGCGAGGGGCGATCGCCAACCGCTATCTTAATCACGTTTGGCCCACAGCGCCTCAGTCTGCGGGGCTGTAACGTGTAATTGAGCCCACACAATCACCCTGGCCGAAAATGCTTAAATCAAAATAGAGTCTGGCGAGCAAGTTGGTGGGCTAGTGATGGGCGGATACCACTTCCGGAAAACCGTACCCTACCCCTGAAGCTTGACTCCAAGCACAATGAAATTAGGGAATTGACTTATGTCTAGCATCCAGAACTCCGGCTATACCTCAGCGCGGGCCCAACGCCGCAATCGCCACGCCAAACTTTATCGCCCCAGTCAACGGGGCACCCCTGCCCGTACCCGGGGGGCAGGTACTCGGTAAGGCGCTGAGGGCATCTCAATCTGCATGTCACTCAGTAAGGGCTTGGCAATGCCAAGCCCTTTTGCATGGGCTCTCTTAACCGACAGAAGAATAGAGCGGTTCATCACGATAGCTGCTGGCCTGGCGGGTAAACATGCTGTGATAGCGTCCCTGCTGGGCCATCAGCTCATCATGGGTACCGGCTTCGAGAATCTGCCCATGCTCTAACACAATGATGCGATCGCACAGCTTAGCCAGAGCCAAGCGATGGCTGACCACTACCGCCATGCGGCCCTGCGCGATGGACCGAAAGATGCGGTAGATTTCGTGCTCATTTTTGGGATCGAGGGCAGCGGTGGGCTCATCAAATACCAG
The DNA here is from genome assembly GCF_004212215.1 of Leptolyngbya iicbica LK. Classification (NCBI taxonomy): domain Bacteria; kingdom Bacillati; phylum Cyanobacteriota; class Cyanophyceae; order Leptolyngbyales; family Leptolyngbyaceae; genus Leptolyngbya; species Leptolyngbya iicbica. The sequence goes on from NZ_QVFV01000002.1 coordinate 1,116,762, forward strand.
CAGTTCCGCTTGATGGAGCCGCATCAGTGCCCGCGCGATTGCGACCCGCTGCCACTGTCCGCCAGAGAGATCGATGCCGTTTTCCAGTTGGCGACCGAGCGGCGTTTCGAGCCCATGCTTGAGCGTGTCGGTCAGGTAGGCGATGCCCGCTTCTTGCAATACCGTGTGAATGGCATCGTCATCTTGCAGATCCGCCATTTTGCCCCAACCCACATTTTCTCGCAGCGTCGCCGGAAAGCGCGCATAGTCTTGCATCACCACGGCAATGCGCGATCGCAAGGCGGTTAAATCCAGCGTCTTCAAATCTTGCCCATGCCAGAGGATTTGGCCAACAGTGGGATCGTACAGACGCACCAACAGCTTGGCCAGAGTGGTTTTGCCCGCGCCATTTTCCCCGACCAACGCTACCATCTCTCCCGGCTGAATGTGGAACGTCAGGTTCTCTAGCACAGCGGGTTGGTCAGTACCGGGATAGCGGAACCCCACCTGCTGAAACTGGATACCCTGGTGAGCGCGATCGCTTCCTGAGGGCAACACCCGCTGCGACCCCGAGACCAGCTGCGGCTCCAAATCCAATAATTGAAAGATGGGCGCCGTCGCCAGGGACACATCGTACAAATCGCCCGTATGGGCAATCAAAATAAAGAGACTGCGACGCAGCTGCAAAATGATACCGGTATACAGCGCCAAATCACCCACGGTAAACGTGCGATTGAGCACTCCCAGCACAACAAAAATGTAAGGGGCCGCAACGCCGAGCCCGCCCAACAACGACCAGGCCATAACCGTCAGGGTTCCTTCGCGGCGCACCTGCTCCATATTGCTAAACAGAGTTTCAAAGAGTCCCTGCCAGCGATCAAGCAGCACATCTTGCAGGGAAAATAGCCGAATTTCTTTGGCGAAGTCAGGACTGGTAATGGCTTTGCTGTAGATGCCCATTTTGCGGCTGACGCTCGACTGAGTTTCCTCCACCCGCCAGCTTTTGCGATGGTGGCGCATTTCCACAAAAATAGACGGAGTCGCCGAGACCACCAAGACCAAGGGCACCCACCAGCCGATGGAAGCGGAAACCAACACTGAGGGAATGAACGTGAACACGCCCACAAAGGTCGCCGCCACAATAAAGGAGAGCCGCTGCACCCGCGCCAATCCCTTTTCAGTAAGTTCCAACAGATTCAGCAACTCCGGCATCTCGAACAGGGCGATGTCGTCAAAGTACGAAACCTTATCCAGCACCTTGCCCCGCACAAAGCCCTCGACCCGATCGCGCAACGACGCAAAGAGATTCGTCCCGATCGCATCCACCGAGTCCACAATCAGGTTCACCCCCAGGGCGATCGCCACACTCCACAACAGCAGGGAGTTGCCCAACAGCACCTCCATCGGCGGGTCGGTACTGCCCTGCTTTAAGTAGGCAGTGACTTCGTCAATGACAATTTTGCTCAGCAGCAATGAAATGGACGGTCCAATGCCCGTAATCAGATTGATGTAAGCCAGCCGCCGCAGTTCTCGGGGGGCGGCCTGGGCCACCAAGCGGAGGCTGCGGCGCAGCGCTTGCCAGGGGGTGAGTTCTTGAGGAAGCATGCGAGTTAATCGGTAGATAGCCTGCATCCCGCGATCGCCACACTTATCAAGAAAGCTGGGCCATAGCCAACCGCATGAAACTTAAGCAGAATGGTATGGCTCACGGGGTAAATTCATCATGGCCGCTGCCAGCAAGCGATCGCCACATCAAAAAACTCAGGTATTCTCAGGAGTTTGAAGTGCCAGCTGCCAGGACTGCCACAATGACAACGACAGCGCCCCCCAGTCAAGACACTGTTGATGCCTCTAAACCAACGCGCCCCTTACCTTGATTCGCAAGATTTGACGGCGGCATGATGGCCGCTCCTGGCATTGGGGCATTCTGAAGGCGAGAATTCCCCCAGTAATCGCCATGACTTTTGCCAGCAGCGTTCGGCTATTTCAAACGTTGGTGATGTCGTTTCATTCCGCCATTGTGATTGAAACGGTCGAAGAAGAACGGGTACGGACGTTAATCAACAAGGCGATCAATGAGTTGCAAATGGCCGTCTTTGAATGGAGCGTGTCGCAAGGACTGACGCGATCGCAGGGCAACAGTCAACATCGCTGGACGAACGAATACGCCCCACCGGGCACCCAAAAACCCCAGGCTCTGGACCAAACTTTTGAACCCGTTGACGCCCTCAAACACATTGCCGAATTGCCGTTTCAGGCTATTTATTGGCTCAAAGATTTGGGGCCACATTTGAAAGATGACGACGTCGTGCGACGGCAGCTGCGGGAAGTGATTCAGCAATTTGCCCAAAATCGCTCGACCTTGGTAATCACCGGCCACAGCATCACCCTGCCGCCGGATATCGCTCAGGACGTGGTTTATTTTGACCTCAAGCTGCCTGAACCGGACGAGCTCTATCGGGCCATTTCTGAAGTGGTGCGATCGCTCAAAGGTCGCATCAGCGTCGAAATCCAACCCGATGGCATCGACGAACTCGTGCAAGCCATGCGCGGCATGACGCTACAGCAGGCCCGCAAAGTCATCGCCTTTGCCGCACTAGACGACGGCAAACTCACCGCCGATGACGTGAAACGGGTGTTGCAGCGCAAGGTGCAAGTACTGCACGAAGACGGCCTCTTAGACTACGTACCACCCGAAATGAATCCGGCTCAACTCGGCGGCTTTAACGGTCTCAAACAGTGGCTCCAACGGGCGCGGGTCGGATTTGGGGCGCAGGCCAAAGCTTTTAATTTGCCGACGCCTCGGGGCATTCTCATCGTGGGCATTCAGGGCTGTGGCAAGTCCTTGGCGGCCAAGACGATCGCCCGCGAGTGGCAGATGCCACTGCTGAAGCTGGATGCGGGACGGCTGTACGACAAGTTCATTGGCGAATCCGAAAAGAACTTTCGCCGCGCCGTCACCCTGGCAGAAACCATGTCCCCGGCGATTTTGTGGATTGACGAAATCGAAAAAAGTATGGGCCAGTCGGACAGTGATGCCGATGGCGGCCTGAGTCGGCGCTTATTTGGCTACTTTCTCACCTGGCTGCAAGAAAAGTCAGGCGACGTGTTTGTGGTAGCGACCGCCAACGACCTCTCCCGCATTCCCCCTGAGCTGTTGCGCAAGGGGCGCTTTGACGAGATTTTCTTTGTCGATCTGCCAGATGAGGCCGAGCGCGCCGCGATTTTGCAAATTCATCTAGTGCGGCGCAAGCAAGATCCGCAACGTTTTGAACTGGCGGCCCTGGTGCAGGCGACGGATGGCTTTAGCGGCGCGGAGATTGAGCAGGTAATCATTACGTCGCTATATCGCGCCATCTATGAGCAACGCCCGGTCGATACAGAACTCATCATCAACGAAGTGAAATCCACGGTGCCCCTTTCCATCAGCCGCCGCGAAGATCTGCATGCACTGAGGATCATGGCCCAAGAGCGCTTTGTCAGCGTGAAGTAATCGCCGCGATCGCAGCTTACGCCAAAGCAATAGGACTGCCACAGCGCAAATATGTCCCTCTGATGGGCCAAGAGACACGTTAAAACCGACACTAGATGCAAATCAAACGCAGCTGCCAGCTGAAATCAATGCAAAAGACTTCCTTCAAGCGCGATCACTAATGAAAATTAAAATCAATTATGCTGTCCTTGATTCCTGCAACTCCGCTGCCTGACCAGCCTCACAAAACCTCTCCAGAAAAAAGAAATCAGCCAAAAACCTGGGCAAACGTAGACTTAACTCTGGAGTTATCTTAGAGGCTCTTGTTTTATTATTGACAGTCATTCTTGGCATGAAGTAATCTCATTCTCAATTGATTTATTGACAAGAGCTCTCAACTAAAATGGCGAAACGTTTGAAGTCTGTAGAACTGTTCTTAGCTACTAGCGTCCTAGCGATGGGTGCTCAGGGGGCGATCGCGGCTAACGCCCTCGACCCCGAAGCCTCTGAAGACGCACCAACTGCCATCGAATTACTGGCCAATGGTGCGGGTGGCGAAGGCGGTGAAGGCGGTGAAGGTGGCGAAGGCGGTGAAGGTGGCGAAGGCGGTGAAGGTGGCGAAGGCGGTGAAGGTGGCGAAGGCGGTGAAGGCGGGTACTCAGCGGAGTTTGAAGACCAACTTTCAGTCACTGAACTAGCTGATGAGCTGCGAGGTGGGGGTTATGTAATTTACTTCCGTCATGCTCAGACAGAAAAAGACTACGCTGACCAAGCGGATCCCAATATTGATCTAAACGACTGTTCGACGCAGCGGACGTTGAGTGAGTATGGCTGGCGTCAATCCAGGGTAATTGGCGAGTCCTTTGACGAATTAGGGATTCCCGTGGGTGAGGTGTTCTCTAGTCAATATTGTCGAGCTTGGCAGACCGCCTTTCTTGCCTTTGGCGACTATGAAAAAACTCCTGCGCTCAATTTCTTTCCGGCTGAAGAGTATACCGATGAAGAGTTTGCCTTCATGCGGAACAACGTCATGCCTTATCTGACAGCGATGCCCACGCCGGGAACCAACACCGTTCTCGTTGGCCATGATGACGTATTTGAAGCGGCTACGGGTATCTATCCTGAGCCCCAAGGCATTGCCTACATCGTGAAGCCTGATGGCAACGGAGGCTTTGACCTTGTGGCTAATATGACCCCTGAAGATTGGGCGCTGATTCCTGATTAAGGAGAGCCCCAATGCGATCGCTCACCACCGACTTCGACTGCCTCAAGTCACATCCGTGAGCGATCGCTTTTTTCTTCTCCATGATGAGTTATTGAGATTGATACAGGTGAGATTTCCCACGCCGCCCTCACAAGAGGGCTTTTTGTGCATGATTAAGGCGCTTGGCATCATCGCCGATCTCAGTTCATCCCAAAGCGACCATGCCAATTGCCGCAATGGTAAGTGACCGATGATTTTTCAAATCCCCCATGTCTTGTCTGACCAAGAACTGGAACAAGTACGACTCGCCTTGTCTGAGGCGGAATTTATTGACGGTAAACTGACGGCTGGCTGGTACGCCAAAGAGGTCAAGCACAATCGTCAGGTGCAAGGCGATGACGGTGAAGAGATCCGGGCATTGATCAAATCAGCCTTGTTGCGACACCCTCTATTTCAAGCTGCCGTACGTCCTAAACATATCCACTCCCTGCTGTTGAGCCGCTACGAAATCGGCATGGACTATGGGCGTCATACCGACAACGCCCTGATGGGACAATACCGCTCCGATGTTTCGTTCACCGTCTTTTTATCAGAGCCGGATGCTTATCAGGGCGGAGAACTGGTAATGGAAGGGGCTGATGATGAGCAGTGCTACAAATATCCGGCGGGGGCGGCGATCGCTTATCCCGCTTCCACGCTGCATCGCGTCAACCCAGTTACCTCAGGCGTGCGGTTAGCCGCTGTGGGTTGGGTACAGAGCTGGGTCAAAGATCCGGCCCAGCGAGAAATTTTGTTTGACTTAGATACGGTGCGGCGATCGCTCTACGCCCAATCCGGCAAAACCGACGAGTTCGACTTGCTGTGCAAGAGTCTGGCCAATCTCATCCGGCGGTGGTCAGTGTAGTGACCCCGTTGTCACTAGCTCCTCATCGCGCCCCCGCGAACGGAAAGCCAGCTTCCGCCAGTCAAACAGCATCAGCTATCAATAGCTATTCTCAACAGCTACCTCAGATCAATTGATATCTGAGAGGCATTACTATAGCCAGAACTCAACAAGCAACGTTCGCCCGATCAGCAATTTTCACACCTGAAAAAGTCTTACAAATGGCTTTAATAGAGAGGGTTGGCAACTTTTTGGTACGTTCAAAACCCTAAGCCGATCACATTTATTTACATTCACTTGTTGAGAACAGTTCTCGACTATACTGGTTTCAGCTTATTGAGAAATAGAGTCAATAAGCTCAGGTTCAACCTTTAGATGGAGCTGCGATTGTGATGCAAGCAAGGTTTATGGCTATTGAGCAAGAGGCGATCGCTTGGCTGGTGGCGATCGCGTTTTATTACAGCGCGGGTAATTGTGAACCGCCAGCCTCAACGCGCTGGTTTGGTTAATCGTTAGCCAAACCCTACGAGCGAATCTCAGTTTTTGGGGGGGCAACCAGTCCCACCTGACTACCTGAAAAGCGATGCCCCTTTTCTAATCTTGGTCTGACGACTGCAATTGCCATGATGGGTCTCTGTTGTACCGATACTTTGCTGCGCCACGCCTCCTCCAGAGGCGTGTATGGGTTTTGCCCCACTTGTCGGCAAGCGATGCCTCTGTTTGGCGATCAAGCGGCACCACCGCGATCGTCAGCTTCCAAGGGTTTATCACTACAAACACAGATAAGGATGGAATTGATATGAGCAAAATTGGTTTGTTTTTTGGCACCCAAACCGGCAACACTGAAACCCTGGCGGAACAGATTCAACGGGCGCTTGGCGGTGAAGCCGTGGCGCTGCTGCATGACGTGGCTGACGCCAGTCTGAGTGACTTTGAGGATTTTGATTATTTGGTCATTGGCTGCCCGACCTGGAATGTGGGGGAGTTGCAGTCTGACTGGGAGGCCATTTACGACGACTTGGATGAGATCGACTTTAGTGGCAAGCAGGTCGCCTATTTTGGGGTCGGTGACCAAGTCGGCTATGCCGACAATTTCCAAGATGCGATGGGGATTTTGGAGGAGAAAATTACGAGTTTAGGCGGGACGACGGTCGGTTATTGGCCCACAGAGGACTATGACTTTACGGCGTCGAAAGCGGTCCGTGATGGAAAGTTTGTGGGCTTAGCCCTGGATGAAGACAATCAAGCTGATTTGACGGCTAGCCGAATTGCCACTTGGGCCGCCCAAGTGAAAGCTGCTTTCGGGGTATAGGCACGCATCAACAGGGCGGCATTTCTCCCTGAGTACACCTTTTCCAACTTCTGCAAGAACCTTTATGACGACTCAAATTTTGACTGCCGGTACCCCGGATGCCCTGTGGCTCAGCGTTAATCCCAGCTTTCGGCGATTGGAGCAGCAACTGCTGTTACCCCTCAATCGTCAGGTAGGGCAAGTTGCCCATTGGGGCTATGCGCAAACGCCAGACGAACCCAGCGACTTAGAGGTCGCGCTCACGCTGCTGCACGATTACCTCAAGGGCTGCGATCGCCCCGTGCATCTGATCGGTCACAGTACGGGCGGATTAGTCGGCTTACTGTATGCACGACGCTATCCCGAGCGGGTGAAATCACTCACGCTGCTGGGTGTCGGGGTCAACCCAACCCTGGACTGGAAAGCCAATTATTACGCCCAGTTAGATTTACTCCCTTGCAGCCGCACACGCCTACTCACCCAAATGGTGCATCGCCTCTTTGGGCAACAGCATCGGCGTTATTTACACGGCTTGCGAGAGCTGCTAGAACGCGACCTGATCGAGTCGTTATCACTGCACTCACCGTTAGAACGGTTTAGCTTATTTCCGGGCGGCGTCGCGGTGCCGCTGCTCGTCGCGGGGGGACAGGCGGACAGCATCGTTGACCCAGTGCAGGTGCAGGGGTGGTATCCCTGGTTCAAGCCAGGCGATCGCCTCTGGTTGTGTCCCCACAGTCGGCACTTTTTCTACGCCACTCATGCTGACGCGACCGCCACCGAGATTGTTGATTTTTGGCAAACCGTCGAAGGCCATAACATCGCGCCGCCGCTGTTGCGATCGGCTTAGTCAAATAACGCCCTCAAACAAGAACCATTGAAACCCTCAATCTTGTGAATTAAAGCTTCTTTTGATGGCCAGGAGTGCTCTTCCTAATCAATCCTGAGACCCAGGCTGGCGGGTCTTGTTGCGCGATCTCCCTAGCCATCTGTTCGGGATGGAGACCTGTAAATCAACGTTGCGGCTTGATCCGACCAGAATTGACTTGGGCTAAACTGTGAGGAAATGCTGGAGCTTGGGGACAGCGCACCGCCGAGCCTCTTCAGTTAATATTTGGGGTATTACAAATAAATCTGGCCTATGACTACACAAACAGCGCCACAACAAGAGAAAGGCATTTTGATGTCTGAGAATGCTTTGACCCACGTCAAAATGCTCAAAGAGCAGCAAGGTGGCAAGGATCTCTGCTTGCGGGTGGGCGTACGACAGGGAGGCTGTTCTGGCATGTCGTACATGATGGATTTTGAAGATCCCTTAAACATCAACAGCGACCATGATGAAGTCTATGACTACGACGGATTCCGGGTGGTGTGCGATCGCAAGAGCCTACTCTATCTGTACGGCCTCATGCTGGATTACAGTACCGCGCTGATCGGTGGCGGCTTCCAGTTTACGAACCCCAACGCGGCGCAGACCTGTGGCTGTGGCAAGTCGTTTGGCACTTAGACCGACACTCGACGAGTAATCATAAGCAACGCTTGATTTACAGCAGGTTTGGCTTCCTTCGGGGCTGAACCTGCTGTACGCTTTATGACGGTGATTTTGGATAATTGGCAGCATGGCTGAAAGTGCGGAAGCGCTATTTGAGCAAGGTATTGAGCAGTACAAGGCAGGCGCAAGCGCGAGTGAATTAATCCCGGTATTCAAGGAAGTGTGCGATATGGCTCCCAAAAGTAGCCCGGCGCTCACCTGTTTAGCGTGGCTCTACTTACTTGCAGACAAACCCAATGCCGCCTTGAAATCGGCCCAACGAGCAGTGAAGCTCTCCCCCCAAGATCCTCAAGGACGGGTCAACTTGGCCCTCGCTCTGTTAGAGACGGGCAAAAAGGGCGTGCGCGATCATATTGACGAAGCCGCCCAGGTGATGTCGCTGTCAGCTGAGTTGAAAGAAGAAGTGCAGAAGAATCTTGAAGAAGGATTAAGCCGTAAGCCCGATTGGAAAAATCTCCAACGAGTCCAAAAGTGGCTGTTTGCTAGCTAGTCAGTCAACCGCTGTGAGGGCACTGTTAGCCGCTTTACGTAGCGGCTTTGAGCGACTTTCCGTAAACAAATTTGACGACCGGTGTTGCAAAAACGTTACGCCTTTGATTCTCTCAATTGCCGGGTTCAGTGCAAACAAGTCAACCACGCCAATACTTTGCCGAATTGCGGGGAACGACCATAGAACCTAGCAGGGATCAGCAAGATTGGATAAATAACTTAACGGCAACCAGAGGAAGTGAATGATAAGGTTTACTCAATGAACCGATAAGGTTTACTTGAGTATTATTCAGTCACGTTAAATTACGGAGCAGGATCCAAATGGTTGCACGCACTGTGAAAGTTAAGCCGGAAACTCGTAATCACAAGGGCTTTTTTGTTCAAGATACGGCTTATGAGTTGGTCGGAATTGAGCAGTCTGGTTGGGCTTTGATCTGTGTTGACGAAGCCAGTTGTCATTATGTTGATCCCGACGATTTGCGCGGCGGCGATAGCGAGCAAGCGGATGTCATTTAGCAAGCATTCGCGACCTGTTAGCAAAATTTGACGCGATCGCGCGGCCATCGAAACTCCTTGTAGAACAGCATTGCCACTAGTGTTTTCTCTCTGGGCATTAGCAACGGGTTCTCACCTCAAAGATGGCCGCTTTTTTGTGCTTTCCAATCGTGCTTAAAATTGCATGGCGCTCTCGCCCGGTTGACTCGGCTCAGTTGCCGATGCTGGCGGTGACTTTTCCCAAACCGCTGTAAATTGAAAGGGCAAACAGAGAACCTGACTTGATTGGAGACGATCGCGTCCATGCTGGCCTACATCCTCGCCATCACCGTCGCCATTGGCAGCTTTAGTTTTTATATGGCGGCTTTTTTCGTGCCAGAGATGCATCGCCGCCAAGATTTTTTTTGGAGTGGGCTCGGCATGTTTTATGCGGTCGTGCTGTGGTTTTGCGCCGGACGACTCACCGGAGCCGTGCTGCTCGGACAGTTAGTCAGCGTCGTGCTGCTGGGGGGCTTGGGCTGGCATACCTTAGCCCTGCGTCGCGATCTCACGCCCGAGCTCGTGCAAACCCCAGTAGCTTGGGAGGATGTGCAAAAGCTCACGCAAGATTTGCAGCGGCTCGTTCGCCAATACGCTCGGTTGGATGATCTCGCTAGCTTGACGCAATCAACGTGGGATTCAGTAACTCAACTGGTGGCTAATTGGCGCGATCGCGCCGCTACCGTGCCATCTCCCGAAGCCGTCGCTGACGTGCCGCCGCTGAAGCGATCGCCCGCTTATGAATTTGAGACGGCTCCAGGCGATGGGCAGGCGGTCCCGACTGAGTTTGCGACTGTAGCCAGTCGCCAGCGGCCCCAGCCCGCCCTCGCTGAAACACTGGAGTCACCCATAATGGACGAGGCGGCAGCCGATGCCGAGAGCTCTGAGACCGCTGTTTCCTCAGGCGACACTGACAGGGTTACCCCGTCCCCGGTGGAGTCTACACCGTCAGCAGACGATACCACCGACGCCAGTGACGTGATCGACGAAGCCACCACGCAGGCAGTATCGACAACGCCCAAGCCAACCGCTGAATCCTCAACTGCAACGCCTCGTCAGAAGTCTACAGCCTCCGTTTCGCCGCCTCCGGCGCGGTCCCAAACAGTGGCGCAAACCGGCCAAGAATCATCGACTCGCCAGTCGAATCCGGTCGCTGGAGCCATCAATTGGGCTGGCAACCTCATCGGCGGCGGGCGCAAACCGAAGCCTCAGCGTGGGGTGATTGAAATCCCCCCGCGCCCCCCCTCTATCCCTAGAGATCCCAACGCGGCACCGACGCCATCACAGTCATCCAAGCCGACGCCCCAAAAGTCTCGCCCTGGTAAAGCGTCACGAGCGGTGATCGATATTCCGCCCCGACCACCATCAATCCCGCGATCGCCCAAGCCGCCATCAGCGCCCTCCACGTCTGGCTCAGTTCCCCCCGTGCAGTCCACCGTCGAGGCTGAGACTAATTGGGTGGATGTTGGCGACACGAATCCATCCGCAGCGAAGCGTCCTACTGAGTCCTCCGCGTCTGAAAACCAAACCACCCCTCCGCCCACGGCTCCCACCAGTGATGAAGCGAACTGGCCCGAGCCCAAAACTAACTGGCCGACCGGGGAAGCTGAGACGACAACCCGCCGCGACTCGTCCTCACCGCCCGACTCGACCGCCGCACCAGCTGACGATACCAATTGGCCAGATGATGGAGATACCAACTGGCCCGATTAGCGATCGGTGAAAGCATCACCAGCTAACTGATGGGAGTGCCTGGTGAACTGGGTCGCTAGGCACTCCCATACAACAGAATCTTTCTGAGCTTTGATTGTGAGCCCTGGTTATCGCAGAGGGTGCAAGGGATCAGGTATGCGGAATTTTGTTGCCACCAGCGACTCAGCCACCGATCGCAACCTGACCTGATGGCGGATTGCGATCCAAATAGTCCTGGAGCACGCTACCGAATCGCAATTCGCAGTCAGGTGCCAAGAGCCCAAAAGCTTCCAATATGGGAATGAAATCTAAGTGTGGACAGCCGTCTCGGCTGTTCTGGGACAGGCAAGATGGCTGCCCGAAAAGACTTGGATTTTATAAAATCTAATCTTGCTTCGTAATCTCAGTCCCTCGGTTTTCTGCCAAAGCGATGAACGGAGCTATAGCAATCCGCAGTTAGGTGCCGAGAGCCCAAAAGTTTAAAGTATGGGCATTGAATCGAAGTGTGGACAGCCGAGACGGCTGTCCTGGGGCAAGCAAGATGCTTGCTCAACAAAACTTGGGTTGGATTGATTTGAAAAATCCTGCTTCCTAACCTAATCCACTCGTTTTTCCATCAAATCAATGAACGGAGCGATCTGCGCAACGCTATATCTGCAGATCGCGATAGCTTGCTCACATTGCACCAATAACTCGCCCCACCGTCAGGCTGTAGGGCGAGTTCAAGCCATCTGCAAAGAAGACCGAGCAGTCTCTAGCCAGGGGGAAGTTCTGGATCCGATAGCGGGGTGCCCGGCTCGATGTAAGCCTCTGGCTCTACTGACGTTTCGGGTTCGGACGAGGGCACCGTTGACGGCTCGATTGTCGGGTCTGTCGGGGATGGGGCACCTGTGCTAGGCACGTCAGGGAAACTGCCGCCCACCGGACTCACAGGTTGATTCATCTCTTCGTGAATGCGTCCTGCAACCCGTCGGACTAACTCGCTGGCGCGGCCATCGTTAAAGGGGCGATCGACCAACACACTGAGGAGATAGCGGTTACCATTTACCGTGTCGACGAGGGCTACATCACCCAGCAGGGTACCAATATCGCCCGTTTTGTTGAAGGTCAACGCGCTGTCGTCGCCTAAGCCATCGGGAATCAAATCGCGGTTATAAGTACGCTGCATGATGCCCAGTAGGCGATCGCGCGATCGCCGACTCAGCAGATCTCCCTGCTCTACGAGGGCCATAATTCGGACGAGATCGGCGGCACTAGTTGTATTGGTGCCATCTAAGTCAGGTAGGGGATTGCGCAGCGAAGTGGAGGACAGCCCCCAATTAGCAAACTGTTGATTGAGTACCTGGAGCCCGCCCAGCAGCTCAATAACCATATTGGTGGCAGTGTTGTCACTGTTCACAATCATGGCGGTGGCCGCCTCTAGCGCCGTGAACTGACTGCCAATCTCTTGGGTTTGGAAATCGCCAGAACCACCGGCCATTAGGTCTTCACGCAGGATAACCGCTTCGTCTAAGCGCACCGTCCCGGCATCCACGGCTTGCAAAAATGCGACCAAAATCGGCACTTTAATGGTGCTAGCAGCGGCGATGGGCTCGGTGCCATTGAGCTCAATGTAGTTGCCGCTATCGAGGTCATAGAAAAAGACCGATTGCGTGAGCCCCGGGGTCATCGTTTCCAGCGCCACCAAGTCGGTTTCCACGGAGACGAGTTCTTCTGCTAGGGGCAGTGGTTGGGTCAGGGCATCACGATTATCTGACCGAGAGGCAGTTTCCGTCGCGACCGGGCGATCGCTGGAATTGCCCGCTGTTTGGTCGCTCGAATTCAGCGAAGACAGCATAGTCCCGACGATCGCGGCAATGCCAGTCCCTAAAATCAACAGGCGAATGCCATACAACACCGGCTGCGGCGTCTTCCGGCCAGAGCGGCGCGGTTGAGGACGACGCGCTTTGGTATTGGGATTAGACGACTGGGGCCGCGATCGCGATGGGGGCCGCTGTAGGGGCGTGACCTTGTTGCGGGCTTCGACACCGTTCCCCGGACGTCCCGGCGGACGCCCTGGTGTGCCAGCGGGCACTGCAGGGCTCGCAGCCCGCGCAGCCATTGTTCGCGGATCGACAGGTGCTGACGCATAGGCAGAGGAATTCGGCCCCGTCATGACTGGCTGGGCCGGTGCAGCGGAACCCGTCTGAGACGGCATCGGGGTTTTGATGCGTTTGGGCGCAGTCGAGGCGGCGGCATCAGCGCCTGATCGAGACCGGGGCGATCGCGCTGTCGCCGTCGTCGTGGCCCCACGACCCGGTTGAATCCACTGCCGCCAACGATTACGCGCATTACGTTGCCGTCGTCTCGCGCTCCGCGACGGTGGGGGCGTGCCGCCACCAGGAGCTGTCAGCGGGGGCGGCGTCAGGGGCAACACCTGGCCCTGGGGCGTACCGGGGTTGCCAGTGGGCTCATAACGTCGAAAGGGAGACTGGCCGTGGTTGGACTGATAGTTGTTGTCTGCCATGATGCTGCGTTGGTATTACCCTAGCCCTGCGGTGGGTTTGGCGAACTGCGATCGGGCGGAGAAGTTGGCGAACGGTGGACCGGGCTCGAAGCCCAGTCGGTCTGCCGCAAAATTCCCCTAAGCATAGCCAACTCTTGAGAAGTCGGTGCCGCTCGCACAAAGAATCGCCGCAACTTTTCCATTCGGCTTGTCGCCGTGTGGGGATAAAGATAGCCGATCTTGAGCAAAACGGCTTCTAAATGTTGGTGAAAACCTTCTAATTGATCAAGGGGGGCGGTTTTTACCTCACTGGGGGGCGGTGGAGGTGCCGCGATCGCGACCCGTGGAGTGGCCGCCCGCGCCAGTTCATAGCAGCACACCGCGATCGCCTGAGCCAAGTTCAAAGAGGTGTAACTCGCATCACTGGGAATGCGGACGAAGCGCTGGGCATAGTTCAACTCTTCATTACTCAGTCCCCGGTCTTCGGGACCAAAGATCAGCGCCGCCGGGGCGGGAGTGAGGTCTGACGCTGGGGCCACGAGCCAGGGCAAAGCGACTTCCGGCAATTCCATCGTCGTATTCAAGGCGCGATCGCGGGCAGTAGTCGCGATCGCCTTGGTGCAGTCGGTCAGCGCCGCCGCCAAGGTCGGTACGATCTGCGCTTGGGTCAAAATGTCTCCCGCATGCACCGCCATGCGCTGCGCTTCCTCCCCCAGCGGATCACAGTGGGGATTCACCAGGACCAGTTGCGACAGGCCCATGTTTGCCATTACCCGAGCAGCGGACCCCACATTCAAAGCTCCCGCCGGCTCGAGCAAAATGATCCGAATATGCTGTAAGCGGGGATGAACCATGACACCTGTTGAGTGGACTCGGAGGCAAAAGGCGATTATAGACGTTGCCTCGGGGGTTCACCAGACCAGACTGCAGTGGCTGGGGGACGCACGCTCGAAACGGCTCCGGGTTAGGGCGCGATCGCACTCGTTTCTGTGGCATCTGCGGCTGCCGTCGCCGTCGGTTCGATCGCTTCCATAATCTGCAAGAGTTCGCGTTCAAAGGCGACTTGGGCACGGTTGGTGCGGCCCCCCACAAAAAACTTGTCGTCCGCCTCCAACGCCCAGACTTGCGAATGAGAGATGTAACTCATCAACACGCCCACCATCAGCAGGCCAAATCCCAAATAGACCACGGGAATGCCGGGATCGGCTTTGATTTGCAGGCCCGTGCTGCCGATGATATCGACGATCGCCAGTTGAATGCCATTCACTTCCGTCGCCATGCCCTTACGCACAGTGGCCACGAGTTGGCCGTTAGTGTCGTAAACCAGCAGCGTGCCCTGCAAATCCGTCGCCAGCAGCGACACACTCTCGCTCATGTCCGGCTTCGTCGGCACCAACGTGCCCCAAATTCTTGATTTGCCCTCCGTCGGCAACTGCCCCATGGGAATCTCCAACACCGGACTGTTGTTGAGCTTTACCTTCACCGCCGCAATGCCCCAGTCCGCTTGATAGAGGGTAACCCCTTTGTAACGCAGGGGCTCATTCACATGAATGGTTTTTTGCGTCAGTTCTTCCCCGTCTTCATCAATCACGGAGAGGTCGGAATAAAACTGGTCGATCACGCCTTCGGGGGTGTAGTCAATCCAAAAATCGTTGACCCGCACTGCCCAGTCTTTGGGTACTTGCGCCTCGGCCCACGGCCCCGCGTCGAAGATGTTGCGAATTTGAAACACCTGACCGCTGGGCACAATTTCTTGGGCAAAAAAGCCCGTCATCGACCCATAAATGGCCCCCGCGAGAATGATCAACATGCTGGCGTGGACAACGATGGGGCCAATGCGCCCCGCCACTCCTTTTTGGGCATAGAGAGCGCGATCGCGAGTAAAGACCTTATACCCCCGCTTTGCCAACAGGGGCGAAATTTCTTCTAAGTTGCCCTGCTCTAACTCGCCACTGAGGGCCAATTTGTTGAATTGTCGGGGCTGACTGTAAAAATTCCACGGGCGCGAAAACCAGCGCAGGGCCGTAATTTGTCGCGTAAAGGTGCAGGCGGTGAGGCTGGCCCCAAACAGAATCAAAATCGCCAGGTACCACCAGGTGCGATACACATGATCCAGGCCGGATACGAGGATGACCCGCCAGTCCAGAAAGCCAAACAGCGCCGGATCAGAGGGATAGTTCTCTTGATAAAACGCCAGCGACTCGCCCTGTTCGATAACGGTGCCCGTAATGCTGGTCACCGCAATCACCAGGAGGAGGGCGATCGCCAGCCGCAAATCCGCCAGCAGGGGCAGCAGCTCTCGCTTAAAGTAGCGCTGTAGCCAGCGATTCACAGTCGTCATTGGGTTAGAAGAGAAAGCCATGAAAAGGGGGAATTAGCTCAGGTGAACAGGCATTGCGGCGATCGGCAAATTACACCAGTTGGTTGGGCGCAAAGCGAATCAGCAAGGAAAAGACGCCAAAGCCGACCAGCAAGATGCCGCTAGCAGGGGTAATCCAGCCCGACCAGCGACGCAGCGCCAGCAGCTTTTTGATCGTGGCGGTAAAGGTGCCCGCAATCACCAGCGGCGACACATAGCCCACGGTATAGGCCAGCAGCAGCGCCGCTCCCAAAACCGGGTCGCCCGTGGTGGAAATCCACGCCAGCAGGGTCGCCAGCACCGGGGTACTGCAAGGCGATGCGACCAGCCCAAAGGTCAACCCCAGCAGATAACTCTTCACCGCGAGGGGAAAGCCCCGGTTCGTCAGGTCCACGTTGCCCCAGTTGGGCATGGGTAAGGGGAGCGCTTCCAGCAAATTCAACCCCATGAGAATGGCGAGCACGCTGACGATGATGGGGAGCCCAACGCCCACCTGACCGTAGACTCGCCCCACCGCCCCCGCCACGAGCCCCAACGCCGCCAGGGTCGTCGCCAAGCCCAGGGCAAACCAGGAGGCTTGAGCGATCGCTTGCCCGCGATTTTCGGCGTCGTAGCCTCCCATATAGCCCACCATGATCGGCAGCATGGAGAGGGTGCAGGGGGTGAGACTGGTGAGCAAGCCCGCCAGCCAAACCACGCCGATGCTGACCAGTGAAATGCTCGTGAGTTGATTGGCGACCAGGGAGTTGGCGTACTGGCTGACTTCGTAAAGGGAGGTTTGCAGCGTTTCTAACATGGGGATGGGTAAACGGTGGGCGCTGGCAGGGAGGCGATCGCTCAGCAAAAGCGGTGCCTTGACATGCCATTCCCCATTCTATCGAGAGCGGGAAACGGATAGGCAGCGGATTGGCCGTTGACATGAAGCATTAACCTCAAAGGGGAATTATCCCCCTGCTCCCCTGCGCTCATACATCCGGATCTGTAGTGCTATCGACAAGAACTGATACTAGCCGCATGTTGGACATCTGCCGTTGACGTTTGCTTTGAGGACCGAATCAAGCGTTATTGACAGAGGGCGTAGCTGGCGAGTTCGATGAGCTGCTTTCGCAAGGTTTCCAGACCAATGCGGTCTTGGGCCGAGACGAATACAGCGTTGGGGAATTCTTCTTTCGCGATCGCTAACGCCTCGCTATCCACCCGATCTAGTTTGTTAAAGGCCAGCAAAATTGGGCCGGGAGTGACGGGCATTTCGCCCAAAATACGCATCACGGAGCGAATTTGACTCTGCCAGGCCGGATGGGACAAATCCACCACATGCAGCAAAGCATCGGCTTCCGTCACTTCTTCCAAGGTGGCGCGAAAAGCGTCCACCAGGGACTCGGGCAAATCGCGGATAAAGCCCACCGTGTCCGTCAGCACGAGTTGAGTTTGCTCCTGGGTGTCGCTGTCGAGCACGCTCAGGCGGCGGGTGGTGGGGTCGAGGGTGGCAAAGAGTTGGTCAGCGGCGTAGATTTCCGAGTTGGTGAGGGCGTTGAGCAGGGTCGATTTGCCCGCGTTGGTGTAGCCCACCACCGCAATCGACGGGATATCGCTCTGCTGTCGCCGTTGCCGCAGGCGATCGCGGTGGGCTTGCAGTTGATTCACCTCTCGCTGCAGTCGCGAAATGCGCCGCTGAATGGCTCGCCGTTCGGTCTCCAATTTGGTTTCACCAGGGCCACGGGTGCCGATGCCGCCGCCGAGTCGCGACATGGCCTGGCCGCGGCCCGTCAGCCGGGGGAGTTGATATTCCAACTGGGCCAACTCGACCTGCAACTTACCGGCTCCGGTGCGGGCCCGCTGGGCAAAAATATCCAAAATCACTTCGGTGCGATCGACCACGCGGACGCCCATTTGCGCTTCTAGATTGCGGACTTGGGCGGGGGACAAATCGCGATCGAACACCACCAGAGTCGCCCCCAGGGTTTGCGCCTCTAAAGCGATCTCTTGGATTTTGCCCGCCCCGAGGACGGTTTGGGGATGGGGGCGATCACGCCGCTGGTGCAGGGTCGCTAGCACCTCGCCGCCCGCCGTTTCGACCAAGCGCCGCACTTCCATCAGGCCATAGCGAAACTGGGTCTTGCTCACATTGCCCGTCATCAGACCGACGACAATGACGCGATCGTGGTCAGCATCGACTTGTTGCGCCACAAAGACGCGCCGAAATTCTTCTTCCAGCGCATCGGTCAGGGAGACAAAATCTTGCTGGGCCAGAGTATCCAAAGACATGGGATCCGACACCGTCCACCGCGCCTCGGGATGGGGGACTAAATGCGCCAGGTAAACCTCGTCAACGTAACCCGTAGCGCCGCCGCCCCGCCGCTCAAAGCCATCACCGGATAAGGTCACCGCCACCAACGAGTCCAGCCGCTGCATCGCCATCGCGGTGAGATCGCTGGTGCTCGGCGGTTCGTGCTTGAGCCGGGTGGCAATGCAGCGAATGCCACAGAGGCGCTCGGCCCCGTAACGCGGCAGTTCTACCGGAGGAATGCGGGTTTGCTGCGGGGTGCCCACCCCGACGCGAATCACTTGGCCCCGACGATTGAGATAAACGCACAACGGCTGACCGAGATCGGTACTAATGGCCGCCAATCGTTGCGCAAACTCTGGTGTCGTGACGCGATCGCCCGGTAGCCGCTGATGATACAGCCGTTGCAGTTGCTTCAGCTGGTTCGGTTTCAAACCGCGCAGATTGCCGTGGATGGTCTCGATGGGGCCTGATCCTCCAGAAAAATCAATTTAGAAATTATCCTAGTCGAAATTTTAGCGAGACGAGAGAGGCCACAGGAGAGCGACGGTTGGGCGATGGGTTGAGCCCCAGCGCTGTCGCGAATCGCCGCCTGGTTAAAGATAGATTTCTTTAGGCAAGGGTTTGAAATTTGAACAGTTTCAGACTATAAATCTGCTATCGCTGTGTGGCGATCGCTGCAACCCTCACTCCGATGTACCAAAAAGTAACTTTTTGGGTTCAGTTTCAAGAGGGTCACTATCCTATAAGACGTCATTCCGGGGGATAACCCTGTATTCATATGAGCACAGATATCAATTCTGAGACTAAAGTAGCTGAGGTGCCCGAAGCCGAAGCCCATACCGAGACCCCAAGCGACGGTGAAATCAATCAGCAGTTGCAGCAAATCCTGGATAAGGTGTCTGGGTTGTTGGCCAACCTGCCTGACTACGTCACAGACTTTTTCAAAGAATATAAGCGCCCGCTAGTCACCGTCGGGTTGATTTTGGCAGCGTTTATCTCCGTCAAGCTGCTGCTGGCAATTTTGAATGCGATTAACGAAGTGCCGTTGTTGGCCCCCACGTTTGAACTCGTCGGTTTGGGCTATAGCAGCTGGTTTGTTTATCGCTTTTTGCTCAAGGATGCCAATCGCCAAGAGCTGACGGAAAACTTTACCGCGCTCAAAGATCAGGTGCTGGGTAAGAACGGTTAGCCGATCGGCGACTGGCCCCGGTGCAATGACGTGCTTTAGCGGCTCGGTGAACCCTCACGAACATCCACAGAGCGTGCTGAATGCCTTTTCCATCGAAGCCCTGTCAATCATTGGCAGGGCTTTTGTCGTGCGCGCGATCGCGCTTAGGCGATCGCGGCCATTTTCAGCTTTGCGGCGGCGGCTTTGAGCGGCGGCAATAGCGATAGCGGCACCTGTAAACCATTTAGGGCAACGCCGGTTTTGGTTTTGTCGGTGGCGGGACCGTGATAATCGCTGCCGCCAGTGATCAGCAAATCATAGCGATCGCACAATTCCTCTAATTTGCGCTCATCACTGGGGCTGTGGTTGGGGTGGTAAACCTCGACGCCCATCAGTCCCGCTGCCACCAGTTCAGGCAACACCGTTGCGACCGTGCCACCCCGAAAGAGGTAAGGGTGAGCCCACACAGGTACCGCTCCACATGCCAGCAGCAGTCGAATGCCGTCAATCGCAGAAAACGAATCATAAGCCACATAGGCCGGGCCACCCTCGCCCAGCCACCGGGTAAACGCCTCTTGGGGATGGGTGACGTAGCCCGCTTCCACCAGGGCTTGGGCCACGTGGGGGCGGCCCGGAGCCGTGTCGCCAGGCATCTCAGGCAAGGTGATCGGAAAACCCAATTCAGCCAGCTTATCAGCCATGGCTTGCGCCCGGTATCTGCGCCCGGCAATGCGGTCTTGCAGGGCTGGCTCCAGCTTCGAGCAATCGGGATAGTAGCCCAAAATGTGGAGCGATCGCCCCCGATGCACCGTACTCAGTTCCACACCGGGGACAATTTCGAGCTGGGTGCCCGCTGCGGCGATCGCCCGCTCACAGCCCGCCAGCGTGTCATGGTCGGTAATCGCCATCGCTTTCACCCCAGCGGCGATCGCCACCTGGACCAATTCCTCTGGCGTCAGGGTACCGTCCGAGCAGGTCGTGTGACAGTGCAGTTCTAGCATGGTTACTCTGCTCCTAGTTGACTAAAGACCTCATCCACAATGGCTTTGGCTTTATTATCCAGCACCAGCCAGTCCACATCATTGACCTCGCGATCGATAATCGACTCATCAACCTGCACGGGGCCATCGGTGACCGGATACGCCTGAAAACAGACGCAATAACAGAGGTGCCAAACATCGACAATCCGAGTCTGCTCGGCTTTGGTCAAGTGCAACTCATAGCCCGGAAAGGGCTGGGGGAGCTGCTGCAGTTCGGTGCGAATGGTCTCGGCGGTTTCCGGCGTCGCCTGATTCAGTTGCGATTGCAGTTCCTTGAACTGGTGCAAAGTCGCTTCCGAAGTCCCTTCCGGCCAGATTTGGGTTTCTTGATAGGTGCCTTGCCACTCTGAGTCTTCCAACTGCTTGCGAATGTTATCGATGATGCGGATCAGGGCTGGCTGCATCAGCTGATCGGCCAGGTGGCGCGCTTGGGGAGTCTCGAACTTCAGCATCAGGGTCAAAAGATTCACTCCTCTCAGCTTATCGATAAAGCTGCGAGCCCGTGACCTTTACGCATTTGATTAAGCTTTAGGCGCAAAAGAAGGGTTATTCAAGTTGGTCACAGAGACTTTTCAGCAATGGCAGTTGCGCCTTAATCAAGCAGTGTTGGGCGCGGGGAATGGTGAACCAATTGGCGTGATCGACTTCTGGAAACTCTTGCAGTTGGCCCGACTTGGGGGGCCATTCCATCATGAAGGAATTGCTGCGGATTTGCGTCGGGTCACAGTCGCCCGCAAAGGCCCAGGCTTTGACGCGCTTGCTCGACTGACGAATTTCTGGCAATTCTAAAAAGGGGGGGTGCGGGGTCAGGCCCGTCTCTTCAGTGAACTCACGACAGGCGGTGTGAAATAAATCTTCGTCCCCCTCGACCAATCCTTTGGGAATACTCCAGACGCCCGCATCACGCTTTTTCCAAAAGGGGCCACCTGGATGCACGAGCAGCACTTCCAACTCGGCATGATGGCGATACATTAATAGCCCAGCACTTTGTTTAACCATGGCAACCAATTGGGCGACAACGCCGGGAAATGTCTTCTGGCGCCGAGGAGCGATCGCAACTGGGGGCAAAATAAGAGAGCGAGCCCTCTGTCACTCACCCGTCACCCCCTCATCTGCACCGCCCAGTGCCAACCGCAAATGTCATGACCAACCTGCCCCAAAAAGCAATTGAGAACCTGGCCTGGGTTTTTCCTAATGCGGTGTTTTACAAAGCTACGCAAGCGCCCTGGGTGGCTCTGACCATTGATGATGTGCCGATTCCGGGAGAATCGGCCCCCTGCTCGACGCGCTGGATTTTAGACGCGATCGCAGAACACAACCAGAGTGTATCGGATCCGGCTGAGAACGTTCGTGCCACATTTTTCATTATTGGCAACCATCTGAATCGAGATTACGAGCTGCTGACCGATATGGTGGCTCAGGGCCACGAGCTGGCCAATCATGGCCTTGTCGATACCTGGCCCGCGTTACAGTCGCGTCTAGCGTTTGAAACCCACTTTCAACACACCCACGATCGCTTGATTGAGCAAGTACCCGACTCGCCGATCCGCTGGTATCGCCCGGGTCGAGCCTTCTACACTCCCTACATGCATGAGGTCATTCGTCAGGCTCCCGGTTACGAACCGTACTTTGCCCTGGCGTCAATGCTGCCGCTAGATACCCTGACCGCCACTGCCGACCCCAAATTCACCGCTGGGTATGTGGCGCAGCATGTGTTTCCCGGTGCGATTTTGCTGCTGCACGGCGGCTCGGTGGAGCGGTCAAAAAATACTGCTCAAGCCCTGCGGTTGATTTTGCCAAAGTTGCGATCGCAGGGCTATCGAGTCACCACCCTCAGCGACCTCTGGCATCAGGTGGAGGAGTGACTCGCGCGGGGTCAGGAAACTCCTGGGAGCAGATCAAGCAGCATCAAACGGCTGCTGAATTTGCTTCAGCAGTTGATAAAACGGCTCCCAGTCGTTCCCCACCACGATCGGTTCCCAAATCGCTTCAATTCTGGGCCGCAGCAGCACCGTCTGCGGATTGGTTTGACGGAGACGTTGCGATATTTGCGTCAACGCTTCAGCAGACTGGGTACGCAAAGCTTGCTGATAGTGCTGTCGCCACTGTTCCAGCAAAGTCTGAGCGCCCGCGTCCGAGGCTTGCATCGTCGTGGCAAAAATGGGGGCGTCGTCATTCACCCAGTCGGGCGAAAACTGCTCCGCCAAGGCGCGAAAAAAGTCGTGGTAGCCTACCGAGACGGAGTTCAGCAGATCCAAAGTTTGATTGATCAAGTCCGTGGCGAGGGGCTCCTCTAGCGACTCAAACCCCAGCTTGTGCAACATGCGCTGTGAGTAGTGGTGCTCATAGTGGGCTTCAAAGCGATCAAGGGCGGCTTCCATGTCCGCTTGAGGCATGACGCGCTGCAAAGGTTTTTGCAGCATCTTCAAATTCAGGTGGCAAATAGCGGGTTGGTTGCGATAGCAGTAGCGGCTGGCGTAGTCAAAATAGGCCGCCGTGAATTTGGGGTCGTACTGATCGATAAAGGCATAGGGGCCATAGTCAAAACTTTCCCCCGTGATGGACATGTTGTCGGTATTCAGCACGGCATGGCAAAAGCCCACCGACATCCACTGGGCCACCAGCTCGGCGGTGCGTTCCACCAGCTCACGGTAGAACTGGAGGTAGCGCTCATGGCGATCGCTCACCCCTTGCGCCGCCGGATAGTAATACTCAATCACGTGCTCTAACAACCGCTGAATCAGGTCGGTGCGGTCTAAATAATCTAGCCGCTCAAAGGTACCGAAGCGAATATGCGATCGGCTAAAGCGCACCATCACCGACGATCGCGTGGGCGACGGCTCATCTCCCCGAAACAGTTGCTCTCCCGTTTCAATCATGCTCAGCGTGCGGGAAGTGCGAACACCTAAGGCATGCAGCGCTTCTGCCGCCAACACCTCACGGACTCCTCCCTTGAGCGTCAGTCGCCCATCACCGCCCCGCGAGTAGGGCGTCGTGCCGGATCCCTTGGTGCCAAAGTCGTAGAGCTGCTCATCTTGCCCCATCACCTGGCCATAGAGAAAGCCGCGACCATCGCCCAAAAAGGCGTTGTACGCCCCAAACTGATACCCGTGGTAGCGCAAAGCTAAGAAAGGCGATCGCCCTTGAAATTTGCCAAACGCCTCGACAAAATGCTCATCGCTCACCGCTGCCGGGTCGAGCCCCAACTGGCGCAACACGGCATCATTGCGAAACCGCAGCAGCGTTTGCGGAAACTCCGCCGCCGCCACCTCATCGTAGTAATCATCCCCAATGGATTCCAGAGCGGGCACGTATTCCAACGACAGCAGTGGATTAACTTGCGTAGCGGCGGTCATAAGCAATTGCGACTTTATTCTCTCGACTTAAGAAAAGTGTAAGTTGTTAAAGTCCATTTGGTAAGGCTCAGGGAGTGGCAGGGTAAAGGGGTGGCTGGGTAAAGGGGTGGCTGGGTAAAGGGGTGGCTGGGTAAAGGGGTGGCTGGGTGGAATTCTCAATGAATCTGCCTACTTCAGCCACATCGGGAAACGGTACTTAAATGGCAAACCCAACTCTGATAGAAAGCGTCAGGGGTTAAGCATTGGCCCCCCTAGGCAACTCCATACTGAGCAGGCTGGTGGGCAACCCGTGGGAATTATTCGAGTTTGGCAAGTCAGTGTTTAGCGTTAGTTCGGAATGGCTAATCCCCTCCGATGGAGGGGTGCCCGGAGGGCGGGGTAGGTCAGATATCGGTCATGACTTGACTAACCCACCCCAACGCCCCTCCCCAGAGGGGATTCAATATCGACGGAGAGCTTCACGCTAAACATGTACTTGGGCAATGCCACCCCCCTACGCCCGGAAACACTATTTTTGAGCAGTTCCCGACCCAACCACCCTGCCACTCCACTTACCCAACCACCCTGCCACTCCACTTACCCAATGACCCTGCCACCCAGCTACCCACCGACTCCCCTTACCCAATCCGCCACAGGTGCGATACCCTTCTCACAGCCACGTTGGGAGAAATGGCATGGTCATGGGCGGCACGGGTAATTCGAATAACCTGCTGGGCAGCCGTTACCGCATTTTGCGGGAACTCGGACGCGGGGGCTTTGGCTATACCTATTTGGCCGAAGACGTAAATCGCTTTAACGAACTTTGTGTGCTGAAAGAGTTTTTGCCGCAGGTGAATGACAATGAAGCCCTGCGGAAGGCCAAACAGCTCTTTGAGCGCGAGGCGGATGTACTGTATCAGCTCAACCATCCCCAAATTCCCAAGTTTCGCGAGCTATTGCGGGTGCAAGACCGGGGTCGGGGACGGTTGTTTCTCGTGCAGGATTATGTCGAAGGCCCGACCTATCAAGAATTACTCGAAACCCGTTTAAATGCCGGGAATCGCTTTGCCGAATCCGAAGTCATGCAACTGCTGCGGCAGATTTTGCCGGTGCTTAGTTATTTGCACAGCATTGGCGTCATTCACCGCGATATCGCCCCTGACAACCTGATCTCTCGGAATACGGACGGCCTGCCCGTGCTGATCGATTTTGGCGGGGTCAAGCAATTGGTCACAGCAGTGCAGCAACAGGTCAGTCACGACGGGGTGCCGACGCGCCTCGGCAAAGCCGGGTACGCCCCTGCGGAACAGATGGAATCGGGGCAGGTGTCGCCAAGTGCCGATTTATATGCGCTGGCGGTGACAGCGTTAGTGCTACTGACGGGCCAAACGCCTGACGTTTTGTACGATCGCTATACCCAGCGCTGGCGATGGCAAGACTATGTGAGTATCAGCCCGCGGTTGGCGACGGTATTGGAACGGATGCTGGCCCCCCGGGTGGGCGATCGCTATTCCTCAGCGACGGCGGTCGCCAAGGCGCTCTCCAGTCCGGATCTTTACACCGCTCCGGGCTATGCCAATGGCAACAGCTATTCCGAGCCAACCGTGGCCGTGGCACCGGGTCGGGGTAGCGACCCCAGCACGATGGTGGCGCCCCCAGGTCCTCCGCCTGCCCCAGTAAAACCGTCAAAACAATCGCGCCCTAACCCGACCGGGGGCTGCTTTCAGGCCTTTTTTGGCCTGTTATTACTGATCGGCTCCATTGGTCTAGTGTGGTGGATTGCCACTCGCTGGGAACCGGACGGTCCGATTACAAATCCCGAGGGAAACACACCCGAAGAGACGCAGCCCGAGGACACCAATCCAACTTTTTCGCCTGAAGAGCAGGCCCGTAAAGCTAAACTTCGTCAACGGCGCGAGCGGTTGCAAGTGGATGAGCGCTATCTGGTGGCCGTGACGGATCAATTGTTCTATATTCAATTTCCCGAGATTCAACGACCGCTAAGCGACGACCCTGCGGATGCCGAGCTCCGGGCCGAGTGGGACAGTATTGCCAACGAAGTGCTGGATGTCTTAGAGGCGGAACTGAGCGCTCAAGCTCGCCAACGGTTGGGCAGCTATGGGGCCAGCGATCGCGACCAATGGCGACAGCGAGTAAACCAGCTATACGTCAGCAGTCGCGCCCTGTATGACCTGGCCGATGCTAAGTTTGCCTATCTGTATCCGCAGACAGCCCAGCAAAACTTCATTGACCAGCCGATTGGGCAGATTTGGCACGGGCTCGCGGACGATCGGGTGCGGGGCATTGAGTCCGGCGATCTGCTCGAAGAGATTCGCTTTGCCAGCGGTGAGTTTAGCCAGTCGTTGCGCGATCGCTTAGGGCCGGGTGAAGGTCGAATTTATATCCTCAACCTCAGCGAGGGGCAACTGATGCGGCTCAATCTGCAAGCTGCTCCCGGCACCACCCGCTTATCCATCTATGTGCCCAGTCCCAATGACTCAGTGCCCTTTTTGCTGGAAGATTCCAGCGATCGCACCTGGTCCGGCACCCTGCCCCAGTCCGGCTATTACGAAATCACCGTCGTGAATATTCAAACCGCTGCCCTCAATTACGCATTGGATGTCAGCGTTGATAACGTCACCTCTACCCCTTCTGAGCCCGCCCCCGCCGAAGACAAAAATTAGTTATTGTCTCCCTGACTCACCCAGACTTGATTCCGCCCTCTCTTCTTGGCCTCGTACAAAGCCACATCGGCGCGCTTGAGGAGGCTTTCAAAGTCGGTTTGTTCTGCCATTGGCACTAATCCAACGCTGATGGTGAGAGGAATCATGTAGTGATCTATCACCATGGGGCAGGCTTCAATGCTGGTGCGAACGCGATCGATGACCTCAATCGCTTCCGTTAGGGGGGTTTCCTGCAAGATAATGGCAAACTCGTCGCCCCCCAAACGGCCAAAGAGGTCTGACTCCCGCAATTCGTTGGCACATATGTGGGTCAAATGGATTAAGGCTTTGTCGCCTGTGGCGTGTCCATAGGTGTCATTAATGACCTTGAAATGATCGATGTCAAATAGCGCAACGGCCAACTCTCCCCCGTTGCGTCGATGCACCGCCATCTCTTGTTGGCCTAACGCGATCAAGTGCCGACGATTACTGATATTGGTAAGGGGATCAAGCGTGGCCTCCTTGTACAAATGTTCTTCAAAAGCCGTGCGATCGGCATGATCCCGCTTCAGAAAGTATTGGGTCAGTAACATCGCAACGCAGACAAACGGCATGACGATCGCAATAACCTTGGGCGCAATCAGTAGACTCGGTCGCTGCAACGACCAGGCCAATCGGCCGATCGCCTGGCCAGTCGTATTCGTCAACGTCTTAGTATTCGTTACCCTTTCGGTCGGGTGGGCTAGGTGCAGTCCTGGCAGTTCATACGCCGCTGCCAGTTCCTCAATGTAGTCGTCATCTAACCGTCGCCCCATAGACAAGTAACTGCCTGGTCTGACTGCCTCAGTTTCCTCATTGATAAAGGGACTCAAAGCGACTAAATAAATATCCCTCCCAGCAGTGATATAACCAGCCACCATCCCTTCATCTACTTCGCTCTGCAAAGATGTTGCGATTAATTCTTCCAAGCCACCCGCCATCAGTTGCTCAAATTGCAACCCTTCGACCTCGCTATGCAGGCTGAGATGCGCCAGCTGATTGCCAGCCTTAATCGCCAGAGAAAAATCAAACCCATGCTCGTCGATCAGATATTGGCCAGAATTCTGCTCGATCCAGGTTTCATCAATTTCCACCACAATGGCCTCATAAGCCTCATCCCAATAGGAATATTCCAGCAGAACCGTTTTCAAATATCGGGCTTCTAAATTCAAGGCGATATCGACTCGATGGGCACGATCGGCCTTGGCGGCCCGGTCTAGTGAAGTTAAGAGAAATAAGACGCTGGAAACAACGGCTAAGCCGGTGGCAATATACAGGCCACTGACTAACGAAACGACTGATTTAGTAGTAACGAAACTTTCATGATTGATGGCGGTGAGATTTTCACGACTACGCATTATTTTGATCGCTCAACTGTCGGAGCTCAACTCCAGACGTTTTCAGTCATTGGCTAAGAAATATCATCGTTTAGCAGCCAGAATTCTTTCGCAGAAAGATATTAGAGATTCATCCTTTGCTTCAATGTCGGCAACTGAATGCCTGGCAGCCACGGTGCTTGGAACGAAATGAATGGGTGATGCGCCCTTAAATCAATTTTATCCGATTACAGTCAATGACTATCCACCATAATCCGATTAAGAATTTGCCATTATCTCACTGCGCTGATCGGGATTCTGAAGTTAGGTGTGGGATAGTAACAAACAGATAACTTGCTGATATTTACTGTTCTGGGGGTATGGATAAAATTTACGTCAATGACATTCGCGCTTTTGGCTACTCGGGTGCTTTGCCAGAAGAAAATGTGCTCGGACAGTGGTTTCGAGTCGATTTGACGCTGATGTTGGATTTATCGAGCGCCGGAAGTTCTGACGTGTTAACTGACACCTACAACTACGCCGCCGCTATCGTCGCCGTGCAGCAGTTGATTCAGCAGCAACCGTTTAATCTGGTCGAAACGCTGGCCAGCGAGATTGTGAAAGCGGTGTTGCGCACCGATGATCGCCTCACTCAAATTACCGTCAAGCTCACCAAACTCACGCCCCCGGTGCCCCACTTTGCAGGCGACATTGCGGTCGAAATCACTCGCGATCGCCACCACCTCAACACGCCGTCACCCGCACCGCTTGACCAGAGTTGACCCCAAGCATTGCAGGGACATTAGGCGATCGCCGCTGACTCGAACATTAGCAGCCACAGCAGCGCTAGCAGCACCACGCCGCCAATTTTCACGAGCCCCCATAGGCGTCCATTCATGGTCAGGTAGCCAGCGTATTGATTACTGCACGTCGGGCGATCGCATCAGCCAGTCGCGGCCCACCCGCACCGTCAGTTCCGACTGCAAATCACCAGTCGATTCCGCAGCGACTCGACCCAGATTCAAAATCGAGGTCATCAATTCGGCGCTGTTGACATCGCCTCGCTGGGCCACCACTTGAGTCCGCTGCAGCTCGCCCGACCAGTCACCAATGACATACACATTACGGAAGCCTTCACTGCGGAGATAATCCGCCACCTCGCCCGCTACGCGCGGTTCCCCCGAGGCATTTTGTACCGCAATGGGCAAACTCGTGATGACTTGATTTTCTCGATTGGAGAGCAGCGCCACGCCGTCCAAATCAAAAAAGTTATTCATCACCTGCTGGGTCGCCACCGCATCCAAAATCCAGTAACTCGCGATGTATTCCTGCGGCGAACTAAAGCGTCCCGGCAGCATCACCATTTGCATACTGTCGGGCTCAATTTCCATCGCGACATTGGACAAGGCCAAAATCTCTTCCACCGTGAGGTTGGTATCCACGTAACGCATCATGACCCGCGTCACCTGCGGCAAGCGGGGGATCACCGTGGGATGGGTGAGGCGATCGCGGATCGCCTTGATCAAAATTTGCTGCCGCTGCACCCGGCCAATGTCACCATTGCCATCACTGCGGAACCGCGCAAACTGCTCAGCCTGACTACCATCCAGGGTCTGCCAACCCGGCTCCAGGTCAATATTCAACCCCTGAGTCACGTCTTGATAGACCATGCGCTGCGGCACGTTGACCTCGACCCCACCGAGCAAATCTACCAGCTCGCGCAAGGCGCCGGTGCTGACCCGCACATAGCGATCGATGGGCACCGGCCCCAAATTGCTCTGAATCGTGCTCGCAACTAACTCTGGCCCACCCGCCAGATTGGCATGGTTAATCTTGGTCACCCCTTCGCCAGGAATGTTGACCTGGGTATCACGGGGGATCGACAGCAAATCTACGGAACCTTCCTCGGGATCAATGCGGGCCAACAGCATCACGTCCGATCGCCCCGAAAACAGGGTGTCGGCTCCCTCTTGCCCTGGCTCGGGTAAATCGACGCCCATGATCAAAATGTTGACCGGGCGCGTCACCTGATAGCGAAACCCCGTTTCCCACATATCGGCCAAGTTCAGCGGGGCGTTATCTTCGGTTTGCAAAGACTCCGGTAAAGGCACTGTCGTCGCGATCAATGCGCCCCCGACCGCCGCTGCGATCGCCGTCCCCCCAAACACAATCGTCCACACAATCCGGCGTACCCAAGGCCCGACCGCCGACACTAAATCGGTGGCCGAGGTCGGTGCATGAGGCGTAGCAGTCTGTGGCGTCGCCTGGGGGGGTGTTTTATGCGGGGGGGGTTGAACAGACGGCGACATGAAACCTCACACTTTTCTAAAATTTGGGAGCCGACTGAGAGTTGAGACGGCTCTGGCGAACTGTTTTTGAAGCGAACTTAAAGGCTTACTTGCAAAAATATGAATAAAGATTAAGGCGATTATATCCTGCTTCTCTGAAGCTTTGGGTACTATAGGCCGGACAATATTTGGAGTGTCAGCACTATGCCCCCGACGGTGATTCCAGTGATTTTGGCTGGCGGCAAGGGTGAACGCTTTTGGCCTGTAAGCCGCCGCCAACACCCGAAGCAGTTTCTCTGCTTGGATGGAAGCGGTTTTAGTCTACTGCAATCCACCGCGAACCGACTCTTACCAATGGCGGAAAGCTGGGACTCACTCTGGGTCATCACGGCCGCCCATTTGGCTGATGGCATTCGGGAACAACTGCCGGACCTGCCCGAGCAAAATCTTTTGATTGAGCCAGAGGGCAAAGATACGGCCCCAGCAGTGGCCTGGGCAACCTTGGAGGTAGCCAAGCGTCATGGCGACGGGGCGATCGCGGGGTTCTTTCCCGCTGATCACTGGATTGCGGATGAAGCGGGCTATCGCGAGACGTTGAAAGCGGCCGCCGCCTTAGCCACCGAGCGAGGCGCGATCGCCACCCTGGGCATTACCCCCACCTTTCCCTCGACGGGGTACGGCTACATCGAGCAAGGCGATCCCCTCGGCACCTACGGTGACTGCGCGGCCTACACCGTGGCCCGCTTTACCGAAAAGCCGGATGAGAGTACTGCGGAAGACTTTATCGCCAGCGGTCGCTTTAGCTGGAATAGCGGCATGTTTATCTTTCCGGCGGGGGTGATGCTGCAAGAGTTAGATACCCATGCGCCGCAAATCATGGAGCCCTTGCGCGCTCAGGGAGTCGACGCTTACGCCAAGCTCGACAAACTCAGCATCGACTACGCCGTCATGGAAAAGACTGACAAAGCCTGTGTGATGCCCGTGAACTTTGGGTGGGATGACCTCGGCGATTGGAACGCCGTGGAGCGGCTGCTGAAAACTCCCGAAACGCCCAATGTGGAAATGGCGCAACATCTCGGACTCGACACTACTGACAGCATTGTCTACGCCTCAGACGAAGATGAGGTGATCGTCACCATTGGCCTGGAAGATGTGGTGGTAGTACGCGATGGCAAGGCCACCCTGGTGGTGCACAAAAGTCGTACCCAAGACATCAAAAAAGCCGTCAAGGCCCTGGGGGCAGATCCCAAGTTCCAGCATCTGCTCTAAACCTCGACAAAGTAGGAGGGGACGGGTCCCTGACGGATCAACCCGTTCGGTCTCGCTTGAGTCCAAGGGACCCGTCCCCTTCAGGCCCACGATCGCCCCACTTGTCCGGGGTGAAATAGCGCTATCATGCAGCGGGATCAGGCTTCAAGAGGCAATATGAGATCGCGGTTTGGGCATTCATCAATCCAGGGAGTGGGGGCAAGGAGAACGCTAGGCGGCGTGATCGCGGGCTTGTGCCTGTTAGGACTGGTCGCCTGCCGTCCGGCCCCACCGGAAGTGACCGGGCCACCATCCCTTGATGAACCCACCGCATCGGTGCCAGCGCCGCCCCCGCCCCCAGATACGGCCTTTTTGGCCCTCATTACGCCAGCGCAAACCGCGCAAATTCGCGCGTTAGGGTTACCACTGGTGCTGCCGACAGCGATTCCCGATGAATTTGCGGTGGTGCAGCTGCTCACGCAGTCAGACGAGCGGTTTGGGGGCTATCAGGTGCTTTATCGCGATGGCAGCGATCGCTGCTTTTTGATTGAGTACACGATGGGCGGCATCGGCGGCATCCCCCCGACGGAAAACCGTTTACCCCTAACGCCACCGATACTCACCGACGACACGGCGGAATATGGCTTGAACTATGGGCTATACGACGATCCAGCCTTACGCCAGCAGTCGCCCGCACCGTTATTAATCAGTGACTGGCTGCCGGTGGAAGGAGGCTTTGTGCGGTTGTCTGGGGCCGCATTGATCAACAGCACGCTGAGTCCTGAAGTGCCTTGCACAAATCTGGCGCCAGAAGCAGCGATCGCGGTCATCAATTCCTTAGCGGTCATTTCAGACGATATTCAAGGCGACGGCGTACCCGAATAGCTGCGGCTCCTGACGGTTTCCCGTCAGCCGTGATAAAAGCAGGGAGCGCCTTCCCCCTGAGCGATCGCTCCACTCCAGCACCTCAATAATCAACACCCCGTTTAAGATCGACTCCATTTTCCGCATAGTGCTTGTGGTTAAACACTTCAGAGTGAGTGCTCGCCAGCTCAAAATACGCGGGAGGATTTTTGCAACGTCCGGTAATAATGACTTCTGTATCCCGAGGCTTGCGCAATAGCGCCTGTACGATGGGATCCTCAGGCAGCAGCTCTAGGTCAACGGTGGGATTCAATTCATCCAAAATGATGGTCTTATAGAGGCCCGAAGCGATCGCGGTACAGGCCAGTTCCCATCCCCGCTCCGCTTCGACGTAATCAATTTCTTGCTGCTGACCACGCCAGACAATCGCATCGCGGCCGCAGCGCTGATGATCCACCAGGTTGGGATAACTCTTGCGCAAGGCCGAGATCGCCGCATCTTCGGTATAGCCTTGCCCACCTTTGAGCCACTGCATGATGAGCACACGGTGGGACTGATCTTGACTGATGCCCCGCCCGATCGCCTGCAGGGCCTTGCCCAACGCGCTCGTCGATTTGCCCTTGCCGTCCCCGGTGTAAATCTCGACTCCTTCAATGCCTGGAAAGTCCATATTCTGCAGCCGCTGGGGCTTCATTTCGGAATGCAGATTGGCGATTTCCACCAAGGGGGCGGGCGCCCCGCGTCCAGTGGCGATGACTTCTAAATGCTCTGGTTTATTTTTCAGCGATCGCACCACATCCTCAACCGACAGCAGCCCCAGGTCGATTACCGGATTAATTTCGTCCAGCACCACTACTGAATACAGCCCCGACGCGATCGCGCCTTTAGCAACATCCCAGCCCCGCTGGGCTTCCATGCGGTCAAACTTAGTAATGCCTTCGGGACCAAAAAACTCTGCCCGCCCCGTGCGCACCTGATCAATCAAATGGGGAAACCCCCGCTGCAACGCCTCAATCGCTGCGTCCTCGTCATAGGTGCGCCCTGGCCCTTTCAAAAACCGCAGCAACAGCACCCGGCTTTCCATAAAATTTTGAATGCCGAGCCCAATGGAGCGCAGTACCACCCCCAACGCCACCTGCGATTTGCCCTTACCCTCGCCATCGTAGACGTGAATTTGGCCGGCTAAGCGCTCATTGTGGAGCTGTGCGGTGCGAATTCCGATGCCAGTTCTGACCATTTGTTATTGTTGGGCGTTAAGTTTTGAGCGGTACCGCCTAAAATTCTATCGAAACCTTTACCAACGAGATACCCTTGTTGCCTGGGTACGTACAGCGGTAATGGCCTTCCTCGTCTCCCGATTCAGCTAGCAATTGTATGCCGTTTTCTTTGCTCGATAACGCTGCGGTGTTGCCCCTGCGGGCAATCGTTTTTCAGTGTTTGCTGCTGCTGGTGGCGATCGCCCTCGAAGCCCAGGTACTGCGAAAACAGTTGCAACTTGGCTATCAACCCAGCATCCGCTATGCGGCCAGCCTGAATCTGCTGACGGTAGTTTTGGGGTGGATGGCGTTTTTTAGTATGGAATCGATCTTGCCGACGGATCTACGCCGGCAATTGATCAGCTACGTTTTATTCGGCAATTTTTACGTTAACGGGTTGGCCAGTAACCTGGGCATCTTGATCGTGGTCGCCGGATTAGTCACGTTTTTTGTCACCTTTTGGCTCAAGGTCATTGGGTTAGAAGGGCTCACTTGGGCTTTGGGAAATCCCATCGCGCCTAGAAATACGGAAGAAAATAAAAATCGCTACCGCTATCGGCGATCGCCCCAACAAAAAACCAACTCCCCGCACATCTTGGCAGTACTGCAAGCGAATGCCTTAAGCTTTACCGCCATTTTGCTGCTCTTAGTGCTGCGTTACGGAGTGACCCAGCGACTATGATCAAGTTTCTGCAAGGCCTCTGGGCGCGCATTTCCGGCTTCTTGTTTCCGGCTGACTATTACGCCTGGCAAACTCTGATTTATCTGGGCATCTTTTCGTTCACGATGTCCTGGGTAGCGCGGCTGACCGTCGGTAAGGGCTTCACCGTCAACCTCATCGCGACCGGCGGCTGGCTCTTTTTTGCCCTGGGCATTGGCTGGTTTTTAGAAGAAGCGAAAGTCCGCTTTTTTGGCATTCCCGTTGCGCCTTGGGTCATGGGGGCGATCGCCTGTCTCTATATCTTTGGCATCATGCCCTGGGGCTCTTGGGAAGTTGGGCTGATGTCCTGGCCCTTAATATCCGTCGCCATCATTGCCGTCCCCTCGTTTTTGACCTGGGAGCTGCAACCCAAACTGCCACCGCCTCCAGTCCGCCAGCAACTCATTCTTCTGACCTTGTTGGCCTTGCTGTTTAGCAACTGGTTTCAACTGTACTTTCGGCTGCAAACCTGGTTCGACAGCTACCCCAGTTTGCTCGCCGACGACTTTGCCCGGAGTGGTTTCGTCTTTCGCGCCTCGGAACCGCCCGCCGAAAAGGCTCGGGGCATTGTGCTACTGACCTCAGCCGAAACCGAAATCACTAAAGAACTTGACAACACTCCCTGGCCCTACGTCGAGCGCTGGCTCCTGGGGCTAGACGAACGCCTCGCCACCATTGAAAACAGCACCGTCGCCTCGTTAACCTCGCCCCAAGAGAGCGATTTATGGCAACTACAAGCGGTTAGCGATGCCCTCGAAAACGGCAGCTATGTGCTCAACTTAATGGCGCTATGGTCGGGGCCAGCCTCGACCCAAGACGGCTATTATTTGACCAAAACCTGCGTTGTGCAGCCGCGCACCGTTGTGGCCGCCACGCCTGACACACCCCCCGGTGAACAACCGCCCCCCATGGCTCGGGTAGAATGTGACCTGGCCACCCCCAAAACAGCAGGTCGCCCAACGTTGCCCTCAGTCTCCAATTAATCGACCCCAGGTCCACATCATCACTAGGGGACGGTTCCCTTGGCCTATCCTTAAAGAATCTCGGTCAAGTCAATGGGGAACCGTCCCTTGACAAATGATTGGCAAGCAAGCATTTACCCGAAAAATAGTCAGCGCAGATTGCGGTTAACGTAAAAGAACCCCAATGCTGTGCGAGATTTAAGTCAATTGGGGCTCATTCCTCGACGCGAACCCGAGAGGAGAATCTATTTCGAGAGAAAACCTGATGACGACAACCCTTGACCAAGACTCCGCCCACCTTTTGACAGCGGCGGCCCAGGGCTTTCTAGCGCCCCAGCAACAGTCCCGACCTGATGGTAAAACGCTCACCGCGGCCCTACTCAGAGCCGAAAAAGCGGCGAAACAAACTCGCAAAAGCCTGCCTTTAGACGTGCTGTTAGGCACTTGGCGGCTGTGCTTTAGTGCGGGCAAAAAGGCCAAATTACAATCGGGACAACCTGTGGGTAACGGTTTTTATATGCCGAAGCTAGCGATCGCCCGCATCAGTTTTGCCCGTAACGGTGATAGTGAGGACTCACTGCAGATTACCAATGAGCTACAAATTGGGCCGCTGACAGTGCGCTTTACGGGGCCAGCCCGCTATCCCGGCAAAAAGAATCTGCTGGTCTTTGATTTCACCTACCTACAGTTGCAGTGCTTTGGCCTAAAGGTGTTCAGCGGCAAAATCGGACAGCGCGACGACCAATCCTTTGTCACCACACCTGTTGCAAAATTGCCGTTCTTCGCCTTTTTCACCGCGACGGCAGATTACATTGCCGCGCGGGGTCGGGGCGGCGGCCTGGCCATCTGGGTTCAGGAATAAGGGCGATTAGAGGTGCGATCGCCGCCTAACGCCAACGCAAATTCTCCGGATGCGAGATTCGCCAGCGCGAAAGGTCATACCAGGATTAGAACACTTGGTATGAAAGGGTTTCGCTATTTCGGACTAACAATATTGACGGCCCTGTGGCTGGGACTGAGTCAAGGGTCACTGTGGGCCTTGCCGTTTGGCTATCCTCCGGATAGCGGCACGCCAGCCCCTGTGCCGACAGCACCGTCAACACCAGCCCACTCCCCCCAGAGAGAGCTGCGCGGCGTTTGGCTGACCAACATCGACAGCGCCGTACTCTTTTCACGGCAGTCGGTAGAACATGGCCTTCAGCAACTCGCCGATTTCCATTTCAATACCGTTTACCCCGTTGTCTGGAATTGGGGATATACGCTATATCCCAGCCAAATTGCCGAGCGCGAAATTGGCTATGCCCAGGGACTTTATCCCGATTTTGATGGCATCGGTCGCAATGAGGAACTGGAAGCCGCCCAGGGCGATCGCGACATGCTGCAAGAAGTGATCACCATCGGCCATCAACACCATCTCACCGTAATCCCCTGGTTCGAGTTTGGCTTTATGGCTCCGGCCAAATCGCCCTTAGCAGAACGTCATCCTGACTGGCTAACGCAAAAGCGCGGTGCCTTACCCGCCGCCCAATTTTCGCAAGAAGGTGACCACAACCGCGTTTGGCTAAATCCGTTTCATCCCCATGTGCAGCGCTTCATGCTGGAACTGTTGGGCGAGCTCGCCGAGAACTATGACATCGACGGCATTCAATTTGACGATCACTTCAGCCTGCCCGTGGAATTTGGCTACGACCCCTATACGGTGAGCCTGTATCAGCGCGAACATGGCGGCCAGTCGCCCCCCGCCAATTACAGTGATCCGGAATGGGTACGATGGCGGGCCGACAAGATCACCGACTTGATGGATCTCATCTTTCGTACCATCAAAGCCCGACGCCCCAATGCGGTGATTTCCATCTCGCCCAACCCTGCTTATTTTGCTTATCATTACTCGCTGCAAGATTGGCCCCGGTGGCGCGATCTGGGCTACGTCGAAGAGCTAGTGGTGCAGGTCTATCGCGCCAGTTTGGATAGCTTTCGGCACACCTTGCGCGATCGCACCCTCTACGATGCCAACCGCCACGTGCCCACCAGCATCGGCATTCTCACCGGCTTACGCAATGCACCTGTGTCCGCATCGCTAATCCACCAACAGGTACAAACGGCCCGTTCAATGGGCTTTCAAGGCGTCTCGTTCTTCTTTTATGAATCCTTATGGCAGGTGGCGCCAGGGGAAACATTGAGCGATCGCACCCGTGCCTTACAGCAGCTCTTTGCCCAGCCCCAACCCCGCGCACAGATTTAATCGCAGCGGCGGACATCAGCCCGGTATGATGACAGGGTGACAGTTCCAGAGGCTAATGCCCCATGAGTACAGACACGATTTTCGGCAAAATCATCCGCCGCGAGATCCCCGCTGACATCGTGTATGAAGACGATCTCTGTCTGGCGTTTCGCGACATTTCGCCTCAAGCGCCCACCCATGTGCTCCTCATTCCGAAAAAGCCGATTCCCAAGTTGTCAGACGCCACCAGTGACGACAAAGAGCTGCTAGGCCACATGATGGTGACCCTCAAAGCCTTAGCAGAGCAACTGGGCATTGCCGAAGACGGCTATCGCGTGGTGATCAACACGGGCACTGATGGCGGTCAGACGGTCTTTCACTTGCACATGCATTTGCTCGGTGGGCGATCGCTGCAATGGCCTCCAGGCTAATCTGCTCCGACATTGAGAGCATGGCCGCAATGCTTTCTCCACAAGGGCAGCCGAGAGCTGCTAAGGTACAAATCCTACACTTCAGCCAAACGTAAACTTTTTCGCCAAAAGAATTACGGAGTGTTTCACAACACAAAGATTTCTGTTCGAGCCGTTCAAATCCCCAAAAAGAATCTTTACGCTAATCAACAGGTGGGCAACTGTACTTAACAGAGGTTCATCTGTTCTTTTTTGTCGTATCTATACTGGCAATCATCACTATGACTACTACTTCTCAAGCCCGCCAAGCGGGTATGTGGGAGCGCTATTGTCAGTGGGTCACCAGCACCGAAAATCGCCTCTATGTAGGCTGGTTCGGCACGCTGATGATTCCCACGCTGATCGTCGCCACGACTTGTTTCGTGATTGCGTTCATCGCCGCTCCTCCCGTTGACATTGACGGCATTCGCGAGCCCGTTGCTGGCTCCTTGATGTACGGCAACAACATCATCTCCGGTGCGGTCGTGCCTTCTTCCAACGCGATCGGTCTGCACTTCTACCCCATCTGGGAAGCCGCTTCCCTCGATGAGTGGTTGTACAACGGTGGCCCTTACCAGCTCATCGTGTTCCACTTCTTGATTGGCTGCTTTGCCTATCTTGGTCGTCAGTGGGAGCTGTCCTATCGCTTGGGCATGCGTCCTTGGATCTGCGTTGCCTACTCTGCGCCGTTGGCGTCGGCAACCGCAGTCTTCTTGATCTATCCCCTGGGTCAGGGTTCCTTCTCTGACGGGATGCCCTTAGGTATCTCCGGGACGTTCAACTTCATGATCGTCTTCCAAGCTGA
The DNA here is from genome assembly GCF_004212215.1 of Leptolyngbya iicbica LK. NCBI lineage: Bacteria > Bacillati > Cyanobacteriota > Cyanophyceae > Leptolyngbyales > Leptolyngbyaceae > Leptolyngbya > Leptolyngbya iicbica. The sequence goes on from NZ_QVFV01000002.1 coordinate 1,155,340, forward strand.
GCACAATATCTTGATGCATCCCTTCCACATGTTGGGTGTGGCAGCAGTGTTCGGCGGCAGCTTGTTCTCCGCGATGCACGGTTCCTTGGTGACTTCCTCCTTGGTGCGCGAGACCACCGAGAGCGAGTCTCAGAACTACGGCTACAAATTCGGTCAGGAAGAAGAGACTTACAACATCGTGGCGGCTCACGGCTATTTCGGTCGTCTGATCTTCCAATATGCGTCCTTTAACAACAGCCGTTCCTTGCACTTCTTCTTGGGTGCCTGGCCCGTCATCGGCATCTGGTTCACGGCTTTGGGCATCAGCACCATGGCGTTCAACCTGAATGGTTTCAACTTCAACCAGTCGGTGTTGGACTCTCAAGGTCGCGTCATTGCCACTTGGGCGGACATCATCAACCGGGCCAACCTGGGTATGGAAGTGATGCACGAGCGTAATGCTCACAACTTCCCCCTCGATTTGGCCACCACTGAGGCTCCCGAAATCATCGGTTAGGCTTCATTGGCTTAGCTAGTTTGAGCTGATTCAGAACAGCGTCTCTCGCTCTGAGGGACGCTGTTTTATTGTGTGGATGCAGCAGCAGTCATCGCCGAGCCGACCAAAAGCTTCGGCTCTCAGAGCACGTCATCAACTATTTCTAGAAACCTTGCGGGATGAGCATTGCTGCGCCCACCCCCATAGAGCAGACTAGAGGCTCGTCCTTTTGCCGTAGGGCTTTGACGATAATGATGACAAGCACTAGGGACGGAGGGTCAACTGTCGCCCAATTGCGAACCGCAGCATTTTCAAAGGGGTCGTAGATTCTGCTAACACGGGCAACCGTAAATATCTACCCAGGGCTAACCGACCAAGACCTTTAATCCGAGCTTTGAGACGCGAGCAGAGTACGTGTAGGCCCGGATAGGGCTGCATTGCTGTGTAAAGCGGAGCGAAGGCGAGTTGTCCATACAACACATCAGCGCGATGTGCCGGACTGAAACCAGCTTTTTTATGCTCAGGATTGGGTTTGCCGCCATGTTCGCCGTAGTTGCGCCAGGGCACGTAGCCATTGAGCCCCCGAATACGCAAGAATTCCTCAATCAAGCTATCCCAGGTAGAGTATTGCTTAGGCTCAGAAGCTTGGGCGATTTGGAATGCCATGTCGATTAAATGCTTTGCTCCTATAGGTGTCAAAATATAGGCCACCATAGAGGTTGAAAAGCCGACCGCCTGATTGTTTGGCAACACGTGGTAGATCTGAGGGGCACAGGTATATAGCCACGCAATCCCCATATCACCGAGCGCCGGATCGTAAGGCAGCGGTAGGCTTGCTAAGTTGCGCACTGGGACAAAATCCGCTTCGCAAATTAACGTGGGCTGATTAGACGCAATGACTTTTAGCCAGGCGTTACAGTGGTTGAGCATGCATAGGTAGCTAGGCGAGTAACCCTTGTGGCCAGTCTTGTGTTTCTGGCGGATGACTTGGCAACCAAATTTTTGCTCTAGGAAAAAGGTTTCTAAAGGTTCGGTGTCTTCTTTATAGGCCAGGATAATAGTTTGATCGATCGCATCTTTGATCGAGGACATGTTCTTCGCCAAGATTTTGGGTGAGGTTAAATCTGGTGATAAATCAGTGTCCTGGTTCCAGTCCATTGCAAGTTTTTTCGTCATGGCAAATGGTTAGAGGTAAGGACAACAGTTCGGCCACTTTAGCGGCTGTAATCGCAATCAGAAACAGTCGATGTCGTTAATACCTTGTCAGTGCGTGTTTCAGAGGATACCTACATATCTAGTCGTCAACATCTGCTCCCTATCGGGCAAAACTGCGACTGGTTAACAAGTACAGAACACATGGACAACTTGTAAGACCGTCAAAACCCTAATTTTTAGTCCCGACGCAGTACTAGCGTTATCTCCTGGGATTAATATGCCCAGAAACCGTTGTTCAGTTGACGTTTTAGCGGTGGGTCAATCTGTGACAAGCAACCTCGTCAGATGCTTGATGCTGGCGTTGGCAAAAAACAACCTCCACCGATTGCGGGTTAGTGAGGGCATCATACACGTGCAGATCGCCGACTAATCACGGCGATGGGGCCACCGCCGGCTGGTCCTTGGTGCTCGCTGCCTCCCGAGACGTAAATCATGGGATCTTGTACGACAGCAGCGACGCGGCTCCAACCACCGCTCTAGCCATGCGGGTATGGTTAATGTCAGAGTCATCCAGCATGGTGTGGCGGCAGCCCAAAAGCTGCCCCGACGGATCCGCTTCGGCTTTAGCGAAGATATTGACAATGCGAGCATAATCGTCATCGCACTCAGCACTGGCGATCGCCCGCTGCACGGCAGTCACATCGAGCGCATGCTGCATCACGCTATGACCGATGAAATAGTCGCTGTGGGTATCAGGCGCATTGCCCAGCACCAAAATTTCACAGTTTTGCAACTCAACCCCAGCCGAAGTCGAAGCGACTGAAGAGTAGAGCGCATAGTTATGACAGATATCGGCGGCGGTAAGATCGGCGATCGCAATTTCGCCGAGGGCCACGGCAACTCCCAACGCTGCTGCGCCCCGCGAATAGGCCATCGATTTGTAACTGTCTTGGGTGACCACTGCGTTGCCCTGGCTTTGGCGAGAGGCCGTGATCAGGGGGCATTTAATTTGCACAAAGTGAACGTCTTGGGGACTCAAATGAGCAGTTGCGATCGCGGCGGTCACCCCCGCCGCCACCTCTTGCACCATCGTTAACGTCCCAATTTCCTCGACGGCAAAATCTCGGGTATGGTGAATGCCCACAGCTAAACCGCGATGCGACGGCCCCGTTAATTCCTCCGTTTGGCGAGTAAAAACGGTCAGATGGGGACTCAACACGCCCTCAGTGCCGCCAGACATCACGAAGACAATTTGTGCGGTGCGTTCTGCTCCAATTAGCGGGCACAGATAGTTTTTGAGGGTCGCCGTCGCAAATCCGCGAGTGAAATCATTGACACAGCCATTCCCCTCAGTCTTGCCCAGAATGGCGACAATGGTGCGGGGATCAAGCGCTTCACTCGCCACCAGATGTTGCAAGCCGCTCAAATCATTGGGACCGCTTTGGGGAATTTTGAAGACTTCTACTTTCATGAGTCCGCCGCTTCAAATCCCAAACTTTGCAGGATTTGCTCGATTTTGGCGTGGTGATTTGCCTTCCACTCTGCTAACGATTGGGCGGTATCTTTATCCATTCGTTGTTTGGCCGACAGCCAAATATCTGCTTGTCGCTCAGCGGGAATGACGGCAATGCCTTCTTCGTCAGCAACGACCATATCGCCCGGATGGACCTGTACGCCCCCACAGGTGATGGGCTGATTGAGCGTACCCAGGGCTTGCTTTTTGCCAGGCACAGGGGAGAGGCCCCGCGCAAACACCGCAAAGCCAGCTTCCCGCACTTCGGCCACATCGCGAATGACACCATCAATCACAAACCCAGCGATGCCCCGGGCTTGGGCCGTGGCGCAGACATTGCCACCAGACATGGCGTAATCAAGATCACCGGCTTGCACGACGATGACCGCACCAGGCTCGGCCCGATAAATGGCGGCGTGCAGCATCAGGTTATCGCCCGGCGGGCAGCTCACGGTGTAGGCTGGGCCAGCAATGCGAGGGATACGAGGCCACATTTCTCGGATGCCCATATCCATAAATTGCGATCGCCCCAACCCAGCATCGGCGTAGCTGGTGGGAGAAATTGCTGCAAATTTTGAGTAGTCGTTCATGCCGAGAGCGCCCCTTTTAACCCAGCGAGGTTGGATTGTCTCATCTTAAGTCTTCATGCGATCGCGGGTTCATGGCTGCCAAGGGCCTAAGGGCTGTGCGCTTAGAACTTCCCCCAAATTAGCGAAGAATCGGTCAGGGTTTGGCAGTGTCAAACCCCGACGATTGGAGAGGCAATTTTCCAACCCCTCCCTCAGTGGAGGTCTCGTCCGTGCCGACCCGTCAATGCCTGGGTGCAACGGCAAAGCAGGCTGGATTTATAGCCACTCAAGGGTGCCCATGCTGCCATCAAGCCGAATGGTTTGACGGGCTTTGAGGCGATCGCGGCCCGCGCTCAAAATCACCGTGGGCAGGCCATATTCCCGCGCGACCACAGCGCCGTGACTCAACTGTCCCCCCGTTTCGGCAATCAGTCCGGTCACTCCGAGCTGTCTCAAGCTCGGAATTTCACTGGCTTTGAGATAAGGCACCACCAAAATCGTGGCGGGCGGCAAGGCTCGCAGATCGGCGACGGCTTTGAGCCAGCGCACCGTTCCCCGCGTCTGCCCCGGACATACGGGCAATCCCACCAGGGATGCTCCGTGGGCTGTTGCCCCGGGTGATGAACCCGAGCCCGGTAGGGCCAGCGTCTGGTCTTGCGGCAAGTCCGGCGGCGGCGGAATGAGGGGACGACTGTGCAGTAACCATAGGCGATCGCCATCAAAGCTCCACTCCACCATTTGCGGAATGCCCTGCGATCGCCGCTCCACATGGCGGGCCAAAAACGCCACTTCTTGTAGCAACCGCTGGGGCGTGTCGCCCTCGCCTTGCACCTCTAACGTAAGGGCAGTGGGAATCACCCAGCTGTCAGCCACAGTGACATCGTCTGGCAAGTCATTGGCTTGAATCATCACCCGAAAGCGCTCGGGGGCTTGTGTTCCGGCGGTGACCTGAGCCACGGAACCGAGGATCGCTTCAATCAGCACAGCATCGCCCTGACTGGTGAAGGGATCGCGACTAGCAGCGACGCCACTACAAATTCCTGGCACCTGCTGCTGCACAATCACCGCCAAACTACCTTCAGGCAAATTGCGATCGCGGCGATATTGCCCGGCACTGGGGCGCTCATAATTGCGGAAGCACTGATTCATCGCGGCGTACAGAGCCTCGGGCGAGGTCAGGTCGGCACTGCCCGCATATTGTCCGGCACTCGACGCCAGCGCGGGGCGATCGCCGACAATCGACGCCCGCACCACCACCGGCGACTTCACCGAGGGTCGGGTGATTTCTAACAGCATGGCCGGATCATCCCCCGCTGGCAGCACATAGCCCGTCGGCACCGGATACCCCCACGCCATTAACTGCGAAAGTCGCGCCGCTTTGGCCCCCACTGTCGCCGCATCCAACGGCTTTTCTAAAGAGAGGAGGGCGCGATCGCTGCGAAAAAAGCCAAACAGCCGCCGCGATTCCAGACGTGACGCGGGGTTGGGTAACGCCAGATCTTCCGGCTGCTTGTCATAGATCCAAGCAATCAGGCCACTCAGACAGGCCGTCAGCAAAATCTGCATGCCCTGGGCTTGGCTCAGAGCCGTAATCACGGGGAACAAGACCAGCACCAATAAGCGTCCCTGCTGCCGTTCGCGAAAAATGGTGAACCCGAGAACGCTAATCAGCAACGTGAGGCCCGCCGCCACGGGATTGTGCGCGATCGCCCCCCACAACACACTCGTCGTACCCACCGATTGGCTGGCCCAGTAGCGCCCCATCACCAGAGCAATCAGCGCCACGATTTCCCACGTGGGGTCGGTGGCAAAGTAGTGCCGCGCCAACAGCACCACCCCAATGCCTTTGGCCGCTTCGAGCAAGAACGCCAGCAGTCCCACAGGAAGACCGATCTCAAAGGCGGCGGGCACCCCCAGCGTCCCCGAGGCAGGCAGGGGCGATCGCTCACCCACCACCGCTGTGACGACCCAGTGACTCAGCGGCAATGCCCCCACCAACGGACAGAGGGTAAAAATCAGCAGGGCGCCCCAAACTTGTGTCAGCGTTAGCATAGGCGGAAAAAACAGCGATCGCTTTAGAACTTAACAGGGTTCCTCGACAGGACTGACCGTTGAGGCAAAACTTTATTCTGTAGTCGTCAGGACTATCGACGATTCCGCATCCATGATGAAGTGAAAGTCGGGCCAAATAATTTTAAGGGAACGGATGACTACAGCATTGATTACCGGCGCGTCCGGCGGCATTGGCGCGGTCTTTGCCGAGCAACTGGCGGCGCGGGGATACGACTTGGTGTTGGTGGCGCGATCGCAGGACAAATTGCAGGCGATCGCCGATCAATTGGCTGCTGCCCACGGCATCCAAGCGACCGTCATCGTACAAGATTTGCTCGCCAACGGCGCCGCTGACCATCTTTTCAACCAGCTAGAACAGCAGGGCATTGAGGTCGACTTGTTGGTCAATAATGCTGGGTTTGGCGCCTATGGCGAAGTGGCCGACGGCGATCGACAAACCTATCTCGACATGATTCAGCTCAATGTGTCGGTGCTCGTCGATCTCACGCACCGAGCGCTCCAGGGGATGAAACAGCGGCGATCGGGCAGCATTCTCAACATCAGTTCCATCGCGGCCTTTCAGCCGATGCCCTACCTGGCGGTGTATGCGGCCAGCAAATCTTTTGTGCTGAGCTTTAGCGAAGCCCTGTGGTACGAATGTCAGCCCTACGGCATCAAGGTGCTGGGAGTCTGCCCCGGCCCGACAGAAACTCAATTTTTTGAAACGGCAGACTTTCCCGACACGCTAGCCGCCTCCGGACAAAGCCTGGATTCGCCAGAAGCGGTGGTCAAAGAAGCGCTGCGAGCCTTGGATCAGGGCCACTCAAATGTGGTCACTGGCGGCTTTAGCAATCAACTTGTGGTGAATAGCAGCCGTTTTTTACCCCGAGAAGTTTTGACCAAATTCGTGGGCAAAATGTTCAGCAATGAAAAGTAGAAGTACCCAAATCAACGTAGCTCGTCTAATTATTTCAGTTGATCAACTTGGAAGAAGCCACAGCAGTTGCTTCTCTGCCTGGGTAATCTAAATCTAGAACTCATCCTCAAGGTGGCATTGCTGTGACCGTCCCTGACTATCAATCCATTATGTTGCCGCTGCTTCAGTTGGCCGCCAATGGGCGTGAGTACTCTTTGCGAGAAGCCATTGACAAGCTGTCCTTGCACTTTGAGCTAAGCGAAGAAGAAACTCAAGAGATGTTGCCAAGTGGCCGTCAGAGCACTTTTGATAACCGAGTAGGATGGGCTAGGACATATCTCAAAAAAGCTGGCTTGCTTAAATCAACGCGACGAGGATATTTCCAAATTACAAACCAGGGGCAAGCGGTTCTCCAACAAAATCCTCAAAGTATTAATGTCAAGTTTCTCGAGCAATTCCCAGAGTTCATTGAATTCAAAAATCTGAAACGGGAGGACTCTGCTACCAGCACAGAAGAGACTATCAATAGTCAAGGAAAAACTCCTGAAGAGGCCCTAGAGTCTTTAGTTCAAGGCTTAACTCAAGAATTAGCTGCGGAATTACTAGAGAGTATTAAGAACTGCTCACCAGGTTTCTTTGAGCGCCTAGTCATCGATGTCTTAGTCAAGATGGGATATGGCGGAACGCGCAAGGATGCCAGCAAAATTGTTGGTCGTAGTGGTGATGGCGGTATTGACGGCACCATCAATGAAGATCGTTTGGGCTTGGACATCATCTATGTACAAGCGAAACGCTGGGAGAATCCAGTTGGTCGTCCTGAAGTACAAAAGTTTGCTGGTGCATTGCAAGGATTCAGGGCTAAAAAAGGGATTTTCATTACTTCATCATCCTTTACTGCTGAGGCAAGAGATTTTGTCTCCAGAATCGATAACAAGATAATTCTGATTGACGGTCAATCGCTGGCTCAATACATGATTGAGTTTGGTGTTGGAGTTAGCACGAAAGAAATTTACGAAGTCAAGAAAGTCGACCTGGACTACTTCACTGAATAATGTTGAGTTAAACGGTGAGCGACATAGCAAACGAAGCTCAATTAAGCACCGACAACGTTTGAAGTTTGAAACCCGGTTTCTCATCAAACAGGCTAAATCTGATAAAGCCAATGATGAAGAAACCGGGTTTCTAGCGATTGCCCGTCGCAACGTTCAGGTCAGAATTTGGGGAACTTCAGCGATTTAATCGATGTTGATGGCGGTGGGGCCAGTGCTGCTGGCGGGCGCGCCTTCGCGGGTTTGGCGATAGTCGGCGTAGAGGCGATCGCGCCAATCAAAGAAGGGCTGGAAGCTGATGTCATCAGCTAGACCGGGTACCCCTTTACCGCAAATGCCTTCTGGCAAGTCCACATACTGAGCCGCGGGAAACTTGATGTACATGGTCAGTCCCGCCACGGCAAAGTCAGCTAGGGTGGGCTGGTCACTCACGAGATAAGGCTGACTGGACAGCATCAGGCACAAGGATTCCAGCCCCTGCTTCAGAATACTCGTGGCTTCTTTGACGCTGTCGGGGCCAAAGCCGACGCCCATGCCCAAAATGCTCAACACATCACCAGGAACAGCACCGACGAGATTTTTGAGCAAATCTGGGGTGGCGGTGGGCAGTAAGGCTGTGCGGAAATTTGGGTGCTGGTTGAAGGCCCCAATCATCGCTTTGCGTCCCTGAATGCCCAGAGATTCGTCAGCCCAATCTTCGAGGGCGAGACAGAGCCCTTTTTGGCGCGGCTCCGTGGGCAGGATGGGGCGGTCGGGATATTTTTCGTCGAGGTAGAGGGCGATCGCCGTCGAGTCGGGAATCAAGTCACCTCCGTCTTTAAGCACGGGCACTTTACGTTGCCCTGACTGTTGGTAAAGCTCAATTTGCCCGACCCCAGGGGTCACTTCCACCGTTTTGTAGGGCAGCTGCTTGTAATCGAGGATTAACTTGACCTTTTCGCTATACGCTGACGCTTCAAATTGATAAAGCTCTAGCATTGAAATACCTTGACACAACCACGTTTACTGTACCGTGTTGGTTCCGGCGGTGGCACAGGCTTGGTTGGCCGACGGTTGCGACTCGACAATCACCTGCGCAAACCCCGTGTTTTGCAAGAGTTGAGTGACGACCAGTTCAGCGCGATCGCTAGCCTGCTGCAAAATCCCCTCTTCACAAGCGGCAAAAATTAGTTTTTGGAGCGCGGCTTCCTGCGCTTGATCTTGCAATTCTGGGGCGCGGTCAGGCCCCAAGCCTAAAAAGCCGCGATCGTAGGCAAACACCTGAGACTCGCCCACATCGATCTTTTTATCAATAATGGTCGGCGGCGGCAGCATCACCCGCAAAACGTCGCCGTTGGCGCTCACCTGCTCCGGCGCGATCGCACTCAAATCAACCCCGGCCCGGACTTCGCCCTTCGCCACATAAATCAGCGTCGTTTTGCCGATTTCGTAGTTCGCAAAGGTACGGGTGCTGGACGTAGGCACCACCGCCTCCATGGTAAAGACCGCCGTGGTGAGTTCGCTGGCGCTGCGAATTTGCTGCACGACCACCGTTTGCACGTCCACCGTCTCCACCGGCTCAGCGGGGATAAAGGCCGAGCGAATGCCGTTCACAAAGTCCTCTCCCGAGCGCCACAGCCCGACCCCGGCAATCATACCCAAGATCAACATGCCGCCCGAGAGACTGCCCAGCAGGCTGTTAAACAGCCGCAACAAGACAGGCGATTGCGGGGGACGGGGCGATCGCGCCGAGTCCTCATAAACATGCTGCGTAGCCGGGTAATTGTAAGATGGCGGGTCTAAACGAGGCGGTTTGAGAGCCATAGGTAGAGCGGTGCTGAGCTGGCAATAACAGAGACTGGCCCTATATTGCCCGGTACGTCTTGAGGGTAGCAAGAAAGAGCGCCCTGCCGGAGCGAGGTCGGCCAATTCGTCAAGCGCTCTTTAGTTCATTTGTATCATATTCGGGCAGCGAAGCGGGGCAGATTTAGCATTCTTCAGAAACATTGACGGCGATCGCCCGCGCCATCCACCATGATTGAAGGGCAATGCGCAGGTGGGCACCGTTTTGAGTCAAGCCGGAAAAGTGTATTTGGTGGGGGCTGGCCCCGGCGCCCTGGACTTGCTGACCGTCAAAGCTCACCAGTTGCTCACGACGGCACAAGCGTTAGTCCATGACGCACTGGTGAACGAGGAACTGTTAACACTGGTGCCTGCGGATTGTGAAATCCATGCGGTGGGCAAGCGGGGGGGGCAGGCCAGTTGGGCCCAGACGGATATTGACCAATTGTTAGTGCGCCTGTGTCAGCAAGGGAAACAGGTGATTCGGCTCAAAAGTGGCGACCCGTTTATCTTTGGCCGCACCACCTCAGAGATTCAAGCGCTGAAGGCGGCGGGGTGCCTGTTTGAAGTCGTGCCCGGGTTGTCATCGGCGACGGTCGCGCCGCTGCTGGCGGGCATTCCTCTGACAGACCCGGTGCTGAGCAGTCAGTTCACAGTGCTCACTGCCCACGATTTAGAGCAGCAAAACTGGGAGGCCCTGGCCAAGCTATCGGTGTTGGTCATTCTGATGGGGGGACGCAATTTGGGGGAGATTTGCGATCGCCTCCGCCGCTACCACAAACGCCCAGACACCCCCGTCGCGATTATTCGCTGGGCTAGCCAACCACAGCAGCAAATCTGGACGGGCACGCTACTGACCATTACCCAACAAACCAAGGGGCAAAAACTCTCCCCTTGCATCATCATCATTGGCGAAGTGGTGGGCCTGCGCCCTTATTTGCAACCTTAAAGGTTTGCCCGCTGCCCATCACTCGGCCAGCCGATCAGGGGCTGGCGAGGATCAGCCAGGGCGTTGGTAGTCGCCTGACTTACCGCCAGTTTTTTGCAACAGTCGCACCGCTTCAATGGTCATTGATTTTTCGAGCGCTTTAGCCATGTCATAAAGGGTGAGGGCGGCGACGGACACGGCGGTCAAGGCTTCCATTTCGACCCCGGTTTCGGCTTTGGTTCTGACCAGGGCTTGAAGGCGATAGCCCGGTAGCGATCGCTCGGCGGTGATCGTCACCTGCACCTTGCTCAGCGGCAGTGGATGGCAGAGGGGAATCAGCGTGGCCGTTTGCTTTGCCGCCATGATCCCAGCCAGCCGGGCTGTCCCCAACACGTCGCCTTTGGGACTGTTGCCCTGCTCAATCTGTTCTAGGGTCGAGAGCGACATTTTGATCAAGCCCTCGGCGATCGCCTCGCGCACGGTGGCGACCTTGTGTGACACATCGACCATGTGGGCCTCCCCTTGTGCATTCAGATGAGTCAGGGAGTTGGAAATATTTTCTGCGTCAGCCATGGAAAATCACTATGTTTGCGTCAGAGACTGTGTTACTATTTAACTCCTGTAAGGGCGTGTAGCTCAGTGGACTAGAGCACGTGGCTACGGACCACGGTGTCGGGGGTTCGAATCCCTCCTCGCCCGTTTTATTAACTAAAGCAGCCTCGGCAATCTGTTTCAGAGTTTGTCGGGGCTGCTTTGGTTCATGGGATAGAGCATGCCAAAATTGCGCGACCACAACAGAGAAGCGATCGCACATGACCGTGCCATTGGGATGGGGCTTTAGCGTTAAGATCCAGATGCCCTGAATCTTCCCGGCGAGTGCAAGCCGCCGCGTAGCTCTATGAGTGAGACCCTTCGACCCCTACAACCCATTGAGAATCTCCACATCACTGGCTATGAGGAACTGCCGCCGCCAGACGAGGTGAAGCAGGCGTTGCCACTGCGGGGACGAGCCCTGGAGACAGTGTTGGAAGGTCACCGGGCGGTGAAAGCGACCCTCGATCGCGAGGAATCACGGCTCATCGTCATTGTTGGCCCCTGCTCCATCCATAATCCAGAGGAGGCGTTGGAATATGCGCGGCGGCTGAAAAAACTCGCTGATGAACTGGCGGAAGACTTGCTCATCCTGATGCGGGTTTATTTTGAAAAGCCTCGCACCTCAGTCGGTTGGGAAGGATTGATTTACGACCCGTACTTGGATGGCAGCCATCGCATCGACCACGGCATTCGCATCGGTCGCAAGTTGATGCTGGATATTGCGGAAGTCGGTCTGCCGATCGCGATCGAAGCCCTGGATTTGATTTCGCCCCAATATCTGCAAGATCTGGTGAGTTGGACGGCGATCGGCGCGCGGACCACCGAGTCACCGACCCACCGCAAGTTAGCCAGTGGCATCTCGTCAGCGATCGGCTTCAAAAATAATGTCGATGGCGAACTGATGGTGGCGATCAACGCGATCCGTTCAGCATCGGCCAATCACAGTTTTATTAGCGTCACGGGTGAGGGCAAAGTCGCTGTCTTTCGGACGGAGGGGAATCCCCACTGCCACGTGATTCTCCGGGGCGGCAAGTCACCCAACTATGATGCCGAGAGTGTGGCCGCTTGCGAGGCTGCCCTAGCCAAAGCGGGACATCAGCCCAACGTGATGATCGATTGCAGCCATGGCAATTCCCGCAAGGATTGGCGGAAGCAACTCGAGGTCTTGAAAGCCGTGTCTCAGCAGATTCAAGATGGGAGCCAGTCGATTATTGGTGTGATGCTGGAAAGCAATTTGAACGAGGGTAATCAACCGATTCCGGACGACCCGGAAGACATCCGACCGGGGGTTTCGATCACAGATCCCTGCGTGGGCTGGGAAATGACTGAAATCGCGTTGCGTGAACTCGCCGCCGCCGTGGGACCCGCTTTGAAAGCCCGAGGCACCCGCTGAATCGCGGCGATCGCTGAAGTACCGCCCCCCACCGATGCCCGCCAAACAGTTCTGACCAGATATCGGCTCAGAGACGCATGCTGTCACCACTGAGCACGGATCACGATTAGTGGAGGCCAACATCGAAACTGATCGGGCAGCGGACAGTTGACTGGCTACGCCAGCCGCTTTAACCGACACGCCATTCCCAACCTGATGACTTGACTCGAAGCGTTTGGAAAGAACGACATCGACGCCGTCGGCCAACGATGGCTTTGATAGCCAGCGTTAAACAATCTCAACAATGGCAAGCCAAGCTAAGCCCCCCTCGGTAAGCCTCCTTGTTTGCCCTTTTTCTGGAACCCGACGAGATTGCTCCGAGCAGTCCGGCAGCCTTGTTACGCCCGTTATTTTACCTTGAGTCAGTTAGTAACATCAAATCCACAGTTAGTCACCCCACCTTTTCAATATCTTTCCAAGCTATATTGCGTTATTCAAAGAAGCGAAAAAACTTATAAAGACGGCGTTTTTTATACAGTTTCTCCCAGCTGCCATCCCTATTGTGAATCGCAGTAGTGAGTGGAACCAATACTCGTTTTGAGTATCCAGTGATGAATCTTTGTATTCATCATCATGTAGCCCAGTGAATCGATTAGTGTGATGGCGATCGCTGGCCACGGCTGAGCTTGACGAACTTCACCACATCCCAGTTAGGTCCTAAAGGTTCATGCAATTGGGAAAAAATCTTGGCCTTATCGGCTCCAAGCAAGGAGTTCAAATCTTATTCATCATGCCTGGTTGACGAGCCCTGCTGCTGGCGAGGTTGGCACAATTAGCTTTCAATCGGCCACGACTAAATTTGGATGGTATTGAGATTTTTCGTTGGATTGGCGATCTCGTTCTGTCGATATTTTATGGAGATGGTTATGCTGCCTCACGTCAAAATTGCCCCAGAAAATGCTCAGCAACTAGCCTTGGATTTCTTGGTAAATGAATGGACTCTATCCGCGAGCGATCGCGAATGGTTGACGATTATCACGGCTCGCTTAATTGGCGAGAGTTGGTATGTGGTGGAGATTGGGGCAGAAGGATTGCCTGACAAATGGGCCGTGCAAGTGTATGACACCGGGGAATGCGACCCCGACTATACCTTTATGTCACCGTTGGCGACCCTTGACGACTCGGAAGCTGAGCTCATGCCCCCTCTAATTGCCGCCATGATCAAAGCCGAACGCCACACGCTAGCCCATACCCGACCCGTCGGAGTTTCATCATGATGCACCGCAGACACTTATTAACTCTATTAGCGTTAGGCGCGGGCTTGGGAGCGATCGCCTGTGGCACGCCACCCACGCCGTCAGCCACCAACGCTGCGAGCAAAACGAGCGCGACCAGTGCCCCCATCGAACTTACGATCTCCGTCGCCGCCAGTGTGCAAGACGCGATGAAAGACGTGCAAACGGCCTACCAGCAAACCGCTCCGAACGTCACGATTACCTACAACTTTGGCTCATCCGGGTCGTTGGCCCAGCAGATTGCCCAGGGGGCTCCAGTCGATATCTTTTTATCCGCCTCCCAAAAGTGGATGGATGACTTGGAAGCGAAAGGTGAGATGGCGTCGGGGTCTCGCCAAGATTTGCTGCAAAATGCCATGGTGCTGATTGTGCCGCTGGACAAAACCGATATCACTGATTTCAAGGATTTTGAGACCGATGCGGTGAGTAAAATTGCCATCGGCGAGCCCGAGAGTGTTCCCGCTGGCGGCTACGCCAAAGAAGTGCTGACGGCGCTCAACTTATTTGACACGATTCAGCCGAAACTGGTGTTTGGCAAAGATGTGCGGCAGGTGCTGGCCTATGTCGAAACCGGCAATGTTGACGCGGGGCTGGTGTACGCCACCGATGCGCAAGTCTCGGATCAGGTGCAGACTGTTGCGATCGCTCCGGCAGAGACCCATACCCCAATTGTGTATCCGGTCGCAGTGGTCGAAGATAGCGACCAGCAGGCAGCCGCCCAAGCGTTTGTCGATTTCCTATCCAGTGAAACGGCAGTGGCCATCTTTCAGGGCTATGGGTTTGGCATGGCAGAGTAGCACTCTGGCTTAGCGAGCAAAAACTGTTATCATCGCTCGCGATTTAGGGGACGCACCCTTGCAAAGGGTGCGTCCCCGGATGGTTGAACTGACCTGCTCTGGGTAGCCACTGATGCCTGAAGATCTCACACCGCTTTGGATTTCGCTCAAAACGGCGCTGGTAGCAACGGCGCTAGCGGCGGTTTTGGGCATCACGATCGCCCGCTGGATGATGGATTATCGCGGTCGGGCGCGAGGGTGGATCGATGGGGTGTTGACCTTGCCGTTGGTGCTGCCGCCCACCGTGATCGGCTTTTTGCTGTTGCTGCTCTTGGGCAAAAACAGTCCCGTCGGTCAGTGGCTCGACCATCTGGGCATCACCATCATCTTTACCTGGACGGCGACAGTGATCGCGGCTACCCTGGTCGCCCTGCCGCTAATGTACAAAACCGTCCTCAGTGCCTTTGAGCAGGTTGACCTCACGCTGGTAAGTTCGGCGCGAACGCTGGGCGCTTCCGAATGGCGGATTTTTTGGCAGGTGCTGGTGCCCTTGGCCTGGCCGGGAATTTTGGCGGGTACAGTGTTGGCCTTTGCACGAGCCCTGGGCGAATTTGGGGCCACGCTCATGGTGGGAGGCAGCATTCCCGGCGTGACGCAGACCATTCCCATTGCCATCTTTTTTGCTGCCGAGGCCGGACGCATGGGCGTCGCCCTGACCTGGGTGCTGTTGATGATTGGCATTTCTCTCGTCGTCATCGCCGGGATCAACCAGGGTCATCAACGGCGATCGCCCCGCCTCACCTGGACGCGAGGCTGGCTAGAACGACTCTTTAACCAGCTGTATTTCGGCACGGCGAACCGTCAACTGTTTAGCCTTACCGCTCCGGGACTCACCGGAACGCCGCGATCGCATCCCCTGCCAGTGCACCGTTTGGGCGATCGCCCTCTGGTTGCCAGTCGTCGCCCAAACGGCGGCCCCAGTGCTGCTATTGCCACCCCCAGCCCTCAGGCCTCGCCCGTTGTGTCGACAGCCGCGATGAACATCACCGCTCCCAGAGCGCAGCCGCTGCCCCAAGCCTTACACAGTCCGGAGCCCGCCACGGCGACTGAGCCCACCGAACTGCGGGTCAACATCGAGAAGCACGTCCCGGAATTTCATCTCCAAGTGCGGTTTCGGGCGACGGATGAGCCGTTGGGTCTGTTGGGGGCCTCGGGTTCAGGCAAAAGCATGACCCTGCGCTGCATTGCCGGACTCGAAACACCCACCCAGGGCCGCATTGTGCTGAACGGTCGCGTCCTGTTTGACTCGCAGCAGGGCATCAACGTCCCGAGCCGCGATCGCAAGGTCGGCCTCGTGTTTCAGCAGTATGCGCTGTTTCCCCACCTCACCGTGGCGCAAAATATTGCCTTTGGGATGGGCGAGGTTCCTCGGACTCAGCGCGCTGCCGACGTCATCCAGTATCTCGATTTGATGGAGTTGTCGGGGCTGGGCGATCGCTATCCCCACCAACTTTCGGGCGGACAACAACAGCGCGTCGCCCTGGCCCGTGCCCTGGCCATTCGCCCCCACATTTTGCTGATGGATGAGCCCCTCTCGGCCCTCGACACCTACCTGCGCAGCAACATTGAAAAGCTGTTGGTCGAAGTGCTCACCAGCTATCAAGGCGTCACCCTATTCATCACCCACAAGCTCGAAGAGGCGTATCGCATCTGTCCCAATCTGCTCGTGCTCTCAGGGGGCAAAATGTTGGCCTATGGAGCTAAAGAAGCGATTTTTCAGCGCCCCCCCACCTACGAAGCGGCCCGGGTGACGGAGTGCAAAAACTTCTCCCGCGCCCGACAAATCGATGCCACCCACTTGGAAGCGATCGACTGGAATTGTCAGCTCGAAGTCATCGATCCGCTGCCGCCGTCTCCCTTTTGCGTCGGCTTACGGGCCCACCACGTCAAGTTTTTGCGCCAGGGCAATCAAAGCAACACATTTCCCGGTTGGCTGGCCATGATTACCGAGACCCAGCACAAAGTCAGCCTCTACATCAAGCTTCACAGCCCGCCGCGATCGCCCCACGATTACCACCTCCAAGCTGAGGTCTATCGCGAAAAGTGGGACCTGTTGCAAACACGAGAACAGCCCTGGCATGTGCGCCTCGATCCCGTTCACTTGATGCCGATGATTCAGTAGCGATCGTGCGGTTAAGGTTGAGGAAAGATATGAGGATCAGCATGATGGACGTTATTTATGGAACAGCGATGGCCCTCATTGGCTTGTTCTTGTTTGTGAGTGCAACGCTGCGCACTGATTTCGTTGTCTATCAGTTGCTCGTTGCCCGATCGCAGCTGCTGTGGGGCAGCTACATTCATTTATTTTTCCAAGTGAGCGGTGCAGTTCTAGTGATCCTTGGGCTGCTGTGGGCTTCAGGCATGATCTGGCATAAGGCGTGAAATGAGAGAGTTAGCCATCTGGCGCCAAAAGCTCCCCTGCCCCTCACGCCCCTCGCCTCCCCCGCCCCTTAGCACCTCACGCCCCAAGAAAACCCACCCTTAACCAGGTGCCTTTGCTAGACTAAATGACGATTGTGAATGCATACCCAAAAGGAAGGACACGGCATCTATGACCGTCGCCACGATTCCCGCACCATTTCTGCGCACTCAAGAAATCCCCAACTTAACCTTTGATGCCACCCGCGATCGCTTCGACGCTTCTTGGCGCGATCCCCTGTCCATGTTGCTGGGGTTAGGCCGAGCCGCTGGAGCCGACTTCATCGAGTTTTTCCTAGAGCGCAATCAATACATCAGCTGCATGGCCGAAGACGATGCCATCACCGGCATTTCCCCGCGCTTGGTCACTGGGGCTGGGGTGCGAGTCTTTAAAGGCAAGGGCGACTGCTACGTCAGTACCAACGACCTCACCTTTCATGGCCTGCGGGCGGCGATGGAAAAAGCCCTCTCTATCATGGGTTTACTGCTCCCCGGCCCAGCTGCGTCCATTCCGGAAACCAATTTGGAACTGCTGCGAGACTACGCCACCGCCAAGGAAAAGGATGCCTGGCTGGCTGCCTGTAGCTCGATGCAGGAAATGGGAGATGTGCTGTTGTCTGCCAACGCTTCTTTGGCGAAACAGGGCAGTCATGTACAAGCGCGGCGATCGGGGTATTTCCGCGATTGGCAAGAGGTGCTGGTGGCGGCAAGTGACGGCACCTTTGCCCGCGATATCCGCCTCACCCAATCCGTCGGCTGCAACCTGCTCTGTGCCGATGGTGAGCATCGCTCCTCCATTGGCCAGCGGGCAGGCGACACCAGTGATTCCGGTTTCCTCCGCACGTGGAACTACGAGCAGATGGCCCACGACATCACCGAATCGGCGGGTAAAATGCTCTATGCCGACTACGTGGAATCGGGCAACTATCCCATCATCATGGCGAACCACTTCGGCGGGGTGATTTTCCACGAAGCCTGCGGTCACCTGCTAGAGACCACCCAAATTGAACGCGGCACCACGCCTTTCATCGATAAAAAAGGTGAAAAGATTGCCCACGAAAATCTGACGGCTTGGGACGAGGGACTCTCGGACGACGCTTTTGGCACCATCGACATGGATGATGAGGGCATGCCCACCCAGCGCACCCTGCTGATCGAAAACGGCATTCTCAAAAACTTTTTGAGCGATCGCGCCGGGTCCATGCGCACGGGCCATCCTCGCACGGGCAGCGGTCGTCGCCAAAGCTACACCTACGCCGCCGCGTCTCGTATGCGCAACACCTACATTGCCCCCGGCGATTTCACCAACGAAGAGTTGTTCAACTCTATCGACAAAGGCATCTACTGCAAAAAGATGGGCGGCGGCAGCGTTGGTCCCACCGGACAATTCAATTTCGGCGTCGATGAAGCTTACCTGATTGAAAACGGCAAAATCTCGAAGCCACTCAAGGGTGCAACCCTGATTGGCGAAGCCAAAGAAGTCATGCAGCGCATCTCCATGTGCTCGGAGGACGTGAGCCTCGCCCCGGGTTTCTGCGGCTCCATCAGCGGCAGCATTTACGTCACTGTGGGCCAGCCCCATATCAAAGTCGATTCCATCACCGTCGGCGGTCGCTAAACCGCTAATTGAGTCTCATGAAGCCCCGGTTGCTGCGTCAGTCCCCCTTGAAAGGGTTGAGCTTGAGGCAAGACTGGGGCTTTTGGTTGGCAGGCATATTGGCCCGCTCTTGGGATAGAGCACTTTGTGATGGCGGATGGGGCGGTGAGTGAAGTTTGCGAGAACTAACCCCAGCGATCGCTCACTCAAATTTCACGGTCTCGGCATAACTCATTAATGCTTGTTCTTCAGCCTGGGTAAACGGTTGACCATCTAGTCGATTGAGCGCCATCAGCGCTCCCACTAAGATGCCGTTATCGGTGACGGGGACAGCTAAGGCGGTCGTGATGCCCAACTGTTCAGCGAGATCTTGGCGAATGCGGACATCTGTCTGAGGATGGCAGACCAAGGCCGCTTTCCCCGATGCCAGCACTGCGCCACACAGGCCAGAATGATGGGTTGCGCTACGCTTCCCTGCAATAAACGCGGCATGTTTGCCCACGGCGGCAGCATAGAAGATGGTTTGGCCCGTATCTTCGGCGATCGCCACCACGGCGGTCTCGGCGTTGAGCAATTGCTGCATTTCTTTGGCTATGGCGGTTAGGGGCATCACCGTATCCTCAAGCGGGCCGTCAAAGTGTCGTCCCATCCAGTGTATGGCGGATTCTCAGTCACCTTGCGATCGCCCCTCAGGGTGTTCCCCGCCTGCGACCGCGGCCAGCCACCTTGCTGCCGATATGGCCAAGCCAACACTTCATTCACGAATGGCGACGGGCTTTTCCCACACGATGAGCACGAGGCAACCGCCGTCGCTGGCGACCCAGTGGTCACTGCCGGGGGCATTGATAACGAGCGAGCCCGCGCCATAGGTCTGATGCTGGTCGCGTTGGGCACCCGCCAGCACAAAGATATGCTCATACCCGGTGTGGTCGTGGTGGGGCACTTGGGCACCGGGGGCGTAGCGCAACAGGGCGGCTGAGGGGCCAGAACTGTCGCCATAGAGCCGATGAATTTCAACGCCGGGGCGAAAGGGTTGCCAGGGCAGGGTATCGGCGCGATCGGCCAGGGACCAAATTTCGGGAATAACGAGAGGAATTGACATGGGGGCACAGATACGTAGGGGCGAGGCATTCTCGATATTGCCTCACGGACATAACCAGGGCATTAATTCGAGAATGCCTCGCCCCTGCCGGTGGATATGGATCAATGGCCGGCCATGCGTTGACCGATGACTTTCAGATCGACATCCGCGATCGCGCTTTCATAGACAAATTCCCCTTCGCTCATGACGATAATGCGATCGGAGAGGGCCAGCAGCTCATCCAAGTCCTCGCTGACGAGGAGCACGGCCACACCACGATTGCGGGCTTCGACAATCATGTCGTGAATGAAATCGACGGCGGCGAAGTCCAGGCCAAAGCTCGGGTTGGCCGCAATCAACAGTTGCACGTCGTGGGAGGCCAGTTCGCGGGCGAGGACGGTGCGTTGCACGTTGCCGCCAGACAAGTGACTGATCGGCGTCTCGACGGACGGTGTTTTAACCGAAAAGGCTTCCACCAAACCCACCGCAGCGCTGCGAATCGCCTTGAGGATCAACATCCAGTTCCACTTGGCTTGGGGGGGGCGATCGAAAGTGCGCAGGGCCATATTTTCGGCCACGCTCATGTTGGGCACACAGGCATTTTTCAGCGGTTCTTCAGGCAGAGAGTAGACATTGTGCTTGGCCATCTCTGAGCGAGTGGCGGTGTAGGTTTCACCATTGACTTTGAGATGCCCCTCAGTGGGAAGCCGCTGCCCCGCCAAGCACTCGACAAATTCCCGCTGACCATTGCCCGAAACCCCCGCAATGCCAACAATTTCCCCCGTGTGGACTTGCAGATTGACGCCTTTGACCGCTGGCAGCCAGTTATCTTTATTGGCATGGAGGTCAATGACTTCCAAAACGGGGGTGCGGGCCTCGACCTCGGCTTTAGAAACCGACTTGTGCTGTCGCTCTTTACCCAGCATCATTTCGGCCATGGCTTCGATGGACAGGTCCTTGACGTGGCCCTGACCCGCCAATTGCCCCCGCCGCAAAATCGTCACCTCGTCGGCAAAAGCTTGCACCTCGCGGAATTTGTGGGTAATCAGCAACACACTGAGGTGCCCCTGAGAGACTTCCTCCTTCAGCAGGCCCAGCACCTCGTCGGCTTCGTCGGGGGTGAGCACTGAAGTCGGCTCGTCCAGAATCAGCAGGCGACTTTTGAGATAGAGCTGTTTGAGGATTTCGAGCTTTTGCTTTTGCCCAGCGGCTAACTGTCCAACAGGGGTTTCTAAATCAACGTGGAATGGCGCATCGGCCATAAACCCTTGCAGGTCTGCCAATTCTTGCTTCCAGTTGATCAGGGTTTTGTTGTCGTAGCGAGAGAGGACGAGATTTTCGGCCACAGTCATGGCGGGGACAGAGGTGAAGTGCTGATACACCATGCCGATGCCGCAGGCGTGGGCGTCTTTGGGGCTGTTGATCACCTGGGGTCGCTCATCAATCAAAATTTGCCCAGCGGTGGGATGGTAGAAGCCCATCACGCATTTGACGAGAGTGCTTTTGCCTGCGCCGTTTTCGCCCAACAGGGCATGGAGAGTGCCCGGTTGCAGGGTCATGGAAACTTTGTCGAGGGCGGTAAAGCTGCCAAAGCGCTTCGTCATTTCCACCACCGCGAGTTGGGGAGGCTTTTCGGGAGTCAAGGGCTGGGTGGGCAACGTGGCAGTATCCATAGCGGTTATCTCGACAGGTCGGGGCTAATAGTTGGAGTCTTAGACAGGTTTAGAAGGGGGCGAGGGAGGAAGGCGTAACTGTTCTCAATTGATGTTGGGTGAAGGGGGCTGGGCCGATCGCCCTCAAGCTTGAATCGCTTCGATGAAGTCGGTGGACGTGGCGACCGCGCCAAACACGCCGCCCTGCATTTTAATCATTTTGAGCGCCGCGAGATAGTTGCCATAGTCGGTAGCGCCGGTGCAGTCAGACAGCATCAGACATTCATAGCCGCGATCGTTGGCTTCGCGCATGGTGGTGTGGACGCAAACGTCGGTGGTGATGCCCGTGAGAATGATATTTTGAATGCCGCCGCGACTGAGCACGAGTTCTAAATCGGTGGCGTAGAATGCGCCTTTGCCCGGTTTATCGATGATGATTTCTCCGGGCAAGGGAGCGAGTTCGGGAATGATGTCCCAACCGGGTTCGCCCCGCACGAGAATTTTGCCACAGGGGCCAGGATCACCAATGCCCGCGCCGATTTGCCGCGATCGCCACCGCTTATTTTCGGGCAAATCGGACAGGTCGGGGCGATGGCCCTCACGGGTGTGAATGATGGTGTAGTTGAGCGATCGCATCACGGCCAGCAGCTTTTGCAATGGCTCGATGGGCGCACGAGTCAGCGACAGGTCGTAGCCCATCTTGTCCACATAGCCGCCCTGACCACAAAAGTCCGTCTGCATGTCAATGACGATCAGCGCCGTATTCTCGGGGCGCAGGTCGCGATTGTAGGGATAAGGATACGGATCAGCGTTGACGGTGCGTCCCATAGTGCCAGGTGATGAAATTCTCACTGGAGAAGTAGCATTTCACGGGGATTCAGAAGAGTTCAGCACGAACGAATTTCAGCGAAGTTCACGATTGTTGACGGAGTGCGTCTACAGTCAACGGTTACTCAGTATCGGTTTGCTGCTGGCGGCGGCGCTCAGCAAGTTGCAACACAATTTCGCTGTGGACGGTGCGCGTCAGCGGATAAAAGTAGCAGAGGATGAGCGCACAGCACAGCAAGAACAGGGGCACTGGCCCCATAAAGGCACGGATTGCCAGCAGAGCAGAATCAGGTTGAATGGCCTGCTCGGGGGGAAAGCCGGTGCCGTCGAGGGTGGCCCCCAGAATAAAGCGCCGCGCCACGATGCGAATATCCGATTCTGCCAGAAAGTTCGCGGCTTCGAGAAACAGTCCGACGAGAAAGAGTCCCCCGGCCAGGCCAAACTTTTGCAGCAGAGTCATAAACGAATAAAAGATGCCCTCACGGCGCTGGCCCGTGCGCAACTCGTCCAGTTCAATAATGTCGGGCAACATGGCCCAGGGCACCACATAGGCCGTCGCCACCCCAAAGCTGGCGGCTACGCACAGTAGGTAGAGCAGTCCGGTCTGTCCCGGTTGCAGAAAGAAGAGGCCAAGTTGCACGATCAGCCAAACGCCAATGCCCACAAAAAAGATGCCCTGCTTGCCCAGGCGGCGACTGAGCAAGTTGCAAGGCCACATCATAAAGATGGCGGTGCCCTGCACCAGCAGCGCGGGCAGAAAATAGGAGTCAAGCCCCATCCAAAAGGTGGCGTAGAAAGGAATAATGCTGGCGGTAATTTGTAGCGCTAGCCAGGCGAATAGGTAAATGCCCACCACGTAGAGAAAAGCGCGGTTGCTAAAGGCGATGCGCAGCTGTTCAAAAAAGGGGAGGTCGGTTTCGGCGTCGTTGGTTCCTGGTTTCATGGCGATCGCGGTGCGCTGGGCCTGGGGATAGGTGCCAAAAACGCAGATGAGCAAGGGAATGACCGAAGCGATCGCCACGACGCCTCCCAACACCGTGTACTGCAACGTTTTTTGTTCGATCACGGAGGTCACTACCAGGCCCAACGCCAGCGCTGAGATCGCTCCCAACAGCGAAAACCCCAGACGAAAACTGTTCAAGTCCGTTCGTTCGTCATAGTCCTGGGTGAGTTCTGCCGTCAACGTGGCATAGGGCAGGTTGGCCGTGGTGAAGAAGATCTGGAACAGAATGGACGTGGCGACGTAATACCAGAAGCGCAAGCCGGAACCGCCGGGCGGCACCAACCACATGAGAAAAAACGTGACGCCAAAGGGCAGCGCGCTGAGCAAAATCCAGGGATAGCGGCGGCCCCAGCGAGTTTGGGTGCGATCGCTCAACACCCCCACCAGCGGATCATTGACCGCATCCCAAACCTTGCTGATCAGCAACACCGTACCCGCCGCCGCTGGCCGAATGCCCGCCACTTCCGTCAAAAAAATCAAAAAAGAGAACGCAATCAAATTGGAGGTCATGCCCGCGCCCATGTCGCCAGCGCCATAGGCCAGCTTCGTCCACACCGATAGCTTGGGCGGCGCGCCAGTGGGATCCGCTGGTTTCGCAAACTCGTGGGTCATCGGTGCCTCTTCTATCCGTCGGTTGAGCCTATCAAGTTGTATCATGGCTCAATCTTGTTCTGACGCTGCCCACACTGTGCCGCTCACCGTTATGTCTGACCTTCACATCACCTGGGATGATTATCACGATCTGATCGAAACCCTCGCGGTGCAGATCTACGAGTCGGGATGGGAGTTCAACCAAATTGTGTGCATTGCCAAAGGGGGGGTGCGCATCGGCGACTTGCTCTGTCGCATTTACGACGTGCCGCTGGCGATTTTGTCGACAGCTTCTTACGGCGGCAAAAACAATCAGCAGCGGGGCAAAATCGTCTTTTCCCGCGATCTGACGATGACGACGGCTAACTTGGGCGATCGCGTGTTGCTGGTGGATGATCTGGTCGATTCGGGCACCACGCTAGAACGCAGCATTCAGTGGCTGAAATGTCATTACGGCTTTTACATCGACGAGATTCGCACAGCGGTGCTGTGGCAAAAAGCCTGCTCTTCTGCCAAGCCCGACTATTACGGTCAATATTTGCCGGATAATCCCTGGATTCATCAGCCCACGGCCAAGTACGAACGCATGAGCATTACCGACCTGATTGCCAGCCGCCAAGTGACTGAGAGCGTTTAAGGAGTGGAACTCCTGGCTGCACCTGTCAGGGGACGGTGCCCTTGCAAATCAACCAATACGATCAACCTTCGGTCAAGGGAACCGTCCCCTCTCCATTCAAAGCATCTGTTCCCGGTCTACTCGTCATGCTCTCAGGCACGGGAATTTAATTCAGTGTGAACAGCCGTCCCGGCTGTTCAAGGACAGGCATGATGCCAGCCCGACAAGACTGGTATTTCATAAAATCCAGCTTCCTGAGCCGCAACGCTGGGGGTTAGCCCACGAGCAAATCTTCTTCGGGATACTTCACCAGACTGGGACTGTGGTCGCCCGCGAGGGCGGCCATAAACAGCAACACGCCGACCCGCCCAACATACATACTCCCGATAATGACCAGCTGCGAAGGTCCCGTCAGGTCAGCGGTAATGCCCGTCGAAAGACCCACCGTGGCGAAGGCCGACACCGCTTCAAATAAGATGCGAATGAAAGTGAACTCGGGATTGAATAGAGCGAGGGCGATCGTCACGCCAATCACCGCCATGCCCGACCCTAAGACCACCCCAACCGCCTTAAAGATTCGCACAGGGGGAATTTCGCGACGATACACCAGCACTTCATCATTCCCTCTCAAAATGGCCCGAGTGCACAGAAAAAGGATGCTTGCCGTCGTTGTTTTGATGCCGCCCCCAGTGCTGCCCGGACTCGCTCCCACAAACATCAGCGCAATCATAATGAACAGCGCCGCGTCATGCATCCCGTTAATATCAATTGAGTTGAATCCCGCCGTTCGAGCAATCACCGACTGAAACCAGGCTGCCGTCAACTTGTCGCCCCAGCCCAAGGTGCCCAAGGTATCGGGGTTCGTGGCCTCCGTCGCCAGAAAGGCAAACGTCCCCACGGCGAGTAGTGTGACAGAACTGACGACCACAATTTTGAAATTGAGGGAAAAGCCGCCATATTTTTGCCGACCCAAGAGGCGATCGCGGCCCCACATAAACGCCTCCATAATGACCTGATAGCCAATGCCCCCAAAAATCACCAGGATCGTAATGACGGCGGTAATCCAGGTCGAGCGGGCATATTGCACCAAGCTATCTTCAAATAGGCTGAAGCCCGCATTGTTAAACGCACTAATGCTGTGAAAAATCGATAGCCAGAGCCCAAACCCCTCGCCGTAATCACGCATCATCGTGGGCATGAGACAAAATGCCCCCGCCAGCTCAAACACCAGGGTCATGCTGATGATCGAAACAATCAGGGTGCGAGTGCCCGAGAGTTCCGGCACATCCATCGACTGCTGCACCGCCAACCGTTCCTTCAGCCGCAATCGTCGCTTGAGCAGGAGCAACAGTAGGGTCGTAGCGGTCATATAGCCCAGCCCCCCCACTTGAATCAGCAGCAAAATAATGAACTCCCCGACTGCAGAGTAATAACTCCCCGTATCGACCACAATGAGCCCGGTCACGCAGACCGCCGAAGTCGCGGTAAACAGCGCCACAATTGGGTCGTTCCACTCGCCGCTGGCCGTCGCCAAAGGCAACAGCAACAGCACCGTACCGACCATGATTAACATCAAAAATCCGGCACAAATGGTGCGCGGCACGGTCATTTCAAACAGACCCATAGGTTCAAAATTCCTGCTGGCAAAATGAGCATTGCCTCCAAGGTCTGCAACTCGAAGACCCGAGGCAGTAGAGCCACATTGCTCCTTATCTTTCCATGAGTTGCAGCGGAAGACTACACTGCCTTTGGAGTCAACAAACTGCTATGAGCTCAGAACTGTACCAAAATATTCAAGCTTTTTATGACCAGTCTTCGGCCCTGTGGGAAAGCACTTGGGGCGAGCACATGCACCACGGGTATTATGGCCCCACGGGCACCCATCGCAAACAAGACCGCTATCAAGCCCAAATCGACCTCATTGATCAACTGTTGCGCTGGGCGCAAATTGACCAAGCCACTGCCATTTTGGATGCTGGTTGCGGCATTGGGGGCAGCGCGTTGTATTTGGGCGATCGCTACTCAGCCCAAGTCTCTGGTGTCACCCTGAGTCCCGCCCAAGCGGCGCGGGCCACGGAACGAGCCGAGGCGGCTGGCCTAAGCGATCACGCCCAATTTCTCGTCGCTGATGTACTCAATACCCCGTTTCCTGACGAGCACTTCGACTTCATCTGGTCGATGGAGAGCGGCGAACACTACCCCGACAAAGGGCAGTTTTTTCGGGAATGCGATCGCCTACTCAAGCCAGGTGGACGCTTGTTAATGGCGACCTGGTGCCATCGCCCGACTAATTCCCTGGCTGGCCCGTTAACCGACAGCGAACAGCAACACTTGCAATGGCTCTATCAGGTCTATCACTTGCCCTATGTGCTGTCGGTGCCCGACTATGCCGACCTGGCTCAGCAAGCAGGCTTAGCCCAAATTCAAACAGCGGACTGGTCAGAAGCGGTTGCACCTTTTTGGGATGATGTGATTGTGTCGGCGTTGAATTGGGACGCGATCGCGGGACTATTGCAAACCGGGTGGCCCACCATTCAAGGGGCTTTTGCTTTGGGTCTGATGCGCTGGGGCTTTCAACGAGGCCTGATTCGCTATGGCATCCTCTGCGCCACCAAGCCTTAGTCCTCCCCAGTTTGTTGAAAGCGATCGATCGCCCTGCCAAAGGTGCGATCGTCAGGTTGTCCAGCGCTGGTTACGACCTGTTCACCCTTCCTGAAATCCTTGTGCGTCCTCCCCTAACCGCCCACCCTATCCCCTCTCCCTTCAGAAGAGCGTTCATAGACTTCGCGCACCAAGTCCCCCTCATCCCCCTGCCCCTTCTCCCAAAACTGGGAGAAGGGGGGCCGGAGAAGTCTCTCGCCCATTTTGGGAGAGGGATTTAGGGTAAGGGGATGCAGCGTGGGGCATCAAGGATGTGAATGCCCTCAGCAGCGGGAACTCACACGGCTGAAAGTCCTTCTCGCCAATGAGAAGGATTGGGATGAGGGGGCGATCGTGCCTCACCTCACATATCAGCCTGTGACGAAAAATAACGTCTTATCAAGAAGCTAAAGCAATTGAAGCAATAAGCAAACCTTTGACTCATTGATTCATCAGATATGAGTAAATGATAGATGCACCGAATTTTTGACCGCGAGGAAGGGCACCCATGCAAAAACTGATCGAAGGTATCCGGCAGTTTCAAAGCAGCTACGTCCCTTCTCACAAGGCGCTGATGGAAGAGCTGAGCAAAGGCCAGCATCCGCGAGTGTTGTTCATTGGCTGCTCCGATTCCCGCGTCAGCCCCGAAATTATTACCCAGTCGGAAATCGGCGATCTATTCATCATTCGCAACGCTGGCAATATCATTCCCCCATTTGAAGCGACCAATGGCGGCGAGGGGGCGACGATCGAGTACGCGATCGAGGCATTAGGAATCAAGCAGGTCATCATTTGCGGCCACAGCCAGTGTGGTGCCATGAAAGGGCTTTTGCAACTGGGCGAACTAGAAGAAAAAATGCCCCTCGTTTATGATTGGCTGCGCCTGGCCGATGCCACGCGCAAGCTGGTGAACGACAACTACAGCCACCTCGACAAAAAAGGACAGTTGGATGCCTTGGTGGCCGAGAATGTGTTGACGCAAATCGACAACCTCCGAACTTATCCAGTCATCCGCTCCAAAATGTACCAGGGCAATCTTTCCATTCACGGCTGGATTTATAAGATTGAGACTGGCGAAGTGCTGAACTACGACGCTGATACTCACGCCTTTACCCCGCCCCACAGCAAACTGCCGCAAAATGGGGTCTATGACTCGGCTTACACTGCCCCAGCAACCCATTTGCCGGGAGGCAATCGCCTATCAAGAGAGCAGGCAGAACGCATCTATCGCGGCACCGCACGGGTCTAACGCAGGTTCGTCATCTCATTTCCACCACCTTTGATCCGTTTTCGGGGGCAGGCTATAGTGATGACGACTCTGGGGCTGTAGCTCAGCTGGATAGAGCAACCGCCTCCTAAGCGGTAGGTCGCGCGTTCGAATCGCGCCAGTCCCGTTCAATCTTGGAGAATTCAGAAGCCTGATATGCCTTGTATCACAAGGCTTCTAGTTCAAATGCCTAAGAATCGTGAACTGCACCGCTCGACCGTCCTGCTCACGACGGCCAAAGGGCGAATTGCTAATCACCACATCCTGACTACGGGACTCGAGGGTACTGCACAATCTAGGCTGACAATGCCGTCTGGGCTGACTGTGATGGGATAGTCCAGCTTGGCGTTGATTTCGGGATGTTCGCTCAAGTCCTGCTCAACCACCGCATCGCCGTACGGGAATGAGCTTGTTTACTGCCACCTGAAATCGCGCCGTAGAAGATCCGGCCATTTTCGGTTGAGAATCGTACCGTTTTCCCTGGCTGGAATCTTCGGAACGGTTGTTAACTACGTTTATTGTTTATTGAGGCGACGCGAGGCCCGGTTGAGCGCCGATCGCTGTTCTCTAAATCATAGTGAACGCCTCAGCCTGCTTTCGTCATCAAGATATGGAACCCTGCTTGGCGAAAATGGCGATCGCTGGTCAACGCATCTGTTAAATCTTGCTGCTGCATCACAATGAAGGAAATGCAGTCGGTCAGTCCCCAGTCTTTGTCGGGGCGAGATTGGTAAAGGTCGAGGACTTGTGTAAGGAGGGCGGTATCGACGCTGACGACTCGGATGTTATCGGTGCCCTAGCACTGCTGAATAAACTGAACGGCACCGTTGCGATTGAGGCGACTGAGGGCGTTACCGACTTCGACCAAAATGGCTTCGGTGAGCCACACTTCTGACGCGGCGCGAACGCGGGGGAAGAGTTGCTTGGCCTGTGGGTGGTATTCGTCGTTGGGGTTGAGTAATGCCTGAATGAAGGCGGTGTCGAGGAATAGGCGCTCTCGACTCATGACTCAGATTCCGAGTGTTTGGGGGTGCCGTAGAGGTAATGATCGTGCTCGGCTGACCAGTCGGCAGGGGCTTCAACGGTGCCTGTGAGAGATTCGAGAACATCCCAGGCATTGCTAGCAGTTTGGAGATGTTGCTGCCGCAGCGTTTCAACGAATTCTAATACCTGCTGTTGCAAATTATCTGGCAGCTCGTTCATCTCTTCAATGACTTTAGTGACAATTGGATTACTCATAAATCTGTATAGGCTATCAAATAGGATTTTTTTTGACTAAACTGGAAGGCTTCCAGATCTCTGAAGCTCTTGAGAATCAAAAGCGTGTTGAGCGAATAAAACTGCTATTTCCAAATACTTTTTTCAAATCCTGTCGTAACCAGGAATATGCCAAAGAAGTAGCAGAACTATGACCGAAAAAGTATTCTTCTGACAACCCTCCACCCATCGGAGGATAGCGAATCCAAACTGCTGATTCAGGCCTTAAGATACCAATTCGTTTCTGTACCCTATCTATTCGCTCCCGCTGAACATCACGAAAAGGCCCTTCTTGGGCATTGATCTCAACCGTGTTTGCCTTTTCCTTTGGCAGAGCTTCCAAAAACCAGTGAAATTGTGGGGGTTCTTCAGTATCCCAGCCATTATCTCCAGGTAGTGGCGAAAGATATCCTACTAATCGCGCTGGTAAGGTGGCCGCAATCTGAAACCCTGGCTTCAGTTCTAAAAACCAGGTTTCTACTATCTGTTGATAGATATCGAGAGCCGCCTGATAACCCATCTGAATTCTTTCTTGTAAACGTTGCGGACTATATAGCTCCCAAAGACGTTTGCCTTGCGCCAAGTCTGGTCCAATCCAGGGTGAGAATAGATATGTTTGATTTTCCCTTCTCAATCGGTTTATCTCTTGGCGTAGATATTTGAGGTATAGAGTTTGTTGTCGTTTCCGAGTGCCAAAATCCGAAAGAGTAATCCAACAATTATGGTGAGTTGATTGGTCTTCAATATAGGCAAGAGCTTCATCTAAATTAGTAAGCGGTACTTTTTCCAAACCCCACCAATTTTGCCGAGCGTGGCTAAGGGTTTTCTCACGCCTAGCAATAGCCAATGTGGCTCGCCACGCTGCTTCGCGAATAAATGGTTCACTGTCGATTTCAAGACTGGGGAACTCTAACTTGCACCCAAGATGATTGCTCAGACTATCGAGTGTCCACCGCCAAGCCCAAGCTGATTCATGGCTCGGTCGTGACATTTTTCCGTAAGTCCAATTGTTCCATTCCTGCGAATGACTGCTGTCCCAATGCATGGGTAAGTCAACAGTATCTCCTAAATTTTCAGAGCCTTTGTACCAAGCTGCTTGGAGATAATTTTGGGTTCCTGTTGTTATTCGCGTGCCCACACATGGTAGTGAGCCATCTTTTCGGGCAGGTGAAATTATTTTAGAGAGTTTTCCAAAGCCGTTTACCCAAGCTTGCATAGCCTGTTGCAGCTGTCGTCCACACTGCTGAGCCGAAGGTAGTGGAGTTTCACGTGTTCCCCAACGGCTAGAACTAGCCATTACTATTTCTACAGCAAACGTTGGATACGTTTCAGCAATCGGTTCTAATAGTTGGGAAGCTAAATCATGGCTCAAAGTTGCTACTGCGATTACAAGTGGATAACGCCACTTTTCAAGACGCTCAGGGCTATGAACACAGTCTCCAATAATGGATGGGTCGTCAGCTAGGCTCTGAGCCGCAAACCATTCAGTCAAAATGGGTAACGGAAAGGAAATAACATCGCGCGATCGCGTTACTACTAACCCAACTTTTAGAAGAGGCTCCCAAACATTTTCGATTGATGCTAAATCTGCTGCTCTAACCCATCCATTGCTACTCTCAGTAGCGAGCACCGCAAGCTGCTGCAACAAAGGCATATAGTCATAAAAATTAACCTTTGCTCTTCTTAAAGCATCTCGTACTAACCACGAAAGTAACTCACCTTCAGAACGTAGAGCCTGAGCTGTGTTCTGCTGCAAATAATTGGCTAAAATCAATGTAAACAGGGGACGACGAATTGCATCTTTCACAGACTCAGTCCACCCTGAGACGGTCATTGCAATTACTTTCTGCCCAGAGAGCCTCTCGATGAGTTCATATGCTTGCCGCTCAGATAATGGTGGGACTGGAATGTTAGCGCCTTTCACTAATTCATTCACGCATGGAATAGGTCTGCTCGTGATCAAAACACTCGTTTTGGGTAAGGTGTCTGCTAGTACATAGGCCTCACTCAGTAGTTGACTTGCTAGCCGAGAATCAACCTCATCAAGACCGTCTAAAAAAATAGAGACTCCTTGTACTTCAAAATCTCCAAGACCCGATGCTTCGGTCTCAACTATTTCTTCTAGAAAGTCACCTTTCTGCAATTGCCCTGATTCTATATAGATAGGGATAGGTGCTTTTGGATTGTCGATAGCTTCTGCGAGAGTGAGTTGAAATAGGCGCTGAGCTATTAGCGTCTTACCAAGTCCCAATTCACCAGTCAATACATGCACACTGCCAGACTTAAGGGTCAGAGAATCGGGAGGATTCCCTAAAGATTGATCCTCCGCCAGCGCAATGGCTGTTTCTCGACTCGCGACCGCAATACGAAAGCGCTCAATACACGATGCTCTTGCCTTTCTTTGAAGTTTCTTGAACCTAGTAATTCGATCTTGAAAAGAAATCTCATGACCTGATGTAGATAACAAGTGCTTATTTTCACTAAAGTTGGCTTCTAAGATCTCTCGGACTCTGTTGACTCGTTCTATTTGAAAGTTAGAAATCTCTTTGAGTAAGTTGCGATAATCCCAAAGATCTCTTTGAATATCAAAAGTCAGCTTTTCCTGAACAATCTTCTGAATTGTTTTTTCCGGATAGCTGCCCTTCTTTTCCTGCAAAAAGAAGAAAATCAGACGATCATATTCAAGATACTGCTCATGTTTGATGAATTGATCAAGAGTATGCTTGACTTTCTCGGCGCTTGTAGTTGCAGTGACCTGAATGCAAATCCTAGCTGCCTTATCTACTAAATCAATACCAGGATGGTTGTTATTGTCCTCAACGTAATTGACATTCTCTAAGTTCCAGCCGTAAATCTCATTAAGTATAGGTATCAGGATGGTTTCAGCCGCCTTGTTAAGATCTGTCCGCCCTATTGACGCCTCACCTTTGATCTCAGTCACAAAGCGAGACATTAACTGAATTACACGCTTTAGCGAGATCTCAAGGTTCATCAATAGCCTCAACTGATCAAACTTACGAGCTACTAAGCAGTACCTTGCTGCTAGTCAGGATTGTAGCTATTTCAAGCAGCGATCGCCTTTTAACATCAAAAAACATCAAAGCCGCTTGAAGTTTGATAAATCTAAGCGGCTGTCTCGATTAATCCAGGAAGCGATCGCGCCTCAACAGGCTAAACACCTCACCCTGCTCTGGCGTAATCAAAATCCCCGACTCCGGAATCGCGATCGCCTGACTCCACGTCGCTTGCTCCGCATACTGGAGTTTGTGCAACCTATGGATGACAGACCGCACCCCCTCCGGCGAACCATCACCAGATGCAACAACCGCTCTCGCTCCGGCTGAGACATCGTATTCGCGAGCAATACGGGTCAGATATTTAACCCATCGCGATCGTCCAGGCAAGTCAAAACCGTTACATCTTGTTGACCGATGGGCCGTGTTCTTTGCCAATTTTCAGATGCCGTCAGGCGATTGTTCCTCTGGTTTAGCGGAACTGTGGGTGGTGCGGAGCCCGGATTATCTTTCTCGGTTTAATCCCTGTCCGGACTCCCCCCTCAGAACTGAGCTATTCTGATGCTATTTGTCTGCCCCGGCAACTCCCATGGTCACCATTCCCCTCCCCGATGCCCAGTTAATGACCTTTGCCGAATTCATCGACTGGAAGCCCGATAACCGTCGCTACGAGCTGCACCACGGCACCCCCATCGAAAGGCAACCCACTGGCGATCACGAAGCAGTCATTTCCTTTCTCAATTTGGCCTTACTGCTAGAGGTACATCGGTTACAACAGCCCTTCTTGCTGCCTAAACAAGCCCTGGTGAAACTGCCCGACGAAGACACCGCTTATCTACCGGATGTCGTGCTGCTCAATCGCCCGGCCTTGACCTACGAACCCCTCTGGAAAAAAGCCTCGACAGTCACCCAGGGAACCTCCGCGCCCCTCGTGATCGAAGTCGTCAGCACGAACTGGCGCGATGATTACGGCAAAAAGTTGGTGGATTATGAAAGCTTAGGGATTCCAGAATATTGGATTGTCGATTATCTGGGGTTGGGCGGACGACGCTATATTGGGAGCCCCAAACAGCCAACTCTATCGATTTGTGCCTCGTCGAAGATGAATATCAAGTGACCCAGTTTCGCGGCAGTGATACCATTCGCTCCCCACTGTTTCCTGAGCTTGAGCTAACGGCTGACATTATTTTTCAAGCGGGAGCCTTAGGCTGAGCAGGCTGACTCAAGCCTGGTTTATTCAGCATCGATTTTCCCAATTGCATCAAGGGGGGGCCGGTTTTATCAAGGCGGCGGGCGATCGCCGAAAGATGAGAGGCCCGTATCGCCCCTCTCTCTAAGATGCTGCCTGCCCCCCCTCATCTAAACTAAAAGCAGCCGACCTTAGTGATTTTCTCATGGTCAATACCGCTACCCAGCCACTCACCTTTGAGGATTATCTGGCCTATGACGACGGCACGGATAACCGCTACGAACTGGTGGATGGCCAACTTGTGGTCAGAAATCCATCGCATATAGAACATCTCCTGATTACACAGTTTTTAGAAGAGCAACTTGATCTCGAAATTCACCGTCTCGGCTTGCCCTAGCTGACCTTTCGCGAAGCCGGAGTCAGAACCGGATTCAACAAATCGCGTCTCGCCGACCTGTGTGTGGTCACCCGCGAGCAAGTCAAAGAACTGCTGGGGCAATCCGCAGTCTTTCAAACGCCACCGCAACTCATCGTCGAAGTGGTGAGACCCGACTCCATCACTCGTGACTACCGCTACAAACGGTCTGAATACGCCGCCATTGAAGTGCCCGAATATTGGATTGTTGACCCGCTCACGGCCAAAGTCACCGTACTCCAGTGGGAAGAAGGATTTTACGAAGAAACTGTATTCGCGGGTGAGCAAGCGATCGCCTCTCCCACTCTTCCCGAACTCACCCTCTCGGTCGCCCAGCTATTAGCTGCGGGCACTCTGGCCTAATAGATATTCAGGTTTGAAGCCTTTCTCCCGCTGGGAGAGAGGTTTGGAGAGAGGGCAAAATCAGACTGTCGAAGCGACGCTTTAAAATAGGGGCGATCGCCGATCACCTGTCCCTCTT
Source organism: Leptolyngbya iicbica LK (assembly GCF_004212215.1). Classification (NCBI taxonomy): domain Bacteria; kingdom Bacillati; phylum Cyanobacteriota; class Cyanophyceae; order Leptolyngbyales; family Leptolyngbyaceae; genus Leptolyngbya; species Leptolyngbya iicbica. The sequence continues at coordinate 1,189,964 of NZ_QVFV01000002.1, forward strand.
CACTCGCCAACCTGGCGACCAAGTTCCATGATTGCCAGCTCTGACCGCATCCATCTTTCCCCCGAAGCGTATCTGGAATGGGAAGCCCAGCAGTCCATCAAATACGAATATCTGCATGGCGAAGCCTACGCCATGACCGGCGGCACCTTGGCCCACAACGATATTGCCGTCAATCTCACGACTTTGCTCAAAAATCACCTGCGCGGCGGTCGCTGTAAGGTTCGCATGGCCGATGCCAAAGTGGGCGTCACGGCGAAAGGTCCGTTCTTCTATCCCGATGTGTTAGTGACCTGCAACGATGCCGATCGCACCGCCAAAACCCTCGTGCAGCATCCATGTCTGATTATTGAGGTCTTGTCGCCGGGAACGGAGGGCTATGACCGGGGCGAAAAGTTTAGGCAGTATCGCCAGCTCGACTCTTTGCAAGAATACGTTTTAGTCGATGCTGAGCGGATGGGCGTTGAAGTTTATCGACTCAATGCCGCCCAAAAATGGGAGCTAACGCCCTATTTTCCCGAAGCGAATGGGTCAGCAGAATCTTTGATGGTTGACTTTTTTAGTGTTGGTTTTCAATGTGCGATCGCTGCCATCTATGAAGACGTTGAGTTTTCGGCATTGCTGAATGGGTAGATGATTTTTGAAGGAGGTTTAGGTGATCGCGCGGCACAAACGCAGGATTTTGTGGGCACAGAATAAGTTCTAGCGGTGCTGCTGGTATGTCACTGACGGTTGGCCGGTCGAGCCCCCATGCATCAACGTTGCCGACCAGGTCATAAGTAAGCCGCACATGACGCCGGGGAAAGGTGAAAGCAGTTGCTTTCGGCACTATAGCGCCGCGTAGATAGCTCCGGACATCCCCATGCTGCGAAACAAAGGGCTTAAGCCGAATGGCACTGACATAAGAGCGTAAAAAAGGCTTCAAGCGCTTGATCTGTAAGAATCAAAGCGTCGAAGCCCATAACGTTGCCTCTATGATGTCGAATCGTGCGGAAATCCTCAAGGAGAAATATCAGGACAGTATCGGTCTGCCCTTTGCTGAAGTGCTCTCGGAAGCTGAGATTCAGGCGGTACTCGAGGAGCAAGGAGTCACCTATCGTCGTGTCCTCTACACCCCTATGGTTGTGCTGTGGAGTTGGCTCTCCCAAGTGCTCGATCCAGATAGCAGTCTCAGCCATGCCGTCAAGCGGGTCGTGACCTGGATGCGCCTAGCGGGAGCGGTGCCCCCATCAGCAGATACCGGGGGCTACAGTAAAGCGCGTCAACGTTTGCCCGAGTCCATTTTCCCGCCCCTTTTGCAGCGGGTCGCGAAGGCTTTACAGCAGCAAGGATCTCCCGCGCAGCGGTGGTGTGGTCGCACCGTGAAGGCGTTTGATGCGACGACGGTCTTGATGAGTGATACTGAGGCGAATCAACAGGCTTATCCGCAGCACCGCAATCAAACCGGTGGGTGTGGTTTTCCCATTCTCCGGCTGCAAGTGTGGTTTGGTGTGACGACGGGTGCCGTCCTGGCGGTCGCCATGGCCCCCTTTCGGGTGAGTGAATGGCGCTTAGCTCGCCAACTTTATCAGCGGCTGCGCCCGGAGGATGTCGTCGTGGCCGATTCGGCCTATGGCACCTATGTGGCTCTCGCCTGGGTGGCTTTGAGGGGAGCCGATGCCGTCTTTCGCAAGCATCATCAGCGTCGCTGTGACTTCAGGCGGGGCAAAAAATTGGGCATTGGTGACCACACCGTCCGTTGGCAGCGTCCGAAACGATGCCCTCAGGCGCTTGCTCAGGAGGAGTTTGAGGCTTTGCCCGAGGGGCTGGAGGTGCGAGAAGTCACGCTCTCGATTCAGGTACCTGGGTTTCGTCCGACCAACTTTGTCGTCGTGACCACGCTGACGGACTCCCAACGTTATCCCAAAGCTCAATTAGCTGAACTCTATCTGCTCCGCTGGCAGGCCACCGAAGTCAATCTCAGGCATCTCAAAACCACTTTGGGCATGGAGATGATTGCGGCCAAAACCCCTGCGATGGTCACCAAGAGTATTTGGGTGCATCTGTTGGCCTACAATCTATTGCGGACCTTGATGTGGGACGCGACTGCCCATTCCCAGGTCGAGGCCTTACGGCTCTCCCTACAAGGGACGCGGCAACAATTTAACCACTTCCGACCCGAGTTCCTGCATCTAGCGACGACTGAACGACAGCAAGGCTACCAAGCACTATTAAGCGCTGTGCAAGCGTTGATCATTCCCTTTCGACCCAACCGTTCAGAACCTCGAGTCGTCAAGCGCCGTCCTAAACCGTTTCCCAAAATGAAGGAAACTCGCTCCGTCCTGAAAGCTAGATTAGTAGCTTGATACAGCTTATGTCAGTGCCATTCGGCTTAAGCCCCTTGCCTGTTGGTACCTTACTGCGGACTGCTATGTCTAGCACGACTCAACCGGCATACATTTTGCTACGCCAAGGCAATTGGGATGCTGGGCTATGCCATCCGCCTGTTGCTGCACTATCTAAATTTTCGAACGGTCCTAATCCCCCCCAGATCATTCATCGATCCAGCAACGACGGCGATGAAACGTAGACATCACGGTTGTTGACGATGAACGGTGGGCGGATGCCATTAATTCAGAAGAACGGGGTGAATTTGGGGTAGTCCATCTAGTCGGGGGCTTTAACCTCTTGAACGCTGAATCATTCATCCCTCACATCAGCAATGCCAGCGATCGCTCCGCCCTGGAACATCTCCTACGACTCCCACAATATCGGCATCGTAGGAGATGTTCGCCAGCGCGTTGCCGTTCCGGAAGCATCCCCACTCGATGGCCGGTTCCGCCACCCATAGACGGCATTAAGACACCCCGAGCAATTCACTACTGGCGGGCGATGGGGGGGAGGCGGGCGCTGTCGGCTGCCGCACCGATCGCCCGGTGATCAATTCCACCACATCCATGCCGTTGCTAATCACGCCCGGTACGCTGGGATAACCCGCCGAAGCCCCCACGAGATAGAGATTGGGCAACTCAGTGGTGTAGCCCAGGCGATGGAGACCGACCTGTTGGGGAATCAGCTTCGCCCCGTAAATGTTGCCTTGGGGTTGACCGAGATAGTGCTCGCTCGTGGTCGGCGTGCCGTAAACCTTCAGGCGGGCATAGGCATCCACATCAGGAATCAGATCGCGCACGCTGGTCATCACTTGCTGGTAAACCTCGCGTTTTTGGGCTTTGTAGGCGGCGAGATCGCGCTCCCGCAGTTGGGCAAAGGGCTCATAGGGGCACACCGTCGCAATTTCCAGCACGTGATGTCCGGGGGGAGCCATGCCCGGTTCGGTGGATTTCAACGTGGGGCAAGAGAGGAAAATCCACGGATGGCTCAGGTCGCCCTGGAGCTGTTTTTGGTATTCGCGGTTCAGATCGCCGGTGGGATAGTACCAGATATTCCAGTTGCCCAGGCCATAGCGCTCGGGCTCAAAGCGATCGTCCAGTCCCAGATAAATGTTGAACGCACTGGCGGAATACTCATAGTCGGTGAGACGGCGAGTTTCCCGCTGGCTGAGGGCCTGGGGCGAGTGCATCAAATTCACGGTGAGCTTGGGATCGAGATCGCTGATGTAAGCCTGATCCGCTTGATAGGCGGTGCCGCCCGCGACGACGTACTGCACTTGGCCCTGCGCCACCTCAATATGTTCCACCGGGGTCATCAGCTTGACGAATCCGCCGCCAGTGGTGATGGCATCCACAATGGTGTCGACAAAATGCTTGAAGTGGTGCTTGGGATAGTAGGCCCCTTCGGAATAGTCCCAAACCAGGGCCGTGTGGGTGATCAGGGCAATTTCGTTGGGCGGTAGGGCGTAGTCGCCACTTTGACCCGCCAGCAGGTTTTGCAACGTGGGGGAGAGACCGATGCGATCGTACAGATCTTGCAAGGTCCAGTGACGTTTGGTGTAAAGCTGCCAGTATTGGGGCAACTTCAGCCAGTCAGACCATTTGCGGTCATACCAGTTGACCTCTTGCCCCAGGGCAGCCATTTCTGTGTGCAGTTGCTGAATGGTGTCGCAATAGCGGTTAATGGCGTCGGTTTCCTGGGGAAAGGTGTCGATGAGCCGAGTCCGCAGGTTTTCCCAGCCGAGGGGAATCTTGAAGTCGACTTCGGGGGTAATGATGCGATCGATGCCCTCTGGATCGAGGGAGTTGAAGGCAACGGCGCGATCGAGGTAGCTCAAAAATTGCCCGATCGCTTGATGCGGTGCACACTGCGAGATGTAGTGAACATCGGCACAGAAACGGTAATGACCGTAGTCAAAGGTGTGACAACAGCCTCCCGGTAAATAGTGCTTTTCTAACACGGCTACGCGATAGCCCTGACGAGTTAAGCCAGCGGCAGCGGCGAGTCCCCCGAGTCCAGCTCCCAAGATGACGAAATCAAAGGTTTCCATAATTTTCCTCCGACGCAATTTTGAGTTTCTAAATCAACAACCTCTGGGGGCTGAAGGCGATCGCGGCTCCTGGTCTCCGACGGCTGCCATCGTTGCTAGCCGCTAGGGCCACGCGGCGAGCCTCCTGGTGAAATGCTTGAATGCATCCTTCATCCCGTTAGGCAAACCCTGTTCCCGGAGGGCGCATCGCCATACGCCCCTACAGATTCGGGCGGGAAGCGGCACTCGCCTCTTGGTTCAGTTCTTGAATCAGGGCATCGGCCAATTGCACTGACCATTGGGCGATTTCAGTGGCATTAATTGCGGGCGCTTCGCCGTAGCCATAGTGCGCCACCAACCCCTGCATCGCCAGCGCGGCCATGTGTTCGCGCCGGGTGAGCCCCTGAGTCACCGTCCATGGCTCTGGGGCGTCTCGTTGAGAAAGGGGATAAACGTTGTCATGGGTTTGAATGGTCATCTTCCACCTCCAGGGAGATTTCTGTTTGGGCAACTGGCTCCTGTCATGCCGCTACTGGGAACGTTTGAGAAAACGACCGAACCAGTCGCTGGCCAGATCGGCGACCTGTTCTAAGGCTCCGGCTTCGGCGAATAGGTGCGTGGCGTTGGGCACAATGGCCAACTGTTTTTCCGGCAGGCGATCGAGCCGCGAGAAGGCATATTCATTCATCGCGATCACGGGCAAATCTTGCCCCCCCACAATCAGCAACGTGGGGGCCTGAACTTGGGTAAGGGCAGAGCCGACCAAATCGGGTCGCCCGCCGCGAGAGACGATCGCCTGCACCCGGTCGGGTCGCTGGGTCGCCGCCATGAATGCCGCCGCGCTGCCCGTGCTGGCTCCAAAGTAGCCAATGCCGAGATTTTGAGTGGCGGGGGTATGTTGCAGCCAATCGGTGGCCCCGACGAGCCGAGCCGTCAGCAGGTCAATGTCAAAGCGAAACTGGCGGGTCTCGGCGTCTTGCCGGCCTTCGGCAGGCGTCAAGAGATCCAACAACAGCGTCGCCAGGCCCGCCTGTTGGAGGCGCTGGGCGACCAACTGATTGCGGGGACTGTGGCGACTGCTGCCGCTGCCATGAGCAAACAACACCACGCCCTGGGCCCCCGGCGGAATCACTAAATTCCCTTCTAACTGCACGGCGGCGGCCGATACAGAAATGACGGGATGGGGCGGTTCATGCTGAGTAGCAGTTGAACGCATGGTCTTTATCCCTCCTTCACGCGATCGACTGGGGATGCTGCTGGGGGGCGGCTGTGAGGAGGTCTCGCACTTCGGCATCAGTCGTTGGGGCAAAGTCTTCGTACCACACCCCGATCGCATAAAAATTCTCTGGTGTCAGTAACGCAATGACCGCATCGACTTCCGATCGCAATTCGGCACAGATTTGCGGCGGCGCGACGGGAACGGCCACGATTAATTGCTGTGGTTTTTCCGCCTTCAGGACCGCGATCGCCGCCCGCATGGTCGATCCGGTCGCCAGGCCATCATCCACCACAATGACTGGGCGATCGCGAATGGGCGGCGGCGGACGATCGCCTCGATAAGCGCGATCGCGGCGCTGCAATTCCCGCAGTTCGCGAGCCGCCACCGCATCAATAGCGTGACTGTCAATGCCCAGCCAGCTAATCACGTCGTAGTTGAGCACCCGCACACAATCGGACGCGATCGCCCCCATCGCCAATTCCTTTTGCCCCGGCACCCCCAGCTTCCGCACCAGACAAATATCCAGGGGAGCCTGGAGCGCCTTGGCCACTTCATAGGCCACGGGCACCCCGCCGCGCGGCAGCCCTAACACCAGCAGCTCCGAGCGCTGAGCATACGGCTCCAAGCGCTGGGCCAACTGCCGTCCGGCGTCTTGGCGGTTTTGAAATCGGGCATAGTGGGCGTGCATAGCGCTTCTCTTTAAGGTTTGCCAGTCAAATGCTGCCAGGCCGCATCCACAGCCGTTTTGGCGCGCTGCCCAGAGCGGCAAATGTTCTGTTGTAAGTGCCGCCACTGCGCTTGTAGATATCCGGTGGCTTCCTGTAAGGCCCGCTGGTCATGGGCTCCGGTCGCCGCCAGTTCGTCACTCACGGTTTGAACTTTGAGTCGTACCGTGTCAGGCAGATCGTAAGGGGCGATGCGCTGATGCAGGCGATCGCTCATTTCCTTAACCAGCTGTCGCACGGACAAGGATTTTTCGCTGAGATAGCCTTGCAACCCCGTCGATGCTGATTTGAGATGCGTTGGGGCCGCTTCGGTCAGGCGCAGATAGCCGATCGTGATCGTCTCCACATCCTCGGGCGACAGCACCACGGTCTCGCCCCATGGCTCCGCGATTCGGCCCGCCACCAGATAGGCGGCAATTTCCCCCGTTTGCCAATCAAAGAGAAAATCTTCCACCCAGCCCACGGGGTCACCCGCCGTGGACTGCACCGCCATGCGATCGAACCGCCGCAAATTGGTGGGTGCTTCGACTCCTAACCGACCATAGGTGGTGAGGGCCTGCGGACTCACATCCGCGACCTGCGCTAATGGCACATAGCCGGTGCTCGCAGAAAGATAGGCCACTTTGCCGTTGGCATCGAGCCAAACGTCTTCGATCTCGCCTAGATGGGCGATCGTGGCACCATCAATCGCCACCAGGCCCCAAACCTGACTACACCGGACAACATTGAGCATGTTCCATCCTCCTGGGGAGGAAAAACTATACCCTTGCCTCCCCTGTGGATTGCTTGACCTAACTAACGGCGATTTTCACGGCTTGCCGTTGTTCAGACGTCACCTTGGGCAACGTCAGTGACAAGACCCCGTTTTTGCATTCCGCCTTCACCTGATCCGTTTGCACGGGCGACGGCAAGGCCAACCGCCGCTCAAACTGACCGTAGGAAAATTCCGACCGAATCATCCCCTTTTCTTCAGTCTGGGACTCTGATTTTCGTTCCCCTTGGATGACGACTGAAGAGTCGGTGACTTCCACATTCAAGTCTTGAGCTTCCAGGCCGGGCACTTCTAATTTGAGATGGATGACATCATCGGTTTCTTCCATCTCTGCCGCGGGCACAAACGATAAGGTACTCGCTTCTCCATTGCCGTGAGGCAGGAAGCGCTCAAAGAGATGATTCATTTCTTCATGTAAGCGATCAATCCCTCGAAAAGGTTCCCAGTGGGTCAGTTCCTCCAAGGAGTCACGATGCATAATCGCCATGATTTTCCCTCCATGAAATTGAAAGTTTGAACAGTCTATTCTGAATTTTCAAACCCCAAAAATCACTCCTCACCAGGCACCCTGAATTGGTCCTTGGCAGCTTTCAGCTGGGTCGAATCAAGGAGCGTCGACCCAGATCAACAGGGCGATCGCGGCTTGGAGTTGCGGTGCCAAAGACTCGCTGGCTTGAGCCCCGAGTTTGAGTGCATCACTGAGTAAAGTTGCGATCGCGCCGGGCCGGGCAGAGGGGTCTGCCAACCGCAGTGCTGCCGCCACGCCTTCTGGCATCAAGACCTCTGGCACTGGCCTGCCCGCTAATTCATGAGTGGGATCTAAGGGGATGGGCCGGGGCCAAGTAGGCCATCGAGAGATCACTTCTGAACGTTGTGTCCAGGGATCAGGAATCGGTGGATAAAGGTCATGAGTCGTACTGGTCGGAGTCTTAATCAGCATCAACATACTGCGCCTCCCGAAGATTTTCATCCTCTCGCCAAAACTATTCGATTTCGACCTTTTGTTCACAAAAGAAGACCCTGTATTTCTAATATAGTGGTTGATCAAGGGTTTATGGTCAGCACGAAACATTAATATTTTTATCTCGTTTTTGCGACCCAAAATATGTTGAGCTTGAGTCCCTGAAAGATACTAAGCAACTGTCAAAATAGCCAATAAATGCCGAAAATTCCTGGTGGTTAATGTGAGGATTTTTCAAGGTTCAAGCCTGTAAGAATTCAAGAAAAACACCCAACGTTCTAGGTATTTTTGTGTAATTTTATACCCTCGCAAAAGAGATGAGGTTGGGTAAGATTTTCTCCACAAAATATTTCAGAGTGAACTTACTAAGAATTAATGCGGTTTGAGCCTGGAGGTCGAAAGTGGGCCAAGAATAAAAAGTTGTGCTTCGAGGTACAACGGTTATGCACGCACCGTCGCCAACTCATCACGCCGCGATCTGGAGCTTGCCCCAGGCAGACGTTTACGCCGCACTCGACAGTTCTGCCAGTGGCCTCAGCCAAGCTGAAGCGCAGCATCGTTTCCTGCAGGAGGGCCCCAATGAGTTACCGGCGCCCCCCAACCGCCCGCTGGTATTGCGCTTAGTCGATCAGTTCACTCACTTCATGGCGCTGCTGCTCTGGGTCGCGGGCATTCTCGCCTTCATTTCCCATACGGCGGCACTGGGCTGGGCCATCTGGTCGGTGATTCTCATCAATGGCCTGTTCAGCTTTTGGCAAGAATACCAGGCGGAGCGAGCCCTGGCGGCACTCAAGGAAATGCTACCCGTACAGGTGCGGGTGCAGCGGGATGGGGAAGTGGTCACGCTGCCCGCGCGGGAGCTGGTGCGGGGGGATGTGATACTGCTGGAGGAGGGCGATCGCATCTCGGCGGATGCGCGGCTGGTGGCGGGCGAAGAATTGATGATGGATGTGTCGGTGCTGACGGGGGAATCGCTGCCGGTGGCGCGGAATCCTTATCCGGTGCGACCGCGACGGATGGCGGCGATTCGCGATGGGGAGCGGGTAATTGCTCACGGGGAAGCGCCATTGCAAGAGCGGATGACGCCGATGGCGATCGCCAATCTGCTGCTGGCGGGGTCGAGCGTGGCGGCGGGGCGCGGGGTGGCGGTGGTGTACGCGACCGGGGCGCAGACGGAGTTTGGTCATGTGGCCCACCTGACGACGGCGGTAAAGCGGGAGCCGAGCACGCTGGAGCTGCAAGTGGCGAAAATCGTGCGGCTGATTACGGCGATCGCCGTCACCATGGGCCTCACCGTCTTTGGGCTGAGCTACTGGCTGATTGGGCTGGAACTCCAGGAAAGCTTCATCTTTGGGATTGGCATCATCGTGGCGAACGTGCCTGAGGGGCTGCTGCCCACCGTCACCCTGTCCCTGGCGCTGGGGGTGCAGCGCATGGCGCAACGCAATGCCCTGGTACGGCGGCTCTCGTCGGTGGAAGCGTTGAGCGCGACGACCGTGGTCTGCACCGACAAGACTGGCACGCTGACTAAAAATGAGATGACGGTGAAGGCGCTGTGGCTGCCGGGCCTGCCCCAGGCGGTGGCCACCTCTGAAGAACTGGCGGTGGTGGAGGTGACGGGGGTGGGCTACGACCCGACCACGGGCGCGGTGTGTCCACCGGAAACTGTCCCTCATCAACAAGCGGTGCGGTTGCTCCTGGCGGGGTTGGCGCTGTGCTCCAATGCGCGACTGGTGCATCTGGAAGGCCCCAGTCGCTGGGAGGAAATCGGTGACCCGACGGAAGCGGCGCTGGTCGTCGCCGCCATCAAAGGGGGCCTGCACATGGAGCAACTCCAGGCGCAAAATCCCCGGCAGCGAGAGGTGCCCTTTGACTCGCGCCGCCGCCTGATGACCGTCGTGCTGGCCTGGTCACTCCCCGGTCTGACGGTGGACGCGCCACCCTATCTGAGCTTCACGAAAGGCGCTCCGCTGGAGGTGTTGCGGCACTGTCACAGTCTGTTGCGAGACGGGGCGGTACAGCCGTTGACGGATCGCGATCGCCAGTCCATCATTACCGCCAACGATACCCTGGCGCGGCAGGGCTACCGGGTGCTGGGCCTTGCTGCCCGTGCGGGTCACGCCGACCTGCTCACCCTGAAATCCCAAGACCTGGAACAGCACCTCACCTTTGTCGGGCTGGTGGCGATGTACGATCCGCCCCGTCCGGAAGTACCTGCAGCGATCGCCGCCTGCCACGATGCGGGCATCGCCGTCACGATGGTGACCGGGGACTATGGGCTGACCGCCGGGGCGATCGCTCACCAGATCGGACTGGTGGCGGACAAGGCGCGGGTGGTCACGGGGGACGGCATGGCCCACCTGTCGGACGCGCAACTGCGGCAAATTCTCAAGTATCGCCACAATCTGGTGTTTGCCCGCATGGCTCCCGAACACAAGCTGCGCCTGGTCAACGCTTACAAAGACCTGGGCCACATCGTCGCCGTCACCGGGGACGGGGTGAACGATGCGCCAGCATTGCGAGCGGCCAATATCGGCATCGCCATGGGGCTGAACGGGACGGAGGTGGCGCGGGAAGCGGCGGACATTGTGCTGCTGGATGACAACTTCGCCACCATCGTTGCGGCGGTGGAGCAGGGGCGATCGGTCTACCAGAATATCCGCAAGTTCATGACCTACATTTTGGCGTCGAACATCCCGGAGATTGTGCCCTTCCTGGCGATGGTGGTGTTCAAGATTCCCCCGGCGCTGACGGTGATGCAGATTCTCGCCATTGACCTGGGCACCGACATGCTGCCCGCCCTGGCTCTCGGTGCCGAATCGCCTGAACCCGGCATCATGCACCAACCGCCCCGCGATCGCCACCAGCCCTTACTGAATCGAGGGTTGCTGGCCCGCGCCTACGGCTTTCTCGGGGTGATTGAGGCGATCGCGGCCATGGTCGCCTTCTTCGCAGTTTGGCAAGCGGTCGGCCTGAATTTTCAAACCCTCCAGGCGATCACGCCCAGTATTTTGAACGAGCAAGCTCCCGCTGAGGTCATGGGCTGGTTCCGGCAGGCGACCACAGCAACGCTGGTGGCGATCGTCGCCTGTCAGGTGGGCAACCTGTTTGCCTGTCGGTCGGAGTGGCGATCGGCCTGCCGCGTCCGCCCCCGCCTCAACCGCTGGATTCTGGTCGGACTGCTGACGGAATGGGCGCTGGTGGCGGCACTGCTGTACGTGCCCCCCTTGCAGGCAATTTTCAATACGGTGCCGCTGGCGGGTTGGCAGTGGGGGCTGGTGTTCACCTGGCCGCTGGTGCTGCTGGGGGCAGAGGAGTTACGGAAATTCTGGTGGCGGCGGAGATCGCCTCGTTCGCCCTAACTTCCCCCCACCTGCGCCTACTCTCGCCCAAATATTGAGTACCGTGTCATTCAGGGCCTGCAGCGAACCGCACATTGTCCCAACCGCGATAATGGAAGGGAGGGGGTGCAGTATGTCCCCAAACCAAACCATCCCTGCGGTTTCGACCTTTCCGTTGACCGCTATTGTGGGTCATGCGGCGATTCGCCTGGCCCTGCTGCTGCTGGCGGTCGACCCGGAGTTGGGCGGCGTCATCATTGCCGGACGGCGCGGCACCGCCAAATCCGTGATGGCTCGCGCCCTCCACGCCTTGCTGCCGCCCATCGCTGTCCTCAAAGAATCGCCTTACCACGAATCGCCCGCTGAGGCTGACCTCGATACCCCTGACACTCGCATCATCCCGCCCCCCTTTGTGCAGATTCCCTTGGGTGTGACGGAAGATCGGTTGCTGGGATCGGTCGATGTCACCCGCTCCATTCAGCGGGGGGAACCCGTGTTTCAGCCGGGATTGCTGGCAGAAGCCCACCGGGGCATCTTGTATGTGGACGACCTCAATCTGCTGGACGAGCACATTACCAACCTGCTGTTGACCATCCTGGCCGAGGGCACCAACCGCATTGAGCGCGAAGGCATCAGCATCGAGCATCCCTGTCGTCCGCTGTTCATCGCTACCTACAATCCCGAAGAGGGGGAACTGCGGGAGCATCTGGTGGATCGCTTTGCGATCGCCCTCTCCGCCAATGCCCCCCTCAGTCTGAGCGATCGCGTCACTGCCGTGGAACGAGTACTGACCTACATGGACGCGCCCCAACCCTTTCTGGCCCAGTACGCGGACGAGATTGACGAGCTGAAACTGCAAATTTTGCTGGCCCGTGAATGGTTGCCCCAGGTGCAAATCACCCACGACCAGATCGGCTATCTGGTGCAGGAAGCCCAGCGCGGTCAGGTCGAAGGGCAACGGGGCGAACTGTTTGCCACCCGGATTGCCAAGGCCCACGCCGCCCTCAACGGACGCCTGAGCGTGACCGCTGAAGATTTGCGCTGTGGGGTAGAACTGGCGATCGTGCCTCGGGCCACCGTGATCGAACTCCCCGCTGACGCTGCGCCCCCACCACCGCCGCCACCAGATGCGGCCCCACCGGAACTTGAACCCACCGACCCCGAAGCCGCCCCACCGGAACCCGAAGCCGCTACCCTGCCAGAGGAATTTGTTTTTGCGCCCGAGGGGGTACTGCTCGATCCCACGGTCCTGTCCTTTGCTCAAAAGGCGCGCCGCCAAAAAGGCAAGGCGGGAGGCCGGGGGCTGATCTTTTCGCAAGCACGGGGACGCTATGTGAAGCCGATGTTTCCCAAAGGCCGGATACAACGCGTGGCGGTAGATGCCACCTTGCGCGCCGCCGCCCCTCATCAAAAGGCACGCCATCGCCGTCAGCCCGGTCGCCGCCTGATTATTGAACCGGACGATGTGCGGGTCAAACGGCTAGCCCGTAAAGCGGGGGCGCTGATCATTTTCGTGGTGGATGCCTCCGGATCGATGGCGCTGAATCGGATGCAGGCCGCGAAAGGAGCCGCGCTGCAACTGCTGGGGGAAGCCTACCGCCACCGCGACCAGATTGCCCTGATCACCTTTGGCGGGGAACGAGCCGATGTGGTGCTGCCGCCCACTCGCTCCATTACCGCTGCCCGTCGTCGCCTCGATCGCTTGCCCTGTGGCGGTGGTTCTCCCCTCGCTCACGGTCTCGCCCTCGCCATTCGCACCGGACAAAACGCCCTCCGCAGCAAAGACATCGGCCAGGCGATTGTGGTGCTGATTACCGATGGTCGCGCCAACATTCCCCTCTCGCGATCGCTGGGGGAAACCCTGATGAATGGCGACCAACCCGACCCCAAGACCGAACTGCTGCGGATTGCCGGGGTGCTGCGATCGCTCCACCTGCAACTCCTGGTCATCGACACCGAAAACCCCTACCGCTCCAAAGGACTCGCCAAAGCGCTGGCGCAGCAGGCCCAGGGCACTTATTATGCACTGCCCAAAGCCAGCGATCGCGCGATCGCCGCCACCACCCAACAGGTCATTGGCGAGTTACGGTCTGGGTAGCAAAGTTGGCGTTTAGGTTTGCGGGCACTGTCCGCCTTGGAGGCGATCGCGGCTACTTTCAGCCTCACCAACCTCCACCATCGGCAACCCACTATCGAAAACCGATGCGTCGCGCTTGAGCAACTGGCGTCAACTTACACGATTAGCAAAGACCGCCGAGCCCCCTGTCAGAGGCGATGGATGTTGAGAGCTTAATTTCTAGAGCTGGAAAGTTAAATTAACAATCCCCATCGCCCCCATACGTTTAGACCAGATTCAAACAGTCACAAAATCGGCTGGGGTCAGTGTGGTCGTATCGACGCCTTTCAGAATGGCGAGCAAATGGTTTTCTTCACCCGCTAGACCAATTTCATTTCCATCGAATGTCAGGCTACCGAAAGTCAGATTGCCTGTCAGGGCTAGAAAATCAGTCCCCTGTTTAAAATCTTGGATGATATCGGCTTCGCTCTCGGTATGACCATCATCCGTGTGGCCGCCGCTACCACCAGGGCCGCCAGAGTGGCCGCCGCCGCCAGAGTGGCCGCCGCCTTCGCCCGGTAAGCTGAGCACAAAAATGTCGCTGCCAGGGCCGCCAATCATAATGTCGGGGGAGTTACCGCCTATCAGAATATCGTCGCCGCGCCCCCCGTCAAGCCGATCAGGCCCACAGCCCCCAATCAAGATGTCGTTGCCGTTTTCGCCATAGAGGTCATCTTTGCCCTTGCCGCCCCGGAGCTCATCGTTGCCGTTGCCGCCATACAGGTAATCTCGGCCTTCACCCCCATCGAGCATGTCGTTACCATTGCCGCCCAGTAATTTGTCGGCTCCGGCTCCGCTAGAGAGCATGTCATCGCCATTGAAGCCGTTGATGAGGTCTCTGCCGCCGCCTCTGGTGATGACATCCGGCTGATTAGTACCGTCAATGATCTTGTCAAAGCCATCGTCGTGATCAGCATCTTCACAGCCATCTCCATGCCCTTCATCGGCGGCTGGTACTGCGGTGTCTAGTTGGTTTTGGAGATAGCTTATTTGCTTGAGCGTAAGTGTCTTGGGAAGCACCATGGCTGTTCCTCCTTCCTTTTTATAAAGATGAGGAGCTATCTTGAGAGGTCCTTTAGCTGTTGTAGAAATATCGGTAGGTCTTCTCGGGAGATAACTCCTCTGGAGTTAAGAAGTTGCACCTCTGTACTCTAGAAATGAGTTAGTTACAGGTTCGTTCGCTGCTGCATCACTCACAGCGTCGAGCTAGCAGGGTAGAAAATTTGAGCAATCTGATCTTCCCCTTCGCCCCCGACTTCCGAAGGAACCAGCATGTCCACGTAGAGCAAGCCGTTATGTGTATCGGCATTACCCACTCCCAACTCTCCATCGGCAACAACAATAGTTTGACGACCTTCGGTCACGGGATCAAATGCCCGACTTTCTTCGTTATAGTCACCAATTTGCGTGCCTGCGGTAAAGCTGACTGGAATGTTATCCGGGAGACTAAAGGTCACTCGATACAGCCCAGCATCGGTATAGCGAAAAGGCTTATCAGAAACCCCGTTGATGACCTTGCCACCTACGTTCAACTCTGAACCAAATTGAGTGCTGGCGGCAACATCTTCGCTGCCGATGCCGTCGCCAACCCAGACTTGGTTATCACCATCCCACCTCAGCCCAGTCAGTTGATCATCACTAGGAGTCAGGGTCGTGAATTTCTGGATGGTCAGTTCCATCATCGGCGCATACACCGTTGCGAAGCTGCTCTGGTAGGTAGTGCCAGTAAGGGCATCAATATCACCACTATTCTCCGTAATGTTGACGCTGGACTGTTTAGCCCGTACGCCTTGCACTTCGTTAGGCCCAGTTTGTTCACTCAGTTGCGTCATGGTGTACGCCCGCATGGGGGCGTCTAACTGATCGTAGAGCGCTAACTCGAGGCGAACAAAGCGACCGAGTTTCACGGGGGAAGACTCCATGGCATCACCGATGTCCACCCAATCGACCACGACGGGAGCCATGGCCTGGACATTACCAGCTTGCCAAGCGTTGCCGGCGGTTTTTTGAGCAAAGTAGTAGTACCCATCAGCATCTGGGGCGGGATCGAACGGAACTGTCAACTTCAAGCTATTTTCACTACTGCGACTGTCAAGGCCAAGCGGGTCGTCGCCTTGACCCAATAGCCAAATAGCGGGGAACGATAAATTGTTACCAACTTCCTCCTTATCCGGCGGCGCGCCGCCACCGCCGCCATTGCCGCTACCACCGCCATTGCCGCCACCGTTGCCGCCGCCGATACCACCACCGCCGCCGCCACCGTTACCTTTTGCAGCTGAGAAAATTGGCGCTGCAAGTGCTTCAATGTTCAAGCTTGGTTGGTAGTTTTTAGGACCGCTAGTTTTTGCTCCTGGGTTTTCAAGCTCTCCGACTTTGTTATCCCCTTGGTTAGGATGCAACATTTCAATCGGTGACTTTTCCTTTATATTTTCTTGCCCAGAGATTTCGTCAAGTTGAAGAATATTGACGCCCCTTTCACGTGTTTGTTTAGCCATGACTGTCACCTCCTATGGAAGTGCGATTTTTGTTGGCAAGAGAATCACCTCTTGAGTGATTCTTTTTGTGGTGTCTAATTACACGATTGGCCAGTGTCATATCGCCATCTGAGCAAGTTGTGAGGTTGATGCCAATTGCCCTGACCTGGGATGATTTTCAACTTGCGAAACAGAACCTACTCAGCTTAGGGTACAAAGCTCTAGAGCACACCAGAAATTGCTTTGAACGCCTGGGAAGAGCACTGGAATGTGTCTTCGACAGTTTAAGTATTAGAGATCACATGGGGAGAATCTGGGGGTGAAACGGGTAGATTTCGGGGATTCCTGTTTAAGATAAATATTTAAATTTTTGGAGATTTTGATGACAAATTTTGTCACTTCTCCGGATCAATCATAATAGGCTTACAGGCTGTATTTTCGTTGTAAAAAAAATCATTTATAGGCCTTGTATGAAATATTTATTCCTGGTGAAACTGTGCGACCACTAAAATTTAGAGGGCGAAGAATAAATATTCAGCAAGACGTCGTTGGTTTGCTGTTTTTGAGTTGTTTATGGCATGGTGTAGCGGCGATTCATTGGGCTAATCCAAAAGTGAACGACCTTATAAACCCCACTACGACGACATTGCGGATAGTTGAACGAGGGGCGGCGGTGGTAACGGTGGTGGTCCGGTTGATCCAAAGCATCAAGATTGCGACCAAGACCGCGATCGCTTACATCAGTTGCAGTTCGACAACCTCGACCAATAGACTCTGGCAGCACGCATGATTGCTTATGGGCGCTGTATGTTGGGTTCGTGCCATCAAGTTGCACAACCAACAACGAGGAAGACGTGCAGAGATTAGACCTTTTTCAGCCGATAACCGACCCCATGCACCGTTTCGATCAAGTCATCAGGAGCACCCGCTGCCCGAAGCTTGTGGCGCAGCCCCTTAATGTGAGACTTGACCGTCTCTTCGGTGGGGGTGTCTTCTAAAGACCAGAGATGTTCGATGATATTGCCCCGGCTCAAAACTCGCCGCCCGTGGGTAATGAGCAAATCCAATAAGCCAAACTCTTTGGGCGTGAGGGGGAGCAACTGGCCAGCGTAGTAGGCTTCGTGGGTGCTGGGGTTGAGATGCAGTTCATTGCCCCACGATAAGTCAGGGGTCGCGATGAGTTGCCCCCGCCGCAACAGGGCTCGTACACGCGCCCGTAACTCTGACATTTCAAAGGGTTTGACCATGTAGTCATCGGCCCCAGCATCCAGACCCATGATTTTGTCATCCAGGGTGTCGCGGGCTGTGAGCATTAACACGGGCAAGGTCAAAGCCTGTTCGCGCAACTGTTGACATAGACTGATGCCATCTAGTTTCGGCAATGTCAGATCCAGCACAATCAGGTCAAAGGGTTCAGCGGTAATGAGATTCCAGCCCAGCTCACCATCAGCGGCGACCTCGACCATATAGCCATCGCTGCTGAGCGCATCAGCCAGCACTTCAGTGAGTTGCCGATCATCCTCAATGACTAAAATCCGCATAGGCCGCAGCTCGCCAAAACGGTGTTGTGATCTTCTAGTTTAGTCAAGAGGTTAAAACTCTCTCATCAAAACTATTTAAATTGAAAGATATCGATGTGGCGATCGCGTTCCTATGAAACACGGTTCGGAACGGAGAGTGATAGCGGGTGGTTTTCTGCTGGCTTTGCTGTTGATGGGCGGTCTGCGCCTCGTCTCCTATCGAAATGCGATCGCGCTGATTCACGATACCCAGCACGTTGAAAAAACGGAAGATGACCTGAAAGCGCTGGCCGCCATTTCGGCGGGGTTAGCGAATGCCGAATCAGGCTGCTTGGCCTATCTGCTATTTGGGAATGAGGCCGATCGCCACCGTCATGATCATGCAAAAGCTCAGGTCGATCTCAATCTGCAAAAGGTGACCCAAAGTCTGCAACCCGACGAGGACGCACTCGCTGATTTGGCCTCACTGCAGCAGTTACTCAGAGAGCGCCGAGGGTTGGCCGATAAGCTTTTGGCGATGGCCACAGCACCCGCAAGTCCTTTGTCTCAACAAGCCTCAGTGATGGCCCAAATCAATGCAAACCGTCGCGAGATTGAGCAAGTGCTCGACCGCATGTCGGCGCGGAAACTGGCAACCTTGAACCGGGAAGATGCCCAGCTGGTGGAGCAAACCCGGGTACATTTAGCGATCGAGTATCTGGGGACTTTGGCCGTTTTTGCTTTGCTCATTGGCTTATTTTGGGTGCTGGATCGGCAATTGGTACGGCGTCAACGAGTGGAAGCAGAACGCCAAGAGCTCGCCCAGGCAAAGGAAATGGGTGATCTCAAACTCCGCTTTTTCTCGATGGTGTCCCATGAATTTCGCACACCACTGAGCGTGATTTTAGGATCGGCCCAATTACTAGCAGAAAAGCTGGAGGGGCCAGATCCGACAACCGCCGCCAGGCATTTAGACCGGATTCAAACATCAGCACGATCGCTGAACCAGCTTTTGAGCGATATTCTGACGCTGACTCGGGCCGAAGCAGGCAAGCTTGAGCTGCATCCGACGGCGATCGACCTCGAAGAATTTTGTTTGAACTTGGTAGAAGATCTAAGTGTTGCGACGGATCCGCCGCGGCAGATTCACTTCCAAAGTGTGAGCAATTCTGCTAAAGCCGAAGTGGATGAAAAGTTACTGCAGGGATTGTTGAGCAACCTGTTGTCTAACGCACTGAAATATTCAGAACCTGATACTCCCGTCTCATTAACGTTGCTCAGTTCGTCCAAATGCGTGACGTTTGAAGTGAGCGATCGCGGCATTGGCATTGCCCCCGAAGAGTTAGCCAGCTTATGCGAACCGTTTTATCGCGGCCACAATCGTGGCTGGACGCAGGGGGCAGGACTGGGGTTGGCGGTGTGCAAAAAGTGCGTAGAGTTGCACCACGGAGCGATCGCAATCCAGAGCGAAGTCGGCGTAGGGACCACGGTTACAGTGACCTTGCCGTCTTCTCAACCCGAGGAGTCCAGTGCTGAAAATCAACCGCGTAGGGTGGGTCCGTCCCTCACCGACCGCCTCTAAATTCTTTACAAGAGGATGATACGACCCACCACCCCCACCCCAAATGCCCCTGAAAATCAACCGCCGTAGGGTGGGTCCGTCCCTCACCGACCGCCTCTAAATTCCCTGCAAGAGGATGATACGACCCACCACCACCTTCTGAGTCATTCCAGCCGTGAGAAATGCCTGCAAGTTCCGAGGGTTCTGGTATGTGATAGTTTGCGCAAAAACTAATCTTAAGGTTGTTGACCATATAGATAGTTTTAAGAGATCAACCGAGGTGGGAAAGCTAAACTCAGTGGTAAGTAATCTAGGCATTTACTTATGGCAACCCCTGCCGATTCGAGCTATCGCTGGCATGACGTATTAGCTCAGCATTATCGACTTAGCCAGTTTAAAGAACGGCTCCCTGATGCGGTGAAAGCTTGGCTCAACGTCTGTGAGTGGACTTTGATTGCGGAAGCAGGTCAAGCTAAGGTGCCGCTCCTGGTGTTGCGAGCACCGGGGCGCATTCGTCTTCGGCATCCGCTGCTGCTGCAACTCGCAGAAAGTGTGCACAGTAATGTCGGCCCCATCGACCTCTCGCTCTTTTCAGCAGAAACCAAAGATCCCGTCAGAGTGCTGAGCCAAACTCTGGTTGAAATCAATCGACATCAGTAGCCGTCGCGAGGTTGCGCCACCAGTTATCGGTTCGGGCTAAAAAGTTTTCTCGTTCAGCTCAGAATGGCTGGTAACGGATCAAGTAGCATTCAGAGCTGCTTCGGTGGGCTGTTCTATAGCCGCCTGCAGCCTGTGCGCATTGCATCATTGCGGCATTCATACCAGAAAAGGCACAAGGAGGACAGGGCTGACATCAATGCCCCTCCCTAATCGCTCTCCCACGAACCAATCCATGATCCCGGTGTCAGATATTCCCAAGACGGTTTTACCGATAGGGGCGTTGTTTGGGAATGGTGAAAGATTCAAAAGAGGGCGGCGGGCCTTGGGGGGATGATTGGGGCGATCGCGCTAGTGGAAAATAACGATTGATCAATTTGTTATATTGACCGCCGAGCAAAAGACCCAGCGTGCAGATGTAGAGCCCAATAAAAGCGAGAGTGAGGGTGCTGCCAGCGCTAAATAACCAGTGATAGTCGGTCAGAGACTCTAAATGATGTTTGAAGGCCATCGCCGTGGCGAGCCAGATCATCGTGGCAAACACAGTGCCTGGCAATACTGGGGCCGACCGGGCAGATGATTTTTGACTGCTGCGATAGAGCACGCCATAGCTAAGAGCGATCGTCGAGGCGGCTAAACTCCACCTCAGGCTTTGGACTAACAATTGCCGCATCAGGCCAATAACACTGACTTCAGCTTGTTGCTGCATGCCGGCGGGTAAGGCCAGCAAGACCACACCGACGGCCAGCAGGGTAAGGGCGGCCGTCGCGATCGCGACCAGACCCGTGAGGCTCCGTTGCCGCCAGGTGGGGATCAAATGTGACGCCAGATCGCCATCGGAACGAATGATCTGCTGCGTTAACCCCACCACTTTGCACCAGAGTGCCAAGCTCGCCCCAGTCGTCAGCAAAAAGAGCCACCAGCGACGGTTGAGCGGCCAATCGGTACGGATTTCGGCAATGACAGCTTGTAAGGGCGTGACGACAGCAGGCACCCAACGCTGCAAATGGTTAGTCAACCCCTCGGCGACAGGCGCCCACAAACTTGCGGCGGCGATCGCCATAAAACTGCTTAACAACACACAACAGACGATGCCATAGGCGATCGCGGCACCTTTCATCCAATAGCGATGGCGGGCCGCTTGCTGCCCCAAATTCTTCCATAGGGGATAGTTGAGATAGCTGCCCACCGTCCGTTTCATGGTCGGTGGGGTCGCTGGGGGTAACAAAAACTGAGATGACGAACCATCCGGTGGATAAGGTTGAGAAGGCGGCAGCGACATAGCATCCAGCTCAGAAATAAAGCAGCAACGGGAATGCAACGACTGCCCTTGGGCCATCATGGCTAGACGCGACCCCGAACAGACGTTTTACTTGCCAGTATTATGCAGCGATCGCCCAAAAAACACCTGAGTATGTCGTGTAATCCTTTGCACTTGTTTAGATAACCTGCCTCAAACGGTCGACCCTGGCCCCCTTGACACGCTCCGCCATCGCCATAGAGAGGTCAAGTCACCCTGCTGGCCTGATACTTGGCTCCAACCACTAAATAAACTCTGTAATGCTGGGCAGATCGATCCGAATTTCACCGCCCAGCACCAGATACAGCCCCGCCGCGATCGCCGCGCCCACAATTGGCGCAATCACAGGAATCCAGGCATAACTCCAGTCACTATCACGCTTGCCACCGGGCATGGGCAACACCGTGTAAGGGTTTCCGGGCCTACGGGCTAACCCCCGAGCGTCCCTATGGTGCTCACTTAGGGACAGTAAGGGGACAAATGAAGGATATTAGACCCACAAACAACAATGGCAGCATCAGGATCCGGTTTAGGTTAGCCGGGAGACGGTACGGGTTTAACCCGGTCCCCGGGGGCAGCTACAAGAACACTCGGGACCTTAAGACAGCCCAGGCGATCGCCACTAGGATCGCTAATGACATCCTTGCAGGATCCTTCGATCCGTCCCTGGACCGCTACCGACTAACCCCGAGGGTGGCTCCCCGGGCTGTCCCTAAAGACGTGATCTCACTGCGGGACACTTGGGTCTTATCTCTAGGGCTGTCCGAGGGGATCCTAGCGGGGGAATACCACAAGGTCCGAAGGATGCTAGAGAAGGCAGCCCCGAGGCTAGGGGACACTGTCTGGTTAACCGGGTCCGGGCTAGCCCCCGGGACCTTTAACAAGCGCTTGAGTCTCATTAGGAAGTGCTACCGCTGGGCAGTCTCGGAGGGCATTCTGGATGGTTCCCCGTGGGACGCGATCGCCCATAGGAACATCCCTAAAGAGGACATCAAGCCGTTTACGGTAGAGGAGACCCGGAAGATCCTAGAGGGGTTCAAAGGTAGCCCCTATGGTCCTTTCGTGCTGTTTCTGTTTCTGACTGGCTGTAGGTTGTCCGAGGCCATCGGGCTGACCTGGGAGGCTGTAGACCTAGAGGCCGGGACGGTGACCGTTAAGGAGGTCCTAGCAGTGGATCCAACGGGGAACGGTCATAGGCGGATCAGGAAGGGCACTAAGACCGGGACAGTCAGGGTGCTATCGGGGGAGGCCCTAACCGGGCTCCTATCCGGGCTGCCAAAGGGAAACCCCGGGGACCTAGTGTTTAGATCTCCCCGGGGCTGCATTATCTCGGATACGAACTTTAGGGCGCGTTACTGGGGTCCTGTCCTGCGGTCTCAAGGTATCCCCTACCGGAGACCGCATGTGATCCGGCATAGCCTAGCTAGTCATGCCATCGCCCGGGGGATGTCCCTGTTAGAGGTTAGCTATCTGTTAGGGCACAAGGACACCACGATGGTGATCCGGACCTATGGGCACTTGATAGGGAGACCGGACCTCCCGGATCTGGGGATATAGCCGGGGTTCCCTGGTAAGACATAAGGTGTCTCGGTAGCCAGTTCTACAGGTCTAACGGGATGGTTACCTTAAGGCCCTCGGGGGTTAGATAGAAGTCTAGGTCGGTGGCACTGTCCAGGCCCTCTTGGGTGGCCTCTACGATGCCCTCCAGGAGTTCCTGGTAGGCCTCAGAACCTGGGCTAAGGGTTAGGTCTAGGGTGCCTGTGGTAACGCTGTAGGTGGCAAATAGTTGGTTTTCCATGTGGTGATCCTCTGTGGTTGTCGGGAAGGGTCCCGGGGGTCCCGGGTTTGTCCCTTTGAAACCACCATAGGCGATCGCTCAAGGCCTTGTCCAGTCTACATCACAGCGGATCTACAGGTAGATATGACAGGTTAACCCGTGGGTTTCTTGGAACGGGTGGAACATGCTGGAACATGACCTTGGAACATCATGTTCCAGGCTAGGATCCGCTCCTAGTGAGGGTTTCAGGGATCTGGAACACGTGGAACATGAGTTTGCCCCTTATTAAGTTACCAGGGGAGCCGGGGGAGCCTCTAGTAATAGTCCTATTCTCACTTATTAATAAGCCTGAAACTCATGTTCCACATGTTCCAAAAGGCTAGAACCCTTGGTGTGCTTAGGGTGTAGCTGGAACATGACCCCGAAAAACATCCTGTTCCATCATGTTCCACCCGTTCCACCTTTAGGATCTTCCCGTGACTTAGGGAAGGCTCCGAGGTGTTCACTACCCCGGCTCCCCTAACCAACCTTTGTAACGAACTGTTAACCCTCCCCTAGGGGCCTAGATAAGGCCCTGATAAAGGGACTCCCTATTTCTTAAAGCTTTGATAAAGGACCATTCCCGGCTTCTACACGATGTCCGGTGGAAAGGCTCCCGTGTGCCCAAACCAGCCTGACAGCCATCGAACAGTTTAGTGGTGTAGACAACGAAGGACTACTTCATGAGTTCCAAGAACACCCACATCCGCTTCACCCCTGAGGACCTAGCCGCGATCGCCACTATCCAAGAACGGCACCAGCTAGGCTCCTTAGCTGCCACTATCCGCTATTCCCTACAGCTAGCCCTACACAGTGATCAGATCAGCCAAACCTTGGATCCTATCGTGGCGTATCTCGCCCTCAAGGAAGGCAAGGACCCCCAACAGCTAGCAGATGAGCTTAATGCCTTCTCCCGTAGCTACAGAGAGGAGGCCTAGGGCTATGCCTGACCAACAAAGAGGGGTCCCCCAAACAGAGAACCCCTCACAGGAAAGCGATATTCACTTAAAAGAGGCAACCATGAACCAAGCTGCTAACACTACACCGTCAACCTATTACGCTACCCCGGTCCCCTCGGAACTACGGCTAGCCCACCGTTTAGGCTTTGATGCGTTTCATGTGGGGCGAGATAGCGAGCGCAGTGCAGATCGTATGGAAAAGGAGAAGGCCAAAGAGGACTTGCTTAGCTACCTCAAGGTTAATGGCTATAACCCCTTAGCTCAGTGGAACTGTTTTAACGCCATTTTCGGAGGGGTTACCCAGACAGGCCGATACACCTTCAGCAAGTCTGTCGAAGTGGATGAGTTCTCCGGGGAGATCCACCGGATCGGCTATCCCGGGACCACTACCATTAAGAACCTGATCACCCTGCTAGAGGATGAACTACAGGTTCCCCTACAGGGCCTAACAGGTAGCTTCCTAGAACGTCGCCTAGAGCCCTGGTTAGAAGCCCGTACCTTTAACCCCGTGCAGCGTTACCTGGGCTCCCTAGTAGGCTCCGAACCTGTAGAACCTTGGGGAGGTTGGGGCACCCTCGCCCGGGACGTATTCAGCCTAGAGGATGAGACCTCTCAGGTTCTCCTCACTAGTTGGATCCTGGGAGCCGTTCAAAGGGCTATGGACCCGGGCTCCCACTGGCGACAAGTGCTGATCCTCCAAGGCGAGCAAGAGGCCGGAAAGGGTCAGTTTTTACAGCAACTTTTCGGGGAGTCCTTCTACACCTCCCGAGATAGCGAGATGTCTGACGAACATGTCAAAAGAGTGATCGCTGACACCTGGGTTGTAGAACTAGAGGAGATGGAAGCGGTCCTTAATAAGCGGTCGGATGAGAACCTTAAACGATGGATAGCTACGCCTTTTGATGACCTCAAGATCAACCACAAGGAACAGACCAAGCGTAACTACAGGCGATGTGTTATCGCTGCCAGCGTGAACAGTACCGAGTTCCTTAGGGATGACAGCGGGCATTCCCGTTATTGGATCCTACCGGGCATCAAGGCCGTTAATGTGGACTACGTCATTGCTAACCGAGACAACATCTGGCGAGAGGCCTATCGACGTTACCAGGAAGGGGAACGGGGCTGGTCCAAGGAGAAAACCAAGCTATCCGAGGCAAGAGCAAAAGACTACGAGGTTAGCAACCCTTGGTTAGACCCTTTGCAAGATGTTATCGACTCCCTACGTGATCACCGGGAGCGAGGGGACATCCAGATCGTAACTAGGACCTCTGACCTATTGACCGCTTTGGGCCTCAAAACCACGGAGCACAGACGGCACACCAAGCTCGTGGCTAGCGCTTTAGGCACCCTCGGTTACGAACAAAAGAACACCCGTGTTGAGGGCAAAAGAGCCCGTTACTGGTTTAGCCCCGATGGCGATCGCCCGTGTCGGTTCTATGTGAAACCGGACGGGGAACACAAGTTCTCCTTTATTGACGACTAGACAACCACCGGGAGCCTCTTGGCTCCCCTTGTTAACCCTTCACTAACCATCAAGGAACACCATGAAACCTCAACAGAACCCCAAGTATCAGGTCGGGGCAGTGCTTCACAAGAACGACTATGGCACCTGGATAGCCGGGGTCATTGTTGCCCTTACTGAGGATCCCTATCGCCCTAACGTTTGCTGGTTTGGTCCCGTGATCAAGGATGCAGACGGGGATGATGCTATCTCCACAGAAAGCTACTGCGATGCCTGGATAGAACGCAGGGCCTATGTCCGTAACTGTCGCCATGTGGCTAACTGCTCGGATGGAACCCGAGACCGGGAACATCTCTGGTTAGTCGCCATAGACACCTGGGCGGACTATGAAGAGATCCGCCGGGAGCGGGAACGGGAACGGGAAGAGCGTATAGCCGAAATGGCTCCCAAGAGTTCCAAGATGGGCGACTTCAATGACCTACTACGGCAGCTCCAAAGCCTCCCCCGTATCAGACCCGAGGACTTCCCCGAGACCGCCTAACCAGACACTAAAAAGGGCTCCCCAGCGACCAAACCGGGAGCCCTATCAAGATATTCAAAAAAGAGACACTACAATGATACCGTTTGAAACCCCGGAAAGCCTACCGGGGAAACACTTAGAGACCTATGAACAGGCCCTAAAACTAGGTGAAAACTACGAGGAGATCGTAGCCCAGCAGATCACCGATCTAGGCCTCCCTTGCTATCGGCTAAAGCAGCGCTTTCTGACCTCAGACCAACTATGGGAAAACCGCTTCCGCAGGCTCCGAGGAAGACCGGAGCGGCATACCAAGGACAACCCCGGGCTACTGAGGCCCTATCAGGTCGATCTAGCGATCGCCCTCGGGAAATACCGTAGAGCCCTGGTGGAAGTCAAAGCGCTAAGCTCCCAGGCCTTTTCCCGAGACTGGATCCATGTAGGGGACGTGAGGAAGTTCGATCAGAAAGTCCTCCCGGTGGCTGCCCTAATGCTCATCAACAGGGTTACTAGGGAGGCCTGGGCGATCGCCTATGAGCCTGAAACCTGGTCCCGTAAAAAGAGCATCTGGGACCCCTCCCGTATGGACTATGTGATCCACCGTTCAGCCCTTAGCCCTTTAGAAGCCTTTGTTGATGCCCTGAAGGATGGCCTAACGGATGTCCGGTAGCCGTTCCCCAGGTCAGTGGACGGTTAGCCGGTTTAGTCCAACTTTAGTCCAGGCCCTTTGCAGGGAGCCCCGAAACCCTTGCCTCGTATAGACCGGGATGGTTGCCCCGTGAAGCAACCACTCAAGGGGACACCGTAACAGTGTCTCCCTGCGCCCTTTCTGAGTCCCATATTGAGACTCGGGAGGGGTTTTCCTTTTGGGCACTCCCTTACACCTTAGTTACAGAAGGACAGGCCCACATGTAGGCCCACGGGAGACAACCAAGATGCTATTCAGGCGATCGCGACAGGAACTACGGACACTTATCGACCTAACCCAGCTCAATACAGAGGTGCTACAGCAGATAGCCCAGAACCAACAAGAGCAAACCCGGGTCCTAAAGCGGATCGCGTCCCCTGACTCCCCCGAGCCTAGCAACATCATTCCTTTCCCCTATCCGGAGACCCAAAATGGCAACCACTAAAACCCTCAAAGCCTACGTGCCGTTAGACCTAGCTGAGGTTTTGGCAGATGAAGCGGCTAGACGGAAGATCTCCCAAAGCAAAGCCGTAGAGGTTGCCATAACGCACTGGCTCATGACAGTCAACAGATATCCTCAAAAGCACACGTATCAACAGGGGCGAAAGTAATGAACCCAGAAACCATCAAGGCAGCCCAGGGTCTAGCCCAAAAGATCGCCTCAGAGCTCGGGGAAGCCGTACCCAATGCCCCCGATGTTGCCTGGGAGACCGATCCGGATCTCACGGGGGAAGCCTTAGGGATCCTAACCAAGGTCCTAACCGATATCCAACAACAACTAGACGAATACCGAGGAGATAACGATGGCTAACTTAGAAGCGATCGCCCAGAAGGCCATGCAAGAGGCTATGGAGGCAGCACAGAAAGCTCGTGAGGCTAAGGCAAAAGAGGATGCAGCCCGGGAAACCCGGAAGCGTTCTAAGAAGGCCGTAGAGCGCACCCTGGAACGCTATGTAGACGCAAGACTGCTCAAGGGACAGCTAACGCCTAAGCTTGTGCGGGCCTACATCGAAGGCAAAGAGCGCCCTATGTTTTCCTATCTAGACCTTGCCTATCGGTTGCTCAGTGACCCTGTGTATGGCCTCTTCCGAGGTCCTAAAGGGGAGTTCTTGTACAACGGTGAAACCTACAAAAACCCTCGGGACATCCAACTAGCCATCGAAGGTTACCTTGGTGAGCCCCCGGCATCTGTGGACTATATCGACTCCTTCATGCGTTCCGTGCTGACAGGGGAGCAGGCCGATAGCCCGTATACGATGATGTGGGACCTAGCCGGGGAGCAGGATAGCCTAGCCATTCCCGATGAAGAGCTTACCTTAGAGGACCAGATACAGCTTCGGGCGGTTCTCGGATTTGATCCACTGGGGGAAAGCAGCCCCCGTGAAGGTCTTAAAGAGATCCTAGAGACCGAGGAGCAGGGCTCCCAGGATAGCCCCGAGGCCTAACAGTAGTTCTGCAACGTTTTCCATAAAGGGACCTTAGAAGGTTGTCACACCCCGGTTAACCCCGGGGTTTTCTTATGGCTTTGGGTCTCACTTTGGGATCTTTGGGTCTCACAATGTCTTACGGGTTAGTTATAGGAATATCGAGGATCCGTAATGTGTTCTATCACTTTCAGGGCACCTGAGTCTGAGAAGGAAACCTTAGAGGCGATCGCGGCTAAATACCGGGTCCCCTCTAGCTACATTCTCCGGACCCTGCTAAAGGCCCAAACCCGAGGCCTAGTCAGCTTCCGAGACTACATGGAGACCACAGAGGAAACAGCCAGTGTCTAACTCCGTAGTTGTAACTTTAACCGGTGACGCTTCCCAACTAAACCGGGTCCTCGGGGATGTTAACGGGAAGGTTAACAGCCTAGGATCCTCCGTTGGGGCTACCGGGGGCATGGTGGGAAAACTGCTCGGGGGTCTATCTACCGTTGCCATCGGGGGAGCCTTAGCCGGGGTCACTGCCTTAGGCGCCGGGGTTGCCGGGTTAGCTTCTATGCTTCCTGAGGCAGCCTCCCAGACTAATAGCATTCTGGCTAGTGCGGGGGCTGTTGCTGACGGCCTCGGGGTTAGCTTCGATGAGGCTAGGGAGATCACCCGGGGGTTAACCGGGGATATCGCCCGGATGGCTTCAGAGTTGCCGGGGGCAACCAGTCTCTATACGGACCTGAGCAACCAGATCAGCGATACGTTAGCTAAGGCATCCGGGGGCAACCTCGAGACCTTTAAGGATCAGCTTAAGGACATCACAGATAGTGCAGGAGTCCTGTCAGTCCGGGCCGGGATAGACGGCAGTGAAGCCGGGAGCACCATAGACCGGCTCCTTAATGGTGGTCTGACGATCTCGGGGCTACGTCAGCTCCGGTTAGGAGAACAGAACCCGAGACTGGTTAGCCTCTTGGAGGAGGCCCTAGACGGCTCCGAGCTTGCGGATCTGCAACTAGAGGACCGGGTTAGTCTGCTGAATGACGTCCTTAATGATGCCATCCCCGATGAAGCATTAGATCAGATGAGGGGCAGTGCTGCTAGTGCCCTTGAGGGGATCCGGACATCCTTGCTGGATCCTAACGTAGGTCTCTTTGGATGGCTCCGAGGCCTAGCCCGGTTTGAGGGGAAAAACGCCTATGAACTGCTAGGGGTTGCCACCGGGAAGATCCTAGACCTAGGGCAGTCAGCAGGGGACCTCCTGAACCGCCTAGGGTTCTCCGGGGTGGATCCAATGGAGACCGTAGGGTCCTTTCTGATGACCGTAGGTCGCTGGGCTGATAGTGCTAGGGGTTTCCTCGATAATGCCGGTCTGGGCTCCCTAGATATTAACCCTGAGGGCCTAGCAACCGGGCTAGCATCTTGGGTTTCCCAGATGATCGATAACCTAGGTGTCTGGTTAGCCTCCCTGGACTGGACCGAGGCCGGGACCCGGTTAGGTGGTGCCATTGTGCGGGCTATGGAGATCTTTAGGACCTTTGTTGCCAACCTCGACTATACCAGTCTCTTAGGGACGGCTGCCCAGGCTGTCCTAGGTCTAGCAAAGGGCATCTATGCAGCCATGATGACCATCACGGGGGAAACCGTTAGCTATCTCCGGGACTCGGGGGCTAGAGGTGCAAGTGCCTTAGGGTCTGCTATTACCGAGGGGTTTCAGTGGATCGTTAACAAGATCAAAGAGATGGTCCAGAGTGCGATCGCTGCTATTCCTAGTCCCGTAGGGGTCATTGGAGCTGTTACCGGGGCTATCGGGGAACGATTAACCGGGAATAACAACACGGGAGGCCTCGGGACCCCGGATGAGACTACACCGTTGCCCAGGAGTCGGGACCTGGGACCCCGTAGGGAAACGGTCAGGTCTAACCAACCTGTGACGGTCCAGAACGTGTTTCAGGTTGATGGTCAGACGTTGTACGAGGGTGCCACTCAGCACACTATCGGGGCTATTGAGGACCTGTTTAGCGATGTGCAGAACGGTCAGTTAGGCCTAGGGCCTGCGTAGGAGGAGATATAGAAGATGCCTAAATGCAAGACTTGTTCACTACCAAAGGAAACCCTAGCCACCGTTGAGGAGATGATGCTGGCAGGGGTGGCGATCGCAGATATCGAGCGCTGGTTAGTTTCTCAAGGTGAAACCCCGTCTAGGAAGTCATTAGAGAACCACCGGCTAAAACACCTGGACCTCTCTCAGAAAAAGGATATTTCCCCCGATGGGACTCAAGATGTGACCACTTTGGCGGATCCCTCGCTGTCTTCAGCAGAGTTGCACAAGAAGACGATTATGGAGATGGCCCGGGTCTGCGATCGCCTTATCGCCATGTCAAGGATCCCCAGCCTTAAAACCGAGCGGTGCTTAGGTGAGAACCTGTTTAGGCTCCATGACGCCCTATCGGAGGTCAGCTATGACTAGCCTATCGGATGCCCTAGAGGCCCTAGAGGGGAAGGCTAAAGGCTCCCTATCCCGACAGTCCCGAGACTGCCTTAAGCTCATCCAGGCAGCCCTAGACCTCTTCCCCGGAACCGACAACGGGACCTACGTAGAGGTGACCTTAGAGGGGCTACCAGAAGAGACCGAGCTATCCCACGGGGGAGCCCCTACCGTCTATCAGAACGGGGCCTGGACCTTTTCTGTCGAGGATACGCTCAACAACCACAAGGCCACTAACCCCCCGAGACTGGACCCGGAAACTGCTAGGGAACTAGAGGCGATCGCAGATGACCTGGGAGACCTACTAGAGGCTCCCGTGGTGAACTGGCGGGATCTCAAGGCAGCCCTACGGGAGACGGTAAAGGCCCTAGGTGGGATAGACCCCGAGGGCTCTAGCTACGTGCCTCCCTTGACGATCGTTTGTGATAGTGCTGGGCTTCGGGAAGGAACCATTATGCCTGGAAGCCTAGCGAGAGAACCCGGGATGTGGTTCGAAGCCCCCGGGGTCCCAGGTCGGTTGTATACAACCAGAAACACAGAGACCTTAAAACAGGAAGCCGCTAACGACTGCTTGCCCTTTCCGTGGGACCGTTGGGAACCGGCCAGCCTATTGAAGTTCTTAGATGAGCGCAAAGGGACCCCGAAGCCCCCTAGAGCCCGTATAGAGGTTGGCAACGTCCCGGGACCTAACCTTGTGTTTGAAAACCGCACTACAGATCCGAGAGACGACCTGTAGGGCATCCCGGGGGAAGTTCCTGAAGCAGTCTATAGAAGGTCCCTATACGGGGCCTTTTGTTTTGTCCTAAGCTAGGGACACCATAGGGACGTTTAGAGGGTGCAAGGCCGGGGAGACCTAGCCGGGAAACCCCTGTAGCCTGCTGACGGCAGGACAGGCATAACTCCAGTCACTATCACGCTTGCCACCGGGCATGGGCAACACCGTGTGCATCAAACGTGGGCCTAAATCGCGAGCCGGGTTAATGGCATAGCCCGTCGTGCCGCCGAGAGACAACCCAATAGCGAGTACCAGCAGTCCCACAGGCAGCGCATCCAACGCGCCCAGCCCCACCGTCGGCTGAGCCAGCTGCAACACAGCAAAGACCAACACAGAGGTGCCCATCGATTCGCACATAAAGTTAGAGAGCAAGTCGCGAATCGCCGGAGAAGTGCAAAATGCGGCCATCTTAAGGTCGCGATCGCGCGTTTTGGCAAAGTGGGGCCGATAAAACAGCCACACCAAGAACGCACCCAACATCGCCCCCAAAAATTGGGCAATCACATAGCCGGGCAACAGACTCCAGCGCAGCTTGCCCGCGATCGCCAACCCGATACTCACAGCAGGGTTCAGATGGGCACCACTAATCGCCGCCACTGAAAACACCGCCACAAAGACCGCCATGCCCCAGCCCAGAGCGATCGTGTTCCAGTCAGCAGCGTCAGCTTTCGTTTCACTGAGCACCACATTGGCCACGACACCATTGCCCAACAAAATGAGCAGCGCAGTCCCAATAACTTCTCCGTGAAATGATTCCATGATGATCGTTCGTCAGACAGCCAGTTATTGTTCACCATACAAAATTGCTGTAGAAATGCCGGGCTCACTCACCATCTGCGCATTCACCTAACTTCGGGCACCGAGTTGCATCAACTTCGGCAACCCCGCGAAAAAGTTGGTCGTCACCCTTGGCGCACAAAGATTATTACTCTTCAATCGATGACATCGTTGGTTTTCATGCTATTTTAGACAAGCAACGTTGGTTGCTTAACGGGGCGTAGCGCAGCTTGGTAGCGCACTACTTTGGGGTAGTAGGGGTCGTGGGTTCAAATCCCGCCGCTCCGATTGACCGAAACCTCCCAGTAATGGGGGGTTTCGCTGTTTTTGGGAAAGGCTTCTGGCAAACAGGCATTCTCAATAAGCTTCGTCAGGATGCCCCATTATTTCGTCAGGATGCGTCAAAACTGGTCCGGAATTGGTCCGATAGATCCGGACCAGTTTCCAATAAATTCGGACCAGTTTCGGACCGGATAGATGGGCTGGTTTCGCTTCATACCAATTTGCTTTTGAAATGTCCCACATAGCTTCTGGCGGAGATTCGCCTGACTTGGAAGCTGCTATGGAACCCTCTGAACTTTCTCAGCTTCGGATATGGGACATTTCAAAACTAAAACAGTATCAGTTCAGCTTGAATGGCTGATTTCTTTCCAAATACGTCTATTGAGTTCGACGCCTGCCTGGATTTTCCGGTTGGTCTCCTCTTCGTCATAGACGCTGTCGAACATCTTCCTAGAGTGTCCTAGAGCAGCAGCAGCACCATCCATATCGCGCTCTGTGGTTGCGCTACGGCTTTTTACGTAGGTGACGAACATCTTGCGAAATTCTTTGGGACTAATCGGATAACCTACGATCGTGTTCATTTGGCTCCGAAACTTGCATGTCATAGCATTTGATGTCATTGGCCCCTTTGTCAGGTCTCGGACAAAAGAAGTATTGGTCTGGGGGTCCAGCATTTGTCGATACTCAACGAGCCACAGGTCGATGTAGGTGTAAAAGCTGGTGCCATCGCTGAATTTATAGTCCACCAGCTCAATGTCTACTGCTCCGTATCGTTTGACGGTCTTATAGGATGCTTTTTTATTAGTTCCCAGGCGTATGACCCAAACAGCGGATTCATTGGAACCCAGTTGTGACTCTGGAACAAATCGCCCATCTTTACGAACCAAGCCTTTAACTAAGCTTCTTCCAGGCACTAAGTTAGCAATCGCACCAACACGGCGGGGTGGGCACACAACGAAAAAGAGAACCATTAGTAATCTCTGCATGGATTTAGCACCAGCTGTTTGGCGGCGTTTTACACCATGAAAGGTTCTCTCTTGATCGGTTTTGGCTTTCATGATTTCAAGAATCTTAGGAACTTCTTCTAATGGGATAGACTTAGCGGAAAAAGGAACAACTGGCCCTTTAGACTCTGCCTGGCGCTGTAGCTGTGCTTGGTATCTTCTTAACTGGCGTATGAAGCTTATATCTCTGTAGCTATCTCGACCGTTGGGAAACTCTGTATCTTTTTCGTAGGTGTACTTTGCTAGTCGGATAACGACCATGAAGTATTGCATCTTAGCCCGTGCGCAAGTTTTCGTTGACGAGAGATAGCCCTTGAGTCTTTCGACTGTGGTGTCCGCTGCGCGTTGCTGCTCTACTATGGCCCTTTCTCGGGTCAAGACCCAGGCTGAGAAGGGATCTGGCTGGGTCTCAAACTCGGTAAGGTTGTAGGCCGTTTTGATGTAGGGGACGATTGTTTCCAATCGCAAGGACTCTAGAGGAATACCATCGTTGCGGTGTATCCAACCTAAGACCCGCAGAATTGTTTTACGACTGTTTTGCCGAGTTCTCTCTCCCATATCGTTTTCTATCATCCACTGATTCCACTGTTGAAGTTGAGCTTCTAAAACAGTATTGACCTCGTTAGGTTTTAAGTTCATTGGAGCGGCTTTGGGCTTCCCGTACCCCATAGAAGTCCGAACTTGGGAAGGGGTTGGACGCTGAAAGCCATCAGGATTATTGAAACGAACCCGACGTTCTACGAGTGCGGAACCTTCCTGGATTGGTTTACCCCATCCTTGATCAGAGGCCCAGCGGACAAACTTGCGAAGGTTATAGCGAGGAGTGCGACGATCTTTCTTGGCGGTATTGATTCGCAGCAGGTAGCTATGCATTACTTTCTCAGCGCTCCATAGCTTCTCAAAGGGAAGTGTTTTAAGAAAACGAATGGCTGTTTGCTTTTCTTGAGTCGATAGTCGAGCACCTTTGGCTTCTGGTCCATTCCATCCTGGGACGGTGAATCGTAATAAAGCTGTATTTAATTTGCTAGCGTCGGGAGTAGATAAGGTTCTAATGTAGCTCGCGTATGCCTCGTAGAGAGTTTGAGGTAGCAGCTGATGAGTTAGAGTAGCTGAGTTGTAAAACCATGATTCAGTGTGATTTTGAGCATCCAAAACGTATCTTCCTCCTCAATTTAATGCGCACAAACTAGTCCTGGGGTAAATCCAGTTTTTATAAGTTTATCAAATAAGCAAAAATGCACTTAAGTATCACGAAAAGTCGCTGTTTAATTAACCCCTATGTCGGGAAAATATATTAATTCGAAGACAAATTGGATTTAAATAGCTTTCTTTGTATGTCTAATGCGCATCTAAGTCCCTTTGCATAAGGAGAGTCTGGTTGCTCGATTAAAGGTGGAATTTGATGCGTAAATTAAAGCGTGATATTGACTGCGTGATATTCCAAAATCACGGATTTTTGTGTCTAGTTTTTGCGCATAAACTAAGCTTATGCTTGGGCGAGGTTTTGGATTTATTTGAAAAATGTTCGAGTGTGATTTTGGGCGTCTAACTGACCGTTTGAAATTTCATTGATTCCCGGATGGTTTCTGCCTCCCAATAGTGTTCTAGGTGTCATCAATTTGTTGACTGATGCTCCTGAAGCCCTTGCTGTGCATAGCATGTGAGCATGAAGTGAGGGATAGCGGTATGACTATCAAGAAACAGAAGCGGATACGGGGAGTTTCAGTTAATCGCTGGGGAGAATCTAAACGGCGCAGAAATACCTACTTGACCGCTTCGGCGAACTTTTTGCTTGAAGAGCTTTCGCAGGTTGAGGGTTGTAATGTCTCTGAGTTTTTGGAGCGTTTGGTGAGGGGGGAGTTGTCTGACGAATCTTGGCAAAGATTGGTGTCAGTGAAGATGAGTAAAAATACTGTGTGACAGTTGGTGAGTTTTGATGGACTATTTTTGGCCTGACTGACTCTTCGATGGGTGTGTGCCAGTTGCTCGGAAGGGTTGAAAACTCGTTTGGGTGTTAAAACGTGGATTTGGATGTTGAAACCCTTGTGCTAGAAGGCTTGGAAGTGATTTCAGGTGATCGAGTAGTTGCTGGGTGCGCAACTATTGAGTCGGAGCGAGTCATGCAGATCAAGTATTTAAATATTTTCTAAACATAATCTTTTTGACCACACAACAATAGCCATATAGAAGATATCGAAAGCGCATCGCAACGTACACTAGAGCCGGTGTGGCTACCTCGTAGCACATCATTTGTGCTCGACCTGTCGCAAAGGATTAGGGCAGTGGTGATGGAATCAAGGAATCTAATCGAGTTAGCGGAGTCCCAGTTTCATGTATCTGAGGATGAACGCCACTTTCTAGCGACGGTATCGACCTATCAGGATATTGCGCCTCGAACCTCTAATAAGGCTCGTACCAATGCGTCTGAGGAGTCTGATAATCTAGCGCCAAGCCAAAAGCTCTCAGCTCAGCTCTTGGCTTGGTTATGTACTGATGCCAATGCAGTGACGCAGATTCCTCATTGGGGAGTCCGCGTTACTAACGCTGAGATAGAGGGTTCACTGAACCTTCAATATGCAGAGATTAAATTTCCGCTGATATTTCGTGACTGTCTTTTTGACGAGGCGATTAGGCTGGACTGTGCATCGCTTTCACAGTTAGATCTTTCTGGGTCTCTACTAGAAGGAAGCCAGATTGTAGATTTGACTGGAAGAGTCACTACGACCTCGCTCGCAGCGACGGATTTGCAGATCGAACATCATGTCCTCTTAATGGATGGCTTTGAGGCAAAGGCAGAAGTTAGGCTCACAGGAGCCAAAATCGGAGGAAACCTCGCTTGTTTTAATGGTAAGTTTCGACATTCTAACGGCTATGCCTTAATTGCAGATAAAGCCGAAATTAGACAAGATGTTTTCCTGATAGAGGACTTTGAGGCAGATGGCGAAGTTAGTTTGTTT
Source organism: Leptolyngbya iicbica LK (assembly GCF_004212215.1). NCBI lineage: Bacteria > Bacillati > Cyanobacteriota > Cyanophyceae > Leptolyngbyales > Leptolyngbyaceae > Leptolyngbya > Leptolyngbya iicbica. The sequence goes on from NZ_QVFV01000002.1 coordinate 1,226,122, forward strand.
GGAGCAAAGATTGGAGGGCAGTTAGATTGCAGTAATGGAAAATTTCGGTCTTCTAGTGCATATGCGTTGATTGTCCAGGGAGCTGAAATTGGACAGGATGTTTTCTTAACGGATGGCTTTGAGGCAGATGGCAAAGTGAGTCTGTCAGGTATCAAAACTGGGGGACAGCTACATTGTAGTGGTGGCAAGTTTCGGTACTCTAGTGGATACGCCTTAATCGCTGAAGGAGCTGAAATTGGGCAGGGTGTTTTCTTAACGGATGGCTTTGAGGCAGATGGCGAAGTAAGTCTGATGGGAGCCAAGATTGGAGGACAACTCGCCTGTAGTGGCGGGAAGTTTCGAGCCCCCCAGGGGTATGCTCTGGCTGCTCAAGGAGCCGAAATTGGACAGGATGTTTTCTTGATGGACGGCTTTGAGGCAGATGGCGAAGTAAGTCTGGTGGGAGCCAAAATTGGAAATCGACTCGATTGCAGGGCCAGCAAGTTTCACAACCCTAACGGACTTGCGTTAAACATCCAGGCTGCACAGATCGGCGAGTCTATAATCTTGATCGATGGATTCGATGCAGTTGGAACGGTTAATTATGTATTCGCGACTGCGCGTGTTCTAAACGACAGTGAGGAGAATTGGCCAGAGACTTTATATCTTAACGGCTTCACTTACGAGAGGTTAGCGCCCTTTGCACCGGTGCAAGCAAAGAAACGCCTGAAGTGGTTAAGACTTCAGACCTTTTCCCCTCAACCTTATGCGCAACTCGCTGCTGTGTTGAAAGCGAGTGGTCATGATGAAGCGGCCACAAAAGTCTTAATTGGCCAACAAGATGATCGAATTAAGTATGCGGAACTTCACCCGTTCAGAAGATTTTTGAATCGAGTCTTGGGGGTATTCATTGCCCATGGTTACCAGTCCTATCGCGCCTTGTATTGGGCTATGGGGTTCATTGGGGTGGGGACGTTGCTCTTTCAATGGGGCTATTCTCATCCATCACAGTTGATAACTCCGAGTGATGTGGGGAACACCTCTACAGCGCCTACCCAGGTTTCGCCAGACTATCCTGCTTTCAATGCGCTGATTTATTCAACGGATGTCTTTTTGCCCATTGTTGACTTGCATCAGCAGAGCTATTGGATACCTAATGCTAATCGGGGTGCAGAGGTCTCGTTACTCATGTTGAAGTGCAAACAGGGTGCTCTACTGCGCTGGTATTTCTGGGCGCATATTATCTGTGGATGGATACTGACGTCTCTCTGGGTAGCCGGTTTCACAGGGCTGGTTCGAAAGCTCGAATAGTTTTGTATCTTGCAAGAAAAGCAGCACAAAGAGGGCGACCGTTTGCGGATTCTTGAGCGCTCAAGAATCCGCAAACTGGTTTTAGCGCATGGGTCTAGCCCCTCGTTGGTTGTTACAGGGGAAGCAGGCGAGGCGCAGGTTGTGGAGGGCGTTGGAGCCGCCACGGCTGCGGGGGATGAGGTGCTCGATGGTGAGTTGGGACTGGGGAAACTGGCCCCGGCAGTAGATGCAAGTACCCCCATAGGTGGTGTGAAGACTATTTTTGCGGCGGCGACGATTTTTGCCGCCCATGTTGTGGTTGGACATAGGAAATATGCTCCGAATGAGTAAGGGTCGGAGCACACTGAGGTGTCTGAAGGCAAAGCGCCGACAGTGAGTGTCTAGAAAAAATGAGTTTTAAGTTTGTACTCGCTTTCTTAATAGGGTTTGAACCCTCTGAACAGTGCTGTAGTTTTTTGCTTCAGCATTGTTCAGAAACTTCAAACTAAGGTGAGGGGGCTTATCCTCCAAAGATTTCAGTGTGCTTGGGTCAAATTTAGCACAGGATTTTGGAGGGTGGTGGCGTGTCTAGTCGAGGCCGGGGATGTTGGGTTGCTGGGGGGCGGTACTTGGGGTGGCTTGGGCTTTGGGTTTGCGGCCTCGCTTTTTGCCGCTGGTGGTTTTGGTTTTGGCTTTTTTGGCTTTTTTGGCGGTGGCTTCGCGTTGGGTGCAAAATGCCCCCAACTTCGGCACCCGAATGACATCAACTTCGGCACCTAAATAACGCCAACTTCGGCAGGTCGTGTCCAGCCCTGAGGAAGTGCTTATACCCTGCGCTCAATCCAGCGTCAGGGAGCAGAGCACCCCCATGAGACGAAGTGGTCAAGGAGCCCAATTGCCGATGGTGAAATTTCGAGAAATTATCCGCCTGCATGAGTTAGGCTACAACCAGAGCGAAATTGCGCAAAGCTGCTCGGTTGCCCGTTCCACCGTGCAGGACTATATCCGACGTGCGACCGGTAAAGGCCTGCGCTATGCCGAGTTGTGTCAACTCAGTGATAGTGAAGCCCAAGCCCAACTGGGCAAAGGTAAACCGCCTTCCGGTGACCAGAGGGTCATTGACTTTGCGGCGGTGCATCGTGAGTTGCAAGGTAAAGGCGTGACGCTAGCCCTACTGTGGCAAGAAGGGCTGGACCAGCAACGTTGGAACCTGAGCTACGGTCACTTTTGTCGTCGTTATCGCCATTGGAAAGCCCAGCAAAACCTCTCGATGCGTCAGCTTCATCAGGGTGGCGAGAAGTTGTTTGTCGACTACTGTGGTCAGACGGTAAGCGTCCACGACCCGGTGAGCGGCACCTGCCAGAGTGCCCAAATCTTTGTGGCCTGCCTGGGGGCCAGTAACTACACCTTTGCCGAAGCGACGCCGACGCAAACCTTAGCGCACTGGATTGGCTCCCATGAGCGAGCGTTAGCCTTCTTCGGAGGCGTGCCCAAAGCCATCGTCCCCGACAACCTGAAATCCGGTGTCACAGATCCGTGTCGCTATGAACCCGGCGTTAACCAAAGCTATCAAGCCTTTGCTGAGCACTATCAAGTGGCGATTCTGCCCGCTCGCTCGAGGAAACCTCGGGATAAGGCCAAAGTGGAAAAAGCGGTCCAGGAGATTGAGCGGCAGATTCTCGCCCCGTTGCGTCATCAACGCTTCACCAGTTTCAGTGAGCTGAATGAGGCGATTCGAGCCCGCTTAGAGCAGCTCAATCATCGGCTGATGAAAAGCTATGGCTGTTCCCGTCATGACCTGTTTGAACAAGTTGATCAACCCGCGTTGCAGCCCTTGCCCGCTCGCCCCTTTGTGTTTGCGCGTTGGAAACAGGCCAAGGTGAACTTGGATTATCACCTGGAAGTCGATAAACACTACTACTCCGTGCCCTACTGGTTTGTGCGCCGTGAGGTCAGCGTCAAAATCAGCGAAAGCTTGGTGGAAGTCTTTTATGACCATCGCCGCATTGCCGTTCATCCGCGCTCAAGTGCCCCCTATCGTCATACAACGTTGCCCGAGCATATGCCGCCGGAGCATTGGGCTTACAAACGTCAGTCGAAAGAGACGTTCTTAGCCTGGGCGCAGCAAGTGGGCCCCCACACTCACCGTCAGGTGACTGATATCTTTGCCGCCAAAGCCCATGAAGAACAAGCCTTTCGGACTCTCAAAGGCTTACAGTCCTTAGCCACTCGCTATGGCCCCCAGCGGTTAGAGGATGCCTGTCGGCACGCCAATACCTTTGCCCTTGTGGGATATCGACGCCTCAAAGCCATTCTCAAAGCCCGGATTGACCAACCACCGTCACTCGTTGAAGTGCCTCAAGTGCCCTCAGCTTGTCATGACAACGTGCGGGGCGCGGACTATTACCAATAACGACGACAACTGCTGATCTACAACTGAGAGTTTTGACCGATGCAACAAACTTTAGACCAATTGAAAACCCTCCGCCTCATTGGCTTGCTGGAGGCCTGGCAAGAGCAACAGGGACAATCCACTTACCATGACCTCACCTTTGATGAACGTTTCGCCCTGTTGGTTGAGCGCGAGTATCTGCGGCGACAGCACCAACGGCTGCAACGACGGCTCAAGCAAGCCCACCTCTCCACCCCGGCCACCTTAGAAGCCGTTGATTTTCAGGTGGCTCGGGGGTTGAAGAAAACCCAATTCCTGGAATGGGCACAGGGGCAGTGGTTGAGTCAGCATCTCAACCTCATTTTCATGGGACCGACGGGCGTGGGTAAGACCTTTCTGGCTTGCGTATTAGCGGACCATCTCTGTAAGCAAGGGTATAACGTGCGCTATTTCAAAACCGCTGAACTCCTCTCGGAACTGAAGTTTGCCAAGGTCGACGGCTCGTTCCCGAAACTCCGCAAGCAACTTGCAGCCTTTGACCTGATCATCCTGGATGAATGGCTCCGCGATGCCCTCTCGCCCAATGATGCACGGGAGGTTCTCGACTTCCTCGATGACCGCTATCGGCGCTCCTCTTGTTTGCTGGCTACCCAGTTTCCAGTGAACCAATGGCATCCCCAAATTCAAGACCCGACGTTAGCCGATGCCATTCTCGACCGTTTGGTCCACGACTCTTTACGGTTGACCCTCAAAGGCGAGTCCATGCGCAAACTCACCAGTCCTCTCCAAGGGCAGACTGATCTTATTGCGGAGGAAAACGCCATGGCTTAGAAATGCCGTTCATCATTGTCGTCACCAACTCGTCAACTGACGACATAATGAAATTGACCTGCCCGACGACGGCGAAATTCGCTCAGGTTTTCAGGGGGGGCCGAAGTTGATGCAACTCGGTGCCGAAGTGAGGAGAATACGCAGATGCGTTACGCTCGGTTTGGATGCGCTCTAGGAGGGCGGCGGCGGGTTCGTCGGTGGGGTCTTGTGGAACGAGCTGGCCGCGAAAGGCTTTGGCGAGGATGGATTGGGGAAGTTTGTCTACGAAAGCTTGGGCTTTTTTGTAACGCTCTTCGATTTCGTCAGCTACTTTGAATAGTTTCTTGACTCTGAAAATGATCTCTTCTTGCTCTTTAGTTGGTGGGACTGGAATAACGTAAGATTTGATCGCTTTTTGATTGATCTTATGAATACCCGCTGATGTATGTGCTGAATTTCGAACCTGCTCACGCACTATTTCAGAGTCCCATACTAGGCTTAGGAAATAAGGTGAAATAACTTCGGGTTTGATTCGAATTCTGATTAGGGTGTCAGGATATGCAACTTCATCCGGATCACAGTTTACTAAACCACCTCTTCCCACTAGCGAAAGGGAACCGTCAAAGTACAGGGACAAAACTATGGCGGTGAAAGCTGCAAGCTAACCGTGGTCGGGATTTGACAAATCGAGGAGCGAGGCGGTGAGCTAGNNNTTTCTCAGGCGCACTTTCTCGGACTTCTCCCTGCGGCGTTCTGAATTTAATCAGGCTCTAAAACTTTTGTCCTTGTACTGAGGGGAACCGTTTCCTCGTGCAACTAAAAAGTCATTCCTCTTGACCAGATATTTTTCTGCTTCTTCTTTCGTCCAGGCTCCTAACTTACGCTCTTTCAAATTTATATAGCCATTTTCAAGGCATGTTAAACGTCATACAGGAAAGCTCTGAGATGGATCTTGGGCATCTACCACGGAACGGCCATTCGCTAAATCTTCTGAAAGCAAAGAGCCGATTTTTTCTTCTTTCCAGGACTCAAGTGAATCGCATTGAAGATTTTGGGCGCGCCAGTCGGCGGTGAGGCGACCGGAGCAGGCGGCGGCGAGGATGGATTGGCGGAAGCGTTTGAGGATGTGGGGAATGCGATCGCACCGCTGTTTACTGGCCTCACATTTCGCCAGCAGTTTTTCCAGGGCAACCACAATCCGCCGTTGTTCCTGAAGAGGCGGCAAAGGGACTTGGATTTTGTAGATGTCTTGTCGGCTAATTCCAGGGATGGCAGATGATTTCTCACTTTGAACACTTTTCAAAGTTGAGGCGAGGTAGAAGGCCTAAAACTTAGGAGGTAGCTCCCCTGGAAATTCATCAATATAGTACGTCGTATCAATTGGCCAACAGCTTTCAGGGCTGTAGTTAACTTCACCAACAGAGCCCTTACGCCCGACGACTATTGTTGGTCCGAGAGTCAAAGCTGTATCGTGTTTGCCAACAGTGCCATTAGAGCCATAAACGTCAACTTGTCCCGAGTTATTTCTTTGCCCCTTAGGTAAACCTTTCCCATACTTGAACTCAAGTAGTTCGTTGATGCTCACACTTAGCCATTGATCGGGGAGTAGACTCAAGTCTCTATTTGTCATGCTTGTAGCCACTTCAATGAAGTCCAGTCCAGTCTGAATAAGGGACTGGTATCATAGCCAACCAATCTCCACAATCCACCTCATTCTTGGATGCCCACCCAGATTTACCATATTACCCATATCGATAACCTGCCCCTCATCCTCGAAACAGGCGCACTCTTGGCAAACAGCAGATTGCAGCAGCGGCAGGTCAACTTTCGCGATATCTCATACCGCAACATTCAAGATCGCCGTGCTCGCAAGCAAGTGCCCTGCGGCAATGGTGGCTACCTGCATGAGTACGTGCCCTTCTATTTTGCCCCTCGCTCTCCCATGCTCTACACCATCAACCGGGGCAACGTCCCCGGCTGCCCTGAAGGGCAGACTCGCATTGTGCATCTGGTGACCACCGCTGAAGCCATTGCTGCCGATACGGCTAATTTCGTATTTACCGACGGCCATGCCGTTATTGACTACTCCGAGTTCTATGAAGACCTGGCCCAGTTGGGCGAAGCCATTGACTGGCGAGTGATGCGATCAACATACTGGAATGATACCGATGAATACCCCGACCGGAAACGTCGTCGCCAAGCGGAATTCTTAGTTTATTTCGCCGTGCTTTGGCAACTGATCACCGAAATCGGCGTCTTAAACGATGGCATCAAGGCTGAAGTTCAAGAAATCCTGAGAAAGTTTAATAAATCTACGCCCGTTAATGCGTACCCTAATTGGTACTACTGATGCAAGCGCAGTTAACCGGGTCAGACTCATGGACTCAGATTAGGCTACACCCGACCCATTCAAGGAATACACACCAGTCAGTACAATAGTTCTAGGCGCTCCTTATTTGAGCATGATTGAATTCAAGCAAGGCAACTTACTGAATGAAAAGACCGAAGCCATCGTCAACACCGTGAACTGCGTCGGTGTGATGGGGAAAGGTATTGCCTTGCAGTTTAAGCAAGCTTATCCAGAGAACTTCAAAGCGTACAAACGGGCCTGCGATGCCAACGAAGTACAGCCCGGACAGATGTTTGTATTTGATACGGGTAGCCTGCTGCCGCCCCGCTATGTGATCAACTTCCCCACCAAGCGGCACTGGCGCGGTAAATCCCGTCTGGAAGACATCAAAGCTGGTCTGGATGCCCTGGTGCAAAACGTTCAGGAGTTGGGCATTCAGTCCATTGCGATTCCCCCTTTAGGCTGCGGCAACGGTGGACTCGACTGGGCTGTGGTAAAGCCGTTGATCGTCGATGCCTTTGCTGCTCTTCCCGCTATCCAAGTCGTCATTTATGAACCCGGCACCGCTCCTGCCGCTGATCGGGTGAAGGTGAACACCACCAGACCTAAAATGACCCAGGCGCGGGCACTGGTTATTTCCCTCTTTGACCGCTACGGCATTCCGGGCTATCGCCTGGGACGGTTAGAAGCCCAAAAGCTGGCCTATTTCCTCCAGGAAGCCGGGGAAGCCACCCTCAAGCTGGATTATCGTCGCCACCACTATGGCCCCTATGCCGACAAGCTGAACCATGCCCTACAGCGGATTGATGGGCATTACATTCGGGGCTATGGCGATCGGTCCCAGTCATCCCAGATTTACGTCCTGCCAGAAGGCCGCGAAGCCGCCACAGCCTTCCTAGCGCCCCATCCAGATTCCCAAACACGGCTAGAGCGGGTCAGCCAACTGATTGAAGGCTTCGAGACTCCCTACGGTATGGAAATGCTGGCCACCCTGCATTGGGTTGCTCAGGAGAATCCCAAAGCTGCCGAGGATGTGGACGTTGCCATTGCTGCGGTACAGGCGTGGAGCGATCGGAAGCGGCGGCTGTTTAAGCCCCAGCACTTGCGAAAAGCCTGGGAACGCCTGCGCGATTACGGATGGATGGCGGCTACCGTAGGGTAGAAGTTCTATTCTGCTTGCACGTTATGCCCAGAAAACGAAAGTCTGCCAATATCCCTCCCTATGTGCTGGAAAAAGCCCAGAAAGCTTATGCAAGGCTGCTGGCGGCTCAGCAACGTTTAGCGGAAGAGCCTCCTGAGCAACCAGCCAAAAATATCAGCCTTGAGCTTGACCCAGCGATTTTGCAACCGGCCTTAGGCCGTGCGATCGAACAATTGATAGCAGGCGAACAACCCATCTTGAAACTTGAGGTCAATCTGTCTCTCATTCCTGATGAACTGCTCCAGTGTATAGAGCAATGTTTTCAAGACAAGAAAGGCGATTTGGCCAGCAGTATCTACAATCGAGACGCCTTCAAACTGGGAAGCTGGACCAGCACTAAACGCTCTCAATCTCCGTCGAAGCAACCGATTGACGATATCCAGTCGCAAGTCGCTGATCTACTCAGTCAACTTAACCAACCGCCGACCAAAGACAAAAAGGAGCCTGAACAGAAGGAGGAGTAGACGCAGTTAACCAACGGCACTGTCAGACAAAGTACCCGTCTCTTCCAACGCCTGAAGGATGTCCTTCAGGTCATCGACGACCGCTTCCAACTCCGTGATCGCTTCACTGGCCAGGAAATCAGGCTCGGGCAAATCTTCTTCCAAGCTCTCATCCTTAATCCAGGTGATGTCGAGTTTGTAATCGCGATCCTTGATGTCTTCTAGTGAGAACTTCCGGAAGCGCCCTTCCATGCCCAAATCAGTGCGGGGGCTGTTGCCGTCTGGGTCATCGCCATAGCACTGCTCAAACTCAGTAAAATGCTGAGGCGTCAGAGGCCGCTCCTTCTTGGTAACTCCCGGAACATTGGAGCGAGCATCGAAAATCCAGGTTTCCTTCGTCGGCAAGCCCTTTTGGAAAAAGACCACATTCGCCTTCACACCCTGGGAGTATGGCGTAAAGGTGCCCCTGGGTAGCCGCAAGACTGTGTGAACGTTGCAATCTTGCATCAGAATCTCGAAGACTTCGCCCGCCTTGCCCTCAAACAGGCAGTTGTCCGGCAGCACCATCGCCGCCCTTCCCCCTGGCTTCAGCACCTTCAGAACGTGCTGGACGAAATTGAGCTGTTTGTTGCTGGTTTCGATGGTGAAGTCTTCGCGATCGGGCGCTTGGTTCGCTCCACGGGTGCCAAACGGTGGATTGGTGAGAATGCAGTCGTACTTTTCACCGCGATCGGCTTCGTAAATGGCATCCCCAAGATAAATCTTGGGCTCTAACCCCTGCAGAAATAGATTCATCAGGGCTAACCGTCGAGGCCGAGGCACCAAATCTTGTCCGTAATAGGTCTTGGTGCGAATGCGGGCATAGTCTTTCCGGTCTAATGCCCCTCCTGTTTCTTCCATGAGCCACTGGTAGGCAGCAATTACAAAGCCGCCGGTTCCACAGGCTGGGTCACAAATCTTGAAATGGGGGCTCACCCTGGGGTCAGGCTTCATGACCCGCACAATGGACTGAATCAGTGGTCTCGGAGTGAAATACTGACCGGCTCCCTTCTTGCCTTCACTGGCTGCCTTTTCCAGCAGCCCCTCAAAGGCCGCCGCTTTCACATCCACATCCAGCTCAGTCCACTCTTCCTCATCGATCATGGTGATGAGGCGTTTCAGGTTCACCGGATTATTGAAGCGGGGCATCGACTGAGCAAAGATATCGCCCAAAATGCCCTTGCTCTCCCGCAGCACGCGCAACAGCTCGCCGTAGTGATCGGTCAGGGCCACACCCGAGAGGGCTTTGAGACTATTCCAGTCGTAGGATTTGTCCTCGACGACGGGAATATCAATGCCTTTCTCATCAGCCATTTTGAGAAACAGCAGGTAGGTCAGCTGCTCAATGTAATCGCCGTAATCAATGCCATCGTGGCGGAGGGTGTGGCAAAAGCCCCAAAGCTTGTTAACGATATCGGTCATGTAGAGATCTCTAGATTTCGGACAGAATCTTAGACTTCTTCGACTGCATACCCCTGCTGCACAGCAATCTCAAGGATAGGGCCAATATTACCAATTCCTAAGGAATGGACGTAACTGGACTCGAACCAGTGACCCCCACGATGTCAACGTTGTTAGGTTATACTTAGGAGCCTTTTCTATTAAAGATTTTAGGGCTTCTGTTAAATATCGCCCCCCAGTTCCTCCCCCTATATGGCTACTTTGCTAGCGTGGTGCTCTTTTGTTTTTGACCGGAACAAACTCCGACTACCCGCCTGCCTGTTTCTCTAATAAAAGCCATAAATTAAACAGAACTTGTAATTTCTTTTGAAGGGTTGGCTAGGTTGTATGGATCGATTGGCATTACTCTTGACTCCTCCAGGTTCTCTCGCCATCATTCAAAGGGATTAGTTTGGAGAAGCGACTTGGAAAAAGCCCTGGCAGAATTTCAGCTAGAAGGTGGTGGCACCTTCCTCATTGAGGTGCCAGAACCCGAATCAGAAAACGCTCTGGAACCCGTATCGGTTGATGGGCAGATGGTCTACCGAGCGACAAAGAGCTTTGAAGAGGCGATCGCTCAAGTCCGTCCCGTTGTCTCATCGATCGCGACTCGGTTCAAAACAGGACTGACCACACCCGCTGATGAGGTAGAAGTCAAGTTTGGTTTGAATTTGAGCGTAGATGCGGGGGTCGTTTTTTCTTCCGTAGGTGGGCAAGTTAACTTTGAAGTCACCTTGAAGTGGAAAGGTGACGAGGCCAAGGCTGACTGACCGCATGTGGACGCCTGAAAACGAAGCAAAATATAAAGCTGCCTTAGCACGGTTTTATCACGGCTCCAAAATTGCCGGGGCTGGTATTTTAGTGTCCGATCGCTATGTGTTGACCTGTGCTCATGTGTTGACACGAGCCAACACTCCCCCGGCAGAAGTCGGTCTTGATTTTCCTTTTCAGGGGGATGGACAGCAGCTTAAAGGCACTGTGGAGTACTGGGAACCAGAGCGCGACATTGCTGGTGTCAGACTGTTAGATCCACTGCCACCAGGCACAAAGCCGTTACCGTTTCGCCCTTCTCGGAACTACACCGATGGCAATTTTAAGGTTTACGGTTTCCCGGATAAGCAACCGATTGGTGGTTGGGCGCTTGGCAGAATTATTGGGGATGCCACCGGCAATTTAGTCCAGATCCAAGGCGATACCGACCAGGGCTATGGCATTGAGCCAGGGTTTAGCGGTGCACCAGTTTGGAGCGTTGAATTTGGGGGTGTCATCGGTTTGGCACGATTGCGCGATAAAGACCGACCGGACGCCAAAATTGCTTACCTGATCCCTTATCGGCAACTGATTGATGCCCTCAAAGGGGGCGAAGCAATCAGTCTGCTCGCGTTACTCGAAGGTGCCGCCGTACCTAGTGAAAGTGTTGAAGGGGCTTATCGGGTCTGTCGGCCGGAGGGAGCTCTGCAGCCAGTGCCAGAAGATTTACCGAGCAAGGTCAAGGCTTTGGCTCGCATGAAAGATCAAGGGGGGTACTCAGCTCTTGTGCGGTTTGCGGTTTGTTTGACGCTGGCAGAGTTTCCCGTAGCGTTGCCGTTGAAGCAGCAACTCCGGGCATGGCTGAAACAACGAGAAATTGATACTGAGGCCGTTGAGCAGGCGATCGCCCCTCAAATTCAGTTAGAACAGGCCATCACAGCCAACACGGCATCTCCTCACTTGTTAATCTGGCTGAAAACCTCGGACATTAAGGGTGTCTATTCCATCGGCTCTTTGTTCATCCCTGATCGCACTCGGTACAACTGGAAAAAGTCAGAAGGGTTTGAACCAATTCCCGCGATCGCCCCTTACGAAGACACTCCCATTCAACTGGCTCAGCTGCCTGAGGTGATTCAAGCCTGCTTAGCGGATTGTCGAGGCTTATGTAGTAGTGCGGAGCTGGCAAACCTAACAATTGAACTGTTTCTGCCCTTTTCGTTGCTGAAAGAGTCCCTGGAATGGGCCGCCGCTTTTGCGATTGGTGATGAAGATGACGATGATTTGGAATTTCTAGAGGACGAAGACGAACCTGATCCGCTGGCAATTCTGCATCGCTTTGTCGTGCGCTGTTCGGATCGATTACTCAATGCCTATGAACGCAAGGGTTTTCGGGCGCTATGGGAGCAACAATGGATTCAAATCGATCCGAATAAGCAAAGTCCCTGCTGTACGGCGCTACTGCCCGCTGAAGATGACACCAATTTGAAAGAGCTCAAAATTGAGCTGCTACAAAATCCTGAAAAGGTTGGCATTCAGCTGCTCAAGTGTCCGACGCAATTAGCCGTTGGGAATCCTCTTAAAGCAGTTTTGACCAGTGGTGCGCCTACCGCCATTTGGCTGCGCGAGTCGCTAAGTCAAGTTGACTGCAACACAGAATTCACAACCCTCTTAGGGTGTTGTGTTGAGGGGTTGCCAGAATCGGTCAGGCAAGCTCGCCGAAACGCCTTTCCCCTGGCAAAAGATGAGCATATCGGGCATCATCTGTCTTTAGTGTGGGAAGACCCGAATTTAGTTCCGCCCGACACGGACGACTTGGCATCATGAGCGATTGGAAAGTCTACAAGAACGACCGCGCCACCTCCAGCGAGTGGCAACTCCCCCCGCCACCCAGTTGGCGTACCTTTACCAAACCAGACTCGGCTGCCGAGAGTCAGCCGGCCCATCGTGGTGCCCTCTTCTATGCTGAAGAAGAAGAAATCAATATGGTGAACGCGGCGTTGTACTTGCGGCGACCGCTGCTGGTCACGGGCAATCCGGGTACCGGCAAAACCTCGCTGGCCTATTCAGTCGCCTATGAGCTGGATCTGGGGGAAGTGCTGTACTGGCCGATTACGACTCGCACGACGTTGAAGGATGGCCTCTACAACTACGATGCGGTGGGCCGGCTACAAGATGCCAAGCTGAATCCGGATGACAGCCTGAACCGGATTGGCAAATACATCACCCTCGGCCCCCTGGGAACGGCGCTACTGCCCTCAGAGCGTCCCCGGGTGTTGCTGATTGATGAAATTGACAAAAGCGATGTGGATTTGCCAAACGATCTGCTCCATGTCTTTGAAAACGGGGAGTACACGATCCCGGAGCTGACCCGGATTGCCACCACCCAGCCCACGGTGACGGTGCAGACCGCTTATAGCAGTGCAGATGTCGCCGATGAAGAAAGCGCTGCCTATGCCGAGGTCACAAAGGGGCGAGTGCGCTGCACCAATTTCCCCTTTATAATTCTGACGAGCAATGGCGAGCGAGACTTTCCCCCGGCGTTTTTGCGACGCTGTCTGCGGCTGGACATGGCTGAACCGCAAGAACCACGGCTGCGGCGCATTGTCGCCGCCCATTTGGGTGAGGCCGATGCAGACGAGGTGACGAAGCGGCTCAAAGCCTTTTTAGCCCAGCGCACGGCGGGCGAGATGGCGACCGATCAGTTACTCAATGCCATTTATCTGGTGAGTCAGGGGCAGCTTTCGCCCCAGGGAACAGACCGAGAGGCCTTAGTGAAGGCGATTCTCAAGCGGTTGGATAGCCGCGACGGGGTATGAGCCAAAATGACTTTGGCCCTGAGTTTTTAGACTTCACCGATGTGCTGAAGCAGGTGAAGCTGGATCTCTGTGCCGAAGATTTGATGGATATTCTCTGGCTGGCGAACCAGACCGGAGAAATCCCATCTATCGCCCCTGACCCCACTGAAGACACCGACACCGACGTCGATGTGGTCTGGGGCGAAGACTTACCACTATCTGAATTGCCGCCGCCCGATCGCGTGGCCGTCACCCAGCGTGATTCCGCCCCAGCAGGGGAACAACAAACTCGCCAGTCGCCCGCTGGCGGCATCGCGGTATCCGCCCCTGCCGCCCCCGCGTTGCGCACTCGGCTAGAGCTGGGGCGAGCCCTGCGGCCCTTGATGCGCAAGGTAGCCGCGCTCAATCGCCAGTACCTGGACGAAGATGCAACGGCGAATCAAATCGCGGAGCAGGATGTCTGGTTGCCCGTAATGCGTCCGGCCGCAGAGCGCTGGCTGGAGCTGGCCCTAGTGGTGGAAGAAACCGACTCTATGCCGATTTGGCGATCGCTGATCCAAGAACTGCGACTACTCACCGAGCGGCAGGGCGCATTTCGGACGGTACAGTCTTGGCGGCTAACGGCTGATGAGTCGGGTCAACCGCAGCTATTTTCGGGCAATCATGCGCCTCGACCGGGCCAGCGATCGCGCAGTCCCAAAGAGCTGATCGATCCGGCGGGGCGGCGGCTGATTTTAGTGGTGAGCGATTGTACATCAGCGCTATGGCGGCAGAGCCAACTCTATCGCTGGCTAGAGCTGTGGGAAAATCATGCCCCCACGACGGTGATGCAGCTCTTGCCCCAGCGGTTATGGGAACGCAGCGCGTTGGGAGAGGGCACGCCGGTGTGGGTCAAGTCGCTTACCCCCGGCACCGTGACCGCCAACTGGCAGGTGGAGGCCCCTCTTGATTTTTTGATGGATGAATCAGATGGCGAGCCGTCACCCGCCACGCTGACGGTGCCAGTAGTCACCGTCGAGCCAAACTCGATTAAGCCTTGGGCCAGGGTGCTCGTCGGTGCTGGGGAAGCCCGAGCAGCGGCAGTACAGTTTGATTGGAGCAATATTCCGCCCCCCCCCGCTAAAACCTCTGAGGATATGGAGCCCTTGGCGCTGGTGCGACGTTTTCGCGGGGGGGCATCGATTGTGGCCCAGCGATTAGCGGGGATGATGGCGGCGGTGCCTGTGAGCCCGGAGATCACTGACTTACTGCGGCAGACATTGCTGCCAGAGGCGCGGCAGGTGCATGTGGCGGAGGTGTTTATGAGTGGCCTCATCCGCATGACGCGCACTGAGAAGCCGGAGGGAGGGCATAGCCAGACCTATGACTTTGTCAGTGAGAAGGTGCGGGATCTGCTAACGGATGCGGTGGATGTGCCTACGACGGAGAAGGTGTTGGATACGGTATCGGCCTATCTGTCGGAGCGGTGGGGATTGGGTACACGCACCTTCGAGGCATTGCTGACGCCCGATCTGGAACTCAGTGAAGAGGCGGAGGGGCAGGTGTTGCCGTTTGCCTATTTGGCGCGGCGGACGTTGCAGCGCATGGGGCAAGAATATGCCGAGCTGGTAGAACTGCTGGGGCAGCCTGAAGCCCCACAATCTATAGATGAAACGCATGCTGCTCCCACCGAAACAGAGTTTTCACCATTAAAAACATTTGAATTTGAGGTTGCAAGATTTGTGTCCGCTACGGTCACCTTGCCAGAGCTGCGCACAAAGGAATTTGAAGTCGTCACGGTAGAGCTAGAGTCTACAACAGCAATTCTCAAGCCATTTGAGTTTGAGACGGCAACCATCGCAAAACAAGATCAGCGCATTTTATTTGGGTTAGGGCCACAGCGAACCCGCTGGCAGATCGAGAAGCAACAAGGACAAGGACGACAATTGGTAGAGCTGCTCGGGGATGACCTGACGCTAGAGATGGTTTGGGTGCCCAGCGGTAGCTTTATAATGGGCTCACCAACAGATGAGCCAGAACGAACGAGTGATGAAGGGCCACAGCATGAGGTAGCAGTGAGCAGCTTTTTAATAGGACGTTATCCAGTGACACAGGCACAATGGCGCTTTGTGGCAGGTTTACAGCGCATACAGACTAAGCTAAATCCTGGGTTATCAAATAAACTCTTAAAGTTTGAGGGACATGACTTGCCTGTAATAAAAGTTAGTTGGAATGAGGCCCAAGAATTTTGTCAGCGACTATCTGCTTACACCCAACGTGAGTATCGCATACCAAGTGAATCAGAATGGGAGTATGCCTGCCGGGCAGAGACAAAGACCCCGTTTCATTTTGGCGAGATGATTACAACTGATTTGGCTAACTATAACGGCAGTGAAGTTTATAACAATGGTCCTACGGGGCAAAATCGCGACAAGACAACACGAGTAGGCAGTTTTCCAGCTAATAAATGGGGCATTAGCGATATGCACGGCAATGTGTGGGAGTGGTGCGAAGATATGTGGCATAGCAATTATGAAGGGGCACCAATTGATGGCAGTGCCTGGACTCAAAGTGATGACAAGCGACCTGTGATGCGTGGAGGTTCTTGGTTCACTTTTTCCAGAGGCTGTCGTTCTGCATATCGAGAGCCCGCTAATCGGTCTGGAGCACTAAATTATGTAGGTTTTCGAGTGTGTCTTTCGACCTCAAGCCTTTCTTAGCACTTTGCGCTTCTGCTCTCAGCTAGCACGCAACCCATCGGATACTTAGACGATTTTGGGTATCTTGCCCTCCATTCTGTTTTCCAGCTTCTAACTACGATCTCCATCCCATGCCCGAACTCACCCTTAACCGCCAACGCTACCAAGCCCAGTGTTTTACTGAGTCTTTGGGAAATGGAATTGATTTGGAAATGACCCTCATCCCTGCGGGTAATTTTGTCATGGGCTCCCCAGAGGATGAGCTGGAGCGGCTTGACCGCGAAGGCCCCCAGCATCAGGTAACAGTGCCAAGCTTCTTTATGGGCACATACCCGGTGACCCAGGCCCAATGGCGTGCCGTGGCAAACTTACCCCAGATAGAACTTGGGCTCAAGGCTGATCCAGCTAACTTCAAGGGTAACGAGCATCCGGTAGAGCAGGTGAACTGGCACGAAGCAATGGAGTTCTGTGCTCGACTCTCTGCCTATTCTGGTCGTTCTTATCGCTTGCCTACTGAGGCGGAATGGGAATATGCTTGCCGCGCTGGCACTAATACCCCGTTTCACTTTGGTGAAACGATTACCCCTGATCTCGGCAATTACTGCGGCATTGATCGCGAGATCCGCGGCAATAAATACAAAGGTCGTTATGGCGATGGGCCAACTGGAAAAAATCTAGAGAAAACAACTCCCGTCAATCACTTCAAAGTTGCTAACGCTTTCGGTTTATGCGATCTGCACGGTAACGCCTGGGAGTGGTGTCAAGACGTATGGCACGACAATTACGAAGGAGCACCTACTGACGGCAGTGCCTGGACTGAGGGGGGTAGACAAGACAGGCGAGCTGTACGGGGTGGCTCATGGCTTTTCAGTCCGGGGGCTTGTCGTTCTGCGTATCGCTGCTACGATGCGCCTGGCTACGGCGACTACGACAACACTTTTCGAGTTGTTTGTAATGAGCCGCAATTACAAACAACTCAAGCGGTAGGTAGTGGCGGCGACTTTTATTTTCTATACCCGAACCGCAGACTCGATTTGACTCAGCCGCTCCATAAGGTTTTATATGTCATTTACGATGAAAGCCGTAAAAGAAAACTGCCTGGGTTTACATCTATCAAGTCCCGTCAAGTAAAACTTGAACCATTGAATCTGAATTGTGATGTGGACACCAAGCGACAAATCTGTTGGTTCCTTGAAGAGGCATTACAAAATGTTGGCAAGCATGCGATCGGAGCGACTCGTTTAGAGGTGACTGGAAAAATAGTTGATGGCTTCTACTCTCTACGGGTCAAAGACAATGGGCCTGGAATTCAATCGTCCTATGTTGGTGAGGGAACTCAAGCTTTCTACAGATTAGAGGCCAAGCTTAAAGGTAAATTTTCTCGTGTCTCCATTCCCCAGGGCGGTACGGTATGTGAGTTAACATTTCCTCTCTGAACAGGTTTTTTTCGTCGCATATTCACTAATGCTGCGATTCCACGTCTCCTCTTTCTTCCTCCCCTATGCCCGAACTCACCCTCCAGCGCACTCGCTACCAGGCCCAAGGCTATACCGAACCTCTGGGCGATCTTGGCCTCGACATGATGCTTATTCCCGCTGGCGAGTTTCTGATGGGCTCTCCAGCGGATGAGCCGGAGCGTCGGGATAATGAAGGCCCACAGCATCGAGTGAGCGTTCCCAGCCTTTTCATGGGGCGGTTCCCCGTGACTCAAGCCCAATGGAAGTTTGTGGTTGGGCTACCTCAGCAGGAGCTTGAACTCAAGCCAGAGCCTTCAAGCTTTAAGGGGGGAGATCGCCCGGTAGAGCAAGTGAACTGGCACGAAGCTGTAGAGTTCTGCGCCCGTTTGGCCGAGTACACCCAACGCCCTTATCGCCTGCCCAGCGAAGCCGAGTGGGAATATGCCTGTCGCGCGGGCACCACCACCCCATTCCACTTTGGTGAAACCATCTCCCCTGAACTTGCGAACTACGATGGCACCTCGGCTTTTGCCGATGGCCCCAAAGGTGAGTACCGAGAGGAAACGACCTCCGTTGGCGGCTTTCAAGTCGCTAACGACTTTGGCCTATATGACATGCACGGCAACGTGTGGGAATGGTGCCAGGATGTCTGGCATAACAAGCGCGACGGCGCTCCAACCAATGGTAGTGCCTGGTCAGAGGGCGGTGACCAAAGTCGTCGAGTGGTTCATGGTGGCTCATGGCTGGGCTCTCCATGGCGCTGCCGCTCTGCTTGTCGAAGTGGATTTACGGTCACAGATCGCCTTGTCGATGCCGGTTTTCGCGTTTGTTGCTCCGCCCGAGGCTTTTCGTAGCGCTCTGTGCTTTTACCCTCTTGCTCTCTGCGGGCGCGCAGCGTCGATTGTTGGATTCATTCTCAGCATTCTGGCCGCTCCGACAATAAGCACTGCGGCGGCTTCAGCCACACCGACTTGCCCTTAAATGTCAGCCGCACCACCGTCCACCCTGGAGCCCTCGCCTGCAACAACCGGGGCGTATTCGCCCATACCTTCACCTGACCCGTACACACCCCCAAAGCCTCACCCGCTTCCCGCATCGATAACAGGCCATACAACTCCACGGCTGTGCGCGGCGGGTTCGGGGCAGCCGTAGCCGCTGGATACAAAAACCGCGTCCGATTCGCCGGATGCTCAGCCACCTGCCAGCCCGGAAACAACTGCTCAAATTTCCCCTGACGAACGTAAACGCCCAATGTCAGCAGTGCGAGGTTTGTTAGGTTGGCAAAGTCTCGCATCGATAAACTTTGAGGCGGTGGTGCCCAAACCTGAGCCCCCGGCCGTCGAAAAATGAGCCAAGCCACATGGGGATGTTTCACCCGCTTGGCGTAGAACCCAGGAAACTTCTGGGCAAAGCTCCCGGCTTCCAATAACCGCCGAATTTGCCCGCTCGATAGAGGACGCGCCTGCTGAGCAAAATCCTTCACCGTGAACAACTCAACCGCATCTTTCAGTCGCACAAACCGAAAGTTGATCCCATTGAGACCCACAAAACTCCAGCCCGCAAACTGACTTTCAAAGCCCCGTCTACCGGCTTGCGCCGCTGTCATCACGTCAGCTGTCGTCAGCCCTTGCAGCCGCGCAAACTGCTCAGTGGTAAGAAAGTCATCGGGTATCGGGGCGTCGTCCTCACGAGCCCCCAGATCCTCAAGGCGGCCAAACCAATACTCCAAAGGAGCATAACTGTGGGGACGACGAGTAAAGAACTCCCACCCCTCAAACCGCTCCCGGAAAGCTCCGTGCCCCTGCCGGATCGCGCTCTGCACCTGCGCGACGTCAACCTGATGTCGCTGAGCAAAATCTTCAAGCGTCAGCAGCCACACCCCATAGCGATGCAGTTCTTGTGGATGCAACACCCCGTAAAACGTAAAGAAGCGCTGGTAAGGGACGCACTGTCCCGATTTAGTCTTGTCAATTTCCCAAAAGTCACAGTGCTCCGCAAAGTGTTCGCGGAAATGCTCAATCCCCCGAGCGGCATGAAGGTTGACCGTGCCACCGCCGATTCCAGCCAGTTGCCCAAATTCTCTGGCCGGAATCCCCGCTTTGATAAACGGCGTCCCCATTTTGGCCTCAAACAATGCCACCTGCCATTCGTCATCCCAACTCTCAGGGCACATAAGGCGGTTCCTCCACTTGACGGCAATACACGACCTTTTTCCCTTGCTGACGGAAGCTCCAGCCTGGGAAACGTTGCTCAAAACAGCCAGAGCCTTTTTGGGTAAAGGTCCGAACAGTTTGGGCGCAGGCACCCACCACATCAGCAAACCGATAAATCGTCAGAGCCGTTTCATCGAGGGGGGAATCCGGTTGCTCGCCAATGTCCTCTACCGGCCCAAACCAACGCGCTATCGAGGAGCCAATTGCATACTCCAGCTCAATAAAGTCCCAGCCGGGAAACTGTTGCCGAAATACTGAGTGCCCCTTACGCGCCGCGAGCCGCACCCGCCAGTCCTTGACCTCTTGATGCTGACAAAACTGCGGTAAAGACATTAACCCAGGCAGTGGCGGCTTCGTCGCTGGTGGCCGAATGGCACCTCCAAATGTGTAAACCCGCTGAGCCACTTGAAACTTTGAATCGCTCACCTGATGAAACGAGCATTGCTTGCCAAAGCGCTGTTGGAATTCTTCTAAACCTGCCGCAGCGTGCAGGTTTACCTGCCTGATGTTGACTCCAGCCAGAGCCGCAAACTCCTGGGCGGTGAGTCCTTCGCGATAGCCAATTATCCCAAGTCTGGCCTTGACCAGAGCCGCCTGCCAGTCAGGCGTCCAGCTGTTGGGGGAAGACATCATAGATACTCGCTACTATCACCACAGGGTTTCTAAAAACGATTCTAATCCCTAAATCGCAATAGTTTCACCCATTCAAGAGTTAGATAAAAGGATTTTCTATATATAGCCATTTGTTCGACAAAATCGCTCAAATGGAAAGATACAAGGAGTTTGAAGCGTTATCGTTTTTTGTTATTATCTCAATGTTTAGGTCGATAATATTGCAATAACTCCAAACAACATAGATAAACCACAAAATCGATGCAGACAATTTACGCCACGCTTCAGTACTACGAAAAGAGCCTGAGGCCGAGCGATCAACAGCATTTCAGGGATTTAATGTCTGTCCTCCGTCGTTACTGGATGGCAGGTCTAGGCTTCCCTCGCTTAACCTCAGCAAGAGCGACCCAAGCCGATAAGGCGAATACAGAATATGCGCTCAGTCATCTCCCTGTCGAACGTTTATATGACTGGGAAGTGATTCTAGAAAAAGGCTTTGATGTCGAACAAAAGGAAAAGAAAAAGCGCTCTGCTCACCGTTCTCATGTTCGACGTTTTGTGAGTTTTTGCTTCAAAAATGGCATCCTCCAAGATCCCCAAAAACTCACTGAAAAACAGAAGCGAATTCCTCGCCGCCCGGAGAAGATTGGGAAACGCCCCAAACTCAGGCCTGGGCGCATCGACCTCAGCAAATTTGCGCTAACAGCGACTGAGTTAACTGTTCATCAAGCTCAGTCTCTGAAGGAATACCGTGAGTATCTGGAAAAAACTCGGCAGCGGCAGCGCCGGAAGAAGTCGGTTCGCGAGACAACCAGCGACATGCACCGGCGATCAGTGTGTCGGTTTTGGGGCTTTTTGCATCGTGAGCGGGGCATTCCCCTTGAGGCACTGACCTTTGACTCCATCATTGGCCGTGCCGACTGCCAAGATCAGCAGGCAACCCAACAAGTTATCGAAGCGTTTGAAGACTTGGCCGCAGACTACGCCGAGTTTATTAGTGCGCGGGGAGCCGTCAGCAGCACGATCAAGAGTGATTTGGCGAGACTGACTCGGCTCTGTCAGTATCAATATCGCGGTCAGTATCTCGACAAGCATGGGAATGATATTCCGGTGATGAGCTGCTTGCGCGAACTCATCAACTACTACAAAGAACTTTCCAGCAATGAATTGGCCGTGATTCCCCTGGATCTGAAGTGGCTGGACTTGCCGCAAGTCATTAACCAGGTTACCCTCCCCGCTTTTCAGTGGACTGAGCATCGCACGGTGCATTGGTCAAAACGAAAAAATACGGCGATCGCCGATAGTTTTGCCGAAGCTATTCTGTTGGCTGTCTTTACCCTGATGCCGCCGCGTCGCTCTGGCGAATGGTGCCGTGCCAAAGTTGCCATGGCCTGTGACCTCAAAAGCCGACCAGCCGATCTACGGGAGGAGGAATGGATTTGGCCCTTGCCGGAAGACCGCCGGAGTAAGGAAGAGATTAAGTGCAGCTATCTCACCCGTCAGTATGTCCACGTTGACCCCATCACGGGAGAAAAGTTTGGGGCCTATCTCGGCAGCATTCCGCCCGCAAACCGTTACTTAGAACGGGTGCCCATCTGGTTTAAGGACACCCCAGCGCGGGCGGCTAAGAGCGGTGACTCCCACAAAGACCAGCGCATCACGGTGTTGAACCGGCAGGTTTATCGGGGCAAAACCCTATATGACTTTCTGGAAGCGTATCTGCTGGGGTGTTGGCGCGATCAACGGGGCAACTGGGTGAGTTTAGGTCGCAGTTTAGCGCGGCCCAACGAGCAGTTTCAATACTATGAACTGCGTTCCTCTCTACTAAAGCCTCAAATCACCAGTGGGGAACAACCCGCTGGCTGGCTCTTTCTGGGTCCGAAGTCCGGCAAACCTATTCGCACTAATGACTTTGGCACGAAATTTGCGCTCGTGTTTAACCGCATGGCTATGCATGCTCAGATTGGTCGTCGCTACATGAACCCCCACCTGATGCGATCGGTTTATGCCGTTCACATGATTGATACCAGCAGTTCTCTGGCGGAGCTTAAGTCATTGGCAACCGCGATGGGGCATACGCTAGAAACCCTGGAGCGGATCTATGACAAGCGCCGCCCGGATCAAAAGATGCGGTTAATTGAGGTGAAGGTACAGAAAACCATTGACGACATCTGCGGCGCTGCCACGACTTGGGATTTGCAGGGTAAGAGTGAGTGAGCGCAATGAAAAGCTTCGATGCCTTAACTCATGGTTAAAACTACTGCATTTTAAGGCGCATAAGGCAGCACCAGTAAGGTATTTCCACGACGACCAAAGACAGTAACGGGAGTGCCCGAAGGCAATACATACCGACCATCGGGAATACAGAGACGAGCTGTCCAACTAACACCCATGACCTTAACGCGACCGGGCAGATGCCCTGCAATGGTTTGCTCCACTTCGCCATGCATGGTTTGTTCAAATAACTCAGCTTGAGTGGTTTCGAGAATGTACATAATCGCCTCCAGGTTTGACGGTGGATTAGCTGATGCTAGACATAATTGGCTCGTCAGCGAGCTTCAGCGCACCAGTTGTAATTAGGAACATGCACCAGTTGTAATTAGGAACATGCAAAACCAGTACCGGGCATAAAGGCAGCGACAGCAGGTTTTGCTTTGTCAAGGAAGAAAGGTAGATCGCACCCTGAATCTTCTTGTGCGGTCTTAGAAACGACGAGGACTGACAAAGGGGGCCAGGAGATTTTGGGCTTCTTGATCGATTGCATTTTCGATAGAAGTCCGGTTGGCCTCTAATGCCGCCGCAATCTGTCGGCTAGCCCGTCGCCGAGCTCGCCGGCAAGCAGGCCGAAAACGACCGCAGCGGCTAACATGCAGGCTATAGCTGTCATAATCAAAGCCCAGGTCGTTACCAATCCGGAATTTGATGTTTAAGCGGACGCTTCGTGAACCAATAATTGCCGGAGCACGCCCGTAAAGATTGACCTGAAGAACACCTTCTCGGACGTTTAATTCGGAGACGGCGCGGTTCCAACGCAGATTACTAGGGCTGTTGCGTCGAGCTAGATCAAGGGCGAAAGCCTCAATGCGCTGAGAGCTTCGTTGCAATTGACCAGAGAGGATATCGAGAGGATTGGTTTGGGCTACCAAAACTTCTGATGTCACTGGGCTAACGGGCATTGCTTGGGCTTTTTGCATCAAAGGGGTACCCATCACTGCGGACAACGCCGTTGAAGCGGCAAAGAAAAGCGCCAGATATTTACGAGTAGTCATGATTTGAGTCCTCTTAATTGAGTGAGTTGGACATCCCGAGTTAGAAACCTGAAGTTCCGCCTCGGGACATCTCGTTTATCACCCAGGGCGTGGCTGTGAAGGCGAAATGAAAGGGAAGACCAACTCCAAAGTGCTTAACCTGCACGGACGACCAAACCAGCGTGGAGTTTTGTGATGCCTGTGAGAAATCCCTCACAAATCTGGAACGGCTTCTAGTCAGGGCTAAAAAAAGAGAGACAACATTTCTGAGATCAGGCGTGTTGTCTTGTAGATGCTTCTAGCGCCCCTTAGTCTTTGGACACCATGAATCGTCAAGAATTTGAGACATCCTTTGAGTCCCTGACGCCAAGACAAAAAGATGTTCTGTGGCCGTTTTTGGCCTTTCAGACCGACGAAGAGATTGCGACTGAACTGCATTGCACTCCAGCCAATGTGCGACACCACATTGCCAACGTCTGCAAGCGATTTGGCTACACCAACGATGAAGGAGAGTCTTACTCTTACCGCCACGATCTGGTCGAAGCGTTTATTCAGCATCAGCCAAAGAAAGTGAGTACACAATGGCAGGCCAAACTGCTCGCCGCGCAGCCAGAAGAACCCGAATTTCCAGGGCGGCCATTGTTGGTGGATAGCCGTTACTACTTAGAGCGGCCCCCAGCAGAGCAGAGAGCCCTCAAAGTGTTGAAGCCGGGGGCGCTAGTACGGGTTCGTGGTCCCCGGAAAACGGGCAAAACCTCGTTGCTTTATCGCACGCTGCACCAGGCGAGAGAATACGGCTGCCAAACGGCAGCGGTGAAGCTATATCGGGCTGGCAGCGGCATCTTGGGAGATGTGCGGCGGTTCTTGCAGTGGTTCTGTTTGCAAATCAGTGACGAAGTGGGTTTGCCTCCCAAGCTGGAGGACTATTGGAGCGATTTGCGGGGCGATGCCTCTAGCTGCTCGCAATATTTGCAGTCCTACCTGTTGGACCAGCTAGAGCAACCTATCGTCATCGGCATTGATGAAGCGGATTTGTTGTTTGAATACCCCGCCACTGCGGAGACCTTTTTTCGTTTGGTGCGGGGCTGGTCAGAGGAAGCGAAAAGCTCTGAACGCTGGCAGCAGTTTCGTCAGGTGGTGGTTTATGCCACGGAGGTCTATATCGATTTTGACCTCAATCAGTCGCCGTTTAATGTGGGTACGCCTATTAAGCTGGCGGCCTTTGGAGCTGACCAAGTGCAAGAGTTGGCCTGGCGCTATGGGTTAAAAACCTTCACCATCGATCAAGCCAATGACCTAATGGGTTTGGTGGGGGGACAGCCACACCTGATTCAGTTGGCGCTCTATCACCTGTACGATGGCTGGACGTTTGAGCAGGTGATGATCACTGCAACTAGCCAAACGGGCATCTATAGCAATCATTTGCAGGCACTGATGGATAAGCTGACAGCTCATGATGACTTGGCTGAGGCCTTTAAGACGGTAGTTGCTGCGCCATCAAAACCAGTGACTTTGGCTGCAAAGCCTGCCAAGCAGCTAGAAGGACTGGGCCTAGTGAAACGGAATGACACCGAGGTTGAGCTCAGTTGCCAGCTCTATCGCCAGTATTTTGGCACGCATCTGTAGAGGTTGAGCGAGACCTAAAGGCAGATTTTGGGTTCTCAATAACACTGTGCTGGATTCCCAATACTCACTCTAATCAGGCTGACTGTTCATTAAGCAACCCCTTCCAACAATGACAATCCCCAATTATGACTATGAATTTCAGGCGGGTGGCAGCCTCGCCGCCGATGACCCTAGCTATGTGGAGCGAGAGGCCGACGAGGCGCTTTATCGAGCCATCAAAGACCGTAAGTTTGCCTATGTCTTTAACTGTCGGCAAATGGGCAAGTCGAGTTTGCGGGTACGCACCGA
Organism: Leptolyngbya iicbica LK; assembly: GCF_004212215.1. Taxonomy (NCBI): domain Bacteria; kingdom Bacillati; phylum Cyanobacteriota; class Cyanophyceae; order Leptolyngbyales; family Leptolyngbyaceae; genus Leptolyngbya; species Leptolyngbya iicbica. The sequence goes on from NZ_QVFV01000002.1 coordinate 1,251,733, forward strand.
AACGCGGTTGAGATCGCAGGATTACTGCTGTGCCACGATCGATCTCAGTGCCTTCGGGGTTGAGGAAGTCTCAGCGGCCCAGTGGTATCGCACTCTCATTGGGGAACTGAATCGTCGTTTAGGAGACTTGCTCTCTCCCCAGGTTCTTGATCGCTGGCTAGAAGAACAGCGCGAAGTTGCCCCCATTTATCGGCTCGAAAGATTTGTCGAAGATGTGGTGCTGGCTTGCATCACCGACCAGCCTATCGTCATTTTTGTGGATGAAATTGACACGGTGCTGTCGTTGACATTTCCGGCTAACGACTTTTTTGCTTGGATTCGCTCGTGTTATAACCGGCGGGCCGATGAACCGATTTATCGGCGTCTGACTTTTGTGCTGTTGGGGGTCACAACTCCATCACAACTGATTCAAGATGTGACACGCACGCCGTTTAATATTGGTCAGGCAATCGAGCTGACGCCTTTGGCTTTGGCCCGCGCCACACCTAAGCTGGCGGCGGGACTGGCCGGTTGGGTGGCAGACCCATCGCAAGTATTAGCAGAGATTTTTGAGTGGACGGGAGGGCAACCCTACCTGACCCAGCGACTCTGTAAGGAAGTGCATGAAGCCGCAATGGAGACCGAGAGCCAGCCCTGGATTCAGGCGGGCGAGGAGTCGGCGATGGTGACTCGCCTGGTGGAGCAACGAATCATTGAGCACTGGGAAGCTCAGGATGACCAGGATCACTTGAAGACAATTCGCAAACGGCTGTTGCAGCGGGAGCAACTGGCCAGTCGGCTGTTGGGAGAGTATGAAAACATTTTGCAGGGGGCCGTGGTGCCTAAGCGCAATATTGCCGACCATCGCGAGTTGCGGCTGGCGGGGCTGGTGGTGAGTCGGAATAACCATTTGCAAGTGTTTAACCGCATTTATGCCCAAATTTTTGATGCCGTATGGGTGCAGCAGATGTTGGCTAGCTTGCGCCCCTATGCAGAAGATTTTCATGCTTGGACGGTTTCCAATTTTATCGATGAGTCTTATTTGTTACAGGGACAAGACTTAATTGATGCTGAGGCTTGGTCCAAAGATAAAAGCTTAAGTGCCTTGGACGATCGTTATTTGCGGGAAAGCCAAGCTCTGGAAAACCGTAAAGTACGACTCGCTTTGGAGCAAATGGCTACTCAACTCAATGAGAACATTGAGGAACGACAAGCGAAAATTCAAGAAATTGAGATCCAACGGCAGGAACTCGAAAGTCAAAATCAGGAAAGCCAAAAAAAGCTCCAGCGGCGATCAGTGTGGGCCACAGGGTTGCTAATTGCTTCAGTGATCGGGGGGGGATTAGCGCTTGGCACCTATTCACAGTTGGGAAGCGCCCAAGCAGAATTGCAAGCGGCACGAGAGGAGACCCAAAGAGCTATAGATGAAGCCCAAGGGGCTGATCAGCAACTTACAGAGAGCCAGCAGCGCTTACAGGAGAATGAAACCCGCTTAGAGGAACTGGAAGAAGCTGAAAAAACAGCACAGGCAACGGCACAAGCGGCTGAACAGCAGCGGCAGCAAGCCGAAAGGCAACAGCTGGAAGCAGTAGCTCAAGCTAGAAAGGCAAACGCCGAGGCCGAGGCGGCCCAAGTGGAAAAAGGGGAGGCGCAGAAAGTTAGCACATTAACCCGCCGAGAAGCGGAGATATACCAGCAAGTGAAACAGCTCGAATTAGATGGGGTAGCGGTCCGGAGCATCGGTATCAGGACGCCAATTGGGGCTTTAGCTTCGGCAACCGCGTTAAGCATGAGCATCAGCACACTTACCGAAGAGCTTATAGAAATCTGTCGGCAGCTAGGAAAAGATGACTGCGACCATAAACTACTGGCTCAAGAGCCAGCGAAAGCCTTAAAAGCTCTAGTCAACCGCACACGGCATCAGATCCCCCTGCAAAGCCATAGGGGCGAGGTTAATCACGCGGTGTTTAGCCCTAATGGTGAGCTTATTGTCACGGCTTCTAAAGATGGCACGGCAAGGGTGTGGGCTCTCGATGGCAATGAAGTCACCATTCTTAAAGGTCATGAGGACGAGGTCGTTCGTGCAGTGTTTAGCCCTAATGGTGAGCGTATTGTCACGGCTTCTAAAGATGGCACGGCAAGGGTGTGGGCTCTCGATGGCAATGAGGTTACTGTTTTAAGAGGGCACAGCCAAGATGTTCATCACATCAGCAGCGGTGAACGCATCGTCACTGCATCAAAGGATGGCACGGCACAAGTATGGTCGTTCAATGGTAGCTCCATTAACACTCTAAGAGGCCATGGAAACGATGTTGTTCACGCGGATTTTAGCCCTAATGGAGAGCGCATCGTTACTGCATCTTGGGACGGAACGGCGCGAGTATGGTCTCTTGAAGGGAATGAAGCCATTGAAGTCGCCACCCTAGGAAGTCATGAAGACGCAGTAGTTCACGCGGATTTTAGCCCAGACGGTAAGCGCATCGTTACTGCATCGAGGGACGGAACGGCGCGAGTATGGTTACTCGATAGTAATGAAGTCACTGAAGTCGCTGCCCTAGGAAGTCATGAAGACGCGGTAGTTCACGCGGATTTTAGCCCAGACGGTAAACGCATCGTTACTGCATCGAGGGACGGAACAGCGCGAGTATGGTCCCTCGATGACAATGAAGCCACTGAAGTCGCTACCTTACAAGGTCACAGTGCTTGGGTAGTTCATGCGGATTTTAGTCCTGATGGAGAAAACATCGTTACTGCATCAAAAGATGGTACAGCACGGATATGGTCTATTGATGACATCTCTGTCGTCAACCTAGAAGGTCCAAATAGCGAGGTCGCTCATGCCGCCTTTAGCCCTAGCGATCAGCACATTGTCACTGTGTATAAGGATGGCACGGCACGATTGTGGTCTTCCAATGGCATCTCAGTCGCTAACCTAGGAGGCCTAAACGAGGTCGTTCGTGCAGTGTTTAGCCCTAATGGAGAGCGCATCGTTACTGTATTGAGGAACGGAACGGTGCAGATATGGTCCGTTGATGGCAATGAAGTCGCTACTCTACAACGCCATGATAAAGAAGTTGATTATGTAGCCTTTAGCCCTGCTGGGCAGCACGTTGTCACTGTATCGTCGAGGGACGGAACGGCGCGGATATGGTCCCTCGATGGCAATGAAGTCACTACCTTAGAAGGCCACGAAGCATTGGTGGTTTATGCCGCCTTCAGCCCTGACGGTAGGCATATCGTCACTACATCCTTGGATAACACAGCGCGAGTATGGTCCCTCGATGGCAATGAAGTAGCTACCCTAGAAGGCCACGAAGCATTGGTGGTTTATGCCGCCTTTAGCCCTGATAGTGAGCATATTGTCACTACATCTTGGGATAACACAGCGCGAGTATGGTCTCTTGATGGCACCGAAGTAGCTACCCTAGAAGACCATGAGAGACCGGTGGTTCACGCCGCTTTTAGTCCTAGTAGTGAGCGCATCGTCACTGCATCAAAAGATGGCACGGCACGCATGTGGTCCCTCGACGGTAACGTAACTGCCATCTTTCTTCATAACAATGAGGTAGCTCACGCAGCCTTTAGCCCCGGTGGTGAGGTCATTGTTACTGCATCCTGGGATAACACAGCGCGGGTATGGTCTCTCGATGGCACCGAAGTAGCTACCCTAAAAAGTCATACAGAGGATGTAGTTCATGCAGCCTTTAGCTATGACGGTGAACATATCATCACTGCGTCTAAGGATGGAATGGCAAAAGTGTGGCCTTTGGCAGGGATATATTACCGGCAATTGGTTGGAGAGTCACTATTGTCTGGGGAAACGGTGTATACGTATTTGGGACAGAGCTGTCGCTGGCTGCGCAGCTACCTGGAATTGGAGTGGAATCAATATCGTTGGGCTGATTTACGCGAGGGCTGTGCGGCATATTGGTAAGTACCTTTCCAGATGAGTCCTGTAAATCCTGAAATCTGTGCGTCGCTCCACTGAAGGTATACGGCTTTTCCATCATTCCATCTCCGTTACCGACGAACAGCAAGCTATGAGGGATGTGAATCTTGGCTCGGCAGGGACGTAGCTGCGGCTTCATACCAAGAGCCGCTAGCCTGATGTCGATCTTCTAGTGGCCTTTCAGCGGTCGCCCACACATACCCCGCCAATAACACTAACAACACAGCGATTCGCAGCTTAGGTAAACGTTTTAGGAGAACTTCATTCGGTTGTTGACGATCAATCTGATGGGGCTGCAAAATGCCCCCAACTTCGGCACCCGAATGACATCAACTTCGGCACCTAAATAACGCCAACTTCGGCAGGTCGTGTCCAGCCCTGAGGAAGTGCTTATACCCTGCGCTCAATCCAGCGTCAGGGAGCAGAGCACCCCCATGAGACGAAGTGGTCAAGGAGCCCAATTGCCGATGGTGAAATTTCGAGAAATTATCCGCCTGCATGAGTTAGGCTACAACCAGAGCGAAATTGCGCAAAGCTGCTCGGTTGCCCGTTCCACCGTGCAGGACTATATCCGACGTGCGACCGGTAAAGGCCTGCGCTATGCCGAGTTGTGTCAACTCAGTGATAGTGAAGCCCAAGCCCAACTGGGCAAAGGTAAACCGCCTTCCGGTGACCAGAGGGTCATTGACTTTGCGGCGGTGCATCGTGAGTTGCAAGGTAAAGGCGTGACGCTAGCCCTACTGTGGCAAGAAGGGCTGGACCAGCAACGTTGGAACCTGAGCTACGGTCACTTTTGTCGTCGTTATCGCCATTGGAAAGCCCAGCAAAACCTCTCGATGCGTCAGCTTCATCAGGGTGGCGAGAAGTTGTTTGTCGACTACTGTGGTCAGACGGTAAGCGTCCACGACCCGGTGAGCGGCACCTGCCAGAGTGCCCAAATCTTTGTGGCCTGCCTGGGGGCCAGTAACTACACCTTTGCCGAAGCGACGCCGACGCAAACCTTAGCGCACTGGATTGGCTCCCATGAGCGAGCGTTAGCCTTCTTCGGAGGCGTGCCCAAAGCCATCGTCCCCGACAACCTGAAATCCGGTGTCACAGATCCGTGTCGCTATGAACCCGGCGTTAACCAAAGCTATCAAGCCTTTGCTGAGCACTATCAAGTGGCGATTCTGCCCGCTCGCTCGAGGAAACCTCGGGATAAGGCCAAAGTGGAAAAAGCGGTCCAGGAGATTGAGCGGCAGATTCTCGCCCCGTTGCGTCATCAACGCTTCACCAGTTTCAGTGAGCTGAATGAGGCGATTCGAGCCCGCTTAGAGCAGCTCAATCATCGGCTGATGAAAAGCTATGGCTGTTCCCGTCATGACCTGTTTGAACAAGTTGATCAACCCGCGTTGCAGCCCTTGCCCGCTCGCCCCTTTGTGTTTGCGCGTTGGAAACAGGCCAAGGTGAACTTGGATTATCACCTGGAAGTCGATAAACACTACTACTCCGTGCCCTACTGGTTTGTGCGCCGTGAGGTCAGCGTCAAAATCAGCGAAAGCTTGGTGGAAGTCTTTTATGACCATCGCCGCATTGCCGTTCATCCGCGCTCAAGTGCCCCCTATCGTCATACAACGTTGCCCGAGCATATGCCGCCGGAGCATTGGGCTTACAAACGTCAGTCGAAAGAGACGTTCTTAGCCTGGGCGCAGCAAGTGGGCCCCCACACTCACCGTCAGGTGACTGATATCTTTGCCGCCAAAGCCCATGAAGAACAAGCCTTTCGGACTCTCAAAGGCTTACAGTCCTTAGCCACTCGCTATGGCCCCCAGCGGTTAGAGGATGCCTGTCGGCACGCCAATACCTTTGCCCTTGTGGGATATCGACGCCTCAAAGCCATTCTCAAAGCCCGGATTGACCAACCACCGTCACTCGTTGAAGTGCCTCAAGTGCCCTCAGCTTGTCATGACAACGTGCGGGGCGCGGACTATTACCAATAACGACGACAACTGCTGATCTACAACTGAGAGTTTTGACCGATGCAACAAACTTTAGACCAATTGAAAACCCTCCGCCTCATTGGCTTGCTGGAGGCCTGGCAAGAGCAACAGGGACAATCCACTTACCATGACCTCACCTTTGATGAACGTTTCGCCCTGTTGGTTGAGCGCGAGTATCTGCGGCGACAGCACCAACGGCTGCAACGACGGCTCAAGCAAGCCCACCTCTCCACCCCGGCCACCTTAGAAGCCGTTGATTTTCAGGTGGCTCGGGGGTTGAAGAAAACCCAATTCCTGGAATGGGCACAGGGGCAGTGGTTGAGTCAGCATCTCAACCTCATTTTCATGGGACCGACGGGCGTGGGTAAGACCTTTCTGGCTTGCGTATTAGCGGACCATCTCTGTAAGCAAGGGTATAACGTGCGCTATTTCAAAACCGCTGAACTCCTCTCGGAACTGAAGTTTGCCAAGGTCGACGGCTCGTTCCCGAAACTCCGCAAGCAACTTGCAGCCTTTGACCTGATCATCCTGGATGAATGGCTCCGCGATGCCCTCTCGCCCAATGATGCACGGGAGGTTCTCGACTTCCTCGATGACCGCTATCGGCGCTCCTCTTGTTTGCTGGCTACCCAGTTTCCAGTGAACCAATGGCATCCCCAAATTCAAGACCCGACGTTAGCCGATGCCATTCTCGACCGTTTGGTCCACGACTCTTTACGGTTGACCCTCAAAGGCGAGTCCATGCGCAAACTCACCAGTCCTCTCCAAGGGCAGACTGATCTTATTGCGGAGGAAAACGCCATGGCTTAGAAATGCCGTTCATCATTGTCGTCACCAACTCGTCAACTGACGACATAATGAAATTGACCTGCCCGACGACGGCGAAATTCGCTCAGGTTTTCAGGGGGGGCCGAAGTTGATGCAACTCGGTGCCGAAGTGAGGAGAATACGCAGGGGCGGAAAGAATTGATTTGGAGCCAAAGTTCTTTTCATCATGATGCCTCGTAGGTTAAGGATTACGTTGGTCAAACTCAGTGGCGCAGCGATTCAACAATGATGGCAGTGGTTCCCAAGCACATCAGCAAAGCCAATACCCGTGGCACAAGGTGCTCCAGTAACCAGGTCAGCAGATAGGTGACGTCAGCTAGGTCAAGGGAGATCGCCCCAAAGTAAGCGATCGTGAAGCCTGCCAAACTCAACAGAAAATATTTCAAAGCCTTCGCGGTAATTCGCAGCAGCCAACCGTAGGGCGCAGATGTCTTCATGGGTTGTCTCCAGAATTAAGCCGGACGCATGAGCAGTTCTAGGAGCCACAGGGCTTCCAGGTCATCCTGATCAGACACCGGAGGCTGTGGGACTGGTTTAGAAATTGGTAGGGAAGGCTTAGCCGCGCTTCTACGAACGGGGCAGGAGCAATACAGCAATTGGAGATAACAGATTGAACAGTTCATGGCAGGTCGGGTTTGAAAGGACTAGGTAGGCACCCTGACCAAGGCGGTACGTGAGTTATTCGTTTTCAGGCCAAAACTTGATACCGTCGGCATCGGCAGGAGCCTGTTGAGAGGGGGCTGCCTCGACAGCATCGGGCGGAGCCGGGGCGATCACCTGACAAACGGTCGGGCGTAAATCCATCAAGACAGCGATCGTTAACACCACGACGCCAATCGCCAGCAAGATGCTTAAACCGCTCAGTCGCTGCTGCTGTGCATAAGGGCAAATCGGCGGAACAGTGCCACTGGTAGGTCTAGTTTTATCGGTGTAAGGACAGGTCATTAGCAGTTCCTCTTGATTGACCACACCATTAGGTTGTGATGAAAAGAAGCCAATCTCTGATACGAGAGGGATGACTCACAGCAAGCTGAAGAGATCTCACACTGGCCGATGCTGCAGGCCAAGTGGGAGCGACTTGTGAGAATTCCCTCACAGATCGTGAGGAACTGGAAATCTGCTCTAAAACAGAGAGATGAGCCAAGTCCGTTTTGCCGATTTAAGTGACTTGGCACTGTAGTTGTTGCTGTGGCCTATGCGTTGAAACATCATGTCTTGGACACTGGCGACGGCTACTGCAAGACACGCTCGCGAAGTCACACCTTTTCCCTCAGTCACTCGAATTTCTGTTGAACCATGACCAGCCCGAACTACGACTATGAATTTCAAGCCGGGGGTAGCCTGGCGGCTGATGCGCCCACCTATATCCAGCGAGCGGCTGACGAGGCGATCTATCAAGCGGTGAAAGCAGGCAAATTCGCCTATGTGTTTAATAGTCGGCAAATGGGCAAATCAAGCCTGCGAGTGCAAACGGAGAATCGCCTCAAGGCGGAAGGCATCCGCTGTGCCGCGATCGATCTCAGCACCCTGGGAACCGAAGAAGTATCAGCGGCCCAGTGGTATCGCTCTCTCATTGGCGAACTGAATCGCTGCCTTGATCTACTCCCTGCCCAAGAAGTCGATGCCTGGCTCGAAAAACAGGTAGAAGTGACTCCTGTTTTTCGTCTTCATCGCTTCATTGAAGATGTGCTGCTGGTACAAATTCCTGACCAGCGCATCGTGATTTTCATTGACGAGATTGATAGCGTGCTGTCGCTGTCCTTTCCTGCCAGCGACTTCTTTGCCCTGATCCGCGCCTGCTATAACCGCCAGGTCGATAATGCCGCTTATCGCCGTCTAACCTTTGTCCTGCTGGGGGTGACTACGCCCTCTCAACTCATCCGCGACAGCTCCCGTACCCCCTTTAATATCGGGCAGGCTATTGAACTAACACCCCTGACTCTGGATCGAGCCACTAGACTCGCCGACGGTTTATCGGGCTGGGTGGCCGAGCCGCAGCAAGTCCTTGCTAAAATCTTCTACTGGACCGGGGGACAACCTTACCTGACTCAGCGTCTCTGTGCGTTAGTGCAAGAAAAGGCCATGGAAGCCGATTCCTTACCTTGGATTGGCAAGGGGGAAGCCGCTGTTGCGGTTGCCGATTTAATGCAGCGCCAACTCATTCACAACTGGGAAACCTCCGACGAGCAAGCACACTTCAAAACGATGCGCGATCGCCTCCTGCGCCGTGAGCATCTAGCTAACCGTCTACTAGGCATGTACGAGCAGATTCTGACGCAAGGCTCAATTCCTAAAGAAAACAGCGACCCTCATATGGAACTGCGACTATCAGGATTAGTCGTCAGCTCCAATGGCGATCTAAGAGTCTTCAATCCCACCTATGCCCAAATCTTTGACATCGCCTGGGTACAAACGACACTGGAGAGCTTGCGCCCCTATGCCGAAAGCTTCCAGGCCTGGATGACCTCTGGCTGTACCGATGAGTCTCGACTTTTGCGGGGACAAACGTTGACTGAAGCTGAAGCCTGGGCCAAAGGCAAAGGACTCAGCGATCTGGATGACCGCTACCTGCGAGAAAGCCAAGCCGCAGAAAATCGCGACGTGAAATCAGCGTTGGAGCGATCAGAAGCCCTAAAGCAAGAAATTGAAGCGCGCCAGCAGGCTCTCGAACAGTTTAATCAGGAAGCAGAAGCTCAGATCCAAAAACAAAACCGCCGCATCCGCAACCGCTCTCGAATCGCAGTGGCTACACTCATTGCTTCGCTCGTTGGTGGTGCATTTGCATTGAGCGCGATCGTTCTCTTTAACAACGCTCGCGATGACTTGGATGTAGTTCGCGAAGTAGCCCAATTGGAAAGGGCTGGATTAGCAGCTCAAGAAAAGTTCTCGCTAAGAGAAACAGCAGCACTTTGGGATGCATTTAGAGCCGCTCATAGAGCTGTTCAGATCTATAAAGAATCCAACGGAAATCATCTGGCAAGCAGTCCAATCCTTGCACTACAAATGAGTTTAGAGCAAAAAAAAGAAATACTTTTACCTAGCTTCAAAGGAGCTGTTGAGCAGCCAACCACTTTGACGGAGTTCACACCCGAAGGAAATAGGGTGCTTACGATCATGAATGAGCATGGAGATATAGGCCTATGGGACTTAGAAGGAAACTTAATCACTCAATTCAAGGGACATGAAGATTTAATCAATCGAGCAAATATAAGCCCCAATGGAGAGTACATTGTTACAGCTAGCAAAGATGACGCTATACGTATCTTAAGCATAGATGGCAGCCTTATAAAAACCATGAATAGTATAAGTCCAATCACTAATATTTCGTTTAGTCCAAATGGGAAAAACTTTGGGATACTTGAGCAGAACGGAATATTAAACATATGGGATTCTAAAGGGAGTAGGGTATCAACATTAGGAAATGAGACTGATCCCATTGAGGAATTAATATTCGGCTCGAATGGCAAAATAGTTTTATTGAGAAGAGCGCAAAGTAATGCTTATATTCTTGATTTTTTAGAGGACAAAATAGTTAATCTGGAGACGAACAAAAAAACAATTTCTTCTATCAAGTTTAGTCATGACAGAACCCACATCCTGGCAAGTACAGATGATGGATGGATATTTATTTGGGATTTAGAAGGGAATCAAAGGTTATCAAAGCAAGTTCATGGCGAGATAAGTGAAATTATTCCTAACACTGATGACAATAACTTCATTATAATCTTAGACGGATTTGCAGAATTATGGAACTTTGAAGGCACTAAAGTTGCTGATTTCTATCCAGAAAAATGGGCTTTTGACAACGCTAATTTCAATCCTGAAGGCGACACTATACTATTGCGAGAAGCAAATGGATTCATGAGTTTATGGGATCTTGATGGTAATCAAACTGCACTTATGGAAGGTCATGAAGGTGTGATCACAAAGGCTGCATTTAATAATCGAGGGGATCTCATTGCCACCGGAAATAATGGCAACAAGGTAATACTCTGGGACTTACAAGGTAATCAGATTACTGTTATGGATGGTCATCAGTTTGCCGTGAAAGATTTGAAATTCAACTCAAAAAGCACATACTTATCCACAACCTCTTCTGAGGGTGTGGTGAGGCTCTGGGATCTAAGAGAAATAAGCGAATCTACGGAAGGACATCAAGGCCCCATTACTCCAACAGTATTCAGCCCAAACGAAAATTTTATTGTTTCTACCGGCATCGGTGATAAGCAAATATTTTCTTGGGAAATTCAGAATGGTCGACTTAAACCTGTTAAACGCCCTTCTCCTAAGCTACCAGAAAATGACATTCTTCATATCAATGAGGTTTTCTTTCATGACGATGAATACTCGATTCTAACAGTAGAGATTGCTGGAGAAAATCGGATGTGGCTCTGGAGTAGTGATGCAGAATTGATGTCAATGATGACAAACCCTAACGACGGGCCTCTTTTAGGAAGATTTAACACTGATTGTAATTGTATATATAGTGTTTCCTCAGATGGAACAGTACCTATCTGGGACCTAAGAGGAAATCAAATATCACTTATTTCAGGGCAAAGTCAGCGCTTTCCGGAAGTTGCATTCAGCTCAGATGGAGATTTTGCTATAACTACTAGCGAAAATGGGATTGCTCGTATATGGAATCTAAAATTAGGTAAGGCTACAGAAATAGAAGCACACGATGATGAGGTCTACAAAGCTACATTTAGTCCGAATGGAAATCTTTTTGCCACAACTGGAGGAGATTCGAAAATAAAAATATGGGAGCTAAATGGCAATAAAGTACTTGAGACAGAGATTCAAAATCAAGCCCCCCATATAAAGTTTAGTCCTAACAGAAATCAAGTTCTGATAGGTAGTGCTGATGGTAGTGTACAGCTGTGGAATTTAGATAATAATGTAGTTTCGCATTTTGAAATCAATCTGAATGGTATTAGTGAAATTCAATATAGTCCTGATGGAAACCACTTTGCTATCACTGATAGGGATGGTGTCGTAGGGATTTGGTTGTTAAACGGACAGCAGATTGCAGAGTATAGCGTACACGGTTCTTTCAATAAGGATTGGACATTGATAGCCAATCTGCAGCGAAATCCTTTAAGCAATAACCATTTTTTAGACCTTGCTACTGTATATACCACTTCAAACCTCGATGAACTCATAACGGACGCCTGCGATCGCCTCACTCCTTACCTGATGAACAACCCCGATCGCTCTGACGAAGATCGCGCCCTTTGTGGTCTCCCTCCCCTAGAGCAAACAACCACCACGAGTGACTGACAGACCTCTATGTGTCTACCGCGCGCCAGTTAAATTCTCGCGCTGCCTGACACAATACGGATGCATTGCAACGCCGCTTTGCTAAGAGCTGAATGAGAAGCATTGCCGAAAATGCTCGTTTTCGGCAATGTTCATCTAAGTCAGCAACGACGCTTCAGTAATTAGAGACATGTCAGACAAAACCGCCCAAACATCATTTTCGGCAAAGTTTGAAGAGCCACTTAATCAGCCACCCCGTAAACCGAAAAATGACGAGGTGCGATCTCGCGAGCACCTCACCCCCGACGAAGTCGATCAGCTCATCCAGGCCGCGAAGAAAATCGGCCGCCACGGTCATCGCGATTCGACTTTGATCATGATCATGTATCGCCACGGCTTTCGAGTATCAGAGGCGATCGCCCTACGGTGGGACCAGGTGGATCTGAAAGCCGGTGTTCTCCATGTGGCACGACGGAAGAAAGGGACGCCGGCGACTCATCCGTTACGAGGGCCAGAGTTGCGATCGCTGCGGCAGCTCCAGCGGGACTATCCCAACACGCCCTACCTGTTTGTAACGGAGCGGGGTGGCCCGATGACGGAGCGCACGGGGCACAACATCATTCAGCGAGCGGGGAAAGCGGCGAAGTTGCCGTTTCCGGTGCATCCTCATCAGTTACGCCATGCTTGCGGATACTACCTGGCCGCCAAGGGGCATGACACGCGGGCGATTCAAGCGTATCTAGGCCACCGCAATATTCAGCACACTGTGAAATATACGGAGCTGTCACCGGGGCGCTTCAGGGATTTCTGGCAGGATTGATGATGGACGACGACATCGCCTCCTCTCCGGCACTCCTGGCGATGTCGCTCTATGAGGAACCCAATTGACATTCCTGGAAAGTGGAGAATACAGCCACCCATACTACTGAGCGGTCTTCAGCGGCTCCGGCAACTGGCAACCACTCCAACTCGCAGAATAAAGAGCTTCAGCATATTTGTGTCCCGGCGATTGCTTCTCGTCAATGATCGACGGCTGTCTTTGTACTGCCACCATGCTGAGTGACCCTTGGTCGGCACTTAACTTTCACGGCACCTTTGATGAAGGCATCTTCATTGGCCTTGTTCGACCAGATATAAGCTTCCCCTGGTTTCAAGTTGGACATCCTATCTGGCGACAAGCTGTCAAGGGCAGCATTCGCCTTTTGAATGTGCTTGAGCCAAGCAGGAGAGTTGAACTTATGAAGGATAATCTGGCTTGATAGCTCGATAAGCGAGACAGGTACTGAGGGCGGATCCTGGCTAGCGACCATAATGCTGGTGCCTTTATGGCGCATCTCGCGAACCACTTCGATTAGCCCAGAGAGGAGATCGGGGCTTTCGATATATTTGTGAGCTTCGTCAAAGACAACCAGCTTGTTGAACTTGCGACCTTCGTATTCGGCATCGGCAAAGAGCTGGAGCAGCACGACAAACAGCCCTAGTGCCTCGTCTTTTTCAATGAATTCGTCTCGGAGATCAACGATAACTAAACGCCCTGGTTGAATCAGGTCGCCGAGATGGGTTGTATCGTCAATGTATTCTGAGGCCAACTCCAAGCGCTGATGAGCCAATCCTTTCAGGGTATCCGGCAACAGAGAACTATCGATGCCATCCCGAATGGCTTGGACGGTCAGGTTATTGCGATGGGTCTTCATAATGCGGTTGAGCTGCCGCATGTAGGTGGATTGATTCCCCACAGCCCCCATCAAGAAGCGCCAGTGGCTGGCTTGCAGCTCTGATGCTGCGAACTTAATGGGATAAACCGTGATGCTGGGGTACTCTTCCCTGCGCTCATCCAGTTTGTCTGCGGGGGTGAGTAGGATAACGTCAGATAGAGCTTTGGGTTCTGCCCCGTAACGGTCTCGAAGAGAAGCAATTTGCGCTTCATCAGAATTGGGCTCCACCATGCTGGTGAATTCGGGCCTATAGTCCTGGGTAGGGCTGTAGTGGAAGATGATGGTGGTCAATGGCTCTGGCAGGCGGTTGATGTTGGGAATTGCCAGAGAGGCCATTTCGGCTATGGTGCCCAGGGTGTAGCTTTTGCCGCCGCCTTGAACCCCGAAAAGACTAATGGTGTGGGTCTGATTGAGATCGATCGCGACTTTGCGCCCGGAAGCTTCTCCCAAAATGCCGTACTGGGGCGATTCGCCGTTCACTCCCAGCAAGACATCATAGTTCGGGCCTTCTCCGCTTGAAGCTGAAGCTACGGCAGGTTGCTCGGTTTCAACTTCAGCCGCTCGGGGGATTGGTGGTTCTTCTACTGCCCTGAGATAGCTGAGGGAGTCTTGCTCGGTTGAGGTGGGTTCTGCTGAAACTTCTTCTTCCTGGGAGGATGTTACCTGGTCATCTTCCGTACTAGCTGAATCGATGGGCTCTGAGGTTGTCTCCAAATCGCTGGCAGTTTCAGAATCCACGGCTTTTGCAGTTCGAAGGTCTTCCCAGGAAACGGAGCGATCGCGCTCACTTCCCAAGAAAGCAGCGCTACTCAATTTAGGTACCGAAGCTGCCTTACTTCGAAGCCGCTCTGTTGTGGTCTCAGTGGAGGCAACTACGACTTCAGCAGCCGCTTCAGCAACCAAAGTGGCTTCTTCAGGTTCTTCAAGGGATGCTGATGCCTCCAGCAGTTCACGAATCAGGTCAATGCCGATGCGGTGAAATTCGATACCGGCTTCTTCATCGGGGGCCTCTGTGCCAGGCTTGGCTAAGTCAAAGATGAGGGCACTGCGGGTAAAGTCGAGCCGATAGCCTTCTTCCAGAGTTTCTATGAAAAATCGGGCCTCTTCGTTGGCTTGTGGGTCGATCAGTTGATAGCGAAAGCCCCGATTTAGATACGTTTCTAGTAGTTGGGCAAACTCACGGGTTTTGACCAGTCGGTCTGGGCGATCATTAGGCCAGCGATGGGCGTCAAAGTGGTAGCTAATAATTTCTTCACTCTGGCCAATCTGCTGGGCAATGCTCTCCTTGAGCTGGTTGAGCTGAGAGAAGTTTTGGCTCTGGCTGTAGCACTTAACCTCCACCAGACGGCAGGTAATGGTTCTAGAAGCGGCATTGAGGTCGAAAAGCGCTAGGTCAGTCCGCTTAAAGCTGACCTCGTCTCCCAGTTCATCTGACTGCTGCTGGAGGCTGCGATACAGCTCCAGGTGAGCGTCAAGGGGGACTACTACTTGATTGCTGAAGACGCCCTGGTACTCAAGGTAAAGGCGGGCTAAGGCTAATCCGAGCACTTCTGCTCGCTGGCTGGGGGAGGAGATGAGTTTAAGGGCTAAACGACCGGAGAGCGATCGCAACTGATCCAACACTGCTTCGGCATGGGATGTACTGTCCGGTAGGCCGTATTTCTGTAACACTGGCCTTACCATGGCCTCTAGTTCTTCTGTAGAACGGGAGGTAATCACCAGGCTATGGCCTAGGTTGGATGCCTGCTCCGGAGAGTGATCAATCAGGTAGTCGGGGCGATTCTTACGCTGCCCGTGGTCATAGAACTCGATGCCCATATTGCGATCGATAGTGATCACCCAGTCACTGACCTCGTGAACGCGCACGATCATGGCCCGGTCATCCTCGTCGAGGGCAAGGGCCAGCACAGGGCGGAGGTCGGAGCCGGTGCGTCCGGTCGCGATCGCAGCTGTAGCCTGAGACATAGTGGCAGGCAAACCCGAAAGCAAATCACTTAAAGCACCACAGTCTTCACAGGGTAAGGCTTTACCGTGCTTGGGCTTACGGTTCCAGCGCACTGTGCTGTCATCTTCGAAGTAATCGACCTCAAAGGTTTGATACAAGCCATGTACGGGAGCCGTCACTTCTTTAGTGGAGGCAGGCTCAGCGGACACCTGTTCCGCTGGAAAAACATCAAACAGGATGCTGATGTGGGCCAAATGCTGATCAGGCGAACGCTGGAACTCCTGCGCTCCTCGAATCGCCAAGCTTAGTTTGGGATAGAGATGGTTCTTGCTGGGGGTCGAAAAATTATCCGCTTCTTGAGCTGTGGTTGAGGAAGTGGGAGATAGCAGATTGAAGAGAGCACTGCCAACCCCCATAGCATCAGGATCCGGCACGAAGAGGCGAATGTCATAGTTCAGATCAGCGAAGGGCTGAGCTTTTTGAAGCTCCAGCAGCATATCCGCTAAGACAGCTCCCTGCCCTGGGTTAAAGGCGTTGATGGTTAGGGTACGGACATAGGGGTGCTGGACCAGGTATCGCTTGAGGCGCTGGGCCAGGTAGGCTCCATCGATGGTGGCTCCACCAATGCCGGGCTCATCCAGGCTAAAGGCTGTACAGATGTCGCTGATTAATCCCCGTGGGTCATCTTCTTTAGAAGGGGCATAGAGAGTCCACAGGGGATGAATATTGTCAATTGCCGTGAGTACCTGGCTGCTGCCTAAAGTGAGGACGGGCGGAAAGCTGACGGGAGCCATAGACCGCAGTAGGGTGTCACGGGTAGACACCACAAATTCGTCAGCACTTTGAGCTGCCTGCTTGAGCCAGTTCCTACCTACTTGCGCCCAGGTGGCCAGCCATAGCGCTCTCAGAGGGTGGGTCGGACTCACGAGAGCTGCTTCACGGATACGGCCTCGGTAGTCGGTGATAGTAACAGCGATAGTATCAACCGCCAGGAGGGTTTTGAGGGCTGCCAGGGCTCGTTTCTTCGCATCTCCATCAGTCTGGTTAGCAACCTGTATTTGATGCTGTAGAGCAGCTTGGTAGGTGCTGGCATAGTCTGACACCAGGAGCTGCAGTTGATAAAAGTCTGCTGCTTGGGTGATCAGATGCAGCTGGCCCTGACTGACGGCTTCAAAGTATTGCGATCGCGTTTGTAGGAACCGTTGAGTCGGGTCATCCTGTGGCCAGGTGGAGAGTCGGCTGGTGCTGGTGCCCACAACCCCGGCATCAATGGATAAATGCCAGTTCACGCTACCTGCTGGCTCGGCCAGAATCTTCTGTTCAATTACCTTGAGGGTGTCTGAGACCGGGATATTGACGCTGCCCTCTCGACCGAATTTGACCTCAATAAAGTTTGTGTTGGAGGTGGAACGGTTGGACTTAGCGGCCCACTCAACAGCAGTCGGTTGAATCGTGTCTGGATCGCGCTCATCCTGAAGAGCTATGAACTGTAGGCGCAGCTGAGCATGAACCAAACTGGATTCCCGCTGTTTAGCTCGCTGAACAGGAGCAATATCGAGTTCATCATCGGGTAGGACATAGAACAGATCACTTTCATGGGGATAGACCCCGACCGCTCCCTCAGATTCGCCGCCCCACGGGATCGGCTGTCCACTGGCATCGACTAGGGGCAACAGGTCGCCAGAGTCAGTCAGCGGGACGATGCGCACAAAATGCCATCCTTCTTCCCAATCGACTTTGGTGTAGCGGGAAAAAGAGATGGTGGCTTCGGCTTTCTTAGATTTCCAGACAGACTTGGTTCTGACCAGTCCAACTGGGCCAGCTTCGACAGAGATGACCTGAGCCGCGAACTTTGCCAGTCCCGGCACTTTAGAAGGATGAGGGTCGGTTTGGAAGCTGACCGAAAACTTCCGCAGTCCCTTCTTTCCGACTGGGAGAATCTTTTGCCCCAGCAGATCCCCCAATCGAGGATCCTCTTCGTTTTCCTCAACTGTGGGCAGTTCCAGAGCCGTCACTTCAACAGCAATCGTGCCTGCGTCTTCCCCTGCGTCTTCGAACTGCCAGCGGTTAAAGGCAAATTCCCAAAGGTTGCGATCGAGAACAATGCGGCGGGTCCAGTAACGGGGATCCTCCAGACCGACTTCAACCAGAAAGTTAGCGAGCTTATTACGAAAGGCTCGGTTTGCTAGCTCCAGGTCTAAGACCCGCAAGCGTTCAGACTTAGGAGACCAGGTGAGGGTGCTAACACAGTCTCGGTTTCGATCAAGTCGCTGAAGGACTTTGGCGGGGTCACTTAACAACTCAAAATCAGGCACCAGGCCCACTTCGAAGAGTGCTGCTCCAACAACAGCGGGGTCGTATTCGTTGACCTCGATAGTCAGCAAGAAACGGGCGATCGCCTTTGACTCAGCATAAGTCCAGGCTTTATCTGTTAGACGTCGAACAATCTCCTGCACGGGGTTTTGCAAGCCAGTGGGCAAACGATTGAGCAGTTCGCTCACAACCTGCTTATAGACGTCTCCAACCTGGAGGTCTTCAAAGGTGGCTACCCCGAATGAGTCTTCGGCAGAGGTGCGTAAATCATCGGGAATAAAAACCAGCAGGGGTGGGCGCTGGGTACCATCTGGAAGCGGATTACGTAGCTCTACCAGTTTGGTGCCGGTAACAGTCATCTCTGAGGGAATTGCCCCAGCCCTACCGTCCCAGAGCAACACGACTTCAGAATCAGAAACCTCTGCCCGCAGGCCGCTACAGAGACGCACCATCAAATCGGTGCTGAGGTTGGACACTTGCATACAGTGACCCGGTTGGCGAGCGCGAACCTGCTCGGCTAATAACGGCAACAGTATCTGCTCTAAAGCAGCGGCAAGTTCATGACCATTAAGTTCCTGAAGCCCTTGTGCCATACCAATTCTCTATAACTACTTTGTGATAGACGTTTCCAAACCAATTTCATATCGGGGAGTTACGGTCTGAGAGATATACGCATCCGACAAATCACGGTAAAAGCCCACCTCTCGCAGCCGTGATGTAAAAGCGCGGCGATTTTCCTGTAGTGCCTGCCGTTCGGTAATGCTGGCCGGACCAAACCCATCTCCATCAGGGAGTTGATCGACGTATAAGCCATAGCGCTCCCGCAAAAAGCTGAGCAGCTCATCAATGCGCATGGGGCCACTGTAAAAGCCCAGACTGCCACCAGGGCGAAGCACGGCGATTTGTAACAGCACCTCCAGCAAGCGACTATCTAAGATAAATTTTCGGGGAGAGTTACGGGTTCGGGCCTGGGTCAGGAAAGCTCCCGGACGATTTTTGAGAGTCAGAGAGTCCAGGCACTGGGTAATGTAGCGGCGATGGTATTCTCCCCGTAGAGCCGTCAGGATTTCGATGTAAGTCTCAAAAGTCGGTAAGTCCATGCTGACGATCGCCTGGGTTTCTGGATCTAGCTCTTCACTATTGCTGCCGCTGTCTTCCAGCAGTCCGGCCAGGCGCTGTTTGAAGAAAGGGTCGCGTTCGTTCTTGTAGATGGAACCCTGAAGTGCGGCGACTTCGGCGACGGTGAACTGTTCCTCCGTCTGCTTATTCAGCTTGCCGACTTTGACCAGGTGTTTGCCGAACTCATCCAGCTTACGGAGGGCGTAGTGGGCTTTGACAAAGTTGGGGATGCGGCGAAAGTGGAAATCGGCGCTGGATTCTGCCAGACCGGCAATGCCCGTGTCCGGTCGATTCGCCACATCCACCAGGATACCTATCGGGTAAGGCTTCTCTCCCCAGCTCAAACCTCCCTGGCGCTTCACCATTTCGGGGATGAGTTTGAGCAGACGCAAGTGATACAGGGCCAGGTGGAAAGCAAAGAGGATTTTTAGGTATTCCACCATCACCGATCGCGGAATGAAGCTCTGGTAGAACAGGAGCCGCTTCACATCCTCTGCCAGGAGGTTGGCTGAACTCTGACACACCGGAGGGCTCTGGTCTCCCCGCTTATTGGTATCAGGAGCATCTGAGATGGTCATGGGCAGGTGTAAGAGCGCCTGGGTCTCCACATCCACCGCATCCTGGTTTTGCTGATGGGTGACTGGGTCAATGCCGGGGAAGAAAAACTGCTTGAGCTGATCCAGGGCATCGCTGCCGCCTTTGGCGTGGTACAGCATCTCATAGAGCTGTTGAGAGGTGCCATAGTCTCTGGAATGCTTAGGATTGCGCAGGCGATAGGTAAACCCATGCAGGGGCCGGGGAGCGGCGACGGCTTCTTTATCGCCCTTGCCGCGATTCACCATGTCCATCAGGTGGGTGCTCATCCAGCGTTCCAGGATGTCGCGATGGTCAGCAAATCCGTTGAACAGTTCGGGATGCTCCAGGGCAAAGTCAATGAAGGTTTCCACTTCCAGGGAAAAGTTGCGGGTTAAGCGACTGGGATAACCCCCATGCCAGAGGCGGGCAAAGAAGGCCGTCAGCACCCGATCCATATCGGTGAATTTGAATTCCAGATAGCTGATACGGGGCAGGCGAAACTCACTATCGCGTTTAGACAGCGCCATGGGCTACCTCCTGGTCGAGAGCGTCAAACTGGAGCTGGCCAGAGTCTTCCCGGCAAACGCGGTAAAAGTCGTGGCCGGTGGTGGTCAGCAAAACTTCCCGGTAGGGAGCAGAGGCCAACAGGTTCTTAAATACCACCAGGCTCAGGTAATATCCCTGGGTCTGTTCGATGCTGGGGCGATAGCCATCATTCAGCCGTTCAAGCATTTCGAACATATCAAGGTCGATGATTAGCTCGGCATCAGTGCTGGCAGCGCCCTGGTGCCGCAATACGAGACCGCTGGGCATATGCTCCACAAAGCAGGCAGCTTCGGCCTGGTCGTAGATGTCCAGGGTAAAGCGATCGCACCCAAAAATCCGATAGCTGCGGATGGTGCCATTTTCCACTTCGCGCACCTGGAGCGCCAAGTCTCCCTGTAGTCGTTCGGGATTGGTCAGCCCTTCGCCCCGGTTAATAGCTGAGAGCACACGGGGTAAGGCATCGTCGGGTAAGGGATGACTCTGGAGCAGGTCTAGCAAGGTCGTGGCACTGCGGTAAGGCAACAGCCGCTGCCAGCCCTCGGCCCGTTGCTCAAAGAAGTAGCGGCGACGCAGGGAGGCCACATAGCGACGGTGAGCATCAAACCGATCGCGCCCGCCAATGCCGGAAAAATCGCGGGGCAGTTCTTCAAAGACGGTGGTGAAGATCTGCTGGTCAAAGTTCGACCGCTGCTCGAAGGTAAAGCGTTTGCCCCCAGCCACCGGAGCCATGAAGTCTAGCTCGCGGTCTAAGCGAGCGTCGGTGGCGTTGCCGATATCCACATCCTTCAGCAGGGTCAGCAGGCGATCGCTATTCTCCCCTTCGCCGCCGCGCCAACTGTTGAAGTAATAGCCGTCGAGGATGGCCTCGCGGGCACCGGGAGCATAGCCGTTGTAGAGCTGTTTTATTTCCTCACAGGTGCGATCGCTCACCAGCAGGTAGGAGAGGGCAGAGCGCAGATCCCGCAGGGTAATGTGGAGCCGATTTCGCAGGTGGGTCAGGGTGTAGAGGGTCTTGATCCGCTCGACCACTTTCTCCCCAGCTGTGGGATCCTGGAAGGTCTGGGCATTGTGGAGGGCATAGCAGCGATCGGCAATCTCACAGGTCTTGCAGGCTTCCCAGAAGGTGGGATGGGTGAGCTTGCGGAGCTGCCGTTCCAGAATGGAGCCGTCGCGATCGGGCACATCGGCCACCACGCTGCGGAGGTTGAGGTTGAGGATGGCTACGCCGGCTTCCGGCAGTCCGGTTTGCAGCCCCCGAGACACCACTTCTTTAAGCTGGCCAAAGGTCTCCTCTCGGCTAGTAAGGAAGTCAATCAGCCGTCCCTCGTTGATGGCAATCAGGCGCACTTCGGCGGGCTGCCACTGACTGGCCTCTGACCCGGCAAAGGGGGCAAAAAAGGCATCGAGTACGGCATCGTTGGTTTGTTCCCCTTCGTCCTGGCTGCCGTCGTAGTTGCTGAGGTAGGTGCGACCGTCGAACTCCATGCGGCAGCCATTGTGCCGATGGTCAAGGACGCCCCCCTGCTCGGCGGCGTACAGCTCTAGCTTTTGCAGAAAGGCGGTTTTGCCATCCCCGGCATTGCCGGTAATGATTACCAGCTTGAACTCCCCCTGGAGGACGGCGGGCAGCAGCTCATCATCCAGCAGGGTGTTGACGTAGGTTTTATGGCCTAATTTGTTATTTAGATGATCTAGGCCACGGGTACCGGCGTTGCTGCGGTGGCTCTGGCTGTACAGAGTGACCAGATAGCTGACAAAGGGATTCCCCGTTTCGCCCTCCCGCCCTAGATTGGATAAGGTGACATCGGTTTCGGGGGGCGGCGGCAGGCGGCGAGCCTGCTGAATTTGCTGGAGGGCATGGCGCAAATCGGCAGCGGTCTGGAAGCGATCGCACTTTTTGGGCGCAATTAGCTTCAACATCAGGTCGGCCAGTTCAGGAGCCAGGTCTGTCAAGCCGGAATACTCGCGGGGGTCTTTGGCGGGTTGTCCGGCGGGGGGCTGGGCCGTTTCCCAGGGATAGTAGCCGGTGATGACTTCATAGAGGGTGACCCCCAGGGCATAGAGATCCCGGTCCATTAGGTCGGCCTTCTGGGCATCGCTGTCGAGGTCGAGATCGGGGGGCAGATAGCGCAGGGAACCCCCCCCATGGGAACCACCGCGCCCCACCTGCACCGAGACGTTGAAGTCGATGATTTTGGTGCCTTCGTCAGTCCACAGCAGGTTGCTGGGCTTGATGTCGCAGTGGCAAACGTCGTGGTGATGGATATGGTCTAGCCCTGCCGCCACATCCAGGGCCAGCCGCAGGCCATCGTCGGGGGAAAACAGCCGCTCTTTGACCATATCTTTGACATCGATGCCCTCCACGTAGGCAAAGGCGATGAAGGGTGGCCCCTCGTTGGGCAAAAAGTCTGGATAGAAGACTTTGACCACGTTGGGATGGTCGGGCAGCCCCCGCAACGGTCGAAACTCTTTTTTCAGCCGCTCGATGACCGAGTAGCGGTCTTTCAAGATGATTTTGATGACGACACGCATGTCCGCCAGGGTATCGATCACCTGGTAAACTACGCCAAAGGTGCCTTCCCCCAGCTTTTTTTCCACCCGAAACTTACGGCCTAGTTGGGTATCGGGGGTCAGGTTGCGGTAGTCGAGTTCGGCGGGGGGCTCGGCGGGTTCGGGCGGTGCCGTTGGTTTGTCGGGTTTAGGCTTAACGGGTTGCGCTTTGGCCTCGCGGATCAGGGTTCTGAGCTGGGTCCAGGCTTGTTTGGCGGTGGGGCGTTCCTGAATGGCGAAGGTACAGAGGCTCTGAAGCCAGTCATCAAAGCCGGTGGGCAGGTCTGGCTCCTGGTCGGAGGGCTTGACGGGGAAGATGGCCTCCCGGCTGCGGCAGTCGCTGGGGTCGTCGAAGGGCTTTTGGCCGGTGAACAGTTCGTAGAGCAGCAGCCCGGCAGCAAACACGTCAGAAGCAGGGCTGGCGGCGGCCAGGTTGCCCCCCTGGCATTCGGGGGCGAGGTAGTCTTTGTCGAGCTGTTCGGTGATTTCTCCGGCAATGGTGTGGCTGCGCTGGGTGCCGGTGCGGGCGTAGTCAAAGTCAATCAGGTAGGTCTGGCCGTTGGTGCCCACCAAAACGGCGCTGGGGTTGAGGTTGCGGTGAATGTTGTTGTGATAGTGGGCGGAGTGCAGGGCGGAGAAAATGTCCTGGGCGATTTTGAGCTTTTGGTCGTAGGTGAGGGCCAGGTCGGGTTTGTCGAAGTAAAGCTTGAGGACGTTGCCGGGAACATCGTCGGTGACGAGGTAGAAGTAGTCTTCCATCTCGCTGGCAAAGAAGCCTTTTACCCCCAGAATATTGGGGTGGGGCGGCATTCGGTTGAGGGCGATGTAGGCGTTTTTGATGCGGGCCTGCTGTTGGGCTTTTTCGTCAGGGTCGGTAATGTAGGGGTCGGCTTCATAGGCACGGAGCAAGGCGGTGCCGGAGTTTGGCCCCGCATTGGTACTGTAGACGCGGTAATCGTTGTAGTTGCCTTCGATGCCGCCGAGATCTTCTAGGACGGACCAGTCGCCAAACTGCTTGGGGCCAGAGATGGGGCGGCTGTTGGCTTGCAGGGCGTTGAGCACCAGGCGATGGAAGCCCCGAATGTCGCGAGTGAAGCGATTATCGATACGGGTACTGTCTTTGAAAAATCGTTCTGCCCGTCTGAGCGTAGTTGTGTATTTCCGATCTCTGCCCCGTTCATCATTAAGGGTGGCGTCAGGGGCAGGAAGGATCACGGCAGGATCAACACAGACCCCATTAATTTCAGGGCGAGCCGGATTTGCATCTAAAAGAATCCCTTTGAACGCCTTGGCATGGCCCCTCAATTTCAGCATGGGAGAGGTGAAGGGCTGGCGACCTTCGGGGTACCACTTGGAGCCGTAGACGTTGATGGTGCCACGGGTGCCTTTCACGTCGATGAGGTAAACGGCGTGGGGGGCGAGGAGGGCGATATCGACTTCAAAGTCTTGGTTGTAGCGGGTAATTTCGAAGTTATGGACAACGGTGTAGGTGTCGGGGAGATGATCGCGAAGGTGAGCGATGACGAGACGTTCGGCATCGTTGATGGGTTGGCCTATCGCAATCACTTTTGCCATCAGTCTGCCTCCCGTATAACCTTTTCCAATTTTTGACGAGCCTCAATGAAGTTCTCAACTGCTTGATTCCGGAAACGATACGCTTCGCGGATAGTATCTCCGATTTGATTTTCTTCATTGATGGAGAGTCGCGGAATAGGAATATTTGGTACAGTCCGCCAGTGCAGGTCTTGTTGTTTGGCTCCTTCTGATAGACTTCTTAGTATCCGAAACCCAGCGTTAGATCTAAGGAATGCAAACAAGTAGCCAGGATGAATAGCTCCAGGTTTCACAACAATTCTCATGCAATGGTCTGAATATGCTTTTGAAAGCATACGGGCACCTGTAATAAATTCACATCGACAATAAAGCTCCCTTTCTCCTAGTGTCCCCTGCTTGGCGATCAAAATTGTTTCATCTGGAACTACATACTTTGGAGAATGGTTTAGTAGATACTCTCGAGACAACCATCGACCTTCGGGAAAAAGATTAAATAAGGGCTTCTGAGTTATTACTTCAATACCGTATTTAGGGTCGGCATCTCGGCGCTCAAACATTTTTCGCCATCTTAACCATTCAAAAATAGTGACATCACCAAGCAGATCCCACTTTCCAGATTGAATCTGATCATATATTTTCTGGACTCTACGAGAGTGGTTCCATGCTCTAAAGATACCTTTGAGTTCAGATGAACGAACAGAGAAGCCAAGATCACTTGAATCTGTAAACCATTCATGAGGTTCAGGATTATCAACTTTCGCCTTTGTGAAAAGCCGGGAAGTTGCTTGATTGATGAGTCTTTGATACCTTTCTAGAAGCGTTCCTGCGTCCATGACGAGATCATGAATATTTTTCTCTATTGATAAGCTAAACCTAGGTACAGGTAGATTTTCGATATGCTGCGGCTCAATTGATTGAATGATTGAGCCATATGTACCAGATATTATTTGTGGTATTCCAAAGGCACTACTTAAATATGCATAAAGATATCCAGGCAAGATTTTATGTTGGTCTGGCACAACTTTCATGACGTGCTGAGATGACCACATTCCTGCCATGCCAGGATGAGCATATGCCATTTTACCGATAGTGCCTGAACAGGAAATCAAAGTCATACCTTCCTCCATTTCTAGAAAAGAAAGCTTTTTCGATTCCGCATAACTTCTTCTTAGGAATGGCAATTGAGATAAATCAGCTCTAAGAGGATGTTTGATAAATCGCTCAGTCAGTAAAAAAGCTCACTCGCCATAAGCTGAAGATACGAACCATCAGCCCTTGNNNATCTACCTCGCTATGATTCGGATTATGGTGCGACGCTTAGCCTAATTTGATACCTCGGATGAATTCTCAAACATCCTCTAAGCATTGAGCTACTACCAACAAAAGGAACTCCATATTCTGGATCATCTACCCAATATCTGGAAAACTTTGGGCCATTGTAAATTCCACCATTGTGTCCACTCGTTAAAGCTTTCAGTGGTTCTTTGACGACTGATAAATCTTCAAGGATTGCTTTTGCTTCTAGAGCACCTGACATGTAAGGCTTGCTATCGAGCCTTAATCCATCACGATGCAACCATTTACCTGGAATACTCTTAACTTTCATATGAAGATCAGACTATTACTTGTCTTCTGGGTAAACCCGGTTCGGGGTTCTGAACACGAAATTCACGATAGGCATCAGCGATTTTGGGCAGGTCATCATCGACAATTTTTTGTTTACGACTGAGGGTTCGCTTCACCTTTTCCCCACTGAGACGAATCGTTTCCGTTTCGATTACCGTTTCCACCAATTCTTCACCATCCGGGCTGCGCTTATAAAGCGTATTGCCCCGTCGGTCAAAGCCAACCTTTTCAGCCACCGCCATAAACACCGGATACTCCGTTACCTGGCCCAGGGCTTCAGCCTTCATCTCCTGATCTGTCTTCTTCTTCAAAAACAGCAGACTGGTGAGAATGTTCACATTCGCCTCAACGATAAACACCTCCACCGGCAGGTCTACACTGGCCAGCACCCAGCAGTGTTTGAGAATCCAGCTACGAATGTACTCATCCCCCGGATTGCCCAAAATGCCATCGGGCAACACAATGCCCATGCGTCCCCCCGGTCTCAGCCAATCAATACTCCGCTGAATAAACAGAATCTCCGGAGCCACCGCCGTCTGGTAGCCATCCCCCCGAATAAACGAGCCATCTTCCTGACGTTTCCCCCACTTGGCCGCCAAGTCGTAATTATTCAGCACCATCGGATCGCTAATGGGAATATCTGACCCAAACGGTGGATTCGTCATCAGCACATCAATCGACCCCAGCGGAATCGCCTCCTTCGCCGGGTCATTGCCATCTAGATGCCCCTTCGGAAACGCCAACGAATCCATATGAAAGACATCCCCCTCGGCATTGGCAGACATCATCAGGTTCATCTTCGAGGTCTTCACCAGCGCCGGGTCAAAGTCTGCCCCAAACAGGTTCGTCTCCACGTACTCTTTGATTTCCTGCTTCAGCGACAAAAACTCCGCCGTAGACTCATCCGCCGGGTCAATGCCCAGCTCCTTTTGGCGCTGCTTCAGCAGATGGTTCACCGTGCTAATCAAGAACCCACCCGTACCGCAGGCCGGGTCTAACACCCGCTCATGGGGCTGCGGATCCAGCATATCCACCATCAGCTTGATGGCTCCCCGTGGGGTGAAATACTGGCCGCGATCGCCCCGCAAGTTATCGCCCACAATTTCTTGGTAGGCCGCTCCCTTCGCGTCAATGTCCGTGCGGTTAAAGTCATACTTCGCCAGTTCCGACACCATAAACGCCAAGGCGCGATCCGACAGCTCAATCTGCTCATTCCCCTGGAAGATGCCTGCCTGTTGTTGTTTATCGTCATCAGACGTTTTTCCTGACGAGTCTTTGTCAAGCGGCTTAGGTCCGTATTGCTTCTTCACTTCTTCAAAGAGGGGTTCAATGCGAGCACGAATCGCCTTCCGACCTTCAGCCTCAAACTGCTCCGTTGCCCCCGCCCAGAAGCGTGGCTCATGGCCGTTACGGTTCCGCTCATCGTGCATCTTGGCAAAAATCAGATACAGGAACTGCCGAAAGGCCACATCCTTCGACATTCCCTCATTCCCGTGAATGAAGTTGTGACAGCGCCGAAACGTCACCCGCAGCAGTTCCGGGTCCGCCTTCCGCATCCGTGCAATAGAAGCCACATCGCGGGTGCCCAGGGTCTCATCCCCCATGGGCCAGTCCCCCACGGCCTTGAACTTCACATCAAATGTGGTGATTTTCTTATGTAAAAAGAAGAACTCCAGGCCGTTCGTCCACAGCCCCCACTCGCAGGTTTCCCCCGCCTCTGCCATAAAGTCTTCGAGCACCTGCAGGTCTTTCTTGGCCTGGTCGTGCGATCTCATCTTGGTAATGCCCCGTCCGGTAGGCTCTTTCTCGCACACCACTACCCGCCGCACGTTCTCTAGCTCATGGGGCTAACCATGGCGAAAGATCGCAATGCTGACTTTCTTATTGCGGCCCCCAATGGGAATCTTGAAGTCTGGCTCCATGTCTTCCACATTGATGCCGTACTCATGGAACAGCGCCCGCGCAATCCGCTGCCGCACCTGCTCTTTGCTGTTGTCTTTAACAGGCTGGTTGGTGATGTAGTCCAGCAGCTTTCCGTCAGGAATCGCTGTGATGTCGTTATCTGCTGTATCCCCCTCTGTCGAGTTCACTTGAGTTTCTACTGAACTTTCTGCCATCAAAGTCAATCCGGTACCACGAGTCAGGACACCTGCCATGCTGACCAGCCGTCAGTTCTAGGCTGATCAGGGCAATGTGTGTCTCTATATTGTCCTCACCAACGCAAAATCGTGTCGAACAAAACAAGAACCTTAGTAATTTCAGGCTGGGCTGATGAATTGCAGCGTTCTGGAGCGATTTGGAGGTAGAGCTTTCGCTTAGCCCACAAAAAAGCGTGTTCGAGTGATCCAGCCATTTGCTGCGTAAATGACTGCAATCCAGCCTCAGCAGACCTTTCAGCGCTATCTCAAAAAAAACATTGCCAAAATTTTTACTCAATTTTCTTCACAGGTCGGCGTAACTCACACAACCTGATCAGAGTGCCGGCAGGCCCATCACAATCCCTCACATCCGCTGAACAACAGGCAAGAGCACCCGTAGGTCAGAAGTAGTACAGAATCACTAAGACAGTTGTATTCTGAGAGGGGATTACCGTGACCGCGATCGCACTGCCAATCATCGTGGGCTCTGAGAAGTCTTTGGTGCCATAAGGTAATCAGATCAGGACTCGCTTCAGTGAGCCAGTTTTCGTGATGCTGATTGGTGAATTGCGCGTTTTATTCGTGTCCCCCCCCACTACATCATCCGTTGAAGCCAACAAGAAAAGACGCTATTAATATTTTTATCAAGCTTATTGACTTGAATTCAGAAAATTATTTGATCATCAAATTCATGAAGAAAATCTCACCTTTGAACCCAGAAAAAATTCGATTGCTTACTATAATCTGCTCTTCTAACTATGTGAAACCCTTTGCCAAGGAAAGGGCTAACATCTATTTAAGGAGCGATAAAGGTCATACTGCACAAGATATCGCTGAGGCCCTAGGCTGCGATAGGAAGAAGGTCTCCAAAGCGATCGATGATTGGAATGATCATGGTTATCTGGCCTTAGGTATTGATAAAAGAGGGCAAAGTGAGAATGCTTCTATTCCTCCACGCAAGCTTAAAGACTTAAGTCTGATGCAGTTGGACTTCTGCATTGAAATAGAGCCTGAAGAAGCCTTAAAAGAAAAGCTACAGAATTGTCGAATAGCCAAACTTAAGTCAGTTGCTTTTCTTTGTTACCGCACAGCATTAGACGCTAGAAGCTTTATGAATTTTGAGCGATCCTTCAACAAAGACTTTGACTTTCAAAATCCTTGTTTCAGAAAGGATTTTCGCAGCTTAAAAGTCTCTTTTTTGAAATCCCTCATGAGAAAAAAAGAAAGTTCAGGATTTATCGAAAATAGATTGAAGCAACTAATTTTAACGATTGAATATCTAAATACGTCGGCAGAAAAATATCGAAAACCACTTGTCAAAAGCTTTCTGAAAAAGCTTCCTGACGATATCAACGATCTAGTTACTTGGAAGAGTGACGTTCTGGATGCCCATCTTCTTGATCAGATTGCATATGTCCTTGAACCTGAATTACGGGGATGTTTACGTAAAAATTTCGGGGGTCGAAAGGAACCTGTCATGAATGAAGATTTGATGGACTTTGGGCATTGGGCCATAACAAAAATATGGCGTCAGTCAGAAATGGATGCTGATCGTCGGTGGCGCATCCAATCTACGGACATCTATTCTCATTTCTTCCAAGGTATCAAACTCTGGTGGGACTAGACATCAGTCTGAACGCCACCTTCGTTTTCTTAGCCCACGCTATCAACACGTCCTTTTTACAAAATGTGATAATGTCCGGTTTTTAACGAAAACGCAAAAACCGGACATTTGAGCGTGGATGAAATCCCGACTGGGTCATCCCTTCAAAAAACAAAACCAGCGAAACTAAAAATCCCTAGTTTTCTGTCCCAACCTCAAAACAGGCAAGAAACGCTCCGGCAGAACTTTTCAGGCTATGTTGTGAATGTGTTCGACAGAGGAGTTCTTTTGCACTATGCAGCAGCTAGAGCGGCGAATAGGCATCAGATTGACGCAAGTGCAATGGCAGCAACTGGTTGACGCTGCTCAAGGCGCGGGCTTTACTCCGTCGACGGTGATTAGATCGTTCGTTGAGCAACCGGATTTGCTCATGCAGGTGATAGAGCGGATTCAGCTCTCGTCAAAAACATAGTCGTTTTCTAAAAAATCGCCTTTGGGTTCGACAAACAGCCCAGAGAACAAATTCAACTAATGCAGCAGGACAGGTGTCCAACTAATTTCCTGCTGCAAAAAGTAAACGCCCAACAAAGGAGGCTCAATTTGTCATGCGCAATTTTCGCCGCTGGCCACCACAAAACAAAACCTGGAGCTTCCACATAGGTTATTTACGAGTCACCCAAGGTGACCTTTAACCCTTGGTTTGAAAGGGTTTGGGGCAAGTGCTCAAATCACACTCGAAATCAACACGAACTCATCACCAATACGGCACCGATACAGACGCTCTCAACTGTTTGCGAGCTTTCCTAGAAAAATGCCTCTTCCAGGTCAGCAAACCCGAAAGAGGCTTCATTCAATTTCATTCTTCTACTATGACACATCAAATTCTCGGACCCTCTAATACGGGTCAAAAATACGAACGAATAAAGGGACCCTACTACGCGATGACGTGGCAGCGAGCCTGCCAAGCCCATCAAGATGGCATTTTGACTACTAGGGGACTCATCTACTGCTACTTCGTTATCCACCTCTCCCCTGGTTCCGAAGTGCGCGTTGATGTCACCAAACTGTGTTCCTTGCTCAAAGTTCACGAAGCGACCTATTACCGAGCCGTCGGAGCCCTCAAACAAAAGGGACGATTGAATACCCGGCGGGGGCAAATGATGGTTAGTGTCCCCGAAATCCACCCCCTGTCGGCTCAGTCGCAGTTGCGCGAGTCCGAGTCGCCATCCTGCGAGTCTGAATCGCCATCCTGCAAGTCCGAGTCGCAATGCTGCGAGTCCAATTTGCAGAGCTGCGAGTCCAACTCGCAATCCTGCGAAAACGCAAATCAAGGAAACGCCATTAATGACAAGGGCTCTCGCAGTTCTGCGAACGTACCAAAACAAAGAGATCAATTGTTAAAAAACAACAAACAGTTGGTACCCACCCACCACCCTGTTGGTTGTTTCGGAATTGACAGAGAAGGTATTGGTAGATCTTCCTCAGGAGTGCAAGGGGATCGCCTTGTTTCCCAAACCTCTTTGCTGGAAGACCTGATAGCACTAATCCACGTATCCGGGATCCAGGCCAACACAACAATTCAAAAAACGTTGTTGGAGTTGATCAACTCCAACGATCCTGCCGCCGCCCGTCAGATTGTGGAAAACGCCCTCAGCGCCCTCCAGGAACAGGAACAAAGGGGCCAGGTTCGCAACCCCGGCGGCTTCCTCAAAACTGCCCTCCAGCGCGGCTTCACAGCCAATCAGGCCAAGCGCGATGCTCGTGCACAACGGCAACACCGCCAGCCCCCTCCTGATCCCATTCAAGTCTCCATTTCTATTGATCAGGCCCTTGCCAATGGTGACCAAGACTTTGCCCTATCCAAATTGCAGACCCTTTGGCATGAAGGCTGGCAAGCCGAAGTGACTGAACTGCTGAATGTCTTACGTCAGGACTGGCCCTTTGTGATCGCCGAGGAGGGAGTCCAACATGCTTGTAGATAGATACAGACGACTACATCTCAAAGATTGGAATGCCTTGGCGAAGCCGCCCCAGTAGGAATGCGAAGAATTCGTCAAAGTATGTCGCTGCCCTGTTGCTGAAATCCTGTAGATGCTCAACCAGGTCAGATAGTCAGTTTTCCATCCCACCCCAACCCCACAGACATGGACAACGCACAAATCCTCACCGAAATTCGTGGCCTTCTCGAAGATAGTAGTCGTCAAATGGCTGAGATGCGACAAGAGATACTAGCGCTCAGAGAACAAGTCGAAAGCAAGCGACCCGACTGGATCTCCAAGCAGCAAGCTTTAGAACTGTTGGGCGTCAGCGATCGCACCCTGGAGCGCTACCACAGCGCCGATTACTGCCAGCGCCAAGGCTGGACACCCCTCATCAAAGGCGTCCACAGCACTATCGCCCGCCCCGTCCGCTTCAACGGTCCACTGCTAGAAGACTGGCTGATCAACCGGTCCAATCATCGGCTTCATCAGAAAGCGATCGCCCGCTGGCAAAACCGCCTCCCCAGCTACCAGAAACGCAAAGTCAACTAGCAGCATTTAAATCGTCGTCATTCTCTTCTTCGTCATCCCACAGGGGAGGCAACTGCGCTCCCTTTCCCGTCTTGCCTAGGTAGTTCTTGAATAAAGTTTCCTCTTTGTGGCCGGTCAGTTCCGCAACCTCAACGGGAGGAACCTTCCCATCAATCGCATGAGACACAAACGTATGGCGAGTGTTGTAAGACTTACGATACTCCACTCTCACTTCCTTCAGCACTGACTTCCAGGCCCGGTTGCGGAAGTTGTGGTCATCAATCGGTCCACCCCGCCGCGATGGAAACACCAGGTCTTCTGGGTCCGGTTTCAGCTCAGCCCTCAGCGCCTGCAATCCTTTCCGCAGTTTCGGCGTCAGCATAAATTCACGGGCTTGGTTTGTTTTGGTGCTCTTCCGCTTGCCCCGGCTGTATGTCTCACCAATCCACACGCGCTCGCACTTATCCGACAGATGCTTCCACTTCAGCCCGATTGCCTCCCCTGTTCGGCATCCCGTCGAGAGCAAAAAGAACACGAAACCGTAGTAGTAGCCATATCGCGCATGGCCGTTAAACCCTTCTAGAATCCGCTTCACCTCATTACGGCTGAATGGCTTCGGCGGTTGTTTTGGCGGCACCTTTACCTTCACCCCTGCCCACGGATTAGAGCGCACCATTCCGCGATCGCTCCCCCACTTCCAGCAGGCCCGCATGATCGATAGTCGCTCTGATGCGGTGCGCGGCGCTAGCTGCTCTAACAGCCAATCCCGAAACTCAAAGCAATTGGCTTCGGTGAGCGTCTGCACCTGCCGATTCCTAAAGTAACTCTGCAGGTGCTTCAGCAGCCCCTCATACTTCTCCAGAGTGCGCGGATCGGGTACTTCCCGCCGCTTGTACGCCATGAACCTCTCAAACAGTTCAACGACCGACAATCCTCCCTGGCCAATCTCGCGATATTTGCCTAGCGTTTCGTCAAATTGCCCTGAGAGCATATCGGCCTCAATAATGGCTGCCCGCTGCTGCGCCAATGCGCGGTTCGTCACTGTATCAGGCAGACTTAGGGACATTTCGTAGCGGCGCTTCTGGTATGTCCACCGCAACCGCAGCCATCCTCTCTGCTCAGAAATGCTGACTTTACCCTTATTTGAGCGTCCCATTTGGCATATTCTCCCAAATCCCGTCCCCCAATTCTCCCCCAATTCTTGACGGATAGTGACGGTAGCATGACGGTTTCAGACATTTTCAAGCTTCTGCAGATCCCCCAAAAGTTCAATCCCAGAAACGACGAAACCCCGCGCAGTGGCGGGGTTTCAAGGGATGGACGTAACTGGACTCGAACCAGTGACCCCCACGATGTCAACGTGGTGCTCTAACCAACTGAGCTATACGTCCTAGCAGACTCATAAAGTATCACAGTTATGAAGATCGTGGCAATCAGGTAAGCAGAAATTCGGCCAATTTCGGGCGGTCTTGTGGAACAGGTCAGCAAGACTCCAGTGTTAGTTCACCCTGAGGTCACGATCGCCAGTCATCGGGTTCGCCTTTTCCCTCGCTTCAGTCAGACTGCAACATGAGGCGAGGGAGTGATCCGGATTTTTTAGCGCTGCACTGCCAGCATGAACGTTGCCTGGGTTGGCATTGGCACAACTTGGCTGACATAGACGCAGCCTTAGCGAGATGGATTGTCCTCTTCATCGGTGGTGTCAGGTGTCGAAAGCCCAAAACTGTCGGGAGAGTCAGCTGGAATCCCTTCCAGGGCAGCGAGCACTTCTGGTGGTAAACCATCTAATGCTGTGTCCATGTCGGGATCGGGCTCTGGAGACTCAGCAGGCATAGAGGACATGGCTGAGGGCGCTGCGGGCGCAGCAGTCTGAGGCATCACTAGGGTTTCATCCTCATCTTGATCCGCGTTCGGCGCTGGTGCGGTGGCACTGGTGGCCATTTCTTCTTGTTCAGGGAGGTCTGACTCCCCGGCCAGAATGGCTTCGACCTCGGGGGGCACACTCACTGGATTGGTGAGCGGGGCCTCGGGGTCGGCGTCTTCAGGCTCGGCGGGCAAATCATCGATTGCTTGCAAAATCTCTTCAGGGATGGCCGTCTCTGGCGTATCAGGCAGAGGATCTGCTGGACTGATGGCGGCAGATGGGGGCTGGATGACAGTCTCCGTCGGCGGTTGATCAGCTGTGGGCAAATCGTCGATCGCGGCTAATAAGTCGGACGGCAACTCCTCATCAAAGCTAGGGGGAGGGGCCGTCTCGGCAGAGCTGAGGCCGATGGGGCCAATGGGCACGTCGGTGGGCAGATCTGGTGCCGCTGGAGAAGCCGTAGGGCGCGGAGCAGGCGGTGGCGGCGGCGCAAAGTCAGCCGTCGGGGAGGGGGAAGCGCTGTCACTGGCCGACTCGTCAGCGATCGCAAAATCGAGCGAGGGCATTGACTCCGGAGCGGGAGTAACCTCTAGGGGCGAGGAGGCCGCTCTGCTGACAGCGGGGGTGCCCAAGTCGAGCGGAATATCGTCATTCTGGCCCCCAAGGGCAGTCGCCTGTTGGAAACACTTGCGGGCTTCGGCTTCACGCCCCATTTGCTGCAGGGCTTTGCCTTTGCCTTGCCAAGCCGCAGCAAGGTTGGGATTGAGCTCGATCGCTTTATCAAAGCAAAACAAGGCTTCGTCTAGCTGACCCATCGGGATAAAGACATTGCCCTTACCAATCCAAGCGGCAGCATCATCGGGATCCATTTCTAACGAGCGGTTGAGGCTCTTGAGGGCTTCATCTGAGCGGCCTAAGTTAGCGAGGGTGGCTCCACGACGGGCTAACCCTCGCGCAATGACAGCGCTGGCCCCGACCAAAGTCGTCCCAGCGGCGGCAGCCTTCAGGCGTTCCATATCGGCCAACTCGATCGCTTTGTTAAAGCGATCGAGCGCCAGTTGATACCGCCCGGCGTTGCCGAAACTAACGCCTTCTTGCAATGTTTGCTTGGCTTGGGCGAGAGAGCCGTCAATGGCCTCGGTGGTTAAATCAGAGGCAAATCCAGCCAGGGGGACGGCGGCGGCAGTGGAGGAAACCGTTTCACTGGGAACCGTGGCATCGGAGCTGGACGCTGGGCTCGTGGCAAAATCGTTTGCCGAAAAGTCGTCTGCCGAAAAATCGTCCGCTGACAAGCTCTCCACCGCACCATTTGAGCCCACTGTTACCTCATTGGTCTCGTCAGTGGCGTCAGTAGGGCTGAGGTCAGACGTCACCTCGTCGTCATCATCAATATCGTCGGTCTCTTGCTGAAAGCTGCGCAGCAGCCCGAGCAGCAAAATTGCTAGCAGCGCTAGGGGAATAATCCACAAAACCTGGGGCGGCAAGCCTTGTAGCTGTCCCCACAAATTTTGCAGCTGTGGGGGCAGATTACCCGCGATCCCACTCTCGTCACCCTCTGCACCCTCGGCGTTGGGGCCGGAGGTAATGGCACCCGTGCTATCGCGTAACTGAGGCGAATCTCCCGCGCTCACCACGAGTTGTTGACCATCTGGACTGAGCGCCAGGGCTTCCACGGGAGCCCCGACATCCGTTAAGGGCTCGCCCACGGGCACACCGTCGCCTGAGAGATATTGCAGTGCGCCGGTTTCATCGCCAACGACAATGCTGTTGCCTGCGGCATTGGTGGCGATCGCCGTGACGGGACCAGAAACGGTCAGCGGCTCGCCAATGTTGGTGCCATCCGCGGCCCATTGCCGCACGGTGCCATCGGCACCGCCAGAGAAGAAGCGACCATCGGGCAACACGGCCAGCGATCGCACCGCGCCCTGGTGTCCGGTGATGGGCTCGCCCCGCTGGGTGCCATCGGCCAAATTCCATAGACGAATGGTGCCATCGTCACCCGCCGTAATCAGGGTGCTGCCGTCAGTACTGAGAGCGGTATCGTGCACGGTGCCCGCATGGCCCGCCACGGGTTCCCCAACGGGATTACCCGTGGCATCCCACCGTTGCCAGGTACCCGTCTGAGTCGCGCTAATCACACCCCCATCGGGCTGCGCCGTCAGACTGGTAACCACCGCATTGCCAGAATTACTGGGTTCGCCCACGGGGTTGCCGTCGGCATCCCACCAGCGCAGGGTGGCATCGGCCCCGCCGCTAATCAACCGCTGTCCATCGGGGCTAAAGGTGAGCGCGGTCACGGGTCCCGTATGGGCGGGAATGGGATCCCCCACGGCGGTACCATCCGCTTGCCGCAGGATCAGGTTGCCGTCGCGATCGCCGATCACAAACCCTTGCCCATCGGGGCGCATCGCAGAGACGTAGTCGGGTAAATCGGCGACCGCCACATCCGCCGCTTCCGCCGCTTTGGCCTCGGCCACAACGGCTTGCCCTTCGGCATCGGTCGCCAGGGCTAAAAAGGCAGACGCTGACGGGGAAAGGGGCTCACTGCCCTGGTAAACGTAGTTGCGGGGTTGCGAATAAGGATATTGCCCACTGTCGGGGGTGGTGCCATACATCGGCAGCACTCGCACATTTTCTTGGCCGAGCACCTGGCTGGCGATCGCATAACTGATGCCGTTATCCCCTAATTCCGCCACCACCGCTGCGGTGCTGTCACTATCGACCTGGATGGCTTTTTCCCCAGCCGTCATATCCCCGCCAAACACGTCGTATTCCCCTAAGGCGGCCCGCGTGTCACTGGTTTCGGGGCGATCAATAAAGCGAATGGGCAGATCTGGCCCCCCCACCTGATTCCAATTGGTGACGGTGCCCCAGAAAATGTTGACAAAGTCCGTGGCTTCCAACTCTCCGGAGAAGGGATTATCGGTGCCGACAATGATGGCAATTTTTTCGCGACTGACGGAAACGGGCACTAATCCTGCGGCCTGCTGTTCCGCCGTCAAAGGCCGCCCGATCGCAATCAGTTCCACGTCGCCCGCTTGCAGATTTTTTAGCGCCACATCAGCGGGTTGTTCGACCACTGTGACCGTGGCGTTGGGATATTTTTCTTCAAACGCTTGCACCAGCGATCGCGTGATCGTGGCCATGCTGGCGGTGCCCTCAATGGTCAGGCTCGCATCAGCGGGCAAGCCCTCCGCCGGGGCCTGAAACTTGGGCTCAGCGTTGGCCGCCGCCTCTGGAGAGTCTGCCGTCGGGGCCGCCTCGGCATCAGGACTATCCATGGCATCGGGATTATCGACCCCTTGAGCCAGTTTGGCTGCCTGCGTGCCCGTCAGGGTTGGGGTGGCAAACCCGGCTGCCACTAACAAAACAATGAATAAAGAGCGCTTTTGCACCATTCCGAAACTCCTCACCGATTAGCCGCCGATACAGCCCGGGGCCGCTTGGGCATGGCATCCCGCACTGGATGTTCCGATAAGGATACTAAGGATATGAGATTTCGAGTGCCCAACGTTGCAATCTGTCGTAGTGCGGGGGTGGCATTTGCGATCGCCCTACGATAGGTTAAGCGCACAGGGAGGATGCTCGGGTCTGGGCTACCCCAGAAGAAGGCTGATGTTGGTAACGAAAACACCCAATCGTAAAGTGACCGTCTGGTCAGCGCTGAGCTGGGGGCTCGGTCTGATGCTAGGCGCGATCGCGGCAGCCCCGAGTTGGGCATCTGACGCGGCCCCAGAGCCCTTTTTGCGGCCGCCGATGGTGTGTCCTCAGGATGTAGAAACCCTGACCACCGGACTGCTGCGCGACTTGCCCAGTTATGCCAATCGAGTGGCCCGCCGCACCCTGGGCACCACCCCCGACGATACGCAGTTTGGCACGATGCTGGTGGCGGGGCGGGCCGAATTTGAGCCCTTACCCCTCGAATCTCTGGCGTTTGAGCCCGTTGCAGACGACGCTACGCAACAAGTCTTTTTCACCATGTTAGAACGACGCTATCTCGAGGGTGAAACCATCCGGCAGGAGCAGTATCACTGGCTATTTTTGGTCCCCACAGCGGACGGGTGGCGACTGACGTTAATGTTTTCCCGCTTGGGGGCAGCGGACCAGCCGACCCGCCCCCCCACGCCGCCCCAAGAGAGCAGCGACGGCATTATGGGTCAAGCGGTGCGTTTATGGCTGCGAGACTGCCGCGCGGGCACGCTGTTTCCCATTGAGGCAGACCCGCCAGAACCCGAGGCGACAGACATGCCCGAACCGACCGGACGATAAAGGGTATCGCGCTGTTGATGGGGTCGATTGATTGAGGCGATCGCCCCTTGCAAGTCATTCACCGTCATACAAGTGCCGCCTTTGGCTCCGGCCATGGTGGTGATGTGCTCTTCCATCAGGGTGCCGCCGATGTCGTTACAGCCCCAATTTAGGGCGTCAATTGCCCCCTGGAGTCCCAACTTGACCCAGCTTGGCTGATGATTGGGAATCCAGTGGCCCAGATAAATGCGGGCCACTGCCGTCAGGTGCAAGACGTCTTGCAGAATGGGCTGATCGCGGCCCACCCGGCGCCGCAGCGGTTGGGGAGCCGACTCGCCGACAAAGGGCAGCAAAATAAATTCGGTGATGCGGGCCGGTTTGCCTTGGGCGATCGCCTGCTGCTGCAACTGCCGCAGTTTCTCAAAATGAGTGATTTGCTGGGCGGGCGTCTCGATGTGTCCACACAACATCGTGCTGGTGGTGGGGAGTCCCAACTGGTGGGCCAGCCCGACGATTTCCAGCCAGGTAGCACTGTCAATTTTTTCTGGGCACAGCACCCGGCGCACGTCATCATCCAGCACTTCCGCCGCTGTCCCCGGTAGGGAACCCACCCCCGCCGCCTTTAAGGCC
Source organism: Leptolyngbya iicbica LK (assembly GCF_004212215.1). Classification (NCBI taxonomy): domain Bacteria; kingdom Bacillati; phylum Cyanobacteriota; class Cyanophyceae; order Leptolyngbyales; family Leptolyngbyaceae; genus Leptolyngbya; species Leptolyngbya iicbica. Next base: position 1,290,664 of record NZ_QVFV01000002.1, read on the forward strand.
GTAATCACCTCGACATAGCTCAGGCCATCTTCCCGCGCGATGAACTGCACCTCTTGGGGCGAAAAGGCATGTAAGTGTAGTTGCGGCCAGGCGTCTTTGATATTGCGCAGCAGCTGAACGTAATATTGCAGGCTGCTGCCGTTGACTTTTGCCGTGGGATTCAGGCCCCCCTGCATACAAATCTCGGTTGCGCCCTGGGCGACGGCTTCGGCGGCTTTTTCGGCCATGGCTCCCCAGTCGAGCCAAAAGGCTCCGTCGTCCCCATCGTCGCGACGAAAGGCGCAAAAACTACAGTGCTGTTCACATATGTTGGTGAAATTGAGGTTCCGGTTCACCACATAGGTCACGGTGTCGCCCGTTTGTCGCTGTCGCAACGCATCCGCCGTGGCCTGAATGGCGGCGATCGCCGCCGGGTCTGACGTGCGCAACAAAGTCAGCCCTTCATCCGGGGTCACATCGCCGCCGTCTAACGCTCGGTTCAGAATGGGGTCTAGGGAATGGGACATAGCGGTTCTCAAAACTCAGCAACAGCGCAGCAACTCTCCCATTGTGAAGGAGAACCCCGTTGGTTAACCAGCCTGGTTCTCAATGGGATGAATGGACTACTCGGCCAGGGAGCGTGTAGGGGGGAGGGTCGCTCTTGGGGGCAAGCATTACCCGCATCGGGATTGAGATTATGGCTGCCCTCACGAATCTGTATAAAAACTCTGTCCAACGAGCGATCGCCCTGCCTTTACAATGACAACAGGTTTACCGACTATTTTTAAACTTTGAAGAGCTCATGTTGAAATCAACCACTCGCCATGTCTTGATTTACGCCGCTGAAGTTGTTGACGATGAGTTAGTGCCCAGCGACTCGGTGCTGACGCTGGATATTGACCCCGACAATGAGTTTCTCTGGAGTGATGAAGCGCTCAAGAAAGTCAATGATGAATTCGATCGCCTGGTGGCCGCCGCCGGCAACTGCGAACTCACGGACTACAATCTGCGCCGCATCGGCTCTGACTTAGAACACTTCATCAAAGAGCAGTTGCAGAACGGCGAAATCAGCTACAACCTGAAAACTCGTGCCCTAAACTACAGCATGGGACTCCCCCGCGTCGTGAGCGAAGCCGAAGGGTAAAGCCGATCGCCGATTCACCCGCTGGCGATCGCCGCTGGGTGGAACTGACGTGCTTCCCCCATCCCCCCCCGGAAATCACATTTCCGGCCTCATGCAATCTGCAGTCAGGTGTCGAGAGCCCAAAAAATTAAAGCATGGGCATTTAATCTTCAGTGTGGGCAGCCGAGACGGCTGCCCGACAAAACTTGGAGTTTATAAAATCCGGTTTTCTCAACCCCTCATTGCCTGCTGAGAGATGAACGGAGCTATCTGCGCAATGCTAAAAGCAAGTAGCGTGGGAACATCTAGGAACCGTGATTGCCAAAGCAAGCGGTCGTTGACCACCGAGCGATCGCGGCGGCCTGCCATCACGGTGCAGTCAACAAAGTGCCATCCTGCTTGATGAAACCCCAACCTGACTCCAGTCGCACCCGGGCTAACCCCTCAGCAAACGGGCCAGCATTTTGAAAAGTAGGCGGAATCACGGCATCGCCCGCCAGGTTGATGTAGCCATACTGCCCGGCGATTTGCACGGCGGCCATACCCTCAGAGAAATCGGCAGCGTAGTCAAACTCGCCCGCGATCGCGACCTCTCCGGTGCGATCAATGTATCCCCACTGCCCCCCTTGCAGCGCCACCGCGTGACCTTCGGCAAAGTCGGAGGCATAGTCCAAGACCGGCTCAATCACCCACTCGCCCTGGGTGTCGATAAAGCCCCACTTTTGTCCCTGGCGCACCCGGGCTAACCCTTCGGAAAAGTTGAATGCCCCGTCAAAGGTGAGGGGAATCGCGATGCTGCCATCTGGGGCAATGTAGCCATACTGGCGATCGACTTTCACCACCGCCCGACCTTCCGAAAACTGCCACGCATCTTTGAACTGGGGCGCAATGACGAGGTCGCCCTCCCGATTCACATACCCGTAGACGCCGTCTTGTTTGACCACGGCCAATCCTTCAGTAAAGCTTTCGACCAGGGCAAACTCTGGCTCAATGACCCATTGGCCTTGGGTATTGATGAAGCCATATTTCTGGCCGCCCTGCACCGCTGCCAAGCCCTCAGAAAAATCCTTGGCTTGCTTAAACTGCACATTGATGGCCCATTCGCCCGAAGGGTCAATATAGCCGTGATAATCACCCGCGCGCGCCACCGCCAACTGTTCTGAAAACGCGCCCGCCACTTCGACATTGGCGTCGGCGATCGTTGTCACCCACTGCCCAGTGGTGTCGATATAGCCTAGTCGCTCGCCCAACCGGACGGCTGCTGTACCTTCGGCAAAGTCAGTGGCACTCTCAAAAACTAACGGTTCCGGCATGACCTGAGCAGTCTCGATCGCAGTGGGACTTATGAACTCTACCACCACGGCTGTCGGTGGGGCCGACCCTTGGGCGGCGGGCAGACCACACCCCGCGATCGCCCAGACACCGCAACTCATCATCATTGGCCCCGTCCAGTGTGGAAATATCATGGCCCGAGAATGCGGCTGCGCCTTCAAATACTGCTGTCTTTAACCTGACAGGAGAAAATTGCATTCGGGGCGATCCGTCACAATTTGGGCCAATCCGTCACAATTCGCAGCAACTGGCTGCCGCAGCGCTGCCATGGGGCAGGGGCGGATTGGTTCCCTCAGCGCCAGTCCGCTACGGCTCAGCAGGGGGCGCACTCTCACGCCGGAGGGTTTCGAGCCCAGCCAGCAGGAGATTGAGGCCAAATTCAAAGTCATGGAGGCCAGTGTGTTCGCCGCTCATGACTTGTTGCGTCAGGCGATGCAGATAGGGGTACCGCTCTGGGGGCACCATCGCCACATAAGCTTGGGCCGCTTGGGCGTATTCGTCCGCCTCAAAGGGAAAGTTCAGCGCTTGCAATGTGAAGCCGTAAATGTGGCTATCCATCGCATTCCACGCATAATCCGCCAGGGGATACGAGAACCCGGCTTCGACCAAACAGCCCAACGTCGCGTCTACATAACGCAGCATCGCTGGCCCCACATTCACCCTCGACATCAGCGCCAGCGTGGCCCAGGAATGGCGCAACAGCACCGCATGGGCGGACGTGGCCCGCTGCCGCATGGCGGTTTGCCAATCGACCGTCAGGCTCGGCAGGGCGATCTCCGCGACCACCAACTCGACCATGCCATCGATCATGTCGTCTTTATTCGCCACGTGATTGTAGAGGGACATGGCCTTGACCCCTAACGCCTGGGCCAACTTGCGCATCGATAGGGCGGCCAATCCCTCGGCATCGGCCTGCTGCAGCGCCACCTGCAAAATGCGATCTCGACTCAGGGGCAGCACCCCCAGCGATTCCGTCGATGTCGATTTAGCCATTGCAACCTTTCGTTACCTTTCCAAAAACATCGCCGCCGCTCTCGTTTGACGACTGGTTGACTATCGTGACCGTCTTCCATATTGACAAACTTACGCCGTAAGTTAAACTTACACTGTAAGTCGAAGAAATGCGACTGCATCCTATCCAATACGGTTGCCATGGGAGGTGACTCGATGACTGCAATAGCTGCTGTAATGTCTGATGTTGGAGTGCAAACGATGAAAGCGATCGCGCAAACGGAATACGGTGCCCCAGAGGTGCTGGAACTGGTGGAGGTAGCCAAGCCCACCCCCGAGGCCAATGAGGTGTTGATCAAGGTGCAGAGCGCGTCAGTAGATGCCGGGGTTTGGCATCTGATGCGGGGCACGCCGTTTTTAATTCGCTTGATGTACGGTGGCCTGCGGCGGCCCAAGCATCCCATTTTGGGCAGCGCGATCGCAGGCGAAGTCGAGGCCGTAGGCACCAACGTGACCCAATTTCAACCTGGCGATCGCGTCTTTAGCGACCTGTCCGAATCGGGGTTTGGCGGCTTTGCCGAATACGTCTGTGCGCCGGAGACAGCAGTCGCCCCCCAGCCCACCAACCTCACCGCCGAGGCTGCCGCCACGGTGCCCGTTTCTGGCGTGTCTGCCCTGCAAGCCTTACGAGATGTGGGACAACTGCAAGCGGGCCAGCGAGTTTTAGTCATTGGCGCGGCGGGAGGGGTCGGTTCCTTTGCGGTACAAATCGCCAAAGCATTGGGCGCTGAGGTCACGGGAGCCTGCAGTGCGCATAAGGCCGAACGGGTGCAGCAACTGGGAGCCGATCGCGTCATTGACTACACCCATCCGGAGTTAACCCAGCCCGCGCAGCCCTACGATTTGATAATCGACACCGCCGCCTATCGAAATTTTGCCGATTATCTCCCCGCGTTGAAAGCGGGCGGTACTTACGTCATGGTGGGCGGCTCAACGTCAGCATTCTTTCGAGCGATGCTGCTGGGGCCTTGGCTGGGCAAGCGGCGCGATCGCCAAATCAAATGCCTCACCGCTACTCCGAAGCAGGCCGATTTGCTTGCCCTGAAAGCGATGATCGAAGCCGGTCAAGTGACGCCGTTGTGCGATCGCACCTATCCCCTCAGCCAGGTGCCCGACGCCATCCGCGCGTTAGAGCAACGCCAGGTGACCGGCAAAGTGGCGATCGCGATTTAAATGCCCCAGCACAAAACCCCGGTTTCACGCTGTCCCCAGCCACCAGACTGAGTGACCGATCAGCTAAAACCGGGGTGATCAGGTTTCTCAACGACACCTTGGCAGACCTACTCCGCTTCGACTTGGTCTTTAATCATCTCCCAAACCGACAGCACGCCATCAATCCATCCCTGGCAAAAGAGAATGCGCGATTGGGGGCTCACTTCCAGCAAATGGGCAAAATCCGCATCATGGGTGCGGGCCGTTGCGGGATAGCCGCGCTGATCGAGATAGTCCCACAGATACTCCAACACGTCTTCATCAAAGCTGGCAGCGAGCGGCTGGACTCGACTGAAGTGGTTGAAGTCGCGATAAGAGAGCTTCGACGCCGATCGCACGCCCAGTTCATAGCCTTCTTGCTGCACCTTGTTCAACAGCACCTGCTTTTCAGTGCGGAGCCGCTCGACAAACTCATCATCAGACATGGATTGCAGTTTGATTTCTTCATAAGTAACAGCCATATCTAAAGCCTCCTGGCAAATTGCGGATATGTTGAGGTGATTTTTGACGGGTTGCAATCGTTCGAATAACGACTCTGGAACGGCAATGGTGACTCGTTTGCTCACGACCTTTACCCGAGATTTCTGTGTACCCTTATACAATAACCGCCTTAATTATGTAATCCATGACCTTTAAGCAAAATGTTACGTAATTAACAGAATTACAGATAAGAGTATGTAGTTGCTATTGATGAGGCTACATTTATTAACCGCAGCGGTTGATGCTGGAGTAGCGCTAATGCCTGCGCTGAGAGGCTTTTAGGATAGAGGGTTGAAGCTGATCAGTCATTAATAAACCAGCAGTGATCTACGGGAATTGCGGTTCCGGCAAAGGCTACAGCGCTGATTTCGGTAGAAAGCAAGTATGTAATGTCTGAATTCCAAGGCTTGAGTTACGTAACGCCCGGCAATTATCCATGACGCTGCCGCGCCACGCCAAACGATAAAAGGGGGGAGGGGACGGGTCCCTTAGCCGATTTCTGGCCATTCTGATTAGGCCGACAGGGACCCGTCCCCTGAGGGCGCTATTTTCAGGCCACGGGCTCATGATGCTGGCGCGAGGCTCTAGACAATCAACAGGGGCGTTGCGGATGACAGTCGCCTCATCATTTGGCCAGGAGCGGCAGCAGCAGCGTCACAAAGTAGTAAACGATGGGCGCAGTGAAGACGTAGCTGTCGGTGCGATCAAGAATGCCGCCGTGCCCCGGAATCAGATCGCCAGAATCTTTGACCCCAGCATCCCGCTTCATCAAGGATTCGGTGAGGTCGCCGAGCAAACTGGTGATGCCAATAAACGTGCCCAAAGTCCCCCCAGAAAGCGGACTAAACGGCCACCCCAATAGTTGCGACCCGGCCATACCGACCAGGATGCTGACGACTAGCCCCGATACCGCACCCTCGACCGTCTTCTTCGGGCTGATGTTGGATAGGGGCGTTTTGCCGAATAATCGGCCAATAATGTAAGCCCCAATATCGGCTCCGATGATGCAGGCAAACGCCAGCAGGGTCGCTGTGAGGCCCGTTGGCAATGTCGCCATTTGCAGTGGCCAGCTCGGCCAAAATCCTTCTAGTGGCAGGGTCGAGAGGGAATCAAGATCGCGCAGGCGAATCCAATAGCTGGGCAGATAACCGCCGTAAAACAGTCCCAGAATGGACGCCGCCACATCAGCGATCGTGGCAAATTTGGGCTGAAACAGGAGATAAAAACAAATGAAGGTGCCCCCCAACGGCAACACTGCATTCGCCAGGGGAGGAGACACATGGGCAAAGATGAGGAGCAGTTGACTCACAAACAAGGTGATTTTGGCAGCAGGCAAAATGCCCTTAGCCTGCACCAATTGAAAAATTTCGCGTTGCCCCAAAAACACAATCACCCCGAAGGCCAGGGTGAAATACCAGCCCCCTAAGACCACAATGAGGAAGGCAAATACAATGGCAACCAGCGCGCTAATCGTTCTTGTCAAGGGCATAGGGTGGGGCAGACGAGCAATGAAAATTTGAGGGTATGGTTGGCCCGGTCTTGAAGAGAAAGCGAGCCCCAAGAATGGTTGCATACTCAGGTTAATGATATTAGACCGAATGATGATGGTTGTGCCAATCTCTCGGGGAATCGGTGCCATCTACTGGTCAGAGGGACTGTCCTGCGATCGCTCCCACAAGATGGGCTCGTCAAATTTGCTGCGGATCCCGCTGGAGAATCCGCGATCGCTCCATGGGGCAGGGTTCACATCAATTTTGGTGCGCGTATAAGGCGGCGGTGTCAACCATGGCGATCAGGTGAATTTTAAGAAGAGGATCCTAATTGTGCCTGCTACCGATGCCGGGATTTTCGATAAGCTGAATACAGTTATTGAGTGATGAAGCGCTCACATTTCCCCTTCAAGGACACGATGTTGGGGGATACTGGAAACTCGGCTCTGGATATCATCAAAGTTTATGCATAAGACTCAAGATCTTCACGTTGTTGAAACCCGCCCGCTCGCGAGTCCCGCGTTGATTCACCACGAACTGCCTCTCACAGAGACGGCGGCGGATTTGGTGACCAAGACCCGCGATCGCATTCGCAACATCCTCTACAACGAAGATCGCCGCTTACTGGTGATTGTGGGGCCGTGTTCGGTGCATGATGTTGACGCCGCGCTGGACTACGGACAGAAGCTCGCGCCGCTGCGGGATGAGCTGTCAGACTCCTTAGAAATTGTCATGCGGGTGTACTTCGAAAAACCCCGCACCAACATTGGGTGGAAAGGGCTGATCAATGATCCCCATCTGGACAACAGTTACGACATCAACACCGGGTTGCGCTTAGCCCGCAAGCTGCTGTTAGATTTGGCCCACTTGGGGCTACCGGCGGCGACTGAGCTGCTTGACCCGATTACGCCCCAGTACATTGCCGATGTGATTGCCTGGACGGCGATCGGGGCGCGCACCACCGAGAGCCAAACTCACCGCGAAATGGCTTCGGGCCTATCGATGCCCATTGGCTTCAAGAACAACACGGACGGCAGTTTGCTCGCCGCCATGAACGCAATGTTGGCCGCGAGCGGTTCCCACCATTTCTTAGGCATCAACCATCACGGCCTGGCGAGTATTGTGACCACCACGGGCAATCCCGACGGACACTTGGTTTTGCGCGGGGGCAAGCATGGTCCCAACTATGACATCACTCACGTTGAGCAGGCGGCGAATGAGCTGGCTGAGCTGGGCCTCAATCCGCGCATGATGGTGGATTGCAGCCACGCCAACTCGCAAAAAGATCACCGCAAGCAGCTGGATGTGCTGGATAACATCGCTGAGCAGGTCAAGGCGGGCAGCCGTCATATCCTGGGCGTCATGGTTGAAAGTCACCTCTTGGAAGGGAAACAACCCATTCCTCAGGATTTGTCGCAGCTGAAGTATGGTCAGAGCATTACGGATGCCTGTGTCAGCTTTGATCAAACTGCCACGATGTTGAGAAAATTGGCTTCAGCGATCGCCCCCTTCACCTCTCAAGCGGTGACTCGCTAGCGGGTACTCTCGCTGCTCCAGACTTGGTCAACCTCATATTTGGAGCAGCTGTGCGGCCTGACTTTTTCAGACCATTTGGTTAGGCTGCACCTGGCGATCGAACTCTTCCCCGGTCAGAAAGCCCAACGCCACGCAGGCCGATCGCAGCGTCGTATTCTCTACATACGCCTTCTTCGCCACCTGCGCCGCTTTGTCATAGCCGATCGCCGGATTCAGCGCCGTCACCAACATCAGCGAGTTCTCCAAAAACTGTTGGATTTGCTCCCGGTCCGGCTCTAGCCCCACCACCAAAAAGTCCGTAAAGGCGCGGCAGGCATCCGTCAGCAGGCGAATAGAATGCAGCAGGTTGTGAATCATCACCGGCTTAAACACATTTAGCTCAAAGTTGCCCTGGCTCGCAGCAATGCTGATGGCGGCGTCATTGCCCATCACCTGAACACACACCATCGTCATCGCCTCACACTGAGTTGGGTTCACCTTCCCCGGCATGATGGACGAGCCCGGTTCATTGGCGGGCAGCTTCAGTTCGCCCAGGCCACAGCGGGGACCAGAACCCAGCCACCGCAGGTCATTGGCGATCTTCATCAGAGCGGCGGCGAGGGTTTTCAGGGTGCCGCTAGTAGCAGCAATGCCGTCGTGGGCGGCCAGGGCGGCAAACTTGTTGGGGGCCGAGACAAAGGGCAGTTCCGTGTAGCGGGCAATTTCCGCCGCCACTTGCTCGGCAAAGTCGGGGTGAGTGTTCAGCCCGGTGCCCACGGCGGTGCCCCCCAGGGCCAATTCATACAATTCCGGTAGACTCTCCTCAATGCGGTAAATCGCCTTGTCGAGCTGCGCCACATACCCGGAAAATTCCTGCCCCAAGGTCAAGGGAACGGCATCCATCAGGTGGGTGCGGCCAATTTTGATGATGTCGGCAAAGGCTTGGGCTTGGGCATCCAGAGCATCGCGCAACCGTCGCACCGACGGCAATAGCTGATGGACGAGTTGCTCTACTGCGGCAATGTGCATCCCGGTGGGAAACGTGTCGTTGGAGGACTGCCCGCAGTTCACATGGTCGTTGGGGTGAATCGGCGTCTTGCTGCCCAACTCGCCCCCTGCCAGTTCGATCGCCCGATTGGCGATCACCTCATTGGCGTTCATATTCGTTTGGGTGCCGCTGCCCGTCTGCCACACCCGCAAAGGAAAGTGGTCGTCCAAAGTCCCCGCAATTACCTCATCCGCCGCCTGCACAATCAACTCGGCCTTAGCCGCGTCTAGCTTGTCCAGGTTGCGATTCGTCACCGCCGCCGATCGCTTCAAAATGCCAAAGGCCCGAATCAGCTCGCGGGGCATCACGTCATCGCCAATGTCGAAATGGTGGAGCGATCGCTGGGTTTGCGCGCCCCAATAGCGATCGCTGGGCACCGCGATCGGCCCCATACTGTCGGTTTCTGTGCGAGTAGTCATTGGTAGTGCGCGGCAAAATCACAATTTTTGACAGTAGCAGATGACTTCGACTCGCGATCAGCATCCGGCAGAAATTGCGATAATCCTGACAATTACAAGCTGTTTTGTCCGTCTGTTCAGAAAGGCAGATTAGCCGATTCCAGTAGGTCGGAGAGAACGCGAATGGCGCGTTGCCCGAAGCGAGCGGCCAGGAGACCCGCCACGAGGGGAATCGCGATCGCTCCCACCAACCGCCCGGTTTCCAGCGCCGCCCAACTGCCATAGGTCATATCGACCGACAACCAAAGATAGGCCAAGACGGGAATGCCGCTCAATACCGCGCCCAGCAAAAAATATCGGAGAGCGATCGCGACTCGCTGAGTTTTCGAAATTTCGGACTCTGGATTATTCGATATTTCAGCCGCCATGGTCACTCCTTTGAGCCAAATTACAAGGGCAGAAAAGCTGACTCCAGGATAGCCAAGGGCTAGGATTTATGGGGACAGCGATCGCCCTCCTGCCCCATTGCCACCCAGCTAAGCTGTTAGCTTTTTAATTTGCACAATTGATTCAGTTTCAGGTGCGATTGGACAGGCGAGGACGCCTATCCGACGAGTTTTTCCGGCTATCCAAAAATATGCAAATTAGGTGATTTACGCTTACCCAGCCACCCAGCCACCCAACTTCCCCTGAAACCTTCTTTCCCAGGCACTTTCCTTATTGCAGTGCATGGTCAATCGCTGGCGACTCCCGCCGCGTTTCTTCAACCGTTTGGGGCGATCGCTGCAAGCAATAAGACACCAATACGCAAAATAGCACCGTGCCCGTCGCGTACTTCACCACATTAGGAATCAGAGGACTGGGAGAAAAGAAACCCTCGATGATGCCCGCAATGATGAGCATCGGCACAATGCCATACACCAGCTCCGCCGCCTGCCGTCCATAAACCTGCAACGCATCGATGCGGCGATACTTCCCCGGCAGCAAAATCGCCCGCGCCAACAGCAACCCTGCGCCCCCCGCAAAAAAGATGGCGGGCAATTCCAACGAGCCGTGGGGAAAGACAAACGCCCAGAGGTCGTAAGCCAAGTCAGTTTGCGCAACTAGCGTCGCGACTGAACCAATCATCAACCCGTTGAACACCAGAATATAGACCGTGAACACGCCCGGCGGCGTGATGATCGGCACCTGGGGTAAAAAGAACGCCACCCCGCCAAAAATCGCGTTAAAGCAAACGGCAATGTTGTTCACCATGATGGCGCTAGAGGCCACCGGCTCCTGCCCCAAAATCGATACGGTCCAGAGTTCTTCGCTCTCTTGCACTTCGGCCACAAAGCCGGGGCCGAGCACTAGCGACATAAATGACGGGTCTTGCCACGCATACCACCAGGCAATGAAGCCGCTGATGACGAAGAGCGCCGTCGAGATCGCAATGTAGCCCCACGATCGCCGCACCGCTGCCGGAAAGCCATATTGATAAAACTTAATAACCGCCTGCCAGTCTTGCCGTCGGGAACCTTGATAAATCTGACTGTAGCTACGAGACGTCAATCCTTGTAGGTCGCGAATCAGCGCTTCGCCCACATCTTGGGTGCGGGCCCGTGCCAAATCGGCAGAAACCGAACGATAGAGGCTGGCTAGAGTTTTGATTTCTTCCGTTGTGAGGGTGTCAAGCCCTTTGGCCTCAGCTCGGTTGAGCAACTCATCGAGCCGGCGCCAACTGGCCTCACGTCTGGCAATCCAACGTTGAATGTTCATAACAATCAGGGGCGATCGCGAAGGGCTCACCTACGATGTGGGCAGATTAATCAAACGAAGCCGATTAATCACAATCATCTATGCCAACGGTATACTCTCTCGCCAATTTTCGGTATGGGGTGGGCTCATCCCGGCCAAGCTCTAAACCAGACGGTTCTGATCTTGGTCGTCCCATCGTGCCCCTGTTCTGTCGTCTCTCATTTCCCTAATTGCTCATGGCCTCTCAATCCTCCCCCCCGATCCGACCGCTGAATGTCGGCGACGTCGTTAGTGCCGCGATTAGCCTCTTCCGCACGAACTTTGGCACCTACATTGGCCTCAATCTCAAATCGGTGTTGTGGTTTATGGTGCCGGTTTACGGCTGGGCTAGAGGGCTGATGATTCAGTCACAGATTGCCCGGCTTGGCTTTCGCGAACTGAACCGACAGCCAGAGACGGTCGATCAATCTCTACAGGCGATCGAACCGCGCCTGTGGACTTTTTTGGGCATTGGCTTGCTGGTCTGGCTGATTCAAGCGGCGGTCGGTTACGCCGTTTCCTTTGCCATGACGATTGTGACTACGCCGTTTCCTTTGCCATGACGATTGTGACCTTTCCCATTTCCATCATTGGCAGTGCGGGCGGCGAGGCTGCAGCGGCCCTATCGGCCTTAATGTTGGTCGTGGTGCAATTGGTGGTGCTAGCCGCCCAACTGTGGATACAAGCCCGCCTGTATCTGTGGAATTTGATCTTGGCCATGGAGTCAGAAATTGAGTCCACCACGGCCATCAACCGTAGTTGGGAACTGACCAAAGGCAACGGCGTACGGGTTTTGTTTTCATTGCTGATTGCCTATTTGGTGATGTTGCCGCTGTATGCGCTGATGATCGTCATTCCCGTGCTCATTGCCATTCCCTTTTTAGGCGGTCTGCTAGAAAGCGAAGCCCCGAGTGCAGCCGCAGTAGTAGGAATTCTGCTCGCAGTTTTTGTCTTTCTGGTGTTAGCGATCGTCGTGGGCATTTTTACAGCCCCCTTCTTTCAGACGATTAAGTCGGTGCTGTATTACGACCTCCGCAGCCGCCGCGAAGGGATGGATATTCAGTTTCGCGATCGCCCCCGTGATCAGCGTGAGCCCAGAGATTCATGAGCCTATTCAAAACCATCACCATTCAAACCCCTGAGAGTGTGGAGCTGGAATTCACCCTCGCCGGTATTGGTAACCGCGCCCTCGCCCTGCTAGTGGATTATCTGCTGGTGTTTTTGCTGCTGTCGTTGGTGGCGATTTTCAGTGCATTCATCAGCGAACAGCTGACCGGGGTCTTTTTGGCGTTCGGAGGCAATGCCGATGGCCTCAACCTGTGGCTGGTGGCGATCGCCTTCCTCGCCACAGCGGCTATTTACGGTGGCTACTTCGTCGGGTTCGAAACTTACTGGCAAGGCCAAACCCCCGGCAAACGCTGGACCAAAATTCGCGTCATTAACGACAATGGCAAACCCGAAGGCATCTTCCAGGCGACACTGCGCGCCCTCCTCCGTCCTGTCGATGACATTCTCTTCCTCGGCTTTTTCTGCATTATCTTCAGCGACCAGGAAAAACGCCTTGGCGATTGGCTGGCAGGCACTCTTGTGGTGCAGTCAGAAACGGTCGTCGGTGACGCCCAGGTAAAGGTTTCACCAGCCGCGCAAACCCTGGCCAGTGAGTTGATGGGCCAAGCCCAGATTGGCAATCTCTTGCCCGATGACTTTGCCACCCTGCGCGCCTATCTGCTGCGTCGCCAGGTCCTCACCACCGCCGCCCGCAAACAGCTCAGCGTGCAACTGGCGCAGCAACTGCAAACCATGGTTGAACTTGCAGAACTGCCCCAAGCTGAAATGCCCGCCGAACAGTTTTTGGAAGCTATCTATGTGGCGTATCAAAAGGAGTTTGGCGATCGCCGTCGCGCTTACTAAACGCCCTACACAGCGGGACATCACCGACTTGTTGATAGCAGAACCCGGACTCAGGTTAGTCAACAGTACTTCTCTTCACAAACTTCGTCCTTACTTTTACGGAGTCAAGGCTACTGAGGCTTTACATAAGCTTTAACTTCGCCGCTGAAGTATGAAGTGTCAGAGAATAGAACCGATGAAAGCTTCGGCATCCGGCCTTTTGTTTCTAGGATTACACTGTGAAATCAATCTTAATGGGAAATGCCATACCGAATTCTACGGATGCGCCTTTGAGCAATCGTCAGGTTACTGTCTCCAGTAATAGCTGTTGCCAGAATTAACCAACCTATCCAGCGTAGTGGTAAAGCTGGGCGGCCACCTTTGGTAACTTGATCGGCATCTCTCCCTTTGATGATCGGCAAGCAGTTAACATGGCTGGATAAGAGAAAAACGATGTGCTTGAGTCACTCGAAAATGCTGGCTAATATTCATCAACAGCTCAGCGATCAGGTGGCTAAGACTGAATTTCATCCCTGCCATAATGTTTCAAGGATATAAGCGGTCACAGGCTGAACTATGCAATTGTTTAAGAGTCAAGGGGTCTAGACATGCAGCAGATTAGACATATGAATCGCTCTATTCGTGAATCTGGGCTGTTAGCGATCGGCGCATTTACAGCCTGTGTAGCGCTATCAGTCTTTGCCTCGACCAGGGTCAAGCCAACCTACACCGCCGACGCTAAGCTGCTTTTCACAAAAGAAGATACGACCTCTGCCTTCACAGATTTTGCTGGCGGTGGTGGTGATCGTCTCGAATCTTTGCTAAATGACCAAACGCCGCTGACCACTCAGATGCAGGTCATCCAGGCGCGGCCCATTTTGCAAGAAACCGTGGAGATTCTTGGCTTACAGGATGAAGAAGGCGAGTTACTAACTGCTGATTCGCTCCGAGACGGTTTGGAAGTTGGCATTGTCAGCGGCACTGACGTACTTGAAATTAATTACGTTAGTGAAGACCCCGATACATCTGCTGCTGTAGTCAATACGATTATTGATCGCTACCGAGAGTATTCAATCACTCAAAATCGAGCCGAAGCTAGTGAAGCTAAGGAATTCTTGCTGGCTCAGTTACCGCAATCAGAGCTCGCTGTTCGCCAGGCTGAAACAGAGTTACGCGACTTCTTAGAGCAAAACAATATTGGTGTACTTGAGGACGAGGCTATCTCCCTCGTAAACCAGATTGAGCGATTGGCCGGAGAAGCGGCCACTGTGCAATCAACCTTAGAGGGCACCCGAGCTCAGGCCAATGCCCTCCAGAGTAAGCTCGGCCTGACCGCTGACCAAGCCTTTTTAGTGGGCACAATTCGCCAGAATCCTGGCGTCCAAGAAGCTTTGCTCGATTTGCAAGAAGTGGAAAGGGAAATGGCTGCAGAAGGGGCTCAATTCAAGCCCAACAGCCCGGTAATGAGGCAACTGCAGTCTCGCAAAGATTCACTAGAAGGGTTCTTGAGAGAACAAATCGCCCAAGCCGGTGGTGGTTCGCGGTTTTCACTTAGTGCAATTCAAGGAGCCGGGGCGGCTGGCGACGACATTGCTCAAGTGCTCATTCAAGACTTTGTGAACACAGAAGTTTCCTACATCGGCCTGGAGCAACAGCTTGCTACTTTACGTAATGCCCAAGCCACTTATCAGCAGCGGCTCTCCAGCATTCCTTCGCTGAGTGCTCAAAAGCGCGCTCTTGAGCGTCGTGTGGCCGTTGCCGAAGATACCTACAGTGCACTACTTACTCGCGTTCAAGAGCTCCAAGTTCAAGAAAACGAAGCCACTTACAACACCAGAATCATTGAACCGGCGACCCCGCCATTGACGCCCGATGGGGGCTCAAAGAAAAAGTATCTTGCCGTGGGTGTCTTCGCTGGGGCGGTCGTGGCCCTGGCAATTGTCATTGGCTCCCAGGTGTTGTCTTCTCCCTTAGTTAAGCCGTCTAAGCAGCGAGAGTTAGCCAAAACTCAGCATTAGAATACTGTTCAAGTGGGAGGGTCCGTAACCTGTCGATACCGTCGAAAAGTGAGTTAGTTTACTTCGAGCTAGATGACAAAAGTCGGTTGTTCGTCAGTTAGCGTCTACCTATCAACTGACTAATAACTTACTAGGTAATGGGTTGGTCGGTTCATTATTGACGCAACGTATCGTTCCTGACAGCTTCTTCAGCGGTCACCCTCTTCCAAAAAACTACCACTCTATTTTCTAGCTATTAGTTGGTTAATCAAGTGATGGTATTTGCAGTCGTCAGTGCATAATGCTTAGCCAGATTCAAGATACGGTTCGTACTGCTCTTATTGTCCCAACCCCTTATATTCAAAAATGATTCCTGCATTCACATTTGTTCAAGATGTCACGCGACCTGTTTTTGACTTCGCAAAGACTGATTTATTTAACAAATTAGAAAAATGGCTGATTCTCACTTATCTAGTCCTCTTTTCTAGGGGCATTGTGACCCTTGTGATGACAGGTGGGGCCTCAGAAGGTGGTGGCGGAGGTGAGTTTGATTATGGTTTTCTGACTCTATTATGGTTGCTCAACTATCTTATTACTGCTTGCCTTTGCGTATTAAAGTGGGATGCAATCAAAGATAGGTTGCTAGCAATCATTTCTAGCAATTATTTTTATTGGGTTTTCCTGATGTTCATTGGGCTGTCTACTATTTGGTCTGAGAAGCCAGATGAGACAGTGAAAGCCACTATCGGCATGGGGGGAACCGTTCTGTTTGGCTCTTATATTGTCTGTCGCTACAGCATAAAAGAACAGTTCAACCTATTAGTTACTTTCTTTAGCATTGTGCTGGTAAGCAGCTTATTTTTCATGTTGATTCCCGGATACGGAATTGACTTTGCCAAACATGCTGGAGCTTTCAGAGGTATATATAGTCACAAAAATATCTTTGGACCGATCATGAGCATGGGTACCTTTACCTTTCTCATTTATTCAAAAACGAATTTTTGCGTCAACAAAAAACTTGCTTATTTAGGGTTTGCTGCCAGCTTCTTCATGGTTGTGGGCTCTAGATCTTCATCATCGCTGCTTTATACCTTACTGCTCATTTTTCTCGTGCATGCGATTCAAGTTTTACGCTTGCGTGGGCAATTATTTGCCTGGTCCTTGATGGCATTGGCGAGTCTGTACTTCTTCATCACCACTTGGCAAGAGACGATTAAAGTGACTGTTCTTAATTGGCTAGGCAAAGATCCGACTTTGACGGGCCGTACTGACATTTGGGATGTCATTCTGGATAAAATTCAGGAGCGGTTATGGCTGGGATATGGATTTGATGGATTTTGGCACGGAATTTATGGTGAATCATTCTATGTGCGAAACGCTGTCAGATGGGACTTACCTAACGCCCATAACGGTTATCTAGATCTGGCTTTGGAAATTGGCATCGTTGGGGTGGCGCTATTGATGCTGGTGATGTGGATATCCTTTGTCAAGGGGTTGGCTATTCTGAAAAATGATTTTTCGTGGCCTCAAGTTTGGCCACTCGTATTTATTTTCTACACTCTAATGATTAATATGAGCGAGAGCTCATTGGCGAATCAAAATAGCTTTCAGACGATCATGATGACGATCGCGTTTACATCTGTATCGCTTGAATTTAATAAGTATTTTAAGGCGACTGCGGCTCTTCCTGATGACCTGCCAAGTGCTCAAGGAGAGCTCGTGCAGCGTCAACTTTGAGCAGATGCTTGGGGACTCTCATAGCAAATTCTTAAGCGATCGCTGGCGGCTGAGATGCCCTGTAATTTTACATGGCCGCAATTTAATAGACTGGCATCTTTGGGCTCAGAGCGTTGTATCGCTGTAACAGCTTGAATTTTCATCATCACTGTGTAGAAGGCACCGCAGTCTAGATTGGTTCGACAATCATTTTGTCTAGCTCGTTCCTCCGCGCTTACACGCTCGCTGCACCGGGCTGGTAAAGACATCGGTAGAATGACTGCCATAATGGCAGGTCTTATGATCGCTACTTAGACGCAAAATTCTGTTCTTTGCCCAAAGCTGACCCTTGAGTTTACAAAATTGATGCCTCACCCTTTTGTGACTGCTCCAACGACCTTAGATCTCGATTTTGTGCGATCTCACTTTCCCGCCCTTGATCAAGGCTGGACATTTTTTGATAATGCTGGAGGTTCGCAGATTTTGCGCCCGGTGGTGGAGCGTATCACTGAGTTTTTGTATCACTCAAACGTGCAGTTGGGAGCCTCTTACGAGGTGTCACAGGTCGCCTCAGATCGGGTCAACCAGGGAACAGCCGCGATCGCTCAGCTAATCAATGCTCCCGAGCCCGATACCGTTGTTCTTGGTCCCAGCGCCTCAGCGTTATTTCGCATGTTGGCGCACTGCTTAGGGCAGACACTGCAACCCGGCGATGAAATTATTGTGACCAATAGCGACCACGAGGCGAATATAACCCCGTGGATGGAGCTGCAGCGGCAGGGCATCATCGTCAAGATTTGGCCGGTCGATGCAGCTTCTTTAGAATTACGTTTGGCAGATTTGACCGCGTTACTGACCCCCCGGACACGGTTAGTGGCGGTGACTCACACCTCTAACGTGTTGGGCACCATCAACCCCATTCGCGCGATCGCCGATTGCGTTCATGCTCACGGGGCATTGATTTGCGTCGACGGCGTTGCTTTTGCGCCCCATCGTCAAGTAGACGTGCAAGCGCTGGATGTCGATTTCTATGCCTTCAGTCTGTACAAGGTCTATGGCCCCCACTTGGCCATGCTGTATGGCAAACGTGAACACCTATTAGCTTTGCCGAGTTACAACCACTTTTTTATCGAACCGACGGCCATTCCTTACAAGTTTCAGCCGGGGGGGACGAGTTATGAATTGAGTTATGGGCTCACAGCGATTCCCGAATATTTGCAGGCGATCGCCCGGCACCATGCACAAGAGGCTATACCTCAGACGCCTTTTGCCCAAATGCAACAGGCTTTTGACCTGATTCAGCAGCATGAGGCCGCTCTGAGCGATCGCCTGCTCTCCTTTCTCCGCGCTAAATCTAATGTTCGGATCATTGGTTGTCCCGAAGCAGACGCCACCCGGCGCGTACCCACGATTTCTTTTGTGGTAGATGGCATTGCCAGCGATACGCTGCCGCCACGTCTTGATCCCCATCAGATTGGCATCCGCTATGGCCACTTTTACGCCCTGCGGCTCATCGAAGACCTCGGCCTCATGCCCCAAAATGGGGTGGTGCGGGTAAGCATGGTGCACTACAACACGCTGGAAGAATGCGATCGCCTGATTGCCCTGTTAGACGACCTTTTTTGAACTCCCAACCCCAAGAGGTTTCTCCGTTGTTTAACAGACGCTGCACGATTGGACACTGCAAACTTGACGACGGGCATCCGAATCATCTCTCATAGACCGGATGAACCAGGGGTAGTCCCTAATAAGTAAGGATAGCTATAAATAGCTCCACACAGGGCTTTCAGCGCTTGGATGACTTTGCGAGAGCTCAAGTAAACCGCTCACTTTCACCCGTTGGGTAGCAATATGGCTTGGATATCCACGAAATAATCAACGTTAGGCTCTTTGCCTTTAGTCAATACTGAGATGCTTTCACCCATATAGCAATTCGACCAAACTATTGCAGTTAGGGAGTTTCAAGTGTCCTTACACGTTTAGGACTACCGAACCAGGCTTTGAAAGCGGTGTGATCGCTGGTCGCCGTTGCGGTTTGTGCGAGCCTTAGCAGAGGTTGGCAAAGTAGACGCCGTAGGGGGGCAGTTCCAATGTGTGGTGAAAGCTGCGATCGCTAAACACATTTTGTGCTGTCGGTTCGCACTGAGGAAAGCGGGTCATGTCTTGATAGACCGTATCGGCACTGAGGTTGAATAGACAGAGCAACTGCTGCTCGTCGCAGGCGCGAATGAATCCGACCAGGGGTTCGGCGTCCAGCTTCAGCAGATGTAAGTCACCGCCCTGGAGAGCGGGCTGCAACCGCCGCCAGTGAATCAACCGGCGATAGCGGTGCAGCAACGAACTGGGGTCCGCTTCTTGCACATCGACCGCGTAGGGCAGGTGCTCCTCGGGAATCGGCAGCCAGGGTTCTGCAGCCTTGGTGAATCCGGCCTGGTACGCCGCTTGGCGCCAGGGCATGGGCGTACGCGAGCCATCCCGCCCAAGTACCTGCGGATAGCCTTGAATGCCGAAGGGATCCTGCATTTTTTCGTGGGGAATGTCGGCCTGGGTAAGCCCCAGTTCGTCGCCCTGATAAATGCAGCAGTTCCCTTTCAGAGAAATGATCAACGCCGCAAACATGCTGTCAAAGGCATCCCGCAGGAACTCTTCGGTGGGCTGGTACTTGCTCCAGCGACTCTTCAACCGGGGAAAATCGTGGGTGCCTGCCGTCCAACAAATGACACCATCATCAAACAGGGTATCGACCTGGTGGATCAGATGCTTGACTCGCTGAGCAGTGAGCGGTTCGTCGGTCATGAGCGACGAGTTGTACGCCGTATGCAGGCGATCGCGCCCTCTGACGTAATCGCTAGAGGTAGACAACGCATCTTCGGCGCTGCTGATTTCCGCTAGGGTGGTGGCGTCGTATTCATCCATCAGTTGGCGAATCGGTTTGAGCAGCTTCAGCGTTTCGGCCTGACAAAAGTTGTAGAGATTGACCTGGGAAAAGAACGGATCCGTGGGGGAAGCGCCGGCGGGTCGTGGCTTATCGGCTGGCCGCATGGGATTGTCTTGCAGAGAGCGATCGTAGGTAAAGAAATTCACCACATCAAGGCGGAAGCCATCGACCCCCATCTCTAGCCAAAAGCGGGCCGTATCGAGGATGGCGTCCAACACGTCTGGGTTGTACCAGTTCAAATCGGGCTGACTGTCGAGAAAGTTGTGGAGATAGTATTGCTGCCGTCGCGGTTCCCAGGTCCAGGCGCTGCCGCCAAAGGTCGAGAGCCAGTTGTTGGGGGGCGTGCCGTCGGGTTTAGCATCCACCCACACATACCAGTCGGCCTTGGGATTGTCGCGGCTCAGGCGACTTTCTTCAAACCAGGGGTGTTGGTCCGAGGTGTGATTCCACACCTGGTCGATGAGTACCTTGAGGCCGCGATCGTGGGCCGCGTGCAGGATGTCTTTAAAGTCATCCAGGGTGCCAAAGATAGGATCGACGTCGCGATAGTCGGAAATGTCGTAGCCAAAGTCTTTCATCGGCGACTTAAAGAAGGGCGAAATCCACACGGCATCCACTCCTAAGCTCGCTACATAGTCGAGCTGTTGCAAAATGCCAGGCAGATCGCCAATGCCATCCCCCGTACTATCCATAAAGCTGCGGGGATAGATCTGGTAGATGACGGCACTGCGCCACCAGGCGGAAGAGGAAGTCATAACATCGGTCCTTGGTTTCGACAGTCGAAATTGGGGGCGTGGCGATCGCCCTTCATTCCTTGTTTTGACGGCTAGCGGTGGCAGAACGGTGGCCCACCGGGAGCAAATCGGCCTCGGCCCCCGCTCCGGCCCCATTGGGATGTGCCTCGGCCTCATTCGCCGCCGTCGATTGGGATTGGCTGGCGTCAGCGGCTGTGGCCTCTGCAGGCTCAGATGAGCTAGTTAACTGGGTTGGCGGCGTGAGATTGCCAAAGAAATAGCCATAGCCCCGCAGACGCAACATGCCATCGTTGCGCTTAGCCGCTGGTTTGGCCCCAGTGGCGGTGATACACGGCAGCCAATCTTCGTGCAGATCAAAGTGGGCCGTATCCGGACTCAGGTTAAAAATGCACAGCAGTCGCTGCTGGGGAGCCTCGCGGATGAACGCAAACACGGGCTCATCCGTATCCAAAATTTCGCAATCGCCCTGCATCAAGGCCGGCTGATGTTTACGCCAGTGCAGCAGGCGTCGCCAGGTGTTGAGCAGTGAGCTGGGATCCTGGGTTTGGGCATCGACGGCCCGCGATCGGTGGACGTCGGGAATCGGCAGCCACGTATCTTCGTGGGTCGAGAAGCCGGCACTGACGGCGGTCGCTTGCCAGGGCATGGGGGTGCGGGAGCCGTCGCGTCCGACCACATCAGGATACAGCGCCTTGCCAAAGGGATCTTGAATTTGGTTCACCGAAATGTCTTCGGGAATGCGGGCTTCGGTCAATCCCAACTCGTCGCCTTGATACAGGCAGAGGGCACCGGGCATGGTCACCAACATGGCCGCCGCCTGGTGATAGAAGGTTTCGGGATAGGGGGTGCCGGTGGCATCCTGGCCCAACCAGCGACTCCGCAGCCGCCCATAGTCGTGATTGCCCACAACCCAGCAGTTGCCGCCGTCAGTAAAATACTTGTCCACTTTTTCGAGGGTGCGGCGCATGAGGGTGGCGCTGATGGGTTCTTCGACCAATAACGCACTGTTGTAGGCGAGGTGCGATCGCCCCTCCCCCTGCACATATTCACTGGATAGGGCGATGGAATCTTCGCACAGCGTCACCTCGGCCAGGGTCACCGTATCGGGATATTGATTCACCAGTTCTCGAATCGGGTTCAACGCATCCAGCGCTTCGGGACGGCAAAAGCTGTACTTAAACATCATTTTGGCCATCGGATTTTCAGGATCAATGCCGTCAGGATGGGGGCTGCCCTCGGGGCGCATCGGCTCGTCCCGCAGCTCCGGGTCGTGGATGAAAAAGTTCGGCGCGTCAATGCGAAACCCGTCAACGCCGCGATCAAGCCAAAACTTGGCCCGCTGCAAAATGGCGTCTACCACTTCCGGGTTGTCCCAATTCAATTTGGGCTGGCTGCGCAAAAAGTGGAAGAGAAAATACTGTTCCCGCTTGGGTTCCCACGCCCAGGCCGAGGCTCCATTAAAGGCCGACAGCCAGTTGTTTGGCGGCGAACCATCCGGCTTTGGGTCCGCCCACACGTACCAATCCGCTTTGGGATTATCGCGGCTTTCGCGACTTTCCAAAAACCAAAAGTGGCGATCGCTAGTGTGGCCCCACACCTGGTCCACCACCATCCGCAAACCCCGAGCGTGGGTCAGCGCCAGCAGTTTGTCGAATACATCCAGATCACCAATGACCGGATCGATGTCGGTCATGTCCGTAATGTCGTACCCCAGATCATCCATCGGTGACTCGTAAATCGGGGTCAGCCAAATCGCGTCAACGCCGAGTGCCGAGATGTAATCCAGCTTTTCGATGATGCCGTACAAATTGCCCCGGCCATCACCATCGGTATCCAAAAAGCTCCACGGCACAATCTGATAAATTACGGCGTTTTGCCACCATTCCACAGTTTGCATACAGACTTCCCTTCCCAGATTGCAAAGAACAACTGCCGAATCATTTGCGGACTCAAAGCAGTGATGAAGGAGATACCTCTAAGCCACCAAGAGCCACGTAGAGAAGATCCAGCGACGAGGGGTGTTGTGGACTAGTCCATCCAGTCTGCTAAACGTATGGCGAAGTATCTACTACGTAATTTTTATTGTGAGCGTCCCGCCAAATTGCTACATCTATCCGGTGAAAGAGGCGGGGACTCGACCACTGACAGAATTCGTGAGGGGCTGAAGAGCCACCAACTTCAGCGGGGGGCGGCTCAGCAGCCGGTCACCTTGTCTCCAAAATGTATAGCGTTGCTCAGATAGCTCCGTTCATTAATTTGACGGAAAAACGAGGAGCTTAGGTTAGGAAGCAGGATTTTTCAAATCCAACCCAAGTTTTGTTGAGCAAGCATCTTGCTTGCCCCAGGACAGCCGAGACGGCTGTCCACACTTCGATTCAATGCCCATACTTTAAACTTTTGGGCTCTCGGCACCTGACTGGGGATGGCTATACGCCCAATGGAGTTCCACAGCAGTCCGATGTGATTACAGAGACTTTTTGAATTGAACACACAAAGCTCCGCCCCAAACGCCGCGAGCCCCGCTGGCGAAAGGGAGGTCTAAGTGCTCAGTGCTGATGGAATGGCAGATCTTAGGCAGACTGCAAGTCAGTGAACTTGGCGTAGCCATCAGACTTTGCTGGAGTGAAAGGAATGTCAGCTTCTCAGAAGGGAATATTAATCCTTTAATTCTGGAAAAATAAGCCTTTGATGGAAAGTTGAGAATGGAGAATAGGAGATTCGTTGGCACAGCTCCTCTGTAAGAGGCACTCCTGACCTCTGCGGTGCGATTGTCCGCCGGACACCCTACGGGAACGCAGCACCTCTACCAGCCAAGAGAATTCCCTTAATTGAATGAGTTAAAAATGGAGAATAGGAGATTCGTTCGCGGAGCGTCTCCAGGGGAGAAACTCCTGACCTCTGCGGTGCGATTGTCCGCCGGACACCCTACGGGAACGCAGCCCCTCTACCAACTGAGCTAATTCCCCGAATTGAATGAGTTGAAATGGAGAATAGGAGATTCGAACTCCTGACCTCTGCGGTGCGATCGCAGCGCTCTACCAGCTGAGCTAATTCCCCAGGTTTTGTGGATGGGGTAGCGCAACGGCGCACTTCTGAGGTGCGAATGGCCTTCGGCCAGGCTCTGCCTACGCAGCGCTCTACCAGCTGAGCTAATTCCCCCTATCGAATTGCTATCCTAGCAGAATCCGATGCTGGCAAGGAACGCAATTCCCTTTATGGTCAACAGTTTGCAGTCCTTACAAATATCCATCGAGCGGGAACTGTTGCCTCATCTCAAGCTAGAGAGCATAGAACCCTACAATCCCGTGGTGGTGCATCAGGTGCCGTATCCGTGGAAATGTTTGGGATCCGGGAATTACGCGGCAGTGTTGGCGCATCCTGACTATTCAGAGCAGGTGGTCAAGGTATATGCACCGGGGCGACCAGGCATTAAAGAAGAGGCCGAAGTCTATCGGCGATTGGGCCATCATCCAGCGTTTTCTGAATGTTATGCCAATGGCGAAAACTTTTTGGTGCTAAAGCGACTGCGCGGAGTGACGCTGTACGACTGCGTGAACCAGGGTATCCCCATTCCGCCGCAGGTGATTCACGATATTGATGCCGCGCTAGAGTTTGCCCGGAGTCGCGGATTGCATCCCCATGATGTGCATGGGCGGAATGTGATGATGAGCGAGGGACGTGGTCTGGTGGTGGATATTTCAGACTTCCTAAATGCTGCACCGTGTCGCGCCTGGGAAGATGTGAAGCGGGCTTACTGGTGGGTCTATCGGCCCGTCCTGCGATCGCTACAGTTGCGCGTACCTTACGCTTTGCTGGACGGGGTGCGGGCGGGGTATCGCCTCTTTCGGCGGTTTTGGCCCTGGCAAGGAATATGAGTGAAGGTTCAGCGCCTGACTCCTTGCTGAGTTTGCCCTATATCCCCACCTGAGGGATGGGCTTGAAATAAACGTACTGGCTCCTCGTGGGCCTTGGTTCCACCTACTCACCGCCTCACCTACTTATCACCACCGAGACCTTAATTTCCCGCCAATCTCTTACCTACCCATCACTACCGGAATTCTACCTCGCCCGCCGATCCCGACGCCCTTTGCCTCAAGACTCACTGTTGGGCCTGGTGGGTAGATCGAGTCGAGCGATGATAGCGGCGACGATTTGCTTTGGGGTCTGGTTGTTGCCAATATCAACAGCGATCGCATCCTCGGGCTCCTCCAAAATTGCGAGTTGGCTATCGAGCATCTCAGCCTGCATGAAATGGTCTTGACGCTGTTGGAGCCGCGATCGCAGCATGGCCGCCTCACCCTTGAGATAGACAAACTGAATCGCCTCATCGCCATCAGGGCGCAAAACGTCTCGATAGCGCTGCTTCAGGGCTGAGCAGGTGATAATCGCTGATTTTCCTTGTTGCTGTAGCGCGACGATCTGGGCTCGCAGGGCTCGGAGCCAAGGCCAGCGATCGCGCTCTTCTAGCGGCACTCCCTGGCTCATTTTGGCCACATTGGCCGGACTGTGAAAATCATCCCCCTCGACAAAGCGCCAGCCCAAATGAGCCGCCAAGCATTGCCCTACGGTGGTTTTGCCGGAGCCAGCGATGCCGATCAAGATCACAATCATGGTTACTTTGTAGACTTTCCAAAATCTTGTATTGTTATCTATCTATAGAACATATAGATTTTGCAAGCACATGTTCACAACTTTATCCACTTCCCTACCGCCTCTCACCTTAGGGGCTAAAACCGCTCACTATCCGATCATTCAGGGGGGCATGGGCGTCCGCATTTCAGGCGCTAACTTAGCGGCTGCGGTGGCTAATGCCGGTGGCGTCGGGGTGATTTCATCCGTCGGCTTGGGGCTCCGAATCCTGGAAGCCAACACCGACGACGCCCGAGGCAGCTGGAGCGATCGCTACTTTGAGGCCACCAAGCAGGCGCTCATCGCCGAGATTCAAACGGCCCGAGCCCTGTCTCCCCAGGGCGTCATCGGCATCAACACCATGGTGGCCGATCGCCATCACGACGCTTTGATGCAAGCGATCGCCGACCAGCCGATTGACTTCATCATTGCGGGGGCGGGGTTGCCCCTGAGTTTGCCGCGTCTCGTGCAACCGTCTCCCCATATCGCCCTCATTCCCATTGTCGCCAGTGTGAGAGCGGCCCGAGTCCTCTGTCGCAAGTGGTCACAGCAGTATCAGCGCTTGCCCGATGGTTTCATTGTGGAAAGTCCCGGCGCTGCCGGCGGACACCTGGGCGCCAAGTTGGCGGAAGTGGACGACGTCGCCCACTCGGTGGAAGCAGTCGTGCCCCAATTGGTCAACTACATTCGGGATGAACTGCAAGCGGAGATTCCCGTGATTGCCGCTGGCGGCATTTGGGATCGAGCTGACATTGACCGCATGTTGGCACTTGGGGCCAGCGGGGTGCAACTCGGCACTCGCTTCATCACCACCGAAGAGTGTGATGCCGACGATCGCTACAAGACCTACCATCTCCAAGCTCGGGCAGAAGATGTCATGCTGGTGCCCAGCCCAGTCGGATTGCCAGGTCGCGCGATCCGAAATCCTTTCATTGAGAAAGTGATGGCGGGCGAATCGCTCCCCAAAACTCGCTGTGTGAATTGTTTGGTGCGCTGCAAGTACCGTGACCAGAAAGAGACCTATTGCATTCTCCATGCTTTGAATCGCGCGGCGAATGGAGACGTGGAAAACGGTCTGATTTTTGCGGGCAGCAATGCGGGGAAGAGCGATCGCCTGCGTTCTGTGGCTGACTTGATGCAAGAACTGGTGGGCGATGCTACACCTCAGGCAGCGGTTTGATGGACGTGCTGCAGTGACGGCAAGCTAGGGAACTGCCCCGTTCTGAGGATCATGACTCGATCCGCAGAACAGGTTATTGAGCCGAAGCGCGATCGTCCTTGTTGAGCGTGCCGCTTTAGTCCGGGATGGCATCCCCTCCTGGGCTAATCTTGTAGGGGTTTAGAAACAGCTGCAGCGCCCTGTTTGACAAAGAAGAAACGTTCAATGGCAGTGGCCAATACGTTGACACCTGGCAAGNNNCAACTTAGTCTATACAATCACCGCTAGCTTCTGCTAAACGAGGTGTCTGCGATTCTCTGATAGGCTCGTACAAAACCCCTACAGGATTAGCTCCTGGGAGGGGCGATGGGGTGGGTTAGTGAAGTTGATTGCCGCTATCTGACCCACCCCGCCCTGCGGGCACCCCTCCAGTGGAGGGGATTAGCCGTTGCCGAACTAATGCTAAACACATGCGCGCGATCGCCTTTCTACTCACCCTGCGCCACCCCAGACTGCCAGTTCTCAACCCGTCGACATTGAGTTGCCATGTTTTCGAGCCATGCCGATATAAAAAACCTGGGTAATGTCGTCAAACTTGGCCCACAAGCTGCCAGTTTGCCAGTAATACCAAAGCGTTTGCAATTGGCTCAGGGGATGGCGCCCGAACAGATCGAAGCCCTGAATCTCCACCTCCCAAAAGTCGGCTTGCTGGAGGTGCCGCGTTAACTCCTCCGGGGAAACAAATTGACGCCAATCGTGAATGCCCTGGGGAATCAGCCGCAGCCAATCTTCTAGCAGCCAAATCATCAACAGGCGAGATTGCCAGGTGCGATTGAGCGTGTCAAACAATAAAAAGCCACCGGGTTTGAGCACGCGGCCAATTTCCGCAATGGTGGTGGGCACGCTCTGCACATGCTCCAGCACATCGACACAGGTGACAATGTCGAAGCGATCGCCCGCAAAGGGCAATTGTTCCGCTACGCCCGTGTGATAGTCGATAGCCAGCCCCGTGGATTGAGCATGGGCTTGTGCTGCCGCAATGCACGCCGCCGATTGATCGATGCCGGTAACGACCGCACCGCGCTGGGCCAAAAATTCGCAGGTATAGCCGCCGCCACAGCCCACATCCAGCACTTGCAGACCGCGCCAGTCGGGCACGTAGCGGTCAAAAAATTGAAATCGCAGCGGATTCAGCTGACTCAGCGGAAAGACGGTGGCGGTTTCGTCCCACCACTGGGCTGCTTGCTGGTCGTAAAATGCGAGATTGTTGCGCTCCATTCGGCTCGTGTCTCAGGTTTCCATCATTATCCCCGTCTTCAACGAAGCGAGTGCCCTGAACCGCACGCTGCGATGCTTGCAGATTCTCGATCCACCCGCTCACGAAATTATTGTGGTGGATGGGGGCAGCACGGATGCCACGGTAGCGATCGCCACCCAACACCAGGCCACCGTGATCATTGCCCCCCAACGGGGCCGCGCCCCACAAATGAATGCGGGGGCCGAGTTAGCCACGGGGGCAATTCTCTGCTTTGTTCACGGTGACACCCTCGTCCCCGATGATCTGGTCGCGGTGCTGCGTCAAACCTTGGCGGATGCCGCGATCGCGGGGGGCGGCTTTATCTCCATCATGGCGGGAGGGCAACGCACTCGTTGGGGCGTGACGCTGCATAATGCGCTCAAAACCTACTATGCCCCGCTGATATTTCGTCCCCGGCGCTTTTTTCGCGATGGCCTACGGGTGTTATTTGGCGATCAGGCCATCTTTTGCCGCCGCCGAGACTTTTGGGCCTGCGGCGGTTTTGATGCCACCTTGCCCATTATGGAAGACGCCGATCTCTGTCAGCGGTTATCCACGTTAGGCCGCATTTGCCAGCTCAACCGGGTGGTACAAAGCTCCGATCGCCGCGTGGCCCAGTGGGGCACCCTCAAGGCCAACTTTATTTATCTCGCGATCGGGTCGCTCTGGGCCATGGGCGTTTCGGCCACCTGGCTCAAACAATTCTATGAAGACGTGCGCTGATTGAGCGCCCAACTATAGGGCAAAAATTGAACGGTGACGCGCTCCGGCAAGTTCAACTCCGGGCGATGCTGGCAGATGTAGTCAGGCATCGAATCAGCGACAGTCAAAAAATCCGTTGCATACCATTGGAAAATCTTGCTGCAATACAGGGTTTGCTGAGTCGCATCGTAGCGGACTTTATCGTCATTGCCGATGAACCGACGGACATCTTCGGTGAGTTGCTCAGCCAACCGGGCTGGCTCATAAGCTTCGGTTCGCAATAGCGGACAGCCCACCGACGCACAGACTAAGGCGAAGTGAATGCGCGGGTCGGAAAATCTTGCCCGTAGCAGGCCATGCTCAATGCCGTTGAGGCTGAGGGGCTGCTCGTTTAAGTGATAAACCGTTCGGTTGAAAAAGCGGAGAAACACCAGCCAGTTCGGCACGCCCAGGAAAGTGGGCCGAATGGAGGCGATGGGATACTTTTGCAGCACCTGGCGAATCGTCAGCGCGTTGTAGAGGTTCAGGAGTAGTGCGATCGCTTCGTCCCGTTCCAAGGTGCTGAGTTCAGATACAGATAGCGATTCCAGCCAGGCATCCAACTCTGGATAAGACTCTGACTGCCAGGCCGCATAATCCACCTGACCACAGTCATTCACATAACGCTTTAGCATGGTGTCCCAGGGGGCAAAGTCAGGCATTAGGCTTCGTTCTCGTGCAGCAACACTCAAGGAATGGTCCGTGTTTGGGAGCTTAACACCCCTGCGTCACTTCGCTTGGACGGTGGTGAAACGACTCATCCGCCAAAAATTTCCAACCGTTGAGCGAATTTCGACAGCGGAGTTAGCAAGTTGGTTGGCGAGCGATCTCCCGCCACCGCTACTCATCGATGCCCGCCAGGCAGAAGAGTATGCCGTCAGCCATTTGCCCGGGGCACACCACTGGCCGACCTTGGCCGCTGTGCAACAGGCAGCGGTAAGTGCCGATGCTGCGATCGTGGTGTATTGCTCGGTAGGCTACCGTTCTGCGCGGTTGGCCCAGCAGTTGCAAGCCGCAGGCTATACCCACGTGATGAATTTGGAGGGCTCCATTTTTGAATGGCACAACCAAGGTCAGCCGCTGGTAGTAGATGGCAAGCCAACTCAGGCCGTCCATCCTTACAACCGCACCTGGGGTCTGTTGTTAGCGTCGCCAGAATAAGCCTGCCAGAGAGGCAAATCTTCGGGACGATCAATATCCGAGAGGACATCGAGCAATGTCACAGAGAGTCCATGATGGGTGGCGATCGCCATCGTCTCGGCCAATACGCAACTTTGCCCCCAGCTAATGTCGACAAACAAAGAGGGCTGCGGCTGCCGCAACCCGATCAAGTAATAGCCCCCATCATGGGCCGGGCCGAGCACCACATCATGGTGCTGTAGAGCGGCGACGGCCTGGGTGATCTGCCCTTCGCCGACATCGGGGCAGTCACTCCCGATGATTAAAATGGGCTGTTGTCCGGCACGAAAGCCTTGCCAAAAAGCGCGGTGCAGTCTAGCGCCTAAATGGCCTGGGCCTTGAGGCTTGAAGGTCAGATCGTCGCCCAGCCAATCGTGCATCTGGGCCAACGACCCATCAGCAAAATGGATTTCTAACGCGATTGAGGCGCGATCGCAAATGACTCGCAAGCGATCGACCAAAAGTTCAGTCATACACCGCTGGACCTGTGCCGCACCTTCTGCCCCCAAAGCGGGAATCAGCCGGGTCTTGGTTCGACCAGGATGGGGAAACCGGGTCACCATGATTAGCGTAGCGACGGCGGGCGCGATGGTCACTAGAGTCTTCTCCCAACAACAATTCTTTCTCTAAACTAATACCGCTTTGGGAGTGGCCGGCTAACGTCTACACTCCTAGATATCTAAAGTCAGACTGAGATTGAGCAGCGAAAGTTTTTGTCCCCACAGATAGATGAAATCACTACCCACCAATTGCGTCCCTTACAAGCGCACCGCCGAATTCACTGACGACTCTGTGCCCGATGCGCTGCTCCAAGCCCATTCCACCAAGGTGAATGTGTGGGGCAAAATCGTCGTACTCACAGGCAATCTGACTTATCAGATTTTGGAACCAGAATGGGAAGCGATTGCTCTGCGCCCAGGCATCGACGGTGTCATTGAACCCACTATCAAACATCAGGTTGTCCCCCAACCTGGCGTGCGTTTTTATGTTGAGTTTTATCGCCCGACGCTTTAATGCGGTGCCACCAACCCCGCTATCCACAGTTGCGGAGTCGCCAGAGCACTATTCTCCCGACAATTGCCGCCACGATATCGACAACCATCAGCACCAGACCCGCGATCGCGCTAAGCGGCGAACCCGTTTCCAATGAGATCACCGTCTCGGTCATCGGTAGCATCACTGGGCTGATGCCTCGATTAACCAGGCTGTTCAGCGTTGGCAAATCCTTACAGAACGAGGCTCAAATAAGCAATCCGCAGTCAGGTACTCAGAGCCTAAAAGTCTAAAGAATGGGCGTTTAATCTAAATGTGGACAGCCGAGACGGCGGCTCACACTGCTTCAAGGCTCATGCCAGCGTTGCCGTGAGTCGGCGCAAAATCTCTTTTAATTGCTCAGTATCAAAGGGCTTAGTCAAGTACTCCGTCGCCCCAGCCAACCGCCCCTGCAACTTATCAAGGTTACTATCACGCCCAGTCACCATGACGATCGGCAAATGTTGAAATTTCGGAATGCTGCGCACCGTACGGCAAAAATCGAGACCATCCATCTCAGGCATCGAAACATCGAGCAGCACGAGTGAGATCGGTTCTTGATTGATCAGCGCTAATGCCTGAATGGCACTATCACAGAGCAGTACTCGATATTCTTCTGACAGCGTTTGTTTGATGAGTTGCTGCATCACTATGCTGTCATCAATTGACAAAATCGTAAGCGTCGATGACGTTATTGCAGACATAGCCTTAATCCCTTAGGTCAGTGATTGATGGTCGTGGTTGGGCAATCATTCGGTTACCTGCACCGGAATCCGCACAATGAACTCGGTTCCTTGACCCACTTCAGAAACACATTGCAACGTACCGTGGTGCTTTTCTACGATGATTTGATAGCTAATCGACATTCCCAACCCAGTGCCCTTACCCACCGGTTTCGTCGTGTAGAACGGATCAAAAATCTTCTGTTGCACCGCGTCATCCATACCCGAACCGTTATCCCGAATGCGCACCTC
The DNA here is from genome assembly GCF_004212215.1 of Leptolyngbya iicbica LK. Taxonomy (NCBI): domain Bacteria; kingdom Bacillati; phylum Cyanobacteriota; class Cyanophyceae; order Leptolyngbyales; family Leptolyngbyaceae; genus Leptolyngbya; species Leptolyngbya iicbica. The sequence continues at coordinate 1,322,335 of NZ_QVFV01000002.1, forward strand.
CACATACGGCACATCGGGCTGTTCGCTGTCGGAGACATCTGCCTGAAATTGCTCAACCAGCTGTGTCTCAATTTTGATTTGGGGCTGGGACGTGGTTTCTAACGCATCGATCGCATTACTCAAAATATTCATAAACACTTGATTAATTTGGCCTGCATGGCACTCAATCAAGGGCAATGAGCTATATTGACGAGTCACCTGAATAGGGTCTTGCTGATTGCTGCCACGCAGACGACTCTTAAGAATCACAAGGGTGTTATCCAGTCCTTCATGCAAATCGACAGGTTTAATCTCAGCTTCGTCAAGGCGAGAAAAATTCCGCAGCGACAAGACGATCTGTTTGATCCGACTGGTGCCTAGCTTCATCGACGACAGCACCTTAAGCAGATCTTCGACCATAAAGTCCAGATCAATGTCGGCTTCTTTTTGGCGAATGGCTTCGGTGGGTTCCGGGTAGGTGGTCTGATATAGCTCAATTAGCTCCAGCAGGTCTTTGATGTAGTCGGTGGCCGGTTCGATATTGCCATCAATAAAGTTGATGGGATTATTGATTTCGTGAGCCACGCCCGCCACCAGTTGACCCAAGCTCGACATTTTTTCATGCTGGACGAGTTGGGCTTGAGTTTGCTGCAACTTTTGCAGGGCTGCTGAAACCTGTTGGGCCTGGGTTTGCGCTGCCATAGCCGTCGCACGGGCACGGGCTAACAATTCAGCTTGGTCAATCGAAATGGCAACCTGGTCGGCCAATGCCTGCAACAGTTCAACTTCTGTATCTGACCAGATTCTAACGCCGTGGCACTGGGCGCAAAATAAGGCTCCGGTTTGGCCAGAGTGGGTTTGCAACGGCAGCACTAATGCGGCTTGAATGCCCAACGGTTGGAAAAAAGCATAGAACTCTGGAGACGTTTCTAACCGATTGTGGACATCATCAATACGGACAGTCTGCCGCCGGGCAATCGCCTCCGATAAAGCCTCAGCATGAGCCTCTGGCAAGTCTCCCAGGCGGCTCGCACAGTCTGGTGATTTGGCTTCGTGGGTGATGACTAACGTGTCGCGAGTCCCGCTCTCTAACCGCCATAAAAAATAACAGCAGTCATTGCGCAGTAGCTTTTGCACTTCAGCGACCGTTGTTTGGAGAATCGTCTCCAGTTCCAGAGAATTGCGAATCTGCTTCGTCAAGCCAAAAAGCTTGGATGCTTCACGCGCATGATCAATCGAAACCGGCGCGGCTTGCTCTGCCAAGTTCTGATGCAGTGTTTTCACCCGCACGATTTTTTTGTAGAGGGGTTCGTCATCGATCCCAGTCATCGGTAGCCCCCCGATCTCGTCTTTCAGCGTGTGTTGAGAGATCCCTTTCATAAACGACAACCCGCCAGGCCCTTGCCCTCACAAGGTGCCCAGTCGAAGGGGGGAGAAGCGGGCTGCATTCAAATAAATTTGTAATTCGATAATGTGATCGCCAGTGAGGTCGACGATCTCCTTATCGTTAGGGCCAAATATCGGCAGTCAGGCCAGCAGGTTTAAGAAGTCGCCAAAACTTGCTCTAGCGATCGCTGCAAACTAGCCGGACTAAAGTGCTCCAGCGTCTGTTGTCGTAACCACTCGCCATCGCAACGCTGATCCCCACCGTGCAGCAGTTCAATACAAGCCGCAGCCACCGCCTCAGGGTCACGATACGGCACCCGCCAGCCCACCCGACCATCTTGTAACGGATCTGCCGAACCATCATCGTCCCCCGATACTGTCGGCACCCCACAAGCCATGGCTTCTAGATAAACGATGCCAAACCCTTCTCGTGACGGCATCACATAGGCATCCGCCAGACGGTAATGGGCTACCAACAAATCATCCGGCACAAACCCGGCAAACACCACCCGTTCAGCTACCCCTAAGTCTTGAGCCATTTGGGCGAGACGGGGTTGATCATCACCCCGACCCACCACCAAATACTTCACATCAGGAAACTGACTGAGAATTTTGGGCAGCGCTCGAATCGTGACATCTACCCCCTTATAGATGTCCCCCGACCACAGCCGTGCTACCGTCATCAGCACCCGACACCCAGCCAAATCATATTGCGCTACCAATTCCGGATTAGGCGGGCCAGGGGTAAAGATATCGCCATTCACCACACACGGCAGCATGTGAAACTTTTCAGGGGCCAAATCATTAGAGACACAAGAGCGATCACGGGTGTATCGGCTATTGATCCAAATACTCCGTGCCTGCTGAAGAGCTCTTAATTGCCTCGCCGAAACTGGTTCCCAGACTTCTTTCCCATAAAGCAGCATCGTCAATGGCGTATCAAACCACTGACACAACGGTTGTAGAAGAGGACTGAGGAGAATGTGTCCACACACTATACGTTCGTACTGCTTGAACCATAGGTTTTGAAACAACTGCCAACTCAAATGCAAGCGCCCATAATTTCCTTTGTATTGACCCGAATAATAGAACTTGAGTTTGGGATTATCCGCAAATGGGTTAGGATCAGTTGCCCGATCTCTGAGCAGATAGATATCGGCAGGGGGAGTGTCTGGACAAGCAACATAGGCTTGCAAGAGGTCTTTGACATAAGATTGGATGCCACCCTCTACGGAGAAAACACTCAAAAAGACAAACCCAACTAAACTGCCTTGACCTTGCAAAACATCCTCCTGATGTACTGATATATCACGATGAAAGCGCGTATCTTGATGAGACAGGTTTTAACTTACCGCTTTTAACTAGGCTCTAACTTAGACGCATCTGCACACACAAAGAGTGGTGACGTTTTGCCTTTTGCATGGACGCAAAAGTCTGATGTGAAAACGACTAGAGAAAAGCTTGGAAGTTCCAAATAAGGTGAAAAAAATACTAAATTCGAGGATTGTTATTGGGGTATCGAGGTGAGAAGGCACACGGAAACACAGACTCTAGTGAATCCTCTTTGGTTGAGCAATGCTACCAATCGCCTCTATTTTTTCCATTTTTAGTGTTTAACAAAACAGTAGCTACTGCTAACAGAACCCTTAAGAATACGCTACTTATATAATTCCCAGTTTGAGGGCAGGGTTATCTGACGGGGCTGGACGGATGTCGATTTTGCATAATTTCGAGACAGTTTCGTTCGCCCTGCCGCCGATAAGTCACGCGATCAACGGCTCGCCTGAGAAGAAACCAGCCGTAGCCACCGTGACAAAGCAGACTGCCGGGCTCTGGCTCTGGCAGTTGATTGGGGTCAAAGGGTTGACCATGATCCCAAATGCAAATTGTGAGGCGATCGCTGACTAAATGCACCTCAATTTTGATTGGCGTTTCGGGGGGCAAATGGCCATGGGCATGTCGTACTGCGTTAGTGAATCCTTCGGCAACAGCGATGTTGAGGCGATCGCCGTGACGTCGTACCCAGCTAAACTCTGCTTCTAATGAGTGATACCAGTGAGCAAACCAAGCCTGGATGTCATTCAGAGTCTCTAACCGACTATCAACGACCAGACACGTAGATTTTTGCATCGCTCTACCAAGCCTATGAATGTAAGCCAGCAGATGCAGCGAACCCATGATTCCGAATCGCACTGTTCAAACAACAAAAAGTCGCCTGAGGAATGAACCGCAGACGACCCTTAAAAGCAAAGTCAATAAAGACTCTAGAACAAGCCCAAAGTCAAAGACTTATCAATTGGGAAAGTGGCTCCGATCCCCAGCCATAAGGTAACAGCAGTCCCAAACAAAAAGACTGTAGTTGCCACTGGACGGCGAAAAGGGTTTTGGAACTTGTTGACATTTTCCAAAAAGGGAACGAGCATCAAGCCCAAAGGAATAGCGGTCATCGCTCCGATGCCCAAAAGCTTGTTGGGAACCACGCGCAAAATTTGGAAAGTTGGATAGAGATACCACTCAGGCAAGATCTCTAAAGGCGTTGCAAAAGGATCAGCGGGCTCACCCACCATCGCAGGGTCTAGCACGGCCAAGCCAACACAGCAGGCAATCGTGCCTAAAATCACCACTGGAAAGATGTAAAGCAAATCGTTGGGCCAGGCGGGCTCACCATAATAGTTGTGGCCCATACCCTGCTTAAGCTTTTCTCTCAGCTTCGGATCACTCAGATCCGGTTTCTTGATAGTTGCCATAATTCGTCACTCGACTTCGAGACTTACAGTTTAGGGGACGCTAAAGCGAAAAAAGGTTCTCTCTCAACAAGATTTACATCGAAAATAAATCTAGAGAGGGCCAGAGATGCCCTGCTTCCGAATCATCAGGAAGTGCAACAGCATGAAGACGGCGATCGCCCAAGGCAGCACAAAAGTATGCAAGCTGTAAAAGCGAGTCAGGGTTGCCTGACCAACAGCCTCACCACCGCGCATCAGCTCAACCACCGTAGAACCGACAACTGGAATTGCGCCGGGCACACCAGACACAATCTTGACGGCCCAGTAGCCAACTTGGTCCCAAGGTAGAGAGTAGCCAGTCACCCCAAAGGTTACGGTAATGACGGCCAGCACCACACCCGTCACCCAGGTCAACTCACGAGGCTTTTTGAAGCCGCCAGTGAGGTATACCCGGAAAACATGAAGAATCATCATTAGCACCATCATGCTGGCCGACCAGCGATGAATAGAGCGAATCAACCAGCCAAAGTTCACATCAGTCATCAAATATTGAACTGACGCGAACGCATCGGTCACCGTGGGCTTGTAATAAAAGGTCATTGCAAAGCCGGTGGCGAACTGAATAATGAAGCAGGTCAGGGTAATACCGCCCAGGCAATAGAAGATGTTGACGTGGGGCGGCACGTACTTACTAGAAATATCGTCGGCGATCGCCTGTACTTCCAGTCGTTCGTTAAACCACTGATAAGCTTTGGAATCGGTAACTTGCTTGGTAAACATGAAGCGGAAGGTTATTAAATCTAAGCAGTGCATTCCTTAGAAATTTAACATGCAGAAACCTTTGCTCAGAGACATTCCGGCACGAACGTAACGAAAATCAATGCAAAATTCCCTCAACCCATTATCCAGCAAGGGATTTAGCACACACCCACAACTTCACTCTCCAAACAATCGAGTTTACATATGTTCATATAGATCGAGAAGGTTTCTTGTTTATCCATTGCTTCAAGTCTATGTAGCACACTGACTCTAAGCCGCCTTCTACAATTAAATGGACAGGAACATCGGATGACATGGGAAAACAGATTTTACGCTGGGTGGCTTTGGGACTGTTGATCGGAGGATTGGCCCTGGGCATGGCCCCGCATTCAGCGTTGGCCCTGACCGATGAGCAAAGTTTAATTGCTGAAGTCTGGCGCTTAGTCAACCGCGCCTACCTGGATGAAACCTTTAATCGGCAGAATTGGTGGTTTGTGCGCGATCGCTACATCAAGCGCGATTATGAGAGCCGTGATGAGACCTACGATGCCATTCGCGAAATGCTGGCGTCGTTAGACGATCCTTACACGCGACTACTACCGCCGGAGCAATACCGCAGCCTGCAAACCAGCACGGCAGGCGAGCTGACGGGAGTCGGGTTACAAATCGCCAAAGACGAAACCGATCAAACGTTACAGGTCATTGCCCCGATTGAAGGCTCCCCGGCAGCAGCGGCAGATTTGCAACCCCGCGATCGCATTCTCGCCATTGACGGCCATGCCACAGCCGAGCTCACTTTAGATGAGGCGGCTAACTTTATGCGTGGTCCTGTGGGTACAACGGTCATGTTGACGGTGTCACGGGCAACACAAGCACCAATGGAGATTACCCTGACTCGGGATGTGGTGAGTTTGAATCCGGTCATCACTCGACTCGACCGCATCTCACCAGAGCTGAACGTTGGGTACATTCGCCTGAGTCAGTTCAATGCCAATGCCGCGACGGAAGTGGCCGCCACCATCGCAACGTTTGAAGCTAAGGGGGCAAATGCCTACATCCTTGATTTGCGCAATAATCCGGGCGGATTGCTGAATGGCGGCATTGAGATTGCTCGCCTCTGGCTCGATCAGGGCACCATTGTCTACACCTTTGACCGCCGTGGTGTTTTGGATGATTTTGTGGCTGATGGCACGGCGTTGACGGATGCTCCTTTGGTCTTGCTGGTCAACGAGGGGACGGCCAGTGCCAGTGAAATTTTGGCAGGGGCTTTGCAAGATAACCGTCGGGCACAGCTCGTTGGGAACACTACGTTTGGCAAAGGGCTCATTCAGTCGTTGTTCGATCTTTCGGATGGGTCGGGCTTGGTAGTGACCGTGGCGAAATATAAGACGCCTGCCAACCATGACATTAATCGCTCTGGCATTCGTCCGAATAAGACGGTGACGTTAGGGCCAATTTCTCGCGATCAAATTGGCACCGCCAGCGATACCCAGTACCAAGCCGCGATTGATTTACTCAAACAATCATCGGTGATGGCCAGTGCCCCTTAAACAAAACCGCACGTATCATGACCCACTGCATGGGGCGATCGCACTAGATCGTCACGAACCCGTTGAGCAACTGCTAATTTGCCTGATCGACACGCCGGAATTTCAGCGCTTACGACGGGTGAGACAACTGGGTACCGCTAGCCTGACGTTTCATGGGGCCGAGAGTTCGCGCTTTACCCACTCGCTGGGGGTCATGGAACTGACGCGCCGCGCTTTCGATTTATTGGCGAATCGGTATCCGCAGCTATGGCCCCACCGTGCGACGGTGCTGTGTGCGGCGCTGCTACACGACTTGGGGCACGGTCCCTTTAGCCACACCGCCGAAGAAATCTTTAAAACCCATCATGAATACTGGACGCGGCGCATCATGCGGGAGTCGCCCCACATACAGCCGCTATTGGCAGCCTTTGATCCAGAGCTGATTGCCGCGATTGAAGCGGTCTTTACCCATCAGCATCCCGTGCCGCTAATCTGGCAATTGGTATCGAGCCAGCTAGATTGCGATCGCTTGGATTACCTACTGCGTGACAGCTACTTTACCGGAGCATCCTACGGTCATTTAGATCTGGATCGCATTATCCAATCGATGGATCTTGATGGTGACGGTAACTTGGTGCTGTCACGCAATGGGCAGACTGCGATCGAACATTATTTGCTGGTGCGCTACTTCATGTACGCCCAGGTTTACAACCATCCCAAAAACTTGGCCGCCACCTGGATTTTGCAGCACGCTTTTAGCCGGGCCAAGGTCTGCTTTGAGCAAGGGCAGTTAGACGCGGATGCCACGATGACGGCATGGCTCCAGCATCCTCAACCGGGACTCCGATTAGCAGATTATTTAGCAGCGGATGACATTGTCTTTACCTATCATCTGCAGCGCTGGCAATCCCATGGCGATCGCACCCTGGCAGACCTCTGTCAGCGATTTATTCACCGCAATTTGTTTAAAGGTCGCGATGTCTCTGGATTAGGCGAGGGCGATCGCGCCACTCTGCTTTCACACACCCAGGCCAAAGTGATGGAACTCGGCTACGACCCCAAGATTTACTGCGGGCTAAGCCAAAGCCAAAGCCGAGGGTACACCCTCTATCAGCGCGGCATCAAACTGTGGATCGATGACCAACCGGTGGATATCAACACTGTGTCCCCTGTGGTCGAACCTCTTACGCACACCTATCAGCGCACTTGGCTGCTGCATCCCCCTGAGATCACAGCTTGGCTGGATGAGCAACTGGCGCAACTAACGCAAACAAAAGTTGCCGTGAGCCCAGAGCGGTAGGTAATCTCCCACCACTCCGCAGGGGGCGTAACGAGCACACCACATCAGCCCACCAATGCACTAACGATTGACAACTATGGGCAAGCCCCTTAGCGAATCGTCAAAATATACGTACCCTGATCGGATTGAGAATAGCCATTCACAATCACGAGATAAGGACCGCTCATCGGCAAAGTAAAAGTCACCTCGGAGTTGGTGTCGCTGGGGGAAATGTCATCGTTTTCAGCGACTAAGTTGCCGCCGCTATCCACCACCGCGAGATAGGTATCAAACTCGGGGCTGACAAGGGTAATGGTCACGAGTTGTCCCGCCTCACCGTCAAAAGTGAATTCGTCATAGAGGGTGCCATCGGGGGCGATCGCGTCCCCTTGAGCTAAGAGCCCACGTTCTTGCAAAATCGCCTCACCCGTCGGCGGCACCGAGGGCGTCGCCGTGGTCGGGCCACTGCCCACTTCACTCAGGCGCAAGCTGTAGCGACCTTGCTCACCGCGCCCAAAGGAGTTAGCCAAAATAATGTAGTCACCATCGGCGGGTAGCGTTGCCATCACCCGCGCATTGAGATCACCCGCACTATCATCATCTTCCAGATAAAGGCTGTCGCTGTCTTCGCTCAGCACAATCAGGTAAGCATCCAGATCTTGGCTCACCATCTCGATTTCGATTCTTTGACCCCGTTGGCCCGCGAATACATAGGCATCAAAAAAGCTACCGTCGGCGAGCACATCACTGTCGGTATTCAGTTGACCAGAGACGCTTTCATTGAGGGCGATCGCCACTGGTGGTTGCCCCCCGCGATTTCCTGCCACGCTGGCGGTGGGCAGGGCGGTGCCGTTGTTCACTTCGGCGATGAACGTCTCCACCTCTTCTACAGGGATGGCAAAGCCAATGCCAATGTTGCCGCCACTGCGTTCGGTCGTAAAGATGGAAGTATTCACCCCGATCAAGCGGCCATCGCTGCCCAATAGTGGCCCGCCAGAGTTGCCAGGGTTGATCGCAGCATCGGTTTGAATGAGGCCGCGATCGGGATCAATGCGACTCACAATGCCCACGGTAAAGGTGCCTTCGAGTCCAAAGGGATTGCCGATCGCAAACGCTCGCTGGCCCACCTGGACGGCCCCCATGGGCGCAATGTCGATGGTCGGTAAATTGCGCGGATTGCCCCGGAGCTGGATGGCGGCCAAATCGACACGGTTGCTGGCAAACCCCACCACATCTCCCGTAAACTCGCGGCCATCAGCTAGACGCACTCGCGCCGTAGGGCTCGTACCCACCACGTGAGCATTGGTCAAAATCAGGCCGTCAGGGGTGACGATGCTACCGCTGCCCGTGCCCGTGCCCGCGTCAATGGCAACCACAGCAGGACTCGCTTGGCGATAAACCTCGATGTTGGTTTGCTCTTCAATATCTTGGGCGATCGCCATCTGCGATCGCGCCCACCCAGCAGGCACCTCGGCAACTTGCGGTATCAGCGAACTCGCTAAACTCAAGCTCAACGCTGTCCCAACTGTATAAACGCCTCTGCGTAGACGTCGCGGCCATCGATTTCCCATTGCTCTTGCTTGTAATTTGTTGAGTAAAAATCCCCAGTCGTCTGCCTCTGCTGCGCCCGTAGTGACTGTGGGCACTGAGTCATAAGGGACGATGATTGCTTACAGCATACTGAGGTCGTACTTAGACATCCGGGCAGAGTGTACTAAAGGTTGAACGGTCAAAGCTCACCTGACCAGCAGGAAGGCTCACCCCTTTTATACAAGAATTCCCTGAGGCCAAAAGGTTCCAACCTCAGGGAATCTACCAGTGTTGACCACTTGGCCCAAAACTGACTTGCAATGCCAGCCCGTCAGTAGTCTGACTAATCAGCAGCGGTGGGCAATTCTGGCGCTTGCAAGTGAGGCAAAAAGGCCAGAGGCTGCAGTTCCTCGGTGGGCGCAAAGGCTCGCGCCCGCAGATTATCGGTCAGGCTCAGGGTGGTTGTGTCGTAAATTTGCGTCAGCATCTTGGGATACAGCCCAAACCCAATGATGGGAATCAGCAAGCAGGCGATGATAAACACCTCGCGCGGTTCCGCATCCACCAGCACTTCATGTTCTACCAACTCTTTGTTCTCTGGCCCGTAGAAGATCTCCCGCAGCATGGTGAGCAGGTAAATCGGGGTCAAAATCACGCCAACCGCCATTAATATGACGGCAATGAGTTTAAAGGTGAAAGAGTAGGCATCACTGGTGGCAAAGCCGACAAACACCATCAATTCCGCCACAAAACCGCTCATACCCGGCAGAGCCAGAGATGCCATCGAGCAGGTGGTGAACATGGCGAAAATTTTGGGCATCTTTTTGCCGACGCCACCCATCTCGTTGAGCACGAGGGTGTGAGTGCGATCGTAGGTGGCCCCCACTAAGAAGAACAGACTGGCGCCAATCAAGCCATGGGACACCATTTGCAGCACGGCCCCGCTCAGCCCCAGGTTCGTGAAGGAGGCGATACCAATAATCACGAAGCCCATGTGGGAAATGGATGAGTAGGCAATCTTACGCTTCAAATTACGTTGGGCAAAAGAAGTCAACGCCGCATAAATAATATTGATAATGCCGAAGATGACCAAAATCGGCGCAAAGACGGCGTGGGCATCCGGCAACATCCCCAAATTCATGCGGATGATGGCGTAGCCGCCCATTTTCAGCAAAATACCAGCCAGCAGCATGTGAACTGGAGCCGTCGCCTCCCCGTGGGCATCGGGCAGCCAGGTATGCAGGGGAAAAATCGGCAACTTCACTGCATAGGCGATCAAGAAGGCCGCGTACATAAAGAGCTGAAAGTTGATGGCGTAGTCTTTAGCCGCCAGGGTCGACATGTCAAAGCTGACGACATCGCCGTAGAAGGCCATCGCGAGGGCAGCTACCAAAATAAAGAGCGAGCCGCCTGCCGTGTAGAGAATGAACTTAGTCGCTGCGTATAACCGCTTTTTGCCGCCCCAAATTGACAGCAGTAGGTAAACCGGAATCAGTTCCAGTTCCCACATAAAGAAGAACAGCAGCATGTCTTGCACAGCAAATACGCCGAGCTGACCGCTGTACATGGCCAGCATCAAGAAGTAAAACAGCTTGGGTTTGAGGGTGACGGGCCATGACGCCAAGATCGCCAGGGTCGTAATAAAGCCCGTCAGCAGAATCAATGGCATTGAGAGGCCGTCAGCGCCGACTGACCATTTCAGGTCAAGTTGGGGCACCCAGGTATAGCTTTCGGCCAGCTGGAGACCTGAGTCGCTGAAGTCGTAGCCTAAGTAAAAGGCTGCGACCAACAAGACAAAATCGATCAGACCCACGGTTAGGGCATACCATCGCAGGGTCTTACCATCTTTGTCGGGAATGAAGGGAATGAATAGAGCTGCGGTAATCGGTAAGAGGATAGTGACCGTCAGCCAGGGAAATTGAGCAAGTTCCATAGGAAATATCTAAGGGTGCTTTGAGAAGAATTTTTCGACCAGGATTGCCGTAACAGTTCCTCGGGCAGAAATAACTAAAGATTCTTACTGAAGACTTTAGAGGGGGTTTTGGGCGATCGCGCCAAATCGCAACAAGTTTTTAATTTCTAAAAGGAATTTCACCACGAGAAAGCATGGCTAGCGTTAACCAGCCATGCTCTGCAAAGTGATTTAGTCGCAATGGAAGCCGGTTTAGGTAATTCCCGATACCAGCACCAGACCAAGCACTGCACCAAAGACGATCAGGGCATAGAACTGGGCCCGACCATTCTCCAGGTACTTCAACCCTTCGCCGGTGACCAGCGTGACAAAGCCCGCCAGGTTCACAATGCCGTCGACGATGCGGATATCCATGGTCAAGGCTTGCTTGGCCAGACCACGACAACCCTTCACAAAGACAGCATCGTAAATCTCATCGATGTACCACTTGTTCTTCGACAGTTTGTACAAGGGCTGGATTTGCTTGGCGATCGCTGCCGGGTCAATTTTCTTCTGGGCATACATCAAGATGGCCAGAGAAATGCCGAGCAGGCCGATGCCCACCGAGGAGCCCGCCATGAGGATGAACTCCGACCATTCGAATTCGGCCAGGGCTTCTGACCAGGGCAGCAGCGCCTCGACTTCCTCACTGGGGGGATGGATGAACGCCTCAAAGTAATTCACAAAGGGCGTGCCCACTAAACCGACGAGAACGGATGGAACGGCTAACGCCACCAAGGGTAACGTCATGGAAATCGGCGATTCGTGAGGCGTCTCTGCATGATGATGGTCGTCACCATGCTCCTCTTCGGCATCCAGTGTCAACTCCTGGGGATTCATTGCCCCCGGCCCGAGAGAAGCACCCATGGCCATCAATTGCTCTCGCTTGAGCTGCGTCTGAATTTCTTTGTTAGTGCCGCGAAACTCACCTTCAAAGGTGCTGAAGTACATGCGGAACATGTAGAACGCGGTGATCCCTGCAGTTAACCAGCCAATGGCCCATAGCACGGGACTGACGGAAAAGGTGGAGCCCAGAATTTCATCCTTAGACCAGAACCCGGCAAAGGGCGGAATACCACAAATGGCTAAGGTGCCAACCAGGAAGGTCGCGGAGGTGATCGGCATATATTTTCGCAGGCCGCCCATCAAGCGCATATCTTGCGCTAATACCGGATCGTGACCGACGACTTCTTCCATCCCGTGAATCACGGAACCGGAGCACAAGAACAGCATCGCTTTGAAATAAGCGTGGGTCATGAGGTGGAAGAGGCCCGCCCCATAAGCGCCGACGCCCATGGCCATCATCATGTAACCCAACTGGGACATGGTGGAATAGGCCAGACCTTTCTTGATGTCGTTTTGCGTGATGGCGATGCTGGCACCCATAAAGGCCGTGAAGCAGCCCACCCAAGCGATCGCCGTCATCACCGTGGGCAAGTCTTCAAAGACGGGGAACATGCGCGCCACCAAGAAGATGCCCGCTGCCACCATCGTCGCCGCGTGAATCAAAGCGGAAATGGGGGTCGGACCTTCCATGGCGTCCGGTAGCCAAACGTGCAGCGGAAACTGGGCCGACTTGGCCACCGGGCCTAAGAACACCAAAACTGCAAAGATAGTCGCTACGCCAGCCGTCAAGCTGCCGTTTTCCACCAAAGCGGTGAGGCGATCGCCCATAATGTCGAACTCGAAGCTGCCCGTGGCCCAAAAGAGCGCCAACATGCCCAGCAGTAAGCCAAAGTCGCCGACCCGATTAGTAATGAAAGCTTTTTGGCAGGCATCTGCCGCGCCGTCACGGCTATACCAAAACCCGATGAGCAAATAGGAACACATGCCCACCAGTTCCCAAAACACATAAATTTGCAGCAGGTTGGGGCTGATTACCAAACCCAGCATGGAGGAACTGAACAGGCTGAGGTACGAATAAAAGCGCACATAGCCAGGGTCGTGAGCCATATAGCCGTCGGTGTAGACCATGACGAGAAACGCCACCGTCGTCACAATCACCAGCATTAACGATGCCAGGTGGTCGATGGTGTAGCCCATGGTGAGGGTAAAGTCACCCGCTGAAGCCCACTCGATGGTGCGGGTGTAGGCTTCGTGGCCCTGCACCTGACTAAAGAAGAGGAGAAATGACAGCACCATGGCCGCCCCAGTGAGGGAGACAATGAACACCGCCGACGGTCGCCGAAGTGTACTCGTCGTTTGGCTATAGCTGATGAGGCCAGTGCCGACAATGGCGGCCCCCACCAGGGGCAACACTGGCACTAGCCACGCGTATTGATATATTGGCTCGATTAATTCCATACGTTCTCTATGCCCGTTTACTGTTCTTTGCGACAGATTGGCAAAACCGCCTACATTTTGACACAAGCCTAGTCGCTGATTTTCATTCGCTAGATATACTTCCGTCTTTTTTTATGCGACTGTTGGCAAGAATTGACTTCTGCATTGATTCAAATCAATCGTTGGCACCCGTGTGCGAATCTCACAAAGGAGCTGTTCTCTCCGGCCCATCAGGATTCTGCCCTGGTATGGCCGAGCTCAGCCATGGTATACCCCATCTCCCCTCTTGGGTTCGGTCATGTTGGGCACACCTATGGCGGAAGAAAGCGATCGCGACTCAATTGAACGGTCGAAAAAACGGTTCGGGAGATTCATCACCTGCATGGCATTTCAATGCTTGACTGTGAGACAAGTGGCGGCGGGCAGAGCCTCTGACCGCGATCGCCATTCATATTTTGGCGGGGCCGACTCAGTATCTGGATCGCCTATCGGGGGAGTCTTCCCCGGACTTTCCCACGGTCCCTGCGGCCCCTTGGCCATCGACGAGGCCCAGCTCCCATAAATTAAGTATGGAAAGCCGTCTCGGCTGTCCAAGTGCAGGCAACATGTCTGCCCGGCAAAACTGGGATGTTATGAAATCCCAATTCTTAAGCGGTTTGATGCAGTCCATACATGCGGACGACAATCACCGTGCCAATCAGGCCCACCAGCAATAGCAGCCAAATGCTGTAAGCAAATTGGGTGACCCGTTTGGCCTCTGGTACATCGTGTTGTTGTCTTGGGCGCAGGTCTTGCACCCAAAAGGTAGTCACTGCGGCCAAGTTGAGGCAAATCAAGTTGGTGATCGTCAGGAGGCCCGCGCCCAGCGCTTCTGACCAGTAGCCCGCTCCGACCATCAACCCCAAAACCACTAAGGGCGGCAGCAGCGCCACCGATACCATCACGCCAACGAGACTGCTGCGCTCTTCGGTCGTGAGTGCGATCGCTCCCGCAATTCCCGAAGCTAGAGCCAGAATGCCGTCTGGCCAGCCGACTCGGAGACGGCTGGTAATTTCAGTTGAGGTAAGGGCGACATCGGCAAAGTTACCGATCCCGATTGACAGCACCAAAGACAACAGGATGCCCAAGGTGCCAGCCCCGATGGTGCGGAGAGCGAGCTGTCGATCGCCCAGGGTCGTTGCCACCGCCAGTCCCATGTTGGGTTTCAGCAACGGCGCAATCACCATTGCCCCAATGACGACGGCTTGACTATCGCGCAAAATACCGATCGCGGCAATCAGCGTCGACAAAATGACCATTGCCAACTGCACCCAAGACAGGTTGGCACTCTGGGCCACGCGATCGTAAATTTCCTCGCGGTTAATCCGCGCCAGTTGCGGATTCAAATCAGTTTTTAATTCCGACTTGGAGGGTAACTCGGTAACTTCCCTGTCCTCTTGATCCGAATTAGGCAGCGAAGCTTCCACCACTAACAGGAGCAGTCTGAACCCCTCAATGTCATGAAACTGGTCAAAAAACTGGTCGACAATAGTTTCGGCATCCTGCGTCTGGACCAAAATTCTCACCCAGACTTGGTCTTGAAAACGTGGCTCATACCAGGTGTTGATAATCGTTTGGTCGGCAAGCAACGTTTCCACCTGCTGGGTGCAGTCATCTGGCAAAAATACTTCAATCAGACGTAAGCTCATAACCCGGTTCTAGGAATCATGAAAATGATGACGCGGGGTAGGCTGGGGAGCATCGGTCTAGGAATACAGATTGTTCAGAAGTTGGTCGCCCATTTGCAGTTGGCTAAGACTAGCTCGATCAGGCAATTCGCTAGTACGCGGCAGTCTCATTTCCGCACCCTCACGATTGAGCACGGCAGGGGAGCGGCGGGGCCGGGGGGCCAGAGACTGAATGGGGGTCGGTTCGGCAGTCTTCTTTTGAAGGAAGCGTTTGCTCGGTGGTCGAAAACGTGATTCATCGAGCTATCACAAGTGGGGTCAAACGACTTCGCCGCGATCGCTCATCAACCGCAAAATTGACAATGCCAAAATCACGAGAAACAGTGCCAGGCCGACGGTGCAGGCATAGCTCAGCTCCAACTCTTGAAACGCCAGCTCATAGACGTAGTAAACGATGGTCTTAGAACTGTTGAGCGGTCCCCCCTGGGTCATGATGTAGATCTCTTCGAAGACCTTAGTGGCGGCGATCGCGGAAATCACCGTGACCAAAAAAATATAGGGCCGCATCAGGGGAAAGGTGATATCCCAATGCTTGCGCCAGCCGTCAGACCCCTCGATCGCCGCTGCCTCGTACAAATCAGGGGGAATGGTTTGCAGCCCCGCCAGATAAATCACCATGTAGTAGCCCAGTCCCTTCCAAATCGTCACCACCATGACGCTGGGCATCGCCAGGGCCGGACTGGTCAACCAGGGAATGCCGCTTTCCGTTAGTCCTAGCCCAATCAAAATCTGGTTAAAAAAGCCGTTCTCCGCATAAAGCCAGCGCCAGGCAATGCCCGCAACGACCATGGAGATCACAACCGGGGTGTAGTACGCCACTCGGAACCAGCGCATTCCGCGCAGCTTTTGGTTCACCAAAATCGCCAGCAGCAGCGGCAAAATTGCCAGCAGCGGCACCACGCCAATTAGATACAGCAGGGTATTTTTGACCGTAGTCCAAAAGGTGCGATCGCCCAGCAACTCCCGAAAATTGTCCAGCCCTATCCACAATGGCGGCTGGGTCACGTCAAAGCCGTAGCTGGTAAAGCTCAGATACAGCGCTTGAATCGCGGGCCAAAACACTGTCAGCCCCAGCACCGTCAATGCGGGCGCGAGGAAAAGGTAGGGGATCAGCGATCGCCAAAGTGCTAGTTGCTTCGAATTTTCAGACAATGGCACCATATCAACCTGCCGAAGACGCTCGTTGCGACCATTTTTCCTGCGCCTGAGACCAAACATTCATCAAGCGCTGAGAAAACATCTTAAGGCTCTCTGCCTCGTCTCGGGCATGCAGATACTCGCCACTCGCCTGCAAATAGAGAAACAGTTCCATTTGGAACTGCTGCGACATATTGCGGGACTCAACCCACATTTTTTGAGTATGGGTCTGGCTCAAAAGGGTCGTTGCGAGGGTGGCGAGGCCACTGACTGCCGTCACAATCCACTCCCACTGACCCAATAAGGCACTGGCCGACAGCGCTGCGAGAATAGTGGTACTAATCGCCAAGGTGACGCTCGCTATCTGCAATCGCTTGTAGCGAGTCTTGTGGCGAGTGGCCCGCCGAGCAAAGTCACGAATTAGATGGTCACACTGGTCAAGGGCCTGCTGGCGGCGATCTTCAAAAGTCTCCGCAGGTGACAGGGGTTTGTAACGCTCCACAGGCTCTTTCATCGTCAGTCTCTTCTCCCCGGCAAGTTGTTGAATTCATGTTTATCAGCCTTCGTATTCCACCTTTTCATAGCACGGCTTCTATGTTGTAAACCCGCAGTAATCGCAAGGAGATTGAGGCAGAGATTTGCGATCGCAAATCTCTATAACGCTCGCTACTCGAAGGGCTCGATGAATCCGCAGTCAAAGCACTTTATTTGCCTAGCTCAGTGGCGCGAGATGAGGTAAATAAAGACAGAGATTTTGCGCCGACCCAGATCACCTAGTCGAACTCTTCAACCTATTACTTTCCTCAAAAAATACTCACAAACAAAACTCTCCTGGCAGCCAATTCAAAAGCGGCACAGGAGAGTATCAAGCATAATATTTCTAATATTTCAGACTTCACGTTAGCTGAAATATTCTTCAGTTCACTTGAGCTAGATCTTGAACATATATTTCATATTTTCCATTACTTCACTCCTCCTCAATTCAGACAATTATTTATTGCTAATAGAACATCAATCCACAGCCACCAACACCTTGCCACTAGGATCGTCTTAGAAACGACTAATCTCAAGCGTTAGCACCAGAATAAATTGCTGCTCGTGACTACCGAAATCCATTCAAATCAATTTTCTACTGAGACATGTTTGTCATACACGCGGAAGTTGATAGACAGACGAGGCCTCTGATCGCAGGCTCAACTGAGGCTCTTCTGAAGGTGAAAAGAAAATAGAAGTAGCCAAGCTTAGTAAAGACAAAACAATCGCGCCTACCATAAAGCCTACGATTTTATCCTGACCTAACTGGGTAGCCTTATGTAGTTCTAGAACCTGAACTTTATGTTTGAGTGACTTAATTTCTTGCTGCTGCTGATCAATTCGATACTGTTGCAAGCGCGATTCAGCTTGAATGTTCTGACAAATAGCTGTTAGCGATTCATGATTTCCTGACGGGTTAGAACCCATAGAACCTGGGTTAGAAGGATTAGAAAGAATGTTCATTTTTGTAGATGTCCCTTGCGGTTACATCTGGATCTTATGACTATCAAAATGAGAAACGATCAGGGAAAATAACTAATTTTTGGTCGGCACCTCGTCAATATCCTCATCAGTAGTGGTGTCACCCCTCATGTGATTGTCACTGAAGAAATTGATAATGCCTTCAAGGATTTCATCTGTAGAAACACGGGGATTTCAATTGGTCATTTACTCGCATGGCGATAACTATTCGATATTGAGAGGCAAAATGTGCCGCGATCGCCTCTCAATATTAGCCGAGCTGGTATCTCAGAAGCCTTATTACAGCTGGCTTTCCAGCTTTGAGTCGATTTATGGATAGGACGACGAAGGACTTTCAGCACTATTACGGAGGGCGTTGACATCCTTCTGCCTAAAAACACCGCAGTCCTCTGACCGCAAAATTACGGAGTTGCCATAATTTAATTCACAAAAACTTTTGAATTAATACGGATACTGCAAAATTGGTTTTACGCTGTGCGTCGAGCCGTGATCTTAAAACGGGTGGCTTTACTGAGGGCAAAGGTCCATATTGCACAGCTATGATACTGCGGCTCAGCTTGAACTGCTCTCGGATCAAGTCTAGCCTTTCTCAGGGTGCGTCACTAATAAGTTCAGCCGCCTTAAGGACTCAGCACTAGCGTAGTCGCATTCTCAATATCAGTGAGAGCCAGTATCAGTGAGAGCCAGTCGTTATTGATGACAAGGCTTTGACGGCCACATGGTGACAGCCCCCCTTACTCAGGCATTGCACTAGTCCGTTAGAGTTGCGCGCCAAACTCACCTCCTCAGTCCAGCAAAGGTGGTGTAAGGGTTGGGCAATGGCCAGCCCCAACGATTGGGATGCTATCTGCAAGCAACTCTTTAAATGATTGCCAGCAATAAACAGACCGAACTGCAGTGCATGAGCTGTGCTACAAGCACCCGCAGAGTGGAAGATTCTTTTTCAAAGCGCTTTTTAGGTCGGGTCGCGGGCAGCTGATGCGGCATTGGCGGTGAGTATTCGAGGGAGACAGTGTCTTACCCCTGGTCAGGCAAACGCCACGGCTCCACCGCGACGGGCATCGCCAGCGCCGTGCAAGTTGCCCTGGGCATCGACGCCAACGGCGTGGACACCGCCAAAATACATGTTTTGCTGCTGCCAGGGAATCACCGTGTCGGTATCGGGCAAGTCATTCAAGGCTTCAAGGGGTAAATGGGCCGCGGGTTCTAGATGCAATGTACCCCGTTCCCAATGGATGCGGGGGGCGGCGATCGCGGCCTCGAGCGGCATCCCAAAGTCCACCACATTGGCGATTACTTGCAAAATGGCGGTGCGAATACGATTCGAGCCGCCTGAGCCGAGCACCAGTTCCGGCTGCCCCTCTTGCAAAATCATGGTCGGGGCCATCATGGACGAAATGCGCTGATTCTGAGCCCACTGATGAAAGCCTTGGGGATGCAAGTCCTCTTCGCCCAGCATGTTGTTGAGCATCATGCCCGTCTGCGGCACCACGTAAGAAGACCCTTCGCCATTGGAAGTCGTGACACTGGCCGCATTTCCCTCGCTGTCGATAACGCTGACGTGGGTGGTGCTGCCTAGACGGTTAACCCGATCTGCGAGAGTGGCCTGATAGGGCTGCAAGTGTGACTGTTGCAGAAATGCCGTCGCCACATCGGGATCGTATAAGCAATGATCAAATCCATCGCGACGGGCCGTATTGGTAAGGGCCATGACTTGACTCAGACAAGCGAGGTGGCGATCGCTGCCGTGGGGCAACTGCCGCCAATCCAGCGTTTCCAGCAGCTTGAGGGCAAAGGCAATCAGCGTGCCGCCGGAACTAGGTGGCGGATTCGTCAGAAAAGTCGTGTCGCGATACGACAGGCTCAGGGGTTGCCGTTCGATGACGCGATAGGCTTGCAGGTCAGCCAGGGTGAGATACCCCCCCGCCGCTCGACAGTCGCGATCGATCTGCTGGGCGATCGCCCCCTCACAAAAGATGGCCGCCCCATGTTCCACCATCAGCTTCAGCGTCTTGGCAAAGTCCGGCATCGCCAGCGTATCGCCTGCTCTCAGCAGTTTGCCCTGTTGGGTATACATCGCCTTCGCTGCGTCTGTCGCCGTCAAAATCGGGTCTAGCAATTCATAAACGTAGGCCAAAAACGGATTGACCGTGACGCCCTGCTGCGCGTGATGAATGGCGGGCTCAGCGATCGCTGCCAAGGGCAACTTGCCCAGGCGCTCGTGTACATGCAGCAGTCCTACTGCGGCTCCGGGCACTGCGATCGACCCCAGCCCAATGTGAAATTCCTGCACGGTGTCGCCAAAGTTGGCGTAAATCGGATAAAAGTCTGGCGATCGCGAGAGGCGATTACTCCGGGGCGTTTGGCTAAAAAAGTCGAACAAGCAGTTGCGGCCATTGTGGGTATGGGCCAGCAAAAAACCACCACCGCCGGCTGACGTCAGCACTGACTCGGTGACCCAAGCGGTCATCACGGCGGCGATCGCCGCATCAAAGGCATTGCCCCCCTGCCGCAAAATTTCTGCCCCGGCTGCCGCCGTTAGGGCGTGACCAGCCGCGACCACGCCTTTGCCAGTCCCGCCGCGATGCGCCATCGTCACGGATCAACCTCACAACATCCAAAACTGTGCCCCCTACTCTACCGCTCTCGCTGAGATTCGAAACAGGGGAATTGTGAGTAAGTAATGAGGCTGATAGGTCAGGGAAGTTGGGTGACTTGGCAAGATCGGTCACACCAGGCAGGATGTGAACACAGCGCTTGTTGGGAGGCACATTGTGGGTCAGCGTCGGGTGTTAATTACGGGATGTTCTTCGGGGATTGGGCGATCGCTCTGTGAGGAGTTTCACCGTCGGGGCGATATTGTCATCGCGACGGCCCGGCAACCAGACTCGATCGCCGATCTGCAAGCAACGGGCCTGCACACTTACCGCCTGGATGTCACCCAAGCCGACCAGATCGCGCAGCTCGTCGCAACGTTGCAGCAAGTGGGACTGGTGCCCGATGTATTGGTGAACAATGCGGGGTATGGCTTGTTTGGCCCGGTGATGGATTTGCCCCCAGCGGCGATCGCGACTCAATTTGCGACGAATGTCACGGCGCAGGTGCAACTGGTGCAGGCGATCGCGCCCCTGATGAAAGCGCAGGGCGGCGGCCTGATTTTGAATATTGCCAGCGTCTCCAGTGTCTTTACCACGCCTTTTGCGGGGGCCTACGCGGGCTCAAAAGCGGCACTGCGGGCACTCTCGGAAGCGTTGCGGATGGAGCTGGCTCCCTTTGGCATTCAAGTGGTGACGGTGCATCCGGGAGCGATCGCCTCCAAATTTGGCGACAATGCGCAATTGCCAGCCGCCGCCCTCCCCGAAGACTCTTGGTACACCCCCATTGCCGACAAAGTGCAAATGCGCGCCACCCTATCTCAGCAAAACGCTACCTCCAGCGACGAGTTTGCGCGTCAACTCGGCCAAAAAGTCGACCGTGGGGCGTTGCCGCCAGAGATTTGGTTGGGCAAAAAAAGTTGGCAACTGCCCTTTCTCAAACGCTGGCTCCCTGCCCGGCTGCTCGATCGCCTGCAAAGCAAACGCTTTGGGCTGAATACCCTGCGTTAGCACGACTCAACTCCGAGCATTTGCCGATGTAGCCATTCAAACTTTGCCAATCTGACCAACTCGGGAACCGCCAGGTCCGGCCTATTCGAGTCAAGCAAATTGTTGTTTGAGGTGAGCCGAAAATCGCTGGAAATCATTCTCAATATCAGGATTTTTCATGACATCAAAGCAGGCAAAGGTTTCCAGCGGCTCCATGCCAAAAAATTTGAAATTCAGGTGCATGGGCCAGAATAAATCATCAATGGTTTTACCTTCAAAGAACCACTGATCGGGATCATTAAAGGCCTCTTTAGGAGCGTTTAAGGTCAAAGAGAGCATGTACTTTTTGCCCGTCAACGTTCCCCCCGTGCCGTATTGTTGGCTGGGATCTTGGCGAGTTCTGCCGTCGCCAGCGCAGAGTCGGCCATCCATCCCCGCCGAATAAACGGTATCCATGTAGCGCTTAAAGCTCCAGGGCACTTCCATCCAATTCACCGGAGTTTGCACAATGATGGCATCGGCCCATTGGTGCTTCTCAATTTCTTGATCAACGTTGTAATCGTCCTGCATGGTGGTGATTTGGACGTCGTAGCCTTGTTGTAACAGCTCAGTTTTGGCCTGATCAACCAGCGTGGCATTGAGCTTGCCGGGGGAAAACGGATACGCTTCGTGGGCGTTGATGATGAAAATGTTTTTCACGGTGAATGTTTCCTGATAGGTAAGGGAAAGGAGTCAGGCGAAAAGCCTAGAAACGGGAGGCGTTTTCTGCCTGAGAAGCCGCTTCGTCGCCCTGGCCAAAGAAGGCGGGAAAAGGTTTGGGAATGGTGACGGCTTTTTGGGTGGCGGGGCGAGCATCGATGCGATCGCACCAGGCTTGGAAGTTATCTAGTCCGTCAACGGAAACCTTGGCCCAGGGATAAGACCGCACCCAGGGATAGGTCGCAATATCGACAATGGTGAACTCGTCACCAAGGATGTAAGGCTTGTCGGCTAACTGTTTGTCTAAGACTTCGAGCAAGCGGCGAGATTCGGTGACGTAGCGATCGATAGCGTAGTCATCCTGAATGCCTTTGGGGGCGGCAATGCGCTGAAAGTACATGGCCTGACCCATCATGGGGCCGATGCCCGCCATCTGAAACATCAACCACTGCAGCGCTTCCGACCGGGCTTTTTCACCCACGGGCAGAAACTGCTGATACTTCTCGGCCAGGTACCAGAGGATGGCCCCCGACTCAAACACGGCAAAATCATCGTTGCTGCGATCGACAATCGTGGGAATGCGACCGTTAGGGTTCAGCCGCATATACCAGTCAGACTTTTGCTCTTTTTTGCCAAAGTCGATGTAGGTCAAGTCATATTCGACTCCAGCTTCTTCGAGAAAGATGACAGGCTTCCAACCGTTCATGGTGGAAGCGGTGTAGAGATGAATATCGGGGGATGCCATAAAACGTTCTGTCGGTAAAAGAACTGCGAACCGAATACACAAGATGGATGAACGAGCGCCCCATCGCGCCCTTTGGCGAGAGATAGCACAGCTCAGCGACCTGTCCTAAGATAGTCAGACCAGTAACCAGGGTCAACCAGTATACTTTTAGTAACCTGTTAGCAACCTGATTTTTATGGGCGACATTACCAACATCAGCACTGACAGTCAGGGCCGCAAGGTCGTTGCCGAGCCATGTTTAGAGCCTTGCCCCATTGAGCGCGGGATGCGCCTGTTGGGGGGCAAATGGAAGGGCTCGATTCTCTGGCATCTCAAAGATGGGCCGGTGCGCTTCAATGATCTGGCTCGTCAGTTAGGCGGAGCGAGTAAGAAAATGGTGAGCCAACGCCTACAAGAAATGGAGGAAGCGGGTCTGGTGAAACGAGAAGTGATTAGCGATCGCCCCATCGCCGTCGCCTACGAAATTACTGAGTTTGGGCGATCGGCCGTTAACTTCCTAGAAATCCTCAAAGACTGGGTAGAAAGCCATGAAATTTAGTTTGGGATTAGAGGATGGGTAATCTCACCGAAAACCTGGGCATGTTTATTCTAGAGGAGCCAACCTAATTACCTACTATGGGACCATTAGGCTGACTGATTTCTATATGAACGCCCAGGTCAAGTAATTAGATTGAACGATTTCCATCTAATTACATAAATAATAGAAGTCAGTCAGAATGCGTCGGTTTAATAGATAGTCAAGCTTAAAACAGCCATGCCAGCAATCACACAAGAAATGATCCGTGCCTCATATGATATTGCCAAACAAATATATGATGGCGCCATTAGCCACAAAGATGGCCTAGATGAGTTAGTAGATCATTACGGTATGAACAGAAATTCTGCTGGCGACTATGTACACAATTACAAATGTATGCTAGAAGCACGCAGATTCCCCAGAACTAGCAACGCCTACGGGACAGAATATTATCTTCAAAAAATCCATGAAGATGGCGGAAGGACGTGCTTATTAAATGCTTTATCTGCTCTCAGACAACATATTGATTATTACGAAGACATAGGCAATACGACTCTCCATAAGCAAAGGGAAATATGTGCGAGGTTCACTAAAATAGCGGCTGTTGATATTCAAGAAATATTTCCAAGTGAAGTAACCGAAGAAGATGAGTCCTTACTCGAGGGGAAAACCAGAAAGGTTAGTGTCAACGTCTATGAGCGCAACCCAATAGCTCGACAGCAATGTGTAGACCATTATGGTTGCAAGTGCGTGATTTGTGATTTCGATTTTGAAGAGACTTATGGAGATATAGGAAAATCATTTATACATGTTCACCATTTAGTAGAAATATCATCAATTAGCAATGAATATTCTATTGATGCAATCAACGACTTGAGGCCCGTCTGCCCGAATTGCCATGCAATGTTACACAAGAAGAAACCTGCGTACACAATTAGTGAAGTCAAACAATATTTAACAACCCGTCCAACTTGACTGGCCTATAAAAAGCACCGTCAAGTCAACTCAAACGTTAAAGGGTGATCATAAACATTGCAATCCTGATAGACGATCACTCTCCTCTAACTAACACCCAGTTAGTGACTGGGGCATAACAGCGAGATTGTTATGCTCGGAAGCGCGAGTACGATATCGTTTCATGCTGACTCATCCACCACTTGTAGTACCTCGGCATAAAGCTGCGCATCAATCCAGAAGCCGACTTGCTCGATCAAATCATCAAGCAAGGGCTTTACTTCCCGAATTAAGTTATTACGTTTGGCGGCAATCAGGATACCTAAGACACCGGTCACTTGAAGCCCTGCTCCTATTGCGGCAGCTCTTCCCAAGCGTTCATCCATCAGAAGACGATCAGCCTTTAACTCGACGGCGAGGGTGATCGCTTCAGCTTCTCCAAGGTCGAGTGTGGCCCTTAGTTTGTTTACAAATGCTTGATCAGTGGCGGGTTGGATTTTAACCCAACTTAAAGTTGGCACCTCCCTAGCACTGACATCAGTATTGCCGACATGAGTAATTTCGTTGTAAACAGCCGTTGGAATTACGATTTCACCGTAGAGCTGGTTGAGTAACTCGATTTGGCCAATGGTAGATAGGTAAAAGATCGGTGACGTATTACTGACTACGATCATCGCCAATCGTTTGCTTCTAGAGTTTTGAGATCTTGCTGCAAGTCTTCAACACCATAATGAATGGGGATTTTACGACTACCTAATAGGCGCTGAAATTCCAGTTGATTCATCCCTACAAAATGACTGGCAGTGCCGAGAGTAATTTTTTCCTGTTGGAATAGCAAAATGGCAATTTCGAGTTTGAGATCGGTTTCAGTAATATGTGCTGTTTGCAAAAACTCATCGGAAATGACTAAACCCATGGCTTTAATCTCCTAATTTCCATGTGCTTTCCCCCCTAATTCTGCTGATTTCTGAGAGACTGCTTGCGAGTATAGAATAAGCGATCGCTCTCCTCTAGCCGGAATCCAGGTGGCGGTTTCAGAAACTCGCTTTCAGCGTTTCTCTCAAGTCAAAGGCCGCATCGTCATCGGTGCTCGACACCATAATCATGACCGTCATTGGTTCAGAGTTTTCTAAACAAACAAAGACAGCGGTGGAAATGTCGGTCGTGCCCGCCACGCTATTGCCTTCGACCTGAATGTCGGTCAACCCAGCATTGGTGAGGGCGGCAGTGGAGCGATCTAAACACGTGGTCAAATTCATTTCAACGCTGCGCCAGGCATAATACAAGCCCGGTGACTGTCCCCAGGCGGGAGCGATCGCCCCCAACAATCCGGCACTGAGTCCGACCAGAGCACCAATCCGCGAAATTGCCATAGGGCCTCCTGAAAAGGGGTGTGGATTTGCAGACCACCGCCAATCTTGTATGAAGTAGTCTAGCCTCCTAGTTAACCCAACGCCAAAACTTTGGTCGCGATCGCTCACTGTCACCTTGAGTCATTTTCAGCCCCTCACCCGAATCCGTCTTGTGAGTTCAGTGACGCTGGCCCCGGTGCCCGCAGTTCCCCAGCGGCACAAAAGATGCGCCAATGAGGGCATGATGATGACTCATCGCCCCACTGGCGCATCATTGGCTAACCGAATTGTTTAGAGTTTGGCGTGGGAGCCATCGCAAAAAGGGGCATTCCCGGTCTGTTTGCACTGACACAGGGCTACTTGCTTTTTCTCCTCGATGGTAAATTTCATCGGCGTAAAGCCAGTGTCTTGGTGAGCCCCGTTGCAAAAGGGTTGATTGTCAGAATTGCCACAGGTGCAATACCAATAGTCACCGGGCTCTAGCTCCATGACTTTGGGCTGCTTGGCAGCCACGTTTGGGCTTTCCATGATGGTGTTCTCCTCTAGGTAAGTGAAAGAGATCGCCCCGCTCACCGATGAGTGGGGCAGGGCGATCGCTGTTGCAATGCGGGGGAACCAGGCAACTGATTCCCCAACGGGTCAGGGCTGCCGAGTCGAAAGGGTTGACTTGAGCGCTGCCCAATTTTGTCTAGGCCGCCATGTCAAATAGCAGCACTTCGGCGTCTTCGCTGGTTCCGGTCAGGGTCAAGGCGACGGGCTCAGATACCGCCACCCCATCACCCGCAGTCAGGTCATGACCATTCAACTTGATCGCCCCTTTCGCCACGTGTAACCAAGCTTGTCGGTTAGCCCCAAGAGTGTGGGTGACCGACGCCTCGGGCTGCAACACCGTGGCATACAAATCCACATCTTGATGAATGGTGACGGAGCCTTCGCGGCCATCCTGGGAGCCCACCAGCCGCAGTTGATTCTGCTTATCTTCTGGGCCAAAGTAGGTTTGCTCGTAGCTGGGCTCGATGCCTTGCTCAGCTGGCAAGACCCAAATTTGCAAAAAGTGGACAGGATCGGTGTCCGAGGCGTTGTACTCGCTGTGCATGATGCCGGTGCCAGCCGACATCCGCTGCACATCACCGGGCCGGATGACAGAACCATTGCCAATGCTGTCTTTGTGCGCCAAGCTACCGTCTAACACGTAGGAAATAATTTCCATGTCGCGGTGGCCGTGGGTCGAAAAGCCTTGCCCTGGGGTAACTTTGTCTTCGTTGATGACGCGCAACGTGCCAAACCCCATGTGCGCCGGATCGTAATAGTTGCCAAAGGAAAAGGAATGACGACTATCGAGCCAACCAAAATTCGCTTTGCCGCGATCGCTGCCAGGTCGCAGGGTAATCATGAGACACCTCCTTAATTTGGCGTCGGAATTAATATCACTGGCTTTATTATGGAATGACTCTCAATAAAAGACAATACTCAATTTAATCAACTCTTTGTTTCTATTCATTCGACAATCAGATGGATAAGTTTGACAGTATGCGAGCCTTTGCCCAAGTGGTCGAATCGGGAGGCTTTGCCGCCGCCGCTCGGCAAATGGGGCTGTCGCGATCGGCGGTGAATAAGCTGGTAATGAATCTGGAGGAAGCGCTCAAAGTGCAACTACTCCAGCGCACGACCCGCAAAGTGACCCCCACCGCCACTGGGTTAGCCTTTTATGAGCGGTGCATCGCCATTTTGGCCGATGTCGCGGAGGCCGAACTCGCGGTGTCTAACTTGCAAACCAAACCGCAAGGGCAACTCCGCATCAACGCGCCGATGACCTTTGGCACCCGCCATCTGGCCCCACTACTGGCACAGTTTTTGAGGCAGTATCCCGACTTACATGTGGAGCTGAGTTTGAGCGATCGCTTCATCGACCCGATCGAAGAGGGCTTTGACGTGACTCTGCGCATTGCCCGCCCCACCTCAATGGCTAACCTGATTGTGCAAACACTCGCGCCCGCGCCGGTGATTTTATGCGCCGCGCCGGATTATTTGCGCGATCGCCAGCCGCCACAAATTCCCAGCGATTTGGCCGATCATCCCTGCCTCGCCTACGGCCACCTCGCCACCGACAACCAATGGACGCTTGTTGGCCCCGACGGTGAACACAAAATCACGATTTCTGGTCCCCTCTGCGCCAACAATGGCGAAGTGTTGCAAGCCGCAGCCGTTCAGGGATTAGGCATCGCGTTGCTCCCTCGATTCATTGTGCAGGCCGATCTTGCCGCCGGTCGGTTACAACAGGTCATGCCCGCCTACGAAGCGCCCAAAATCTCAATTTGTGTGCTGTATCCGGTCAACCGTCATCTCTCGACCAAAGTGCAGTTGCTGGTGGATTTTCTGGCTGAACAGATTGACACCCAGGCATAAGGCGTTGAAGTCGATATGAGCAACCGCGGTGGGCGAAGAGACATGAAACCAGCCTCCGCCAATCTCAATCTCGTGAGGGGGGGCTGAGATCGTCCATCCCCTCGTCATGCAGGTTGTGGATGATGGCTTTTTGAGGGATGTCTGTCATGGCTGGGTGGAACGAAACGGTGTGCCACTCGTCCCCCAATAAAGGCGTGACCTCAGCTCAGTGCACGTGACTAAATCAGTCGCTGGCGCGATCGCACGGGTTCACGTCCTCCCCTAAGATAGGGGGCTGTGTGTGGTGTCAAGTAATGTAGCAAGATGCGATTTTCAACCTCTGTTGCCGCCAGTCTGATGGCGGTATTAGCGAGTATTGGGGGCTATTCTGCGGCGGTAGCCTCCGCGCCGTTGGCCGCCCTGGCGCAGCCATTAGCGATCGCCCAAGCGCTGGAAAATAAAGGGGAACTCAAAGACGACGGCTCAACCCTGTTGCGGTTTGAAACCGATCACTATCTGGTGCGGGTATATCGCCAAGATGGCTTGACCTATCTCAACGTTTACAACAAAGAAACGGGCTACACCGACCAAAACGGGGTGCTAGCCTACGTGGTGAGTCCAGAAACGGCTGACGACCCGTGGCGCACCTACGCCAATCAGCAGGGCGATTTAGAATATCGCGCCAGGGTCAATCCGCAGGGGGAAACCGCACTCGAAATTCGCTTGCCGGATGGCCCAACGGCCCGCCCCGAAGCTGGCTTTAATGTCACTTACAGCTTTCCCCACACTTATTTAGACGAAGATTTAGACAGCACCCTCGAGGAGCTCGAAGCGGCGGGTTGGGTAATCGAGACCACAACGGCGGAGGGGGTGCAGCTGACCCGCAACCAACTGGCGCTAGACCTCAAATTTGACCCGGTCACTCAGGTCATTACCTATACTCGTCTCATTGATTTGACTTAAGAGATCTCCAGAAACCAAAATGTTTAGCTGCGGTGCATGACGCTGCGCTCATGACACCCTACGAGTGGGCAATTATTGATCAGAGATCTCCTTAGCACTGCACCGCGATCGCCGCTACCCTGTCCATTGGCACTCGATTTTCACTGGTCACAAGAGAGGCATCCCTTGCAACGAGTCGTTGTTGATCCGGCACAAATTCAGGCCGATCAGCTCAATTTAACGGTCGATCAGCGGCATTACCTGCAGCGGGTATTGCGGCTCAAATCGGGCGATCGCTTTTTGGCGTTAGATGGACAAGGCCATCTGTGGACGGCTATCTTGCAACCCGATGCCGCACAGGCAACCCTGACGGCGATCGCGCCTGAAGTTGCCCCAACCACCGGGGTGCGATCGCGCATCACCCTCGCGGCCTGCCTACCCAAACAAGGCTTTGATGAGGTGGTGCGTCAAGTGACCGAACTCGGGGTGGATGAAATTGTGCCGATTGTTAGCGATCGCACCGTGCTCCGCCCTAGTGCCAACAAACTCCAACGTTGGCGACGCATCGCTGCCGAAGCCGGGGAACAATGCGAGCGCTTGACCGTCCCTAAGGTGAGGGAGCCCCTAGCTTGGTCCAGTTGGCTAGCCCAAGAGTCACAGGATACTCGAGTCATCTGCGTCGCCCGACGGTCAGCCCCCGCGCTATTGTCAGTGAGTCTGTTGTCCCCTCTCCCGGCGATAGAAATAGCCATTGGCCCCGAAGGCGGTTGGACGGAATCAGAAGTCACCCAAGCCCTGGCCCACGGCTATCAGCCGGCGTCTTTGGGCGGCTCAATCTTGCGCGCAGTCACCGCGTCTGTGGTGGCGATCGGCATCCTTCAAGCTGGCATTGAATTCGCTAACATAACATCATCAAACGACACATCACTATGAACATTGCCAATCTGTCAGAGACAACCACAGAGGTCTGTTTGTCTGGTTTCCATGCCTTGTCCGATCCGTTGCGCATGAACGTCATCGAGCGCCTACGGACGCAAGAAATGTGCGTCTGTGACCTCTGCGATGAATTAGAGGTCAGTCAGTCTAAATTGTCCTTTCATTTGCGCGTGCTCAAAGATGCCGGGCTCGTCAAAGCCCGTCCCCAAGGTCGATGGACATACTACAGTTTAGACCTGACCCAATTCACCGCACTTGAGCAATACCTGGCTGATTATCGCCGCCACAGCCCCATCATTCCGACTCGCTTACGCGAAGAAGCCCAATAATCGCTGGGCGCTCAAATCACTTCCCCAGATCAGCCAAGGAAGGAGTTGTACGGGTTGGGCAGTGCCCAAGTATCTGTTTGGCGGGGCTTGAGATCCCCCGCTGTCGCCACCCCCTTGAAAAGCTATCCATTAGGCATAAGTCGCTCAAAGTTATGCCAGCAACGGTTTCTAGACTTCGGTTGAGCGATTAACACCTCACCGCCTGCGGCACCTCTCCTAAGCCCTTCGGGCAGGCTGAGCCAACGCAAGGAGAGGTTTATTCATGGGCTGGGAAGAAATTTGCCTCAAATCTGACCGGGGCTCCGGTTCCTCTCCTTGCCAAGGAGAGGTTAGGTGAGGTTCTAAAGTCCTGAAAACGGCTACAACCGATCTCTAAACTGACTAGCTGAAAAGGGATACAGCAACTTTTGTGTAAGGGATAGCCTTGAAAAGGGGGCTCTCAAGAACTCGGCTTGAAGTCCCTCTTTTTAAGGGGAATTCAGGGGGAGCAGTCGCAACCTGACGCTAAACACATACGTGCCCAACCCGAACGATCAGACAGGGGAGCAACGAACCGCGATCGCATTTAGCCCCGATTGCTACCCTTTTGGGAGAGGGAAATCACTTTAACGAGCGCAAGGGGCGAATCATCCAGTATGGCAATGTCTTACCTAAGTTTGAACGAGGTCACGGCGGCCCTGCAGTTTGCCGCGCGTAAACACCGACAGCAGCGCCGCAAAGATGCCGAGCGAACCCCTTACATCAATCACCCGATCGCGCTGTTGAATATCTTGGTCAACGAAGCGCAAATCAGCGATGCAGTGGTGTTAATCGGCGCTTTATTGCACGACACGGTCGAAGATACCGACACTAGCCTGACGGAAATCGCCGCTCTATTTGGGGAAGAAGTGGCCGCTGTGGTTGACCAACTGACTGACGATAAATCACTGCCCAAGGCGACCCGCAAACAGTTGCAAGTTGAACATGCGGCAACGATCAGCGATCGCGCCAAACTGGTAAAACTAGCGGACAAAATCGCGAACGTGCGAGATATTGCGATGTCGCCGCCGCCCGATTGGTCGCCAACCCGTCAGCAAGAATATTGCGACTGGGGCAAGCGCGTAGTTGATCAAATGCGAGGCACCCACACCATCTTAGAGACCCTCTTTGATGAAGCGTATACTGCGGCCACCCAAGATTGGGCTCAAGCCGAATAGCGAGCCCCCCAAACGACAACGCCGGGCCAGCGAGGTCGCGGCCTAAACAACCCTTCACTGAGGCAAAATCATCAGGGCAATATCATTTTCCAAAAGAAATCCTAAGAAATACTGCAAAACATTGACGCGATTCCAGCCAATTGACGGGAATTAGACCGCTTAGGTGCAAGATGATAGAAGAGGCGTCAGGGCGCACTGCGGCTAGGGCATGGGCCATGTTTGGCCTAGCTTTTGGCGCAGCCGATTATTCAAAGCTCTCAACGAAAATACTGTGAATGATGACTGAATCTAGCCAGGTCGTTGAGGAGGCACCGGAGTTGAGCTAAGGGGGACAACAACCGGAAAATTAAGGTTGTTGAGGCATCACTCATGCGCGTACCGCTGCGATCGCTATTAATCATTCCCTTCGTCATACAAGTTGTGGGCGTCACTGGGGTCGTGGGCTATCTCTCGTATCGCAGCTGTGAAAATATTGTCGAAACCTTGGCCACCCAACTGCTGAACGAGACCGGTGCCTTAATTGAACAAAATTTAGATCAGTATTTGCTCGCGGCTGACGCGCACAATCAATCCCATGTGGCCGCTTTAGAGTCAGGCATCATCAGTCTCGACGACCTAGATGCACTGCATCGTTACCTCACCCTAGACCTGCTCGCCACCGACACCGCTACCACCTTTTTGCTCGGTACCGAAAACGGTGATCTGCGAGCGAGCCATCGCGTCACGGAAGCCGATTATGGGGACAATACCCGCCTTACCCCAGATGAGATTCCAATTGAGGCAGCTATTTTAGATCCGGCTCAGTCGCCCAATACCAATCTCTACAGTGTCGATGCGTTGGGCAATCCCGACCGCTATCTCGAGAGCATCAGCAACCTCGATGCAAGGACTCGGAGTTGGTATCTGAGGGCGGCCGCAACCGGGACCGCTGGTTGGAGTGACATCTTTCAGATCGGTTCGACTAACCATTTAGCCATCAGCAGGTTTGCCCCTCTCTACAGTGACGCGCAGGAATTACTCGGGGTGGTTGCTGTCAATGTCAGTCTGCAAAAATTAGACGACTTTTTAGGCAACTTAGCCTTTGTGGACGTGGGTCAGGCATTCATTATGCAAGGCGATGGTTTCTTAGTTGCTACTTCGACCAGCGACCCCACCTATACAGCAGTGCAAAGCCCTCGTGCCGCGACCGAGACTACGCCCAATGTGACCCCACCAGAACACATTCAGTTTCGGCGACTCACGGCCTTAGAGAGTGACAATCCGGTCACCCAGGCCGCCTTTCAGACTTGGCAGGCCCAGAGCGGCGAAGGAACTGCTCCCGACCTCCCAGCCGACTTCTCAATGAGAGTTGAGGGCGATCGCTATTACACCCGTATCACCGCTTACTGCACCGACTGCGGCCTGGACTGGATCATCGTTACGACGGTGCCGCAAACCGTCTTTCTTGCCCCTCTGTGGAAGACCCTGCGCCCTGCCGTCATTTGGTCAGGTTTGACGCTGTTGGCCGTGGTTGGCGCTGGGGTCTGGCTGGCCCGCCGCATCAATCGCCCCTTACAACAGTTAAATGCAGCGGTTTTAGCCTATGCGGATGGACAAGCTGCGGTCATCACCCAACCGACGCTGATTAAAGAGGTAGAAGCTTTGCGATTGGCCTTTTTGGAAATGATGGCCAAGACAGATGCCCAGCAGCAACACATTCAGCAGTTTCATGCCGATTATGAGCGATCGCTGGAAGCCAAAATCACTGAGCGTACGGCTGAGCTGAGTCAAACAACCACACAACTGCGAGAAGCGCAGCGGATTGCCAAGGTAGGCAGCTGGGAGTTTGACGTCGCCAGTCAGCAAATCACCTGGTCAGCCGAAATGTATCGAATTGTTGGCCGGGATCCTGCCTTAGGCCCCACCACCAGTGAAGAAACTTTTGCTATGGTGATGCCCCCCGGCGATGCCGAGCTGCGGGCTGCGGTGAAGCAGGCCCTATCAGCAGGAACCCCTTATCAGCTAGAACAAACCATTCTTTGCCCGAACGGTGAGCAGCGTCACGTCGTCAATCAGGGAGTAGCCCAACGCGATGAACAGGGCAACATTGTCCGCCTGGTAGGGACGACGGCAGATATCACTGCGCGCAAACTGGCGGAGTTGGCATTGGCGACCAGCGAAGAAAAGCGCCGCCTCGCCTTAGAGCTGACGAATACGGGCAGCTGGGAATTTGACATCGCCACAGGTCAAGCCACCTGGAGCGACAGTCACTATCGGTTAATGGGGCTCGAACCGCATGCTCTGCCCGCCAATTATGAAGTGTGGCGCGATCGCGTCCATCCCGATGATTTGGCGGCAGCAGAAGCCGCCTTTCAAATCGCGATCGCTGATCAGACCTTGCTTTCCGTTGAGTATCGAGTCGTTCATCCGGATGGTCAGGTGCGGTGGGTACTGACTCAGGGGCGGGCCATCTACACTGCCGATGGCACCCCCGATCGCATGGTCGGCGTCATGATCGATATTAGCGATCGCAAGCAGCTCGAACTGGCGTTACAAGCTTCAGAGTCACGGCTATCCAACGTTTTAAACAGTGCCCGCGCAACCATTTTGCGGATTCGCCTCCTGCCAGATGACCGCTTGGAATTTGATTATGTCTCGCAAAATTGTGAGCGGCTTTATGGGTTTAGCGCCGAGGCGTTGATGGCTGACCCCAGTCTTTGGCAAGGCGGTATCGAGCCAGAAGACTGGCAAGCGATCGTTTTGCCGATGTTGCGCCAGTTCAAACAGCAAACCTCGGTGCCGCAACACTTTGTGCAAACCTATCGCTATCGCTATCCTCCTCAGGGAGCCTTGCAGTATATTTTGGGCCACGTCTCAGTTAGTTGGCATGCGGCAGAGCAATATTGGGAAGGGACCGTCGTTGATACCGACATTACGGAGCTGAAACTCACAGAACAGACCTTGCAGTTCATGTCTCAGGAGTTGCAGGGGTGGCGCGATCGCTACGAAATTGCGATCGCCGCCGGACGGCAGGTGGTCTTTGAATATGACTTCGCCCAGCAAAGGTACACCTTTAGCCAAAATGCGTCGGAAATGTTTGGCTATGCGGCGGCTGACCTACCGCAAACCTTGGCCGATAGTTTTACCTATACCCATCCCGACGATGTGCCGATCCTGCAAGCAGCGATCGCCGCTGCTGTAACGGACGAGCAGTCATCCTACTGCATTGAGCTGCGGGTGCGGCGTCAAGACGGCACGTACCTCTGGGTCGAAGATCAAGCCGTAGTTCATTTTGATGACTCAGGTCAGCCTCTCAAAATTATTGGGTCACTGCGGGATATTAGCGATCGCAAACAAGCCGAACTAGAACGCGACATCGTCATCGAGCAGTTGCGACAATCGGGCGAAAATTATCTGGCCATTTTGCAATACCAGACCGAACTCATTGCCCGTTTTAAGCCTGACGGCACCGTGCTGTTTGTCAACAATGCCTTTTGTGAGTACTACGGAATAGAACGAGAGAGCGTTTATGGCACCACTTACCATCCCTTGATTTACCCGGAAGATCAGCCGGTGATCGACCAATGCTTAGCATCGCTGTCGCCGACCCATCCCTACTGCACGGTAGAAAATCGCGTCTACGTGCGGGGACAGGTGCGTTGGATGCACTGGACTAACTACGCTATCTACGATGAGCAGGGCCAACTAATGGAACTCCAGGCAGTAGGACGCGATATTCACGATCGCAAGCAAGCCGAAAGTGCCCTCAAAGCCAGCCAAGTCCAATACCAGCGCTTAGTGGATGACATCGGTCACAAATTTGTCGTGTTTAGCCACACTGGGGAGCTCGGCATCATCACCTATGTCAGCGATGGCGTCGAGTCCGTATTTGGCCGCTCACGAGCCACAGTGATGGGCCAGCCCTGGGCCACGCTCGGTGAGTGGCTCCCGCAATCGCGGCAACTGGCCGCCACCAAGCTACAAGCACTGCTGCATGAGCCCATCGATTTTCAAGAATTTGAGCTGGAGTTTAGGCATCCTGACGGAGCTCGACGCACCATCCGCGTCTCTCAGCACCCGGTCCGAGATGCCGCCGACCAACTGCTGGCGATCGAAGGCATTGTTGAAGACATTACTGATCGCAAGCAAGCGGAACTGGAATTGCAGCTACTGAACGCACAACTAGAGGAGTTGGCAAGCATCGATAGTCTGACGAAAGTGGCAAATCGGCGGCAGTTTCTCACGGTGTTGGCCCAAGAATGGTCACGTCACCAGCGCGAGCAGATTCCCCTCAGCATCATGATGCTCGACATCGATCACTTCAAAAGCTACAACGACACTTATGGACACCCCGCGGGCGATCGCTGTTTGACGCAAATTGCCAAGGTGCTCAAGGAGAATATGCAGCGCTCTGGCGACTTGGTGGCTCGTTACGGCGGGGAAGAGTTTATTATGCTGCTGCCCAATACCCATCAGGCCGGGGCAATCGCGATCGCTCAACGTCTGCAAGCTCAACTGGCCCAGCAGGCGATTCCCCATGCCGCTTCGCCCACTGATGCACACATTACGGTCAGCCTGGGCATTGCGGTGGTGCAAATGCCGACGGAAATGGATGACACCACCGCGATCGCGATCGCCGATGAAATGTTGTACGCCGCCAAGCGAGAGCGGAACACATATCAATTAAAAGTCGTCAGTTAGGGGGGCGATCCAAGCCCTCGACCATGCCCAGTCGGGGACGAGTGGCCGCGGGTGAGACTTCAGCAGTTATGACCGCAAGCGCCCCCCTCAGTGGCGCAATTCGCCAGAGTCGTTATTATGACAAACACAAAACTGTACTCGCCCCTGAGCTGATAGCTCTATTTGTCTTTAGGTTAGTAGCATTCCCCCCAGGACTTGGGCGGTCGTGAGGAATGCCGATTCCACAGCAGTTCAACGTCCCACTGCCCCTTATGGCAAGGTGTTTGTTTGGTTTTTCCGAGGAAGTATGACCATGTTTGCTAGATTTGCCGCTGCCGCTGCCGTCCTTCCTGTGTTGCTGAGCCAGTCTACGGCAGTGCTGGCCCAAACTGCGGATGCCTTTGCTAACTGGCGCTACCTCTATGCCGACAGTTTTGAAAATAGCGCGGGCCAGTCAGTGACCCAAAATTGGTGGCTCAGCCCTAACCAAACTCGCCAAAATAGCCAACTACGATTTACGTTGTTAGCCCGGCGATCGCCCATTAGCGACAACGGCACGGCGGCGGCCTTATTTGGGTATGTAGCCAACTGCGACAACATGATGTACGCGATCGAGAGTGTGCAATATCTTGACGTCAACGACCAAACCCTCAATAGCCAAACGATGCAGCAGGCCATGCAGTCCGCTGACCCTGACAGTCAGTTTTATAGTGTGCTGAGCGGCCTGTGCAGTGGTGCTTACTAAGGAATTGGAATTAAATTAAGTGTGAACAGCCGTCTCGGCTGTTCAAGAGCAGGCAAGATGCCTGCCCGACAAAACCTTGCTCTTATAAAGTCCTGGTTCCTAAGGGCGCGGGGCTCAGCCTATTTTTCCAGGATCGGTAGCGGTTAAATCGTAGAAGCGCGATCGCAAAACGTCCACGATGCGCTCATTAGCACGAGCCACATCAACGGTCCAAATGAGCCACTAGCTGTACCTCATACAGCTCTTCAAACCACAGCTTTTTGTCTGCGAGGTTCCAGAGTTCAGACGCGCAGTCGTCATGGGCGAATGCGGGCTGAATGTGGAGATGCAGCACTTGCTCGTCACTGTCGAAGTCGTACTGCACGGAAGCGATCGCGCCAATGCCCCGGCGATCGAGGGCCACTGCGACCCGCAACATAGCACTCAGTTCATTCACCAGATTGCGATCGTGCTTGTCTGACAGGTTGCGATAGTTGTCGTGCTTCTTTTTGGGCAGACTCTTGCGGTGATAGCGGGCCACATTGGCAATAACTTCGATCTCAGCTTCGGTATAGCCCAGCAGCTCACCATTGCGAATCAGGTAGTAGGAATGCTTGTGGTGGCTGGAGTGGCTGATATAGTGTCCGGCATTGTGCAAGATGGCCGCAGCCCAGAGCAGTTCTCGCTCAGCATTGCCCCAATCGTGCAGGTGGCCTTGGGTGGCGTCAAACAAGCTGAGCACAAAATCGGCCACGCGCTCGCGGGGGGCCTGGGGCACGTGGTATTTGTCGGCGGCGGCTCGCACACTGCGCTCCCGCACCGATCGCTGAAACTGCATCCGATCTTCGATCAGGCCCCGGCTGAGCATCCAGTCCACCACGACCCCCTCTCGCAAGGCCCGCTCGCAGATGGTCAGGCTTTCGGTACCCAGCATCGTCATGGTTTCTTGCAGAATGACGGCTCCCGCCAAAATAATTTCGGCTCGCCGGGCCGACATCTCGGGCAAATCGAGCCGCTCTTCCAGATCGAGCTTTCGCAGCTTGTTGGTCCAAGTTTCCAGTTCTTCCAGGGTGAACTGGAAGCCGTTGAGCGGTTCGGGCACAAAGCCAAGTCGATCTTGGGCGATCAGGGCCGCCACACATTCAATCGTGCCCGAGGTGCCGACAAGTTGCAGGGTTTCTTCGGGTTGCAGGTGCCGTTTCAAATCTTCTACGGCGGGTTCCATGCGCCCCCGCACATAGGCAGTGAGGTAGGTGAATTCTTCGTCACTGATGGGATCGGTGCTGACAAATCGCGCCGTCAGCCGCACCGCCCCGACCTTGGTGCTGCTCAAAAAGCGATGGGGGCCGCCCGTGCCGAGCAACAGTTCCGTCGAGCCGCCGCCAATATCGATCACAGCATGGGGTTGACCATGAAATTCCATGCCGGATAGGACGCCCAAATAAATTCGGCGGGCTTCTTCCGTCCCCGCAATTAAATTAATGGAGAGTCCGACTTCTTGCTGCACCCGTTCTAAAAAAGCTTGACCATTGTTCGCTTCGCGCACGGCACTGGTGGCGACGGCCACAATATCTTCGGCTTTTAAGCTTTCGGCCAGCGATCGGCACCGCTTCAGGGCTTCGATTCCCCGTTCCATCGCGTCTTCTGACAAGTCACCATTGTCGGCAAAGTCGCCCAGACGGACGGTTTCTTTTTCTCGGTCAATGATGGTAAACGCGGGGAGCGAGGCTTTGATTTTGACCACCACCATGTGAATTGAGTTGGTGCCCACGTCGATCGCGGCGAGGATGCGATCGCGTTGCAGGTTAGGATCCTGCTCTAGATAAGGATACGGGGCGCTAGCACGGGAAGGAACGGGAGTGGTATTTACCATAATCAAGTTTGGTATATTGCCTCACATATTACCGGGGAGCCCCTGCAGAGCTCAAACCTTCGTCACGCATTTACAACAGTTTTTATCACGAGAAATCAGGCGTTCACCATGGCTTCAATGTCGGCAGCGCGGGTCGGTAAGGCGGCGGTTAGCACTTCGCTACCCGTGGGCGTAATTAACACATCGTTTTCGATGCGGATGCCGCGCACGTCTTGAAATTCGGCCAGTCGCTCCCAGTTCACCACACCGGCGAAGCGATCGCGCTTTTGTGGATCTTGCAAAATGCCCGGCACTTGATAAAAGCCGGGCTCAATGGTGACGACCATGCCCACTTGCAACGGTCGATCGAGCCGCAGGAATCCTAGCCCAAAGCGATCGCTGCGGGTGCGACCGGGCGCATATCCTGCCAAATCACCCAAATCTTCCATGTCATGCACATCCAGCCCTAATAGGTGACCAATGCCATGGGGGAAGAACAGGGCGTGAGCATCCTGCTCGACCAACGAGTCCGGGTCGCCGCGCAAGATGCCTAACTCTACTAATCCCGCTGCGAGCACCCGACTCGCGAGTAGATGCAGCTCACGATATTCCACCCCCGGTTGGGCGGCCTCGATACAGGCGTCGTGAGCCGCCAGCACGATGTCGTAAATAGCTCGCTGCGTAGCCGAAAAAGTGCCCGTCACCGGCCAGGTGCGCGTAATGTCTGACGCCCAGCCCGTCGCCGCCTCAGCGCCCACATCCGCCAGTAGCAAATCCCCCGCCTGTAGGGTGTGGTGATAATGCTCGTTGTGCAGCACCTCGCCATGCACCGTGACGATGCTGTTGTAGGCGGTCGTCATGCCCTGGGCCATAATCACCGCTTCCATCGCGGCACGCACCGTGGCTTCGGTTTTGCCTGCTTGGGTGGCGGCCATACCGGCGCGGTGAGCCTGGACCGAAACTTGAGCGGCGCGACGCATTTCGGCGATCGCAGCGGCATCGTGGCTCAGCCGGAGTTGCACGATCGCCTCCGCCAACGCCCGATCCTGAGCCGGATTCACCACCCCGCGAGCGGTGAGTTGGCCAGCCGCCGTGGTCGAGTCTTGCACCGCTACAGTCGCAACTCCCGCCAAATGCTCTGCCAATTCACTCAGAGGATAGGCGGCATCGGCCCCAATTTTGCTCGCAATTTCGGCGCGAGTGGGCGTCGGGCCGTGCCACAAAGCCGCCGCCGGGGTGGCCTCATCCACAAATAATGTGAGCCGCGTGCCGTCAATCCGAATGGCCGCATTCATCAACGGCAGTCCGGCAAAGTAGAGGAAGTGACTACTCGCCCGAAAGGGATAAACGTTGGCGGGAAAGTTGCGGGGACTGGACTGGCCTGACCACAGCACGACGGGAAAGTTAATGAGCTGGGCCAGCCGCTCACGGCGATGACGGAGGACATCGGCCAGCGTGGGAGAAGGAGCGATCGCAGTCATAAAACCCGTACTTTATGAATGTTTAGGAATCAGGATTTTATAAAATCCAAGTTTTGTCGGGCAGGCATCTTGCCTGCTCTTGAACAGCCGTCTCGGCTGTTCACACTTAATTTAATTCCAATTCTTTAACAGCGTTAATGCCAGCGTAAAAGATAGGGGCGAGATTGACACCCGTAGGCAGCTAGAGATCGCGGCCGGAGCGCAACCACCGAGTCACCCAGTTGTCACAAAACCCTGAAGACAAACGCAGCAAAATAGTACAGAAATACTATTTTGCATGATACAGTGATGCTGTGACTTTCCATCGAGGTGGGCTATGCCATCGTTGGTTGTGCGTCCTGGCGGTACGGTGCGGCTTAAGCAGCAGCCCGATCATGTGCCCGACTTTGTGGTGATGGCCTGTGCGAGCGATCGCGCCTGGATTCGTCAGCCCGAGTGGCCCCAGCATATTCAACTATGCGTCCGGATGACCCAGTTGGCCGTGCCCTATCCTCAAGTCTCATAGGTGATGAGCCCAGATGTCCCCATCAGTTCAGACGACACTGCCACCCCTTGTTAGGATGGCGAAGGCACCATTCCTTAAGGGTTGTATGATTCCTGCTGATACTGCCGAAGCGCAAATCTTAGAATTGGTGACGCCGCTAGACTCGCGGCGCGATGTGGAAACCGTCTCCTTGCACGACGCCCCTGGACGCATTTTGTCGGCATCGGTGGTGAGTCCGATCGACTTTCCCCATTGGGATAACTCGGCCATGGATGGCTATGCGGTTCGCTATGAGGATATTGCACTGGCGAGCGCGACCGAGCCCGTGGAACTCGCGGTGATAGAAGACATCCCCGCTGGGCACTCGCCGCAAAAATCAGTGGCTACAGGACAAGCGGCGCGCATCTTTACCGGGGCGATGGTGCCGCCCGGAGCCGACACCATCATCATGCAAGAAGATACGGAGCGGCAGGGCGATCGCGTCAAAATTCTGACCGCAGGCCAGCCCCGAGCCTTTGTGCGGGAGCGGGGCAGTTATCGGCGCGCGGGAGACCGGGTGCTCTCGGTCGGTGAGCTGGTAACGGCCACGGAAGTCGCTATTTTGGCCGCAGTGCAGCGATCTCAGGTGGCAGTCTATCGCCAACCTCGGGTGGCGATCCTCTCCACCGGCAATGAGTTGGTCACCCCAGAAGTCGAGTTGCAACCGGGGCAGATCGTCGATTCCAATCAATATGCGCTGGCGGCGTTAGTGCGGCAGATGGGTGGCATCCCCGTATGTCTGGGCATTGTGCCGGATGATCCAGCGGCGCTGAAAACCGCCATTAGTCAGGCGATCGCCGAGGCCGACATGATTCTCTCGTCGGGGGGCGTATCGGTCGGTGACTATGACTATGTCGACCAGATTTTG
Organism: Leptolyngbya iicbica LK; assembly: GCF_004212215.1. Taxonomy (NCBI): domain Bacteria; kingdom Bacillati; phylum Cyanobacteriota; class Cyanophyceae; order Leptolyngbyales; family Leptolyngbyaceae; genus Leptolyngbya; species Leptolyngbya iicbica. The sequence goes on from NZ_QVFV01000002.1 coordinate 1,363,882, forward strand.
AGTGACTTGGGGGCGACTTTGCACATTCGCGCGGTGGCGGTCAAACCGGGTAAACCCCTGACTGTTGCGACGGTCAAAGGCGAGTCCACCCCCCTACTCTATTTTGGCCTGCCGGGCAATCCCGTCTCGGCTCTGGTCAGTTTTTGGCGATTTGTGGCTCCAGCCCTGCGCAAACTATCGGGTCAGCGCCACAATTGGTCAGCGCCGTTTTTGCTAGCGCGATCGCGGCATGATCTGAAAGCGGGTGGCAAACGCGAAACCTATCTGTGGGGTCAGTTATATGCGACACCTTCAGGACTGGAGTTTAGTCTGGCTCAGGGCAGCCACAGTTCGGGTAATTTGATCAATTTGGCAGGCACCCAGGCATTGGCCGTAGTTCCCATTGGCGCGACGGCGATCGCGGCGGGCTCCATGGTGCGGGTGCTGTGGGTTGGAGCAGACTTGCCCGGGGGATGAGTCTTGTCGCCAGTTCCAAAGTTTTCTCTTAAGGCGTTGCTTGCAATTAGCATTGCCAATTGTTGGGGTTAGGCCGTGCCCACCGTACAGTTCCTTAGGAATGGGAACCTAATTAAGTGTGAACAGCCGTCTCGGCTGTTCAAGCGCAGGCAAAATGCTGCCGAAAAAACTTGGGTTTTATAAAATCCTGATTCCTTAACTGGCCTGGGGAGTTGATTGCAGCGCACAGCGCTGAGTGGGTGGCCGAGTGCTATAGCAGTCCGCAGTAAGGTACCAACAGGCAAGGAGCTTGAGCCCCTTGTTCCGCAACATGGGGATGTACGGAGCTATCTACGCGGCGCTATAGCATCCACCGGCTTGAGACGGCGCATAATAAGTTTCTCAACTGCCATGGCCCTCACTGCCCATCCGTTTTCAAAATGAAAAGCAGTTGCGATCGCGCAACCCATCCGCCTGTCCTCCCACTGCCCTGTCCCTCGGTTCTATGCAACAGCCTCCTTTCCATAACTCCAACCAAGATCCGCTGCCTGACGCCAACGACATCCAGGCAGAGTTTCAGGGCAAGCCGACGACTTGGCATCAAGATGATCCGAACTTTGAGCTATCGGAAGCCGGGCGATCGCGGCTAGAAGCCGATAAGCGCTGGCTCCGCAACTTTATCGTGGGACTGCTGCTGGCAGGGTTTGCCGTTGGTGGATTGCTAGCAGTGGGCTTAGTGTGGGGCATGAACCGCTTGAACATGATCGAGCCGACTCCCGTTCCTTCTCAAGAATCGGCCCCGTGATCGCAGCGATTAGCGATCGATCATGATGCGAAAGCGAGGGCGCTCGGGCTCGGGCACCTCGGGGGGGCGCTCCCGTTGCAAGATGACAACGTTGTTGCCAACCACGGGCGATCGCGCCAACAATTCACCCTCGGGCGTCACACATTGCAAGTCTGCAAATTCCAGGGTTTGCGATTGCTTTAGCAGGGCCTGAGTCAATTGATTTTGGTCGTATTCTGACAAACGATACCAGTCACCGTTAAAAACCAAGGTCAGCTGATTGCGCGTAAAATCCGCCTGCACCGAGTCAATCACTCGCTGAGCATTCAAGATGGAGCTATCGGTCAGCTGCGACTGAATTTTGGCAATGCGATCGCCATCCACAATAACGGGTGCGGCCTCAAGGGGTGTCGGGGCCGCTGCGGGGGGGGCTTCAACCTCGACAGGGGCAGTATCTGGCATGTCCCCAGTCGCCGACAAGGTTGGCGCAGGCGCGGGAGATGGCGATGAACTGGCGGTAGCAGGCTGACGGACACTGTTCAACACCACCAGCAGCAATACCAAGATCCCGATCAAAATGCCGCTGAGTACGATATCAGGCAGCTGAGCGATCGCCGGAATGCGATTCCGCAGACCCGCGAGTAGCCGCTGCCACACCCGCCGTAATCGTCGTCCAGTCGGCTTTAACCAGCTCAGAGCATCTTGCGTGGAAGGGGACGTAGGCGGCGCAGGCGGTGTCTCGGCTAATTCCTCATCCCATTCAAAAGTCGCCTCATCCCATTCTTCAGTGGTTGTCGCAGCGGCTGTAGCGGCATCTTCGGCTGAACGCGCGTCCGGCAGCGCTGATTCTAAAGAGTCATACGCGCTATCGTCTGACCACTCCGCCTCCGCGTCCTCATCGCTGGCCGCAGCGGCCTTCACGTCATCGGTCAGGTTGGCGGGGTGATCAGCCTCCCGATGCTCTTGAGTCAGCGGGTTGTCTGTAGCGGTCAACGACTCTTCCAGAGCGCCATAATCGAGATCGTCGGACCACTCTGATTCCGCCCAGTTGGTGGCATCCTCCGGGGGCGTCGGATTTTCTGGCGTGTTCGGTTCCTCAGGCATGGGGGCGCGTTCCTTGTGACCAAGCTGGTGCTATTGTCGCGTAAAACCGTTGATTCCACCGGAGAAATCAGCGCCACGAAACCAATGCAGTAGCCGTAATCACGTTCAAATGCTTTGGTATACTAGACGTTCAAACGCTCTTAAGCAGGCTTTATGCTCAAAAATACTTCTCCTTTTGACAATCAGCAGTTAATGCGGCGGCAAGAAGAATTGATCAACGCGGCTTCGAACCGTTACCGCATTACTGTGCAGGTCGCAAATCGGGCACAACGCCGCCGATTTGAAGAGTTCGAAGCTTATGACGACCCCCGGATGAAGCCGGTGCTACGAGCCATCATTGAAATGTCTGACGAGCTGACGCAGCCAGAAATTATTGGCGAATAAGCAACTGTGCGTCATTTGAAGGAAGGTTTAGGCTGGCGTTTGGGGTATGACCCAGACGCCAGTGTCTTTAAAGGCTTGGTAGGGGGCGATCGCTGGACCGTTGAATTAACCGAAGCTGAGTTCGCAGATTTTTGTCGGCTAACGCTACAACTGGCCGACACGGTGCGATCGCTCGCCAATGAACTCATGGATGAAGAGCGCATCTGTTGCGAGCAAGAAACCGCCCACATTTGGCTAGAAGTTGAAGGACTGCCCACCGCTTTTGACTTACGATTCATTCTTTTAGCAGGGCGGCGGGCTGAAGGGGGCTGGACCGCCACCGCCACCGCTAACATCATTCAGGCAATTCCTGCATTAACGCTGTTTTAAGTTGCGCAACGCCATCACAAGGGCCAACACCCGTCGGCAGATTTCCTTGAGTTTTCCAAACCAAATGTCAGTCCGTGGGTGTGGGGCAGTTACTGAACGATATCAGCCGTTGCGGCCAAGCTCGAAGCCTTAATCCACCACGTCTTGAATAGCCTGCTTGAGGCGAGCCAAGGCGGTCTGTACTTCATCAGCCGTGACCACCAGCGGCGGCACTAGACGCACCACACTCGGTCCGGCGGGAACCACTAACAAGCCCTGCTCCATCGCAGCTTTCACAATATCGATGGATTTCACCGAGGCGTCTGGCTGAAGCACGAGGCCGTTGATCAGGCCCCACCCGCGTGCTCCCGAGAATAGCTGGGGATAGGCTTGAGCGATCGCCGCCAATCCCGCCCGCAGTTCTTCCCCCCGCGCCTGCACATTTTCCAACAGACGCTCGCGCATCAGCGCCTGGCATACGGCCAATGCCACCCCGCACACAAAGGGGTTACCGCCAAAGGTGCTGGCGTGGTCTCCCGGCTCAAAGACGTCGCAGTGGGCTTTGCACAACATCGCTCCGATGGGAATGCCGCCGCCCAGTCCCTTGGCGGAGGAAAAAATATCGGGCTCAATGCCCAGATTTTCGTAGCCCCAGAGTTTCCCCGTCCGGCCCACGCCCACCTGCACTTCGTCCAAAATCAGCAAAATGCCAGTGTCGTCACAGAGTTGCCGTACCTGCTGAAAATACTCGCGATCGCCAGGATTGACACCGCCCTCACCCTGAAGGGGTTCTAGCAAAATAGCGGCCACTTGGGGGCGATCGCCATCCAGCTCAGCCACGGCGGCCTGCAGCGCTGCAAAGTCGTTGTAGGGCACGTAGTGAAATCCGGGCACCAAGGGGTTGAAATTCTTTTGGTACTTGGGTTGTCCCGTGGCAGTCACGGTTGCCAGGGTCCGACCGTGGAAGCTCGCGTTGGCGGTCAGAATAATGGGAAATTCAATATCCCGCTTAACGTGGGCATATTTGCGCGCCAGCTTGATCGCCGCTTCATTGGCCTCAGCCCCGGAATTACAGAAAAACGCCTTGTCCGCACAGGAATGCTGGGTCAGCCAGTGGGCCAGCTCCCCCTGTTCGGGAATGTAGTAAAGGTTTGAAACGTGGTGCAGCTTTTGGATTTGCTGCGTGACCGCTTCCACCATGACGGGGTGACCATGGCCCAATGTGCAGGTAGCAATGCCCGCCACAAAATCGAGATATTCGCGACCGTCGGTATCCCACACGCGGCTGCCCTGGCCTCGCTCTAACGCGAGGGGAAAGCGTCCGTAGGTCTTCATCACCGAACTGTCGAAGGTGACGGCATCAAAGGCGCGATCGCTCACCCGAGCTGGCGATGTCAATGCTTTAAGAGAGTTCCGAACTTTCGTAGCTAAGCTCACTGCACATTCCTCAACGTCAAGCGGGGAAATCGCTTCAGGATAACGGCCCGCGATCGCCCTCAGCGTAAATGCTTATGATAGCTTAGCCCCGGTCAGCCCTGAGCACATGGGTCATCAGAATTTTCTTCGGCAAAAGATTTTGGCGCAATCCGCCGATTTTGCCACAACTCGCCGTGAGCGCCCAACGGTTTCAGCCTTCATGCGATCAGGGGAGAGAGGCTCAGGGGAGCAATGTCACGAGACGATCATGCATCTCTTGACGGATGATGCTAACCGCTCAGCACGCGATATTAAAAATAGTGATTCCCCTGACAGCTCGTGTAATTTGCCAGACAGTTTCCTGAGCAGTCACGCGATCACCCGAAAGAGGAACAGTGGGGCTGATGCTCTGGTCACTCAGCATCCAAAATCGCCAACCGTTCGTATGGTCTAGCGGTGCCCCTAATTGACTTAGCTTTTTTGACGTTGACACGCCGTCACCAGAGCCGCGCTCACACGTAGTCAGGTCGTGTCACACATGTATAAAATGCACACATTTGAGAACTCAACTTGGGACATTGAAGACGATGAGCAGGCTTTGATTTTAAATCGGGTCGGGGATGCGATCGCCCTCTTCAATGCCGAGCGCCGATTAACGCTCTTTAACGACAAATTTCGGGAAATGTTTGACCTGTCGGCGGATTGGCTGAGTCAGCGGCCCCAGTTGGCAGATATTTTGGATCGGTTAGTCGCGAAATCATTTTGGTCAGCCGAGCAGCGCAACCAAGTGATGGCGCACTGTGATGAGCCGACCTTGCAAAACCAAGCCATGCCCCTACAGCAGGCCAATCAAACTTATTTGGAATTGTTAGTCACCAACACCTCAAATCAGGGACAGTTATTCATCCTGCGGGATTTAACGCGAGAGCGGCAGTCTCAGCTGCAGTTAGCGGGTGAAGTGCATCGCCTCCGGTTTTTGCTGGGCCTCACGGAGAAGCTGCAAACGTCGGACAATCTTGAAGAAATTGGCAAATTCGCCCTGAACTATTTAGTCGAAGCGATGGGGGCCGCTTTTGGCGACGTCAAAGTGGTGAGTGGTCAGGGCAAAAATCGCGTGGCGGGTCCCTTGACCAATCAAATCTCAGGACAGTTCATCGCCACCTATGGCAAACCTGCGATCGCCGCCATGGAAACTGTCTTGCAGCAAGGGGTGAAATATGGCGAAGGCCTCCTGTGGGACGTCGTTGATACTGGCAAGCCGATGTTTGTCGAAAATTATGCCGAGCATCCGAAATCGGTGCCGGGCTTTCGCCATCCCGGTATTGGGCAGTTAGGCATCTTTCCTATTCCCTCGGCAGATGGCAGCATCATCGGCGTCGTCACGCTGGAATCGCGCACCCTGCAAAAGTTGCAAGAAGCCCCCCAGCAAGACATGTTGTTGGCGGCCTGTCGCACCTTGGGCGCCGCGATCGAACGGGCGCAGTCCCAAGAGCGACTCCAGCGCATCAACCGCGACTTAGAGCAAGCGTCACGGCTGAAATCGGAGTTCTTGGCGTCAATGTCCCACGAACTGCGCACGCCATTGAACAGCATTCTCGGCTTTTCGGAACTCATGCTGAAGCAGTTGCCGGAAGACGCCCCCCGCAAGATTGGTCACGTTAAGGCGATTCGCCGCAGCGGCCAGCATTTGCTGAACTTGATCAATGACATTTTGGATTTGTCCAAAATTGAGTCCGGCAAGTTTGAACTCGACCTGGAAAATGTTTCCGTGCAAAATCTTTGTCGCGAGTGCTTGAGCATGGTGCAGCCTCGGGCCGATCGCAAACGCCTGCTGCTCTCGTTGGAATTGGACTACCGCATCGATCGCGTCAACCTGGATGCGCGGCGGGTACGGCAGATGATCATCAATCTGTTATCCAACGCCATTAAGTTCACCCCTGAAAAAGGTAAAGTGCGCCTGTCAGTCACGCTGGCCTATGGCAGTCAGCTGCTCGACGACTTTCGCCCCGACGACAGCACCGTCAATGTCAGCACGCCATATCTGTGCATTGCCGTCACCGATACGGGCATCGGCATTCCCCCCGAAAAGCGGAACTTACTGTTTCGCCCATTTCAGCAAATTGATGCCTCCCTCACCCGACGCCACGAAGGCACTGGTCTGGGCCTAGCGCTGACCAAACGATTGGCTGAAATGCACGGCGGCACCGTTTCTCTCAAAGCCAATACGGCAGTGGGCAGTACCTTTGCCATTTGGTTGCCGCTGCATGAAATGCGCCACGTCGCGCCCCCGAGCGCGGCTCCCGTCGCGGTGAACCAGCCGTTATCGGGCCCAGCGTCTGATTGTGAAGCGTGCAACGGTCAGGCCATCCTAGTCGTTGAAGACCAACCTTATAATCAAGCGCTGATTTCTGAAGTGCTGGAGATGGAAGGCTTTGCGGTTGATTTGGTGAGCGATGGTCACGCCATGATGGCAACGATGAATTCTGAACTGGTCACCGACAACTCTCTGCCCTGCCTGATTTTGATGGATGTGCAACTTCCCGGGGTCGATGGTCTAACGCTTATTCAATCCCTGCGTCAGCATCCGCTATGGCAGTCCGTCCCGATTGTGGCGGTGACGGCCATGGCCATGCCGGGCGATCGCGATCGCTGTCTCGCCGCCGGGGCCGACGACTACATCACGAAACCCATCGACTTTGACTTGCTGTTGCAAAAGACGCGGCAGTTAACCCAGACGCCAGCGGCTGATTGACCAAACCGCTGGATGCCCATGCTACCAATGTCTTGACTGACCGGCTGGGCACGCTAGGGCTGTATCTACCAAACCGACAACCCTTGAACCGTGTGTTCCCATGACTGTGACAACGTCTACTTCGATTTTGTTGGTGGATGACGACCCGCAGAATCTCTATCTCATGGCCGAAGTTTTAGAGGCGGAAGGCTACCAAGTGCAACAGGCGACCTCAGGGACTGCGGCACTAGAGGCGATCGCTGCGACACCTCCCCACTTGGTCTTGCTCGACATCATGATGCCTGAGATGGATGGGTTTGAAGTGTGCGAGCAGATTCGCCAAAATCCCCAAACTGCCACGGTGCCAATCATTTTTCTCACCGCCCTCAGTGATGATGATGCCTACCTCAAGAGTGTGGAAGTCATGGGCGACGACTATCTGACCAAGCCCATTCAGCTCGATCTGGTGCTGAAAAAAATTCAGCGCACGCTGCGGCTCAAACAATTGCGAGATGAAGCCTATCAGGCCCAATTGTCGGCCCAAACAGAAAAGATGGTGCAGATTCAACTGCAGCACCAGCGGCAAATGACGGCGGCCTGGAAAATTAGTGAGGCCCTGGCCGAAAAGTTTTACTCCTTTGTGCCCCAACAATTTTTGACGCGGGTTGCACCGCGCGGCTTAGAGTCGCTGCAGGTGGGCAATGCCAATGAGTCCGACATGACGATCTTGTTTTGCGACATTCGCGAATTTACCGCGATCGCCGAAACTCAGACTGCCCGCGCCACCTTTGCCTGGCTCAATGTCTTTTTTGAAAGCATTAACCAGGCCGTCATGCAGCATCAAGGCTTTGTCGATAAATATCTGGGGGATGCGGTGATGGCCGTGTTCGATCGCGACCAGCATCACGCCTGCGACGCCGTTCAGGCAACCGCGCAAATTTGCCAAGCGCTGGAAAAGTTTAACGGCGATCGGCATCAATTTGGGCTGACCGAGCCGATTCGCATTGGCATCGGCCTGCACTCCGGTCGGGGGCTCATTGGCACCGTCGGGGCAAACCAACGCATGGATACGACCGTGGTGGGCGACGTCGTTAATACAGCCTCGCGCCTCGAACATCTCACCAAAACCTATCAATGCGCCACGATCATCAGCGAGGCGGTGATTGAACAATTGCCCACCGACCATAACTTTCAATTTCGCTGGCTCGATTTGGTCACCCCTCGGGGCAAAACGCAATCGCTCAACATCTATGCCTTGATGAGTGGTGAGCGCGATCGCGCTGCCTCCGTCACGACCCAGCAAGCCCCCACCTAGCGTTAATTGCCAGGTGCTTAGACCACTGCTGACATTGCTGCCGCCTGCTGATTTCTGCCAAATTAACCACTAAGCTGAAGGAGTCGTCATCCGCGCCCAACCACTGTCATGAACTGCCGTTTGCAAATGAGTTTTCGCTGGGTGGTGCTGTGCTGTTGCTGCCTGAGCTTATGGGCTTGTCAAGGCAGTCCTTTCAACCAAAACGATACGTCTTACCGCTATCAGCAACCGAGCCAAGACGGCATTGGTAAAGTCTACATGGGACGTGAAATTGCCCAAGTGATGGGCTATGAGGGAGCCTATTGGTTAGAGCGACCCAGTCGGGAACTGCAAGAGCACCCGCAATTGGTGGTCGATTTGTTAGACCTAGAGCCGGATGCGATCGCGGCGGATATTGGTGCAGGCAGCGGCTACATGACCCAACGCCTCGCCCAAGCCGTCCCCAATGGCAAAGTCTTTGCGGTCGATGTGCAGCCCGAGATGATTGACTTGCTCAATCAGCGCATTGTCGAGGAAGACCTCACGGCTATCGAGCCGGTGCTGGGCACGACCGCCGATCCCAAGTTGCCACCTAACAGCATTGACCTCGCGTTGATGGTTGATGCCTATCACGAATTTGAGTATCCCCGAGAAATGATGGAGCATCTGTGGACCGCACTGCGTCCCGGTGGGCAAGTCGTACTGGCCGAATATCGCGCCGAAAATCCACTGGTCATGATCAAACGCTTGCACAAAATGAGCGAAGCTCAGGTAAAACGCGAGTTGACCGCTATTGGATTTGAATGGTTGAAGACGGAAGAATCACTGCCCCAACAGCACTTGTTGTTCTTTTCGAAACCGATGGCTGCTGAATCCACCACTGCCCCAGCGCCAACGACATAATGTTTGCTCTCAGGGCTAGGGCACCGTCAGCTTAACCAGATAATGCCGCCATTGCTTGAGCCATCCCTGGGGGGATTTGAGGCCAAGCAATTCGAGTTTCACCTTAATATTCCTTCCATGAGGTGAGAAGATAGTGTTTGGCGATCGCACGTATTGAGTAAGACCTATGTTGAAACGACTCACAGCTTTACTGTTGGTAGTGACGGCCCTCGTCCTACAGGGCTGTGTCAGCGCTGGAGCGGGGTTGCAAGCCTACACCGACACGTATGACGGGTATCGGTTTCTTTATCCCTCCGGTTGGACTGAAGTCAAAGTCTCCGGCAACGCCGATGTCGTTTTCCACGACATTGTGAATGAAACCGAAAACATCAGCGTCGTCATTAGCGACGTGCCCGAAGGCCAGACCCTGCAAGATTTGGGCACCCCGACCGAAGTCGGCTATAAGCTTTCCAAAAGCCTGAATGCCATGGCAGGCGAAGAGCGAGAAGTAGAACTGGCAAACGCGATTGAACTCGATCGCGACGGCGTCACCTATTACATCTTGGAATATATCGCCGATCTGCCTTCGGGGATTCGCCATAACCTCGCCAGCGTAGTCGTCCGTCGGGGCAAGCTCTTTACTTACAACGCCTCGACTATCGAAGGCCGCTGGGACAAGGTGGCAGACTTATTAAAGCAGTCTGTGGCTTCGTTTTCGGTGGATTAATTAACGGCGGTTCTGGCGATTTATGCAGCGAGTTTACTGATGGAAGACTTGCAGTTTGTGCTGGCCTCGGCATCCCCGGCGCGCCGAAAGTTGCTAACCGATGCGGGCATTTCCGTCTATACCTGCCCCAGCAACTTTGATGAAGACCAGGTCCAAATTAATGAGCCAGGGGAATTAGTCTGCACCCTGGCCCAGAGCAAGGCGCAGCTAGTCGCACCGCAGTTCAAGCGGGCGCTGGTGTTGGGGTGTGACTCGGTGCTGGCGTTTAACGGCCAGATTTATGGCAAACCGGACAGTCCTGCCGACGCGATCGCTCGCTGGCAAGCCATGCGCGGCAACGTGGGTGAACTGTACACTGGCCACGCCCTGATCGATACCGTGCAGCAAACAGCGATCGTGCGCTGCCGGGTGACCCAGGTTTACTTCGCGGTGGTGAGCAATCGTCAAATTGCCGATTATGTCGCTACTGGGGAACCGCTGGGTTGTGCCGGAGCCTTTGCGATCGACGGCAAGGGGAGCTGTTTCATCGAAAAGCTCGACGGCTGCCACACAAACGTCATTGGCCTGAGTATGCCGCTATTACGAGAACTCATTCACGAGCTGGGCTACGACATCACGGATTTTTGGTCAGCGAGTTGAGCGATCGCCCGCTAAACTTCACCCTCAATCTCAGATTTATGCTGCGGCCAGGCGCTGACCCAATTTTTGCGCTTGTCGTTGCAGGCGCGGCGACAATTGCGCGTTTTGGGGATCAATCATGCCAATCCACACGGTACCGATGGGCTTAGCGCCCAGCAGTTGCGCGACTTGTCGTAGCGTCTTCGTCACATGGGTGAGCCGCCGCGCCAACCAACCCGGTGCCGCACTCGAAGACACCAGTACTGCCTGTTTCGTCATCTGAGACTGGCGTAACGTGGGCGCTTTTTGGCCCCAAGGCCAATAGCCATAACAGACGCAGCGTTCGACAAAGCGTTGGGTCAGGGCGTTAATGCCGCCAAAATTGACTGGGGCTCCCAATACGAAAGCATCAGCAGTCTCCAACTCATCCAAAATGGTGGCCATGTCATCAGCCAATACACAGGTGCCCCGTTGTGGCCCCGGTTGCTGCAAACAGACGCGGCAATTGGTGCAAAACTCGATGTGCTGATCTTGCAGGTAAATCTTATGGGTTTCAGCGCCAGCCGCTTCAGCAGCGGCCAAAATTGCGCTCACAGCGGTGTCGATGGTGCCATGTTTGCGGTAACTGCCGACAATGCCGATGATGCGAGGGGTTGTCGTCATGATGGGAGTCCTCCTGATCGAAATGGAGCCGGGCAGAAGCATCGCTGCCACAACGCAAAAAGGTGCAGAGACTCAGGCTCACATCTCTACACCTTCATTATGAGTCGCGATCCAGAGCGCGATCGCAACCGCAGACAAACCGTAGCAATCAGCCCTGGCATCAGGACAGCGACGCGCCTAGCCCCCAGCGACAGCGGGGACAATGCTGACCTCATCACCATCACTCAGGGCCGTGTCTTTGCCATCTAAGAACCGGATATCTTCGCTGTTGACGTAGAAATTCACAAAGCGACGCAGTTCGCCCTGGTCGTCGCAGAGGCGGGCCTTGATCCCGGGAAAGTGGGAATCCAGGGTATCCATCAAGGACGCGATATTGGCGGCGTCACACTCGACCGTCGCTTCGTTATTGGTGAATTTTTGCAGGGGAGTGGGAATCAGAACTTTGATGGCCATAGCTACTCGAAAATCAAAAGGTCAAAAATTTAGGGGTTAGGCGATCGCTCGCCTAAATGTTGTCCGATAAAACAGCCTACCCCTGTTTGTGTCAACAAAGGCAGGCTGCGACTACGCGAGAGTGAGTTTTCACGGGAAAGATTCCAGAAAACTCAAAGAAAACGCTGTTAGACGGAGGTTTGTTGCCAGTCCAAACGCTCCAGGGTGCGAGCCCGCTCCAGTGCTCGCTCAAAGCTGTCCAGCTTGGGCTCAATGGTCAACGGCTCACCAATATAACCCTGCACGGCTTCCTGGGTTTTCAGCCCGTTGCCCGTGATATAAGCCACAGTGGTTTCGTCGGGATCAATCTTGCCCGCTTCCACCAGCTTCTTGAGCACGGCGATCGTGGTGCCGCCCGCGGTCTCGGTAAAGATGCCTTCGGTTTCCGCCAGGAGCTTAATGCCGTCAATGATTTCAGCATCAGTGACATCTTCGATGTTGCCGTTGGTCTTGCGGGCAATATCCAGGGCGTAGATACCGTCAGCGGGGTTGCCAATCGCAATCGACTTGGCAATGGTGTTGGGCTTCACCGGAGTCACAAAATCCCGTCCCTCTTTGAAGGCTTGGGAAATGGGCGAGCAGCCTTCCGCCTGCGCCCCACTAAAGCGCACGTCTTTGGCATCCACCAGACCCGTTTTCACAAACTCTTGGAAGCCCTTGTAGATCTTGGTAAACAGGGAACCCGAGGCCAACGGCGCAACAATGTGGTCAGGCAGTTGCCAGCCGAGTTGCTCCACAACTTCATAGCCCAGGGTTTTCGACCCTTCGGAGTAGTAGGGACGCAGGTTAATGTTCACAAATCCCCAACCCTGAGTATTCGCGACCTCAGAGCAGAGGCGGTTGACCTGGTCGTAGTTGCCTTTCACCGCCATCACGGTGGGGTTGTAAATCAACGTACCGAGGACTTTACCGGCTTCCAAATCAGCGGGGATGAAGACGCAGCAGTCGAGTCCAGCATGGGCCGCGATCGCTGCTGTGGAGTTCGCCAGGTTACCCGTGCTTGCACAAGAGACGGTAGAGAAGCCCAGTTCACGGGCACGGCTGAGGGCGATCGACACCACCCGATCCTTAAAACTCAAGGTCGGCATGTTGACCGCGTCGTTTTTAATGTAGAGAGACCTCAACCCTAAACGCCGCGCGAGGCGATCGGCTTTGAGTAGGGGAGTCATCCCCGTACCGACATCGATGGGATTGTCGGAGGCCACCGGCAAAAAATCTTTGTAGCGCCAAATTGATTTCGGCCCCGCTTCAATACTGGCGCGACTCACCCGCTGACGAATCAGGTCGTAGTCGTAAACCACCTCTAAGGGACCAAAGCAAACATCTTCGCAAACGTGCTTGGCACCGAGTTCATAGGTTTCGCCACACTCTCGACAGCGCAGTGCCGAAAAAGTTGCGCCTAAGGCAGCGCCGGTCGATAAAGTTTTGGGCTGTTCAATGGCCTGGGTCATCGTTTTCTGTGCTCTCTCGCGGAATGAATTGGTAGCAGCTGCAGCAACAGGACTGTTTCAACTGAACTTCGCGGATAGTATCACGGCTAAAAAACACGGGTCAAACATACCCGACCATTTTTGTCGGGATTTGAAATGAATCAATGAAACAATTGCTGGAGAAGACTTTGAAGGCTTTGTCCGGCAGCGATCGCCATCCGAGCCCAAAACCATGTTCAGGAAAAAATTGACACCTTTGCTACAAAAAATCCAGTGAGCTCAAAGCCGCGATCGCGCCCTTTGCCCTGCCACTCCTAAGATTTTCGGCAGTTTTGTCGACTCCAAGTATCGTTAGATACAAAAGGTCTTCTCATAAGTCGCATTAATAGACGGTTAATGCATTGCGGTTTGCATTTCTTAAAGGCCCAAAGACCACGCAATGATGTCTCAATTGATAGGCGTTTTCGTGGATTTCAGTAAGATGTGGCTATCGTGATGTTTGGTTCCAGCAGACAAAAGTGGACTCAAGATGATAGCAGCGCAGGACAAGCCCTTAGCCAATGCGTTTCGCCAACTCGCAGGCGGCGCGTTTCCGCCAGTCGTGGAAACCTACGAGCGCGGCAAGACAATCTTTTTTCCCGGTGATCCCGCGGAGCGCGTCTATTTTTTGATGAAAGGGGCGGTGAAGCTCTCGCGAGTTTACGAAATCGGCGAAGAAATCACGGTCGCTTTGCTGCGAGAGAATAGCGTCTTCGGGGTGCTATCCCTGATTACGGGTGAGCGGTCTGATCGCTTTTACCATGCGGTAGCGTTCACGCCAGTCGAGTTGTTGTCTTTACCGATTGATCAAGTGCAGCCCGCGCTCGCCGAAAATCCGGAACTCGCCATGGTAATGCTGAAAGGGTTGTCATCGCGCATTTTGCAGACCGAGATGATGATCGAAACCTTAGCTCATCGCGATATGGGCTCTCGGTTAGTCAGTTTTCTCCTGATTTTGTGCCGCGACTTTGGCATTCCTAGTTCCGATGGCATCACCATTGACCTGAAATTATCGCACCAGGCGATCGCTGAGGCGATCGGGTCTACCCGAGTCACCGTCACTCGCTTGCTAGGCGATCTCCGCCAAGAAGGCATGATTGCCATCCATAAAAAGAAGATTACCGTGCATGACCCGGTGAATCTCAGTCAGCAGTTCACCTGATTGGAAAGCGTTGCAGTAGAGTGGTCATGAATCGCAGGTAACGGGCGCATGGCCACAGGCTACGTTCTAGTATTAGCAGTCTTGATTCTAGGCGGCGTAATTGCCACGCTAGGCGATCGCATTGGCATGCGCGTTGGCAAGGCGCGGTTGAGCCTATTTAACCTGCGCCCGCGCCAGACGGCGACTGTGGTCAGTATTTTGACGGGCGGCGTCATTTCCGCCTCGACCTTGGCTTTGCTCTTTGGTGTGAGTCAGCAACTCCGCACCGGGGTCTTTGAGCTAGAGCGCATTCAAGAGGACCTCTTGCAGGCTGAGGCAGAACTAGGCGAAGCAGAAACCGCCAAGGCCGACATTGAGTCTGCTCTCACCGATGCCCGCGCCGAACAAACAGCGGCCCAGCAGGAACTCGCCAAAATTAATCGGTCCTTGCAACAGGCGGTCGAGCAGCAACAAACAACCCAGAGCGAACTCCAGCAGTCGCGATCGCGATTATCATCGCTCCAATCGGAACTGGGAGAGGTTTCCCAGCAATCGGCTCAACTCCAAAATGAAATTCAGCGGTTACAGACCGAGCGGGCCGACCTATTGCAGCAGCAGGCCACAGTCCAAGAGCGCATTGCCGAGCGCGATCGCCTCATTGCCGAACGTGACCAAGACATTGCCCAGCGCGAAGCCCGCCTTCGAGAACTGCAAAGTCAACAGGCCGAACTACAAGAAAATGTTGCATTGTTGGAACAACAATATCAGGGCCTTTTTCGGGGCAGCGTCGCCGTCGGTCGCAACGAACCTCTCGTCTCAGTGCTGTTAAGAGTCAACGACGAAGTAGAAGCTCGCCGCGCCGTTGATCAACTGTTGCGGCAGGCCAACCGCTCCGCCATCGAAGAAATTGCCCCAGGCATCGATCGCGATGATCCGGTCTTGCTGATTCCCACCCAAGACGTTGATCGCCTTGTGCAGCGCATCAGCGATGGCCAGTCTTATGTGGTGCGGGTGCTTTCGTCGGCTAACTATATTATTGGCGAGCCTTGCGTCGTTGCTGATGGTGGCCCTTGCGTCCAGGTCTTTATCGACGCCGCAGTGAATGAACTCATCTACGAACCGGGACAGCGCCTCGCGATGGTCAGTGTTGATCCCCGGAATTTGACCAATCAAGAGTTAGTCGAAAAGCTAAACCTACTAATTGCGTCACTCCAATTTCGTGCCCGTCAAGACGGCATTGTGGGCGATACCTTGCAGGTCGCCGACGGACGGACAGATGCCTTGATCGCCTTTTTGCAAGAAATGCGGAATCTGGATACGCCGATCGACATTCAAGCGATCGCGTCAGCCCCGATTCCAACAGTCGGCCCGTTACAAGTCGAATTATTTGCCGTTCGCAATGGCCAGGTGCTGCTACGCACCGATGACTTACCCCGTGAAGCCCCTTCAGAGACCAGTTCCAGCGATCCCCGCCGCCGTTAGCAGCTCCTCAATCAAGCCATTTCAAGCAGCTGACAAGATTATTTTTCCATCAAGGAAATTTAAGAATGTCTACAAGATTTGCGGATAGTAACTATCTGCGCCCTGATTTAGCTTTCTATATTATTCAGTGCTTAAAATTGGTCTACGACATCAAAAGCGTCTTAAGACCAAGCTTGGGATCGCCATATCAGCGTTAGCGGGATCACGGTAGTCAACATTGGGATTCACTATCTCCAGCCCGCCATTTAGCTTGAGCGATATAAGCAGTTTGATGATGGCCGAGATGTTGGCAACGACTTATTCTCGGCAAAGCGACCATGATTTTTGCTGATGAGGTTACTGCAAACCCTAACTGATCAACCCATAAGGCCAGTTCACAAGCGTAAGGAGAAATCCGATGAAATTTGAAGATATTTATCAGTTTTTTGAGGATCCACCACCGATATACCTTAACAAGGAACTGGCTGTTTGCTATGTCTTGGCAGTGCTCTTGCAGCAAGATTCCTACGGGACGGAACTGATTCAGAAACTCGCCAAGGATTATTCTGACTATCGACTATCCGATACCGTTCTCTACAGTGCCTTAAAATTCCTCGAAGATCAGTCCGCCATTGACGGTTACTGGAAAAAAGTTGAGGGCCGGGGCCGTCCCCGGCGGATGTATCGGCTGAATCCGGATTGGCGGATGCAAGCCGAAGAACTCGCGGATTTGTGGATTAACTACATGCGCGATCGCGTTTCCCAAACCAAGGTTATGCCAGAGCCAGCCTATTCCGGTCGTTAAGGGCTACCCCCGAGTTTGAAACCATAATCCCCATGCTGATAAACCTCAGCATGGGGATTATGGTATGGACCTGTAGCGCCGCAATATCGTGAGGGCCAAAGGTCTCAGGAAGGGGCATTTGATCTGTCAGACCTGGATCTCGACTGTTCACTATCAGCCCCGGTATTTAGCTAGACGACCTCAACGCAACGCGTACCTTCGCGCGTTGTCAGCCCCGCATGAACAACCGACACCTGCCTTCAAAAGCAGAGCGCATTTAGGCTATTCAAGCTTCGATTTTGACCGAGATAATCTTGTCGCCCTGGCGAATCGCATTCACCACATCCATATCCTCAGTTTTGCCAAATACGGTGTGTACGCCATCTAGGTGGGGCTGTGGAGCGTGGCAAATGAAAAACTGACTGCCACCCGTATCAGGGCCACGGTGTGCCATCGATAGGCTGCCGGCCTCATGCTTATTTTGATTGATTTCACACTTGATGGTGTAGCCAGGGCCGCCCGTGCCATTGCCTTTGGGGCAGCCGCCTTGAATCATAAAGTTAGGAATCACCCGATGAAAGTTGAGGCCGTCATAAAAGCCATTATTCGCCAGATCGACAAAGTTCTGAACGGTGCCAGGCGCGTCAGCATCAAACATTTCTAGCGTAATCGTGCCCTTATCCGTTTCCATAATTGCGCGAGTCATCCAGTCTCCTAGTGAGTATTGTGAGTCAACAAGCTAGGCAGGCATTTGCTTTAAATCTGCGATCGCACTGCTAACTGAGAAGGTCTATGGTTCACTCTATACGTTTTGGCGATCGCTTTTATCATCACCCATCATGGCTAGGCGCACTGATAATAAAGCTGCCGCGATGATCCCAGAGTCGATTTAAGTCAACTGGCTGATATCACTCAGATCGAGTGGGCCAAAATCATCATCGTCGTCATCCGAGTCATCCGAATCTTCTGCCGCTGACTCTCCTAAAAAGTCGTCATCACCAAAGAGGGCATTGACGTCTTCAGCCATATTGTCTTGATCTGACGGAGTATCACCAAAAAGGTCATCCTCTCCGAACAAATCATCTTCCAATTCAGCAGAGGCGCCTTCGGCAGTGCCGCCCTCATCTTCAGAGACTTCCAAGTCAGCGGTTAAATTGTCCGTTTCACCAAACAAAGCCTCATCTAGGTCTAGAGATGTGGTTTCATCAGTACTGCTCTCATCCGCTACGGCTTCCCAGTCAACAGTTAAATCATCTGCTTCGCCGAACAAATCATTTTCTAGTTCTGAAGAGGCGGCGTTAGTATCGGTTCCTCCCTCTGCTGAAGGTTCTAAATCAGCAGTCAAATCGTCTGCTTCGCCGAACAAATCATCCGTTAGTTCGGGCGAATCGGCCTCAATGTCAATATTCTCATCTGCCGGAGTTTCGAGATCAGCGGTCAAATCATCCGCTTCATCAAACAAATCATCATCTAGTGCTGCCTCTGAATCAGTGCTAGATGGTTCTCCCGCAACAGTTTCCAAGTCTTTGGTCAAATCATCTGCTTCGCCAAACAAATCGTCGTCTAACGCTGCATCAGGAATGACCGACTCGCTATCCGCACCCATCTCCTGATCGTCGGTCAGCTCATCCGACTCACCAAACAAATCCGCCTCTGATTCCGGCGACAGGGCTGGTGAGGCAGCGGCTGCGCCAGACTCTGACAAGGTGTCTGCAAAGGCCTCAGCATCACCAAGCAGCGAGTCATCCTCGTCAAATAAGTCATCATCAGCCGACGTCGCGTCTGAGAGAAAAATATCGGCTCCAACTGTCGCTGAAGGTTCAACTGCATTTGCCAGAGCATCGTCAGCAAAATTCGCGGAAACTTCCTCGTCTACTTCCTCGCTGACTTCAGTGGCGTCAGCCTCTGAGGCATCATCGGTTCCCAGGTCAGAGACTAAATCTTCATACCCATCGTCATTGAGAAACGCATCCATCGGATCCGTCACCTCTGATTGGGTGGTTTGCTGTAGGGCCGATAGCCGTTGGGCATAGTCGGCTTCTAATTCTTCTAAACGACGGTCTAACTGCACCTGTTGGGCCGCCAACTGCTCAGCCAGACGTTGCTCAAAGTCGACCTGTGCTTGCTGCGTCGCAGCCGCGACCTGTTGGTCGAGTTCCCGTTGGGTATATCGCATCTCTGCGACATCAGACATTTCCGCAGCTGATCCCGGAGACGCTAACGCCACCGTCGTTTCATCGCCAGTACCCATAATTTCACTCGGGGTTGGAGGCACGATCTCACTAGCCAGAGTCGAAGCAGCAGAGGCTTCAGCCTCGACTCGTAGCGCGGCTAATTGCGCTTGTAACTCAGCCTCGCGATCGGCAAACTCTTGCTCAAATTCTTGATGCTTTGCCGCCATTTTTTGATCAAACTCAGCCTGCATCTCGTCTCTAGCGATGCCGACATGCTCAGCGAGTTGCTTTTCGTAAGACTTTTGCAGCTTTTGAGCCGCTTCGTTGAGCCGGAGTTCATACTGCCGTTTGAGGTGCATGACCTCGCGGGGTGACGCTTTGGCGGTACTGTCGCCATTTGCTGCTTCGGTAGCCTCTCCTGGTGTGGCCGTTACGGCCATCCCGCGGTGGTTGCTGGCCGGGGGCTGTGTGGCCGCAGCTCGCCCTTGCTGCATGACCCGAAACCGGGTTTCGTAGGTCTGCTCCATTTCAACCGTTTTTTGCGATAGCTGATCTTGGTAGTGCTCGATAGTGTTTGCCAGCTGCGTTTCATAGTCGTGGCGGAGTTGGTCAGTCGCTTCTCTTAACCGTAATTCGTGGGATTGTTCGATTTCGGTCAGCCGTCGCTGACTCACTTTGAGAGCTTCGGCCTGTTGGCGAAATCGTTTTTGCACGAGGGAATAGCCAATTAAAATGCCCACGAGCAGGACGATCAAAAACGCAATGATGATGCCAGGGGTAAATGAATTCATAAGGATTCCCTCGTTTTGGCTGAGCGACTATTAGGGTCATTGCCCTGACACGTCAGCAATGACACACGCAGTTTTGCCCCACATGTTAGCGAGCAATGCTCAACTGCATTCATAAATTCGATGAAGTGAATTGTTTTTACATGAAAATCACCCCAGGCTGTGCCGCGAGGATAGGTGGATCTTGGCGCAAGGCGCGATCGCCTGGTCAACTGGCCTCCCCCTTGCACTGGGTGCGTTAAGTATTCGCCCCCGCTTTGCGATTGCGATTGCGATATAGATGTGGTGCTGAGGGCCGGGAGCGTCACCGATAGAATAGTGAAATCAGGAGCAATTTGCTTGCTGACTGCATTTAGTGACTGTGATTAACGTTCACCATGATGAAAAGTGCTTTGATGTCGTCGACTCTGCGCCAGGAAGTGTTGAATTGGTTGCACACAGCAGTGCCAGAGGTGCGGCTACAGCATATTTTGCGGGTCGAGCAAATGGCGATCGCCCTAGCTGAGGCCCATCAGCTATCGGTGGTGCAGGCCCAACAGGCAGCGTTGATGCACGATTTGGCCAAGTGTTTTGCCCCTGAAAAATTATTAGCCGTCGCGGCTGCCGAAGAATGGGAACTTGACCCCGCTGAGCAACAAGTGCCCCATTTGCTACACGCGCCCGTGGGAGCAGTGGTGGCCCGCGAGCAGTTTGGCATCACTGATGAAACGGTACTGCGAGCGATCGCTGCACACACCCTAGGCAGTCCCGATATGGACGCGATCGGCGCAGTGGTGTATCTGGCCGATGCACTAGAGCCGGGACGGGGCGACACCCCTCAGCTACATCATCTTCGACAGCTAAGTTATGGTGATTTATGGAAAGCGACTTATGAAACCTGTGTTTTTTCCTTACAACATTTGTTGGAACGCAGGCGACCAGTTCATCCACGCACTATCCTGACCCATAACGGGTTGTTAACGATCTGTCGTCAATCTACTCAATCAGTTACCGCCTAAGTCGCCCAAGTCAGTGTGCATTGTTTACAAGTTTTCCTACGTCTGGCCTTAAAGTAGGCCATCAAGCTGTTGAATTGAGGACTTTCACCTTCAAATGTCAGATGTCAAAAATACGGTTACTCCCTTTCAAAAATCGGCCTCCTCAGATGCTGCGATCCCAGTTACCGATGCGGCAACGCGGAACTTTGCCTTGGCCTTAGCCGCTGCCGCTGACGAACGCAAAGGGGCAGACATTCGGATTTTGAAGGTCGATGGGGTGTCGTTTATCGCCGACTATTTTGTTGTGGTCACGGGCTTTTCCTCGGCTCAGGTCAGAGCGATCGCCCGCAGCATCAATGACACTGCTGCCGCTGATTTTGAGCGTCAACCTCTACGTACCGAAGGACAAGGCGACAGCAGCTGGGTCTTGCAAGACTACGGCGAAGTCATCGTCCATATTTTCATGCCTGATGAGCGCGACTATTACGATTTAGAAGCGTTTTGGGGCCATGCAGAAGAAATCCCCTTTGCGGCAGAGTCATAGTAGATCCACCACTGGGAGCCGCTATTGCTCGCAAGCAAGGTTGAGGATGTAATGGTTAATTGAGCCAGCCATCAAAGAGGAACGACATCTTCATAATGGCGACACACCATATCAGTCTGACAGGAAGCAATGATGCTGCCCAGCGCAGTTTGCTCATCGATGGGGAGTGATTCCTAAACCCAAAAGACACAGAACGCATTGCTCGTCGCCATATCACTCGACACTAGAGTCGGATTTGCCATTGATAGATACAATTATCGTCAAACCAACTCATGTGGTAAGGGCTAGCCCCATCCTGGGCAACATAAGTTAGCTTAAGGTTAGATGCTAATTAGGGTTACATTTCCTCGTGAGTCAGAAGCAGGATTAGGCTCCTGCAGGAAGCGACACCTGACTATAGAAGTCATCTTTTGGTAGTGCAGGTAACGGTTCCACTGAGGTAAACATCTCAAGGTTGTAAGCATCCAGTGATTACGAAACGGGAAGAGGAAAACTAGCGTGCTTTATCTGGCTGAGGTTCAAAGAAAGACTGGATTTATCGGCAGTGGTAAGGCAGATTTTAAGCTGCTCGCTTGTCAACGCGGTGATACGTGGACGGGTGTCCCTGGTGACGAGACCATTGCGGCCCCAGACGATGCTAGCTACAACGCCGGAGCCTTGGTCATGGTTGAGCTGAGCAACAACCGCCAAATCACCCGTCACTATGACGCCGGTCGTCCGCTGGTAGGCATTTTGCAAAACTTCTCTAACCAGAGCAAAAAGTCCAAATCCCAAGAAGAAGAGATTGAGCAGTGGAAGCAATCACTCACCTTTCAAAGTCAAGAATTAAATCGGCGTGAGTTAGAACTTGAAACCCGCCAAGAACAAGTTGAACAGGCTGAAGCTGATCTAGAAAAACTCGAAGCGCAGCGACAGGAAATTGAGTCGTCTCAACAAGAACTGGATCAGTTAAAAGAAGAACTGGATCGCAAACATCAAGAACTGCAAGGGGCGTGGGATCATCTCAACGGTGAAATCCGGCGGTTTGAAGAGCGCCAAGAAGACGCCTCGCAAAATGCGGGCCTGGATGAAGCCCAAAGCCAGCAGCTGCAAGAAGCCTTAGAACGTCTCACCAATGCAGTGACCCCCACAGAGGGGCTTCGCGAACAACTTAACTTGGCTTACGAGCTCGTCAACCAGCAGCAATCTCTCTTATCTGAGCGCCAGCAGTCACTGGCAACGCAACAGCAGCAGCTAGACGAAAGACGAGGTCAGCTGCAGCAAGAAATTGAAACCCTGACTGGTCATTGGCAAGGCTGGCATGATGCCGAAGCTGCTTTGAATAGTCGTAAAGCTGACTTAAAAGTGCAGCAGCAGACTCTAGCCGACAAGCAAGCTGATGTGCAGACGTTGTCTCAGCAGTTGCAATCGCAAAGCAATCTATATCAGCAAGTTTACGAACTGCTGAATACCTCTGACAAAGTCCGTCTGAGCGACAAAGTTGACGTTGCTGCGTTGGATGCCTTACCGCTTGATGAGTTGCAAAAGGTCGTTACAGATTTAGAAAAAGACTTAGAAAAAGTCTCTCGGTTTGTGAATGACCAAGAAGAAGAATTAAAACTGGAACAAGAGGCGATTGACGAACTGAAGCAACGGATGGAGCAAGTGAGTGAATTCGATCGCTTGCAGCTGGAAACAGAACTCGCCGAAGAGCAAGACCGCTACCAAATGCTCAATGAGACCTTGGTTGGTCAACGACGCAATCTACTTGAGCGGGAAGAGGTATTGAGTCAGCATCAGGCCGTATTGCGACGGCGACAGGGGCTAGCAACGGAAGAAGCGCCCGTCAATGTGGTGGATTTGGAGCCGATTTTGAAACAAATTGATGCTCAACGCCAGCAAACTTCGGACACCTTGCAGCAGTGTGAGTCTGAGATCAAAGAGATACAGGCCCGCCTCGACACGATGAAAAAAGAGGTTGAGGAGAAATCGGCTGAGCTCGCAACCGGGCGTGAAGATTTAAAAGGCCAAGATTTGCAATTGCGAGAAAAGCAGGGCGAATTAGGGGCTCTGGAAGGACGAATTCAAATCTTGACCGAGGTTTTAACGCCGCTGCAAGAACAGCACGACGGCATGCGGCAAAAGTTAGACGACATGTCGGAGTCACTATCTCAATTCCAGGAGGCTAGCGATTATCAGTTGCAGGCGATCGCAGAGGTCAAGCAACTGATTTCGACGCTGACTTCCCATGACGCTTCTGAAGCAATGTCAGCTTAGGGCAGCTAGCCGTTAACGACTCTCTAGAGTTAGAAGAGGTGATCATCTTCTCTTGGGCTGGCTCAGAAAGCTTTCTTGTGCTTGCTTTGCCAATCATTCACAGATGATGTGAGAGGATGACTGAAAAGTAATCAACATCAATCGCTATGGCAGATCAAGTCATTTGGGTCAATGAGCAAATTGATCCCTGCGGCATCGTTTATTCTTGCATTGCCTGTGTGGATGAGCAGCAGGCTCAGGCTTGTCATGCTTCCTTTAAAGCGAACCTGAGTGAAGAACAAAAAGCGGCAGGCTGGGTAGCCCAGATGCGCCAAGTACAGTCATGGGAAGATGTGCCCGTGAGTGCTCTAAAACTGAGCTACTGAGGCCACAGGTCATCCCCTCATAGTTTTTTGGGGGAGACAGACAAAAATCCCATGCCGAGCCGTAGCACATGATGCGTCGCTCAAGCGCAGCCATGCTCCGAGGGCCATGGACAATTTATAAGGATGGGCAATGCTTCCAGAAATCTCATATCGCCTAAATGCTAGAAGGGGCGAGTTTAACCGACTGCTGATTAATTAACCTAACAGTGCGAAAACTAAACTCGCCCCCTATCGGGATATGGATTGTTAGACGCCGTCGAATGGGGCGATCGCGCCATTAATCTGACGATCGCCCCCTGCTCCCTAGTACTTGTAGCTGTCAGTCTTAAACGGACCGTTTAAAGGCACGTTGATGTACTTGGCTTGCTGCTCGGTCAGTTGCGTGACTACGCCACCAAAGCCTTCCACCATATAGCGAGCAACTTCTTCGTCCAGGTGCTTAGGTAGCACTTCAACAGTAATAGAAGTGGCTTTTTCTTCAGGAGACTTGTCGGCAAACTTACGCTCAAACAAGTGCATTTGCGCCAGCACTTGGTTGGCAAAGGAGCCGTCCATAATGCGGGAGGGGTGCCCAGTGGCGTTGCCCAAGTTGACCAACCGCCCCTCGGCGAGTAGCAGCAAGAAATCATCCTGATCGTCGCTGCGATAAACCTGATGCACTTGGGGTTTCACCTCTTCCCAGCGCCAGTTTTGGCGCATGTAGGCGGTATCAATTTCGTTATCAAAGTGGCCAATGTTGCACACTACTGCGCCACGCTTCAATGCTGCCAGCATGTAAGCATCGCAGACATTGACGTTACCCGTGGCGGTGACCAACAGGTCGGTGTTGCCTAGCAGGGCACGATCAATGCAGCTTTCGGTGCCGTCGTTTTGCCCCCCAATGTAAGGAGACACGACTTCATAGCCATCCATACAAGCCTGCATGGCGCAGATAGGGTCGCATTCCGCAACCTTCACAATCATGCCTTCTTGACGGAGGGAAGCGGCAGAGCCTTTGCCCACATCGCCATAGCCGATCACGAGGGCTTTCTTACCCGCCATCAGGTGGTCGGTGGCGCGCTTAATGGCGTCATTTAAGCTGTGACGGCAACCATATTTGTTGTCATTCTTGGCTTTGGTGATGGAGTCGTTAACGTTAATGGCGGGGACTTTTAGTTCGCCGTGCTCTAGCATTTCCAGCAGGCGGTGCACCCCCGTGGTGGTTTCTTCCGTAACGCCGTGGATGCTATCCAGCATGTGGGGATACTTTTCGTGGATATGGCCGGTCAGGTCGCCGCCATCATCCAAAATCATGTTGGCATCCCACAGGTCACCGTCGGGGGTGCGGCAGGTTTGCTCGATGCACCACATGTACTCTTCTTCGGTTTCCCCTTTCCAGGCAAAGACGGGCGTGCCAGCAGCCGCGATCGCTGCGGCGGCGTGATCCTGCGTCGAAAAGATATTGCAGGAAGACCAGCGAACCTCAGCGCCCAGGGCTTGCAGCGTTTCGATCAACACTGCCGTTTGAATGGTCATGTGGATGCAGCCAATGATTTTGGCCCCTTTAAGGGGTTGGCTAGCACGGTACTTTTCCCGAATTTTGATCAGGGCGGGCATTTCGCTTTCGGCGATCGCAATTTCCTTGCGGCCCCAATCAGCCAGGGTAATATCGGCAACTTTGTAGTCTTGCTTCAGAACTTGTGCAGTCATTGAATCCTTTGGGTTAAGTGAATGTCAGTAAGGGTGTTTGTTAACGCGACGGCAATTAAAGAACTGCTTTGAGCAATTCCGCTTTGTCGGTCTTTTCCCAGGTAATCTCTGGCAGTTCGCGACCAAAGTGGCCGTAGGCAGCAGTCTGACGATAAATCGGACGTCGTAAATCCAGCATATCGATTAATCCCTGAGGGCGCAGATCAAAATGCTCGCGCACCAGTTTAACAATCTGGTCGTCTGCGATCTTGCCCGTGCCAAAGGTGTTGATCGAGATTGAGGTGGGTTGGGAAACGCCAATGGCGTAGGAGACTTGAATTTCACAGCGATCGGCCAATCCGGCGGCGACGATATTTTTCGCGACATAACGTCCGGCATAAGCCGCCGAGCGATCGACTTTGGAAGGATCCTTGCCAGAGAAAGCGCCACCGCCGTGCCGAGCCATGCCGCCGTAAGTATCCACAATAATTTTGCGCCCGGTGAGGCCGCAATCGCCTACCGGACCACCGATGATGAATTGGCCAGTGGGATTGATGTGATACTGCGTTTCCACGTGGAACCAGGCCTGCGGCAGTACTGGCTTAATGATTTCTTCCATCACTGCTTCCCGAATGTCGCTCAGCTCAATATCGGGATCATGCTGAGTGGACAGCACCACGGCATCCACGGCGACGGGTTTGCCAGCTTCATACCGAAGGGTCACCTGGCTCTTGGCATCGGGGCGCAGCCAAGGCAAAACGCCTTTTTCGCGCAGATAAGCCTGACGCTCGACGAGGCGATGGGCGTAATAAATCGGGGCGGGCATCAACACATCGGTTTCGTTGGTCGCATAGCCAAACATCAAGCCCTGGTCACCTGCCCCTAAATCTTTATCGGCGGCCTCGTCGACCCCCATGGCGATATCAGCAGACTGCTTACCGATCGCATTCAGCACGGCACAAGACGCGCCATCAAACCCGACATCAGAGCTGTTGTAGCCAATATCGAGAATGACATTGCGAACGACATCTTCGAGATCGACATAGGTGCTGGTGCGCACTTCGCCCGCCACGACTGCCATCCCGGTTTTAACCAGCGTTTCAACCGCGACACGGGCATGAGGGTCATCTTGCAGAATGGCGTCCAAAATCGCGTCAGAGATTTGGTCAGCCATTTTGTCGGGGTGGCCTGCCGACACCGATTCCGAGGTAAAAATACTGTATTCGCTCATGCTGTCTACGATGGGTAAGGTGATAACACGCGGGGCGTAATTGCCTACACATCCTATCGGTTTTCATTCCTTAATTTAGAGGCAAGCGGTCTTTAAATCGATAGATGGCGTTTCAACCATCCATTAAAACATCTGTCTAAATGACGAGATTAGTTGATCACGATTCCCGGAAATGGTTGCCCGCGACATGATGAAAATTGCGCTGTTGACCTATTCCACCAAGCCCCGAGGCAGTGTTGTGCATACTTGGGAACTGGCCAATGCACTGCACCACCTGGGACACACAGTCTGTGTTTATGCACTGGATAAAGGGGCGGCAAGCTCACCTCAGCACGAGGAGGTCGACGAGATCGCCTCGCCCCCCCATCGGCAACTGGCGTGTCCCATGCGCTTGATTCCGGCTCGCCCCGCCCCTGATGACATTGATGGGCTAATTCAGCAACGGATTCAAGAATTCGTCGCGGCGTTGCAACAGGAAAGCGATCGCTACGACGTTTACCACGCGCAGGACTGCATTGGGGCCAATGCTCTGGTGCAGCTCAAAGAGCGCGGGCAAGTTCATCACGTTGTCCGCACGGTGCACCATGTCGAAGATTACGAAAGCATCTACTTGCAACAGTGTCAGGACAAGTCCATCCGCCTACCGGACTTGTGTCTGTGTGTGAGCGATCGCTGGCAGCAAGCCCTCCGCACTGACTACAACATTGACGCGCCACGGGTGGTCAATGGCGTCGATCAACAGCGCTTTTCGCCCGCGTTGGACGGCTCGGAAACCGCCTTAAAAACGGCCTATCAACTGACCGGGCACCCCATCTACTTGACGGTGGGCGGCATTGAACCGCGCAAAAATTCCATTCGTTTACTGGAAGCCTTTGCCCAGGTGCAGGCGCAGCAACCCCAAGCACAGCTCATCATTGCCGGCGGGGCGACACTGTTTGACTATCAACCCTATCGAGAGCAGTTTTTTCAGCGGGCGGCGGCATTGGGGATTATGGATGCCTTAGTGCTTCCGGGAGTGATTCCAGACGCCGATTTGCCGGGGATGTATCGTTGTGCCGATGTGTTTTGTTTTCCATCGATCAAAGAGGGGTGGGGCTTGGTCGTATTGGAAGCGATCGCGGCAGGGTTACCCGTCGTCACGGCCAATGAGACGCCCTTTACCGAGTTTTTGACATCGGAACAGGCGATTTTAGTCAACCCTGGCAGTGTGGAACAGATCGCCCAAGGAATGCTGGCGGCATCAGAGCCGAAGCGATCGCACGCCCTCGTTGAGCAGAGTCGGGGCATTTTGGCGCGCTACACTTGGGAAAAATCGGCGCAAATGCACTTGCAGGCGTACCAAAGCCTGGTACATTCCCATTGATGTTTCCTGGTGATGAGAGATAAAAGCAATGCCTGAGATGCAATTTCAAATCCGTTGGCCCGATGGCACCGAGGCGGCCTGCTATTCCCCGTCGTTGGTGATTAAGGACTATCTCAAAGTGGGTGAAACCTATACGTTGAGTGACTTTCTGGATAAGTCGCGGACCGCGCTGAATATTGCCAGCGATCGCGTGCGGGCTAAATACGGCTTTCCCTGTGGCCGGGCGATGGGCCAGTTGCAAGTGTTGGAATCGACGGCTGCCCAATATCAAGGATTGGCTAATCCGACGGTGGATGTATTGGCTTTCGTCGAGTAAGCGCAAACTACAAAGTCATCATCAGCATCGCGACGGCCACAATGCTGATGCCCATTACCAAGCCCAAGACCCACAAGAACCCACTCCCCGTCTGCCCCTTGGAGCGGGTGATAATCAGGTCAGTATCGGCGGTCACCGCGATCGCAAAAAACGTATCCCAAAAACCCGCTTCAACGGTATTCATTGCTTGCAGCGGCTGTTGTTGGGGTGGCTTGGGAAAAATCCACTGCGAGCCACGTATTTCAACTGTGCCGCTGGGAGAGGTGCCGTCGGTGGCGATCGCTTCAAAGCGAATCTGCGTCGGCACGCTGCTGAAGTTGCGGCGATAGATGACGGTGGTTTCTCCAGCCTGGAGGTAAATCTGTTTGGCCATAGCAGCGCTGCCCCGTTGAAAACACTATGTTTGGAGATAGCCGACATCGGCCCGCTGGGTCAATTCTTTGGGAAAGAACCGTCGGCCATCGGCCAACACACAAATCACTAGCCGATCACCCACCAGCCAATGTGGTTCTTCTAAAAATCGTTGCTTGCCCCGCTGGAGTTGGGTGGGCGATCGCTCCACTTCGACCTTGATAAACCAGCCAAATTCGGTGGGGCCGTGGCGTTCCAGCAACCGCGCGGGGTAAAAAGTCTGACGGTTGGCCAAGGCCCGCCGCAGTCGCCGTTTATAGTCCAGCAGCCAGCCCCCGATCCCCATCAAACCGACACAAAACATCAGCCATAGGCCCACAAAATTAGGACTCGCGGTAGCACTCAACTCAAAGACGCCTAGAGGCACCAGCAACATCAGACCGAGGCCAAACAGGGCCAGACCCATGAAAAAATAGCCCCCAGCCTTGGCACTGTAGGTGAGATTGTCGAGGAGGTCGGTTGGCTCTGAGTTCATGACCTTGCTCCGACATGGACAGCCCAATTGACGGGTCGGGCAAAGGTGCCCTCGAAACCGATGCCCCTTTCAAGCGGTGGCCGACCGTCTTCTCGGCTTTCTCAGTGAAACCTTGGGGCGCCAGCCTATCAGGGTGCGTCATCGGGAAACCACGACAGACGCAACGCTTTAACCTAAACTGTCGGGGGAAACTCTGCCTGTTGCTGCATCGTTGGGCATACGCCGGGGGAATGATTTTGCTGCAATGGCGGAACGGACCACCTTATGATTGCAGACAAAGTATCCTGTTGTCTCCGTAAGGTTTTCAGTTATGAGTCAGCCACCTGCTTTCGAGCGCGATCGCTCCACGCTTGAGCAAATTGCCCATTTTTTCCAGGTGATGAACGAATCCCTGCAAACCAGTGTGGACTCGGCTGGGGATGCCTTCATTCGCTTTATCTATCCCGCTATTGAGCAAACCACCCATCTGGTGGGCAAAACGGTGGCCCCCATTGCCGACATCCCATTGATCAAATACGCCACCGCAATTCCTGGCATCAGTTGGCTATTGGCAGCTTTGGGCCAAGTGAATGCGGAAAAAATTCAGCGGGAAATCGCTGAACTCCGGGTCAAGTTCCCCCTCGATACCAATGTGCAGTTGGCCCAGCGAGTGATTGGCAAGACAACGTTTCGGGCGGCCCAAGTGGGATTATTGACCAACTTCATTCCGCCATTTGCCCTATTTTTGTTTGCACTGGATATTGGCGCGATCGCCGCTTTGCAAGCTGAAATGATTTACAAGATTGCGACCATCTACGGCTTTTCCATTGATGACGCCGATCGCCGAGGAGAGGTACTGGCGATTTGGGCGGTTTTTACTGGCGGTTCTGGCACTTTAAAGTCGGGCTTCAGTTTTCTGGAAATACTGCCAGGAGCCGGTATGGTGATCGGCATCTCTTCGGATGCTGCCCTCATTTACGGCGTCGGATTTCTGGCCTGCCGTTATTACGAGGTCAAGCTGCAACGCCAGGCTTTAGCGTAGACCGAGCAGGCGTGATGGCATTCACGCCGACGACATTTTTATCGCGCCGCAGGGCCAGAACCCAGTTCTGCCAAGCTAACCAATGCCGCTGGGATCGGTGTGGGTTGCGGGGGCGATCGCCTCTCGCTAAAGGCCCCTGCTCCCTGCAGGATGGCTCAATGCCCTAAGGAATCAGGATTTTATAAAATCCAAGTTTTGTCGGGCAGGCATCTTGCCTGCTCTTGAACAGCCGAGACGGCTGTTCACACTTAATTTAATTCCAATTCCTAAGGTTACCGCCAAGGAAGCGGGGGCCTCTGCCTCAGGGGCATTGGAGCATCGCCCGAGCGTCATGGGGCATCGCCCTGAGGTGAAAGTTTAGGCCTCAGAGGTAGCTGATTCTGCTTTGGCAGCTTGGATACCGGCTTCAATATCATCCAGGGTCTTAACGACCAGACGTTTTGCCTGCAGCTCCCAGCCCCACTTTTGCAGTTGAAAGGCCACATAAAACCCAATGCCAGTGGCAATAATGTCGAGCGGTTGGCGAAACGAGATGCCGATCAACAGGCCCAAACCGCCAATGCCCCAAAACGGGAGTGCGACCGTTTGTCGGTTGGCTTCCACAATCCGCGCCACAAAATTCGTCGGAATATCGGCCTCAACCTGATCACGAATCGCCTTTTGCTCGGGGTAGGGGACAGCGAAGCTAAACTTGCGGCGCAATTTTTCAATTTTGCGGGCTTCAGTGCTGTACTGGGTCAACTCATCTTCCGCCATGCGGATTAACTGCTCGGCCTTTTCCATAATGTTGTCGTTCAACGTCGCTCACTTCATCCATCCTACGGTAGTGGACCACGCTTGCTCATTCATGCAGCGATCTAGCAAGCCCAGACCCAACTCACTAAGCCAGCAATTTTTCCCAGCGGGCAGCTTTACCTGCGAGTAAAATCGGCACGACCAAACTGAAATCCACGCTTCCTTGGGTCTCTGCCATCTGCAACAGGCTCAAGGAAATGCAATACAACAGCAGACAGTTTCCAGGCAGTTAGTATCGCCTGCTCAGCGACAGCGGCAGGTCAGAAACGCGGCGACAGCGGCAAACTTCGCGAGTGGTTTAGGCACTCAAAAATCTTTCTGCCAAGCATCACTCGGTTTCGAGGCTGTCTCGTTCTAGCTGGCGAAACAGGCAAAAAAAAGCAACTCCGCTGAGAGTTGCTGTGCAACAGTGAAACAAGCTTCCACCGATAGAGTCAAGCCTAAATCCAGAAACGGATTGCAGCTCCTCAAACAGATTCAAGAAGGCAGAACCAACCGAAAATCAACACTCCTCTATCACCAAAAATCATCACTCCTCTATCACCAAAACGTAGTCTTCTAAGTCGCACACTTCGGACAAATTCTCAGGATCTACGTAGTAGCAAGTGTGGTTATCTTGGCAAACAAATGCCCAACCGGTATCTTCCACGCGCACCAGGTTATAAGTGCCATCTTGCACAAAATAGCCCTTGTGGTCACGAGTTCCTGGAGCGATCGCAAAGTTATAAAAGCTTTTACTCTTGAGGTTCATAGTGGTGAGGCCAGTGCGAAACAGCAATTTAAATCAAACTCGTCAAACGGCAAAAAAGGATAGTACTAACTACCTTCAACTCTACAAGATGAATCCTGAGAAGCAGATTTACTCTTATAAATAAAAATAAAAAATAACCTGTTGCCAGCAGCAGGGATGTCCTCATCCCTCAAAAAGTCGATTTTTGGGGAGATCTAGATTAAGAAACATTGCCATTGCCGGAGATTGAGTGAATTAAAGTAAACCAATCAAATAGCTTTCTCAGAAAAATTCTCCGCTCTTGTTAGTTTTTGGCGGTGTTTATTCCCAGAGAACAGATTCATTGAAGCGCTGGAACTCGACCTGGAAAATTTGTTGGGTATGGATAAAAACTCGACGACCGTGGCCCCTCTAGATAGACTCCACTAGTGAGTAGCGCCGTCAATCGGCGATCGCTTGCCCCCCGCGCAACTCTCTCTGGGTGGCTGTGAGCGCGCCAATGCCTGGACCTTCCTCGTCAAAAAATGCTGTAGCGTGGGATAGGCAGAATTGGCAGAGGCGATCGCTTGGCCCCCCGCGCAAAACCCCGCTCCAAATATTTGAATTTAGCTCCCTACGTTCGTGAGCAGTGGCGCACCATTTTTTACGCCTTGCTCTGTACGTTGGTCTTCACCGCGTTTTGGCCGATTTTGGCGTGGCTGTCGGGGCAGATGTTGTCGCTGTTGGTGCAGGGCAAGGTGCTGGAACTGGCGCAGCTCGCGGCCATCACCATCGCGGGCTTCGTGATTCACAAGTTGGGGCAGTACGGACAAGATTCCCTGATGTCGAAAGCGGCGCTGGAGGTGGCGCTGAAGCTACGGGTCGAAACCTATCGCCATTTGCAGCAATTGAGCCTGGCGTATTTTGAAAAAGCCCAGACGGGCGACCTCACCTATCGACTCACGGAGGATGTCGATCGCATCGGGGAAGTGGTCAAAAAGCTGTTTCAAGACTTCATTCCCAGCATTTTGCAACTGGTGGTGGTGATCACTTATATGGTGTATCTCAACTGGCAGTTGACCCTGACGATGTTGATTATCGTGCCCGCGTTTGCGGTGCTGGTGGGGTGGTTTGGCGATCGCATGCTGCAATATTCCCGCACCAGCCAAAACCTCGTGTCGGATCTGTCGTCCCAGCTCACAGAGGTGTTTGGCGGCATCCGCCTGATTCGGGCCTTTGCGGCGGAAGATTATGCGGTCGAGCGCTTTCGGGCTGAGTCGCAGCGGCATTACGAGGCGAAGTATCGAGCGGCGTGGCTGTTGGCGGTGCAGTATCCCGTGATTGGATTGCTGTATGCGGGCATCATTCTCGTGTTGTTTTTGGTGGGGAGCTGGCAAATCTCGACGGGCAACCTCACCGGGGCCGACTTTGCCAGCTATGTGACGGCGGGACTGCTACTGATCGACCCCATTACCCACACCACGGAAAACTACAACCTGTTCAAAGAGGCGGAAGCCTCGGTGGATCGCGTGTTTGAGCTGACGGCGATCGCGCCGGGAGTAGAAGAAGCGCCGGACGCCCGCCCCCTGCCCGCCGTCACTGGCAAAGTGGAATATCGCCACGTCTCCTTTCAATACAAGCCCGATGAGCCGGTGCTGCAAGATATTAATTTGCTGGCAAAACCGGGGGAGAAGATTGCCCTGGTGGGGTCTTCGGGGGCGGGCAAAACCACGTTGGTGAACCTGTTGCCGCGCTTTTACGATCCCCAGGCGGGGCAGATTTTGATTGATGGGGAAGATATCGCCACCGTTACCCTCAAGAGCCTGCGGCGGCAAATCGGCATCGTGCCCCAAGAGACCGTCCTCTTTTCCGGCACCATTGCGGAAAATATCGCTTTTGGGCAAAAAGAATTCGACCTAGCGGCGGTGGAAGCAGCGGCCAAGGCGGCAAACGCCCACGACTTCATCACGCAATTTTCTCAAGGCTATTACGCCTGGGTGGGGGAACGGGGGGTGAACCTGTCCGGCGGGCAGCGGCAGCGTATCGCGATCGCCCGCGCAGTCCTCCTCGATCCCCGCATTTTGATCCTCGATGAAGCAACTTCCGCGCTGGACTCAGAATCTGAAAATCTGGTGCAGGAAGCCCTGGAACGGCTCATGGGCGATCGCACGGCGTTCATCATTGCCCACCGCCTCGCCACCGTCCGCAACGCCGATCGCATTTTGGTGTTGGAAAAGGGGCACATCGTCGAGTCGGGCACCCATGAAGAATTGCTGGCGCGGGGCGATCGCTATGCCTACCTCCACAGCCAACAGTTTCAAGCGTGAGGGCGATCCTCCTAGCCCGATAGGTAGGTCTGAAGCTGATTTTTGACTGCGCTTTCCAATCTCATTGGAAAATTGAGAGGTCCGGTGGCCAGATTATTTAAACTAGGTTCTTCGAAATTCAATCTCGGAAATTGAATTGTCGTTGGTGTCTACTTCCAGAGTTAATGGCAAAATAAAATCATCAGAACATCCAGGCGTTAGAATACTCGATGCCTGCTTTATGAACACTGACATCCTGAGTTTATGAATTTTGCTTTCATCAGCTATAGCCGCGAAGATGAGGCCTACGTCAACAAACTAACTAAAGCACTGAGAGAGCATGGCATCGAGTTTTGGATTGATCTAAAAGCATCTTATGGAGGCAGTTGGAGTCCGGAAATCCAACAGCAGATAGAAGACTGTTCGGTATTCATCCTGGTTATGTCACCTAGTTCCCGTCAAGCTGATTGGGTTAAAGCCGAATTGATTTGGGCGCGACAACGCAAGAAAACTATTTTTCCAATCTCCCTGCAAGGCGAACAGTGGTTTGAAGTAGCCTACGTCTCAGCCCATATGGTTGCTGAAGATGAGTTGCCTCCTTTAAGATTTTTCAAAGAAATCAAGAGGGAAATTTCTAAGCAATCTGGCGCTAGTACAAAAAGGAAAAATGTAAAATCACGCAAGAAAATATACTTTTACGTAGGATTGGCGACACTTATAATTCTGTTTACAGGTGACTTATGGATGCCTGCTACTTGGAAAAAAATGATATGTAATTTTCAAGGAGGACTTTGGGTATCGAAAGGTTATTTTAATTCCGGATTTTATCTCGATGATAGACGGGTAGGGATAAGGTCCCAAGATTGTCATTGCGACTACTCAGACTATCCAAGCTTTGAAGACAGTTTTCGCAATGATCTAGAAGTCGATCCAAGGAATTGTAGATAGACTGCGTTGCATAACTTGTCAATGATAATCACCACAAGGTCATTGATAGTTTGAATTCTGTCTTAAGACTAAATCTATAGTTAAGTTCCACGCCAACTATGCAATTTCAAGGTCAACTTGAAAGCTTTCGCTTGATAGCAAGATCCATGGGAAACAGTCAGAAACATTAAAAGAACTAATCAAACGCACAACCCTAGTTCATAGGCATAAAACTGGACAGGCTAAGCTCATCTAGCTTCATAAGTAGAGATTCTGTGAGGTTGTCTACTAGCTTTCAATCTAGACTTAGCTTAAGCATCCAAATTTTCGTGGAGCTTGGTGTAGATAGCTTGGGTATCGGGATAGGCGGCGGCTAACTGGGGCGTTAACTGCAACACCCGCTGCTCAGAAAGTTCTGGCTCATTGAACGGTTCTTCGATGACCAGTTGCTCGCGCGAGGGCAAGGGCACGCAACCTGGAAAAGTGATTTCCTGCCCCGTTTCGTCAAATAGCGAGTAGTGAAAGACATCGTAGGGCTGAGGCTGGCGAGACGGATCGCTATCCAGGGTATTTGCATCGAGGGTCACCGGGGCATGACGGTCGATGGGATAGTCGTCAAAATTCACCTGGAGGGCAATGCCAGCGGCGATCGCCTTTTTCAGCATGAACACCAGAGGGATATTGCCCCGAGCACGGTTAGGTTCACCGTTGGGCAGGGCGGCATTGCCCCCGACATCCTTATGGCCACCGCGAAACCACACTTCCAAAATATTGCCGTCGCCATAGGCCCGATCCAGACCAAACCCTTTGCGTTTCACATCTAGCGCCAGGGCATGAAAGGTTTGCTGGGTTGTCGGGGGAATCCGTTCTTGGAAAAACAACTCCTGATCGTTGAACGGAATGCCGAAGGAGGCCACCGTATCGAACAATCCCAGAAAGCGAATCGTGGGCGGCTGCGTTAAGGGGGTGCCGTCAGCGCCAGAAAGTTTGGCGTATTCTCGAAAGGTTTTGTCGGCAAAGAGGCGGGCGATCGCCGCCCCCCGGCTGTAGCCCACAATATCGATGGTGCGATCGCCCGCCTGAAAGTTGGTCCGCAACTGGCGAAAGGCTCGATTGACAATGCCCAGCGCCCCCGCCCCAAAGGCAACCCCAAAGACCCGGTCCAGCAGCCCCATAGTAGAACCGACACCGGGAAAATAGTGAGCGGGCAGACCGGACTGCTCATAAGCCTGGTAAAACAACACCACATTAGAGAGATAGCGGTCATTAGCGGTTTTCGCGGTGGGCGTAATGGGCGATTTGCCATCCCAGCGATCCTTCGTACCATCAAATGCATACAGCGCCATGATTTCACCCTGCGTTTAAAGTGTCATCTTCACTCCCAGACTACTTGCGGGCCGCGTGATGGCCGATGAGCCGCCTGATTGAGCATAAGCGTAAACCTAAGGTTGAATGAATTGCCGACTCGTTCACACTCCCTCACCATCGACACGCAACTCGATCCCCGGTGTAACCGCGAAGGGGACGCTCCCCTCAGCCCTTGGCGAAAGTTCTGCGGGTTCAGTGCTCCAGCAGGGGAGCGTCCCCTGAGAACCGTGGTTTTAACGCGCTCTTAGGATTGGTGCGGCATACTGCGATCGCGTTGGTCAGGTAAGTTACACCCGCGATCCGGACAGCCGTATATGTATAGAGCAGTCTGGGGCGCTGGCTGGGGGCGATCGCCCCGCGTGATCATCCCCCTAACCGATTGCTTCCCTGCCAAGCCTGGCCGATAATTCAAGGGCGAACCCTGCCCCTCCGAAAGCGGGGGCGATGAGCGGTGATTCAGAGGCCGCCAACCATAGCTGCGATACGGGAGATTGTATGACCACAGTGCAAACAGTAAGCACCCAACCCTACTCCGACCAAAAACCGGGGACTTCGGGCCTGCGCAAAAAGGTGCCCACCTTTCAGCAACCCAACTATCTACAAAATTTTATTCAAGCCATTTTTGACAGTCTCGACGGCATCCAAAACCAGACTTTGGTTGTGGGGGGCGACGGGCGTTACTACAACCGCGAAGCCATTCAAATCATCCTCAAAATGGCGGCAGCGAATGGGTTTGGCAAAGTGCTGGTGGGCCAAGGCGGCATTCTCTCGACTCCAGCAGCTTCCTGCGTAATTCGCAAAAACAATGCCTTTGGCGGCATCATCCTTTCCGCCAGCCACAACCCCGGCGGCCCCAAAGAAGACTTTGGCGTGAAATATAACGTCAGCAACGGTGGCCCCGCCCCGGAAAAAATCACCAGTGCCATCTTCGATCGCACCAAAACTATTTCGGAATACAAAATCCTCGACGCCAGCGACGTGGATCTGGATCGCATTGGCACTACCCAACTGGGCCACACCACCGTCGAAGTCATCGACTGCGTGGCCGACTATGCCGCCCAAATGGAAACCCTGTTTGACTTTGCCGCCATTCAAGACCTCTTGAGCCGTGGCAACTTCCGCATTTGCATCGACTCCCTCCACGCAGTGACGGGGCCTTACGCCACGGCAATTTTCGAGCGGCGGCTAAATGCGCCTGCGGGCACCGTACAAAACGGCGTGCCGTTGGAAGATTTCGGCGGTGGTCACCCCGATCCCAACCTGGTCTACGCCAAGAGTTTGGTGGATGTCATGTTTAAAGATGACGGGCCAGATTTTGGGGCGGCGTC
This sequence comes from Leptolyngbya iicbica LK, assembly GCF_004212215.1. Taxonomy (NCBI): domain Bacteria; kingdom Bacillati; phylum Cyanobacteriota; class Cyanophyceae; order Leptolyngbyales; family Leptolyngbyaceae; genus Leptolyngbya; species Leptolyngbya iicbica. The sequence continues at coordinate 1,401,637 of NZ_QVFV01000002.1, forward strand.
GGATGGGGATGGCGATCGCAACATGATCCTGGGACGCAATTTCTTCGTCACCCCCAGCGATAGCTTGGCAATTCTGGCAGCCAATGCCACCCTCGTCCCCGGCTATCGCAACGGCCTGACAGGCATCGCCCGCTCCATGCCCACCAGCCAAGCCCCCGATCGCGTGGCGGAAAAGCTGGGCATTGAGTGCTACGAAACGCCGACGGGCTGGAAGTTCTTTGGCAATTTGCTGGATGCGGACAAAGCCACCCTCTGCGGCGAAGAAAGCTTCGGCACTGGCTCCAACCACATTCGCGAAAAAGACGGTCTGTGGGCGGTGCTGTTTTGGCTCAACATCCTCGCGGTGAAAAAGCAGTCCGTGGAGGACATCGTCAAAGAGCACTGGGCCACCTATGGCCGCAACTTCTACTCCCGCCACGACTATGAAGCGGTGGCGAGTGGTCCCGCGACTCAGATGATGGATGATCTGCGATCGGCGTTGGGGTCGATGCCGGGCAAGACCTTTGGCAGCTACGAAGTCGCCTACGCCGATGACTTTAGCTACACCGACCCGGTGGATGGCAGCGTGGCCAGCCAGCAGGGCATCCGTATCGGCTTCACCGACGGCTCGCGGATTATCTTCCGTCTGTCCGGTACGGGCACGGAGGGCGCGACCATTCGCCTGTATGTAGAGCGATATGAGTCCGATGCCAGCAAGCACGATCAGGATACGCAAGCAGCGCTGGCGGACTTGATTCAACTGGCGGACGAGATTTCCCACCTGAAGGAAATCACGGGCCGCGACCAACCGACTGTGATTACTTAAGGGCTATGGGCTCAGACCAGCCAAGGATCTGTACGGGTTGGGCAGTGCCCAACCCAAACGATGGGGGATGCTATTTGCCAGCTTTCCTTGAGGGTTCAAAGGTTGAGATGCCCCGAGGTATCCCTCTCCATATTCCGAAATGGAGTTTGAGGAGGGAGAACCTCACCGCCTGCGGCACCTCTCCTTGTCAAGGAGAGGTTTATTGAGATTCTGGCTCTCTACTAAGGAGGAGGGTAGAAAGCCTCCGGTTCCTCTCCTTCGCAAGGAGAGGTTAGGTGAGGTTCCTCTTGCCGCGATCGCCCGCACTACCCCTCAAATCTGTTGATGTTACTGGAGCCGGACTATGAGCCTGTGCGTCTATATGATCCGACACGGCGAAACCACCGCCAGCCGCACTGATGTATTCTCGGGGAAAATGAACCCGGATCTGAACGAAGCGGGCTTTGCGATGGCCCGGCACTTTGCCGAAAAATACGCGTCGATGGCCTGGCAGGCGGTGTATGTGAGTCCGATGCAGCGCACCCAAAGCACCGCCCGCCCGTTTTGCGAAGCGACGGGACTGGACATGCAACTGCGCGACGGTCTGAAGGAAATGTCGTTTGGCGAGTGGGAAAACCTGACCAAAGAGCAGGTGCAGGAGAAATACCCCGAAGACTATGTGCGGTGGCTGACGGAACCCGCGTGGAATCCGCCGACGGGGGGCGAATCAGCGGTGCAAGTTGCCAGCCGCGCCTCCTTAGTCATGAGCGAGATTGAAGAGAAACACAAAGATGGCAACGTGCTAGTGGTGGCCCACAAATCCACTCTGCGGGTCGTGCTGTGCAGTCTGCTGGGGCTGGATCTGGGGCGTTATCGCGATCGCATCACCTTTCCCGTCGCGTCCGTCAGCGTCGTCGAGTTTGGGGTGCATGGGCCGCTACTGGTGAAACACGGCGATCGCTCCCACCTGCCTGCTGACCTCGACGCCCGCCCCGGCACCTGATCAGGGCGATCGAACCATACCGCAATTCCGTTGTAGGGGCGAGGCATTCTCTTTTTAACCCACTGGACAAACCCAAACCGTAACAACGAGAATGCCTCGCCCCTACGCTGCCCCCAATCACCCTGCCCCCCAATCACCCCGCCCCCATGAAAATCCTCGTCCTCAACGCCGGTTCCAGCAGTCACAAAGCCGCCCTCTTTGACTTTGCCCAGGGACAAGAACCCGCCTGGCGCGCCCAACTCGACTGGACCCACACCGCCGGAGCCGTGGAACTCAAAGCCCAAACCGCCGATGGCCGGAGCCACCAAGACACCCTTGCCACCGAGGACAAAACGGAAGGACTGAGCTGGATGCTCGATACGCTGGTGGCGGGGCCAGTGCAAACCCTGTCGGCCCTTGGCGACATCCAAGCCGTGGGCCACCGGGTCGTGCATGGCGGGCGGGAATATCAGGCCAGCATCCGCGTCACCCCTGCCGTCAAAGACACGATTCGCCAACTGTTTCCCCTCGCCCCCGCCCACAACCCCGCCAACTTGCAGGGCATCGAGGCCATGGAAGCCATTTTAGGCGAGGTGCCCCAGGTGGCGGTTTTTGATACCGCCTTTCACGCCCAAATGCCCGCGGCGGCCAGCACCTTTCCTGGCCCCTACGAATGGGTTGAGCAGGGCATTCAGCGCTATGGCTTTCACGGTACCAGTCACCGCTATGTCGCCCAGCGGGCCGCCGAGTTACTTGGTCGTGACCTGGCCGATCTCAAACTAATTACTTGTCACCTCGGTAATGGCTGTTCCCTGGCAGCGGTGCGCGATGGCGTCAGCGTCGATACCACCATGGGCTTCACCCCGCTCGATGGCCTGATGATGGGCAGTCGGTCGGGCTCCGTCGATCCGGGCATTCTCATTCACCTGATGCGCCACGACCACTACACTGCTGACGACCTCGATACCTTGCTCAATAAACAATCGGGGATCAAGGGCATTTCGGGCATTTCCAATGATCTGCGGCAGGTGTTAGAAGCGGCCAACGCCGGCAACGATCGCGCCCAACTCGCGATCGCCATGTTCGTCCATGTGCTGCGGCGTCATATGGGGGCCATGCTAGGCAATCTGGGCGGACTCGATGCCCTGGTCTTTACTGCTGGCATTGGCGAAAACAGCGCCGATTTGTGGCGGGCCGCCTGCGCCGGGTGGGAATTTATGGGCTTGCACCTGGACCCGGCTAAACTCCAGCGCAACGCCGCCGATCGCGATATCGCGGCGGCCGATTCCCAGGTTCGGGTCCTGGTCATTCACACCCAGGAGGAATGGGCGATCGCCCAAGATTGCGTCCAAATTCTCGCTGATTGACTTGACCTATCGGCACCCACCATCCACGGCTGGGTGAGACTCGGGAAACCGGCTCCCCCTCATGTTGGCATTCATTGATTTCGTGCTCTTGGCGATCGCCGTTCGTAGTCGCTACAGTGCAGATGAGCTTTACTCAATGACGCTATGGGCCTATCCATCGATCCAGCGATTTCGAAAAAGGTGCGGAAAATGCGATCGCGGGTCCGCTGGCAGGCTCCCATGATCGCGACACAGGGCATTGATCAAACACGCTTAGGCATTGCCGATGGGCTGACGTCACCGTCAGCCTTTTCTTTTTTGGTGATTGGCGACAGCGGCTTTGGCCCCCAATCATTCGGCCATCCCCAGCAAGAAGTGGCCGATTATCTAGCCACCCAAATGGCCGATTGTCGCTTTTTGCTCCACACCGGGGATGTGGTCTACCGGATGGGATCGCCAGATCAGTATCCGGCCAAATTTATTGCCCCCTATCGAGCGTGGCTCATGGGCGGCGATCGCCACCAACGCTTAGACTACCGCCAACTCACTTTCCGAAAGCCATTTTTGCCCGTGCCCGGCAACCATGACTACTACAACTTGCCGTTTCCCTATGGACACATTGTCGCGGCGTTGCAACCGCTGCGGCGATCGCTCAACCTGCCCGTACCGTCCACGAATGGCCGCCGGGGTTCGGCCACGGGCGACACCTACGCCCGCGCCTTTTTGGATTACCTCAAAGACATTCCCCTGGGCCGCTTAGCCCAACACCTCGACCAGCACTACACCATCCCCACCGAAACCGGACGCGCCCTCACCTACGAACCGGGCACATTCACCCGACTGCCCAATCGCTACTATCAGTTTCGCTACGGCAACATCGACTTTTTTGCCCTCGACTCCAGTACCTTCCACCGTCCAGTCGAGATAGATGGCGCTGAAACATTGATGGCGGACTCGCCCAGCCAGCAACTTCCCCCCGATTTGGACTGGGAGCAATTGTTTTGGCTACGCGATCGCCTCATCGCCTCCCACCAAAATCCCAATGTGCAAGGGCGTATTTTGACTTTGCACCATCCCCCTTATATTACGGAGGCCAATAAACGGTACGAAACGGCCTGTCAGACGGTACGGCAACACCTGCGTTGGGTGCTCGATGCCGTGGTCGCACAAATCGGGCATGACACCGCCGCCCCCTTACTGGATCTGGTGCTCAGCGGCCACGCCCACTGTTTTGAATATTTGCGCACCGGCGAAACCGGGCACGGCGATCGTCACCTCAATTGGCTGGTCTGCGGCGGCAGTGGGGCGCGGCTGCGATCGCAACATGCCGACACCACCATTTGTGAAACCCGCGATGGCACAGCGCAAATCATTGCCAAATCCCAATTGTTCATTGGTCGCCATGGCAGCGGGGCCGATACCCACTGGCCCTACACCTTTCTCCGCATTGATGTGGAACCGGGTCGCGATCGCCCCCAGTTTGTCGTCCGTCCTTTCATCGCCCAACACGCTCACCACACCTGGACGCGGTCAGAGTTTGCTCCACTAATGCTATAGCTTTGAACGCGCTCCACAGCTTTGAACGCGCTCCACCCGCGCCAAGCACCAACATAGGGCCGTGTACGGTTTCCCCGTACTGTGGCGATCACCGCCAAACCGATACGATATAAATGAATTTTCACCCTGGGCCCTGGGTCGCAGCCATTGGATGGAGGAGCGCTTACAAAAAATCTTATCCCAGTGGGGCGTAGCCTCCCGTCGGGGCGCTGAGAGCTTGATTCAAGCGGGGCGCGTCTCGGTCAATGGCGCCATCGCCGAGTTAGGACAAAAAGCCGACCCTCAGCGCGATCGCATTCAGCTCGATGGCCGAGAACTGACCAACCGCGATCGCCCTCCCGCCTACTACGGCCTCCTCAATAAACCGCTGCGGACGATGTCAACCTGTCACGATCCCCAAGGTCGCCGCACCGTCATCGATTTTCTACCCCCGTCCTTGCAGCACGACAGCGGCATTCATCCCGTGGGCCGTCTGGACTACAACTCGACCGGAGCCATATTACTCACGAACGATGGCGACCTCACCTATCAGCTCACGCATCCGCGCCATCACATAGCTAAAACCTATCGCGTCATCGTCAGAGGACAGCCGAGTCCTGATATTATCAAGCGGTGGCAGCAAGGTGTGCGCCTCGATGATTACCAGACGACCCCTGCCGATGTGCGCATCCTGTCGTCTAGCAAATCATCCGGACAGACCGAGTTAGAAGTTGTCTTATGGGAAGGTCGTAATCGCCAAATTCGCCGTACCGCAGAACTGTTAGGGCACCCGGTCAAACAGTTGCACCGTTTATCGATTGGCCCGTTACAGGTAGGCAATTTAAAGTTTGGGCAAATCCGGTTACTGGCCTCTCACGAGTTAAAGCAGCTACAGGGTATCGTCATGAATACTGCTGATGTGAGAAATGTCACAGAATAGTAAAGTTAACAGAGACTGTTGTTAAAGAGCCTTAACAAATTCAAAACCGTCACTAGCCAATTGATTGTATTTGTTTGCATCTCCGAAGGGTTTGATGAATAAGCCAGCACAGAACATTAACCAGCTTCATCGTGAGCAACTGGTCTATATTGGTCAAATTTTGCGCGAAACCCGCGAAGCGGCGGGGCTGTCTCAGGCTGCCTTAGCCGAAAAAACCTTGATTCGATTGAGCCTGCTGAATGCGATCGAAGTGGCTGATATTAGCCAGTTGCCGGAGCCGGTTTACACACGGGGACTCATTCGGCGTTATGGCGATAGCTTAGGCCTGGACGGCGAAGCGCTAGCCATTCAATATTTCACCCCCGCCACTCAAAAGAAGCCATCACGGTCATTTTGGCGCTTACCCATTACGCCTCAGTTGCGTCCCGTGCACCTGTATGTGACCTACGTTGTGTTGATTGGCGTGGCGATCAGTGCGCTCTCTTACACGTTGCAGCGCATGAGCTACCAGAACAGCACTTTGCCCGTTTTAGAAGGCGAAGTTGCGGAAGAAGCGATGATGCCTGAGGGTGGCCCAGGAAGCGAAGAAGCGGAATCGCCCACTGCCCCCGAGGCCCCAGCCGTCCCAGCGGAAGTCGCAGATGCCCCCGTACGGGTCACCGTCCAACTGCAAGAGCAGTCCTGGCTCCGCATTACGACCGACGGGACTGTCACCTTTGAAGGCATTCTGAAAGAAGGCGACTCTAAGATTTGGACGGCAGAAGAGCAACTTCGCATCCGGGCAGGCAACGCGGGCGGGGTAAGGGTTTCCTTTAACGAAGGGAATGCCGAAGTCTTGGGGCAGCCAGGTACGGTCGCTGAGGCCACTTATCCACCGAACAATACGGCTCAGTTGCCTCGCCGCTGAAGAATCAGGCGGGAGCCAGTCGAAACCACCGACATGGCTATGCACGGCCCAGAGCTGTCTTGATTTTATTGCTCGAACTCCCGATTAAGATGGCATTTGAGAGATCGTTACTGGGCAGTAGAGTAAGTCAGCGATCGCCCCTCTCAAATTAGCCGCATCAGCCAAACATCAATAGCTGTGGCTTAAAAATCATCACCAAGCCAAAAAACAGCATGAATAACCCGCCGCCCAGCTTCAAAATGCGGCCCTGGCTCTCGGTCAGGCGAGCAGACTGAAAGGCATAAATGAACCCCGCCAAAATCAGCAGCAGCGGCAAGACGTAAATGGCGGCGTATAGGCCCGTCCAGGCAGAATAGCAGACGATCGCGGCGCCGCCATTCACTGCGCAGTAGTTAATCAGCGTAGTCATATACACCACGGGCAAAATTGCCGTGCAGCCCAGTTCCACAATATTGACGAATACGGCTAACAGCACCGTGCCCCCCAACGCGCCGGCAAACTGCCAACGATTCTTATCGGCACTGCGCAGGTCGCGGACAATTTTGCCTGCCTTTTTGCTGATGGTGCGCTGTTGATCAGCCGATAACGACAGCGACACCCCTTCCTTAAACCAAAAGTAGTCTTTGATGTTGATCAGACCCGCGATCGTGATCGCGATCCCTAACAGCAGCAAAATCACGTTGCCATACTGCTCAATCAAGACCGATCCCAGCCCGATCATCAGCATGATAAAGAGGAAATACATCACCGCCGAGGTCAGCACAAAGGTGCCACCAATCAACACCATGTCACGCCGCCGGTGGGTGTAGGTCAACAGCGAGAGCAAGATCACCAACACGGTAAACGCACAGGGGTTGAAGCCATCAGCGAGGGCGATCGTGCCGACAAAGAGGGGAAAGGGTAACCCTTGAGCAAAACTCCGAATCGTTGATTCTGGCGTGAACCCAATCAACGCAAATAGGCATAACAAGAGAACGGCAGCTAAGCCCCCAATCCAATAGCGGCGCGACTGGGGCTGCTGCAGGCGATCGCGCAACGGAATGCCACTGGCCAGGTACAACACAGGCAACGCTGCAATCCACCAGAGGCGATTGTGGGCATCAGCGGTAGCCACCGCTTGAGACAAGTTGATATCGTGCCCCACTGCGTCAGAAATCGCTATCACAATCTGGTTGCGATAGCCGATGTATCCCGAATACGCCTCGACATACTCTTTAGGGCCACTCGTGGCGTTGTAGCCAATAAAACTCAACTCACCAATGGCCGTGCGAGGCACCGCCCAAGTTTGAATGTTATGCGCCTGCAAATACTCTCGAAACTCTTCTGGCTCCTCATTCACTTCAATAATGTGAACATCCACATCATCGTTATAAGCATCGATGTCTTGCATGAGCGGCATCTGCTCACGACAGTGAGGGCAAGACTCACTGTGAAAGAAATACACGTCGACCACACCATCGCTCGCCTCGGCCCACGATGCGGCAGGTGTCAATACCAACGACAACGCTGCCACGACCAAAATCAAAAACTGCTGCCAGTGTCTTCGTATTTGCATGGTTCAAAGCCACTTTTACCCGCTTCCAGGCTACTTTCACCGGAGAAAAACCCGATAAATTGTAGGGAATCTTTCAACTTTGGCGCTCCCAAATCACGTTCAAAGTGACCAGTCGCGGAGAGCATTGAATTTGAGCAAACGTCACCCCGCCCCCAGATGAGGACCATGACATACTCGATGCGCCTCGTCCCCCTAAATTCCTCTGCTGGCCGCGGGAGGGGGGAGGGGATGCAGAGTTCACTAATTACACTCTTGATAAAGTTACCTCCATCAACAGCCGGGGACTAACGGGAAAATTTACGGAACCTTTGCAAAGTGTGAGTGAGATCACTGACAGTGCCACGCCAAAAACTTCTTACATTACTGAGTAGTTGCGATTCAAATCGTCGGGTGCACAATTTTTCGAGCGTTTCTTTCGTCATCCCACTCAGCAGAGGATCCCAATCACGATGAGTCTTTCTCAGCCTTGTGCAGATAAAGCCCTAACCAAACCATCCGATCACATTCGCGTTTTGGGCGAAACCGGCCAAACCGTGGTGTATCTGTTTCCTGATGGACAAGCATGGGCTGATCGTGAGGCACCCGATTTCGACGCGATCAGCATCAGCCAACCGTCGTCATCCGTCGCGCCGATCTCGCCCAAAGCCGACGAGCAGTGGTTAGACCAACTCATCGCGGCGGGCAAAGTGACGTTAGCTCAAAAAGCAGTGATCCTGCATGATCGGGAGAGCACAGGGCTGGAACTCACCGAAATTTTGTCGGCTCGGGGCTGGCTTTGAAACGAATTTAAGACTGGGGCAGTCTCTTTGAAAGTTTGCCGCGATCGCCAATGATGCGGGAACGGTTGATCCCATGCGGGCGTTAACGAGGAACGGCGGAGAGCTTCCTAAGCACCTAGTATGGAGGCTTCAAGACGCACTGCCCAAGCCAGCTCAAGTCACGGCAGTCACGTTTGCGATAATGGCTAAACGCTACGGGATTGACTTTGCCCGCTATTCTGGAATAAGCCATCGGCACTAGGCTTTCTGAGTTCGTGCCGTAGATCCAGTTAGCGGTATTGTGAATCACTATCATGTCTAGCCAGCGTCCCGATATTCTGTTTATAGTCTTGGACACGCAGCGAGCCGATCGCCTCTCCTGCTATGGCTATCCCCTCGATACGACGCCTAATTTAGATGCGTTTGCGGCTAATGCGACTCGGTTTGAGACGGCGATCGCGCCCGCCCAGTGGACGATTCCTTCCCATGCCTCCATGTTCACGGGCGTGTATCCCTCAGAGCATGGCATGACCCAGTCTTATTCCGTCATGCCCGACGAGTTACCCACCCTGGCCGAACGCCTGCGAGATAGCGGCTATTTCACTGCTGGGTTTTGCAATAATCCCCTCGTCGGTGTCATCAACAACGGGCTGCGACGCGGCTTCCAGAGCTTTTTGAACTATAGTGGCTTGCTCACGTCTCGCCCCAACCAGGCGGGCGTCTCCCCAGGGCTGGTGGGACGCTATCGTCAGTGGTTCAAACGACAAGTTTCTGGCGTGATGACCAAGCTGCAAGATGCGTTTGCCCGCTCTGACTGGTTATTAGCGCTGTCCTTTACGCCGATTATGGTGCCCCTGTGGCAAACGGCTCTCAGCTTTAAAGGCAACACGGCCAAGTCGCTGGAAGATACGGCGCGGCTCTTGTGCGATCGCGTTGGCACCGAACCAGACCAGCCCATCTTCGCCTTTGTGAACCTCATGGGCACTCATATGCCCTACCATCCACCGCGCCAATATATTGAGACATATGCGCCCCATGTGTTGCGAGATCGCGATGCTCGCAGCTTTCTCCAACGGTTCAACAATGACGTATATGGCTGGCTGGCCCCACTAACGGGCGCCCTAAACGATGACCAAAAAAAGACTCTCGATGGCATGTACGATGCCGAAGTCGCGTACCAGGATGCGTTGCTCGGCGACTTCTTTGCCAAACTTGAGCAAGCCAGACGCCTGGAGCATACGCTGGTGGTCATCTGTGCCGACCACGGCGAACACCTGGGCGAAAAGCAGCTCATGGGCCATAGCCTCTCGATTTATAACGAACTGGTGCGGGTGCCGCTGATTATTCGTCAGCCGGGACAAGACGAAACCCAGGCCACCGTGGTGCCAGAAGTCGTCTCCACCCGCCGCTTGTTTCAAACCGTGCTGGATGCGGCAGAGCTCGCCAACAATCACGAACAGCCGCTGACCTTGTTACCCCAACCGCAGGCTGATCCCGAGACGGATTTTGTTTTTGCGGAGGCCATTCCCCCGCAGAATGTCGTCAACCTGATGCAAAAGCGACAGCCTGATCTGGTGCGCGATCGCGCCTGCGACCAGCCCCGCCGCGCCGTGTGGATGGGCACCCACAAGCTAATCGAAATCGGCGACCGCGAGATCGAACTCTACGACGTGCAGGAAGATCCGCAAGAAACGCTCAATATCAGTGCCATTCTGCCGGAAAATGTGGAAGCTCTTCAGGAATGTCTGCAATCTTTTGCGGGCGAAATGGACGGCTACGGCACGTTAGTGACGGCTCGCCGCGCTCCGGGGTATGACGATCCCGATGTGCAACGCCGCTTGCAAGATTTAGGCTATCTAGAAGATTAGGGCGATCGCTCCCGCTGGTTGCGCGATCGCGAGGGCGATGCGTTCTCCCATCCTGTTTCGGAACTTGCCGGGATGAAGTATTCTCGCCAAAATGTCTCGGGACGTGTCCGGACGAGGCATTCCCGATGCCAAGCGACAGGAAAAGTCAGGTAGGCAATTCCGAGAATGCCTCGCCCCTACGGGGTTATCCCCCACCCTGTTTCCCTGCCCCCAACCACCCTGTTACCCATGTATCCTCCCGTTGATCCCATCATTTTTGAAATCGGCCCCTTTGCCTTGCGGTGGTACGGCCTGCTGATGCTAGCGGCGATTCTCACGGCGGCGCAGATTGCTAGTCACGAGGTCGCCCGCAAAGGCGAAAATCCGGACAATCTTTGGGACATGCTCTTTTGGGTTTTGATTCCAGGGTTCATCGGAGCACGGCTCTATTACGTGTTTATCCAGTCGCCTCGGGGCGATGCGGGACTCGGTTATTACCTGCAAAATCCGGGCGAAATTCTGAAAGTTTGGGGTGGCGGCATCCATATCTTTGGGGGGTTCATTTTTGGCACGATCGCCCTGTGGCTATTTGCCCGCATTCGTAAACTCGACCCGCTCCCCTATCTCGATGCCATTTGTTTGGGGCTGCCACTGGCACAGGCGATCGGGCGCTGGGGCAATTTCATTAATCAGGAGTTGTATGGGCCACCCACGACGCTGCCCTGGGGACTGCGGATCGATCGCGCGCATCGCATTCCGCCCTACAACGACCTCAGCACTTATCCCGACAGCACGCGGTTTCATCCCCTTTTTCTCTACGAGTCACTGTGGAACTTTATCGGGTTTGGGATCATCTTTTGGCTGTCGCGACGATTTGACAAACAGCTAAAAGACGGCGACATCGCCTTGATGTACTTGATTTGGTATCCCCTCGGGCGGTTCTTCATCGAGTTTCTGCGTACCGATTCCTGGTTCTTTCCGGGCACACCGTTCAACGTGGTGCATATTTTGACCGCGATCGCTGTTCTGGCCGGGACGGCTGGTTTATATTGGCGACATCGTGGCACCTCTAGCCCACAAACTCCGCTGAGTTAGGGCAGTGCGCGCATCCTGGCTACGCATCAGCTACCGTCATATCCGGGCAAAATCGCCACGCTAGACACAGGGTTGGGCTAGCACATTATGTCTCGTCTTCCCGAATTCCCCACGCCCAATAGCGATGCCCATCATCACCGGGAGAGCTCACCGCGCCGTCGTTGGTGGCGTTTTGGTGTCATTGCTTGGGTCGGGTTGGCAGCAGTGGGTTGGCTCGGTTATCTCGCCTTTTTTGGCGGCTTGCCCGGCAACTATTGGCTGGCGCAGGTTTACAGCATTTCCCTGTTTCCTTTGGCCGCCGTTGTCCTGACGACGGTATTGACCGCACCTATGTTTGGCTTAGCCTTCGGATTGTTGGCGATCGGCAGCATTCACACGCCATGGAGACGACGAACTCGCCAAGGGGCCAAAAAACTGCTCCTGTTGTTATTAATTGAGGCGATGGCGATCGCCGCCTTACTCCCCAGTGGCATTTTGGTGACAACGCTGTCAGATCGCTTGGTGATCCTCCCTTGGCACACCACATACCGAGCGATCTATGTCTCGCCGCTTGACGATAATTATGGCGACTTGATGTTGGTGAAATGTGGTTGGTTCGGGTTTTGTCGCCAGGTCTACCGCAGCTATACCGATGTGGGCAGCGCAGACGAGGCATATCTGCAATTTGATGCTGAGGCGAACCAGATCAAGCTGCATTTAGAAGGCAGCTGGGTATATGTGCGATCGCCCGGAGCCCCCGCCTGTCAGGAAGGCCTGCACTCAGATCATGCCGACCACGAATGTGATGCTGACCTCAACTAACGCCTGAGGCTTGCCTAAAATCTCGAATTTTGTCAAACGGTAACCACCATGCATCCCTGAACAAACATCCCAATTTAGGCGTTAACTTGTCCACAATCACTCAGGACTCAATCGATGGCAATGAGACACCAAAGGCTACCAGGCCCAAGTTAGAAAGCAACTGGCAATACTACCAGCAAACCAGCAATCAGAAGCATCTCATCAACATGGAGACAACAAGCGCCAACGGTAGCGTTCAAAACCACCAATTATCAACCCTGCAGGATAAAACTGTTGTCAGCTCTAACAGCCTGAACCCAATCAAGAATTGTTTATAGTTTTTGTTTTTTCACCACATAGCGACCTAGCAAAAATACTGATAAAGCTTCACTTTGCAGCATCGATCAAAGTCCGGCATAGCGATGACATGCGACCTAGAAAATCAGCCGACCTAGAAAATGATTAGCACAATCTTTTAGCAGCATCCGGGCTGCATGGGTCGCTTCTCGTATAAATTTATATGCTAGCGATACCGAGGCTTCTAGCCAGGGCACACTCTATCCAACACATCATCGGGACTAAATTGTTTGGCGGAGCACCCAGCATTTAGTGACTAGCAAGAAACTGAAATAAATTCTCTATGTTAGGAGACTGAATATATGGCCGCAGGCTCACCCAATCAGGCCTTTGAAAGATTCCTCAATTCACTGCCGCCGGATGTTGTCGCCTCTTTTAACTCTCATCAGCTGCAAGCTATGAGTCTGGCGATGCAACCCCAACCACGTAAGCACTCAGTCGATTTTCGCATCACGCTTCCAGTTTTGTGGAAAAAGTTCTACCTAGTTCTCCTCATCGGTGCCGAGCGTAGAACCGCAGAAAGACGCAGGGTTGAACGTCAACAGCATCCTATCTGGACACTGGGGAATGTCTCCCTAATCATGATCCTCATTGGGTTAGGGCTGTTAGCTGCGCTAGGAATATCGCAGCTCAGAGGAGCCTCATCAGTGCTGCTCCAGCCCGAAGAAATCAGACAGACAAGTCCTGTGGTGATTCCTTTTGTTGATAATGAAACAGATTGCGTGAACAGTGGCAGGAGTTGGGAAAACGATGAATGTATTGACTACATTCACGATCGCCGATTTTAATCCGTGATAATTCTACAACCACTAAGTCAAGACTCATTTTTTGTATGAGTGGGGGACTTGAGTTGGAACTCATACAGTGCTGATAAGAAGTTGCGATTTTCATGCCCCGGACGACTCAGTTTGCATAGGGCAAACCGTGCCAGTGGAGGCAGTGCTGCCCATTGTTGAGGGGTGATTTCACAATCAAAATGGGCGGCTTGGGCTTGCACATCAGTCGGCACTTGATCTGCCTGTAACCAAGGCGGTTGAGGATCAATGGGTAAATCTTTGGCGGGGGTCTCGGTGTATTGCAAGACAGTGGCTTGCACGATGTCGCGATAATTGGCAATTTCGGTTGAGGTTTCGCAGGGCTGCGTCACCAAGCGCGCGCGATCGCTCTGGCTAAACTTATGCCAGTGTTCTAGTTTCAATTTGACGCCGCAAGTATCGAGCTTATATCGCACCTGCATGGGAATACAGCGGAGCGATTCAACGAAGTCGGCTTCAAATTCAAAGAACATCAATTCAGAAGTGGACATAACAGTAATCACGGTACGCAAATTCAGTGGGTTTACGTTGGAGATCGGGTGGCAGAGTGACAATTCATCCTGCGATCGCGCCACTCACAACCTGGCCACAGGGAACAAGCTGCAAGGGGCAAGGGGACGGTTCCCTGTTGATGCTACCGATGCCATCAGGCGCGAGCCAAGGGCACCGTCCCCTGAGAGCGGTTGGTTTTCTCTCCGCCCCAGCCTCAATGCTGGAGGACAGCGTCTCGGACGGCTAACTCTAGCGACTCGCTCACCTGTTGATGGGTGCGATCGCCCATCAGCATTTCCTCTGTAATCGGCACAACCGTGACGGCGCTGGCTTTCAGCTCGGGTTGCAGGGAAATCGGGCACACCGCTGAGTGGGTGAGGGCATTGCATTCAGCCGCATCGGCCCAGAGCGCTCCCCAGTGCATGGGAATAAAGAGTACACCCCGACGAATATATTGGGTCACTACGACTTTTAGGCGAGCCTGCCCTCGGCGCGATCGCACCTCGACCCAATCCCCCGATTGCAATTTGAGATGCTGGGCGTCAATGGGATGCATTTCCAGCAGCGGCTCTGGGTGCATTTTACGGATTTTGTCGATGCGACCAGTGCGGCTCTGGGTATGCCAATGACCGTACAGTCGCCCGTTCGTGAGTACAAAAGGAAACTCAGGATCAGGCGGCTCCGTCAATCCCTGCTCATGGAAGGTGGCGAACTGGGCGCGGCCATTGGGGGTGGGAAAACGGAAATCAGTGTAGAGACGTTTGTCGTGTTTGGTCGACGCGGTGTCTGGAGTTTCCACTTGCGGACACGGCCATTGAATGGGTCCCTCGTCAGCGAGTCGCTGGTGGCTCAGCCCGGTCATGTCGCACACGCGCCCAGCGGTGAGTTGCACAAATTCGGCATAGACTTCCGCTGACGTTTGGCACGCGAATTGCTTGGCAAACCCCAACCGCCGTCCCACTTCAGCAAAAATTTCCCAATCGGCGCGGGCCTCACCGGGGCGATCGCGAAAGGCTGGGCAATAGGTCACCGTGCGTTCTGAATTTGTCATAATGCCGCTCTTTTCGCCCCATTGGGCCGCAGGCAACAGCACATGGGCGTACTCGGCTGTTTCCGTCGGATAGTAAGCGTCTTGCAAAATGGTGAAGGGCGATCGCCGCAACGCCGCTTTGGTGCGCTCAATATCCGGCATACTGACGGCGGGATTCGTCGCCGCCACCCAAAACACCCCCACTGCACCTTGTTCCAGACCCACCATCATGTCCCAAGCCGCCAGTCCCGGCGTCGGCGAAATACTGCCGGGGGGCAGTTCCCAGGCTGTTTCCACGGCTTGACGGTGTTCGGGATTTTTGACCAGACGATACCCCGGCAAAATGTGGGCCAGACCACCAGCTTCGCGCCCGCCCATGGCATTGGGTTGCCCCGTGAGGGAAAATGGCCCCGCGCCCGGTCGCCCAATTTGTCCCGACATCAAATGCAGGTTGATGAGCGTTCGCGCTTTGGCGGTGCCTTCGGCAGACTGGTTAATGCCCATCGACCATAGCGACAACACACTTTTGGAGCGCCCCCACCAGCGTGCCGCTTGCTCCAGCTCGGCCACGGTGATGCCGCAAACCTCTGCCACCTTTTCGGGGGGATAGTGATCCACCACGGCGGCATAGGGGGTAAAGCCCTGGGTCGCCTCTTCAATAAAGAGCGGGTCAATCCAACCTTTGCGCAGCAGAATGTGGGCAATGCCGTTCATCAAGGTAATGTCGGTGCTCGGACGAATCGCCAGGTGCAGGTCAGCATCTTTCGCCGTTTCCGTGCGGCGTGGATCGACCACAATGAGCTTGACTTTGCCCTTTTTCTTGCGGTGATATTTGCGCAAGCGATTGAACACGATGGGGTGGCATTCGGCGGTGTTGGTGCCGATCAAAAAGGCGCAGTCGGTCTGCTCTAAATCGTCGTAGCAGGTGGGTGGCCCGTCAGAGCCAAAGCTTTGAATGTACGCGGCGACGGCGGAAGACATGCACAGCCGCGAGTTAGCGTCGAAATTGTTGGTGCCGAGGCAGCCTTTCAGTAACTTCTGCGCGGTGTAATAATCTTCGGTCTGGAGTTGACCAGAACCGTACATACACACGGCTTCTGGCCCTTGGGTATCCACCACATGACGAATGCGGTGGGCGATCGCATCCAGTGCCTCATCCCAACTCACCCGCCGAAATGGTTCGTCCAGCGAGTCCCGCACCATCGGGTACAGTAAGCGGTTTTTGTGAATCGCATCGGCGATCGTCGCGCCTTTGACACACACCATCCCCTGGCTAGAAGGATGGGCGCGATCGCCCTTCACCAAATAGTTTTCGGTTGCTGCATCAGGCTTGCTCACCGGGGCCACTTCTAGGCCACAACCGACACCACAGTAGGGACAAAGGGTTTTTGTAGAAGTCATGATCACTGTCTATCTAAAACTAAGACTGTCAAAGGTTGGGACCCTGGCACCAGAAAATTGGCCATGGTGTTGCTGAGGATTGGCGAAATATTGACGGCTGAAAGATTACAGACGCCCCCCGAATTTGAGAAAAGCCGGGAGAACGACCTCATCTGGCTGGATGAAGGGGCTCCCCCGGCTACTGTCTGACGGTGAGAAGGAAGCTCAGTTGTGCCTCCTCAACCTGGACTCGCAACTACATCAGCCGAGCTGACTGTTCTTCTGGCAGAGCCGAGGGATGAGGATGCATCCCCGGATCTTCGCCTTCGTGGAACTCTGCAAAGGAACCCTTGGGCTCTTCGAGGAAGAAGACGCAAAGGAAAGCCACAATCAAACCGGCAATCCCCAAGAGCTGGAAGAACTGCGCGTTCACGACTGACATAACCGCTTCGCCACCATTAGCCGCAGCAGAACCATCCGTAAAGAGGAGGCGCATAGTCAGGTAAGCGACTGCACCCACGTTGCCGTAAGCGCCAACGTTACCAGCAATCTGCCCTGTCACCTTGCGCTTGACCAAAGGCACCATGGCAAAGGTCGCCCCTTCGGAAGACTGCACAAAGAATGAACAAGCCATCGTCAGCAATACCGCCAGCGGTAATGGCCATGCCCCACTCACGGTGCTCATCATGAGGTAGCCGAGGCCCATGCCCGCAGTCAGTACCACCATCGTCCATTTACGGCTGCCCATCTTGTCAGAGATGAGGCCCCCGCCGGGACGAGACATCAGGTTCATAAAGGCATAGCTAGCGGCGATCGTGCCAGCAGTCGCTTTATCAAGACCAAAAGTCCCTTCAAAGAAAGCGGGCAGCATGGTGACAACCGCGAGTTCAGAACCGAAGTTCACAATGTAGGTCAACTCCAGCATGGCCACTTGCTTAAAGCGATAGCGCTCTTCGGGCGGGTAGACCTTGTCACCGGACAGGAGATCCTTATTAACGGTCCAGCAGTTGTACGTTTGGAAAGCGTAAAGGGCAATTAAGCAAGCCCAGGCAATGTACATGCCCCCGGTGGTCAAGAAGTTGACCTTGGTCAGCCGCCATGCCAAGACCATGAGAATGGCGGTCAGGGGAATATTCATGATGAGCAGGAACCAGAAGTCACGAACGGAGGTGACTTCCATGCCGCGTGCACTCTTGGGACGCTGATACACCTTGCCAGGCGGGGTATCCGTGACGTTGAAGTAGTAGAAGATCCCGTAGAGCGCGCCGATGATGCCCGTGCCCAAGATGGCGGCTCGCCAGTTCAAAATATCCGTTTGGAAGGGAGGGAACAGCAAGACGCGGAAAGTTTCTTGCTCGGGGAATTGGAAAGCACCGGGCAAAAATGCCAAGGCCAAACCAAACAACACCATGGTGAACGCTGAGAAGGCGGAACCAAAGTTACCCCAACCGCCGTAAATCCCTTCGGCAGTCCCCACTTCTTTTGGAGGGAACCACTCAGCGGTCATGCGGATGCCAATCACGAACCCGGCGCCGACAATCCCCATCAGCAAGCGACCCAGCACTAACTGGTTGAAGCTTTGAGCCGTGGCAAAAATCGTACAGGGAATCAGGGCATAAACTAACAGCGCCGAGTAAGTGAGGCGCGGGCCATACTTATCTAGCAGCATGCCGATGATGATGCGCGCTGGCACCGTCAACGCCACGTTACACAGACCAATGGTGCCGACCTGGGCAGGCTCGAGACCAAAGTCTTGGGCGATCGTGGTGGCAAACGGTGGAAAGTTAAACCAAATAACAAAAGTTAGGAAGAACGCAAACCAGGTCAGGTGCAGGATTCTGTACCTTCCCTGAGTTGCTTTAGAAAACAACTCAACGAGCATTTGTGCTAATCTCCTAGCAAACCAAGAAACGACTCAAACCTTTGCAAATGGACTTTTGCAAGGTTTTTTTTTTGACACACTCCCCCTCAACAATGCCTGGGAGTTTCTTATGAGCTGGGGCGATCGCCCCAGTTCAAAGCTTTATTCATCAACGGTCATCTGCAAGTGACCGTTGTGCTCCGGATCTCCCTGACTCGCAGGCTGTGCCCCAAAGTGCTCGGTCAACAAGCCAGTGAGCACGGCGGGTAATTCGTCACAGGGCACGCCCTTTTGCACACAGGTGCCGAGTTGAGCATCTTTGCCGACTTTGCCACCCATGTAGATATCGACGCCCTCGGCGGGCTTGCCATCTTTGCGCACCTTGGTGCCCATGAGGCCAATGTCTGCCACTTGCGGCTGACCACAGGAGTTGGGGCACCCCGTCCAGTGAATGCGCACCGGCTGCGGCAAGTGCAGGGTGGCATCGAGTTGGCGAGCGATCGCCAGGGCGCGCTGCTTCGTTTCCACCAGGGCAAAGTTGCAGAATTGGGCTCCTGTACAGGAAACGAGCGATCGCACCAACGGCGTCGGCGAGGTCGAAAACTTTTGCAGCAGCGGCTCAGCCATCAACAGGTCCAGCCGCGTATCAGGAATGTAAGGGATGATGATGTTTTGTTCGACGGTCAGACGAATTTCGCCATCGCCATACACATCGGCAATGCGGGCAAAATCAAACATATCCTGAGCGGTCAGGCGACCCACGGGCACATGAAAGCCGACATAGCTCAACCCTGGCTGCTGCTGTGGATAAACCCCCACGTGGTCGCGCTTGTCCCAATCGATCTCATCTTCAGCAGCGGCGCTGAGCAAAGGCTTGCCGTAGGCTTTTTCCACTTCGGCCCGGAAGGTGTCCATGCCCCATTCATCAATCAGCCACATGAGGCGGGCCTTTTGACGATTGACCCGCAGGCCGTTGTCGCGATACACCTCCAGAATGGCGCGGGACAATGCCACGACATCATCGTTGGGCTCGACCCAAGCATTCAGCGGCACAGCGGCCTCACAACGACGGGCCGAAAAGAAGCCCCCGACCAAAACGTTGAAGCCCAGTTTGCCCTCACGATAAGCCGGGACGAAGGCAATGTCATTAATCTCAGCATGGACGGCATTGTCACGCCCCCCTTCGACCGCAATGTTGAACTTGCGCGGCAGGTTGGTGAATTCAGGATTGCCCTCACCGCGATCGGTGATCATGTCCTGTAGCTTTTTCACTAAGCCCCGGGTGTCGATCAGCTCGTCGGCGTCAATGCCAGCCACCGGAGACCCCGTGATGTTGCGCACGTTATCCATGCCCGACTGAATCGAGGAGAGCCCCACCGCCTCAAACCGCTCAAAAATGTCGGGAATGTCTTCTAACCGGATGCCGCGCAGTTGCAGGTTTTGACGGGTGGTGACATCAGCGCTACCGTCTTCGCCATAGCGCTGAACTATTTCAGCCAGCACCTTCATTTTTTGACCTGACAGGATGCCGTTGGGCATCCGTAACCGCAGCATGAACTTACCGGGCGTCACCGGGCGGAAGAAAATACCCAACCACTTGAGCCGATGAGTCAAATCAGTTTCGTCAACTGATTCCCAGCCCAGCTGAGCAAATTCTGCCAACTCAGACTTTACGGCCAAACCGTCTTTTTCAGCTTTGAACTTTTCAAACTTGTTCAGTTTTCCAGTTGTTCTTTGAGCTGCATCAACCACAATTTTGCCCCTTCAGCTAGGCACTACAGGTATTAAAAAATCGAGCGAAATTTGAAGGCTTAGTGACGAGCGCCGACAACAATTAAACTCTCCTAATCACAGGCATTGCCTTGAGCGCTTGGAGATAACTTAGGCGAGACAAACCTGGCTTTTTGTAAATTGCGATACCTTTTTCGGGCGTAGTCACGGTTGCTGCATGGATGTCATGCATAAACTGCATCACGCGATTTGTGCATGATTGATGCGCGCTCGCGATTTGTGGAGCGGGTTCGTGAGCATCCCAACTGATTGCTGAGCTCTTTGAAGGTCAGGGAGCCGCGGATCTTGGTACTGCCTACCTGGCGGGCTCAAGGATCAAAAAAGCCAGAGGTTATCGTCCATATTTCTCAATTTCTGATGTCACTGTCAGTCTTTAGATTGATGGCATTCCCAATTGATGGCAGCACGCTTTGGGACAATGCTTTGGGGCAGCGATCGCTCCTACCCAGCGTATATTTTTCAATCTGGCTCGAGACCGTTTGAGTTATGCAAAAGCTGCTTGAAATTGATGCAGAAAATGAATACCGCCAACGACAGATGTTTGTCTCGAACTTTTTGCCCTGGATATCTTATGAATAGATGGCTCTGGGAGTCGGCGAGCAGGGGTTACCTGCGGTCAAAAAATCGATTATGTTTGTTGAAATTACTGCTGCCGATATGTGCTCAGATGCGCTCGCCGAGCAACTTGAACAAGCTTTAGCGCAGTTTCTGGAAGGCGACTTTCGAGAGAAATGGGAAACGAGCAAACAACTTGTTGAACTGGGGCCAGCGGCGATCGCTTATCTGGTGCCGCTCCTGCAGGACGAGGCGTCCGACTGGGAAGTCCGCTGGTTTGCCGCGCGCACGCTGGGGCAGTTTGAACATCCCGACGCCTTGCAAGCCCTGATCGATTTGCTGCAACAGCAACCCGACCCCGATGTGTTGACAATGGCCGCCGAGGGGTTAAGTCACTTTGGCGACGCCGGGATTAAAGCCCTGATCGAGCTTTTAGAGCAGCCGGAATACCGCCTGATTGCCGTACAAGTGCTAGCCAGCATCCAGCATTCATCGGTGTTTGTGCCCCTTTTGACCGCCGCCGAAGATGCCGATCCAGCCATCCGAGCCAAGGCGATCGCAGCGTTAGGCAACTTTCACCATGAAGAGGTCGACAAGCTCTTAATCGGCACGGTAAGAGACCCCAGCATGATTGTGCGGCGAGAAGCGATCGCAGCCCTGGGGGTGCGTCATCATCTATTGACCCAGGTCAACCTCGTTGATCTACTATTGCCCGGATTGTGGGATGTGCGACCGGAGATCAACCAGGCCACCGCGATAGCCCTGGGCAAGCTGGGTACCGAAACAGCGGTGGCCGCCTTGGCACGGGTCTTGTCATCGCCCCACACCCCAGACAACTTGCAAGCTGACATCATCAGCGCCCTGGGGTGGATTGAACGCGCATCGGCCCTGCGCGCGCTGATCGCAGCGTTGCGCCAGCTCTCCGGGTCTTTGCAAGTTCAGGTGGTGGAGACCCTGACCCGGCTGCAAACCCCCCAATTGCAACAGCGCGCTGGGGATGCCCTGTGCGATTGGCTCAAAACCTATTTATTGCTGCCGACGGCAGACAATCAACTGATTGCCACGATCGCCCTAGCCTTAGGGACTTTGCACTATCAGCCGGCCATGCTGGTGCTAACGGATTTGCAGACGCACGACGATCCCAAAGTTCAGCTCTATGCCACCGCCGCCCTCCGCTATTTTGCTGATGAGGCTGGGCCAGGCTGAGCTGCGATACCGCGATCGCCCTTAAATTCCGAGCCGCTGATACACATCATCTAAATTGCGCAAATGATGATTGGGATCAAAACAGGCGTCAATGTCTGCTGGCGACAGATGCGCTTGGACGCGATCGCTACCACTCACCAACGCCCGAAAATCGCCGCCTTCGGTATTCCACGCCTGATGCGCTAAAGACTGCACGATTTCATACGCCTCTTCTCGCTTCAGTCCCTTATCGACCAGAGATAACAGCACTCGCTGACTAAACACAACGCCGCCATACACATTCATATTGCGCTGCATGTTTTCGGGGTAGACCAGCAGCTTCTTCACCAAGTTTGTGGTCTCCACCAGCATGAAGTGAATCAGAATGCAGGAATCCGGCAGGATCACTCGCTCGACCGAACTGTGGGAAATATCGCGCTCGTGCCACAACGCTACATTTTCAAGTGCGGCCATGGCATTGCCGCGAATGATGCGCGCACAGCCCGTTAACCGTTCCGACCGAATCGGGTTGCGTTTATGAGGCATCGCCGACGAGCCCTTTTGCCCCTTGGAGAAAAATTCCTCCACTTCCAGCACGTCAGTGCGTTGCAGGTTACGAATTTCTACCGCAAAGCGTTCGATGGAGGCGGCTAATAGCGCCAGCGCATTCATAAATTCGGCATGTACGTCTCGCGAGATGACCTGAGTAGACGCCGTGTCGGGGCGCAGCCCAAGTTTTTGGCAGGTGAGGGACTCAATGCGCGGATCGACATTGGCATAGGTGCCCACAGCACCGGAAATCTTGCCGACCGCAATTTTGTCTTCGAGCTGGGTGAGGCGATCGCGGTGGCGCATCATTTCGGCCAGCCAGCCCGCTAGCTTGAAACCAAAGGTGATGGGTTCGGCATGAATGCCGTGGGAGCGACCAATCATCACCGTGTCGCGATGCTCTTGCGCCCGATAGCGAATCGCCTGAATCAGATTTTCCACATGGGTTTGGATGACCTGAAGGCTGGCGACCATTTGCAGCGATAGAGCAGTATCCAGCATGTCAGAGCTGGTCATGCCCAGGTGAATGTAGCGTCCGGCATCACCAACATACTCGTTGACGTTGGTCAGAAAGGCGATCACGTCGTGCCGCACTTCTGCTTCGATTTCTAAGATACGATCGGGGTCAAAATCGGCTTTGGCCTTGATCTCGTCCACCGCCTCTGGGGGAATGTAGCCGAGTTCTGCTTGGGCCTCGCAGACCGCAATCTCGACCTGTAGCCAAGTTTTGTATTTGGCCAGGTCATTCCAGAGTTCGCCCATCTCAGGCAGGGTGTAACGTTCTATCAAGACTTCAAGCAGAAAACAACCGATCTATATTACATGGCGACGTTCCCCATGTGCTTTCTTCAGATGAACCGGGCAAGTAACAGTCACCCCTTTTGCTCAATGGGCAAAGCTGCGATCGCCCTCTGCAAAACGCCACACCCGCAAAGCGATCGCCATTCCGAGCAGCCAACGTCCAGTCACCCGTGGACATTGATGCATGGGGCTCAGCTTCGCGATCGCTCACAAATCTATCTCACCATCGCTAAGGGCTGAGCCAAAGGCTCGGGCAATGTTCATGAGCGCTTGATCGAGCTTCAGAAACGCTTGAGATGGGTGATTGAGATCGATCACGCTTCATGCCTTTCAGCGTCGGTGATAATGGAGACACCTGGATAATGAGTTTATCCATATTCGAAATTCGAATCGCGGAACTGAGAGGAACGGGATGTCAGCCTATAAAACCTTCATTACGATTGACGATCCGAGTCAGGTTGTTCTGTCTGACCTCCCTTTTCGCAAAGGTCAACGGGTGAGAGTCGTGATGCTCACGGCAGAGGATGAAGCGACCATCATCAGCCAGCGTTTTCAGGAATTGTTCAAAGCGACTCAAGCCCTACCTGGCGTAGAAGACCTGACTGAAGCTGATATCTTGACGGAAATTGCGGCTCATCGTCGTGGCGAATGAAAATTATTGTTGATACCAATGTGCTCATCTCTGCCATTCTCAGAGACAGAGATCCAGAACTCATAATTCAGTTCATTGTGGATCATCCCGATTTTGAGTGGGTAGCATCACCGGAAGTTTTGGCTGAATACCAAGCGGTTTTAGCGCGTCCCAAGTTTCGTCTATCTCAAGAAATTCAAGCCACCTGGACGACATTATTAACAGCGACGATCTCACCCATCCAAGTTAACGTCACCGTCGATTTCCCCATCGATCCGAAAGATGCCATGTTTCTGAGTTGTGCGATCGCAACTGATGCAGATTTCATCATCACCGGAGACACCGATCTGCTCAATGCTGACCTGGCAATAAAAACGTCTGTTGTAAATGTGAGCACTTTCAAAATGGCCTTTTATGAGGCTCAGGCAGACTGTTAGTAAATCGCCCCTCCCCATCTCACCAAGCCGCGATCGCCCCCCCAAAACACCACACCCGCAAAGCGATCACTGTCCTGAAAAGTCTAAGCCTAATCACCTGTTGACCTTGATAGAGTCGCATTAGAATAAGCAAAACGCTGTAGAGGCGGGTAAATGCAGGTAGAAGAACTGAAGCAAAAGCTTGAAGCCCTTAGCGACGAAGATTTACAGCAAGTCGCGACTTTCATAACGTTGCTAGAACTACGGCAGCATCGAGCAGTATCACCGACTCCTTTTTGGCAGCGGGCCAGCTATGCCGAAAGAGCAAAGGAATTAAAGCAGTGGTCAGCTAATTTGTCCAACGGTCAAGGGCCAAGCTTGCCTGATTCTGCCTTTGACCGAGCGACCATTTACGACTAATGGCTCTCTATCTGCTCGACACGAATGTGGTTCTACGGTTGGCTAATGCCGATGATGTTCAGCAGGAGTTGGTGTCTGAGGCAGTGTCTAGGATATTGGCTCAAGAACAGGAGTGCTGCCTCATCTCTCAGGTACTCATTGAATTTTGGGTTGTCTCAACTCGGCCTGTTGATGTCAATGGTCTAAGAGGATGTTTGAGAATTCATCCGAGGTATCAAATTAGGCTAAGCGTCGCACCATAATCCGAATCATAGCGAGGTAGATGAATGCCTCANNNATCAACCCAGAATATCGTGGGGAAACGGGCTCATGATGCGCGGATTGCAGCTGCGATGCTGACTCATGGAATTACGCATTTGCTAACGTTCAATACTCAGGATTTCATGCAAGTTCCTGGCATCACTGTTGCCGCACCTCAGAGCGTCATGGCTGAGTAAAGTGAGCCTGACGATCGCGCGATCGCCTCCTCCCAAAACAGCACACCCGCAATGCGATCGCGGTTCCGAGCAGCCAACGCCCAGTCACCTGTTGACATTAATGCAGCGGGCTCAGCTTCGCGATATCGCAAAAAGCAGCAAGGGGAGCAGGTGGTTGGGCAGTGCCGGGTTTGAGAATATTGCATCCGAAATGAAGATGAAACGGATTTTGCCCAACCTGTCGAATACAGCCAGGACAATCCCGTCAAACATGGCAGGGCTCCCTCATAAACTTACTCATAGTCGCACTAGAATAAGCCATAGAGCGCTAATAGAGGCGTATGAATGCAGTTAGAGGAACTGAAGCAAAAACTTGATCACCTCAATGAGGTTCATCTACAGCGGGTTATCGCTTTGGTGACATCGCTAGAGCTTGAGGAAAGAGCCGCGACGGTAGAGTCTTTGCCGCTTTGGCAAAGAGTTTCACCAATGGATATTGCACGACGGTTGCGGGAACGGGCCGCTAGCTATCAGGGACCTAAACATGCAGAGTTGCCCGATGCTGCCTTTGACCGAGCAGAGATTTACGATTAGTGGCTCGATACCTGCTTGACACCAATGTTGTACTGCGACTCGCTGACTTGGAGAGTCCACAGAATGCGCTAGTCACGGAAGCGATCGCAACGTTGCTAGAGCAGCAACATGTTTGCGTGTTGATTAGCCAGATCTTGATTGAGTTGTGGGTGGTGGCGACTCGTCCAGTTGAAGTGAATGGCTTAGGCTGGAGTGTTCCTGAAACGACGGATGAAATAGCACGACCGCTCGATGAGTTTCCGCTACTCGATGAAAGAGCGGAGATTTTTGTGATTTGGCAACAGTTGGTATCAACCCAGAATATCGTGGGGAAACGGGCTCATGATGCGCGGATTGCAGCTGCGATGCTGACTCATGGAATTACGCATTTGCTAACGTTCTCATGGAATTACGCATTTGCTGACGTTTAATACGCAGGATTTCATTCAAGTTCCTGGCATCACTGTTGCCGCACCTCAGAGTGTCATTGCTGAGTAAAGTGAGTCTGCCGATCGCCCCCCTCCCCATCTCACCAAGTCGCGATCGCCCTCCCAAAACAGCACACTCGCAGAGCGTCGCAATTCCAAGCAGCCAACACCCAGTCACCTGTTGACATTGATGCAGGGGACTCAGCTTCGCGATATCGCCGAAAGCAGCAAGGGGAACAGGGGTTTGGCAGCGCCGTTTTGAGGAACATCAAATCCGCGATGAAACCGATTTCCTCTACCTGCCAAATACAGCCATAGAATACCTTAAAGTATGGCTTAGTCACAGAGCCAACCTCTAATTTAGAATTGGCTATAAACAGGCCAAAAAACTCTAGTCATCCCAATAGTGATCAGAAATTTAGAATTTCGCTTACTGAAATTAATTCACAAAAGCTCGTGTTCAACATCAACAAAAGGCAAGTTCAACACTTATTAAATCAAACCAACCTAAAAGCTCAAGAAGGATCGACTTTAAAACCTAAATTGAATAAGAAGTCTCAAAGGATAAAACACAAAAATCAAACGGAAATAGCCGAATGGAATTATACCAAATGGCTATGAAGCTGAACACAACAGATGGAGGCAAAGCCCTTTAAGCACAATGCTTTCATGCTCTGAGTCATGCTCATCTTCATAGAGGACTGGCATTATGTGAAAATTCTTTTCGAGGTGCCTGACAAAAATTGCGAGGCATATGCTCAGTGCAAGATAAATGATTTTTAGTTATAATGAGAATGTGATAACATACGCAACAGCGTCTTCGGTTTCTCATGGATGAATGAGTCGCACATATGAGTGCAAGACCTTCTGCTTGAAAACAACTTCAATCAATGATTCTTATGGCTGAGTCTAATTTTGACATGAGGGCATCAAATACAAAAGAAAAACTTGTGATCACGTATTGGGATTGGTGGTATAAAGTTGGCTTTTCGAGAAAGATCCTTGAAGATATAAAAAGAGTCATAGATTGCCACACTATACAAGAAGAAGCCGATATTTTGGAGGAAATACTATGCGTTTTTTCGGATTTTATTTCAATAGACTGTGTCGTTGATTCTCTAATTGATGGGACTCTGACACTTGAGGAGTTAGGCTACAAGGTTGATGAGGATAAGCTTCTTTATTTGCCACTACAATTGCGTAAGCAATTAGAAGCGAAAATTAAAAACAACTTTAATTCTCAGACAAAAAGAAACGTTGATTATTTATTGCATTTAGTGGAAGCTGCTTCACAGAAAAGATTTAAGAATCGCCTTAACGATATATTTCTCCCAATTTTTGGGGGCGAACTTGATTTTCTTCTCGCTAAGGCTAATCTGGAAACCAATGAGACTTTGCACGAGCTCCCTGCAAAGAAACCAGTTGAGGTTGATGATATTGAATGCCTTATTTCCTCCTTTATTGAGTCTTTGGTAAGTCAGGATTTTTTCGGCAATATGTTTGGCTCTCTGACATTGCCAGATTTTGATTTGGAAATACACACTGGAATAGGCTTTGCAGAATACTGGGCGAGTGAATTAACATCACAAAAAAAAGACAAGTTGGTTATTTATGCTAACAGCGACAATTTGGACTTAGGGAACTTCAAGGCCACTTTAGTTCACGAGCTGTTGCCTGGACACGCTTTCTTTTATACGCAGATGAGACTTAGTAGACCTAAGTTAGTTGATCATGGTGCTATGTGTCTTGTCGAAGGATGGGCAACTTGGTGCGAGTGGAATATTCTAGCCAGCCAATATTCTAGCCTTTCGAAATCTATTAAAATGGAAGCTCTAAGACTTTTCTTTAATGCGCACGATCCCCTCCAAATAGAGAAGGGAATCCGCAACATGGTTACTTCATTCGGTTATTCCGATGATGTTGCATTAGAAAGTGTCAAGTATTTTTTTCAATACCCAGGTTATACTTATGCCTACTCTTTAGGAGCTCTGTGGTTTGAAGAGCTGTTTCAGCACAGCACCCCAAATGACTTTTTTATAAAAATGAAAGACAATTCCTGGGGAGATTTTTTTAGAATATGGTCCCGATAGAAAAGGGTTTTTATCTTGTAAACGTCTTTAATTTAGGAAAACCTATTCTTGACCTAAACGGTTTTCATCGAAGGGAGTCTATTGTTCAATATTTGCGCACCTTCAAGTATCAGCAGATAGAGTTTTCTTCCTATAATGCATGGTGCAACGAATTTGGTAGCGTTATTGCTTTTAAGAAAATAGATTCCTGTCACAGTATTTCCGATGCAATGGAAGTATATAACAGCAGTGAAACCTTTGACCCCATATACAGAAAGTTTGTTGAGGATGCAAAGGAAAATCTTAAGTTTAAGGGAAAGGATAGTGATTATTCCTTCGTTTTTGGAATTTCAGACAGCTTTAGTAAGGATGAAATTTCTTGGAATCGTGTCTTTTTAAGGGAAAACTATTTGAATTTTTTCCTGCTTTTGGAAGCCATTTTTGTATATCAGCTTTGCAAGCTTTTAGAAGCGGAAATCTCAAGAGTTCCCGGTGAGATAGGTCGATTTTCCTGGCAAAGAAAGTTGGTTGAGTATACAGAGAATCTTTTCTCTCTTCAATATCCATCCCAGTTTCTCATTTACAATATTGAAATAGATTTTATGCAGGTTTTATACTCCGCTTGGGGTTTAGACAGTTATATTGCATCTCTGCGGTCAAGATTCGAACAATCCATATCTAGCTATACCTTCTACTGGGACTATCTTGAAAAGCAGAAGTCAGACACAATGAATATTTTATTGGCTGCCATTGCGATACTTTCTCTCTATGAAGCATTGCCAGTATTAACTAGTGTTTTCCCAGAAATCGACATGCTCTTAGTTAATGTAATTTTAATTGTTCTTGCTGTATCGGCAATCTTATGGGCATTTTGGGGCATTGCCATTCATTGGATTGGAGTGTCAACTTACAAAACGAGAAACCTTGTAAGTAATATCTCTATAAAGCGTAAAGTTGTACCAACCACTTTTGAAGTGGTTAACACATTTAGCCCACTCGCACCATCCGAGAACCAAGCCGACAAAGTAGAATCCGAAGAATCACTATTAGAGAAGCAACAAAATCTTAGTATAGGTGAGGAATTATGTGATTTGGGGGCTCGGTTCATTTCGATTTTGAACAATTTTTGGCCCCGCTAATATCGCACTATACTATCTCGTCAGAATTAAGAATATCGTCGATTGAACGTTCGGATGACCGAAATTAGTTGCGATCTTAGTACTCGTACAATCAGTTACAAATATCTTGAAAAATTCAGGTAATTTGTCCAGAGTTGAGCTTTCCCGCACGAAACCCCTGACTTGATAAAGCCAGGGGTAGAAGAACTTGAGGGCCAACTTGAAAGCTAATCAGGCTTCTTTTCGGGGAGGAGGCACTTGTCGGAATCGCATCCGGCGGGGCCGGCTTCGATGAGGTCGCCGCGATCATAGCGAGACAACGCCGTGTGGAAGTCGTCAGTGCCGCGACGCTGTTTCACCTGTTGCACCATCGCGTCGTAAGTCGCCTTGTCGATCGGCTCAAACGGCAACCGGGGGAAGGTTTGCAGGTCGTCGAAGCGGGCGAGGAGGGCGGCGGAGATGTAGCCTTCATCGGTTTGGATGGCATCAGAGATGCGTTGGCTCAGGCCATCGATCTCGTTTTCCCGCAGTTCGATGGTGGCGGAGGTGTTGTGAGCGGTGTAATGCTTTTGCACCTGCATGTAAAAGTCGAACTGGGTCAGGGCCGAGAACTGCTCGATCGCAATCTCATCGGCCCCCGGCAAGTTGGCCCAAGACACTTCGACGGGCATTTCCACCAGCCACTCGGTACAGCGGGGATCAAACGGATCGTCCAGCAGGTTGCCGTTCTCATCCTTGTCCGACTGCGAAGGAATGACGGAATAGCCGTAGTCGATGCAGGCCATCGCCACCGGGTCATTTTTGCGGAAGGTGATGCGGCGAATGTAGCGCTGCGCCTTGGGGGGGTGCCAGCCGGGGCTTGCGCCCGTCAGCAGCGACTTGGTACCCGCCGGTTGCACGGTGGTGCAGCGGTTGGGGCGCTTGATGCCGTGGCGATCGCAATACTCCCACACGGTGTCATGGACGATCTGCTTCCAGCGGCTCAGGTATTCCGCCTCCTTCTGCTTGAACTCGACGCCCTGCATGGTGTCGGGGCGACCCGCTTCCCACCACTTCAGCCACTCCACGCCAAAGGCTTGCACAAAGAAGTCGAACAGCCCGGTAAAGGACACCCCCACAATGGGGTCTTCCTCACGGGACTTGCGGTAGCGGTCTTCCACAAACTGGTGGTTCAGCAGGCTCGCCACCGCCAAAGCGCCCGCCCGGAAGGCATCTTCCTGCTCCTGCTCATTCGCCGGATCAATTTGATTCAGGTGAATTTCCGCCAGGTTGCAGTGGAAATCCTGACCGATGATTTCGCCGCAGGGGTTCAGGCCATAGCGACCTTTGCCCTGAGCGCGACGCTCGGCCTCTCCTGCCCACTGAATCGCCCCTTCACCGGAGTAAAACTGCTTACGTACTGCCGCAGTCGTCTCTTCCAGGCTGGGTTTGTGGTGATACACACGGGTGTGGTTCGCCATGCGCAGGGCATCCCGTTCAGGATCGATGCGCCAGTTCCCGTTTTCGTCCTGCTGCCACAAGTTATCCTTCGCATTCGTTGCCAGCTCGTCATCGCTGGCAAATTGCCGCATCCCGGCACTGCGGCGAATGTTGCCCGCCACCACACAGGCGGCGGCCTCGTCAATCAGCAGGCAGCATTCCACCGAGTTGAGCTGCCGCCCCACCGCTTTGTTCAAAATGTTGGCGCAGCGCTCATACAGCGTCGGCAGCTTCACCGGATTCGCCACCCCACCAAAGCCCTTGAGCTTTTCGCCCGCGGGGCGCACATCCCCCAGATCCACCACCACCTCTACGGTGTCGGTGAAGCGATCGTCGCTGGAAAGTTCCAAAATCGTCTGGTACGACTTCACCCAGCCCTGGCGGCTGTCACCCACGTGGATGCGCACTTGGTTGCCGTTCACCACAACTTCAGTAGCTTCGCGGCGCTGGTCGGCGGGGGTCGTACCGATCGCCCCTTCCTGCCGCACATTCAATTGATTGCGAATGGCAGGCAACTGGTCAATATATTGCGGCTCTAGCACGGCACCCGTGCCGCAACCCATCATCGCCAGATCCATCATCAGGCCAAAGGCACGCCAGTCAATCACATTGGTGCTGGTGCAGTTATACGCGCCAGAAAAGTTTTCGGGTCGTTTGCTCCACTCGGTGCCCCCCACCCACAGCCAGCGTCCCGAAGGCAGGGCCTTAACTTGCTGCATCATCCGGGCAATGAGGTGACGTTCTTCATCGGTCAACTTCCCGAGTTCCGTGAGCCCCCCCAGGGTGCGATCGCACACCTCTTGCCAGGTTTCCCGTTCGCCATCTTCTCGCTCATCTTTGCGGCTGTAGGTGCGGTAGAACACGGGATACGCCGTAGCAGCCGTTTCCGGAAACGAACCTTGAAGCCGAACGCGGGGCAGTTCTTGAACCATGAAACCTAAATCCTTATGACGACGAATGGGAGCTAGCCAATCAATTCACGCTAAGAGCGAGGTCAAACCCGATCTCTAATGAGCCAATATAATAGGTCACATCTAGGGGTTTGTGGCGATCGAAAGCAAAATTTACGCTATCCATAGAGGCTCTGACAACGCCTCTAAAAAGTCGTCTACAAGATAGCACAACGTTTATTAATATGTATGTACGCTAATTCGAGGATGCTATCTTGAGTCAGGCTCGACTGCGCTCCGGTTCATCGCCGCAATTGACCGACCATCGCTCATTTCCCCAACCGCCCCATTGTTTGCACCTATGATGCAAGGCTTCACCCGTCAAGAAACGTTGGCCCTCACGCAAACCACGTCTAGCCGACTGGCCTATCTGGATCGCACGAACGTCATCGTGCCGCAAAAGTATGGCAACCCCAAGAAACCCACGGTCATTTACAGTTGGGAACAAGTGCTCGAAATTCGCGCGATCGCCAACCTGCGCAAACAAATTTCCCTACAGATGGTGCGCAAACTCGTCGCTTTTTTAGATGAACACGGCCTGGATGCGACCCTGCACGACAAGCACCTGGTCACCACCCCCAACGAAGTCTTTTTGGTGGCTCCCGACTGGTCAGACATGCCCCAGGTCATGAAAGTCGCCGATCGCGACGGCGAAGGGCTCGGGCAACTCATGCTCATGGTCTTGCCGCCCCTAAATACCGTCATTCAAGACATTTGGGCGGCGGCTGAAGCGTCCCAGGTGGTGGATTTTGAAAGCTTTAAGCAACGGGCGAAGACGATTCCGGCTCAGGCGAGCTAAAGGTCACTTCTGTTTCGAGTTCCCAACTTTGGCCCAGGGAAGTGACCCCTGCCGGGCTCAGCACCGTTGTCCCATGAGTACCCGACAAAGACCGTTGTGCCTTGAGCTTGGGCAGCGCCTCATACCGCACCTTGACCGCCAAAATTGTGGACGAAAACATCAGCGTAAACAAGTTGGCCAAAATCAACGGCGTATCGTTGGCATAGACGCCATAGACCAACCACAGCGAAATGCCGACGCAAAGAATGATCAACATGCTCCATGACATACCGTCTGCGGAGCGCGATCGCCAAGTTTTCACAACCTGAGGCAAGTAGGCAAACGTCGTCAATGACCCAGCCACAATTCCTAACGCAGTGATGAGATCCATCGCAGGCCAATCCGAGGTGAAGGTGTACGTCAAGGTGCGTCAAGCCAACCTGATTATTGGCATCTCGGAGAGCAATCTAACACAACAAAACAGCAATTAACTAAACCTTTTCATGAAGGAATGTTTAAGCTGTTCGGTGGTCAAGGGAGATCCGGCAAACCCTTTATCTGTCAAGCTTTATGGCAGATTCTATGCTGATGGTTGTTATTGGCAGAGTTAATGAATTGTTACTCTGCTAGGCTGCCCTTATCCCTATGCCAAATCATCCCCTCAGGACAGATCGCCACAGATCACTGCCGCTTTAGGGAGCCATTTCGAAACGCTGGCGAGCATAGTTCAAATTCTGCTGATATTCCTGAATTTTTTGCTGGGCCTTGGGAGCATTCACATCGTCACCGGGCACTTTTTTTAAGGCTTCGATCGCCTGCACCCACAAATTCGCCACTGTCTGCCACTCGGCTCGAGTCTGTGCCGTTTGGGTCTGCTCCGCCGCCTGCTGAGCGAATGTCATCGCTTTTTGGAAAGCCGGATCCGGGGTGCTGGTTGGGGTATCCAGTGGCGCATCCGAGGGCGATGGAGCGCTATTGACCGATGCTGGAGGCGATGATGGCGCAGAATCTGTCGGTTCAGGTGCAGAGGGAAGTGGAGAGTCCGATGGTGAACCTGGCCACGGAATAGACAACTGGGGTTGGGTGAGCCAAGTGGGAAAGCGCCATTCCCCCTCAACATAGGTGTAGCCGCCCCAGAGGGTGCCCAACGCCACGATCGCCCCCGTAATTGCCCCCGCAATCTTGAACGGACAATAGGGGCGATCGCCCACAATTTTTCCCGTTTCGCCATTAATCATGACTTGATACGGCTTGTTCTTAAAGCGATAGGTGGCCATCCACACGGGCAGCAAAATATGCTTAAACGTCTCCTCTGTATAGGACGTGTCCTTAGAGTGGATACGTTGCTCATCACCGCCAATATCCGACCGAATATCGGAGTCAATGTAGGAACCCATAACGCCCTTGGCCTTCGTAAAGCCATTGGGCAGGCTCACCTGATAGCGCTGCGCCCGAAAGCCTTGCAGAAAAGACGGGTCATAAGGGACCAGATTTTTTAAGGTCCAGGGGCCGATTTTTTGGAGGCGATCGATATCCACCGTCTTGACCGCTGGCACCAGAATGTCATCAAAAAAGCGACTCACCTGCCCCGACGCAGAACTCCATCGGGTCCGGCGTTCTTCATAGGTTTCCGTCACCCACTCCCCATCGGAGTTCTTGACCCGGCGAGTTTTGGTGACGTAGTAGTAAGTGCCCCGTTCCCCCGTGTAACGGGTGCGAGTCTGACAGTCAAAAGTCCAAAACGGTAGATAGATCCCTTTGAGACTTTCGTGCTGCGCCAGTTGCTTCAAGCTGGAAGGCGCAAACCAGCGCGTACTCAGCCATTGACTCAGCCGCTGACGACCCGCTTTTCGCCCAATTTTGAAGGGCAAAACACCGCCGGGAGTAATGACCGGATTCGCGGTCTGGGCCTGAGCCGTAATGTGCGTGCCGCAAAAGGGACAGTCTCCCGCCACGTCGGGCGGCTCAAAGCTGATTTGGGCATGGCAGCCGTGACATTCCACCTCTAGGGCCTGGGCCGACAGCGGCGCAGTTTGGGCTTGATTGCTCCGCTGCTGCCATTCATCCAGAGACTGCTCTTCCACGGTTTTTGGCGAGCCCATAACCGTTTTGGCGCTGTTGCAATAGGGGCAGAGCAGCTTACCCAACGTCGGGTTAA
The DNA here is from genome assembly GCF_004212215.1 of Leptolyngbya iicbica LK. NCBI lineage: Bacteria > Bacillati > Cyanobacteriota > Cyanophyceae > Leptolyngbyales > Leptolyngbyaceae > Leptolyngbya > Leptolyngbya iicbica. The sequence continues at coordinate 1,436,419 of NZ_QVFV01000002.1, forward strand.
AGACGAGATCAGCACCACACCCCGAACACAGACACGCCTGGTTGGAGCGGGTAGACGTAGAAGACGTGGTCATGCGATGTACCTGGTAAGTCGATATCGCGTTTGGCAAGAGCGGTAACGAGTCGGCAAATCCTTGGCGGACTCGTCGATTCATTTATTGCGCCATGGGGGGTGGGGGAGAGGCCGGAAAAAGACTGGCTAATTCGGGCAAGGTAGCGGCCTGTTGCCAGCCCGAGATGCCGTTGCGCCACACGTAAGACTGCGGCGTTAAACCATTGGCGAGCAGCTGATTCGTCGCAAAGGGGCCAAAGTTTTGTCCGTCGCGTGTGATGTACCACTGAGTCTGAGTCATGGGCGGCGGCGGTGCGCCCACAGCGACAGCTGGCGGTTGGGCCGGGGCGGGTTGCGCTGTCGCCATGTTGCCCTGCATCGCGTTGACGATTTGTTGGCCCATGGCCAGACCGACCCCCAGTTCCACCGCCTGATTGCCGCCATTGGGATTTTCCGCCGAGGCTTCGATCGCATTCGCGGCCTGATACTGGGTGTATTCCTGCATGTTGCCCAGGACGTTGATGGAAGCGCGGCGATCGAGGGCTTTTTCAACTTCCGGCGGTAGGGAAATGTTTTCAATCAGGAAGTGGGGCAAGGTGATGCCAAATTCTTCAATATCGGCCTGAATGGCGTTGCGGATGGTGTCGCCTGAAGCGCGATAGTTGGCGGCAAAATCGGCGAAATTCAGCCCCGATTGGCCCAACCAGGTGGCAAACGACGACACCAACATATTGCGAATCTGATCGCTGATTTCGTCAATTTGGAACAGGCCGTCGGTACTCACCAAGTCTTCCAATAAACGCACGGGGTCTTGCACCCGCATACTGTAGGTGCCATAGGCGCGAATGCGCACCGTACCGCCCAAATCCGGCACGTTGATGGCGATCGGATTTGACGTCCCCCACTTTAAGTTAGTAAAAATTTTGGTGTTAAAGAAATAAACTTCGGCTTTGAAGGGCGAGTTAAACCCGTAGGGAAATCCTTTCAACGTGCTCAAAATCGGCATGTTTTGAGTGGAGAGGGTATACATGCCAGGATCAAAAGCGTCTGCGACTTGCCCTTCATTGACGAAAACCGCTTTTTGGCCGGGACGCACCGTCAGTTTTGCCCCCATTTTGATTTCGTTTTGAAAGCGCTCAAAGCGATAGGCGATCGTGTCGTTACTTTGATCCAGCCATTCGATAATGTCGACAAATTCGCTTGTCAGCTTTTCAAAAAGTCCCATGGCGCGATTTTCCAAAGAGTGCAATTGCGGCGGTCTGTCGCTAGGGTGCCCAGGTGTTGATGTCGAGACACAGTCCTTAACAGAAGGCCATCATTGGCAGATGTCTGTCGTCAACTGTCCTCGCCTGGCAACCTCAGCTATGGGGCAAATACACAGAAAACGCCGGGAATTTCGCACATAAAAAATGAGGACATGGGGCAAGTTGCCGACATCTCCTCATCTTCAGAACAGTGATGCAATTAAACGCGAGACTTAATCATCAAAGTGTTTGATAATGGCTTGGGCAAATTCCGAACACTTCAGCGGCGTATCGACTTTAGGCTCCATCATGCGAGCCAGGTCATAGGTGACTTCTCGATTCGAAATCGCCGCGCCAAGCCCCTTTTTGATCAAGTCTGCGGCCTCTTGCCAGCCCATATATTCCAGCATCATGACGCCAGAGAGGATGACTGAGCCGGGGTTGATGCGATCGAGTCCGGCGTGTTTGGGTGCCGTGCCGTGGGTCGCTTCAAAAATGGCGCAGGTGTCGCCGATGTTGGCCCCTGGTCCCATGCCGAGACCACCGACGATCGCCGCTGCCGCATCCGACAAATAGTCTCCATTCAGGTTCATCGTCGCCAGAATGGAATACTCATCCGGGCGCGTCTGAATCTGCTGGAAAATGCTGTCGGCAATGCGATCGTTTACCATCACCTTGTCTTTCCACTGACCGTTGCCATGGGTTTCCCAAATGCTGTTGAGAATGTCCTCAACCTCTTGGCACGCTTCCGCTTTTTTCTCCGCCGTCAGCGAGTCATAACCGGGTTCGACCTTGCGGGCGTTGTCTTCGATGGAAATATCGGGGTTGGCTTCTTTGTTGCTCAGCACCCAAGATTCCCGCTCGGTGACGCACTCATCGCGAAACTCCGAAGTTGCCAACTCGTAACCCCAGTCACGGAAAGCCCCCTCGGTGTACTTCATGATGTTGCCTTTGTGGACGAGGGTTACTTGCTGCTTGTCTTTGGGCAATCGCAGGGCATGTTTCATGGCACGACGCACCAGACGCTGGGTGCCAAATTTGCTGATGGGCTTGATGCCAATGCCCGAGTCGAGGCGAATCTGCTTTTTGCCGTGCTCTGGGGTGCCCGGAATCAAGTCTTCGTTCAGCAGCTTGATAAGGCGATCGCAGGTCGGGTCGCCCATCTTCCATTCAATGCCCAGGTAAATGTCTTCGGTATTCTCCCGATAGACAATCACATCCAACTTGTCGGGACTTTTGTGCGGTGAGGGAGTCCCGGCGTAGTACTTGCAGGGACGCACACAGGCATACAAATCATTAATTTGGCGCAGCGCCACGTTAAGCGAGCGAATACCGCCGCCCACGGGGGTCGTCAAAGGACCCTTGATCGCCATGCCAAAGTCTTTGATCGCCTGAAGGGTATCTTCGGGCAAATATTGGTACTGCCCGTATTGCTCACAAGCCTCGTCACCGGCATAAACTTTAAACCAGACAATGCGCCGTTGGGTGCCGTAGGCCGCCGCCACTGCGGCATCAAACACGGCTTGGGCCGCTGGCCAAATATCCACGCCCGTGCCATCGCCTCGAATGAACGGGATGATCGGCATGTCGGGAACAATCGGCTCACCCTCCTTGAAGGTGATTTTTTCGCCAATGGTGGGGGGAGTTATGCGTTCATACATAGGCACTACGCGGAAAATAATTTGAGCTAAGCAACGCTAGCTTACGATAGTCCTAACAGTGTGGACACCCCTCTTTTTTTTCAGTGCTGAGGACTACGGAACCAAAGGTCGGAGCTAATGCGGGGGCGAGATCGCCCGACTCCTCGCCCTAAAACACTTTGCTAGTGGGCGATCGCGAGCCATCCCCCTACATCTCACAGGCTGTTAAATCTTTCTAGAAATCTACCGTGAACAACCCGGGGACACAAAAATCCTCCCTAAAATTTTCCAAATTCTCGGAACCCCTGGTTTAGCACGCAGCTTGGGTTGTAGGATCATCAAATGCGGATCAGGCTTGTTTCAGCATTTCGCTACAACTGATCGGCCCGTTAGTGAACCTCTGGATACTCGATTTTCGTCAACGTATGAGCAGTTCTATCGCCAATAATTCATCCGCTTCTTTAGAACTGCTGGAATCTCTGAAAGGTCAGCTCCGAGACGCATCTCTCAAGCAGCAGTTGGCGGCTTTGCCGCCGCTCATCGAAGCGGGCGATCTGGGCTACCAAATCATCATGGACTTTTTGCGTACGGCCAAAGAGCAGGCTACCCCTTCAATCGCAGCGGGGCGATCGCTGCAATGGCTAGCTGCGATCGAGCATCAAGAAGTGCAATCCTTTATCAACGAACACTTTGCCACCGGGGTAGTGAGCTTATCACCAGAGTGCAGTGTCGACTATAGCGAAATCCAAACCGCCCTAATCCAACAAGATTTTGAGCTAGCCGACCGACTCACCTTACAAAAAATGTGTGAGCTGGCAGGTGAAAACGCCATCAAGCGCAAGTGGCTCTACTTCACCGAAGTCAACCTCTTCCCAATCATCGACCTGCAAACGCTAGATCAACTCTGGCTCATCTACTCTGAAGGCAAGTTTGGTTTTTCAAAACAGCGCGAGATCTGGCTAGGGGTCAGCAAAAATTGGGAAAAGTTTTGGCCCAGAATTGCCTGGAAAAGCGACAACATCTGGACTCGTTATCCTGGCGAGTTCATCTGGAGCTTAGAAGCCCCCGTTGGGCACTTACCGCTCACGAACCAACTCCGTGGTGTACGAGTCATGGATGCGCTGATGAATCATCCAGCGTGGACAACAACTGCTAGCTAAACAGCAACCCTTTGCGTCTACGGTTTAGCGACACGACTTTACCAGGACACCCTTTAATCACCCACCTCAACATAGAAACGGATTCACAGGGATGAACTCTCTATGAGCAGGGAAACAACTTTTCAAGCGTCCCCCTTCAAGCTATCCGCTAATGATGCAAGCTGCCATGAGCTAGCTCGCATCTACACTGATTTTCATTAGTGACACCTGAGAACCCAATTTTTGGCCGCGGTTTTCGTTGTGATGTTTCGGCCTTCAGCCCGCCCTCACCCAACCAGTGGGGGCTACTTTACCCCCCTCAGACTTGCTGGAGCGTCATGTCCCGCGATGTCAATCAACGTTCTACGAAAACTTGCGCAGAAACCCAAGCATCACCCTGAGTAGGCTGAGGTTTATCCGTACAAATTCTGTTGGCTAGTACAACCAGAAGGAGTCAATTTATGGATATAACAAGCAAATTCCCGAAAAACTTCTGTTATCAAACAAGAAGTCAGTAATAACCACGAGTTCTGCTGATAAGAGACGGAAAAGTCAGGATATTTCTTACTTTTAGGTTTAGGCAGGGATCAACTCCGGGAATGCTTTAGATAAGTTTGGACAAGCCAGGGCACTTGGTAACACCTATGAAGCAGTCTATTTCATTAGAAACTGAAACCTACACCGCTCCGAGACAGGTTTCCCCGCATTTTTCGCCATCTTTAAGCCAGGCCAGCTTGCCCAGCACACTAGCACCGGGGACGCAGTTGGCTGATATCGACTTTCCATTATTTGAAGAAGCAACGCAAACGGCAGCTCGTTTTTTGCAGGTTCCGGTCAGTTTTATTGGTCTCATTACTCCTGAGACTCTAGTGCTCAAGGCGGCTGTTGGCCTATCTCAATTGGGGTTAATGAATCCTCTGGCTCGAACCCGTCGTTTGTCCTTACGAGACAGCTTGATCGACACTGTGTTGTCAACCCAGCGCAGTTTAGTTCTCTCAGATATTTCTGAAGAAAGTCCTTATGCCGAGTCTTGTCTAGTACAAGAATATGGCATTTGCTCTTACATTGGCATTCCGTTATTGACTGCCGACGGGCAATGTTTAGGCCTACTGACAGTAATGGACACAGTCCCACACAGCTTTGCGACAGAGATGATTGCCTTTGTAGAGTTGTTAGCTCGATGGAGTGTCAGTGAGTATGAGCGGCATCATCTCGCGATCGCATTATCACAGTCTTCACCTCAAGCGGCTACCAGTAACTCTCACACGGCCACAACCAACGACAACTTGCTCGATACGGTGCGACTGACCTTAATGAGTCAACTGACTCAAGACATGCGCAATCCGCTCACGACGATTACCGGCATGGCCAGTATGCTCAGCCGTGAAATTTATGGAACGTTGACACCCAAGCAGCGCGAGTATGCCGATATCGTCCACACCAGCAGTAAGTATTTGCTAGAACTTGCCAACGAGGTATTAGAGCTCAGTGGCTTAGATGCCCGGATGCAACCTTTGCAGCCCACCAGCGTGGATGTCGATATGATTGGCCAACATGTCGAGCGGATGCTACTTCCTATGTTGGCGGAGAAAAATCAAGAACTCCGCTTTACAGTCGAACCCGGTTCACGGGTTTGGACCTTAGACCGTGATGTTGTTAGATATTTGCTCTACCACCTGTTGTTCAGCATTATTCAATTGGCCGGCGAAGGCGGCACTCTGCAAGTTCACAGCGCCGAACGCGACAGCAGTCTCAATATCAGCATTAAAATGACTCATCCCTGGCTTGGCGATGGACTGCCTAGCTTAGTCGCCGACCTGCATCGCAAACTTGAGCAACCAGATCAAGAAATTGATTTATTAACTCGGTTGCTGGCAAGGGCGACCGGTCGAGAAGATTTTACAAATAGCGACTCTGCCGATGCCCATGACTTTGAACCGAGAGCGGAAATCACCCAGTCTCGCGAGACACTGGCCCTCTTACTCAGCCGTCATCTCATCGAACGTCATGGTGGCCTGCTTTGCTTACAGGGCAAGCCTGATACTGGCTACCGCTTTATGATTACCTTGCCTTTCTTAAAGATGGCTGCAACTGCTAAATAAAAATAGTTTAGGCACAGTGATTATTGGACAGTTCAGTGCTTGCTGAAAGATCGCAGCGGCACCTAGCTGATGCAATCTATTGGGGGGCGCTAACACTTCGCCCATAAAGGTCTCCGGCGATAAATGAAGCGCCCTGCAGCCACCTTATGAATCCTAAGTGGCTGCAGTTTGCTGCCAAGCTTGCCACAGCGTGTAGACAATTAACACCGCTAACAACGTGCGAAAGAGAATTGAGACGACCTGATCGGGTAACTTCGGCAAAAGGCGTGTGCTCAACTGAGCGCCAATTAATCCCCCCAATCCTAGAATAATGCCGCCGACCCAAACCACGTTGCCCTGCAGAGCGTGCCCAAAGGTAGAGGCGATCGCGGTCAGCACAATCACCCCTAAGCTGGTTTGAATCGATCGCTTAATCGTTTCTCCCAGCAGCAACATCTGTAAGGGCACCATAATCACGCCCCCGCCAATCCCCAGCAGCCCCGCCAGAAAACCGGCGATCCCCCCCGTCAATATCCGTGCCGCAGTCGGGTTCATGGCCGCCTGCGGTGGTCCGACGAGTTCGCCACTGGCCGATTGCTTCGCCAGTTTCTTCCGCACCCCGACCAAATAGATGTTGAGCATAAGCAGTAGCGCAAACGCCAACAGCAACAGCGATTGGGGCAAAGCACTGGCCACCAATACACCAATCTGGGCCGTGATGACCGCTGGCAACCCCAGCAACAAAACCCGTTTGAAGTCTAAGTAACCCATGCGCCAGTTTTGAATACTGCCAGACAGCGACGTGATGATAATCGATAGGCTACTGGTCGCGACGGCTTGAATGGGTGAATATCCCAACGTAATCAAGATTGGGACTAACACCGTGCCTCCACCAATGCCTAGCAGCCCTGCCAACACACCGGCAAACAGACCAGCAATGATAAACGCACCAATTTGAATCGGGGTCAAAACTACCTCAAGCGATTGCTCTAATGGAATGGAACTTTGCGCGCCTAGCCCCTGGGGCTAACGGTTAAACAAGATAGCCGTGTACTGCTAACCCTCACCTATCATTCGATCGGTATCGGGGCAGGCAGCCAACATCAAGATTGAACCATATCATCCGACGATGGTTGGCAACTGATGATGAGAGAGCAATCGCCGGAGAGATAGTTAATCCAATCCCAATTCCGAATCTTTGGCGTGAACATTCGGACATTCCCCTCAGCCTAGAACCCTTCTTAGGATGCCAGTTACTAACCAAGAAAGTTCCCAACGCGGGGATCGCCAAGCTGGTAGCACCTACACGCCCTCAACAGGTGCTGTATCGGGGTTAACAAATCATCAATACTTGATTGCTTAATATATCTTTAATCATTGTTTCCTGTTATTTATTCGGAGTTAGGGATGAAGCGGAGAAAGTTTTTTACGGGGGCAACAGCTGGGGCGGCAACCACGGTTGCGATCGCAGCCTGTGGTCAGTCGACGCAGTCATCTGGCGAGGGGAGTCCCGTTGTTCAAACCGATGAAACCAAAGCGGTTGAATGGCGCATGGCATCGAGCTATACCCCCAGCTTGGATACGGTCTATGGTGGCAGCGAAGTATTTGTGCAGCGGGTCAGCGAACTCACCAATGGCCAGTTTCAAATTGAGTTGTCTGCAGCTGGGGAGTTAGTGCCGGGTTTAGAAGTCCTCGATGCAGTCCAGCAGGGAACGGTGCAAGCAGGGCACACCAACTCTTACTACTACCGGGGCAAAAATGAAGCTCTAGCTTTTGATACCGCTGTCCCTTTTGGCTTGAACTATCGTCAGCAAAACGCTTGGTTATTCCAAGCTGGCGGTTTAGAGCTCATTCATGAACTGCTGTCTGACTTCAATATCATCAGCTTTCCTGGTGGCAATAGCGGCACTCAGATGGGCGGTTGGTGGAATCAAGCGATCGAGTCAACGTCCGACTTGCAGGGCCTCAATATGCGGATTCCCGGACTGGGCGGTCTGGTGATGGAGCGGCTTGGCGTCAACGTGCAGAACTTGCCAGGGGGCGAAATCTTTCAGGCATTGCAGCTCGGCACCATTGACGCCGCCGAGTATGTAGGTCCTTACGATGACGAAAAGTTGGGCTTGTATCAAGCCGCCTCAATTTACTACTACCCTGGTTGGTGGGAACCTGGCTCCCAGTATTCCTTCTATTTCAATCTGGATGCTTGGAACGACCTGCCCACTGCTTATCAGGAAGCCCTGAAAACGGCAGCGAGTGAGGCCCACGTCAACATCATGGCTCGCTATGATGCTTTGAACCCACCAGCACTTACCTCTTTGCTTGATCAAGGGGTCGATCTGCGGCGCTTCTCGGATGAGATTATGAGTGCGGCACAGACGACATCCTTCGAGCTGTATGAAGAACTGGCATCGGCAGATGCCTCTTACCGCAAGGTATTTGATGCGTGGAAAGCTTTCCGCGAAGATTCTAACCGCTGGTTTTCAGCAGCTGAGTTGGGCTTCAACAGCTTCGCCTTTTCACAAGAGAGCTAGCTGGTTCCGTCAAGTTATTTGTGAGCGAATGTGCGGGACGCTTTCATTCAGCGTCCCTTTTTTGTGCAGTTTTGACCGAAGGAAGGCAAGCCCGATTTCAGTATTGACCACTACGTGCAGTCGCTACAGTAAGCCCACTAAATGCAGCGGTCCATGACCACTGATCAATTCCACCATTAGCGCCAAAAAACCGACCATCGCTAGCCGACCGTTCCAGACTTCGGCCACTGGAGTAAGCCCCCAAGCGGATCGCTCCTGTGGATAAATCTTGACTTGCTTGTCCGGTTCAACCACATCGGAAAAGAGCCGCCGAGGTGATTCTAAAGACTCCATGACCATCTTGGCCATGTCATCAATGAAGCCCGGATGAGTGTTCAAGGCGGGCACGCGTCGGAAGGTTTCGATACCAGCTTCCTCGGCAATTTCGCGATATTCCATATCGATTTCTTGCAGCGTCTCGATGTGTTCAGATACAAAGCTGATGGGGACGACGACTAAATCATTGACGCCTTGCTCGGCGAGTTCTTCGATCGCATCTTCAGTGTAGGGCTGCAGCCACTCGACGGGGCCAACCCGACTCTGGTAGGCCAGGGTGTGCTGGTTCGATCGCCCCAACGCCTGCATGATTAAATCAACGCAGTGTTCGATCTCACGCTGGTAGGGGTCGCCATTTTCTTCGACATAGCTAACCGGGACGCCATGGGCGCTAAAGAAAACATGTCCTTTACTGGGATCGGGAAGTTGATCCAGCTCTTGAGCGATTAACTCGGCCATGGCCTTCACATAGCCCGGACGCGCATACCAGGAAGGGATCACGGTGTAGCGAATGCTTTCGAGAGAAGGATCTTCTTTCCACAGCTTTTGCAGTAAACGAAAGCTAGAACCGCTGGTGCTGATGGAGTATTGCGGGTAGAGCGGCAAGACAACGAGTTCTTCAATGCGATCGCGCTTGATGCGGGCGATTGCTTCCTCCGTAAATGGATACCAATACCGCATACCGATATAAATATCGGCTGGCTGACCAGCCGCTTCTAAACTCTGTTGTAGGGCTGTGGCTTGCTGCTCGGTAATGCGACGGAGAGGAGAGCCCCCCCCGATTTGGCTATAGTTTTGTTGGGACTGCTTAGCCCGACTGTTAGAAATCAGCCACGCTAATGGCTTTTGCAGCCAGGGTACTGGGAGGCGAATAATCTCAGGATCGGCAAACAAATTGAACAGAAACGGGCGCACATCCTCCAGCTGCTCTGGCCCACCCAAGTTCAACAGCAATACCCCTACACGGCCCATAACGGTTGTGATCCTAAACGTCTAATGATTCTTAAAATTATCGTAACAATTGATTTACCTTACGGACACATTTGCAACAAAATGCAGCTTTGCTAGACTCCGTGAACCGTTCAGATTTTTAAAACTGCCGACAGTGAAACTATTCTAAACCAACCCTGACATTCTTTATGCAGCAAGGCTTCTCGATTAACTTGAGTCAATCTAATCTTTCCCATTCCCCGACCAGATTGCGGCCTCGGTTGGCGATCCCGCTGGGAGACCCGGCAGGTATTGGCCCCGAAATTGTTTTGAAGGCGATCGCCCATCCAACGCTGCATACGTTAGCCCAGGTAACGTTGGTGGGTCATGCCCCTGGTTTAGCCAAAACTCTGAGCAGTTTGCGTGACACGGTCGGCTTAGATCTCGATCTAAGCCAGATTCCCCTAGTCGAGGCAGCAGCAACCATCGCTGGTTTGGATGCTATCGAGCTCGGCCAGCCAACAGAAGTGACGGGTCACGCGAGTTTTTGCTGGCTCAATCGGGCGATTACGGGAGCGTTGCAGGGTGAGTTTGATGCGGTCGTGACGGCACCCATCGCCAAGTCGGTGTGGCACGCAGCGGGGCATTTGTACCCAGGGCAAACAGAAGTCTTAGCCGAACGGGCCGAGGTAGATCGCTTTGGGATGTTATTCGCGGCGCGATCGCCCCACACCGGTTGGCCCTTGAGATGTTTATTAGCGACCACCCATATCCCACTACAGCAGGTGCCTACGGTGCTCACCCCCGAACTGATGACTCACAAGCTGGATTTGCTGGTGGCCTGTTTGCAGCAAGATTTCGGCTTGAGTTCACCCCATATTGCGATCGCGGGACTCAATCCGCATAGTGGCGAGGCGGGCAAGTTAGGCACTGAAGAAGTGGAGTGGCTGCAGCCTTGGCTAACGGCGGCTCAGCAGCGCTATCCCCAGGTCAAACTTACCGGGCTGATCCCCCCCGATACGATGTGGGTCAGTGCGGGCCATGCCTGGCATACCGATCGGCAGGCCAGTCCGTTTGACGCCTATTTGGCGCTTTATCACGATCAGGGGTTAATCCCCGTGAAGCTGCTAGCGTTTGATCGGGCGGTCAATACGACGATTGGGTTGCCCTTTGTGCGCACTTCGCCAGACCACGGAACTGCCTTTGACATTGCCGGAAAGGGTATTGCTCGGTCAGACAGTATGGAAGCCGCGATCGCTCTCGCGATTGAGTTAGTGCAACAACGAAAGCACCTCAGCTCTCGAGAGAACTGAGGTGCCAATTGCCGATGGGGTGTCGTGATATCACGATTCCTGGCTCGCGTCTCTAATCGTGTCGCCAGGAATAAAAGGAAGGCTAGCTCAGGGCGGAGCCGCTGCGATCGTAGTCGCGACGCGCTCCTGCCGTCGGTTTACCCTGAATCGTGCTCCAGTAAGCAGCCGTTTCAGCCGGCATGCCAACTTCCGAATTCACCCGACCCAGCAGTGACTGCTGACGCCGCTTGATGTTGTGGTGGTGACGATGCATAAGAGCTCGGGCTTGTTCAGATGCAGACATGACAGTACCTCCGAAATGCAAATAGTGTGTAGAACCGATTTGTTATCTGTTTCAACACTAACAGGCCATTCTGTAACAAGCACTACAAAATGAGGCTTCGGTAATACGTCTTAACCAACCGTTGCGTATTGCAATCAAGGCTGACACATCAATTCAAAGTTCTTGGGATTGTCTGGGATACTTTGATCCCCACGGCAGTGCGATCGCCGCTAATCAGTAGTGGGGGTGTAATTTTGGTTACGTCTCCCTGGTTGAATATCCTTATCCCGCGTTGATGTACTGCTCAATCAAAGGGCGCATTCTCGTCAAGTCATACCCACTCTGTGCTGTGTGCTGCATCAACTCTTCCAGGGGCATGGTGTTATGTTTAGCGGCCACCAACGTCCACAGCAGACAGCTCCGGGTACCCGATTTGCAGTGCGCCAAAATCGGGCCAGGATTATCTGCCATCGCCGCGCTGAATTGATCAACGATCGCTGGCGTGAGTTCTGGCATTTTGACGGGAATGTGAACGTAATTCAGCCCTTGGGCCTGAGCGAGTTGCTGGGCGGCGGCGGCGGTTAGTTGCCCCGGTTCTTCACCATCGGGGCGGTTGTTGATCACGGTTTTATAGCCAGCGGCGGCGAGCTCGGCAAAGTCAGCTTCAGTCAGTTGCGGCGATACCGAAAAATCGTCTGCCAAGGCTTTGGGTTGAACCATTTGAATGATTGCCTCCTTTTGTATAAATCAGAATCAACAGGGCGTGGTGGGGATACGGCTGTGGATAAATGCCCTGCGCCACCATCCAACCGCCACAGGCGCGACTTGAAGCGGGATACATGAATCACCGCACGATCGCCTAACGCCCCACCACTCTACCTGTTTTTGGATCCATCAAGAAAAAGTCATCATCAGTCCACTTGATGACAGATCAGGTCAGTCCCGACTAGCCAATCAAGGCTGCGCCAGAGACGATCGCGACATCGCCAGCTGGGCAAGTCAAACGGGTACGGGTTGCTAATAACGTGAGATCGACGGATCCACTTGAATGGCATAAGCATCAATGCCACCGACTAGATTTTTGACCTGAGTAAAACCCTGTTGGCTGAGCCACTGGCACATCTGCGCTGATCGCATGCCATGGTGGCACATCACAATGGTTTCCTGCTCAACATCAAAATGTTGGTGAATCTGAGTTTCCCATTCGGCAAAGGCACTCAGGGGCAAATTGATGAAATCAGCGATCGCGGCCCGCTCTACTTCCCATGGCTCGCGCACATCAATCAGTTGGACATTCTCTAGCCCAGTTTTCATGCGTTGGGCCAGGGTTTGCACATCAATCTCTCCGGGAGAAAAATCTGGAGCAAACGGCACAGTCGGCATAAAAAATCCTCAATTCCCTCGTCATACTAGCGTTACCAGGAAATTGAGGAAAAGCCCTCGCAATGAGTTGTGGAACCGCATTGAGAGCGGTTATTTAGCAGCCACGGCGGCAGCTGGCTGGGCTGCACTAGTTTCTCGTTGCGATAACTGTGCCAAAATCGCGGTCACATTTGAGCGCGCATCGCCAAAGAGCATCGACGTATTTTGCTTATAAAACAGCGGGTTAGCGACCCCGGCATAGCCAGCCGAAAGACTCCGCTTCAGGACGATCGCATTCTGGGCTTTCCACACTTCGAGCACGGGCATCCCGGCCATGGGGCTCTGGGGATCTTCCAAAGCACTGGGGTTCACGGTGTCATTGGCCCCAATCACCAGCACGACATCCGTCTTGGGAAAGTCATCGTTGATTTCGTCCATTTCCAGCACCACGTCGTAAGGCACATTGGCCTCTGCGAGCAACACGTTCATGTGCCCCGGCAACCGGCCCGCCACAGGGTGAATGCCAAAGCGCACTTGCTTGCCGCGATCGCGCAAGAGTTGCGTAATCTGCGCCACCGCATGTTGGGCTTGCGCCACCGCCATGCCATACCCCGGCACGATGATGACGCTATTGGCATCGTTCAGCAATTCCACCGTTTCATCAACAGAAATGGGGGTAGCTTCGCCTTCTACTGTGGTGCCCTGATAATTGGTGTTGCCAAAGCCCCCTAGCAGCACATTGGCAAAGGAGCGATTCATGGCCTGGCACATGATGTAGCTGAGAATTAAACCGCTGCTGCCGACGAGGGCACCCGTGATGATCAGCAAGTCGTTATTCAGCATGAAACCCGCAGCCGCAGCGCCCCAACCGGAGTAGCTGTTCAAAATCGAAATCACGACGGGCATATCGGCACCACCGATGGCAATCACCAGGGTGATCCCCAGAATGGAAGCGATCGCGGTCATGATCCCCAGAGGCAACAACGCAACCGTCTCGCCCACACTCATGTAGTAGTAGCCCAGCCCGAGCACTGCTGCCAACATACCGATGTTGAGGACATGACGCGCAGGCAGCAAGATCGCCTTGCTAGAGACAACACCCTGGAGCTTGCCGCAGGCAATCAGCGAGCCAATGAAGGTAATTGCGCCAATGAAAACACCTGCAAATACTTCCACTTTGTGAATCGTGAAATCAACGCCCTGAAGGGCAGGATCGGGGTGCAAAAAGCTGGCGTAGCCAACCAGCACCGCCGCCAAACCGCCAAAGCCATTCAACAGGCCAACGAGTTGGGGCATGGAGGTCATCGCCGCGCGCGTTGCGAGCAGGCCCCCAATCCAAATCGCCGGAGCCATGGCCGCAATCAACACGCCATAGCCTTGCACCTGGTCACTGAGAGCCGTTGCGCCCAGCGCGACCACCATGCCCGCAATGCCGTACAAGTTGCCCCGCCGGGCGGTTTCAGGGTTAGAAAGTCCCCCCAAGCTGAGAATGAAGAGAATGCTGGCTGCAATGTACGCAACCGTTAATAAGTTATTAGACATGGGAAATCCTGTGAGCAGTCTGAGCCGTTGAGTATCGTCGTCGGTTTATTTATGGAACATGTTCAACATGCGCTGGGTGACGAAGAAGCCACCGGAAATATTGAGGGTGCTGACAAAAATCGCGATCGCGCCCAAAATCGTCACCGTTGATGAGAGGGGACCAGAAATTTGCAGCATGCCGCCGATGATGATGATGCCGCTGATGGCATTGGTCACACTCATCAGGGGCGTGTGCAACGCTGGGGTCACATCCCAAATCACCTTCCAGCCCAAAAAGATCGCCAGAATAAACACGGTGAAGTGCGAGATAAACGATTCGGGCGCAAAGGCTCCGACCCCAAATAGAGCGGCACCAATTAGCACCGGCCATAGCAACGACATGAGCGGATTCGCCGACTGCTGGGTCTCGCTTGTTGGCAGTGACTCCATGGACTGCGCAGCGGCAGGCTGTGGGGTAGCAGGTTTCTCCAACGGCGGCGCTGGCCAGATCACCTCACCATCCAGCACCACTGTCGCCTGACGCACCACATCGTCTTCCAGATCGAGATGATGGTGTTCTGCTCCGCCGAGTTCATTCAGCAGATGATAGAGGTTCGTACCGTAGAGCTGACTGGCTTGGTTGGCCATGCGGCTGACGAGGTCGGTCAAGCCCACAATTTTGACCCCGTTGTGATCATAAATTTCGTGGGGGCGCGTCAGTTCGCAGTTGCCGCCCTGCTCCGCCGCCATATCCACAATCACCGAACCTGGCTTCATCGCTTCCACCATCTCTTGGGTCACCAGACGAGGCGCCGGCTTACCAGGAATCAAGGCGGTCGTGATGATCACATCGACTTCTTGTGCTTGCTGCGCAAAGAGGGCCATTTCCGCAGCAATAAAGGCCGGACTCATGACCTTGGCGTAGCCCCCGGTCCCTTCTTCACCGTCTTCTTCAAAATGCAATTCCAGAAACTCAGCACCCATGCTCTGCACCTGCTCTTTGACCACCGGGCGAGTGTCAAAGGCTCTTACCACAGCGCCTAGGCCTCTGGCGGTGCCGATCGCCGCCAGTCCGGCAACACCGGCCCCAATGACTAGCACCTTACACGGCGGAATCTTGCCCGCAGCCGTAATTTGCCCAGTAAAACCACGCCCAAACTGATTGGCCGCCTCAATCACGGCGCGATAACCAGCAAGGTTAGCCATGGAACTCAGCGCGTCTAACTTCTGTGCGCGGGTGATTCGCGGTACCGCATCCATCGCGATCGCAGTCGCCCCTTTTTGCGAAAGCTTTTCCAGCAAATCAGGATTTTGGGCGGGCCAAATAAAGCTGATCAGCTTGCCACCAGGCCGCAGCAAATCCGACTCGTCTTGATTGATCCCCGAATGCCACAGCGGCGCTTGAACTTTGAGAACAATATCGGACTGACTCCACAGTTCAACGACATCATGGGTCACCTGACAGCCCGCTGCTCGGTAAGCGGCATCGGGAAAACTAGACGCCGCTCCGGCGTCCGCTTCCACCCACACTTCAAAACCCAACTTTTGTAGCTTTTGGGCCGTGTCAGGGGTGGCCGCCACTCGACGCTCACCCTGAGCAATTTCTCTTGGAATGCCGACTCGCATGGACGGACGCTGTTCGGGGGCGGACGTGCTATCGGGTGCGATCGCAACTGTCATAAAATCAATCTCCTCGTTGTTCTAGATACTTGGCTTGAGTGAGCTGTGGCTGACCCCTGCTATTTGAATGTTTAGGCCCTGGCCGTGAGTAATGGCGGCTCTCCACCCCATGCACTTGGCGTCAATCAATCACTTCGAGATCGCTCAATCGCGCACACTGAGCCCAAATCACGAATCCGTAAACCTAAATAAATTCACCAAAATTGACTCAACCATGCACACAGCTAGGGTGGACTTTCTCGAACCGCAATACGCTAAATCCCAATTGCATTTGGGGTTTACAAGATGAAAGAGAACTGATTCGAAGCATCGCCACTGTTCTTCCCAAATTGCCGCCCACAACAATCAAGCCATCAGTCTGCACACACGCAGCAGCATGAAATTGCACTTCTTCATGTTCAGATACAAAAACTGGCTAACCCGTGCGGATCGCTGACCTAGTTTCTAGCGCGATGCAGCTTAAATCGAAATGTTGATCAGCCTTTTTTTACATTGTTGGCAAATTTACTGACATTTCCCCGACGTTAAGTACATGGAACTTAACTTGTCATCGGTCTAGCAGAGCGAAAGCTTGACGCACCTACCACAACTCAGTGCCAGGATTGCTTGCGTTAAAACAAATCATCCTCAGCAATGCTTTTCGGCACATGATGGCGATCGCTAGAACAACTAGAGCCCACCTTAGCCAGAGACCTGAAGAGCGGGCAGCGATCGCCCCAAAATACAGATGTATAAAGGAAGAGCAAGAATCTACGTACGCCAACCATGCTATCGCTTTGGTTCATCATTTAATTGACGCGCAACCAATAAAATCTCCAGGTCAATTCATTGCTTAAGGGGTGCTACTAGCGGCATCAGTCTTAAGCTAAAGTACTAGCGAAATTAGCTCATTTATTAGTTTTCACCTGCGGCGAAATCGAGCAGGATTGAACAGTATGATTCGAGGTTTCTTGCCATATTCGCCCAACTCAGTTTGTGGGCACTTCTTGAGTTTCTACTAGAGGATGAAAGTGCACTCTGGGTTGTCGGCCACACGCTCTTAAGATAATGGATAGGCGCAACATGATCCCCACATCAAGGGTGAATCGACAATAATCTGGGAGGTGCTTGCTTTAACTGCCGCCTTGCTGCTGACAGCCAAAAGTCCGCCACCAATACTAAGCCAGATGTCTGAGCGAGCGATGAATTGTGAAACTGCAAAATCAAGCTCTTGCCGACAAAGGTTGGAAATGCATTTATGGTTTTGACAATGCACCATAGGCTTCAAAATAGGATGCCTACAGGCCAAGTAAAACACCGCGACGTTTCGAACACGACGACCCAATAACCTCTCCTCGCCAAAAACTTGCCTAACAGCTTTTAGCAGCAGGCCAGCCAACAACAGGGAGTTGGCAATGCTAAAATCACAACTTGCGAAATCAAATTCAAGCTATTCAGCGATCGCCGATATTTGGGACCAAGTCAAGCAAAAGCTGTTTCGAAGCCAAGCCGCTCTGAGTTTGTCAGTATCCACACGAGTGGACACTTTTTAGACAGGCTAGTCGTCTTAGGCATTAAGTGGTGATTACGCACACAATATCAAAGCAAAAGATTTGGGGAGTTTTTTATGTCATCTAAGCGCTGGCTACGTCAAAGTTTGTTGGGGCTGTTGGCCGCTTCTGGCTTAGCGATCGCAGGCGGTAACGCGATCGCTCAGACTACAGAAGGCTTCACAATTTTTGGCGGAGTCGATGCTCAGTATCGACTCGGCTACTTTATCGACAACAATGAGCGCCGTAGTGACGATGCTCGCTACTATCTCCGAGTCTCCGGACGTAAAGTTTCCAACGAGATATTGGAGCTGTTCATTAGCTACCCACAAGAGTTTGAAGACGAAGGCGGTCACTTTGATCGAGCCCGCATTGAGCTCCGCGAAGGCACCGGCCGGGGCGGAGCAACCATCGACGTCGATGAAGTGATCATTGACACAGAAAACAACGTGTTTGAAATCTACCCATCTGAACCGCTTCAGCCCAACAGCAGTTTTGTGGTGGTGCTGCACGATGTCCGGAATCCTAACCGATACGGCAACCGCTTCTTTTTCTTGGATGCCCTTTATCAAGGTGCTCCACTCCAAGAGTTTATTGGTGTCTGGCCGATGGAAGTCGCCGCCGAATAGTTTTGTTTTGGGACCGTGCCCCAAACAAAACTGTGCCAAAACGATTGCCTATTGAGAGCGATTACTCACTGTCTTAGAGCTTCCTACTGTCAGAAACCAAGGGAACTGGGGTGACGGCAACCGTGCCAACAGCCTCTTCCGTCACCCCCAGTTTTAGTGTTATTATTCGAAACTGCGCCTTAATCAGGCTAGCAGTTTGCTTTAGCCGCTCACTAAATCGCCAACTGGTCGCCGATTCTCAAGTAACTTGGGGTTTTGGTTGTTAGCTGCGATGAATATAGTCTCGACGAAGTTCAAAGTTTCGTTGGACGGAGCATCAACTTAGTCCGGCCGATGATGATTGCATAAATGGCGCTGCACTAGATGACTGAAAGGGAAGGGTATCAACAATGACCAAGAGAACACTAGGCGGAACTAACCGTAAGCAAAAGAGAACATCTGGCTTTCGGGCCAGAATGCGAACGGCGACAGGTCGTCGCGTAATTCGCACTCGGCGGCGACGGGGGCGCGCACGCTTGGCCGTATAAGTCGGCGTCAAAGTGTCAAGCCTGAGGCTACTACTTAGATTCAGCTTAGGAGTACAACTGACAGCGTCAAACAGACTTGCAAGTCATGGATATAAGCGCGAATGGCTTTACCTAAGCGGTATCGATTGACGAGTTCCAAAGAATTTTCGCAAGTTTACAAAGCCGGTCGACAAGCTTCCACCAGTCATCTTGTGGTCAAGTGTATTGAGTCACCACGGGAGCATCCTAACTCTGGCTGCTCCCGTTTTGGTATCACTATCAGTCATAAGGTGAGTAAGCGGGCGGTTGTGCGTAATCGTCTCAAGCGACAAGTCAGGGCAGCCTTGCAGGCTCTCATGCCTCGGCTACACGATAATCTTTGGGTCGTTATTGTTCTGCGCAGTAGTGCCATTGAGTGCGACTATTGGCAAATTCTGCAAGAATTAGAGAAGCTATTTACAAAACTAGAGGTATGCGATGGGTATTAAAGAGGAGGTTTACTACGAAGGTGGTCCCCACATTGGTGACCTGATCATCAACGTTTTGCTTGCCTTTACCCTGGTATGCATTCCCCTGACAGTTGGCGCTATTGTCCGAGCGCTCTGGTTGCGATATCGCATCACCAACCGCCGCATCTCGATTACCAGTGGCTGGATGGGACGCACTCGTTCTGACATCATTTATTCGGAAATCAAGAAGGTTGTGACTGTGCCCCGTGGCCTAGGCTTGTGGGGCGATATGGTAGTGACGCTGAAAGATGGCAGTAAGTTAGAAATGCGGGCAGTCCCGAATTTCCGTGAAACCTACGACTATATCTCTGCCAAGCTTTCCACTAAGGCTAAGGCTGTCAGTGGTGCCATTGGTAGCTAAGCAATCTGTCATATTCTCTTTGGTGACGTGGGGATAACCGAAACTCGACGTTAGGGTCAACGGGAAAAAGTTTTTGCCATCTTGGTAATTGGGTTTCAGATAGGCTGTTGGAGCGCTACGCTAGTAACGGCTCATGGAACTCAGAGTTTTAGTCATTGAGCAGGCCTATAGAGGTAGAGCACGAATGGATTTTGGAATTGGTTTTCTGTCCAACAACATCATGTTGCCAATCCTGGACTTTTTTTACGGAGTTGTGCCGAGCTATGGACTCGCGATCGTAGCTCTGACGTTGGTCATTCGATTTGCGCTCTACCCATTGAATGCTGGCTCAATTCGCAACATGAGGCGAATGAAAGTCGCTCAGCCAGTCATGCAGAAGCGGGTAAAGGAGATCCAAGAACGCTACAAAGAGGATCCACCTAAGCTGCAAGAAGAGATGAGCAAGGTTTACAAGGAGTTTGGCAATCCCTTAGCGGGCTGCTTTCCGGTCTTGTTACAGATGCCAATTCTCTTCGCTTTGTTTGCGACTCTACGGGGATCGCCATTTGCGGATGTCGCTTATCCAGTGAATCTGCAAATTTTGCCTTCGGAAAAAGTCGAACAGATCCAGCCTCAAGCATTTTCGACTTCCCAAAAGAGCATTTATGTCACCGACGGTGTGCATTTCCCGATGTCGGTTGTGATTCCAGGGGGCAACCGTCTGGCTGTTGGTGAGAAGACTGACTTTCGCATCCAAGACGAGCAGGGTGAAACACTTGAACAACTGGTGACTGAGTATGATAAGGCTGATGCTTTGCAGCCTTATCTGGAAGTTACCAAGGGGCAGGAGCTAGTCAACATTGATGAGGCTGGCAATATCGAAGCGATCGCGCCTGGCGATGTTACGCTCCAGGTGAAAGTGCCTGGTTTAGCTGCAAATAAGGGCTTTTTGTTCATCGAAGCCTTAGGTCGAGTGGGTGTGCGTGGCGACGATGGCGCAATTCACTGGGACATCTTGTTAATGGTGTTGACGTTTGGCGTTAGCTTGTATGTCAACCAATTATTGTCTGGTCAAGGTGGTGCTAGTAGCGATAATCCTCAACAAGCTGCAATAAATAAGTTCACGCCAATTATCTTCTCTGGGATGTTCTTGTTCTTCCCTTTGCCAGCCGGGGTTTTGATGTACATGGTAATTGCTAACATTTTCCAGACTCTGCAGAGCTTTATCCTGTCTAAGGAGCCGCTACCGGAAAATCTACAGAAAATCGTAGATTCTCAAGCTGCTAGTGAGTCCGGTGATGATAGCCGTCAGACATTACCGTTTGAGCCGAGTCGCTCCAAAAAGAAGAAGAAGGCATCGTAAGCAGCTATGGAAAGTCCAGAAAAGTTAGGAATTGAGTGGCTGGAAACATTGCTCAGCCACCAAGGAATAGCCACTAAGGTTGAAGCTAGTTTGGCCGAAGATGAGTTTGGGGCAAGCTGCTGGCTAACAATTCAAGCAGATGACCTGTCTGAAGAAGAAGTGACGACTCTGATTGGGGATCAGGGACATTCTTTGGATGCCATTCAATACTTGGCAAATACGACTTTAAATTTGGGGCGATTGCCGGACGAACAGCAGCCCTACACGATTGAATTAGCCGGGCATCGAGCTAAGCGTAAGGCTGAGTTAATTGCGTTAGCAACTGAAGCGGCTGATACCGCTCAATCGACCGGGGAAGAATTCGAAATCAAAGCTTTATCGTCCGCTGAGCGGCGGCAGCTACACCACTTTTTGGGAACTTACGAAGGTCTAGAAACGTTTAGTCGCGGGCGAGAGCCCGACCGTCGGTTGGTGGTTCGCCAAGCAACCGACGCAGAGTCAACCTAAGCGATCCCTTGGTCGAGTTCTGAGTTGAGTTCGGGAGTCAAGCAATGCAGTCCATTTATATTCCGCATCTCCTTAATGCAACTGACCGAACCCGCTTTCTCCAGTTTGAAACGACGTTTGATAACTTGGCGACGTTGACTCCAGTGCGAGCAGAAGTTTCTGTGCGTCATGGCACCACATTCATTGAGGTGCGAGGCACGGCCTCTACCATTGTGACGTTGACGTGCGATCGCTGCTTGCAGCAATACAACCATCGCGTGGCACTTGGTGCGGAAGAAATTATTTGGCTGGATGAAGCGGCTGGGGCAGGCGAAGGCTTACCTTTAGAACAAGAAGTGAGCGCTGAAGACCTGGTCGAAAGCCTCTCTCCTAATGGTCATTTTGATCCGGAAACCTGGATTTACGAGCAAATTTGTTTGCATTTGCCTCAGCGACAGATTTGTGATCAAAGCTGCCAAGGACTTCAGGTAGAAGCTGCAGAGTCTAATCCTCCGTTAACTGATGGGCGCTGGTCAGCCCTAGAGGCTTTAAAGCAGCAGTTGGCAGGTGACGAGTATCAGGCCAATTAGTCGATTAATCAAAATGCTATTTGGCGAGTGTGGGTAACGGGGGCACTAATTGAAGATGAGTTTCCAAGAAGAACTCCTGTTATTGTTGCGGGCACGATATCCCGTCATCTACATCGCCACCTTAGAGGAAGAGCGAGTCGAGCAGGCGATCGCAGCCTGCACAAAGCCACTCAACAACCGTAGCGTTTATGTTTGGGATTTTGTCGACGGCTATCAGGGCAATCCAAACGACGCTGGGGTTGCCCGACGCAATCCCTTACAGGCGTTAGAGCACATCGAAAAGCTACCAGAATCCGTGGCGGCACTTTTTGTGTTGCGAGACTACCATCGTTTCCTTGAAGATGTTGCTATTTCTCGTAAATTGCGCAACCTGGCTCGGCGATTAAAGTCGCAAGCAAAGAATATCTTGCTGCTCGCGCCGCAGGTACAGATTCCCGATGACCTCGCCGAAACGGTGACCGTCCTGGAATTTGCCTTGCCTGGTGTGGAAGATATTCATGCCGAAGTCACGCGGCTATTGAGTAGTCTTAATGTGCAACTTTCCCCGAGCGATTTAGATGCCCTGGTGCAGTCTTGCCAGGGTTTATCGATCGAGCGTATTCGGCGGGTCTTGGCTCGGGGCATTGCGGCTCACGGCACCTTTCGGCCTGACGACATTGATTTAGTGCTGGAAGAAAAGCGCCAGACCATTCGCCAGACCCAAATTCTCGACTTTTATCCAGCCAAAGAACAGATTTCCGAAATTGGTGGTTTGGATAACCTCAAAGACTGGCTACTGCGACGAGGCAATTCTTTTTCCGAAAAAGCGCGACAGTATGGCTTGCCTTACCCTCGGGGGCTGCTGCTGGTAGGCATCCAGGGGACGGGGAAATCATTGACGGCGAAGGCGATCGCCCATCACTGGCACTTACCTCTGTTGCGGCTCGATGTCGGTCGGCTGTTTGCGGGTCTGATTGGCGAGTCGGAGTCTCGCACCCGGCAGATGGTGCAACTCTCAGAAGCGCTGGCTCCCTGTATTTTGTGGATTGATGAAATCGACAAGGCGTTTGCTGGCGTGGATGGTCGAGGCGATTCGGGAACGAGTAGCCGCGTCTTTGGCACATTTATTACTTGGATGGCCGAAAAAACGTCGCCTGTGTTTGTGGTCGCGACTGCCAACAACATTCAGTCTCTGCCACCAGAGTTGCTGCGTCGGGGCCGTTTTGACGAAATTTTCTTTGTGGGATTGCCCACTCAGGAAGAACGCAAAGCGATTTATGAAGTTCACCTGAGCCGCCTGCGGGCCCACAACCTCCAAAGTTATGACCTGGATCGTCTCGCCTATGAAACCCCTAATTTTTCCGGGGCGGAAATCGAGCAAGCGATCGTCGAGGCGATGCACATAGGGTTTAGTCAAGATCGCGATTTTACGACTGAAGACATTTTGGAAGCGGCGAGTCAAATTGTGCCCCTCGCTCGCACCGCTCAGGAACAGGTAGATGCTCTACAAGCCTGGGCCGCATCGGGAAAAGCGAGACTGGCGTCGCGGAGTTCGTTGAGCGATCGCCTTAAGCAGCGCATGGGGCCAGACTAAGCGACAGAGCAGGTTGACAGTCTACTCAAACTCCCAGGACAGCAGACTCACATCAATCCAGCAATTGGCTGACAGAAATGGTGCGGTCGGGAAAGGCGAGAGGGGAAATCGTGCCAGCGGTTAGGATGGTTACTGATGAGTACTGATTTTGCTGGGGATGCCGCATCACCAGCAGTTCCATCTTTTTCAGATTGACAACCCAATACTCGGGGATCCCCGCCGCTGCATAGACTTGAGCTTTGGGGTCGGTATCTTTTTTGAAGCTGGTATTGGCATACTCAATTAGCCAAAAAATATTTTCTGGGTAAGGATGACGGGTACGATAGATGCCTCGTAGGGGTTCGACGATCGCGATATCCGGTTCTGGTTCCGAGTGGGTGGTCGATAGCGTGATGGGCTTCGCTTCTCTGACAAGGGCGCGCGACCCTAAAATGGCCCGCAAGTAATCAGCGGCATCGGTACTGATCTGGGCATGTTCTGGCCCTTCGGGTGCCATTTCAACAATTTCTCCGTTCAACAGTTCGACCGGCTGATCATCGAGAATACCAGCGGCAATCATTTGGTGATATTGCTCTAGGGTCCATTTGGCGAGGGTGACTGAGGGGGACATGCTTGAGCCTTGTGCTAGCCAAAACTTGTTGGATTTTAGTTTAGCGTCTTGCTTCAAGCGGCGGCGTTTGCAGCGACAATTGGCGACGGGTTAAGGCGTCGAGCAACTGGGAGGTCGTGACGGCTTGTTCGACGGGATAGACACCGGGTTGGGCGAGTTCTCCAGACAGTAGCAATTCGGCGATGTACCCGGCTCCGATGCCCGCAGCGATCGCGGCACTGTCATGCACAAAAGCACTGTGATGGTGAACCGTTTCCCCGGCTTGGGTGCCTTGGATATCGCAACGAATCGCGACGCCCGTGCCGGTGAAGCGATCGCTCACCTCTGTCATCCAATAACTGATCCGCGCCAAAAACTCGACGGTGTTGGGATGTTGCAACACTGACTTGGGTAAGCCGTGAGCCGTGAGCCAAGTAGCACGATTATAGAAATCTGGCACCACACCGAACTTGGTTATGACTGTTTGCAGCGGAAATGAATTCGCCAAAGTCATGGCTTCGGGCATGTCGTACCAATACACATAGGCATCGCCGTAGGGTGAGGGAAAGGTCAGTTTTTCGCGAGCGGTGTAAGGCTTGACCGTCTGCCACTGACCATCTAGCCAAGCATCGAAGGGATGCTGTAGCCCCAAAAAGGTGGTGCGCATGACCGTGACGCCTGCGCCTCCTGACCCAGCCACGATATAGCTCAATTGCACCGCATCGGCTTGATCCAGCGCTTCTACCCCTTGCCGCACCAGGCTGTTAGAGATACCGGGAAAGACGCCTGTATTAACGATCGCGGTGACTCCCGCCGTTTGCGCCGCCGCCGTTAAAGCCAACGCCTGACGGGTAAAGCCCCGATAGTCGCTCACGTCCAAATAATTGCCCCCTTGCTCAATGCAGGTTTGCAGAACCTGGGTGTCGCGTTGGTGAAATGGCCCGGCAGCGTGAACA
This sequence comes from Leptolyngbya iicbica LK, assembly GCF_004212215.1. Classification (NCBI taxonomy): domain Bacteria; kingdom Bacillati; phylum Cyanobacteriota; class Cyanophyceae; order Leptolyngbyales; family Leptolyngbyaceae; genus Leptolyngbya; species Leptolyngbya iicbica. The sequence continues at coordinate 1,461,559 of NZ_QVFV01000002.1, forward strand.
ACCAAATCTGCCGTCGCGATCGCCGCTCTCAGCTTATCTTTCTCAGTCAGATCGAGAGGCAAAAACTGCGATCGCGGCCCCAAAGCCTGCGCCGCTTGCTGCCCTCGCTGAGGGTGACGCCCCGTGAGCACGACTTCGGCATCAGTGTGGGCCAGCAGATCTTGGGCGATGCTGCTACCAATGCGCCCGGTGCCACCCACAATCAATACTTTGGTCATTTGTTGATGCTAGTTGCTGGCTGACTGCTTTCGCATCGTATCAGGCCAACCAGCCCAATTTCAGCGAGTCATGGAGGGCCGGGCGAATGGCTGAAAGTCAGACCATTGAGCTTCGACCAAATCGCGGAACTGCTGACGAAACTGCTGTTCGGAAAACTGTTCAGCATGTTGACGAATCACTGTCGCTGGGGTCGCTATTGGCGCTTGCTCAAATTGGCGGACGGCTTGCACGAGCGACTCGACCGTTTGGTCAGAAAACAGCAGTCCCGTTTTGCCAGGAATGACCGTCTCGGTCGCGCCCCCGCGCCCATAGGCGATCGCGGGCGCACCGGCAGCTTGAGCTTCCACCAGGGTGATGCCAAAATCTTCTTCAGCGGGAAAGATGAAGGCTTTGCAGCGCTCCATGTAGTCCACCACTGCGGCATCGGCTTGATAGCCAAGAAACTGAATGTTGGGTCGGGCGATTTTTTCTAACTGCGATCGCTGGTCGCCATCACCAATCACCACCAGGGGCAACCCCAATTCATTAAAGGCGGCAATCGTCAGATCGACCCGTTTGTAGGGCACAAACCGGGAGACAGTGAGGTAGAAATCGGCGCGGGGGCGATCGCACCGAAATCGGTCCACCGCAACGGGGGGATAAATGACCTGGGCGGGTCGCCGATAGGTCTTGTGAATACGGCGAGCGATGAACTGGGAGTTGGCCACAAAGGCATCGACCCGATTTGCGGTGGCGACATCCCAAAGCCGCAGGTAATGGAAGATCAGGCGGGTCAATAATCCCTTCAAACCTCGCTTGAGTCCTGCCTGCTCCAGATACTGCCACTGCAAATCCCAGGCATAGCGAATGGGCGTGTGAACGTAGCTGATGTGGAGCTGGTCGGCGCGGGTGATGACGCCTTTCGTCATCGCGTGATGGCTAGAGATGATGAGGTCGTAGTCTGTCAGGTCGAATTGCTCGATCGCGATCGGCATCAGCGGCAAATACTGGCGAAAGTGCTTGCGGGCTCCTGGCAGCTTTTGAATGAAGGAGGTGATCACCGATTTGTGCTGAATGAACGCTCGCTCGTCAGGCTCCAAAAAATCCACCAGACTATACAAATCGGCCTCGGGATAGAGCTGCAATATCTGCTCGACCACCCGCTCTGACCCGGCATAGGTCGCCAACCATTCGTGGACGATCGCGATTCTCATAACCTGCCTATTTCCCGTAAAGCGGCGCATCATCACCTCGCGCCGTCTCAGGGTAGCATTCTGCCACGGCGCTCCCGCATTTCCGACTTGGTGCATCCCCCCGGAGCCCGTTTCAGGCCCGCGTCAATTTGTCCCATTCCTAGCCCTCACAAGGATTCCAGCAACGTGATAGAGTTTGTTGCAAAAGGCAATTCGTCCTCAGGTTCAGGCAATCACACCGCAACCAAATTTGGCACAGTGAGGCAGTCAGCGTGACGCAAACTAAGGTTCCCATTCTCGACCTAAAGCCGCAGTATCAGGCCATTCAGGCAGAAATCAAGGCGGCGGTCGATCGCGTCTTGACCTCGGGACAATTCATCTTAGGGCCAGAGGTGCAGCAGTTTGAAACCGATGCGGCTCGCCATTTGGGGGTGCAGCACGCGATCGGGGTGAATTCTGGCACCGATGCTTTAGTGATTGGACTGCGAGCAGCGGGCATTGGACCCGGGGACGAGGTAATCACGACCCCGTTTAGTTTTTTTGCCACGGCAGAATCCATCAGCATGATTGGGGCTAAGCCCATCTTTGTGGATATCGAGGCCGCTTCGTTTAACCTGAATGCGGCGCAGATTCGCGCGGCCATTACCGCGAAAACGAAGGCGATTTTGCCGGTTCACTTGTTTGGCAATCCCGCGCCGATGGCCCAGATTCTAGAAATCGCTGCCGAGCATGGTCTCAAGGTGATTGAAGATTGTGCCCAGTCCTTTGGCGCCGTCTACAAGGGCGACTGCATCGGCTGCGAGCAAGGCTGTCAGGATGCCATACGCGATCGCATCACTGGGCAATTCACTGGCGCAATGGGGGATGTGGGGGCGTTCTCGTTCTTTCCCACCAAAAATTTGGGAGCCTATGGCGATGGCGGCCTGATCACCACGAATGATGACGCGATCGCTGAAATGGCCCGTAAGTTGCGCGTCCACGGTGCCTTGAAGCGGTATCACAACGAAATTTTGGGCTATAACTCGCGGCTGGATGCGATGCAGGCGGCGATTTTGGGGGTGAAGCTCGCTTACGTCAGCCAGTGGAACCAGCAACGCCGTCAAGTTGCCGCAACCTACAACCGCCTATTGGCAACGGTGCCGGGGGTGGTGACGCCAATGGTGACTGCCGGGCACGTGTTTCACCAGTACACTGTGCGTGTTTTAGACGGCAAACGGGATGCGGTGCAGCAATATTTGGCGGAGCAGGGCATTGGGGCCATGGTGTATTATCCGATTCCCCAAGACCGCTTACCCGTTTATGACGGCCAGTTTCCCACCTATCCGGTGAGTGAGCAGGTGGCCTCAGAAGTGCTGAGCTTACCCATTTGGCCCGAGATTGAAGCGCCCGTACAAGAGCGCGTGGTGGCGACCCTGAAAGACGCGATCGCTGCCGCTTGAGTCGCCTCTCTTAACGAGTTTTGAGTAACAGACGGAAGCGACAAATGTAGGAAATTGCGGCTACCGCTAGGCCTAAGTACGCACCCATCCAAATCCCGACGCCGCCGAGCGGGGTGTGAAAGCCCAACCAGTAGCCTGCCACCATGCCGACTCCCCAGTAGGCAACAAAACTCAGCACCATCGGTACGCGGGTATCTTGTAAGCCTTGCAAGACACCGTTAGCCGTGCGCTGCACGCCATCCACCACTTGCCCAAACCCGGCTACCGTCAGCATGGCAATCCCCGCCTGCAAGACTGGCTGGTTAGCCGGATCATGCACATCTAGATAAACGCTGATGAGCGGGGTCGGAAACAAGACAAACACCACGCCAAAGACAAACATAACGGCCACCGTCAGGCTCATGCTGACCATTGCAGCCCGCCGCACCCCCGGCCAGTCGCCGCGCCCATACCACTGCCCGACCCGCGCCGTCGCCGCGTAGGACATGCCCAAGGGCAACATAAACACCACCACCACCGTTTGCAGGGCCAACTGCTGGGCCGCCAACACGTGAGTCCCGATCGCCCCTACCATCAACGTCATCACGGTGAACAGACCATTTTCTAAAATCGTGACCACGCCGATAGGCAAACCCAACACCAGCAACTGTTTTAAGGTTGCAGGCCGCAGCCGTAAGACGCGCTCAAATAACCGATAGGGCTGCAAACAACCGTCACGGTGATACGCCACATAGCCCAACAGCCCCAGGCACATCAGCCCGTGAGCTAGCGCACTCGACCAAGCCAACCCGGCCAGCCCCATCGCTGGAAACCCCAGTTTGCCAAAGGCGAGCACATAGTTGCCTAACACATTCAACACATTGGCGCTCACCATCATGACGAAAATAGGACGGGTACGCCCGATCGCCGTCACCGTGCAGCGCAGTACCGCAAACCAGAGGGCAGGCAACAATCCCCAGCGAATGATGCTGAGGTACTCATCAGTCAGGGCAATCACTTCGGGCGCTTGGCCGAGCGATCGCATCATCTCACCCAAGTCGCCCATCAGAGGCATCATCGGCAGCGCAATTAACAGGGCCAGCCAGAGTCCCTGCCGGGTAACTTGCCCGACTTGTCGCGGCTCTTGAGCCCCAAAGGCTTGCGCCGCCAGCGGACTCACACTCGACACGATGCCAATGCCCGTCATCAGAGTCGCCATAAATATCATGACGGCTAGCCCACCAGCAGCCAACGAGGCTTGACCGAGTCGCCCCATCATCAGCGTATCGACAAAGCCCGTCAGCGCTTGCGCCACCTGTGCACTGGCCAGCGGCAGCGCCAAGTTCAAAAATTCCCGAATTTCGACGCGGGTTTCAGAGGAGAGAACAAATGCTTTCATATCCACAACTTACACTTTCCGTCAGCGCCTTGTTTTGAGGCTCAGAGCGGGATGACAGCGATCGCCGTAAACCCAGCACCGCAGTACCCAGGGAACGATCTCTGAAGAAAAATCAATTGAGTGTGCCCTCGCCCTCGTTTTTGGGAGTTATAAGGGGAAACGATCTACTAGCATTTCTATCGGCAACTGCCATCAGTTGATCTAAGGGACTTACCGCTGGATCGGCGATCGCTATCGGCGATTCGCCCAGCCGTCGTCCGTGTCAGGGAACGTTTCGCAACATCATCTGCCATATGTCTTCACCTCAAAATCTGCTGGGGGGGCGTTATCAATTTATCCAAGCCCTCAACGCGCATCCGTCAGGCAGGACCTTCCTGGCAGCAGATGTGCACTATCCAGGGCATCCCAAATGCGTGGTGCGAGAGCTACGCTTGCCAACCCGGAATCCGATGACGCGGCAATTCATTTTGCGGCTGCTCAAGCAAAAAGTCGCCATGTTGGAGGAAATTGGTCAACATCCCCAAGTGCCCGATACCTCGGCCGCGTTTGATGTGGATCAGAGCTTTTTTATCGTTCAAGAATTTATCCCCGGGCAATCACTGTTAGATTTGCTGGCGGCGTCTGAGCCCTGGACGGTGCAGGAAGCGATCGCCTTTCTGCAAGCCATTTTGCCGGTGCTACATTTTGCCCAAGACCACGGAGTCATCCACAGCAATCTCAAGCCTTCGAAATTGATTCGACATCATACCGACAACCAGTGGGTCGTGCTAGATTTTGGCTCCATCAAAAATATTAGTCAGCACATTGCGGGCAAACAAAAAGGCCAAAACGGCACCAACGGCAATGAGCGGCAGAGCTCATCAGTCTATGTCGCCCCCGAGCAATATCAACACCAAACACTCTTTTGTAGTGACCACTACGCCCTTGGCATGATTGTGATTCAGGCGATGACGGGGCGCGACCCGAAGGAGCTACCGCAAGTACAGGCTCCCAACCGCCATGAACAATTGACGGCGATGCTCCGCAGTGTGCCCAAAATGTCTCCAGCCTTTGCCAATCTGCTGCTGCGCATGGTGCACGCCCACCCACAGCGACGCTACCAAAAAGCTGCCGAAATCTTAAACGATTTAGAGGATCTGCTAGACGTTCCGGAGGTCTCAGCCATGCCGCCAGAAAAAGCGGTTGCTGATTCGCCCACTCCGCGTCCCGTTGAGAGCACCCCCACCGACCCACCCTCCGGGCGATCGCGGCGGCCGGGGCTCGTGCCGATATTGGGGGCGGTGGGTGTGGTCGCGTTCATTGGTCTGGCAACCGTGCTAGGACTCAAATTGCCCCAGCGGCTGGCCGCCCAACGCCAGATTGCCCAAGCCGAAGCGATCGCCACCGAAGACCCCGCAGCCGCTATCGCCGCCTATTCTCAAGCGCTAGAGCAATTACCTCAGCAACCTGAAACCCTGGCCGCTCGCAGTCAGCTCTATTTTGAGCAGGGCGATGCCCAAGCGGCTTTGACAGATATTTCTGACGCGATCGCCCAAGCTCCCGACCATCCTGATTACCGCTACAGTCGCGGTAACTTTCGGTTTGCCATGGGCGACATTCAAGGGGCGATCAACGACTACACGCAAGCCCTTGAGCTTGACCCCACCTTGACCAAGGCTTACGTCAATCGGGGCAGCGCCCGCGCCGACTGGGGCGATGACCGAGGCGCGATCAACGACTACACCCAAGCCATTGACCTCGCCACCGACTCCGACACCGCTGCTGCGGCCTATCTCAATCGGTGTTTGTCCTATTCCAACTTAGACGAGCAGGAGTTGGCGCTGAGTGACTGTTCGACCGCGATCAACCAGCGGCCGAGCCATGCCCTGGCCTATCAAAATCGGGGCCTAGTGCGCCGCCGATTGGGCGATTTTCAAGGCTCCTTGCAGGATTACAACATTGCAATTCAGATTGACCCCAATAGTCCCGATCCGTTTTATAACCGGGCGCTGACCCGCCAGGCGCTGAATGATCAGCCCGGTGCAATGGACGATTTGAGTCAAGCGATCGCGATCGACCCCACTTATGTGTTTGCTCGGTACGATCGCGCCCTACTGCATATCGACATGAACAACCCCTCAGCGGCGCTGCAAGATTTGCAAGCGGCGGCGCAACTATGCCTCGACCTGGGCCGCACGGGCTGCTATGAAGATGCCCAATTCCAAATCTCTCAACTGCAAAACGCCGCCGCACCAGAGTCCGATGCCGCAACACTAGAATAACGCCGAGCCCCTGAGACAAACCCGATAAAATAATGGGGCTGTTGTTTTACGCCTCGCCATCATGGTCGCTGCTGCTGCCCCTGCTCGTATTCAGTTTTTGCAAACGCCGACCTCGCAGGCTTGGGTCGAGCAGGCGATCGCCCATCTTGACACCGTCCTCCTCGATCATTCTCACTGTGAGCGCAAAGCAGCGGGCGTCGCGATGAACTTGATGTGCCGCTATCCCTCTAGCGAAAAGCTGGTGCGAGCCTTGACCGCGATCGCCCAAGAAGAACTCAGCCATTTTGAATTGGTGAACCAATGGCTCGAACGGCGGCAGGTGCCCCTACAGCCCTTGCCCGCACCGCCCTATGGCGCTGGCCTCAGCAAACAAGTGCGCCGTGTAGAGCCGGACCGCATGTTGGACTCGCTGTTGGTCGCGGCCCTGATCGAAGCCCGCAGCCATGAGCGCCTGGGATTGTTGGCAGCCCACTGCCCAGAACCGGAACTGGCTCAGTTCTTTCACAGCCTGATGGCCTCTGAAGCGCGTCACTACGGCGCTTACTGGGTACTCGCCACCACCTACTTTGACCGCGCAACGGTCAATGCCCGGCTCACCGAACTCTCCGCGATCGAAAGTGAACTACTGGCCACCCTACACCCAGAACCCCGTATACACAGTTGATCTAGCCACTGCCGGGCACTTTTACCACTAAGGATGAAAGATGTTTCTGCTCAGACATATAGCGTTGCACGGATTGCGTCGTTCATTTCTTTGGCAGAAAAACGAGGGGCTGAGGAAGCAGGATCTGATAAAGTCTCAGGCTAGTTGTGCAAGCATCTTGTCTGCGCCGGGACTGCCGAGACGGCTGTCCAAACTTAGATTCAAGGCCCATGCTTGAAACCTTTGGGCTCTCGGCACCTGACTGCGGATTGCTATGTGAATAAGCACCTGGCAGAAAAAAGCTGACAAGCTCAACGGCAGCGCCAAAGAAGGGTAATGCTCTGATGTGGGAGACTTACAGGCAGATTGGGTATTGAGCGAGCCAGGCTTTCAGCAAACTGTCATTTTCTGGTCATAGTCAGTCGGTATTGTGAATTGACTGTTTGATTTGCCTAGTTCGTTTCGCTCAACCCACGGAGATTGGTTATGAATCGCTTTGCTGTCTGTGCTTTGCTGGTCGGTGGACTTGGCACCGCATTGCTGCTGCCAAATCTGAGCCATGCCCAAACCACCTACACTGGCACCGTTGAGCGGGTATGGGAAGATGGCCTGCGCCTCAACACCGGCGATCGCACCCTGCGAGTCGATACCTGGGATGTCTACGGCGACAACACCCCCAGCAATGTTGCGGTGGGTGATGAGCTGACCATCACCGGCGAATTTGAAGGCCGCGAGTTCGATGCCTTATCCATTACAGGCTCGGGCTCTGACCCGACCAGTGCTGCCGCAACACCGGAAGTGTCGACGGATGCGCCAGCGGCAGATGCCAATTCTCGCCCTGGCCCCAATGCCTACACGGGTACTGTTGAACAGGTCTGGGAAGACGGCTTTCAGCTCAACACGGGCGATCGCACATTCCAGGTGGATGCCTGGGATGTCTATGGCGACAACACCGCCAGTTATGTTGCCGTGGGTGATCGCATCACCATTACCGGCGAATTCGAAGGCGGCGAATTTGATGCCTTTACGGTTCAGCCTGTGCAGTGAAGTGTAGGAACGGGAAGCCGGGTATGAGGGGTATCGGGTGTCGGGTGTCGGTGGGCAGGTAATAATTGGGCAGCACCATTCCCGGCAACCCTAACCTCTGAAACCCAAAACCCATCCCCCTTCAATGCGCATCCTGCTGGTCGAAGACGACCCCGAACAACTCGAACCCTTACAGGCGGCTCTGACCCATGCTGGCCATGTGGTAGATGCGATCGAAGATGGCACCACCGCTCGCTGGCTGATGGGCGAAAAAGAGTACGACCTGCTCATTTTCGACTGGATGCTGCCGGGGGAGGATGGCCTTTCCCTGTGCCAGCATTACCGCCAAGAGGGCAAAGCCGCTCCCGTTCTCATGCTGACTGCCAAAGACACCAGCGCCGATAAGGTCATGGGCCTGGATGCCGGAGCCGACGACTATCTGGTGAAACCTGTAGATTTAGAAGAACTGCTGGCCCGAGTGCGAGCCCTGCGGCGGCGATCGCCCCTCTGGTGTGGCGACCTGCTGCAAGTGGCCGACCTGGTGCTTTACCTGGATACAATGCGAGTGACGCGAGGAGATAATAGCTTGAAGCTCTCCAGCCGCGACTTTCAGCTAATGGAATACCTGCTGCGCCACCCCCATCAGGTATTGACCCACGACCAGATCGAGCAGGCCCTCTGGCAATGGGGCTCAGAGCCCGAAAGTAACGCCGTAGCGGCTCGGGTTAAACGGCTGCGTCAACGCCTGCGAACTTTAAACGCCGACACCTGGATCGAAACGGTCTATGGTGCCGGTTATCGCCTCGCCCCTCCCGCTTCCTGACCTATGGCAAATCTGGCTCGACGACTGTATCAGCCCTGGCAAAACCTGCCGATTCGAGTACGCGGCGCGGTCATTATTGCCATTCCGGTCACCTGCATGTTTACGGCTCTGTCGGCCTTTGCCTGGCTCAAAGCCAGTATGGCTGAAGATGAAACCTGGGTGCAGCATACCCAAGCCGTGCGGTTCGAAACCAAGCGACTGGTCAAGGCCCTGGTGGATGCCGAGACGGGGGTGCGCGGCTACGGTTTGACCCGTCGCGAAGAGTTTTTAGAGCCCTACGAGTGGGCTCAAACCGAAATCCCCAGTGCCCTGAATCGCCTCGAAACCCTGGTCAGCGACAACCCACCCCAGGTCGAACAGGTGCAGGCCATTCGCCAGCTAGCGGACGAAAATCTGGCCATTTTTCAGCAGAAGTTATTCCTCAAGCAAGAACTGCAACTAGTCCAGGGAAAGCCCAATACCCTGGTGCCCGCCGCCGATCTCTACGCCTGGCTGGAGGAGGGCAAAGAGACGATGGACACCGCCAGAGAAGCGATCGATCGCTTCATGGCGGTGGAAGAAGCGCTGCTGGCCGAGCGGATTCAGCACCGCGATCGCTATCAGCAGGTGGCCTGGCTGGCCCTCTGTTTGCTGGTGGTGATTGGCACCCTGGCGGCTCTCTTCGCCCTTCATCTGCTGCACCAGCTCGAGCGAGAACTGGCCGACCGCGCAGACAATCTCAAAACCACCAACCACCGCCTGGAAAACGCCTGCGACCAGCTCCAGCGGTTCACCGCTAACGCCTCCCACGAACTCCGCGCCCCCCTGGCTGCCGTACTTAGCAATGCCCAGGTTGGTCTCATGGCCATAGAAGACTTTGAGCAGGAGTTTCCCGACCCCGACGACCAACCCAGGGGAGTCCGTCCGCGCCTGGAAAATATCGTGAATCTGACCAAAAAGATGAGTACCCTGGTCAGCGAGCTGCTGTTTCTGGCCCGCCAGGAAGGGCTACTGGCCCCAGAAGACCTGCAGACGGTGGATTTAACCAACTTGCTTGCGCAACTGGTCAGCGATTGGCAGACCGAAGCCCAGGTCCATGACCTCCAACTATCGTCAGAACTGCCACCGACAGCCGTTCTGGTAAATGCCGACCCCAATTTACTGCGTCAGGCCATCACGAACCTGCTCAGCAACGCTTGTCGGTACACCCCCGCCGGAGGCCACATCCAGCTGCGGTTGCTGCAGCGGGAACAGCAGGCCTTGATTGAGGTGCAGGATACCGGCATTGGCATTCCCGAGGAGTCACTGCCAATGATTTTTGAGCGATTCTATCGAGTTGACTCTAAGCGAGCCAAAGCCTCTGGCGGGTTGGGGCTGGGGCTGGCCATTGTGCAACAAATCGTGCAGGCTCATCGGGGCCATGTTGATGTGACCAGCCTCCTGGGAGAAGGGTCAACATTTGCCATTTTCCTGCCTCTGGCAATGGTCGAATCAGAACCCATTCAAGCGATCCCCCTGGTGACATCAATTCCAACAATCGACTGAACGTATCTCTACCAATCGAAAGAGACGACCGCCTTTAAACAGGTGTTAACTTTTCCAAAGACTGTATCGAAACGCTTAAAGGTTAGGTTTATGTCAAAGAGTTTTTTCCAAAAGCGGCTAGTGATTGGCCTCGTTGGCTTGGGCGCGATCGCAACCCTCGGAGCTTGTCAGGCTTCGACCACTGATACCGCCGTCGAACCCACCGACGAAGAGATGGCCACCGAAGAGCCAATGGCGATGGAAGAAGAGTCAGGCACCATCGTTGATGTGGCTGCCGGAAACGAAACCTTCAGCACCCTGGTACAAGCGGTTGAAGCGGCCGGCCTGGCTGACACCCTAGCGGCGGAAGGCCCTTACACCGTCTTTGCCCCGACTAATGAAGCTTTTGAAGCTCTGCCCGAAGGCACAGTGGAGCAGCTTCTACAGCCCGAAAACCAGGAAACCCTCACTCAGATTTTGGCTTACCACGTACTGCCCCAAGAAATTCCGGCAGCTGAAGTTGTGTCTGGAGATGTCGATACCGCCGCTGGCACTCCCGTGTCTGTCAATGTGGATGATGCTACTGGCAACGTCTCAGTGAATGAAGCCACAGTAGTGCAGGCCGATGTGCAGGCCAGCAACGGAGTGATTCACGCTATCGACCAGGTGTTGCTGCCTCCCGATGTACAACTCTAGATAAGCCTGAAGCATTTATAAGTGCGAGTCCCCGGAAAATTAACTTCTCTGGGGATTTTTTATTTATTCACTGATTTAAACCAGCTCAACCAGTGGCTAGAACGGCGTCAAATTTCCCTGCGGCACCTACCCACAACGTCCTGTAGAGTCGAGCTTAGTAAACGCATTCGCCGTCAAGAAACGGGGAGAATGTTGGACTCCTGACTCGTAGCTGCGCTGTTCAAAGCCCGTAGTCACGAGCACTAAGAATTGACTGCCGTCCATTGTCCAGCACCAGAGCTGGCCCAGTTTTATTACTGTCTAATGGCTTCAGAAGCGCGTCACTACGGCACTTACTGAGTGCTAGCAACCACCTTTTTGACCGCGAAGCGATCATGCACGATTGGCGGAACCATCCACCGTGAAAAGTGAACTGCTTGCCACCTTGCACCCAGAAACGTGAGTCCATAACTGAGCCTGTCAATACTCTCTTGGTCAAATTGATGACTGAGCCAACAACTGCTGAGGCAGCGCTTGCATCACTCGCTGAAAGAGGGCCGGGTCATCCAACGCCTGAGACACCACGAGCGAGCCTTGAATGGCAATGAGGGCGTCTTCGGCTCGCTGTCGGGCCACCATTGGGTCTATCCCCGCTTCGACCACAACAACAGCGATTGCGGCAATCCACTGCTCAACCGACGCCTTGACTGAGTCGTGAAACAGGTCGCGGCCAGTGCCAGATTGCAAAATGGCCAGCACACAAGGCTGAGTGCCCCCCGCATAAAGCTCATCAATGCGATCGCACATTTTCTGCAGCCGCACTTCTGGACTGCCATCGCCAGCGAGGAGCGCCAGCACATTTGTCTGCACCCACTCACCCGCATAGCCCAGTACCGACTGCACCATTTCATCCTTGCCACCAGGAAAGTGATGATACAAACTCGCCTTCCCCAATCCGGTTGCTTCCGAAATCTTGGAGAGGGTCGCCCCGTCATAACCGTACTGACGAAACAACGAGAACAAACTCGGAACGTAAGTTTCCTTAGGCATTGCGAACACTTTTGGAGGCAGACGTTGACAGTATACCAAACGTTCGGTACAGTTGACTTAGCTTGAACCGATCGTTCGGTCTAAGTATTCCCACTTGATATCCTCTTTTGGAGGTTGCGATGCAACTGACGAAGCAAACCCTTAATCAACGCAATGACCACGTTTACGATGCATTAGTGGTTGGCGGCGGTGCCGCCGGACTCTCCGCTGGCATTTATCTCCAGCGCTATCTGCTCTCCACGCTGATGATTGATAAAGGCAAAGCCCGCTCTTTCTGGATGCAAGAATTGCACAACTACTTAGGATTGCCGCCCGATACCCCCGGCAGAGAAGTGCTCAAGCAAGGCAAAGAGCACTACCTTTCTCTCGAAGGCGACTATCTCAACGCCTATGTGGAAGAGGTGATCGATGAAGGCGAAACGTTGGCGGTGAAAGTGCGCATTGGGCGTCAAAATCCCATCTACAAGGTGTTTCGCACGCGCTATCTAATCGCGGCCAGCGGCATTATTGACCACTTGCCGCAACTGGCTGATATGAAAAACGTGTTCGACTATGCCGGATACAACCTGCATGTTTGTCTCATCTGTGACGGCTACGAGATGCGTGACCAGCGCGTCGGTGTTTTCGGCAGCACCGCGAGCAGCTTGCAAGTCGCGTTTCCTCTCGGTTGGTTCACGCCTCACATCACTTTGTTCACGAACGGGGCCTTTGAGATCGAGGATGAATTACGCGATCGCTTCACCGCAGCCGGTTACACCATCAACGAACAGCCAATCCACCAGTTCTTGGGTGAAAACCACCAAATGTCTGGGGTGGAATTAGCCGATGGTTCCATGGTTGAACTAGATGCTGGTCTCGTCTCCATGGGTTCCAAGTATCACGCCGATTATCTGCAAGGCATCGACCTGGAATATCAGGGCGGCAATCTGGTGACAGATGCCATGAACCGCACCTCACACCCTCGGATCTTTGCTGTCGGCGACCTCAAAGTAGGTATGAACCAGGTGGTAATTGCTGCAGCCGATGGCGCCAACGCTGCCACCCAAATTTGGCGCGATATCCGTCGGGTCGAAGGCAGCCGTCGCAGTCAGAGGGTAGCCTAACAACTTTGAATTTCCCTTGTTCGTTTGTCCCGTTTTCGTTGTAAAGAGGCAATGACCATGGCCATCACCCAAGGCCTTCATCATCTAGGCTTGACCGTTTCCAATATCGATCAAACCCGTGATTTTTTCGTCAATGTTTTGGCATTCAAACAAGTCGGGGCAAAACCCGATTATCCGGCCTACTTCGTGTCAGATGGAACAACGTTGCTGACCCTCTGGCAAGCAAAGGATCCAGAGTCTGCGGTGCCCTTTAATCGCCACACGAATATTGGTTTGCATCACTTTGCGCTCAAAGTTGATGGAGCTGCCACGCTCACGGCTCTGCATGAAAAACTCCAAGCGATCGCAGACGTCACCATTGAATTTGCCCCGGAACCCTTAGGTAACGGCCCCACCCAGCACATGATGTTGATCATTCCCGGTGGCATTCGGATGGAGTTGACCGCTCCAGCGCAGTAGTCCAACTTCTCCCCGTTCATCTATCAAGGAGCCTTGACCATGGCGATTCCTGGCTGGCAACAAGCAGCGTCCCCCTTTCACTCAGGCGAACAAGCGATTCAAGCAAAACTGGGGGCCCGCGATCGCATGGAAGTACTGGGTCGCCGCATGATTCGGGACTTTTTGCCCGAGCAGCATCAGCAGTTCTATGCCCAACTGTCCTACTTTTTAGTGGGGACAGTGGATCGCGAGGGACAGCCTTGGGCCTCAATCTTGGTGGGTGAACCGGGGTTTATTACGGCGACGAGCGATCGCACCCTCCACATTGCCGCACAACCGCTCTTTGGTGATCCGCTGAGCGAGACCCTGACAGTGGGCGCTGACATCGGCTTTCTCGGCATTGAGCTGCACACCCGCCGCCGCAATCGCATCAATGGCATAGTCAGCGCCATCACCAGCGATGGCTTCGAGGTTGCCGTGGGGCAAACCTTTGGCAACTGTCCCAAATATATTCAGGCGCGTCAGTTTGACCTACAAGGGTTTGAGCCAGCGGCTGCCAAACCCCTGCAAACGCTGCGTGCATTAGGTGAAACCGAACGGGCTGCGATCGCCGCCGCGGATACTTTCTTTATCGCGACGGCTTATCTGGATGCGGCTGCCGGCGTCGCCAAAGGGGTTGATGTCTCCCATCGCGGCGGCAAACCGGGCTTTGTTCGCGTCGATGGCGACACTCTGACAGTGCCAGACTTTGCCGGCAACTATCACTTCAATACCTTTGGCAATATCGAAGTGAATCCCCGAGCAGGTTTGCTTTTTATCGATTTTGAAAGTGGCGACCTGCTGTATCTCACAGGCAAGGCCGAAGTCATTTGGGATGGCAATCCCGAAATTGAACGCTATGCCGGGGCTGAGCGGCTGTTCAAATTTCATACGGAGAAAGGTATGCGAGTTCAAGGCAGCTTACCCCTAACCTGGTCACCCGCCGCAGTGTCGCCATTTCTTCAGGAAACGGGGGCTTGGTGATACTGCCTGAGGCCAGAAATTTCCCGAAGCTCCTCACCGTAAGCTGATCACCCCCAGCGTCACAATCAGGATTCGGGGTGCTTGAACTGGCGATAGCGGCGACGGGCCCGGCGGATCAGGGGTAAACCGGCAAAGTAACTAGCCGTCCCAAAGATGGCTCCCATCACCAGGCTGCCTAGCATCAAGGCGACGCCAACATCAGCGCCAGTTTCGAGCCAAGCTTTCATCGATTCGACATCGGTAAACAAGTTGACGACAGGCCGCCCCAAGATCCAACTGCCGAGACGATAGTTAAAGGCGTAAATCGGCAAATAGGTTAGGGGATTGCTAATCCAAGTGCCTGCTGCCGCCATGAGAGGATTGCCCTTGATGCGAAAGGCGATCGCCACCCCCATGATAGTTTGCAGTCCAAACAACGGGAACATTCCCGCAAACACCCCCGCAGCCAAGCCTCGCGCCAATTCCTTGGGATGCCCTCGCAGACGAATAAATTTCAGATAAATATAGCGACTGCGCCGCTTGATCTGTACCCACCAAGAGCGCGATGAGCTTGACGACTGAGGCAAACGGCCAGGGGAAGACACAGCAGATTCATGGGGTAAAGGAGTGATGGGCACTGTGGTTTTCAGCAAATCCAAAGAAAACGTTAACTAGTCACTATTCTAGAAGTTCCCTCAATCAGTTGAGAGCAAGCAGCGAAGTTTCATTTTGCCTTCACAGTTTTTGTAGCGGATGCAGCGGTTTCTCTTCTGGCGGTCAGTAACATCGACAATCAAACAGAGTGATATCAGCGCTGCCACCAAGGCAATACGCCTAGCGTGAAGAAAGACTGGCAAGTTGTCAATTCTGAGACAGATCGATAGCATTGACATAGGTTACAAAAGTTAACACTCTCAAAGCGGTGCGTTTTTGAGTTCATCCCCTGTAAATGGATAGCTGTTTATGCCCTACTCCTTAGATACTGCTCGTATTCTGGCGGAACCCCTGGTCGCTTCATTTTTTCAAGCTTGCGAGGGTGACTGGCGCTCTAAGCGGCGCTATTACACGCTCAAAAGTGGTGATGTTCAAGAAGTGGTGAGCTACATCAACATTCGGTTTTTGTCGGCAGACGCAGCAGAACTAGAGACTTTGCATCAGCTACATGATTTGCCAGAGCGCACCCCACTGATCTGTGGTGCTCAAGTCACTTGGGAGAGTAACTACATCCACACCCAGCGAAAACCTGTCAACGGCTCCACTTTGTTTGGGGTCAGGGGCACAACGCTGTATCGCGATCGCGGCTTTGCCACCGCAAAACCAGTAACGGCGGACTTTACTTTCCGTGAGCCACGCACCATGGTGTTAAAGACTGCCTACGACGGCTCAAGCTTTGAAGAAGAAATCAAATTGATCGGTGACTCGACTCGCACACGACAGACCATCATTTCTCGAGCTGGAGAAGAAATCATGATTGGTCAATATTTAGAACAGCGCTGCTAAGGAATCAGGAATTTATAAAATCCAAGTCTTGTTGGGCAGGCATCTTGCTTGCCCTCAGACAGTCGTCTCGACTGTCCACACTTAATTGAATTCTCATTCCTAAGTGCTCTCTGTTTAGCAAACCACGCAAAACCAGTGTCTGGCGTTAATGAATGCTAGGCACTGGTTTTGCGTATAGGAGAAGCGCCTACCTACGACGCCCATCCATCAACCCCAGACCAACAAAACGCTCGGTTTAACGGGAGGCGTTGAGAATGTTTTTCTTTGGGGAAGATAGTCAAAACAAAGCCCTTGAGGCTTTTTAAGCGCTCAAGGGCTAATGCTATGTAATACCCCCAGGGGAATTCGAATCCCCGTCGCCTCCGTGAAAGGGAGGTGTCCTAGGCCTCTAGACGATGGGGGCCTGTGTTATTCGACACTGATTAATATAAACAAATGCTGTAACAGTGTCAAACAAATTTGCTGAGTTTGTGAAAACTGCTCGAAGCTTGCTGGAGCAGGCTTTCTGCATCCAGCAGTATAGGCTATTTTAGGCCGCCAGCATTGCGCAGTCGGATAACCTGACGGCGCATCTCGGGGGAAGCATCCAACTCCGCGACTTCTTGCACCCTAACGTCCGCCTGCAAGGGTTCAAGATAGTTATCGCTGCCATAGGAGTAGGCATCGATTAGAATCTGCAACAGTTGATCGCGATCGCACTGAGCTAGCTCCTCTTCAATCAGGCGAAACTTGAGCGTGACTTCACACTCATAGATTCCCACCTGCGGCGTTGATGGTTGAATTGCCGGATTCGCATTTGTGGAACAGAGTTTCATCTTTGTCATGCCCGCCTAATCGGAACAGTGGTGGCTGTGCAGTGAGCCGGTCTCATCAGCAATTAGCTTTACAGCCCTGAATGAGTACATCGCTTTGGTGCCTGACTCTATAAAACCAAGATTCCCTGGAAAAAGGCGAACTGAAACGACGATTTTATCGGATTAATAAATTCTCTTGCTATTAGCTTTAAAGAAACATCTCGTTTCCCAAAATACACTGACATAATCAGCTCAAAACTTTTGTATCCCCCTGAATAGAGTCGTTTCAGAAGACAGCTAGTCACTTGCTATTACTTGCTGCGCCTGTGACCACACACGTTCAAGACAGCCTTTAAACATCCGTAAAAAGACTGAATTAAGGTTTTACTCATCAATTATCTCAGTACTGAGACTTAGAGGAATTGAAGGTTTTTCCAAAAGCTGGTGTAAATATTTTGGGCATCCCTGCATTAATACGGCTAAATTCACTGCCATGCTGAAGCAAAAATCACTCTCAGAACTCAGTAAGATCTGGCAATTGTAATCACTAGCGGTCAACCTTCTTTCAAGAGTCGTCAGTGAAACTTCAAACTTGGCAACTACGCACTGCCTAAAGGCGACCTGTCCTGGCTGTGAAGGACGGCCAAGACAGACTGATTTGAGCACACGAGGACGTCTAGATATATCTTGTTATCTCGCGGCCTGGATGCCTTGAAGGTACGTGGTACAGAAGTCTCAATTTTTTCAGGCTTTGATCTCCAATGGTTTTAGCGCTTTCAGCGCTTCGCTCACTGGGCTGACATCGTGTGTGACAACTCCGTATATTAACCGACTTGGTTGGGGGCAATGAGTTGCCACCATCGCACTGTCTCATCGGCAGCAGTGCTGATCAGGGTGTGGCCGTCAGGGGCAAATCGCAAATCACCAATAGTCCAACCGTGATGCAACTCAGTCGATCGATGATGGGTGACCGATGACCACCGCCAAAGAGGGATGGTGCCATCGCGACTGCCGATCGCCAGCCAGCGTTCATCCGCGCTGAGGGCGATCGCGCTGACCGCATCTTGACACTGTTCCAATACTTCATGCTGCGCAAAATCGAGAAGTGACCAAACAACGACTCGCCCAGTGCGATCGCCAGTGATCAGGGCGGGCGGGCTCACACTCAGAGCCACCGCGCGCAGGGGGGATTTGGCGGTCCAGGTATGCAGCAGTTGACCGCTGGGCAGCGCCCACAGTCTGAGGGTGCCCGCTTCGCACACGCTGGCGAGACGAGTGCTGTCAGGACTGAGGGCCACATCGTTCACTTGACCTGAATGGCGCACCAGATCGAAGCGCTGCTTGCCGGTGTCTAAATCCCAAACTGAGATGTGCCCCCCGATATCAGCCACAATCAACGTCGTGCCGTCGGGCGTGAGGGCGATCGCGGTCACGGGCCTGCCGCGTTGACGCAGACTTTGCTGGACTCGATAAGAGGTCAAATCCCATTGCAGAATCTGGCCATCTAGGCCCGCTGTGATCAGGCGATCGCCGGCTGGATGAAACGCCACTGCCGTGACGGCATCCCGATGACCAGCGCCGAATCCCAAACGGGGAGCCAGCGTTTGCAGGACCTCGCCCGTTTGCCGATCCCAGAGTTGGAAGGTGTGGTCGCTGTTGGCGGTGGACACGGCGCGACCATCGGGACTCAGGGCCAGGGCATTCACGGTGCGGCCTGGGGTGGGCCAGGTTTGGGTGCAATGCCAGGTGGCCGCAGGGAGTGGCGACAGCGATTGCGAGTTGGGCGGTTGCCACAGTCCGGCGGGAGCCAGATCGGCGAGTACGACTTCGGCATTGGCATAGCGGCTGCGGAGCGATCGCGCCACCAACCGATCCAGCACTCGTCCCAAAGCTGCCCCCACGGGCGTCGGCACAAAGTCGCGCCACACCCACCGATCTTCCGCCACGGAGTACAGATCAAAGGGATGCTCGCCCGTGAGCACATGCAGGCAGGTAATGCCTAAACCGTAGAGATCGCTGGCGGGCACGGCTTTGCCCAGGGCTTGCTCGGGGGCAGCATACCCAGCGCTGCCGATAACGGTGCCCGTGCGTTCCAGTTCCGTGGCGGTGGGGGCGGTGCGGGCGGCCCCAAAATCGACGAGGATGGGCGGCCCCTCGGTCGGCAGCAAAATGTTTTCGGGTTTGATGTCGCGATGGATGATGCCCTGCTCGTGAATGTATTGCAGCACGGGCAACAGTTCCATGAGGAGCGATCGCACCTGCGTTTCGTCAAAGACCCCGTCGGCCTGCAAGACCTGTGCCAAATTGCGTCCGGCGATGTATGACTGCACCAGACAAATGTCGCGGGCTGATTCCAAAATGGCGATGAGTTGGGGAATCTGGGGATGCTGGCCCAACTTAGCAAGGCGTTTCGCTTCGGCTAAGTCGCGATCGCGGCTGCCCTGCGATCGCAGAATTTGTTTGATCACACATCGCTGGGGCGGCGACTCGGCCTCGTCCCAAGCCAGAAACGTGCGCCCAAACCCGCCGCGCCCCAATTCTTCAATCGGGCGAAAGCGCTGGCCCAGCAATAGCCGTGACCCACAAGCCTGGCAGCGATCGCGATCGTCCCCATTCTCGGGTTGCGAGCATTGCGGGTTGATGCAGAGGGTCGTCATGGTATCGCTCGCGCTTGTTTACAGCATCAGTGCATCGAGCTTAATCATAGTAAAAGCGACACCCTCACCGTCTATTCTCTACGAAACATCTCACTTACTTCTTGAGGAGTGTAAGGAGGGCTTTTTAAATGTATGACTGCATGGCAATTCGGACAAACAGGAATTAAGTCATTTACAGGATCCACAATATAGGAATCACCAATTTCACTTAGCGGTTTGATGTGATGTACATGGATAAGAGTTTCAGCAACTACACCATAAATATCACAAAGCTTGATATTACATACCTGGCAAACATAGCCATAGTGAGACAAACAAGCATCACGTGCCTTTTGGTCTCTCTCATATCTGTTTACCTTGATTTGCTTTACGATTCCCTCTTTATATTCAATTCTGTCAGGCAACTCTTCAGGTAGATGAGCAACACTCATGACACGTTTATAACCATCCAACGAGGAAATTCCTTTGGGAACATTTATTCTCTTCGAAACCGAAATTCCAGGCATGTTGAGTTCATCTTCATGGCTAAAAATTATGTATCCTGATCGATCCCAAAGAGCGCAGGGATAGGATTGAATTAAACCGTAGAAATTGCCCCAATCACTGTATCTTGACTGAACCACATTTAAGCCAAAAGCCTTGCTCAGTTCACCTGCTCTTTTACGGTTCACAACCACTTCATCCCTTTAGTGTGCGTGTCTAAATTTCCTTTCCAAGTAAGCTACAGCATTTCTCACTCTAGTGAGGTGCAGTAGCAGCAATTTGTAAACCAGTTTTTAATGTCTGTCAAAGAANNNCGATAGAGTAAGCTTTCATCCCTGTCTCTTAGCAAATTCCAAAACATACTAAGTGTATCTCACGAGACTGGAAAAGGCTGTAATTCCGGATGTAGCACCGCATCCGTACGCAGTATTAGATTGAGTCTTTAAGGAGCAGTATTGGCCGCAGTCCCACGCAGCAGATCCATGATTTCGTCGCAATAGTGGTGAAAGGGTTCGGTGCGGCGCACGGCATAGGCGCGGTGTTGGCCCAGGTCGATGCTCACTTCTTCGGCGATGGTACCGGGGCGGGCGGAGAGCACGTAAATCCGTTGGGAGAGAAACACCGCTTCGCTCACATCGTGGGTGATCATCAAAATGCTGATGCCCAGGCGATCCCACAGCTCCAGCAAAAATTCCTGCATACTTTCCTTGGTTTGCACATCCAGTGCGCCAAAGGGTTCGTCCATCAGCAGGATCTTGGGATGGTTCGCCAGGGCCCGGGCGATCGCGACCCGCTGCTTCATGCCGCCGGACAGTTCCTTGGGCAGCGATCGCGAAAACTGCGCCAGCCCCACCACATCCAGATAGCGCGACGCTTCTTCTCGCCGCTGCTTGGCCTCCATCCCCTGGAGCTTTAGCCCAAATTCCACATTCTCCTGCACCGTCATCCAGGGATAGAGGGTGTAGCTCTGGAACACCATGCCGCGATCGGCCCCCGGCCCAATCACCGGCTGCCCATCCACCGTAATCTCTCCCGCCGTTGGCATCTCCAGCCCCGCCACCAGTCGCAACAACGTGGACTTACCGGAACCCGACGCCCCTACCGCACAGACAAACTCGCCCGTTTCCACATGCATGTTGATGTCTTTGAGCGCGACCAACGGCCCTTGCGGCGTATCGAATTGTTTGTGAACCTTGGCGATTTCGAGGTGCATGGGTTTGGGGGAGTGTGAGGGTGGCAGGGTAGGTGAGTGGCAGGGTAGCAGGGTGGTTGGGTAGCTGGGTGAAGTAGGTGAGTGGGTGAAGTAGGTGCGGCGGGTGCGGTAGGTGAGTGGGTGGGGGAGGTGGGAAATCTAGGGGTGGATTGAATTGATTTAGGAGCGGATGCGATGGGGCAGTTGGTGAGGCGGCATGAGGATTTGGAGGTTTACCAACTCGCGTTTGATGCGGCGATGCAAATTTTTGAATTGTCGAAGCAATTTCCAGTTGAGGAACGGTATTCGTTGACAGATCAGATGCGGCGGTCTTCGCGCTCTGTGTGTGCCAATTTGGCGGAAGCATGGCGGAAGCGCATCTATGAAGCTTCCTTTGTCGCTAAGCTATCTGACTGCACCGCTGAAGCCGCTGAAACCCAAACCTGGATTGAATTTGCCGTGAAGTGCAAATATCTCGACCAGCAGGTAGGAGATGACCTGAAGCAAACCTACGATCGCATCATCCGCACCCTCATCAAGCTCATCCAAAACTCCAAATCCTGGACTCTCTCCCACCCCCTTCACACACGTACAACCTCTTCGAAGTAACCAGACACCCACTCCACCTACCCATCACCTCACCCATTCTTCACCCCACCTACCCTTCATCACACCTACCTCACCTACCCGTCCCTACTTCACCGCCCACTTACACGTCATCCGCATGGCCGCTTGCAGGGACAGATCGAGAATGAACCCGATCAGGCCCAGCACCAGCAAGCAGGCAAAAATATCGTCGGTTTGGAAGAACTTTTGAGAAATGGCGATGCGTTTGCCGAGGCCGCTGTCAGCGGCGACGAGTTCGGCGACGATGACCAGGTTCCAAGAGGCGGCCATGTTGACCCGTAAGGTGTCGAAGATGCTGGGCACCACGTATGGAGTGATGACTTGCATGAGTACCTGACGACGATCGCCCCCCAACGTATAAGTCGTCTCGATCAGTTCCTTGGGCACAAACTTCACCGCATCCATAATCATCAGCGTGTTGAAAAACACCGTGCCGATGAAAATCAACGCAATTTTCGGTTCTTCACCCAAGCCGAGGTAAATCACCAATAGGGGAATGAAGGCCGGGGCGGGCATGTAGCGGACGATGCCGATGAGCGGTTCCAGCAGCGATCGCACACTGCGAAACGCCCCCATACCAATGCCCAAGGGAATCGCCACCAGCGCGGCCAGCAAAAAGCCCGCCGACACCCGCAAAAAGCTCGCCAGCGTATCGGTGAGCAAATAGCCCTCTTGCCAGAGGCTCACCAGCGACGCCGCCACCATTCCCGGTGTGGGCAAAAACTTATTGTCAATCCAGCCCGTGCTCGCGATCGCCCACCACAGCAAAAACGGCACCAGCACCGACATCACCATCAGCGCCCATTTCAGCCGCTGGGGAATGTCTTCCGCAATGCGCCAAAACACCGTCGGCTTAAGGCTGGGCGCGACGGTAGACGACTCGGAATAGGTCGGTGGAGAAGACGCGATCGCCATAATGTTCAGACCTGTGAGAGAGCAGTTAGGTAGAGAGTGCCCGGATTCGATGGGGTAGGTGAGGTGGAGGGTGGGTGAGGTCGGTTGGGTGAAGGTAGACGGGGTAGGCGAGGTAAAAGGTAGGTGAGGTAGAGGGTGGGTGGGGTAAATCTATGGAGCTTATGAGGAAGGGCTGTTCCACTTCACCTACTTCACTCACTCCACCTACTCCAACTACTCCACCTCCTCCATCCACTCCATCCAATTCACCCACTCACCAACTACGCATTCGCCTCGGCATACGCCGTCACGAACTGGTCATCCAGCACTGCTTCCAGATCCGGCGCTTCGGGGATGAAACCGACTTCCACCATGAAGTTCGCCATCTCTTCAGCGGCATAGGGCATGTGGACCATGCTGTCGCCGGGGGTAAAGGCTTCCAGGTTTTCTTCCAGGGTGAAGAAGCGGGTACCTTCCAGGTATTTCTCAAATTCGTCGGCGCTGACGCTGGCGCGATCGGCCATGATTTCGTAGGCGCGTTCCTGGTTTTCGTCGATGAAGGTCAGAATGTCGAACCAGGTATTCACCAGGGCTTGGACGACCTCGGGCTGTTCGTCGATGAGGACTTGCGTGACCACGAGCAGGTCAGGGATGGCACCAGGAAAGTCAGCGGAACTGGTGAGTTCTTTGCTGCCTTCGCGGGTCAGCGCCGTTTCCCAAAAGGGTACCCAGCCCGCGAACCCGTCGGCTTGACCAGCGGCAAAGGCGGCAGCGGCAGCTCCGGTTTCCAGGTTTTCGATATTCACGTCATCGCGGGACTGGCCGGCTTCTTCGAGGGCCAGGGTGAGCAGAAAGTCGCCGACGACGCCTTCTTCCAGTGCGACGGATTTGCCGACGAGGTCGGCGACGGTCTCGATTTCTTCCGCCACGATGACTTTGTCGTTGCCAGCGGAGTTGTCGTTGACCACGACGGCGACTTCACCGTTCACAGCTTCCCCCGCAAAGGAAATGGTGTCGTTGAGGGTTTGGCAGTTAGCGTCGAGTTGGCCGGAAGCTAGCGCCTGCATGGATTCTAGATAGCCGTCGAACCAGATGAGTTCGACGTTGACGCCGTTGGCTTCGAATAGTCCTTCTTGTTCGGCGATCGCCCACGGCCACCACCCAGCCCAGCTGCTGTATCCCATCACAATCGGCGTTTCATTGATCAGCTCGGTGGGTTCGGCAGCGGTATCTGTGTCGCCATCGGCTGGCGCTTCGGACGTGTCTTGAGCACAGCCGATAGTAATGAATAAGGTGCAAAAGAACGCCAGCAGCACTGGCAAAAGGGAACGACGTTTCATCATGATGTTGAGACCGTAAACAAACGAGACAGCAAAAAATTGATTAAGCAGAAGTCAGCTCAGGAGACTTCACAGCAGAGCGCACCCAGTCAAACCAATCCTCTAAGCCTTCCCCCGACTTAGCCGACACCGGAATCACGGTGACGTGGGGATTGATTTGGCGCACATTGGCTTCAATGCGGGCTAAGTCCACATCTAAATAGGGAGCGAGATCAATTTTTGTAATCAGAAGCACATCCGCCTCGCGAAACATGACGGGATACTTCAGCGGTTTGTCTTCGCCTTCGGTGACGCTGAGCAGGGCGACCTTGGCATGCTCACCCACTTCAAACTCGGCGGGACACACGAGATTGCCGACGTTTTCGACAATCACCATGTCCAGATCTTGGGGCGTGTGCTCGTGGCTCAAGGTGTGAATGCCCCCGGCGACCATGCGGGCGTCGAGATGGCAGGCGCGGCCCGTGTTGATGGCGATGACGGGGACACCGTACTGGCGGAGGCGATCGGCATCGAGTTCGGTGGTCATATCGCCTTCGATTACCGCGATGCTGAGGTCATCGGTGAGGCTGGCGAGGGTTTTTTCCAGCAGGGCGGTTTTGCCCGCGCCGGGGCTACTCATCAGGTTCAGGCAGGTGATGCCCCAGGCGTCAAAATGGGCGCGATTGTGATCCGCGTCTTCCTGGTTGGCGTGGAGGAGGTTGATGCCGAGGGTGTCGTCGATGATTTGGTGCATGGTTTTGGGTGTCGGTGGATAGCAATCAATTTTGTAGGGGCGAGGCATTGTGGGAATCACATTTCGGATAATTCCAAAGCATTTTTTCCTCAATGCCTCACCCCTACGAGATGGGTGGATGGGTCAGAAGAATTTCAGGTAGCGTTGGTGTTCCCAGTCGGAGATGTGGGTGTGGTAGTCCTCCCATTCTTGCCGTTTGAAATCGGTGTAGGTGCGGTACATCAGCGGCCCCATCACGGCTTTGCTCAGCGGATCGCGTTCGAAGGCGTCAACGGCCTCTTGCAGGGTGCGGGGTAGCAGGTCAATGCCCAGGGCGTCGAGTTCCGGCAGGGTGTAGTTGTACATGTTTTCTGTATGGGGATCACCGGGATCAAGGCATTGTTCGATGCCCTCCAATCCCGCCGCGAGAATCATGGCCGCGCCCAGATACAGGTTGGTGGCAATGTCGGCGGCGCGGCACTCCACCCGGCCGCCCGCGAGGGGAATGCGGAGCATGTTGGTGCGGTTGTTGTTGCCGTAGCAGATGTAGACCGGAGCCCAGGTGAAGCCGGACATGCTGCCTTTGCGGATTAGCCGTTTGTAGCTATTGACCGTGGGGCAGGTGACGGCGCAGATGGCTTTGGCGTGGCGCAAAATGCCCGCGATGAATTGGTAGCCCAGCTGCGAAAGCCCACAGCCACGCGGATCGTGGGAGTCTTCAAACAGGTTTTTGCCCGTGTCGATATCGGCCAGCGACATGTTGTAGTGCGCGCCGCTGCCCGTGCGATTGGCGAAGGGTTTGGGCATGAAGCTGGCGAAGTAGCCGTGCTTGCGGACGATTTCTTTCACCATGAGGCGGAAGAAGGTGAGGCGATCGCTCATCGTCAGCGCATCCGCATAGGCAAAGTCGGTCTCAAACTGACCATTGGCATCCTCGTGGTCAAAGGAATACACGTCCCAGCCGAGGTGGTTCATGGTATCCACCAGTTCGGTGAGCCAGCCATAGTTGTCGAGCAGGCCGGTGAGGTCGTAACAGGGCTTGGCGAGGGTGTCGCGATCGCTGATCGGCTCGAAGCCCTGCTCGGTTTCTTTGAAGACGAAGAATTCTGTCTCGATGCCCAGGTTGAAGGTGAAGCCCAGGCTCGCGGCCTTGTCCAACATTCGTTTGAGGATGATGCGAGAGCACGCTTCAAACGGTTGGCCGGACAGGTACAGATCGCTGGCGAACCAGACCACTTCTTTATTCCACGGCAGGATGGTGGCGGAGCGGGCGTCGGGCATCGCCGCTACTTCTTCGTCGCTAATGTCTTGGGGCACCCCGTCCAGCGCCGCGCCGGTAAAGAGTTCGGAGCCCTGCATCATTTGACCCAGGTGGCTCAGGGGCACCATTTTGGCTTTGGACATGCCGTGAATATCGACATAGCTGGCGAGGGCATATTTCACGCCCTGGGATTCCAGCGACGATTTGAGGGTGGCGATTTCGGCAAGGGTGTCGGTGGTCATGGGTGCGGGGAGAGGGAATAGGGATTGGGGAACGGGACGACCGGGATGGTCAATGAACCCCATGCGGGTGCGGTAGGGGCGAGGCATTCTCGCTTGGACTGCTCTGGCTAAGCCTGAAAAGTTACTACGAGAATGCCTCGCCCCTACGGGGTGGGGGAATTGCCCGATCGCTCGGGTTGGGTATATTGCACGCGATCGATTTTGAGTTCGCGACCTGAGCGGATGTCATCGAGGGGCGATCGGCAGGTGGGGCAGGCGTATTGCAGGCCCATTTCCGGTCGATATTCGGCCTGACAGGGGTGGCAAAAGGCGATCAGCGGCGTTTCTTGAATCACCAGTTCTGCCCCATCGAGAAAGGTGCCCCGCGTCTGCACCTCAAAGGCAAATTGCAGGCTGGCGGGCTCGACGCAGGTGAACTGGCCCACGGTGAGAAACACACGTTCAACCGGGGGGCGTTCTGGCTGCGATTCCCACCATTCCCGCAGGGTGATGATGAGGGCCTTGGTCATGTCGGTTTCGTGCATGGCGATCCTGTATCTGGATGATGGGGGCGGCGTAGGGGCGAGGCATTCTCGTCAGTCCCATTTGTTATGTCCGAGATGCATCGGCGAGAATGCCTCGCCCCTACAGGATGTTTTGCATCTACGAACGTTATTCCCAGGCCTGATCGACGTTCATATTGGCCTCGTCGTGGATGTAATCGGGCTTCCCTTGGCGGGGCAACTGACCGGAGACGACGAGATGGGCCATGGTGTCGCAGATCACGCGAGTCGCCATCAGGGCGGTCATGTCGCTGACGTCGTAGGGGGGCGAGACTTCCACGACTTCGATGCCGCAGACGGTGGTTTCTTGAATGATGCGCTTGAGCAGGTACAGCGCTTCGCGGGGCATGAGGCCGCCGGGTTCGGGCCAGCCCGTGCCAGGGACAAATCCGGCGTCGATGCAGTCGATGTCGAAGCTAATCCACACGCAGTCGGTGCCGTCGGTAGCTTTTTCAATGGCGAAATCAGCCGCTGCATCCAGCCCCATCTCCATAATGTCGGTAACAGTGAGGATGTTGGTGCCCCGCTCGCGACACACCTTGACGCCCTGGCGCGGCACTTGCCAGCCGCCGATGCCGAGCTGCACGAGATTTTCTGCTGGAGCATTGGCCATGTTGGTGGCGTGGAACCAGGGGCAGGTGTGCATCCGTTCGTCGAGGTCGGTTTCCTGGGTGTCGACGTGGCGATCGAAGTGAATGATGCCGACCTTTTTATCCCCCAAATGGCGGCAGACGCCGCGCACGGTGGGAAAGCCGATAGAGTGGTCGCCGCCGAGGATGATGGGGAACGCGCCTGAGCTGAAAATGTGGGCGATGCCTTTGGAAATTTGGTCGAAGGACTTTTCGTTGTTGGCGGGAATGGTGAACACGTCGCCCACGTCGCAGAGGGTGATTTGTTCCCGCAGATCAACGCCGAGTTCAAAATTGTAGGGCGTGTAGAGGGCGGAGATTTTGCGGATGCCCTGGGGGCCGAAGCGGGTGCCCGGACGGTAGGTGGTGCCGGAGTCGTGGGGCACGCCGACGATCGCCACATCGTAGTTCCCCACCTTCCGCACATCTTCTAAATAGGGCGCTTTGAGAAACGTGTTGATGCCCGCGTAGTGGGGCAGCTCGCCACGGGAAAAGGTGGGAATGGTGCGATCGCGAATACTCTCCGCTGCCTCTAACCCATAGGTCAATCCCTGATCGACTTCTTGCTGCCAGCCCGTCATGGGCAAGCGGGCTTCCTTTTGCAGCGCCTCGCTCGCTTCACTCGGTCTGCGAAAAGTCGGTTCGTCCGTCATCACAATCTCCTTATGACATATCATTTGCCAGGGTATTCAGCACCAAAACGGAAGCCCGAGAGGGCGATGGAGACTATTCCTCCATCGAACCTCCCGGGCTTTTATCCCGCCGTGTACTGGCAAAACGTCTGAGGCCTGCTCAGAAATTCCTAAACCAGCCGCTTCTCTCGGACCAGGCACTCAAGCGCCGATAACACCGCTGAGCCGGAACCCTAGAAGCTCGTAAGTAATTCCCCAACTTTCGGACGTTGAGAACTGAATGCTCTGATTAATAGCAAGCTGGTTTACGATGAACCGTAACTAATGATACGGAAGGCTGATTTAGCTAAGTGCTGGGAATAAAGGGCGATCGCGCTCATCAGGTAGGCTGAGATGCCAGCAAAATCGCTCAGAATAATTGATGAGATCGCCGCTCATCTGGCTGGAAATTCGAGGTTTTCTCAGAACATTGATCAATTCAAAAAACTGGTTTTTAAGCGACGCAATTCAACTTTATCCAGAGCATTTCTAAAGGTTTCCTGGCGCTGAAAATTGTTGATTTTTTGACCAGGAAGTTATTGCGATTCATTAAAAAGTCGCGATCGCTCACTGCATCATTCGACAGTCGTACTTAGTGAGATAGACGCATCCAAACCGAGATTTACCTATCCTGAAACCGTAGCCCAGGTAGGTCGCTATGCCACTCTCATCCCCTCGATTCCTGAATCCGATCGCCCTCACGAGTGCCGTCATTTTAGGCAGTGTGCCCGTCGCGCAAGCCGCCAATGTCATCGCGGGGCCAACGGATGCACAATTTAAAATTGCTAACCTGCCCGACGGCAACTATCGGTTTTGTAGCGATCGCCCCCCCAGCGATGTCAAGCGTGTTTCGGGCGTCTGTTTTCGCTTTCAAAAAGACGGTGAGGCAATTACTGGCGACTATTACTATCCCTACGAAGGGTCGAGCATTTGTTTGACCGGACAAGTCAACGGCAATACTGTCTCCGGGCAAGGGCTGGAGCGATTTTCCATCAATTCTGCACCCCCCGACGACTTTGACCAGACCTCGCTGCACGATTGGCGACCGGAAGGCTTCTTAGAAATCGGTCGCGGCGTGGCCGTCAGCGATCGCCCCGCCGATCAGAAAGCCGTTCGCTATCGCAGCGCCCTGCTCAACCTGCATAACTTCTATCAGTACAATGCGGGCACCGTCTTGCCTCCTAGTCGTTGCAACCTGCCCACCACCCGTGCCGCCAGCCCCACCCCCGATCGCGAAAATCTGCGAGAAGTTGGCGAGTCAGCGTTTTACAACGGCGAGCCCATCTATTTAGACGAAACCAGCATCACCGCCGTCGGCGACCAGGAATATCGCTACCAGACTCTAATCGGCGTCCCCGATCGCCTCAGCGAAACGGAATATCGCCTTGACTGCGACAACCTGGGCACCGTGCAGGTATTGCGATCGCGCTATTACGACAGCGACGGTGACCTGCAAGAAGTGGAAGTCGTCAACCGCGCCGTCCCCGCCGAACAACGCGACACCCCCTACGCCACCCCCAGCAACCAGCGCTACAACGCCAGCCGCTACATCTGCGATGCTTACGCGCAGAATTGACCTGGGGCAGGGGCGAGGCATGCTCGATGCCACTTTGTGGGCGAAGACGATGAGTTATTTCGAGCATGCCTCGCCCCTACGATCGCCCACCCACCGACCTCACCCACCCTCACACCCGACCACCCTCACACCCCTTCACCTTTCGTAAAACTCCCAACGCTCCCGCCGCGATCCCCACGCAGAACTCACGCAGCCCCCACAATGAACGGTAGAATATTTCTCTTGCGACTACGCGACCCCCGGCCCAATTTAGTTTGTACTTCTGTAATTAGCGTTAACGCTTCTGCTTCAACGACATGCTCAATCCCAACCTCGATGACATTCAACTACATCCCGAGGAGTACGAGCGCTTTTCCAGGCACCTGATTCTGCCCGAAGTGGGTCTGGAAGGGCAAAAACGCCTTAAGGCGGCGAGCGTACTCTGCATCGGCACCGGCGGTCTCGGCTCCCCCCTCTTGCTGTACTTAGCAGCGGCGGGCATTGGCCGCATCGGCATTGTCGATTTCGACATTGTGGATAAGTCAAACCTGCAACGGCAGGTCATTCACGGCACCTCTTGGGTCGGCAAGCCCAAAATTGAATCGGCGAAAAACCGCATCCACGAAATCAACCCCTTCTGCCAGGTTGATTTGTACGAAACCCGGCTCTCGTCTGAAAATGCCCTCGACATTATCGAACCCTACGATGTGGTGGTCGATGGCACCGATAACTTCCCCACTCGGTATCTGGTCAACGACGCCTGCGTGCTGCTGAACAAGCCCAACGTCTACGGCTCCATCTTCCGGTTTGAGGGACAAGCCACCGTCTTTAACTACGAAGACGGCCCCAACTATCGCGACCTTTACCCCGAGCCGCCGCCACCGGGCATGGTGCCCTCCTGTGCGGAAGGTGGCGTGCTGGGCATTTTGCCCGGCATCATCGGCGTCATTCAGGCTACCGAAACGGTGAAAATCATTGTGGGCAAAGGCCGCACCCTCAGCGGTCGCCTGTTGCTCTATAACTCCCTCGACATGACCTTCCGGGAACTGAAGCTGCGGCCCAACCCCGTGCGTCCGGTGATCGAAGAGCTGATCGACTACGAACAGTTCTGCGGCATTCCCCAGGCCAAAGCGGCGGAAGAAGCGGAGAAATCCGCTGTGCCCGAAATGTCGGTGAAGGAACTGAAAGCCCTGCTCGATGCGAAGGGCGACCAGGTGCTGCTGCTGGATGTGCGGAATCCCCATGAGTGGGAGATTGCCCAGATTCCTGGTGCGGTGCTGGTGCCTCTGCCCGACATCGAAAAAGGTGAGGGCGTGGACAAGGTGAAGTCACTGCTCAACGGTCACGAGTTGGTGGTGCATTGTCGCTCAGGGGTGCGATCGGCCAAAGCCCTCGGCATCCTGAAAGAAAGTGGCATCACCGGCACCAACGTCGCGGGCGGTATCCTTGCCTGGAGCGAAGAAATCGACCCCTCCGTCCCGCAGTACTAAAACTCTCAATGCGCCTGAGAAGTAAAAAGCAAGCCGATTGGCTTGCTTTTTACTTCGGCTTATTTGTCGAACTGCTGAGACATAGTTGTTATGAGAAGGAGTTACAACATGGAAATAAATAAAACTAGAGATCACAATTTGAATTTATTGAGTGAACTTGGGTTTGTTAAGTTCTCAAACACTACAGTTTTCCACAAAAGCTCGACCAGTCTAATTTCACCTGCGGTCGCTGAAAACAAAACAGGCGGATATTGGTTTGATATACGCCAAGTGAATCTAGAAAGGCTATCTGAAAATTCTTATTTATTTGTCCGGATTGTACCTAATATGTTTGTCCTAGCAACCATTGGCGAGATATCGTATTTGATTTCATCAGAACTCATGGATAACCGCCCTCATTCAGGAGACGTTTGGGGATTAGGTATAAAAATTGATCATGCAAAAAAAACTGCTGACATATTTAATAAAAGTTCTTCAGAAAACAAATTTAGAACAGAGTTGCTTTCCATCGATGAAGCCAAATTAAAGCTAGCTTCTATTGTATAAATTCACATAGCCAATTCTTCAGGGTTTGTGAAGGCGATTCTCAATTGCTTTGGACTCAGTAGTTTTAAATATCATTGAAGAATTGCAATCGCTGCCAAGATTCTCAATAACTGTGGATTAATTGGCCAGAGATGATAACTGTGGATTAATTGGCCAGAGATGCCGCAAAGCCTTGCATGGGGCACACTAGCGCCTCGCTATAATTCGGCTAAAGCTGGATGTCTTGGACTGCTATGACTGAACTTTTAGAGCAAGCGATCGCGCAGTTGAGGAACCTGGATGCTGAGAGGCAAGATGCGATCGCGGTTGAGTTTGTCGAGGGAGATTGGTGATAGAGCGATCGGCTATGCTAGATGACATGATTCAGAGATCGGCCTGGAGTCTTCCCTATGCCTCAGCCCCTGAAAGCAACTTACCGTAACGGTACATTCGTCCTCCAAACAGCATTGGAGTTGCCGGAAGGAAGCGAGGTTGAGTTACTGATTCAGTCACCTCAAGTGGTGTCGTCGCCCATTGTAGATGTAGAAACGAAGCGGCAGTTTTTGCGATCGCTGATTGAGCGAATGCAACAAAATCCAGTTCCCATGAATGCGCCTCGATTCACGCGGGATATGCTGCATGAACGCCGTTGATACAAACATCCTGATTTACGTCAACGATCCTCGTGATCTAACCAAATAAGAAATAGCAGCTTCCCTTCTATCTACTTTGACGGAAGGGGTTTTGTTATGGCAGGTTGCTAGCGAGTATTTAGCCGCTAGTCGCAAATTAGGATCATTGGGATATAACAGAGCGCAAGCCTATCAGTATATTCGTGACTTGCAGCAGGTTTGGTATACGACGATTCCCACATGGGGTGTGATTGATCGGGCTGAGGATCTAATGAGTCGTTTCAGTTTATCTCATTGGGATTCAATGATTGTTGCGGCTTGTTTAGAAGCCAACGTCCAAACCCTTTACACAGAAGATTTTGGATACTCAAATATTGATGGGCTAGCAATTGTTAATCCATTTAGGAATCTTTGAAAATATGCTGCATGATAATAGGTAATGAAAACCTACCAAAGCCAGTTGCCCCTCTCTGTCTATCTCGGCCTAGCAGTTAGCTATTTGCTATTTCAAGGGTCGGTATTTTGGTTTTTCATTAGCCGTGACAACTTTTTGCGAAACAACCTCTTCATGTTGCCGGTTGGCTTGGTGTTTCTGGGGTGGCTCTACTATTTTTCTGCCACCTCAAAGCTGCAAGTAGACGCTGATGGTTTCGAGTGGCAGCGGGGACGGCTTCACCTGCGATCGCCCTGGTCAAACGTTAGTTATCTGGGCTCTAAGAACGAGGGCGACGGCACCACCTATGGCCTCTTTCTCAAGACGCCGATGGCCACAACCTTCGATGCCAAAAGGCTGCTGCCAAAGGTCTTGCTCGACCCCAAAACCATGGACTACGTTCCCCTCTCCGGGATTGTGCCGCTGCCCATTCGGGCTGGCGCGATCGATCTGCACGCGCTGAGGCAGACACCGTTCGGCCAAGACCTGATCAGGCTCGCCCCGCAGGTCTTTCAGTCTTCAGAGGAGCCCAGAGCGGGCGATCGCCCCTTGCCGTAGACTGGCTGGGGAGTGTGAATGTTTTGTAGGTTTGCGATCGCCCCTCTCTCCCATTCACTGCTAGCCGCGATCGCAGTCAAGACGTTGCATAATTTTGCTGCACTTCACCGTTGAGCAGAGACGAAGCAATGACCAAACGATGCGAATGGTGCGGCGATGACCCGCTCTACCGCTCCTATCATGACCATGAATGGGGTGTCCCGATTCATGACGATCGCCGGTTGTTTGAGTTCTTGATTTTGGAAGGGGCGCAGGCGGGGCTGAGTTGGCTGACCATCCTGAAGAAACGGGAGAACTACCGCAAGGCATTTCACAACTTCGACTGTGAGCGGATTGCCAGCTACACAGAAGCCGATGTGGCACGTTTACTAGCCGACTCCGGCATTGTCCGCAATCGTCTCAAAATCGCATCAGCCATCAAAAACGCCCGCGCCGTTCTAGGGATTCAAGCGGAATTTGGCTCACTGGATGCCTATCTCTGGCGCTATGTCGATGGGTTGCCCCAGCAAAATGCGTGGCCATCCCTGGCCGAAGTTCCCGTCAAAACAGCACTCTCAGACATGCTGAGCAAAGACTTAAAGCAAAGAGGATGCAACTTTGTGGGTTCAACAATTTGCTACGCATTTATGCAAGCCGTGGGCATGGTGAATGACCACACCCTCGACTGCTTTCGCTACGAGGCAGTCAAGGCATTATCCCGCCAGTGAAGGTACTTTCCTACGTGAGCCCCTCCTTTAGGAAAGTGCTTTCAGAGCGCTAAGTTCACGGTTTTCCAGCTCGTTGACAGCCATTGAGCATCCCCTGCCCCACAACTCCCATCTCCGCCAAAACCGCGATGAGCATTCTCCAAGCCCCCCGGCTTTTTGAAAAAGCCGGGGGGCTGAGTCATCTCAAGTGTCGATGCGATCGCCCCTATCCCTACAATCTCAAAGCTTTGCTTGACATCATCTAGAGTCACTTTGTCACCGTTTCCGAAAATTTTCCAGATCGGCTGCTTACTTCATGAAGATGAGATGAAGTAGGGAGATGTCATCAGCGATCCTACGGATTATTTAACAGAAACTTTACTGAGGCCAGGGAGCAAGATCACACATATCCCCGATAAAGTCTTTCATAATATTCAGATGGCTTGCTGCCGTGACGCCAGTCGGGGTATGTCCTGAGGGCTTTGTGGCAGGTAGCCAGCGGTGATTGCTGCATCAGTCAAGGCGGGCCAAGGATTTGTCCAACACAAACCCGAGGAAAGATTCGGCTGCTCAGTATATCGCCCAAGTTTCAGTTCCTTTGTAGGGGTTGGATAGTGCCCAGCAAGCTTGGGCGATCGCGAGTTTAGGACCGGGGGCCACAAGGCACGCTAGATACTTATCGGCGTTTTGGACTCTGCTCCCGTTCTCACAGGTCATTTTTAATAAGCAACTATGATTTCAACGGTTTTTCCTACTTCTACTCCCACCCTGTCAGGGGTGCGGTTAGCCATTCGTCAATTACAGCCCCAGATTGTGTTGTGGCGGCGACAAATTCACCAGCAGCCAGAACTCGCCTTTCGAGAAGCCCAGACGGCAGCATTTATCAGTCAAAAACTGACCGACTGGGGCATTGAGCACGAAACCGGGGTCGCCAAAACGGGCATCGTCGCGGTTGTGCAGGGCCAGCAACCCGGGCCGGTGTTGGCGATTCGGGCCGATATGGATGCCCTGCCCATTCAGGAAATGAACGAGGTTGAGTATCGATCGCAGCAAGATGGGGTGATGCACGCTTGTGGCCATGACGGTCACGTGGCGATCGCCCTGGGCACGGCTTACTACCTGTCACAGCATCGCGACAGCTTTTGCGGCACGGTGAAATTCATCTTTCAGCCTGCGGAAGAGGGGCCGGGGGGCGCGAAGCCGATGATTGAGGCTGGGGCGTTGGAAAATCCTGATGTCGATGCCATTATCGGTCTGCATTTGTGGAATAACCTGCCCGTCGGGACGGTAGGGGTGCGCACGGGACCGATGATGGCCGCCACCGAATTTTTCCACTGTACGATTCGTGGCCGGGGCGGCCACGGCGCCATTCCTCACCAGACAGTCGATTCGATTGTGGTGGCCGCGCAAGTCGTCAATGCGATTCAAACGATCGTGGCTCGCAACATCGATCCGCTCAAGTCGGCGGTGGTGACCCTGGGCGAACTGCATGCCGGCTCGGCGGTGAATGTGATTGCCGATCAGGCCCGCATGAGCGGCACGGTGCGTTACTTCGACGAGATGTACGAGGGGTATTTTGCGCGGCGTCTGGACGAGATTATCGGCGGCGTGTGTCAGTGTCACGGAGCCAGCTACGAGTTGGACTATAACCCGCTGTATCCGCCTGTGGTGAATGATGCCGACATTACGGAACTGGTGCGATCGGCCGCGCTAGCGGTAGTGGAAACGCCCGCTGGGGTCGTCCCTGAGTGCCAAACGATGGGCGGCGAAGACATGTCCTTTTTCTTGCGGGCCGTGCCGGGCTGTTACTTCTTTTTGGGGTCGGCAAACCAAGCCAAAAATTTGGCCTATCCGCACCACCATCCCCGCTTTGACTTTGATGAAGCGGCTTTATCCACAGGCGTTGAAATTTTTGTGCGCTGCGTGGAGTCGTTTTGCCAGGGTTAATTTCTAGCAAAAGTGCCATCACTGCCGAAATTTCCCGGTAAGCTAGGGGCGAACTGGATTGCTGAGGGGCTGAGCCCATGAATCGACGCTCACTGGGATGGATTGGCGTTGCCGCGATCGCGCTCATCGCGGCCCTCATGTTTGGCACGGGCCAGGTTTGGCTAAGACCAGCCCTGTCGATCGAGCCCCCTCTCCTGGCTCAAACCACGCCCGAAGAGACGGTCAGCGCTGATGGGGCGGCCCCGGCCCTCAGTGGCACCTATGAAGATCCGCAAGGCAACTTTCAAATTGGCCTGTTAGAAGGCGTGACCACCACAACGGCTGGCGGTTCCCCGCTATTCACCTTACCCGATGGCAGTCTGTCTTACAGCGTGGTGCAGTTGCCGTTGGAGAGTGAAGCCCCACTGCCAGAAGTGACGCTGGTAGCTCTCGCCAATCAGGCGTTGAATAATGGCGAAGGCTTTCAGACCCAAACGTTTACCGCCGTGCCCCGGGGCTTGCAGATTGAATGGACCGGACGCTTGAGTCAGCGCGGTGCACCGCAACCAGTGTCGGGCAGCATTCTGGCCAATCAGCAAGGGGCCACTGTGTATTTGCTGGTGGTAGCAGCTTTGGAAGACGCGACGGCGCAAGTGCCGCAGACATTGGTCACGCTCGCTGACAGCCTGGAATTTCTGTAACCCAGTTTGCGCTAAGATCCTCTCCTACGGGCTTTGCCAGTAACTGACGAATGACCAGGGTTTGAGGGCTTATCTGTGGTCAACACTAACGCTGAAGTAACTCGCCTCAAGGATTTGATGCCCGCCTCGGGGCGCATGAAAACGCGCATCATTATTGACGATCGCCAATCCACTGTGGTGGAGACTCCGTTTCCCCGTCCCTGGCACAAAAGCCATCCCCTCATTATTAACTGGCGTCTCTGGCAAGAACTCTCGGTTTCTCAACGAGACATGCTCTTTTTACACAACGTCTCTTGGCTCACCGCTGTGCGCCTGATCAAACCGGAGTTGTATCAGGGCATTGCCGCTGTCGGTCTGCTAGGCACGGTATTTGAAGCGTTTCAGGCCGATGCGGTCGGTATTTTGGCAGCGGGCGGCTTGACCGCGATCGCCGCAGGTCAGGTTTGGCGCACCAACACGGGCAATCAAGCGAAATTGGATGCGGACGACGCGGCCATTCGGGTGGCCCAACGGCGCGGCTATTCTGAGCGGGATGCAGTGCGGCATCTGCTAGAAGCCATCGAAGCGGTGCCGCTGGTTGAAGGGCGAGGCGGCCTGAACTATACCGAACTGCTCCGGGCGCAACAACTCAAGTCTCGCTTGGGCACGGTCAATGCCCCCCCACCGGAGCGGATTCGGACTCAATAGCGCCACCCCAAATACGGGTTGAGCGTGGCGTGATGAACGAGATAACTTATGACTGCTGATTTTTCTGACGGGGCGGATTTTCGGTTGGACGACGGACAGCGCGCCGCCGTTTTAGATGCCGTTGTGGAGACACTCAATAACTATGTGTTTCCAGACGTTGCCGCTACCCTCCAGGCTGACATTCAGCAACGTCGTCAAGATGGGGGCTACGCCGAGGTCACGGGTGGCGAGCAGTGCGCCGACATCCTGACGCTACAACTGCAAGAGCTGTCGGGCGATCGCCAACTCAAAGTGCATTTCAGTCCTCAACCGTTGCCCCATATCGACCCCGAGGCCAAACCCTCGGCGGCGGAACTAGCCGTCGAGCAACACCAAAGCAGTTTGCGCAATTTTGACATTAACCGAGTCGAGCGCCTGCGCGGCAACGTGGGCTATTTAGAGCTTTATGGCTTTGAACCACCGGAATTTGCGGGGGCGGCGATCGCGGCGGCGATGACCTTCATCACCCACACCGAAGCCCTGATCATCGACATTCGCCATAATCGCGGCGGTTCGCCCGCCATGGTTTCCCTACTCTGTAGCTATCTGTTACCGGCCTACCCGGCCATCCACTTGAACGACCTGTATTGGCGACCTGACGACTCGACACGCCAGTGGTGGACGCTGCCGCACCTCGACGCGCCCCGCTATCTAGACAAGCCTGTGTATCTGTTGACGAGCCAAGAAACCTTTTCCGCCGCTGAAGAATTTGCTTACAACTTGCAGGCGCTCAAGCGGGTGACGGTGGTAGGTGAACATACGGTTGGCGGTGCCCATCCCGGTCGGGGCTACCGCCTCCACGACCATTTTTGGATGTTTGTGCCGGTGGGGCGATCGCTCAATCCCACGACGGGCGATAACTGGGGACAAACGGGCATTGTGCCGGATGTGAAGGTGCCGTCAGAGGTAACCTTGCTCACCGCCCACCTCATCGCCTTGAACACACTCATGGAAACGGCCCCGACGGGCGCAGGCTTTCGCGAACTGCAGCGCACGATGTTGACCGTTGAGCGCGAACTCAACACCCGCCGCGCCGACCTCATCAGTCAACTCAAGCAGCCCCGCGCCGAGAGTACGCCTTAGAAATCAGACTTGAATCCGTTGGAATAGCCGTCTCGGCTGTTCCCAGGCAGGCAAGATGCCTGCCCTAAACAATTTGGGGGTGATTGACTCCCCACTCTTAAAAGCGTTATTCCTTAAAAGCGTTCAGCAACCACTTGCTGGGCTGTGACGGTGAATCGATCAAGGTTATTTACCGCCGTAGTAAAAGGCGATTTCCTTGTCCTTTAGCGGCGTGAATTCAGCGTCGAGCAGCATTTGGTTCAAGTCCGCTTGGGAAAAGTGCTTGGCGCCGATGCGCACGATGCGCGATCGCATAGAATTTTGCACTCCGCTGCGCTGGCGGTCGGCTTCTTTTGCCATCACGGTTTGATACAGCGAGAGTTTGTTCGCCGGAATCGGGCTGCCATCAAGATCAATGCCCTGGGCGATCGCGGCATCCACCGCTTCGGCTCCGGTCATGGCTGGGGAAGAATCGGTCATCATAGTGGGCTCTAGAGAAGCCTAAGAAACAATGGCATCCAGTTTAGACCTCCATGAACAGGGGATCAATCGGCTGAATTCTGATTCTTCAGTACAGTTAACCGCTCAACTATTTCCGGTCAATGGGCCTCAGCATCGAGACCACGCCAGGCCCATTGACCCAGCATCCCGTTAGCTGTTCCAGCCTTCGATCGCCGCTACCACCACATTCACATAAGGAATGTCCAAAAATTCCTCAATCGCAGTCTTTCCACCAGCTACAAATGCGTTGATCAACCTTTCTTGAAGAGGCTTAGAAGTTTCTCTAGTCAGTTTTGCCACTTCTTGGGACTGACTGATATCTGGCTTTTCAGTTCTTAAGGTAAATAAAATATTTTGAACCTCCTGCAAATCTGATTTCAGCTGTTGTCTTTCATTGAACTCTGAACTTCCTCCTCCAACGACCGATTTTGGAGAGCCCTGTATATTTCCTCCGGCACTAATATTATTACCTATAGCATTGCCACCAATACTGATCGAGTTGTTGGGCTGATAAATCATGAGAACTCCTTTTCTAGTTCACCAAAAGTCATGTTGATTTATCCTGTGACTCATTCTTATCTGACAGGGCGTGCAAAACGCCAATATCAAACTATGGTTAGCGATTCAAATCGTACGGCCATTTACTCAAACCTGTTCGAAAGTCATTACTGACAGCATCTCCATAAATTTTTATGGAATTATCAGAGAAGTCAACCACTCTACTCATGAAATATGGATCTTCAATGGCTTCCTTGAGAAGCAAAACTACACTCTCCAAAAAATCGGGCTTGCAGCTTTTGAAGAAACGCCGTGAGCCGGAGTTAAAGTCAAGAATGAGAAGATAAAAATAGTCAACTTTTTCAAGCTTGCTGACAAAGTAAAAATAAACTCCCACAATCAAAATCAGTACCCCATACAAGTTAACTCTAGGATCTTCTGAACTGGCAATAACAAAGGCTGACAAGAAGATCCACATCCAGAGGACATATAAAGGCATTGACTTATCTTCTGCCCTCTTCCATTTTTTGACTGTGGCGTAGGAAATATTACTAATTTGATAAACTGTATCCCTGAACACTACAGCATTTTTGTGGACAATAATCTCATTAGTTTTTCCAAGGTTTAGGTTAACTTCTTCCTCTGAGAAAATTTCCATTTTCAAGAATCACCTAGTAGACACTCTTTGAAGATATCAAAATTAATTGGTCAAGAGAATCGGGTTTTTCTCAGATTTGTTCAGTCTTATGTTCAGTTTTCTGCAGGACATGGAAAAGCCGCTGGCTGTTGATTAATGTGTGCAGGCAGCGATCGCTATTCATTGCCGACTAAAATCTGAGGCATGGAATTGCGGCGGCTAAGCGAGTTGACATGACCCCAACGCTGAAACTGTATGGACTGCTGGCGATCTCAGGGGGTATCGCCACTGCCCTGGATGCGCTGGGGTCAACTGAAGCCGTCATTACCTTTCCGTTAGAGGCGATGCTATTTATTAACGGCATCATCTTGTTGCTGATGGTGGTGGATTGGGCACAAGTGAAT
This sequence comes from Leptolyngbya iicbica LK, assembly GCF_004212215.1. NCBI lineage: Bacteria > Bacillati > Cyanobacteriota > Cyanophyceae > Leptolyngbyales > Leptolyngbyaceae > Leptolyngbya > Leptolyngbya iicbica. The sequence goes on from NZ_QVFV01000002.1 coordinate 1,502,169, forward strand.
GGCCCCCAGCGGGCGATCGCCCAGCGCGAAAAACTGCCCCGCCTTTCCATTGGTCGCGACAATCCCGTGACGCTCAAAGTCTCGGCCCCCAAAGCCGCCGCCAAACTGCAAATTTTTGATCGCTACCCCACCGACTTTGACGAAATTCCGATGCCGCTCACGGTGGAGTTACCGGCTAAAACCGCGACGCAAATTACCTATCAAGTCTTGCCTCGACACCGGGGCGAATATGCCTGGGGCGACCTGCAGATCCGTCAATTGGGGCCGTGGGGTTTGGCCTGGCGCAGTTGGACGATTTCTGCAGCGCAAACCGTTGCCGTCTATCCCGATTTGGTGGGGCTGCGATCGCTCTCCGTCAAACTGGCCATTCAGTCCACCGGCAGCATGCGCCAGCGTAAGCGGGTCGGCATCGGCACCGAATTTGCGGAACTGCGCGAATACGCCGTGGGCGATGACCCCCGCTTCATTGACTGGAAAGCCACCGCTCGCCGTAGTGCTCCGCTCATCCGGGTTTTAGAACCGGAACGCGAACAGTCCCTGATTGTGCTGCTCGATCGCGGTCGCCTGATGACCGCCAACGTCAAAGGGCTTTCCCGCTTTGACTGGGGCCTGAATGCCACCCTTTCCCTTGCCCTGGCTGGACTGCACCGGGGCGATCGCGTCGGCGTCGGCGTCTTTGATCGCGAAATGCACACCTGGATTCCGGCCACCGGGGGCCGCCAGCACTTGCAGCACCTGATCGAAAAACTCACCCCCATTCAGCCCGCCATTCTCGAATCTGATTATTTGGGCGCAGTGACCCAAGTGGCGACCCAGCAACACCGTCGTGCCCTCGTCGTGGTTATCACCGACTTGGTGGATCAAACCGCCTCCGCCGAACTGCTGACGGCCCTGACCCGACTCAAATCGCGCCACCTGCCGTTTTGTGTCACCCTACGCGATCCGCAGGTCGATACCCAGGCTCACGAATTTACCGATGAGGTCAGTGCGGCTTATCGCCGCGCCGTCGCCCTCGATTTGTTAGAACAGCGCCAGGCCGCCTTTGCCCAACTCAAGCAATCGGGCGTGTTGGTGCTCGATGCCCCCGCCGACCAAATTACCGACCCGCTCGTGGAAGATTATCTCCGCATCAAAGCCCGCAACCGCTTATAAATAGTTACTCGGAGAAGAGCGGGCACTATCAGATGCACAGGTTTGACCATCATTCTCGGCCCTATCACGGGCACAAATTTTGCGGTGTCGCGACTGTGGGGCACAACTTTGAGAAGTGTGCAAAACTACAGGCAATCCCGTTGCGATAACGGAAAATTGCCCCTTAACTTCACCCTCGATCTCAGCACCATCATGACTGCCATGGCTCCCAAGAATGTGGATTGGAATCGCTTTGTTGACACCTTGAGCGGCGTGGAAGTAATTCGCGATCGCCCCCAGGTTGAGAAACTTTCCAAGGACTATTACTATTTCAGCCCCATTTTGCAGACCCAATTAGCCGATAAAACGGCGGATCTGGTGGTGCGGCCAAAGTCCGAGGCGGAGGTCTTAGCCGTCGCCAAAGCCTGCGTCGCGGAGCGCATCCCCCTGACCGTGCGCGGCGCGGGCACGGGGAATTATGGTCAGTGCATTCCGTTAGCGGGCGGCGTCATTCTCGACCTGAGTCGCCTGAATGCGGTGAAGTGGGTGAAGCCAGGGATGGCCTGCGTGGAAGCAGGGGCCAAGCTGGCCGCGATTGACAAGGTGACGCAGCCCCAGGGCTGGGAAATTCGCATGTATCCCTCGACCTATCGCACCGCCACCATTGGGGGCTTTATCGGCGGCGGCAGCGGCGGCATTGGCTCCATCATGTATGGGCAACTGCGCGATCGCGGCAACCTGAATGCCGTGCGCGTGGTCACGTTGGAAGACGAGCCTCGGGTGCTGGAACTGCGCGGCGACGATGTGCAGCAGGTCAACCACGCCTATGGCACCAACGGCATCATCACCGAATTAGAAATTCCCCTGGGGCCGGTCTACCCCTGGGCCGAAGTCATTGTCACGTTCGACAATTTCATGACGGCGGCGCGGTTTGGGCAAGCGTTGGGCGACACCGATGGCCTCATCAAAAAGCTGATTAGCGTTCATGCCGCTCCGATTCCCAGCTATTTTGCCGGGTTGAAAGCCTATTTACCCGAGGGGTGCCATGCAGCGCTATTGATGGTGGCTGAGCCGTCGATGGAACTGTTTCAGGAATTGGTGAAGGAATTTGGCGGCACCGTCACATATCACAAGCCAGCGGAAGAAACGGGCAAAAAGACCCTGCTGGCCGAATTTACCTGGAACCATACCACCCTGCACGCCCGCAATGTTGACCCGTCTTTGACCTACTTGCAAACCCTGTTTCCCTATGACCCGGAGTTAAAACTAGTGCAGCACATGCACGAGCACTTTGGCGATGAAGTGATGATGCATCTGGAATTTTTCCGGGTGGGGGGCGCGGTGATTCCGGCGGCGCTGCAACTGGTGCGCTTTTCCACGCCAGAGCGCTTGCAGGCAATTATTGATTACCACGAGGCTAACGGCGCTTTGATCGCGAATCCTCACACTTACCTGCTGGAAGATGGTGGCATGAAGACGATCAATCCGGTGCAGGTGGATTTCAAAGCTCAGGTCGACCCCTATGGGTTGTTGAATCCGGGCAAGATGCGCGGGTGGCTAGAGCGAATGGCTGGGTAGTGGTGTGGCAGGGTAGTTGGGTAGCTGGGTAGCCGGGTGGCTGGGTGGCAGGGTGGCAGGGTAGTTGGGTGGGTGAGATGAAGGTGGAGAGGGTGAAGTGGGTGATAGTGTTACGGTCTGTGGACGATCGACCTGACAACTCTCCCCAATTCGCATACACTCAGAAGCGACAGGATAGTACAAATCAACTATCAGACTAGGCCCATGTCGCAACGGACCGCGCAGTCAATGGATGACCAACACCTCAATTTGCGGTTGGGATTGGGAATCGGGGTCGCGATCGCCACTCTGCTCGTGATTTGGCTGATCAAACTCTTGCTGCCGTGGTTGTTGCTGGTGGCGGGACTGGCGGCGGTGGGGGTTGGCTGGCAGCGCCATCGACAGTTTCAGCGGCGACTGTATCGATGCTTTTACCGCTGTTTAGAACACAATGGAGGCAAAGTGAGCGTGCTGGATTTTGCGATCGCTGCTCACATCACTGGGCCTCAAGCCCGTGCTTTCTTGGATGCTCGCGCCCGGGACTTTTTTGCCGACTTTGAGCCGACAGACTACGGCGACGTGGTGTACACCTTTCGCATTCAGGGGCCGACTGCGATCTCCCATCCGCCCCGGTCAGGTTGATTGGCTGGCCGATGCAGTCCGGGTTTTTCTCGACCCTTGCCTCATTCGGGGACGGCTCGCAACGTCATCGCTCGGTCGGCCCAGCGAGAGACGGGAATGCCCCGATTCAGCACGTCAGTTTGCTCGCCCGTGGGTAAGGCAATACTTTCTAACAGCGACACGCTACCCGTGTGCAGGCCCACGATGTAATATTCGCCATCATCAAACAAGGCGAAAATCGGGGCTCCCGATGCGCCGGGATTGGTATCGCAGGTGTGGATGAGGCTCCCGGCAAATTCGCCGGTGGCGAGTTCGGTCACCACGCTGCAATGGGCGCTGAGGCCAGCGGTTTCGCCGGGCTCACCCAAGCCGGCAAAGGCGGCGGTGGGAAAGTCGGCGGAATAGCCCACGACACTGAGCTGCCCGGCCAGGGTGGTCAACGTATCGGCGTCGGCAAAATCCGCAAAGCGCCAGCCGAGAAAGCCGAAGTCTTCGCCCAGGGGGACATCGAGGGTGAGCAAGGCCCAGTCATCGGCGGCACTGCCCGTAAAGGGACTGTCGCCATAATCGTAGGCCACCACATTGGCGATCGCGGTCGCTTCTCCCTGCACGACGTTGGGCCGAAATACGATGGTGTGCGTCGTGGGCTGATTGGTCTCAGGGTCGAGCAAGCAATGCGCATTGGTCAGTACCAGATTTGGCCCAATCAGGGTGCCGGTGCAGGCTCCGAGCACGGTGACGCCATCGGGGGCCAACCAATCGACTCGGCCAATCGCCGACCACGGATAACTGTCGCTGAGCACGGGGGTGCGATCGTCACGATTGACGACGGCTCGCAACGGTCCATTGATGGGGCGCGGGGACGTAGCGCGGGTCACGGGAGCATAGGCCGCACCGCCAATTTCTGTCGCCGCCGAGGGCAGCGGCTCCAGGGTTACGCTGTCGAGGGATTGCGCTAACCCCGGAAAGGTGTTTGTGGGTGCGGCGATCGCCAGCATCAGGCCGCCCGCGACGCCACCCAAAATTTTGTCCTGCATCATAAATTTTTTCCAAACCGACAACTGAGAAGCGTGCCGCCCTGTGTCTGTCTACTGCATTCAAGATGCCCCATTTGGGGACGAGACCGTCAATCAACGATCTGGCTAGGGTCAACCATCGGCGTTGTCGCCTGACGGTGCTGTCAGTGCTGCGGCGATCGCGCTACAGTATTGACGCTTTGCCAACCGCAACGGTGTTGTCACCGCTGCGATCGCCCCCTTAACGATCCCGTATCCGCACGATTATGAGTGATTCTTCGCCTTCACCGGCTGAAACCAACCCCGAGCCCACACCCGAAACTCCTTCCGAGTCCCCCCGTCCGACGGCCAAAAACTGGCCATTATGGTTGGGCATCGGCTTTTTTGGACTGATTAGCGTAGCTTTATTGGTCTCGTTAGGGAGCTTGATGCGTACCGAGGGCGATGCCTCGCTGGTGGCCGACGCGCCAGATACCGCAACGGCTGAGGCAAATCCGCAGGACGATCTGCGGGCCCATCAAGCTTTGGTTAATGAAGTGGTGGCCGACCTGGGTCGTGATTTTTTGATCGGCGATTCGCCCACCAAGGGCAACCCGGACGCCGAGATCATCATGCTGGAATTTTCGGATTTTCAGTGTCCTTACTGCGCCCGGGCTTCCGAGCAAGTGGAAGCCTTTATGGAGGCGCATGGGGATGAGGTACTCCTGGTGTTTAAGCACTTTCCCCTTACGAGCATTCACCCCGAGGCCATTCCCTCGGCGTTAGCGACTTGGGCCGCTGACCAACAGGGCCAGTTTTGGGAATTTCATCAAGCGCTTTTTGCCAATCAGGCAGACTTAGGTGAAGAGCTGTATGTGCAGATTGCCACTGACTTGGGGCTCGATCTAGAACAGTTTAACCGAGATCGCGCCAGTGATGAGGCGAAAGCAGCATTAGCCCGCGATTTGGCCCTGGTGCAAGAGTTTCAACTCCGCAGCACCCCCACCTTCATCATGGATGGCCTGTTGATTCCCGGTGCGGTGCCGAGCGAGTTTTTTGCCGAAGCGCTCACCCGTTTGCAAGCAGATCAGTAAATCGTTCAGCCAAACTGATATTCCTGCAGGAATGGGTATGGAATCAGTTGTGACAGCCGTCTCGCGGATTCACTGCCAGCCGCGCTAAGGAATGAGAATTGAATTTGAATTAAGTGTGAACAGCCGTCTCGGCGGTTCCAGTACAGGCAAGCTCCTTGCCCGACAGGAACTGGATTTTATGAAATCCTCATGCCTAAGTTCAGACCATCCAAGAAGGCTACTTGTTTTTGGGCAGGCGGCGCTTTTTCGACGGTTGCGATCGCCGTGTGTGGCCCTTGGTCGTGTTGATCAGGGCGTTCGCGGCGGCGACCACCGCTGGGTCGGTATCTTTGAGGGCGCGTTGTAGCCAGGGCAATCGCTTCGCCGGGCTCACTGGCTCTAAGGCTTCGATCGCGGCTAGCCGCACGGTGGCGTCAGTATCGCGGGTTAACCGCCCGAGGACTGGTAGCCAGCGAGCTTGGGACTGCATTCCGGCTTGGGGCAAAATTTCAGCGATCGCAGTGGCGACCTGATAGCGTGTGGCGGCATCCGGGGCATAGCTGGCAGCTAATACAGCATTAGGGTCAGCAACGCGGAGGTCTGAGGTCGGCGCTGACGAGCTAGAGGCTGACGCTGGGCCTTCGGGCACCGTCGGACTCTGCATAACCGGCTGCGGCAGGGGAGTCGGAACCGTCGCCGTGACCGGCGTTTCGGCCCGTTGGGGCGAGGTAGCAACGGATGCAGTGGGGGGCTCAACCGGAGTCGCCACGGAGGCCGGGGGGCTGACTGCGGCGGGAGCCGGAGCCGGACTGACCGCAGGAGCTGGGGCCGGGGCGGCATAGTCTCGGCGCAGCTGGTCAGTGGCTTCTCGCAGCCGCCGCTCATGCTCCGATTCTGACAGGTCGAGTTGGCGCTGCAAATCTTGCACGATCGCGGCCTGACGCGACGCCTGTTTTGACGCGAGGAAATATGCGATCGACCCTCCCGCTAAGACACCAATGATCAAACCAATCACGAATCCCATCTGGTTAACCTCCCAACATGCCCAGCAAACCCTTTCAGAGGCTTAGTTTACCGCGAAGGGCGATCGCCATTCAGCTGGGACGGGCTCGGGCTGTGATCCATGAGGCGACATCGCCCCAAGTCGTGGATGATTAGGCCGAGTTAACCGCCATTTGCCAGGGCAGGCCGATCGCAGTTCTGGAAAAAGGTGTGTTCTAGTTGAGCAGCGATCGCCAGCACCGTATCATCCGCTGCCGGGCGACCAATCAGCTGCACCCCCACGGGCAAGCCCGATGGAGTAAAACCAGTGGGGAGGGCGATCGCGGGCTGTCCACTCGCATTAAAAGGCGGACAGGGGGCAATCCAATTAATAATGTTGTCCAGAATTTGCGGACAACGCAGGGATTGCCATTCGCCAATGCGGATCGCGGGATGCATGTACACCGGCGCGAGCACGATGTCGTAGTCCTGCAATTGCGCCACGATTTTTCGCGACACCACCTGTAGCTTGCTCACCGCCCGCAGGTATTTGCCACTGCGAATCTGCCAAGCTCGCCACCAGAGCCAGCGGTTCATTTTTTCCATCACAAAGAACGGAACGTTGGCTTCAGCCAGCACACATTGCCAGGCCGTGGTAAACGGTTCAATCAACTCGGATAAATCTGGCGGCGGCATCGACTCGACTTGATGACCCAGCGACTCTAAATGATGGGCGGTGTCGAGCACCGCTTGTTTGCAATCCGCATCGGCATCGCCAATGGGTTCAACGCCAGTGATGACCCCGATTTTGAGCGGCGGCGGATCAACCTGCGTGGCGGTGAGAAAGCTGGTTTCTGGCGGGGGCAACCAATACGGATCGCCCGTTACGTAACCCGCCATCACATCTAAAAAAGCGGCGGTGTCGGACACGGTGCGCCCCAGCGGCCCGTTGGTTGCCAAACCGTGCAGCCGTTCGCCCACAGGGGCAAAACTGACCCGCCCACGCGAGGGTTTCATGCCCACTAACCCACAGCAAAAAGCGGGACCACGCAAGGAACCGCCACCGTCAGAACCTTGGGCGATCGCGCACAATCCCGCGGCCAATGCCGACGCCCCACCGCCCGTCGAGCCGCCTGCCGTATGTTCCAGGCTCCAGGGATTACGGGTGGGCAAGAAGCCGGGCGGTTCGGTATAGGGAAAGGAACCGAGCTGCGACGTGGCGGTTTTGCCTAAAAAGACGAAACCCGCATTGCGTAAGCGGGGAATCAGGCCATCATCTTTTTCGGCGATGCGGTTTTTGGCGGCGGCAAGACCATAAGAACAGGGCACGCCCGCGATCGGATTCAAATCTTTGACCGACAGCGGCACGCCAAAAAATGGGGGCAGATCAGTTGGATCACTCGTGGCCAGGTATTCGGTCTTTTGCGTGGCGTCGGCGATCGCCGCTTCCCTCATGACGGTGAAATAGCTACCCAGGATGGGATTCAACCGCTCAATCCGCTCCAAATACAGTTCCGTCAGCTCCAGCGGGGAGATAGTTTTGTGGCGAATGAGGCGGGCTTGCTCTAACGCTGGGGTAAACGCAAGATCTGTTTTATCCATGAACTCAATCGGGGACCTGCGTAGGTAAGCATATCGCGGATGTTTTCAGCGTTGCCCAGTCTGACAGACAGTATGGCAATTGGGGCAGACAGCCACACGGCCACTCCCGAGACCGTCAGGACATGACCAAATCAAGCTGCCCATCGCATTGCAGGGGGAATGACCAGAAAACTCAACCCCAGCGGTCAGCAAAGCCACTGTTTGGCTCAATCGGCCTGCGCCTCTCCCTGGCCGGATAAAAACACCTGTGAACAGCTCGGCCATGGCATCGGTGCAGCCAGATCAGTCGAAAGCAACCAATGCATTTGCCCAGCCAGGAGTGTTACATCTCTTTACCGGAGAAATCGGTACTCCCTGACAAAAAGCGTAGGAAAAAGCAACAAACGATACAGACGATTTTGATTTGTGTTTTCGCATGTAAAGAAACTGTATCGTCCTTAACCAAAGAAATGAACCCGAGTACTCAAGTGTTCCTACTTAGAAGCCTTGGCTGTTTGCCGTGAATGTCTTGTTCTATAAGGCGTTGGGGTGAGTGCAGAAAAGGTCGAAGGGGGCAGCAAAAACACCTGTCCCTACTCAATGAAATACTCGTGCCCCTAGTTTGGGAAAAAGTTTTGGGCCTACTATTTTGCGGCTTTGAGCGCTTGAGTACAGGCCTAATCACTCAATAAACCCTAGGGCGGGAATCGCCTCAATCAAAGTTAAGGCGATTGATATAACTCCTTCAACGCCAAACGGCTATCGCGCTGCCAGAGATTTCTAAGGTTTCCACCCTTGACGCCTTCCCTCACCAAATCGTTAGCGAAGTGCCCACCCAAGCCTGATCAGAAAGACTCTCCAGCTCTATCGATAGCCCCTCAGCGGAATCTGGTTAATACTCACACGCAAAAGAGACGTGGCAAGCCGCGTCTCTTTTATCTCACCTGCTCCCAGATGCCGCTCAGGATTTATGCGAACCACCACTCGCGGCTTTGACTGGACCCCACCCACCCTGAGAGCCCATGACGCCACCCCCTAACGCCACCACCGCCGAACCGACCCTCGACATTACCCTGACCAAGACTCAGACCAAAGTGAAGTCCGCTAAAGGCAGCAACTGCGGCTGTAGCACCTCCGGCCAGCCCAAGGAAATGGATGACAAGATGCGATCGCGCATCGAAAACCATCCCTGCTACAGCGAAGAAGCCCACCACCATTACGCCCGGATGCACGTCGCCGTGGCCCCCGCCTGCAACATCCAGTGCAACTACTGCAACCGCAAATACGACTGCGCCAACGAGAGCCGCCCCGGCGTCGTCAGCGAACTGCTCACCCCGGAAGAAGCGGCCCATAAGGTACTGGTGGTCGCAGGCAAGATTCCCCAAATGACGGTGCTGGGCATTGCTGGTCCTGGCGATCCGCTGGCGAATCCTGAAAAGACGTTCCGCACCTTTGAGTTGATTGCGGACAAAGCGCCCGACATCAAGCTGTGCCTCTCGACCAACGGCCTGATGCTGCCGGACTACGTGGACCGCATCAAAGAACTCAACATCGACCACGTCACCATCACGATTAATATGATCGATCCCGAAATCGGGGCGAAGATTTATCCCTGGGTTCACTATCGCCGCCGTCGCTATCGCGGCATTGATGGGGTGAAAATCCTCCACGAGCGGCAAATGGAAGGCTTGCAAGCCCTGCAAGAGGCCGACATCCTCTGCAAAGTGAACTCAGTCTTGATTCCCGGTGTGAATGACGAACACATGCCGGAAGTCAACGCCGCAATCCGAGAACGAGGCGCTTTTCTGCACAACATCATGCCTCTCATCTCGGCTCCGGAGCACGGTACCTACTTTGGCTTGAACGGCCAGCCTGGCCCCACCCCCAAAGAGCTGAAAGCCGTTCAAGACAAGTGCTCCGGCAATATGAAACTGATGCGCCACTGCCGTCAGTGTCGGGCCGATGCCGTTGGCCTGCTGGGTGAAGACCGCAGCCAAGAATTCACCAAAGAGAAGTTCATGGAAATGTCGGCGGACTACAACCTGGAAACCCGCCAAGCCGTCCACATCGGCATCCAACAGTTCAAAGCGAAGGTGCAAGCCGCGAAGGAACTGGCTTCTAAGGGCGGTGCAGAAAGTTCTGACGCGATGCCTTCACCCAAGATTTTGGTCGCGGTGGCGAGCAAGGGCGGCGGCATGGTGAACCAGCACTTCGGGCATGCCAAGGAATTCATGATTTACGAAGTGGACGCGAATGAAGCCAAGTTCATCGGTCACCGCAAGATTGCCGACTACTGCCAGGGCGGGTACGGCGAAGAAGCGGCCCTGGACGGCATTCTCAAGACCATTGAAGACTGCAAGGCCATCTTTGCGATGAAGGTTGGCCCCTGTCCCCAAAAGGCCATCAAGGAAGCAGGCATCGAAGTGGTCGAAGACTACGGCGTGATTGAAGCGATCGCCCGCAAGTACTACGACCAAGCCGTTCTCGCCGAATCGGAAAGCCTCGCCTCGGTCATCGCCTAATCCCGGTAGGGGCGCACGGCCGTGCGCCCCTACGAATCAACCCTCTATTGATTAATCGCCATGACTTACACCATCACCTCGAACTGTATCGGTTGCCAACGATGTCTCTCCGCCTGCCCCACTGCGGCGATCGCGGTGGATGGTGCCCAAGTCAGGATTAATGAATCTCGCTGTAACCAATGCGCCGACAGCTTTAGCGTCCCCCAATGCTGGGCCATCTGTCCGACAAGCAATGGATGTATCGAGGCGATCGCCACCACCACCCCCGACTACTGGGAAACCTGGTTCGCCACCTACGCCCACATCGTCCAGCGCCTCCGCAAAACCGCCAAACCCCAATACTGGAACGCCTGGTTTGACCGCTACGCCGCCACCCTGAATCAGTTGCAAGGGAACGGGCCAGTCACACCCTAAACATCCCGTAGAAGCGGGGTTCAAGGTACAGGGTTTAGCAGGGTTCAAGGTACAGGGTTTAAGGTTCAAGGCCGACCCTAAACCCCAAACCCTAAACCCCAAACCTTAAAACCCTAGACCTTAAACCTTAAACCCTAGACCTTAAACCCTAACCCCCTCACACACCCCTCGGAGCTTGCCCAATGGTTGTCTATCTCGATAACAACGCTACGACCAAAATCGACCCCGCTGTTCTCGAAGCGATGTTGCCCTACCTGAGCGAGCTTTACGGCAACCCTTCCTCGATGCACAGCTTTGGCGGACAGGTCAAAACCGCGCTGGAAGCAGCCCGCGCCCAGGTCGCCAGTCTGCTTGGGGCGCAGGATACCGAAATCATCTTCAATAGCTGCGGCAGCGAAGGCAACAACACCGCGATTCACGCCGCCCTCGCCGCACAGCCGGAGAAGCGCCACATCATCACTACGGCGGTTGAACACCCCGCCATTCTCTCGGTGTGCAAGCACCTGGAAAAGAAAGGCTACGACGTGACCTACCTCTCGGTGGATCGGCAGGGTCAGCTCGACCTGATGGAGCTGGAAGCGGCGCTGACGGGCGGCACGGCACTAGTGACGACGATGTACGCCAACAACGAGACGGGTGTGGTCTTCCCGGTGGAAGCGATCGCCCTCATGGCCAAGGAATACGGCGCGACCGTTCATGTCGATGCGGTGCAGGCGGTCGGCAAACTGCCTATTGACCTGAGTCGAAGCGCGATCGACCTGCTGACCCTCTCCGGTCACAAGCTCCACGCCCCCAAAGGCATCGGTGCCCTGTACGTCCGCAAAGGCTTCCGGTTCCGCCCCTTCCTCCTCGGCGGCCACCAGGAGCGGGGCCGCCGCGCCGGGACGCAGAACGTCGCCAGCATCGTCGCCCTCGGCAAAGCCGCTGCAATTGCTGAGTTGGATTTGGCCCAGGGGACGGACCCCTCCAAGGGGTCCGTCCCCTCAGAAGCGGCACTCCGGGATCTGCTGCAACGCGAACTGCTCGCCACCATTCCCGACTGCGAAGTTAACGGCGGCAACTCCCCCCGCTTGCCCAACACCACCAACATCGGCTTCAAATACATCGAAGGCGAAGCCATCCTTTACATGCTCAACCGCGAAGGCATCTGCGCCTCCTCCGGTTCCGCCTGTACCTCCGGTTCCCTCGACCCATCCCACGTGCTGATGGCGATGGGCCTGCCTTACACCATCCTGCACGGCTCCATCCGGTTCAGCCTTTCCCGCTTCACCACCGAAGCCGAAATCCAGCACGTCCTCGCAGTGATGCCGGGAATCGTCGATCGCCTCCGCGCCCTGTCCCCGTTCAACAACGACCAGGCCGATTGGCTGCAAGAACGGGATGTCGCGCTGGCGACGTAACCCCCGGTAGGGGCGAGGCATTTTCGAGACACCATTTGGGACTCGACCGAAACGATTTTTCGAAAATGCCTCGCCCCTACGGACCCAACCACCCAACCACCCTGCCACCCTGCTACCCATCCACCTTCTTACCCAAAAAAAGCCATGTGGGATTATTCCGAAAAAGTACTCGACCTCTTCTACAACCCCGTTAACCAAGGTGCCATTGAAGACGGCAACGAGCCCGATGTGGCCGTGGTCTTTGGCGAGGTGGGCAGCATTGCCTGCGGGGATGCCCTGAGACTGCACCTGAAAGTCCAGGTCTCGAAAGATCAGATTTTGGATGCGCGGTTCCAGACCTTTGGTTGCACGAGCGCGATCGCCTCTTCCTCGGCCCTGACCGAAATCATCAAGGGCAAGACCCTCGACGAAGCGCTGAACATCAACAACCACGACATCGCGGAATACCTCGGCGGTCTGCCCGAAGCCAAGATGCACTGCTCCGTCATGGGTCAGGAAGCGCTAGAAGCCGCCATCTACAAGTATCGCGGCATCGAAGTCGAGCACCACGATGAGGATGACGAAGGCACCCTGCTCTGCAAATGCTTCGGCGTCACCGAAAACAAAGTCCGCCGCTTCATCCTCGAAAACGACCTGCAAACCGTTGAACAAGTCACCAACTACATCAAAGCCGGTGGCGGCTGCGGCTCCTGCCTCGCGGGTATCGAAGATGTCCTCATCGAAGTGCAGAAGGAAGCGGCGGACTCTGTCCGCGTCGCCGCCTCGGTCGCCCTGAAACAAGAAGCCGCTGCCACCGCCGTCGCCGAAGCCCCCGTTCGCACCCTGACGACTCTCCAGAAAATCACCCTCATCCAACAGGTGATCGACGAAGAAATCCGCCCCGTGCTGATTGCCGACGGCGGCGACGTCGAACTCCACGACGTCGACGGCGATCGCGTCCTCGTCAAGCTCACAGGAGCCTGCAACGGCTGCGCCAGCAGCGGCGACACCGTCAAATACGCGATCGCGGCTCAACTGCGCGATCGGGTCCTCCCCACCCTCACCGTCGAAGCGATCTAAACGGTTCAAGGTCCACGGTTCAAGGTTCAAGGTTCAAGGCCCAACCCTAACCCGTAAACCGTAAACCGTAAACCTTAGACCCATCCACCCTCCCACTCCCCCATGTCCTCAAAAACCCATCCCGGAAGGGACCCACCAACGTCCACACCAGTGCGGCAGACAGCAAACACCATACCACCAGGGCAGGAACTCACCCTTCCGTGATTCACCCCGCACTTCCACCCCCTTGCCCTGACCTCCCAGACAGTTCCAAAACAGCGGGCAGCTACGTGAGCCCATTCAGGCTTAATCCCCGCTAGCCACGATTTCACTCACGACATTGCAAAGCTAAGGAGAATCTCCACCATGCGTCAAATCGCGTTTTACGGCAAAGGCGGCATTGGCAAGTCCACTACTTCCCAAAACACCCTCGCTGCCATGGCTGAAAAAGGCCAACGTATTATGATCGTCGGCTGCGACCCTAAGGCCGATTCCACCCGCTTAATGCTGCACAGCAAAGCTCAGACGACTATCCTGCACCTGGCAGCCGAGCGTGGCGCAGTCGAAGATCTGGAACTCGAAGAAGTACTGCTCACCGGCTATCGCGGCGTTAAGTGCGTCGAGTCCGGTGGTCCTGAACCGGGCGTCGGCTGTGCCGGACGCGGCATCATCACAGCCATCAACTTCCTGGAAGAAGAAGGTGCTTACGAAGACCTCGATTTCGTTTCCTATGACGTACTGGGCGACGTAGTTTGCGGCGGTTTTGCCATGCCCATCCGGGAAGGCAAAGCCCAGGAAATCTACATTGTCTGCTCCGGTGAAATGATGGCCATGTACGCGGCCAACAACATCGCCCGAGGCGTTCTGAAGTATGCCCACTCAGGCGGAGTCCGGTTAGGCGGTCTGATCTGTAACAGCCGGAATACTGACCGAGAAGTTGAGTTGATTGAAGCCCTCGCTGAAAAACTCAACACCCAGATGATCCACTTCGTGCCCCGCGACAACGTGGTCCAACACGCTGAGCTGCGCCGCATGACGGTGAACGAGTACGCGCCCGACAGCAACCAAGCTCAAGAGTACGCGCAACTCGCCGACAAGATCATCAACAACAAGAAGCTCACCATTCCGACGCCCATCTCAATGGACGAACTGGAAGATCTGTTGATCGAATTCGGCATCCTCGACAGCGACGAAGAGTACCAGAAGGCTCTAGCTTCAGACGCGGCTACGGCTGCTGTCTAAATCAACGGGCAGGTTTAACGACGCAGGCGTGAAGCCAAATCACTTGCGAGTCAGCCCTTGGGCCATTCACTCCCAACTCGTTAAACCTCACCGTTCATGCTCAGCACTCAGCACCCAATTTCACTCCCAACACTCACTCCCTACGCTTATTGAGAGGGCATTATGGCCACAGTAGAAGACAGAAAAGAGCTCATCCAGGAGGTGTTAGAAGCCTATCCTGCGAAAGCCAAGAAAATGCGGGCGAAGCACCTCGATGTCACCGAAGCCGAAGCCACTGACTGCGGTGTGAAGTCCAACAAAAAGTCCGTGCCTGGCGTGATGACCACCCGTGGCTGCTCCTATGCTGGGGCCAAAGGGGTGGTCTGGGGTCCGGTCAAGGACATGATTCACCTCAGCCACGGTCCTGTGGGTTGTGGCTACTATTCCTGGTCCGGACGTCGTAACTACTACGTCGGTACTACGGGCGTCGATAGCTTCGGCACCATGCAGTTCACCTCCGATTTCCAAGAGCGCGACATCGTGTTTGGCGGTGACAAAAAGCTCGCCAAGATTATTGATGAACTGGGCGAACTGTTCCCCCTGAGCCAGGGCACCACGATTGAATCAGAATGTCCGGTGGGCCTGATTGGGGACGACATTGAAGCCGTTGCCCGCCAAAAAGCTAAGGAAACGGGCTTACCCGTCATCCCTGTACGTTGCGAAGGCTTCCGCGGCGTGTCGCAATCCCTCGGTCACCACATCGCGAATGACACGGTGCGGGACTGGGTATTGCCCAAAGCTGATGAGTACCGCAAACTGCCGGAAGGTTTCGAACCCGGTCCCTACGATGTCAACATCATCGGTGACTACAACATCGGTGGAGACGCCTGGCCTAGCCGTTTACTGCTCGAAGCGATCGGGCTACGAGTCATCTCCCAATTCTCCGGTGATGGCACCTTTAACGAAGTAGTCATGGCTCCCCTCGCCAAAGTCAACCTCATCCACTGCTATCGGTCGATGAACTACATCTGCCGCTTCATGGAAGAGAAGTACGGCATCGGTTGGCTAGAGTACAACTTCTTTGGCCCCACCCAAATCGCCAAGTCCCTCCGCAAGATTGCCGCCCAGTTTGACGAAACCATCCAGGCGAAAGCGGAAGAAGTGATCGCCAAGGGCCAGGCCCGCATGGATCAGATCGTCGCCAAGTACCGTCCGCGCCTCGAAGGCAAGCAAGTGATGATGATGGTCGGCGGCCTGCGCCCCCGTCACGTGGTTCCCGCCTTCCACGATCTCGGCATGGAAGTCATCGCCACGGGCTATGAATTCGGCCATGGCGACGACTACAAACGCACCACCGACTACGTCAAAGAAGGCACCCTGATCTACGACGACGTCAGCGGCTACGAGTTCGAAGAATTTGCCAAGCAACTCAAGCCCGACTTAATCGCCGCCGGCATCAAAGAGAAGTACGTCTTCCAGAAGATGGCCCTACCGTTCCGCCAGATGCACTCCTGGGATTACTCCGGTCCTTACCACGGCTACGACGGCTTCGAAGTCTTCGCCCGTGACATGGATCTGGCGATTAACAATCCCACCTGGGGTCTGATCAACACGCCTTGGGAGGAGTAGGGGAGTAGGGGAGTAGGGGAGTAGGGGAGTAGGTGAAGTGGGTGAAGTTTGCCCTATTGATTCACTCAGCTGACTCACCTACCTCATCCACCCACCCACCCACCTCATCCACCTACCCACCGACCTCATCTACCCATCCACTCACCCACCCATCGACCTCTCATAGGAGAGCATCATGACTGACAATCTTGACAACACCCAAACGCCGAATGTGCCTGCTGATCCGGGCAAGATTCAGGATCACTTTGAACTGTTCCACAACGATGAATATCAGGAACTCTTTGACTACAAGCGCCAGTTTGAAGGGGCGTATAGCAAAGAGAAAATCGAAGAAGTTGCTGAATGGACTAAGACCTGGGAATACCGGGAAAAGAACTTTGCCCGCGAAGCCCTCACCATCAACCCCGCTAAAGCTTGCCAACCCCTTGGGGCGTTATTTGTGGCCGCTGGGTTTGAAGACACCTTGCCCTACAGCCACGGTTCCCAGGGCTGCGTCGCCTACTTCCGCACCCACTTGACCCGTAACTACAAAGAGCCCTTCCAGGCAGTTTCCTCCTCGATGACTGAGGATGCAGCGGTCTTCGGCGGACTCAGCAACTTGAAGCAGGGCTTGGAAAACTCCTTCACCCTGTATAAGCCCAAGATGATCGCCCTCTGCACCACCTGTATGGCGGAAGTCATCGGGGATGACCTGGGTGCGTTCATCACCACCTCAAAGCAAGAAGGCCATATTCCCGAAGACCTGCCTGTGCCCTATGCTCACACCCCGAGCTTCGTCGGCTCCCACATTACGGGCTACGACAACATGCTGAAGGGCATCTTGACGACGCTCACCAAGGGCAAGAAAGCCGAGACCACCAACGGCAAGTTCAACTTTAACCTGGGCTTTGATCCGTACATCGGCAACACCCGTGAGCTGAAGCGCATTCTCGACCTGTTCGGCGTTGACTACACCATCCTGTCGGACAACTCCGATGCCTTTGATTCGCCAAACACAGGCGACTTCAAGATGTACAACGGCCTCACCAAGCTGGAAGACGCCGCTGACAGCATCAACGCCGAAGGCAGCTACTTCTTCCAGAAGTACACCACGCCCAAGTGCCAAGAGCTGACCGCGAAGGAATGGGGCCAGCAGACCTACACCTTCCGTCCGTTTGGCATTCGCGGCACCGATGAGTTCTTGATGAACCTGTCGGCAGTAACGGGTAAGCCCATTCCCAAGGAGTTGCAAGAGGAACGCGGTCGGGCCGTTGACGCCATGACCGACTCCCAAGCCTGGATTCACGGGAAAAAAGTCGCCCTTTACGGCGATCCGGATCATGTGATTACCGTGGTCAACTTCTTGCTGGAACTAGGTGCTGAACCGACCCACATCGTGGTGACGAACAGCAATGACAAGTTCGAAGCGGAACTGCGCGAAATCCTGACGGCGAGCCCCTACGGACAAGGCGCAACGGTCTGGGGCGGCAAGGATCTGTGGCATCTGCGATCGCTGATGTTCACCGAGCCCGTTGACCTGCTGATCGGCAACAGCTACGGCAAGTACCTGTGGCGCGACACTGGTACCCCGTTAGTGCGCATTGGCTACCCGATCTTCGATCGCCACCACATGCACCGCTACGCCACCCTCGGCTACAACGGCGCGATCAACCAGCTCAACTGGATCGTCAACACCATCCTTGAGCAACTCGACCTCAACACCATCGTCCCGTCGAAGACCGACATCTCCTTCGACTTGATTCGGTAAGGAGTGATGGAGTGTGAGGGTATGAGGGTGTGAGGGTAGCTGGGTTCATCAGCCCTCACACCCTGCCACCCAAGCCCTCCGGGCGGGCTTTGCCAACATACCCTCACACCCTGCCACCCAATCACCCTCACACCCAATCACCCTCACACCCTCACCCATGAAACTCGGCGATCCCGAACTCCACCTTCCCCCCACCTACGACCTCGACCAAAAAGTGCGCGTCACCAAGGTCATCCGCAATGACGGCACCTACCCCGGCGAAGTCACCGGCAAACGCCTCGCCGAAAAAGGCGAAGAAGGCTACGTCATCGGCATCGGTACCTACCTGCAAACCGCATACATCTATTCCGTCCATTTCCTCGAAACCAACCGCATCGTCGGCTGCCTGGGCCTGGAATTAGAACCCGCCGAAGACCTGTCGAAGGCAAGGGAATAGGGTTCAAGGTCTAAGGTCTAAGGTCTAAGGTCTAAGGTTCAAGGTCCAAACCGCAAACCCTAAACCGTGAACCGTAAACCGTAAACCCTATTCCCAACCACCCATCCACCCATCCACCCTCCCACCCTCCCCACCATGACCTCCACCAAGCCCAAAATCAGCGAACTCCTGACCCAGCCGGGTTGTGAGCATAACCATGAGAAGAATGGGAAAGGTCACAACAAGGCGTGTAAGCAACAGGCGAAACCCGGTGCCGCTCAGGGCGGCTGTGCCTTTGACGGCGCGAGCATTACCCTCGTCCCTATCACCGACGCGGCGCACCTCGTTCATGGCCCGATCGCATGTGCGGGCAACTCTTGGGGCGGACGGGGCAGCCTCTCCTCTGGCCCCCTGCTCTACAAGATGGGCTTCACCACCGACCTGAGCGAAAACGACATCATCTTTGGCGGTGAAAAGAAGCTCTACAAAGCCATTCAGGATGTCAAAGAGCGCTACAGCCCAGCGGCGGTGTTTGTGTACTCTACCTGCGTGACGGCGCTGATTGGGGATGACCTGGACGCGGTGTGCAAGGCCGCGGCGGACAAATTCGGACTCCCGGTAATACCCGTTCACGCTCCCGGCTTTACGGGCAGCAAGAACCTGGGCAATCGCCTTGCCGGAGAAGCGCTGCTGGCCAGCGTCATCGGCACGGCGGAACCGACATACACCACCCCCTACGACATCAACCTGATTGGCGAATACAACATTGCGGGAGAACTGTGGGGCGTGCTGCCGCTGTTCGATAAGCTCGGCATCCGCGTCCTCGCCAAGATTACGGGGGACGCCCGCTACGAAGAAGTGGCCTACGCCCACCGCGCCAAGCTCAATATCGTGATTTGCTCCAAAGCGCTGATCAACCTGGCGACCAAGATGGAAGACCGCTACGGCATTCCCTACATCGAGGAGTCTTTCTACGGGGTGGAGGACATGAACCGCTGTCTGCGGAACATCGCCTACCAGCTTGGCGATATGAACTTGCAGGCGCGAGTGGAAGCGCTGATCGCTCAGGAAACGGCGCAGTTGGATGAGCAATTGGCACCGTATCGAGAACGGCTGCAAGGCAAGCGGGTCGTCATCTCCACCGGGGGAGTCAAGAGCTGGTCGATCATCTCGGCGGCTCAGGATTTGGGCATCAAGGTTGTCGCCACCAGCACCAAAAAGAGTACGGAGGCCGACAAAGCCCGCATCAATGCCCTGCTCGGCAAAGACGGCATGACCATCGAAAAAGGCGGTGCCCAGGAACTGTTGAGCATCATCAGCAAGACAAAAGCGGATTTGCTCATCGCCGGAGGCCGCAACCAGTTCACCGCGCTGAAAGCCCGCATTCCCTTCCTGCATGTGAACCAGGAGCGCCACAACCCCTATTCGGGCTACGGCGGTCTGGTGGAGATGGCGAAGGAGCTGGACGAGACGATTTACAGTCCGGTGTGGCAGGAAGTGCGCCGCCCCGCCCCCTGGGATGTGGAAGCGGCCAAGCGCAGCCAGGACGCCTGGTGGATTCCCAATCGGTTGGAGACGCTACAGCAACAGCCGACCCCCAACCCCGACGACACCGTGACCAAAGTCATTGCCCGTCGCAAAGCCGTGGCGGTGAATCCCCTCAAGCAAAGCCAGCCGCTGGGGGCCGCGATCGCCTTCCTCGGTATCCAGGGCGCAATTCCCTTGTTCCACGGCTCTCAGGGCTGCACCGCCTTTGCTAAAGTGCTGCTAGTCGGCCATTTTCAGGAAGCGATTCCCCTGGCGACGACGGCGATGGGTGAGGTCAGCACCGTGCTCGGCGGCGACGAGAACGTGGACACGGGCCTCTTGACCGTCATCGAAAAGACCCAGCCAGAACTGGTCGGCCTCTTCACCACGGGCCTGACGGAGGTGCGGGGCGACGACATGAACGGCATTCTGAAGCAGTTCCACAACGACCATCCGGAATTGCAGGTGCCTATCGTCTTCGCCTCGACGCCGGACTACAAGGGCAGCCTGGAAGATGGCTTTGCGGCGGCGGTCGAAAGCCTGATGCGCGACCTGCCGGAAGCGGGCGAGGTGAACCTGCGGCAGGTGACGCTGCTCATGAGTTCCGCCTATGGTCCCGGCGATGTGGAAGAACTGCGGGAAATCGTGGAGTCCTTTGGCCTGCGTCCGATTGTGGTGCCGGATCTGTCCACCTCGCTGGATGGCCACTTAGAAGACCTGAACTACGCCACCACGACCACAGGCGGCACCCCCATCGCGGATTTGAAAGCGATCGGTCAGTCTGCCGTCACCTTCGTCATCGGGCGCAGTCTGACGGGCGCAGCGGCAATCTTATCGGAACGCTTTGGCACTCCCGCCATCCCCTTTGACCAGCTCACCGGACTGGAAGGGGTCGATCGCTTCCTCGATGTGCTCTCGAAACTGAGCGGCTATCAAGTGCCCCAAAAGTACCAGCGACAGCGGCGACGGGTGCAAGACGCCATGCTCGACACCCACTTCTACTTTGGCCGCAAAAAAGTGGCGATCGCCGCCGAACCCGACCTGCTCTACAACACCGCCTGGTGGCTGCAATCCACGGGGGTCGAAATTCAGGCTGCCGTCACCGCGACCAAGTCGCCCCTGCTCAAGCACCTGCCTACCGACAAGGTCTACATCGGCGACTTCGAGGACTTCGAGGAACTCGCCGCCGGAGCTGACCTGTGGATCGCCAACTCCAAAGTGCGCCCCGTCGCCCGTCGCCACGGCATCCCCCTCTACCTGCACGGCTTCCCCATGCTGGATCAGTTGGGCAACGGCCAGCGCTGCACCGTCGGCTATCGCGGCACCCTGGACATGCTGTTCGCGATCGGCAACATCTTCCTCAAAGCCGACGAAGAACGGGTCCACGCGCTGGTGCATGAGTGGCGCGACGGCTGCTTCGATCGCACTACCCCGGTTGACGTCCATCTCCCCGTCGCGATCGAGGCAGCCCTGAACGCCCTCCAGCGCAATGGTGAAAAATTTGCCGACCCGTTCATGACCTGTGCCGGAGAGGCGATCGCCAATCCAGCAATATTTCCCCAGGGCGAGGTGTCTACCGATCCGACCACGTTCCGGCGAGGGGGCACCGTTCCGTAAATCCATCAACATCCCGTAGGGGCGAGGCATTCTCGCCAGAACATTTTGGTCAAGAACGACATGTAATTTCGAGAATGCCTCGCCCCTACAACCCCGACCAACATTTGGACGAAAACGCACCATCCATCCCAACGCAAATTCAAAAGGAGACCCCGATGAAAATTGCATTCACAACCAAAGATTCGATTTACATCAACGCCCATTTCGGCTCCGCCAAACAGATTGACATCTACGACATCAGCACCGAAGGCTACACCCTGGCCGAAACCGTGACCTTTGGCGGCAACCTCAAGCAAGACGGCAACGAAGACAAACTCGTGCCCAAAATGAACGCCCTCAAAGACTGCACCATCGTCTACCTGGCCGACATTGGCCCCAGTGCCGCCGCCCGCCTGATCAACAAAAACATCACCCCGATCAAGCCCACCGATCCCGACATCCCCATCGCCGAAGTGCTCGATCGCCTCGTGATCACCCTCAAAGGCAGCCCCCCGCCCTGGCTCCGCAAAGCCCTGCGTCAGGACGCCGCCCCCAACTTTGACGAAGACTACATCGAAACCGAAGAGGAAGTGACCGTATGAGCCCCACCCCCACCGCCACCGAACTCGCCCCAGCGCTATTGGTCGATAGCTCGCCCTTTTTGAAAGCGATCGTCCAGCAAATCCGCGCCAACGACGCCTACGGCACCTACCGCAACTGGGCCGACGAGCTGCTGCTCAAGCCCTACATCGTCAGCAAAGCCGACAAAAAAGACATTCCCCTCGAAGACGAAATCGATCCCCTAACCAAGAGCCGGATATTGGCTTTTTACAGAGCGATCGCCTACTGCATCGAACAAGAAACCGGCTCCCTCGCCCAAGTCGTCATCGACCTCAACCACGAAGGCTTCGGCTGGGCCCTCGTCTTCGCCGGACGCCTCCTCCTCGTCAGCAAAACCCTCCGCGACGCCCAACGCTTCGGTTTCCCATCCTTGGAGAAGATGAGCGCCGAAGGCGAAAAACTCGTCCAGAAAGGGATTGAGTTGGCGAAGAAGTACCCGGAGGTGGGGGAGTTGTAGAAGAGTGTGAGGGTAGGAGGGTGGCAGGGTAGGAGGGTAGCAGGGTGTGGACAATCTTCGAACCCGCTCAAACTGATCCAACCACCCAGCTACCCAGTCACCCAACCACCCAGCCACCCAGCCACCCAGCCACCCAACCACCCAACCACCCAGTCACCCAACCACCCAGTCACCCAGCCACCCAACCACCCAGTCACCCAGTCACCCAGCCACCCAACCACCCAACCACCCAGCCACCCTCACACTCCCCAGCCATGCCCACCTCCACCCCCACCGACCTCGACGCCCTGAAAAAACAAATCAAGCGGCTCAACAGCAAGGCCGGCCAGATGAAGATGGACCTTCACGACATTGCTGAAGGTCTCCCCGCCGATCTCGAAAAGCTGCCCGATGCTGCCGCTGCCACCTTCGACATCTTCTGCCAACTACGCGACCTCAAGCAACAACTCAAAACCCTGGAGCAAGACCAATGAACCCCACCCTCGTCAACTTCAACACCCTCAGCCAAGCCGAAGAGTACCTGGAGTTCTTCGGCATCCCCTTCGATCCCCAAGTCGTCAACGTCAACCGCCTGCACATCCTCAAGAAATTCTCCCAATTCATCCGCGAAAACAACATCGACGCCGCCAGCCTCACCGACGCAACCACCTTCACCCAAACCTGCGACGCCCTCGCCAGCGCCTACAACCTGTTCACCACCTCCACCTCCGTCGAACAAAAACTGTTCAAAGTCTTCCAAGATCACCCCAGCAACGTCGTCATGGTTTCCGAAATCGAGATTGAATAGGCCCAACATCCCGGTAGGGGCGAGGCATTTTCGATGAAACATTTGGAATTTGAACGAAACGTGATTTCGAAAATGCCTCGCCCCTACAGACCCCATTGAACATCCACCCTGCCACCCTCACACCCTCACACCCTCACACCCCCATGCCCCTTTCCCCCACCGAACTCGATCGCTACCGTCGCCAAATGCAGCTTCCCGGCTTTGGCGAGGCGGCTCAGCTCCAGCTCAAAAACACGACCGCGCTGGTCACGGGCGTGGGCGGACTCGGCGGGACGGCGGCGCTGTACCTGGCGGTGGCGGGCGTTGGCAAGCTGATCCTGGTGCGGGGCGGCGATCTGATTCGGGACGACCTCAATCGGCAGGTGCTCATGACCGATGACTGGGTCGGCAAACCCCGCGTCTACAAAGCCCAGCAAACCCTGGCAGCGCTGAATCCCGACATCGAAATTGAAGCGGTCTGCGAATACGTCTCCGCCGATAACATCGACGAGCTGGTGCAAGCCGCCGACATCGCCCTGGACTGCGCCTTCGACTTTAAAGAACGGGACTTGCTGAATGGGGCCTGCGTGCGCCACGGCAAACCCATGGTCGAAGCGGCCATGAACTCGATGGAAGCCTACCTGACCACCATCATCCCCGGTCAGACCCCCTGCCTGACCTGCCTTTACCCCGAAAAGCCGAACTGGGATCGCTGGGGTTTCGGCGTCCTGGGAGCCGTATCGGGCACCCTCGCCTGCCTCGCCGCCCTCGAAGCCATCAAGCTCATCACTGGACTCGGTGACCCGCTGCTGGGCCAACTGCTGACGATGGACCTCGCCCGCGCTGAGTTCACCAAACTGCGCACCTTCCACGATCACGACTGCCCCGTTTGCGGAGGCATTTCCCACCACCCAAAAAAGACCGCTAACCGTCAGCTTGCCACTGCCGCACCCTGAGGAAACGCCGATGCCCTGGTACGTCTGGTTGCCGATTTTCGCGATCGCCCTTCACCAATCTCACCGCCGCCATGACGAAGTCATCCAACTCTTATTTGTCTTGCTCACCACCGCCGCCCTTTGCGGACTCATCTTCAGTTCCTCGTGGATTTTACATCTGGTTTTAGTCACCGTTCTTTTGGCACTGCCCATCTGTGAATTTCGGTTCAAACAAAATACGCCTGATCAGTGCGATCGCCCCTGTTTAAGAAGAACCCTTTGTCGGGCTCAAGAATCCTTCAAGTAATCCCCTTCCTTCCCCATTTCCTAAAGGAGAATTCCGATGAACATCACCCTCACCGAAGTCGCTGAACTCCGCTTGAGAACCTTCCTGAAATCCAAAGTGGATTCTCCCGAACGGGGCGTCAGAATTGGGGTCAACGATGGCGGCTGTAGCGGCTACGAATATGAAGTGAAATTAGCGCGATCGCCCCAAGCGGACGACATCATTCTCGACAATGGCCGCATCAAGTTGTATGTCAATCCCACCAATGCGGCACTGCTCGATGGCATCGAAGTTGATTACGTCGAAGGTCTTCTAGAAAGCGGCTTTAAATTCACCAATCCCAACGCCACCGATACCTGTGGCTGCGGCAAATCTTTCAAAGCCGGAGATTGTACGCCAGCAGGCGTTACTTGTTCGTAGATAGGTATTGGGTGCGAGGTATTAGGTATTAGGTTGAGATTCTGTTTGAATTTTTCAACTTTTACTTATGAGCTAATACTCGCCATCTAGCACCCAGCACCAAGTACCTAAAACCCAAAACCTAAGACCCAATCCCCTTTCCCAAGGAGCCAAACCAATGACAACTTATCAAGTCCGCCTCATCAACAAAAAGCGTCAGCTTGACATCACAATTCCAGTCGATGATGACGTGTATATCATCGATGCCGCTGAAGAAAACGACATCGAACTGCCTTTCTCTTGCCGATCTGGAGCGTGCTCTAGCTGTGTCGGCAAGGTTGTCGAAGGCGAAGTCGATCAAGAGGATCAATCTTTCTTAGATGACGAACAAATTGCCAAAGGCTTTGTTGTTCTATGTTCGGCTTATCCCCGTTCTGATTTGACGATCAAGACTCACATGGAAGCTTATCTCGTCTAGGTTCAAATACTCATCCCTTGTCTTAATCTTGCAGCAACCCGGAGTCGAAAAATGACCAAAATTGGAATTTTCTACGGCAGCACCTCTGGAGTTACAGAAGAAATTGCCGAAAAAATCCGCGACGAAATTGGCGAAGACAACTGTGATCTCTACAGCATGGAAGAAGATTTTGATGATGTGGATGATCTGCTGAAATATGACTATCTTCTGCTCGGCTGCTCGACCTGGGGAGCGGGAGAAGTTCAGAACGATTGGCGAGAACCGTTGTTTGATATGGAGGTTGAAAAACCTGACTTTTCGGGTAAAACGATCGCACTCTTTGGTCCCGGTGATTGTCAAGGGCATAGCAAGCATTTTGTCGGTGCCTTGGGCCTTCTCTATGACCAATTCAAAGCGCTCGGTGCCACACTGGTCGGTGCCGTTTCTACAGAGGATTATACCTTTGAAAAATCCACTGCCATTCGCGATGGCAAATTCGTCGGTTTGCCCCTCGATGAAGTGAATGAAAGCGACAAAACCGACCAGCGCATCGCCGATTGGTTAGCGCTTCTGAAGGCTGATTTTCCCGCGATCGCGGCTTAGCCAATTAACTCGGTAGGAGCGTATCAATCCCGCATCCGTTGAAAGAGGAGAACTGTACCATGACTTTTGTAACCGGATTGACCTTTGGGGGCGAAACCTGGACCCCCCAGTATTTGAAAGAAATCATCAAGGACAAGTGCCTCGGCTGTGGCCGCTGCTTCAAAGCCTGTGGTCGGGGTGTCATGGCCCTCATCGCCCTAAACGAAGACGGTGAGGTCGTCGATGAAGATGACGACGACGACGAAATTGAACGCAAAGTCATGTCTGTGATAAACGCGGCGAAGTGCATTGGGTGTCAGGCGTGCGATCGCGTTTGCCCCAAAGCCTGCCACGTTTATGAACCGCTCGCGGCAACATAAATTTGACTGATTCTGGCCGATTGTCTCGTTACTAAACTTGCTGGTTCGCTGCTCACACACGACTCAATTTCTGACACAAAGGGGGTGATTCCCATGGGCTAGCCACAGCTATTCTTGCCCTTCGAAGAATAGCCCAACAATCTCCAAGTTTCAGCACAAACTCGACTTTCAAAACTTCGTCCGTATTTAGGCATAGTGATTTCACGTTTCGAGATAACCTCACCTAACCTCTCCTTAAAAAGGAGAGGAACCGGAGCGTTCATGATCGCTACTTCCAAACCAAAACAAGAGCGCCACTAAACCTCTCCTTAGTAAGGAGAGGTGCCGCAGGCGGTGAGGTTTCCAGAACGCCAAACCCTATTCCTAATATTGATGAAGTTCAAACACCCAACTACGCGAAATCAAGCTTCAAATCTGTGCCCGAAACTTGTTTTTCTCTGAAGAGCCATACGGACTCTCAACATCAACCCCGTCCATCCAAAACCTAGATTTTGAAACCTTCGTGCCTGGGCTTTTTTCCAATTCCTGCACAGAAACAAGTTCATCCCAAGAGGCTTGCAAAAGCTACGCTCGATGTTGACGTGGTTAATCACATTTCGTCCCCATTAACGTTACGAGGATAGTTCCATGACGAAAGCTAAAGATGTGATGACCCAAGAAGTTGAAACCGTTAAAGGGTCAGCCACCGTTGCCGATGCTGCCAAGCTGATGAAATTCAAAGGTATCCACTCGCTATTAGTTGAGCCCCGCAACGCCGAAGATGCCTACGGCATTGTGACGGATACCGATATCGTCAATAAGGTGGTGGCCTTTGGCA
Organism: Leptolyngbya iicbica LK; assembly: GCF_004212215.1. Lineage (NCBI taxonomy): Bacteria > Bacillati > Cyanobacteriota > Cyanophyceae > Leptolyngbyales > Leptolyngbyaceae > Leptolyngbya > Leptolyngbya iicbica. Next base: position 1,529,317 of record NZ_QVFV01000002.1, read on the forward strand.
AAGATCCCAAAGCCGTCAAAGTCTACGAAGTCATGACCAAGCCCTGCATCGTCGTGAATCCGGACCTGGCGGTTGAGTATGTGGCTCGCCTGTTAGCCCAGTGCGGCATCGATCGCGCCCCCGTCATCCAAGGGGAACTGCTCGGCATCGTTTCTCTCAACGACATCCTGCACCGCAGCGAGTTTATCGAACATCCGCGCGTGCCGCTGCTGCAAAAGGCTCTCCAGGCGGCTGTTGCCGAAGCCCGTGCCGTTTCTGCCGTTAACGCTGCCGACACGGAAGCCTATCAGCTGGCGTGGGAAGAGGTAAACGAAATCGAAGCGGAACTGGCCTTTATTCAAGGCATGGTTCCCGCCAGAGCCGCTCAAGCCGAGTTCGGCGAAGCCGCTGCTCAACCCGTCGCGGTTTAGCCGCTTCTATGTGAACTGAGATCCCCCGCTGTCGCTGCCCCCTTACCCAAGGGGGCGATCCACAACTCGAATCTCAATGCCCTCTTGTCAAGCTAATCCTGTAGGGATTTCTGAGACGCCTGATGTCACCTACCTTTCAGCCTCCGTAATAGACAATTTCTGGCAGGCGCAAGTCCCCTAAATAACGGGTCGGGTAGGCTTCCAGCCTGCCTCCATCACCCGTCTGTTGAAGGGCTGCGAGGTGTTCATGACGGCCAGGATGGCCATCAAACAAGAGCGTACCGAGGTCGCTCTCCCAAATCAGCCTTAAAAACCCTACAGGATTAGCTTTTTAAGGGGGGTGAGGGATCTCTCTGTTTGCCAATTCCTAATCCGATTTCTATTGAGATCATTTCAAAAAACTTCATTCTCAGGTAATCGCCTTGCGCGATCGCGATCCATGTGTGACTTTTGGAAACGTTGGAAACCGTCAAACTTGGATAATCCCGCCCAAACTTCTATGGAATTTGAGCATCGCTGGTCAAGTTATTACAAAGTGGTGGAAGGTCGTCCTCCCCGCGAAACTTTAATGAAAGCTTTAGAATTATTCACGGCTGAAGCTAATTCTAACCCTGATAGGAATCGCCATTTTGCAGTGGATTTAGGCTGTGGCAATGGGCGCGATACAGCAGAGCTATTGCGGCAAAATTGGCGCGTGCTGGCTATTGATGGACAGGCTGAAGCAATCGAGCAATTGCGACAGCGCAACGACCTGAACCGCACGTATTTAGAGGCTCGCGTCCAGAAATTTGAAGACCTGACCTTACCCCCCGAAGTTGATTTGATCAACGCGAGCTTCTGCTTACCGTTTTGTCCGGCTGAACACTTTTCTGAGCTGTGGGAGGTTATTGTTAATTCACTGAAAACAGGCGGTCGTTTTTCGGGACAGTTGTTTGGCGATCGCGATTCTTGGGCCGCTTTATCTAACATCGTGACCCACACGCGATCGCAAGTTGACGAACTGCTTCAACCCTTCATTGTTGAGTTTTTTGAAGAAGAAGAACATCCCGGCAAAACCGCCCTTGGTGAAGACAAATACTGGCATCTTTACCAAATAGTTGCTCGCAAACAAGGAGACTAACATGCCCATTGCCCACGACGTCACTGAACTCATCGGCCATACACCCCTCGTGCAGCTCAACCGCATTCCCCAGGCGGAGGGCTGTGCGTCTCGCATTGTGCTCAAACTTGAAGGTATGAACCCCGCCGCCTCGGTCAAAGACCGCATCGGGGCCAACATGATCCGCGCCGCTGAAGAGGCGGGCACCATCGAACCCGGCAAGACCGTGCTGATTGAGCCGACCTCCGGCAACACCGGGATTGCCCTGGCGATGGTCGCCGCCGCCAAAGGCTACCGCCTGGTGCTGACCATGCCCGAAACGATGAGCCTCGAACGCCGCGCCATGCTCAACGCCTACGGGGCCGAACTGGTGCTGACGCCAGGATCACAGGGGATGAAAGGGGCGATCGCCAAAGCTGCCGAACTGGCCGAACTGATCCCCGATGCCTACATGCTCCAACAGTTCCAGAATCCGGCGAATCCCGCCATTCACCGCGCGACCACCGCTGAGGAGATCTGGGCCGACAGCGACGGTGACGTAGACATCGTGATCGCAGGCGTTGGCACCGGGGGCACCATCACGGGCATCGCCGAAACCCTCAAACCCCGCAAGCCCAGCCTGCAAATTATTGCGGTGGAACCGGAAAACAGCCCTGTCCTCTCCGGCGGCAACTCCGGTCCCCACAAGATCCAGGGCATCGGTGCAGGCTTCGTGCCTGATGTGCTGCGCACCGACCTGCTGGACGAGGTGGTGCAGGTCAGCGACGACGAAACCCTGGCCTACAGCCGTCGCCTTGCCCGCGAAGAAGGACTGCTCTCCGGCATTTCCGCTGGGGCCGCCCTCGCCGCCGCCATCAAAGTCGGCCAGCGCCCCGAAAACGCCGGCAAGCTGATCGTCGCCATCCAGCCCAGCTTCGGTGAACGCTACCTCAGCACCGTCCTCTTCCAGGACTTGCCCGCCCGCGAACCCTCCGTTCTCGCCGATTTGCCCTACGTCAAAACGCCCGAATCCGCCCCGGCACTGGTGGCGCAAAGCTAATGCTTTGTAGGTTGGGTAGAGCGCAGCAAAACCCAACATTTGCCAGGGGCGCACGTCGATGCGCCCCTACGGAATACCCAACTGATTACTTCGAAACTCTGATGAATGCTCTGCTGAACGATACTGACGGCGATCGCTACTCCTGGTACAACGCCCCGGAGGAAATCAAACAACTCCTCCATGCCGCCGTCGAAGCCTGGGAAGACACCGCCCAGTCCGAGCAATTCATCCTGCAAGCCCTCGCCCACCCCCAAACCGACGTGGATACCCTCGTCAGCGCCTACCGCTACTTCTTCTACAAGCAGAAAGACGCCATGGCCCGCCGCCTCGCTCTGCAAGTCATGGCAGAAATCCGCACCCAAGAAGCCCTCCCGGAAGCCTGGGAAGATCTCCAGCCCATCCTGCAAGACCGCCTCCTCGACCCCGCCATTCGGCTCTACCTCAGCGCCTACACCGCCCTCGGCGTCATGCTCGCCCGCTGGGGTGCGTTCCAGGCCGCGATCGAAATCGCCGATCGCGTCAAAACCCTCGACGACAAAGACGAATTCGGTGCGGGCGTCCTCGTCAAAATCCTCACCCCATACCAATCCGAATTCCAACTTTAGCCCTGAGTTTTGAGTTTTAAGTTTTGAGTTTTAAGTTTTGAGTGTCCAATTATTACCAAAAACCTAATTCAAAACTCAAAACTCAAAATTAAAAACTTTCTCACCTCACCTACTTCCACCCACTCCACCTCCACCATGAACGCTCAAGATTGGTTCGTAACCAGTGATGGTCAATGTCAGCCGCGTCCATCGGCACGGGCTTGGGATCTGCTGCGCGAACCCTACTACCTGCACCAGTTCCTGACAGAAATCCTGGAGATTTTGGCCAATGCTCCCCATGAAAAAGATGAGTGGGACTACCTTCCCCAAATTCGGCGGCAGGTACGGCAATTTATTCTCAATTCCTATTGGGTCAAGACGCGCTCCGAGTCACCCAATGCCCACACTGGCGTCAACGTCACCACGCTTTATGACGAAATCGGCTACCCGCTCACGATCCAAAATGTGACCACTCAACCGGGTCTGACCACCTCCATCCATAATCACGGCACCTGGGGCGTGGTCTTCCAAATTCAAGGCGAAGAACGCCACATCTTTTGGCGGCGGGTCAACGCGCCTGATCAGCCTGTCCAGATTGAAATTGCAGGCGAACATCTGCTGCGCCCTGGCGAAATGATCAGCTTTCATCCCGATGCCATCCACCAGGTCGAAACCCTGGGCAATACCGATTCCCTGACCTTTCAGCTTTATGGCGATACCCAACCCCAGGGGCGGTTTCAATATCAACCCGAAACCCAGACGGCAAAACCGTTTTGATCCCATCAACATCCCATTTTGGCGGCGATATGTTTGCGAAATCATCAACATCGCGCAGGGGCGAGGCATTTTTGAAATAACGCGTTGGTCATGCCCAAAATATTGTTCCGAGAATGCCTCGCCCCTACAACCCGTCCAACCACCAAACCAACTACCTTCATTCCCCCCATGTCCACCGTCATTTTTTACGAAAAACCTGGCTGCATCAACAACACCAAACAAAAGGCGCTGCTCACAGCGGCAGGCCATACCGTGGATGTACGTAACCTATTGACCGAACCCTGGACGCCCGATCGCTTGCAGCAATTTTTTGGCGATCGCCCCATTGCCCAATGCTTCAACCGCACCGCCCCCGCCATCAAATCCGGTCAGATGCAGCTCGATCGCGTGGATGTGGAAACCGCTCTAGCGCTGATGGTGCAAGAGCCACTGCTGATTCGCCGTCCGCTGATGCAGGTGGGCGATCGCTGCGAGGTGGGTTTCGACAAAGATGCGGTCAATCAGTGGATTGGTTTAAAAGCCGTGGAAGGAGAGCAAGAAAAGCGCGATCGCCTCATCCAGCAAGACCTCGAAACCTGTCCCACCGCCACCGCCACTGTCTAACTCGCTAATCTCCCCCCTCTGCCCCCTCGCTCCGTTGCCCCCCTGCTCCCCTTGCCCCTCCGCCCCCCTGCCCCGTTCCCCCGTTTCCCAGTCCCCCTTTCCCCCCCAAGGAGCCCCTGACCATGACTGCCCAAACTGTGACTGCTGAACTCGACGCCTACTACAACTTGATCGACGAACTGCTCCAGTGTCCCTCCGGTAGCGAGCCCGACGTGTTAGCCCAATACCCAGACCTGCTCAATGCTCAGCTCGTGCAAACGATGCTGCAAGTAGCCGCAGCGATGGCCCACAACAACCAGCAAGAACCTTCCAAGTTCTTAGTTTTCATTGCGCGTAAACTTGCGGCCAATCTGCGAGAACTGGCTGAAACAACCGCAGAATAAGCTGAGTAACAGTCGTATCAGCCAGCGACACCTCGACCAAGGCTCAGACCCAGCACTTTTTACATACGCCCTGTAGTTTGGCTACCCTTTGCCGAAAAATGCAAAGTGGGGGGCTAACCTTGGCGTTACTGTATGAAGAGCATTGAGGGAGACCGAGGCGGCTTGGCTACTGCGACCCCAGACACAACAGCGCTCTTGCGGTGGTGGCACCAGCATCAAGCGCAAATGATCCGCCGGGAAACCGACTTCCTGCGCAACGGCGTTTTACAAGAAATCATCGCCATTCGGCGACGGCTCGAGGTCACCTGTCCCCTCGGGCACACTTCGGAACTATCGACCTGTGAGCCTCATCTGGCAGATTTGACCCGCCTTTATAGCCTGCTCGAAAATTTTTGCGATCGCCTGCAATCCCCTTTTTCCCCGGATTCGCTGCCGCTGGCGTTGCAACATACGCTGCAGCCCTGGCAAGCGCGATTGCAGTTACAAGCCCAATGCCCGAGCACTTGGCCAACTGAACCGCTAGAGCTCACTCAATTATTGGTGTTGTTGTTCAAAGCGGTGCTCCCCGTGTTGGCCGAAAATCCTCCCTATCCCGCCACCACTGAGTTGCAATTGACCGAGGCTAACAACTGCAAAACGCTGACTTTTACCGCGCACTACGAAGGGGCGATCGCGTCGGCATTAACATCGCTCATTCAGCAAACGGTGCAGCCGTTTCTCGATACGTTCTGTCTCTTTACCGATGCGACTTGTGACGTTGTGTTTCACGCCGAACACTTTTTCTTAAAATTAGGGTGGCAGCCTACCATCGCCGTCGCATCTGACCACCCTCACGCTAGCGCCTCCCATGACATCCCCTACCCCCTCGCTCAAGCTCCTGGTGATTGACGATCACGAAGCCGTCTTAGGGGGCACCGTCATGGCGTTAGAAAAGACCTATCCCGATGCCACCATTCGCACGGCGGGGACGGCCCAAGCGGCTTTAGAAGATTTAGGCTACGGTTTACCCGATCTGGTCATGACCGATCTCTCGATTCCCAAAGCTTCCGGGGCACCGTCGGAAATCGATGCGGGCATTGAGCTGCTGCGATCGCTGCTGGCCGATTATCCCGAACTGAATATCGTGGTGCAGAGTGCTCACGTGCGATCGCTAGTGCGCCTCAAACCCGCCATCGACGCCCACCGGGGGGGCTTTACCATTGCCGACAAAAACCTGCCCATGCAAGAAATGTTGACCAAAGTGGACTGGGCGCTGAAGGGGTTAATCTATACCCCCCGCGATATGCGCACGGGCATTGAAGTGAAGCCAGAATGGCTAGAAGTGTTGCGCCTCGCCTTTAAAGAAGGATTGCAGGATAAAGCGATCGCCGAAGAAATCAACGTCGCTGAACGCACCGTCCGCCACTACTGGACGAAGGTGCAGGATGCCCTGGAGGTCTACCCCGAAGCGGGCAAAAACATCCGCATTCAAACCGAAATCCGCGCCCGCGAAGAAGGCTTGATCGATTGAGGGGGCGTCCCGAATCATCCGGTTGAACTAGGGTGTGGCAAGCCGATCAAGCGGCGCGATCGGCAAACAGTACAATTGAACTTCAGAAGCGCGATCGCTGGCGCTGTCTACCTTTGCCAACCGCTCGATACCGTCACCCCTGATAAACGCTATGCCTGTTCAAAAAGATCCCCAACCACCCCGCTCTCGTCAGTTAATCAATTTGGTGTTCTTCCTCAGCACCGCCTTTTTGATTGTGAATCTGCTGTTTCCGGAGGCGTTTGGCTCCACCACGCCCCGCGAACCCTACAGCATGTTTATCCATCGGGTGCAAGCGCATGAGGTGATCAAGGCGTCCGTCGGGCAGGATGAAATTCGTTATCAGGTGGCCGACGCCAATGGCGAACCGGGGCAAGTGTACGAAACCACGCCGATTTTTGACCTGCAACTGCCCCAAGTGCTGCAAGATAACGGGGTGGAATTTGCCGCTGTGCCCGCGCAAAATCAATGGTTTGGCAATATTCTCAGCTGGGTGATTCCGCCGCTGATTTTTGTCGCGGTGTGGCGCTTTTTCTTGGCGCGCAACGGGGGCGGCTCCCAAGGGGTGCTTTCCATCGGCAAAAGCCGCGCCAAAGCCTACGTCCAAGATGAAGCGACCAAAACCACCTTTGCCGATGTGGCGGGAGTCGAAGAGGCGAAGGCGGAATTGGTGGAAATCGTAGACTTTCTCAAAACGCCCCGACGGTTTACGCAACTCGGGGCCAAGATTCCCAAGGGGGTGCTGCTGGTGGGGCCACCGGGAACTGGGAAAACCCTGCTGGCAAAGGCCGTTGCGGGGGAAGCGGGGGTACCGTTCTTCAGCATTTCGGGTTCCGAATTTGTGGAAATGTTCGTCGGCGTCGGCTCTTCGCGGGTGCGCGACCTGTTTGAGCAGGCGAAAAAACAAGCCCCCTGCATTGTCTTCATTGACGAGTTGGATGCCATTGGCAAATCCCGCAGTTCCGGTGGATTTTACGGCGGCAATGATGAGCGGGAGCAAACGCTAAATCAGTTGCTCACCGAGATGGATGGCTTTAGCGCTGGCGACAACACTGTGATCGTGCTAGCGGCGACGAACCGACCCGAAACCCTCGATCCAGCCTTGTTACGACCCGGTCGCTTTGACCGTCAGGTGCTAGTCGATCGCCCCGATGTGAAAGGGCGCGAGGCGATTCTGTCAATTCACGCCCAGGGGGTGAAGCTGGACGACGAGGTGGATCTGAAGGCGATCGCCACCCGCACCCCCGGATTTGCTGGGGCGGATCTGGCCAATCTGGTGAATGAAGCCGCCCTGCTCGCCGCCCGTAACAATCACGACGCCGTCAAGCAGGCGGACTTTGCGGAAGCGATCGAGCGGGTCGTCGCCGGATTGGAGAAAAAGAGCCGCGTCCTGAACGACACCGAGAAAAAGATCGTGGCCTATCACGAAGTCGGTCACGCCCTCGTAGGGGCGGTGATGCCGGGGAGCGACCAGGTGGCGAAGATTTCCATCGTGCCGCGTGGCATGGCGGCCCTGGGCTACACCCTGCAACTACCGACGGAAGATCGCTTCTTGCGCAATGAGGCGGAACTGAAGGGCCAAATTGCCACGCTGCTGGGGGGGCGATCGGCGGAGGAAATCGTGTTCGGCAGCATCACCACCGGAGCCGCAAACGACCTGCAGCGGGCCACCGACCTGGCGGAACAAATGGTGACCACCTACGGCATGAGCAAGGTGTTGGGGCCGCTGGCCTACGATCGCGGTAGCCAACCCGCCTTTTTGGACAATGGCATGATGCAAAATCCCCGCCGCGCCGTCAGCGCCGAAACTGCGAAGGAAATCGACCATGAGGTGAAGGAACTGGTGGAAGCTGGGCACCAGCGTGCCCTCGCGATTCTGGCTGCTAACCGCGACCTGATGGAAACCATCACCCAAAGCCTGCTGGAGTCTGAAGTGATTGAAGGGGAAAGCCTGAAGGAGTGGCTGTCGCAAGTGCAAGTACCTGACGAGCAAATGCTGACGGTTTGAGGCGGCGGAAGCCTGCTTGGGGAGAGGGGCGATCTCTTATACCCTTTCGGGTGAATGCAAACTGAGTCAGTCGATACCAGCTTTTGTTGATGGTTCAGGCCTGTCGCCAATTTTCGATCTGCAAGTTGGGAACACGCTCAAACTCACGTTGGTTAGCCGTAACCATCACCAAGTTATGATGAAGGGCCGTGGCGGCAATCAGGACATCATATGCGCCAATGGGCTGCCCTTGAGATTTCAGCACCGCTCGAATTTGTGCGGCTTGTTCAGCTTCGGCAGTGCCGAAAGGCAACTGTGTTGCGGAAGAGAGAATGCCAGCGATCGCGGGTTCAACTTTCTGCGCTCGCTGCGGGTTGAGCACCAAGCCGTAGCGTAGTTCCATGACAGTGATGGCTGAGATAGCAACGTCAACTGGTGGCGTTTGCTTGAGTCTTGCGATTGTTCCCGCTTCGCCTTTGATGAAGTCGCTGATGACGCAGGTATCGAGCAGATAGCGCATCAAAATAGCTCCGGTTCACGGGGCGGCAGGAGTTCTTCGCGGTAGGCTTCAAACGCGGGAAAGTCCGGAGTGCCTTCATAGGACAAAACCAATTCTGACCACTGGGATGTGGTGGCAGTTGTTGGTTGAGTTGCCTGACGCAGAGCTTGCAAGATCAATGCTTGAAGCGAAACTTTAGATTGAGCTGCCCGATACATCAAACTTTGCTCAAGGTCTGGGGGTAAGTCGATCTTAATTTCCATCGCATGTCTTCTCCAATCAAGATATGTGTCTTATTGTCCCAGTGATAGATGGCCTGTAAATCATCTAGTACAGACATTCTACTCTTTAGTATTCATCGACAAATTGGGGATGAACCCAGAGAAATTCGCGCCGCTTATTTTGCACTTTCTCCAAACCGCCAAAGCCAGGATCTTTATCTTTGAGCAAAGCATGGAGTTCTCGGAGCATGGCACCTTGAGCGCGAATAGCCTCCCCATGCTCAAACTCGGCTTCATCTCGTTTGGTATGCCAATCGACCGCAATGTTGCTGCTCTTGATGCCAAACTCCAGACTTTTTTGACCGAGATCGAGTTCTTCTTTGATGCCTTGGTAGGTGCTGTCATCGAGCATGAACTGGGTGGTGGAGGCGGCGACAGGTAAAACCAAGCTCAAAGTCCCGGTCACAAATTTGAAAACGGGAACGGCTTTGGTAAACCACTCGCGATTGAGTTCTAGTTCATAGACACCTTGCTTGGGGGCGTCTGGATTTAAGACGGGCAGGGGTTTGCGGGAATGTTCACACCAGAGCGTAAGTCGGAATTTTTCGGCAACCCAGTTGGGGCGATCAAAGAAACCCGGATCAACAGGCTGAAAGCTAAACAACCGAGGGCCTTCTTTGGCTTCATCAATGAGCATTTGCATGAGGTAAGCGAACTGCTGATCGATACGGCTCATCATTGCCCGCTGCTCTCGCGATAATGCCTGATATCGCTGGTGTTCGCGGCGGTCAAGCTTTACGAGATCGCTGCGGATGGCATTCTCAAGATCCTTAGCCATATTTTGAAACTGGTCGATCCCAATTACCTGGGAGGGGGCTGGCGTGGTGGGGGCGTTGTTCAGCAGTTGATCAATGTTTTGCCACTCGTCACAACCGGATACCGTACAGGGGAATTCGGGGCGATTTTTCTTTTTGCTTTCGATCAGCTTTTGCACTTCAAAAAGCCCCTGTCCTGGGTTTTCCATGCCGCAGGGCGCAATACAAGGCACCATGATGTTGCAATTCAGCCCTTCCCAAAAGCTCTCGACCAACCATTTGACCTCTTCGGTGAGGTAAGAGAGAAAGCGTTCTGGATAGGCGGCGCGGACAGTGATTTTGACATCGTTACCGATGTGTTCCAGCAGGGCGCGACCGTTGTAGTCGTTATCGAGCATGAGACCCCGCTGCCAATGGACGCTGTCGGGGTAGTTGTTGCGACCCAAAGAATATTTGTGGAGGCGGACGATGAGTTGGTAAAACAGCCCTTCAGCGTTGGCACTTTGGCCGCGATCGTCTACGATGCGGCAGATTTGGACTTGTTGGCGATCTCCAGCTTCAGGTTCTGCGCCCCAGTTGGGCAGTTGCTCTGGGCGTTGGTCGGGCACCAATTGGGCAATCAGGTGAGTATTGCTGGCTTCGGGCACAGCGGGATCGAGGACGACTCTGTAGGAAAGATCGAAGCGCTCCATCAGCCGCAGAAAGATGGGATGGAGTTCTATGGGATAGCCCGTTTCGCCTTTAAACGGGGGATGGCTCCAGAGTTGGCTGAGATGCTCAAACTCGACGAGGCCATTGCGATCGCGGGTCAACTCATCATCAAGGACAAAGCTGATGGCTTTGGCGAGCCAGTCGGGTTGCAGGATGACGGTATCCTTAAGGATTTCGTCGTAGTGGTAGTGGATGAGATAGCCCAGGGTGTGGGACACGCGCACAAACAGTTCAGCGGCAAAGCCTTCGAGTCCGTGTTCTTCACAGAGGGCGATGACATCGCTGTAGGGCATATAGGGCTTGCCGGAAGCTTCCAGCAATTCGCGAATCTGCTGCCATTTGGTCGGTACTTTGCGACCCATGCCGGGAAGAGTCGCGGCAACCTCCGCAATGGCCTCTCGCAATTCGGCAATGCCCGTGCCCTCTTTGCTATCGATGTGGTGAAAGCCCAGAACGGTATCGCTACCAAACAGGTCAATTAATTCTTGACGATCAATGTCGGGCTGACGTTGACCAGGCCCACCGTGAGTAGCAACCACCAGAATCTTGGCATCCGGCTCTCGATGCTTAATCAGCGTAATCCACTCTTTGACAAACCCCTGCTGTGGCCCCTCACGGGGCTTCCACACCACCAGATAGACTGCTGTAGAGCTGAAAAAGAGCTGATGAGTGGGACGATAAACCCGCTGCCCTCCAAAGTCCCAACCGTTAAGTGTAATTTCTGTTCCGTTGTTTGAAGCGTTGACAATGACAGGCTTAATCTCAATACCATGAGTCGTGGGGCGGCCTTCTAACCAGTCATCACCCCGCAATGATCCCAGCAAGCAACTTTTCCCAACCTCGCCCTCCCCAACCAAGATTAACTTGGCTTCACTCAGTAATACTTCTCCTTCTGCTCTGGCCCTCAAATATTGAGAAATCGCTCTCATGCCTTGTTCGTAAGCTGCTGAGAGATCAGGATTCAGTGGGTTATGGTCAAGCTCAATTTTAATGAGTAGGGGAATCTGTACTAGAGAAGTAGGTAGATCAATTAAATGATTAGACTCCAATTCGAGACTTTCGAGGTTTTTTAAATCTCCGAGCCATTCAGGCAAAAATTTGAGTTGGCACTTATAAGCCCAGAGTCTCCTAAGTTGCTTCATATGCCTGACAGAGCTTGGAAGATTTCCTAAATAATTACCTCCTGCTACGTAACCTAGCCCGAGCTGCCGTAGTTGTTTAAGTGATGAGAAACTATTAGGCAATTTCGATAATTGGTTATCTGTTAAATTCAGACTTTGTAACTGATTCAAAGCAAAAAATACTTCTGGCAATTCTTTTAATTGATTTCCAGCAAGCCCCATAAACCTTAGCTGGTGTAAGGATCTTATTGTAAGAGGTATCGTCTCCAATTGATTGTCAGTAAAATCGAGGGAGCGTAATTCAGTCAGATCCCCGATCCATTCAGGCATTTCCGTTAGCTGATTGCCAGAAAAATAAAGATTCTGCAATTGCCTAAAGTTTTGAATGAATCCCGGCAATTCCGTCAATTGGTTGCCAGAGAAATCAAGTTTTTGCAATTGGGTGAGAGTGGCGATCGCCTTAGGCAATTCCGATAATTGGTTACCAGAAAGGTTAAGCGATTGCAATTGGGTGAGAGTGGCGATCACCTCGGGTAATTCCGCCAATTGGTTGCCAGAAAGATTCAGCGATTGCAATTGGGTGAGAGTGGCGATCGCCTCGGGTACTTCTGTTAAGCCCAATCCACTGAGATCAAGTTCCGTCGCACCCTCCTGACGGGCTGCTTCAATTCGTCGTTCTGCTTCCTGGTAGGCTTCATCTCGCGCCATATTCTCTCACCAAGCTTTCTGCCACCTCCGTTATAGCTTTCGTAGGTGCATCCGCGTAGCGATGCACCATTCCATTCATGTCGGGCGGTGCATTAGCTTCGCTGAATGCACCCTACGGGGGGCAATTTGGGGGAGAGGCACCTATTCCATCTGCAAGTGGGCCTTAATTTCGGGCAACTGCTGCTGGGCATAGTCGTAACCCGTTTGGATAATCGCCTTAGCCTGATGAAAGTCAAAGATACCGTACTGACTCAAGGGTGGCTGTAGCAGAATCTCGGGCGGATGCTCAGTGAGCATGCTGTGCGTGACGCGCTGCTCCATCACATTAAGCGACACTCCAATTACATCAAAAATGTTGGGGCCTTGCCGTTCTTCCGGCATCCAGTTGTCGAGCTTGGCTTGCAGTTGATCTTGCAGGGTTGCGTACTGGTCTTGAAGGCGTTGCAAAACCTTGGCGGCGCGGGTGCTCTGAAATTGGTCGGCCAGGCGATCAAGCTGCTCGGGCATGCGGTTGCGATCGCTCTCCGAGGCTTCGGTCAGGGGATTGTCTGACGACTCAGCACCGCGATCGCCATCCGCCATCTCTGGATCTGAATCATCGGGCTGATTGCGGGTTGGTGCGGCAGTGGAGTCAGTGCTCATTTCCCCAGACGTTTCATCCGGCGGAGCGGGATGATTGAGATTCACCGCCAGCACCACATCGACGCCCAAGCGGCGGGCCACATCCACCGGCACGGGGTTCACAATACCGCCATCTCCCAGATGACGACCAGAATGCAAGAATGGGGTGAAAATGCCCGGAATTGAAATGCTCGCGCGAACGGCATCGGCCAGGTGTCCCTGCTCTAAACAAACGGGGCCGCCAGTTTCGAGATCCGTCGCGACGCAGCAAAAGGGAATGGTGGTGTCTTCGATGTGGCGATCGTAGAGATGCTCCGACAATAAGTCGTAGATGCGGTTGCCATCGAGCAACCCCGTGCTGGGAAAGACCACATCAAAATACGAGACGATCGCCCGCCAGTTGAGGTTTTGCACAAAGGCTTCAAGTTCATCGAGTTCATCCGCCGCATAGATGGCCCCGACAAAGGCTCCGATGCTAGAGCCCGCGATCGCGTGAATCTGAATACCGGCCTCCTCCAAAGCACGAATGACGCCAATATGCGCCCATCCCCTCGCTCCGCCACTGCCTAGCGCTAGCCCCAAGGTCTTCACCAAGTCTCTGTCCCCTTGTGGTTAATGACACACACAGCATACGTGCTGCCACCAATTTCGTTAGACCAAGAAGCAGAATTGAACCGGTTTAATCCACCTTGGTTTCATCCACTAGCGTCAGGCTCACCCAGGTGCCCTGAACGGAATATTGGCGAATCAGGCGTTGGCGATGGGTGGGAGAAATCAGCCAGCCGACTTCCAGAAACAGCGGTTGGCGCGGCGTGATCGCGGTGGGACAGGTCGAGGACGCGCCATCGGGCAAAAGCAACACCTGCACCGGCTGACTCCCGGTGGTGAAAAGAAGGCGATCGCCACTCACCACCCCCTGCGACTGAATGGATGGCCCCCCATCGCCAAATTGCAGCGTTTGTTCTACGGTACCGCTGTGATGGGCGATCGCTAAGCGCGTGGCATAGGTGTCATCCGGGCGCAAATCGGGATACACCGTGGTCGCTTCTCCCACCCAGGTGCCGACCAATTCCTCGACTCGCAATGGGGAGCGCGTCGAGGGCGCTGTGCCATCCAGATGTTCGCGAATCAGGGTGAGCTGGTGCAGGTCACGGTTTTTGTCAAAGAGCTGCACCAGGCGCAGGCGATGGTTGGCAGCAATCAAGCCCAGCTCCACGCCAAATTCGGAAAACGGCCCCCACTGCATGGAACCCTGAGAAAACGCGCCATTGTCCAAAAACAGCACACTTTTGGCCAGCGTGCGATATTGCAGCACTGTTTCCTGGGGCGGTTCTCCCGGTGGCTGTTTGGTAATGGTCTGCCGCATCAGATTGTCGTGATCCAGTGGCTGCAACTCAACCACGGTGGGCGTATCGGCCAACACCTCACCCGTCGGCGACACTTGTGTAAAAGAGCCGACCCAGCGCCCCGTATTTTTGAGCAACCGTTGCCATTGGGATGCCATCGTGCCTGCCCCTCAAACCTCTGAAATTCAGCGTCTCATGTTTTGTTGCGGCACTGGCCGTTCCGTAAATTTAGTTGATGGCAGTCACCGTCGAGCCAGTCGTGTCGATCGCCAGCGGGGTCGCATCCACAATTTCAATACCGGTTTGCTGCCAGGCTTGGGCCATCGCCTGGGCGATCGCGGCGGCCCGATCGGCGCTGCCCAACGCCAACAGGGTCGGCCCCGCCCCGCTAATGGTGACTCCATAAGCCCCGGCATCCCGCGCGGCCTGAGTCACCGCGTCGTAACCGGGAATCAGGGACTTGCGGTAGGGCTCGTGGATGCGATCGCCGATCGCCGTCCGCAACCAATCGCCATTCCCTGTCGCCAACGCTTGAATGAGTAGGCCCAGATGGCCCATCGTATAGACCGCATCCGCCCGCGAATATGCCGTCGGCAACACCGCCCGCGCCTGGGCAGTAGAAACCTCAAAAGCGGGGACCACCAAGATCGGAATAATGTCTGGATGCCACGGCACCTCGCATACCGTAGCCGTCCCCGCATCGTCTACCGTGGTCAGGCGACAGCCCCCCAACAACGCGGGCACCACATTATCCGGGTGTCCCTCAATTTCGGTGGCGAAATCCGCGAGCGCCTGGGCATCCAGAGGTTCCCCCGCCATCGCATTTGCCCCCAAAATGCCCCCCACGATCGCCGTCGAAGAGCTGCCCATCCCCCGGGCCAACGGCACATCCAGCTCAATTTCCAAGCTCAGTGCCGGAACGGGTTGCCCAATTTTGTGAAAGAACTTTTGAAACGCCACATAGGCCAAATTGGAAGCATCCGTGGTGACGCGATCGCTATCCAAACCCTGCACAGTAATTTGTAGCGTCTCGGCCGTCGGCAGCGACGCAAAGGTGAAGTGGTTGTAGCGGGTCAGCGCTGCCCCCAGACAGTCAAACCCCGGCCCAATATTCGCGGTGGTCGCCGGTACCGCTACTCGAAATGCCCCGCTCATGTCCCCTCCTTCCACGATCCTGCGCCGCTGTTACCCGCACTAGCGCCCCGAATATTACCATTCATTCTGGGGACCACGTTGAGTTCATCAAGATTCGAGCGCCGATTTCGCTAGACTAGATGCGGTCTGAGCCCAGGGAGAGCCAGCATGAGCAAACTGCTTGTTGTCGTCGGATTATCAATTGCGGGACTCAGCGCGATCGCCAGTAGCGCGATCGCTGCCGACGAGCAGACCACGGCTCGCCGCATGGCTGAGCTGCCTTTGCCCGCTTTGTCTGCCCCGCTGCCGCCAGCTCCCGAGCGCCCCGGTCAGAGCCTGACACAAATCTTTCCGCCCGAAAACTTTGCTGATGTCTCCCCCAATCACTGGGCCTACACCGCCGTCAGCACCCTGGCTGAAGACTACGGCTGCTTGGCTGGCTATCCCGATGGCACCTTTCGTGGCGACGAATTTGTCACCCGGTACGAATTTGCCGTCGCCCTCGAAGCCTGCCTGGATGCGGTTTTCCAACTCATTGACCCGCAGCAGCAAATCGACACCGAGCGGCTGCTGAATCAGCTCGAAGTCTTGCATCGCGAACTGGGCACTCTGGCAGACGACGTCGGCGAATTGGAGTCACCGCTAGAAACCGAGTAAATAGCTCCCTACCCCCAACTTAAGAGATCTCCGGAAAAGAAGTCCCCACTTGTAGGGTGTCATAAGCGCAGCGTCATGCAACCCAGGCCGGTATTTTGGGGTCCGGAACTCTCCTTAGGTCCTACTTCTGCTTGAGACAACAGTGGAGCTGTCGTTAATTAATGAGGCGGCGATCGTGGCTGATGCGATAAGTGATGGCGCAAATTACGCTGAGAAAACCTAGCCCCAGTAAACCTGCTAGGGGATTGCCACCGATACCGGTGACCCATTCCGGTACTTGCGCCGTTGCCACCATCAGGTCATTCACATCAACTTGATAATACGCAAACACCAGCCCGCCATGGAGTCCAGCCGCTGGCCCCAAAACTGTCGTGCGACGCTGCTGCCATCGCCCCGCCACGGGAATTCGGCGCGCCCACACTAGCGCCACTCCTAGCATGAGTAACCCCAAGAACTGGGGCCAGGTTGCCAAAATTGCCGAGAGGGGCCGCAAAAAGTGGGCGATCGCAAAAATGAGCGCATTCAGCCACAGAGCCGCAGCGGGACTAAAATCCTGTTCCAGTTCATACAGCAGCCAGCCGCGAAACAGAAGTTCCTCAGCCAGACCGACCCCCACCCCAACCAACAACCCTTCCAGCAACAAGCGACCGACGGCTGGCCCCGGCGGCTGCCAGGTGCTCCAACCCAAGAGCCATTGCAGGCCATATAGTAACCCGATGCCCACAACGCCACCCAGAAATGCGATCGCCCAACTCAGCCACCAGCGATCGCGCTGGCTAAACCCCAGCACCCGCCATGGATAGCGGCAGTGATGCACGCCCCGCAGCCACGAAGGCAAGCCCAACATAAAGACCATGAAGAGACTGATCGGTGCCCAGATGACCGACTGGCCATCCGTAGCAGCGTATTCCCAAAAGTAAAGCGGCAGCGCGATCGGTACCGCTAGCACAACGGCACCGGCCAAACCCACTACCACTCTCATCAGAGCCGGGCACCGTCGAACCAATAGCCAAAAACGTTTCAACAGCGCTCGGTTTACTCTTCCGGCTCAATAGAACTGGTGAGCCCCTTACCCTTTAAGCCTTCGCAGTAAAATTCCGCATGCTCTTGGGCACACACAATCACCACACCCACTTCAGAAACATGCGCCTGCATCATGACATTGACCGCTTGCGGCATCGACAAACTGGGAACCACCTTCATCAGCGACTCCACCACATACTCCATCGAGTTGAAGTCATCATTGTGCAGCAGTACGCGGTACCGGGGAGCCGGTTTTCGAACTGTGGATGTAGAGCGACTTTTAATCGTATCGACAGCCACCATAAGCGCCTCAATAAAGCTAGTTACTCGTTAAGTAGATCAATCTAGTGCCGATCGCACCAGCAAATTGTGTTGAATTTGCCTCAAAGTCCAGAAGCCCTCATTGGCCAACCGCGCCATCCCGCAAGCTCCAACATCGTCGCCCGAAGCAAGACGCTGATCGCAGGATAATTTCATGTTCACCACAGATGGCTTTGGTGGGATTCTAGACTATTAAATCTTAATTGAGATTTTCGGCCCTGACAAAGAAAAACTGTGGAGGCTGACAAAGTAAGTCCCTGACAATAAACAATCTCTCAGGGACACGGTCTCTGGCGGCATACCCGAAGTCTTGCAGTCTCAACCGAGGACTAAGTCCCTCAGTCCCCGCGATATCTCATTTTCCATCCTTTGGCGTGGCGCGGCTGCATTATGCGCCGCTGTTCTAAGGAATTGGAAATAATTTAAGTGTGAACAGCCGTCTCGGCTGTTCAAGAGCAGGCAAGATATGCCTGCCCGACAAGACTTGGATTTTATAAAATCCTGATTCCTAAGTGGAGCAGCCCATCTTGCTAAACATCGCTGGGACCCTTTCACTCTATGTAAACTGAGTGAGTAGTCCCTTCGCATTGGTGACCCCGGGCATGAGCATCGCGGCGTATCAAATCGTCTATGTAGATTGTGGGCAGTCCCGACTTTATGGCGAACTCGTGCAGCATATGGCAGAGCGACAAACCTGCTGGTTGCGCCCCATTTCATTGAGGCAAACTTCGCCCACCACTGAAACCGCAGAGTTTTTAGACGTTTCTAATGGCCCTGATATCATCTGTGCCGATCATGTGATCCAGCCCGTTTTGGATACTGACTGGCTGACGGTACTCGCCACGCTTTCTGCGACCAAAGGTGATTGTGATTACCGTAGTGCCAATCAACATTTGCGCCAATTTGTCACCTGTCTCTTGAGTTTGTGAGGCAATCCTAAGGTTCCTCGATGGGTACTTTGACGCTGGGTTTCCAGGGTCGGTGCCACCATGAACGAGCTCAAAAAACTCGGTAACTGGCCATTCAGCCCTTTAAATAACCAAGGCGACGATCTCGCGATCGTCGCCCCAATGTTCGAATAGTTAGCAAAAGGTACCGACAACCAAAAAAGCATTGACTAGCGGCCTTAATAGGCCCCCTTGCGGTATAGCACAACGAGCACGGTCTCTAGCAATAGCTTGAGGTCATAAAAGAAAGACCACCGCTCCTGGTAGCTCAAATCCATGCTGACGATATCTTCAAAATCGCTGACGGAGGAGCGCCCGCGGACTTGCCACTCGCCTGTGATGCCGGGCTTCACATTCAAGCGTTGCCAGTGGTGCTTGTCATACTGCATCACTTCATCAATCGTCGGCGGTCGGGTGCCAACTAGGCTCATGTCTCCCACCAGCACGTTCAGAAACTGGGGAAATTCGTCCAAGCTGGTTTTACGCAATAGCTTACCGACGCGGGTAATCCGAGGATCGTTCTTGTTCTTAAATACCAAACCTTGGGCTTCGTTCTGCACCAAGTGCTTCAGCTTGTCAGCGTCTGCCACCATGGAGCGAAACTTCCAAATGCGGAAGGTTTTGCCCTGGTGACCACACCGCAGTTGACTGTAAAAAATCGGGCCTGGGTTATCAATTTGAATCGCGATCGCGATCGGGACAAAAATAATTGCGGTGATCACCAGTCCCACGATCGCTCCCAAGATGTCGAGCCCTCGCTTCAACAGGCTCGTAACCGAAGGGTGCTCTAGGTTAACCCCTGTGGGGATATAAAAGCTTAAATTATCAGCGTCATTAAGAACTGCTTCGGGAACTGCAATATCGAAGTGGGCAGTACCATTTTGTATATTAACCACCGGAAAATCGACTCCTTTGATTGCTCCTCAAGCAACTACAGAATATTCTCAACTCCCATCTCCGTATATGCCCTGATGACAAGGTTCATCAAAACTTTAATCTTCACCGAATCTCGATGAAGATGCCTTCGCGATTCACGGAATCGATACTGCTGTACACGTAGCTAAAGTGACATTATATGAAGGCGTCAGTCATCCAGACGAGCGTTGAGCGTGACGTCCAGCCAGGTGCTCAAATCCCCATGGAACAAGGGCTTGACACTCTTGAGAGCGGGCCGAAAAATGTCTAAGTGCCGCGATTTAAAGCAATCTCTGGCGAGTATTTTTTTAAGCACCATCATATTAGATGCCTGCCATTCCCTGTAAAGCACCAGTGAATGGCAGGCTATGTTGCGGCTCCGTAATAATGCTGATGAAGCTTCGTTGGGCCATCAAGCTAATCAGTGATCGCTGATATCACCCGCCGCTCCCTGGCCTGTGCTGGCTGTTGAGTCAGGTTGGGCAAAGCGTCTGTGGGTCACTCAAGATGTCCGTAGGTTAAATTTACGCAGACTAGACTGTCAGTGGCGTCTATGCGAACAAGGCTCAGCCTGTCAGAACCTAGCCTGATTTATTGGCCAGTTGTACTGGGAATCGCAAGAACTTGATAAGACATGGGGGCGCGCTGCCTCAACTCAGCCGCAATATGGGCGGGGGTAATATCGGCTAAGGAGCACTCATGCTTTTGCATTAATGTGAGCAGCAGATCGCGGGAAAGCAAGGCCGCCTCTGCCAAGAAGCGATCGTTTATCGTTAAGTTGGCAGCTTGAATTTCAGCCAAGTCTTGCTGCAAGGTTTGAATCGTCGAGTCGGTAGCAAACATCGCGACCTCCGAGTAGATGTGATGGTAGTTCAATCGTTCAAAGGTTAGCCATGCCAGCCTTTGTAGTCCTGTTATAGCCCTTAGCGATATTGATAAAATCGGCAATTTCTACAGGTCTTTGACGCCCATCGCCCACGACGGCACAACATTAGTTGCATTTACGTAAGACAGAATTCCCCTTAATCCTGAGGGTGAAGTCCTTCTCCAATACGATGGAAGTTGCCTTAAGTGGTTCGCAGCAGACCCAATTTCTGCAGACGTTGATCGTTAAATCGGTCAATGACTAGGCTGGCCCCATAGCCATACAGAACATCGGCAGCATGGGTCGAGGCAACTCCCACCGTCGGAATTTGAGCCGATACTGCTGACTGAATCCCAGTTTTCGAGTCTTCAAACACGATCGCATCCTCAGGCGCAAGGTTAAACCGCTCCAACGCGGTTTGATAGGGCAGCGGGTCAGGCTTACTGCGCGGTAGCTCCCCAGCGATGAGCAAGTAATCGAAGGCGGTGTCGAGCTGCAATATATTGAGCACAAACTCAGCGTTGGCGCGGGGGGCATTGGTGACAACAGCAGTTTTCAGTTCGTGGTGTTGAATCCAGTCGTAAAGCTCGTCAAAGCCGGACATCCGCGTGAGCTCACTGGCAGCCAATTCGCGGAATTTTGCTTCTTTATCGATTACGAGTTGCGCGCCTTCGGCAGCGGAAAGTTGCGGCAACAGTTCTTTGATTAGATATTCGTTGAGCCGACCGCTGATGTGCTCTTTAAAGAAGGCGTCGTCAACGGTGTAGCCCTCGGGCTCTAAAATGTCGCGCCAGACTTTGATGTGAATCGGGTCGGTGTTGGCAAGGGTGCCGTCAAGGTCGAACAAGACCGCCTGGAGCATAGGAGTGGCTGGGTGTGTGGGTGAGAAGGTAGTCTGGGCGTGAGGCTGGGGCGTGTTTTGCTCCATTACCCGCCATGGATTCTACCAGCTGTCACGGCTGCAGGTGTGTATCATCGCGACTTGCCGTGATGCCCATGCCCAGTTGGCGATCGCTGGCAAACCGCCTTATGGGCTATCGGTCACGATCCGCAGGTGAGGGCAAAGTTGCGATAAAGCGGCCCGATGAGAAGCCTCCCAATGTTGCATCAGCATGGCGACCAACTCGGTTGCATCGGTGTCCATGATGAACTCGCTGGCAGCCTGGGTTGATAAACTGTCTGCCCCTTCACCACAGCTGACCTGACCGCTCAAGAGCGCCTCAGCATCGGTAAAGATGCTGTTGGGGTATAGCCGTCGGTATTCAGTTAAAAAAGCGGATTCTCTTAGGCTGTATTGAGGTGATTGCAGGGTGGCAGTCGCGCCAATGCAGCGATCGCTCAGCCCAATCGTTTGTCCTGGGGGATTGATATAAAAGCACAGGCTACTAACAATCAGCGTTTCAAACATGACTGGAGTCCTCGCTGGGGCTGGGTCTAGTATCTATACCCGCCGACCGCAGCAGTTTGCAGAAAATGACAGACTGCTCTGCTGATAGAGGACAACTTCGCGCAGCTCGCGGTCAATCTGTGCTTATCAGGCGTCATCAGATTGGGCATACCGCTGAGAGCGCCAGCCCGGAATCGTACTTTGCTTGGCGCGGGCCACCACCAGGGAGTCATCGGCGACGTCTTTGGTGACAACGGAACCAGCCCCAACGGTAACATCAGCGCCAAGGGTGACTGGGGCAACCAAGACGCTATTGGAGCCTGTTTTGGTGCGATCGCCAATCACCGTGGGATGCTTTTTCACGCCGTCATAGTTCGCGGTGATGGTACCCGCGCCGACATTGACCTGATTGCCCAAGGTCGCATCACCGAGATATGAGAGGTGAGCCACGTTGACGCGATCGCCCAAGGTCGATTTCTTGATTTCCACAAAGTTTCCAATGCGGCAGTTATCGCCCACCACCGCTTGCCCCCGCAGGTGAGCATAGGGTCCAACTCGCACACCATCCCCCACCTGACTGTCCGACAACGTGGAATAGAGGATCGTGGCGTTGCTGCCGATGACAGAATTTTCGATCAGACTACCGGGGCCAATGCGACAGCCAGAACCGATGACGGTATTGCCCCGCAGGTGGGTTTGCGGCTCAATAATCACGTCCGACTCAATCTGCACCGTAATATCAACGGTGCTGGTATCAGGTTCTAAAAAGGTGACGCCTGCCGCCATCCACTCATCTTTAATGCGGTCTTGCAAAATGCTGTAGGCTTCGGCCAGCTGCTTACGGTTGTTGATGCCCTGAATCTCTTGGGCATCGTCCACATCGACAGCCATGACGGGGGTCATATCTTTGACCACGTCCGTCAGGTAGTACTCCTGTTGATCATTATCGGCTTTGAGTGCGGGCAAAATCTTGGACAGGGCTGACCATTTGAAGCAGTAGACCCCCGCGTTAATGCGGCGGTTTTGGCGTTGGGCTTCGGTGCAGTCGCGATGCTCGATGATTTCGGTTACCACGTCGTCATCATTGCAAAAGACGCGACCATAGCCAGTGGGGTCAAGAAATTGCGCCGTCAACAGCGTCGCTTCATTTTGCCGGGTCTGATGCACCTCCAGCAGTTGGCGCAGGGTCGCCGGACGCAATAGCGGCACATCGCCATTCAGCACGAGTAGGTCGCCCTCAAAGTCTTGCAAGTGGGGCAGCACCTGCTGTACGGCATGGCCCGTGCCCAGCTGCTCGGTCTGCTCAACAAAGGTGACATCGGTCAAATGGGCTAAGGCAGTTCTGACTTGGTCGGCTTCGTAGCCCACGACGACCAGGCGATGGGTCGGATCCACATCGGTAAGACTGTCGAGGACGCATTCCACCAGCGATCGCCCGCCGAGGGGATGCAACACTTTCGGCAATGACGACTTCATCCGTGTGCCTTTGCCTGCTGCCAACACCACTACCGCGAGCTTTCCTGCCATGACCCTTGTCCCTTAGCATGCCAATCTTCGCCACGGAGTATACCGCGCTTTGTCAGGGGTTTGAGCGAGTGATTATTGATTCTCCCCGTGAGGTCGCCCCCCTTGCCGCCGTCCCCCTGGATGCAGGACTTGGTTGCATCAGGACGAATCGAGGCTAAATCGGCCTTCCGCTTGGCAAAGCGCCACAGTGCTTCATCGTTAAGTGGCAAATTTAGGGAATGTTTATGATGAGTGAACCGTGGAAAAGCGTGTGAGTCGGATGCACGGCTTAGGTTACTTTGTTGCTCGGCTGGGTTCTTAACATTGATGTCGCCACCTGTCGCCCATGATCTTGCAGCGCTTCGGCAGCTGATTACAGACACGCTGTATGAGCGTTATTTAGGGCTGATTGCGGGTCGGGTGGGCATGACCCGGCGGCGGGCAGAATGCTTTTTGCGACTGTGGCTGTATCTCTTGGCGAAGGCGGCGTACCAGCAGGGACAAGCCTTACCAGCCCCGCTGGCGCAGCTGACGTTGCCTCCCGGCTGGGTGGAATGTAGCTGTGGCGAGGCGGCGGATGTGTTTTATAGCGATCGCGAGCGGGGCAGCGATCGCGCGGCGGGCATGATGCTCGATAAGTTGGCGGCGTTGGGGCTGATTCGCAAAACCTTTGACGGCAACACCACACAGATTGCCATTGTGGAATTGCCTGAATTGCAAGCGCCTCCGACGGCGATCGCGATCGCCGACATTGAGCCCGACGACTTTGATCCCCGCTGCGACGCCATTCCTATCGCCAATTTATTAGCGCAAAACTACAACTGGCTGAACCGCAACACCGACGCCGTGCCCTACCGCATCGCTAACATCCTGCGCGACTGGGCAGAGCAATATAGTCAAGGATTCCGGGTGTTGCGCCGTTGCGACAACCAAAATCCCCTCGGCTTTTATGCGCTGTATCCCACCCAGCGCGAGTCGGAAATCAAATTTTTTGAGCCGCCAAGTCAGGGGTTGCATTTGAGCCAAGTCGCGAGCGAAGACCCCTTCAAAATGGCGCTGCCGGGCGATCGCCAGTGCCGTTCTGTGTTTGTCCGCAGTTTTGTCATCCATCCCAGCCATCTCAACGACCAACGCAGTCGATTTGTTCAAGATGCGCAGCAAAGACTGGTGGCGATGCAGCAAGATTTTCCTAATTTAATGGATATGTATACTCTAGTGATTCATCCTAGCTATGCTGACTTAGCCGCAGCGTTAGGCTTTCAAGCCACCCATGCCGATCCCAAATTGCCCTTGCAGTGGATGTATCAGGCCGTGGATCGCTTTGTGGCGATGGATGTGTCCACTGCCCTCAAGCAAATCTAACCCGGCGCGTCGGGCGAGCGGGCTGTTTGGCGGGGTAGTGCACAACGGCCTCAAGCGATCGCCCTCAATATCGCTTTTACCGATAGCCCCAAAGTAGGCGGCTCGACTCATCGCACTGTATTTACCATCATGGATAAGCATCTAGCAAAACTCAGCAAGTTTTTGAGTTTGATCCTCCGTCACAAACCGCAGGTAATTGGCCTGCAACTCGATGCCAACGGCTGGGCAGAAGTGGAGCAACTCATTGAGCTGGTGAATCAACACGGCATCGCTGTTTCCCAAGAACTGCTTGATGCGATCGTGCAAAAAAATACCCAAGAGCGGTTCACCTACAACGCCGATCGCAGCAAAATTCGCGCTAACCAGGGCCATTCCCTCGCGGTGGATTTGGAACTCGTGGCGGAGGTGCCTCCCACAATTTTGTTTCACGGCACAGCGACTCGCTTTTTATCCTCCATTCGTACACGCGGACTGTTGCCCGGTAGCCGCCAGCATGTGCATTTAGCCGCTGAAGAAATTGATGCCATTCGGGTGGGACAGCGCCACGGTCACCCCATCGTCCTCACCATTCAGGCAGAGGCGATGTGTCGCGCGGGATATCAGTTTTATTGCTCCCAAAATGGCGTTTGGCTGACGGAAATTGTGCCCCCTCGCTATATCGAGTTTCCGACTCATGTGGGGCGATCGCGCTAGCTCCGGCACAGGCGCATCTGTTGCTGTCTCGTATTGAGCCATGGCGAAAAGCCCTCCGTTGCCAAATATGACAAGTGCGATCGCTGAGCGGCACAGTCGAAAGCGACAGTGATACAATCACCACCAAGCTAGGGGTGTCCGAGCAAATCGGGCTGAGATTATACCCTCAGAACCTGACCTGGTTAATACCAGCGGAGGGAAGCGTTGATTGAGGTTACGCAACCGAAGCGACGAGCAGTGCTGCCAATTTAAAATTTTGAAGTCAGAATTTTGAATTGATTGCCTAAAGCCAATTCGAGCTGTTTTCTGACTAGCGGAATTCAGGGTCGTACGGCTTGCCGTCGTTTCGTCCAGTACCACTCCCTTCATCCTTCCAACCTGTCATCACCTCTAGCATCTTGCTGTCTCTTGCGAGGTGCTTTGTTTATGACCTTGAGTGCAACGGCGTTAGGGGTCACGTTGGTGACTATCGCCGCGTTTACCTTGATGGGCCTGCTGCAGGCCAGTCGCCACACCATCACCCTCGAAGACTACATGGTGAGCCGCAACAGTGTCGGCACCCAAGCCGCTCTGGCGACCATCGTGGCGTCGGCCATGGGCGCGTGGATTTTATTCAGCCCCCCGGAAGTCGGTGCCACCGCTGGCATTGCCGGGATTCTCGGTTACTGCATCGGCCAGGCCACGCCGTCGGCCATGTTCGCGTTTATGGGCACGCGCATTCGGTTTTTGATGCCCCACGGCCACTCGCTGAATGAGTATGTGCTGCACCGCTTTGGCAATGCGATGTACCTGCTGACGTTGGGCATCATCGTCTTCTACATGTTTGTGTATTTGACGGCGGAGCTGACGGCGATCGCCAAAGCGGTCGAACTCATGGCCGGAGTGCCCCTCTGGCTCACTGCGGTGCTTGTTATCTCGGCGGTGTTCATCTACACCACCGTCGGCGGACTGGCGGCGACCATCTTCACCGATGCGATTCAGTTCATCGTGATTGTGCCACTGCTGCTGCTGAGTTTTGCGATCGCCCTGATCGCCCTCGGGGGCTGGGGCACTGCCATTGAGCCCGTCACCCAATCTGCCCCGCAACTGCTCTCGCTGGCGAACGGTCCCGGCATCAAGTTTGGGGCGACGCTGGTGATTGCGGTGATTTCGGCGGAGATGTTCAACCAGGCGAACTGGCAGCGGATTTATGCCTGTCGGGATGATGTCGTGGTGCGGCGATCGTTCCTCGGCTCCTTTTTGGTCATCGTGCCGATGTTGTTCGTTGCGGGACTGCTCGGCATTTTGGCGATGCACTTTGGCTTCAATACCGATGTCGCCTTCTTCTCCCTCATCGAGGCTTTGGGCCTGCCCGGTTGGGTCAGCATTGCGGTGCTGGTGCTGGTGCTGGCGCTGGTCATGAGCAGCCTGGATACCCTGCTAAACGGGATTGCCAGCGTCTTCACCATTGATTTGGTGCGGTTCTTTCCGGCGATGCCGTCCACGGGCATTCTCCGCGCCTCCCGCATTCTCACGGTCGCGGTAGGGATTCCGGCGATTCTGATCGCCTCCCGTGGCTATAACGTGCTGTACCTGTTCCTGCTCGCGGACCTGGTGTGCGCTGGGGCGCTGTTCCCGGTGCTCTTTGGCCTTTACTCCCGGCGTCTGACCGGCTCAATGGCTTTCTGGAGTGCCCTGCTCGGCATTGGGGCCGGGGCGCTGTTCTTCCCCCGTCCCGACTTCAGCCCGTGGAATGCCTTGCCCTTTGCCGGCGATCTGCTCATCAGCTTTGCCGTGCCTATCGTGGTCTCTTTCCTGATTTCCATGATCTGGATTCAACTCAAGGCGCACCAGGGTGAAACCGAAGCCTTCGACTTCAGACGCTTGGACGAAGAGATTCGCGCCTATGGCGAAGCAGAGTCGGTGGCAGCGGCTGAAATGTCGAACTAAAGTCACCAATTTTCAGGTTTCAGGAGTGGCGTTGACATCTGGTGGAACCTCACCGCCTGCGGCACCTCTCCTTGCGAAGGAGAGGTTTATAAAAACTCCGGTTCCTCTCCTTGCCAAGGAGAGGCTAGGTGAGGTTTGTCCGATCGCTCAATCCTCCAGTCCCGAGGCGTGAAATCGGCTCTACTTATGACCTGAAACTTTGTTCCCCTCATCCCATGATTTCCCTAAATGTCAAAAATTGAGGTTAAACCTATGCGTACAGAATGGATTGCGAAACGCCAAGATCATCCCAACAAGTCCCAAATGCATTACGCGCGACAGGGCGTAATTACGGAAGAAATGGATTACGTGGCGAAGCGGGAAAACCTGCCTGCGGAGCTGATTCGCGATGAAGTGGCGCGGGGGCGGATGATCATTCCCGCGAATATCAACCACCCGAATTTGGAGCCGATGTGCATTGGCATTGCGTCAAAGTGCAAGGTGAATGCCAATATTGGCGCGTCGCCGAACTCGTCTGATATCGAGGAGGAAGTCGCCAAACTGCACCTGTCTGTCAAATATGGCGCGGATACGCTGATGGACTTATCTACGGGCGGCGGCGACCTGGACAAGATTCGCACGGCGATCATCCAAAACTCACCCATCCCCATCGGAACGGTGCCGATCTACCAGGCGTTGGAAAGTGTTCACGGCAACATCGAGCAGCTTGCGCCGGAAGACTTTTTGCACATCATCGAAAAGCACGCCCAGCAAGGGGTGGACTACATGACCATCCACGCCGGGATTTTGATTGAGCACTTGCCGCTGGTGCGCGATCGCATCACGGGCATTGTCTCTCGCGGTGGCGGCATTCTGGCTCGCTGGATGCTGCACCACCATCAGCAAAACCCCCTCTACACCCACTTTGCGGACATCATCGAGATTTTCAAAAAGTACGATGTCTCCTTTAGCCTGGGCGACTCCCTGCGGCCCGGTTGTCTGCACGACGCGACGGATGCGGCGCAACTGGCGGAACTGAAGACCCTAGGTGAACTGACCCGCAAAGCCTGGGAGCACGACGTGCAGGTGATGGTCGAAGGTCCGGGGCATGTGCCGATGGATCAGATTGACTACAACGTCAAAAAGCAGATGGAAGAGTGCTCCGAAGCGCCCTTTTACGTGCTGGGGCCATTGGTGACGGATATCGCGGCGGGGTATGACCACATCAGTTCCGCGATCGGGGCGGCGCTGGCGGGCTGGAGCGGGGCGGCGATGCTCTGCTACGTCACACCGAAAGAGCACCTGGGCTTACCCAACGCCGAAGATGTGCGGCAAGGACTGATCGCCTACAAGATTGCAGCCCACGCTGCCGACATTGCGCGGCATCGACCCGGAGCACGCGATCGCGACGATGCCATGTCCCACGCCCGCTACAACTTCGACTGGAACCGCCAGTTTGAGCTGTCCCTCGACCCCGAACGGGCGAAGGAATACCACGACGAAACCTTGCCCGCCGACATCTACAAAACCGCTGAGTTTTGCTCGATGTGCGGTCCCAAGTTCTGCCCGATGCAGACCAAAGTGGATGCTGACGCTCTGACCGAGTTGGAGAAGTTCCTGGCGCAAGAGGAATCAAGGCAAGGACAGGCCATGACGCAGGTCTAAGTGTTTAGCGCGCTGAGATATAGCGCCGCGTAGATAGCTCCGTACATCCCCACGCCTCGGAACAAGGGGCTTAAGCCCCTTGCCTGTTGGTACTTACTGCGGACTGCTATAACCACGATTAAGGCTGAGATGGAAACGCTTTCATCTCAGCCTTTTTTCATAGCTCAGGAATGCTGATGAGCGAGTCAACGGCGATCGCCACTTCTGGAAACGCCACTGGATAAATCACGCCCCCACTTACGATCTGACGAGTCACAAAATCGCCATTCTGCCCATCCTTGAACACGACCAACTGGCGATTGGCGATATCAATCACCCAATATTCGGGAATTCCCGCTGCGGCATAAACCCGACGCTTGGTTTCCAGATCGTAGGTCAAAGTCGTATCGGCAATTTCCACCAACCAATAAATATCTTCAGGATAGGGATGATGGGTGAGATAACGAGTATCCGGCAGCCGCACGATCGCAATATCCGGCTGGGGCTCAGACGTGCTTAGGGTAATGGGGTGAGCCTCGAAGACTTCGGCTTTGCCGCTCATCTGCTGACGTAAATAGGCGACACCCCGATGATTGACAAACCGATGAAATTGCCCCTCTGGAGCCATATCCCAAATTTCTCCCTGGATGAGTTCGCAGCGACGGCGATCGAGGATGCCAAGATCCCGCATCTGGTGATAATCGGCGACTGACCATTGGGTAAGCGTCCGCATGGCATGACTCCTCAGCGGCAAATCGTGAAACTAACCTGATCCTACTGCAAGGTTCTGGACTGGTTGAGGGTAGGGGGCGCGCTCCAACCACCCTGCCACCCTACCCCCGCCCAGTCCGATTACACTAAGGGGAGAGACCCTGGACGATCATGACCGCCATCTCTCCTCAGCTCTCTGCGGCTAGCTACCCTTCGACAGACGGTGAACCCGTGGCCGAAACCTTTGTGCATCTCTACGCCATGCTCATCACGCTGGAGGTGCTGCGCCAGTATTTGGCGGGTCAGCAGGCCACGGTGTTAAGCAATCAGTTTCTCTACTACGCTCAGGGCTTTCCCAAACTGCGCGTGGCCCCTGATGTCATGGTGATTTTTGAGGTTGAGCCCGGTGGCCGCGATAACTACAAGATTTGGGAAGAGGGCCAAACGCCTGCTGTCATTTTTGAAATGACCTCAGCCGGAACCCAGGAACAAGACCAGTCCTATAAAAAGACGCTGTACGCCCAGTTAGAGGTGGAGGAATACTGGCTGTTTGACCCCAAGGGCGAGTGGATACCGGAAAAGCTGCGGGGCTATCGCCTGCAAGGCGAGGAGTATGTGCCCATCACCGATAGCATTAGCCAGCGGCTCAACCTGCGTCTGGCGATCGAAGAGTCGCTGATCGGCTTTTATCGATTGGACACGGGGGAGAAGCTGCTGATTCCCGATGAACTCTCGGCAGCACTAGCCCAGGAGCGCCAACGCCGGGAAGAGTTGGAGGCGGAACTGGCCCGCTATCGTCAACAGTTTGGTGATTTGCCGACAGATTCTTAGCGATGATGTTCTGCCAACCTTATAGGTTGGGGGAGTTGTAGCGTGGGTTGAACCATAGGGCAACCCATGACAGCCTTTGCACCTGAAGGTCTCAGGCAGACCTGGACTATTGCAAATCAAATGACTCTAGGAAGGTGGTCGAATCTTCGACAGTGTCGGCACCTTCAGGGGAAACTACCAGCACTTGGTAGAGTCGATTATCTACCAGATAGATACGGGAATTGATTGTAGCGGCCTGTTCTTGATTCGCGTTGGCGCTAATAACCAGCGATCGCCCCGGATTCCCCTCAAGATCAATTACCTCTTCACTGATCAGGGTGCCGCCCAAGTTGTTGACCGCCCCATCGCGGCTGCTATCGAGCAAAGCCTGAGGATCGGTCTGCTCAATAATCTCAGTTGGATAGTCAGAATAAGCCACCACGTAAGCCGTATTTTCAGTCTCAGCCGTAAAGGTATAAATCTCGACTGGCCCGACCGGAGTCTCAACCGATTGCTGTGTTTCCTCAAAGGGGGCCGGAGCCGCAATCTCAAATTGCCCGGAGTCTGAAGTAAACATCTCTGGAGGCGGGGGAGCTTGGTTACAGGCCGTGAGCACCAAAAAGCCCACCAGTAAGCATTGACTGAGTCGATTTTTCATCATGTCATCGAGGGTACAGAGGTGAACACGAGCATTGCCAATCTGGAGGTTCCGTAAAGGTCTCAACGTTCTGGCCGAGGGCAACCTGCAGGTATCTGACAAGAAGCCAACAAACCCACATCAGCAACCAGTTAGCATCACTCATACTCAGAAAACGCATCCAGATCTTCCCAAGTGTCGAGCTGATCAAGATTGCCATCTAGCTCATACCGCAGGTCTTCAAGCGACTGCTTACGACTCCGTCGAGACACGCGCCGATACTTTTTTGCCTGTAACCGCGGTTCCGCCTGCAACTGCCCATCATCGGCAATCTTAAGCTTAAATGCCTCATCCGGTGTAGCGGAATCATGGGCCGCCTGGGCCTGCGTCTCACAATCCTCAAGGATTTGCCGATAATCAGTGTAGCGTTCCCAATCTTGCGAGACGGCACAGCCGGGTTCACCGCGATGCAAACAATCCGCAAACTGACAGCGGTGTTCGGCCAACTGAGCTCGAATTTCGGGGAAGCAGTTGGCCAGTTCGGTGGGAGTGCAAGTAATATCTGGCTGATTAAATCCTGGCGTATCGGCTAACAAGCCCCCCTGCGGCAGGTCAAACAGTTCAACGTGGCGAGTGGTGTGGCGACCGCGACCTAACTTGCCAGACACCGCATTCACCCGTAGTTGAGCCGCCGGAATCAAAGTATTAATCAGACTCGATTTGCCCACGCCCGAAGGACCAGAAACCACCGTAATGCGATCTTGCAAATGCGGTTTTAGGGCGTCTACCCCCCGCTGCGCTTGCACACTAATAAACTGGGGTTGATAGCCCCACTGAATAAGTCGTTGCTGCCAGTTGGTTTGCACGGCGGCGGTGACTAAATCCTGTTTGTTTAAACAGAGACAAATCTGCAGCCCAGTCAGCTCAGCTTTGACCAAAAAGCGGGTGAGTTGATGGCAGTCTAAGGCAGGCTCAGCGATCGCAAATACCAGCAGAATTTGATCGGCATTCGCAACCGGAGGGCGATCGAGTTGGGTAGAGCGGGGATGTACGGCAGCGATCGCCCCGCGCTGCCCGGCCCAGTCTGGTTGCTCGACCTCCACGTGATCGCCCACCATAACTTGCTGCCCCACCTTCTTGAGTCGCGCCCGTCGGGTACACAGTAGTTCAGTGACTGGCAACGAGGGATACTCCAGCGTGGGCTGTAGCTTAACGAGATAATAATTAGCCTGAACCGCAATCACCGTACCGAGCAGCGTGGCACTTGTCAGTTCCAAAGAGTCAACCGCCGATGATGCCATAAAGTTACGACCGGGTATTGCGTACCTGTAGGGCATAGTAACGGTCTTTTTCGATCAATTGCTCAATCACATAGCCGTCCATTTTGAGGCTATGGGGCACCTGAACAACGGGTTCACCACCATCAATCCACACTTCCAGCAACTCACCGGCAGGCATTTGCTGCAGCTGCAGCTTAGTCCGAACAAAGTTGATCGGGCAGGGCGTACCTCTCAGATCTAGCTGACGGTCGGGCGCAGCGGCAGTATTGCTGGCAGGCTCACTCATCCGCGAAACAAGCCCCCTAAAAAGCCTTCAATGCCGCCGCCCTTGCTGACGCGATCGCCCCGCATTTCCGCCAATTTCTCAACCAGTTCTCGCTCTTCCGGCTTCAGCCGTGTCGGAATTTGCACCTGCACAGTAATTAAATGTGCTCCCCGACTAACGGGGTTGCCCAACTTCGGGACGCCGCGATTTTCCAGCGTCAGTACAGTATTCGGCTGCGTTCCCGCTGGCACCTCTAGGTCAACCTTGCCATCCACCGTATCAACCTCAATTTTGGCCCCTAAGATTGCCTGTAAGTAGGTGATTTTCAAATCCGACAGGATATTGATGCCATCGCGACGAAAATGACTGTCTTCTTCGACAAAGAGATAGACGTATAAATCGCCAGCAGTGCCGCCTTTCTGGCCGGCGTCTCCTTCGCCCGAGACCCGCAGACGAGTGCCATTATCCACCCCAGCGGGAATGGTAATTTTCAGCTTCTTACTTTCTTGACGCTGACCGCTGCCGCCACAGGTTTCACAGCGCTCTTCCACCATTTCGCCTGTGCCACTGCATGTCGGGCAGGCCGACACCTGCGCAAAGCTTCCGAAAGGAGTGCGAGTCGTGCGTCTGACTTGGCCATTACCGCTGCAGGTAGTACAAGTAACTGGACGAGTTCCAGGTTTTGCCCCCGTGCCGTTACAGGTATTACAGGTTTCTAAATGGCCAATTTTGATTTCTTTTTCGCCCCCAAACACTGCCTCTTTAAAGCTGAGCTTAAGGTCTAAACGTAAATCATCACCGCGTTTCGGTCCCCGGCGGCGAGAAGAGCCCGCTGTCGCACCACCGAAGCCACCAAAGAAGCTCTCAAAGATATCGGCAAAACCGCCCATATCTCCCATATCCTGAAAGCCACCACCAGCAGCGGCTCCACCGACCCCAGCGTCGCCAAATCGATCATATCTGGCCCTGACGTCGGGTTCTGACAATACCTCATAAGCCCGATTGACCTCTTTAAAGAGTTCTTCCGCGCCGTCTTCTTTGTTTACGTCAGGATGGTATTTGCGCGCGAGGCGACGATAGGCTCGCTTTATCTCTTCTTGATCGGCGCTGCGAGCAACACCAAGGACTTCATAGTAATCACGCGCCATGGACGTTTATTGCCAATGCTGAGTCAACGTTAAGATACATTCGTTCATTTTACGGGAGGTCGTCGGAATTAAAATTCCGACTTTTCCCAGCAGTTAACAAGGCTAGTCAATCGCCTCGTAATCAGCAGTAATGGTTGCATCTAAGTCGATACTATCATCTGCCTCTTGGGGCTCGGCGGACTGAGCTACGGTTTCAGCCACTTCATCGTCAGAGACCTCAACATTAAAATCAACTGAATCACCGTCTTGTTCGCCGTTTTGCCGATACAAGGTAGCACCAATATCAAATAGAGCCTGCTGTAAACCATCCATGGCTTGCCGTAACTCTTCGGGGGTGATCCCTTTTTCTTGCATTGCCACACGCAACTCAGTTGCTTTTTCTTCAGCGGAGGCTTTGAGTGCTGGGCTCATCAGCTCACTGTTATCCCGCATGGTGGCCTCATAACTATAGAACAAGTTATCGGCCTGGTTAATCAGGTCTGCCACCTGCCGCCGCCGCTCGTCTTCATCAGCGAAGTCTTCGGCTTCTAAGCGCATTTTTTCGACTTCGTCTTTGCTGAGGCCACCAGTGTTGGTAATACGAATGCTCTGAGCGCGTCCAGTCCCTTTATCGCGAGCTGAGACTTGCAAAATGCCGTCGGCGTCAATTTCAAACGCGACTTCAATCTGCGGTACGCCTCGGGGTGCAGGGGGAATGCCCGTGAGCTGGAATTTACCCAGACTCTTATTGTCTTTAGCCATGGCGCGTTCGCCTTGGAGGGCATGTACCTCAACCGAGGTTTGACCGTCCGTGGCGGTCGAAAAGATCTGAGACTTACTGGTCGGAATAGTGGTGTTGCGCTCAATCACTTTAGTAAACACTTCGCCCAAGGTCTCAATACCTAAGGAGAGAGGAGTCACGTCGAGTAAGAGCAAATCTTTGACTTCGCCGCCTAAAACCCCCGCTTGAATGGAGGCCCCCAGCGCCACAGCTTCGTCAGGATTGACTGAGCGATCAGGGGCTTGCCCGCCAAAAAACTCTGAAATAGCTGACTGCACTGAGGGAATCCGAGTGGATCCGCCCACTAATAAGATGCGATTGATTTCATCCGGGCCGAGGTCAGCATCTTTCAGCGCCTGCTTCACCGGCTCAAGAGTGCCTTCAATTAAGTCTTTTGCCTGCTGTTCAAATTGAGACCGGCTCAAACTCATTTCTAAATGCTTGGGACCAGTCTCATCTGCGGTAATAAAGGGCAGATTGATCGAAGTAGTTTGCATGGAAGACAGCTCGATCTTGGCTTTTTCAGCGGCTTCTCGAATCCGCTGCAGAGCCATGCGATCAGCCGATAAGTCAATGCCTTCGGATTCTCGGAAAGCTTCGATCATCCATTGTGCGATCGCGTTATCAAAGTCATCGCCGCCTAGATGGTTATTGCCAGAAGTGGCTCTCACTTCAAAGACGCCATCGCCTAACTGCAAAATCGAGACATCAAAAGTGCCGCCCCCCAAGTCAAATACCAAAATGGTTTGATCTTGGTCTTGCTTGTCGAGTCCGTAAGCCAAAGCTGCCGCGGTCGGCTCATTAATAATGCGCAACACTTCGAGGCCCGCGATCGTGCCGGCGTCTTTAGTGGCTTGGCGTTGTGCATCAGTGAAATAGGCAGGGACGGTAATTACCGCTTGAGTGACATCTTCGCCCAGATAAGCTTCGGCATCTTGCTTCAGCTTTTGCAAAATCATCGCCGAAACTTCCTGCGGGGTATAAGTTTTCCCGCGAATTTCGACATCAACAGTGTTGTCGCGCCCAGAGACGCACACATAGGGAACTCGCGATCGCTCCGTATTTGTGTCATCCCATCGACGACCGATAAAACGTTTAATGCTGTAAACGGTGTTTTCTGCATTGGTCACAGCTTGCCGCTTAGCGAGCTGTCCAACTAACCGTTCACCATTTTTGCCAAAACCGACAATGCTAGGCGTGGTTCTACCACCCTCAACATTGGTAATCACAAAAGGTTGTCCACCTTCTAAAACGGCGACACAGCTGTTGGTAGTTCCCAGGTCTATTCCGATGACTTTGCCCATAACTCGCAGCTTCTTACGATTCGGATGAATGTGCAGGAGCGCCTTCGCAACTCAACGTTAGCTCATCTTCCAAGAAATCACCGAGTAAACCGGATCTTCCCCTGAATTTGCCTCCCTGATGTTCAGCATTCCCAACATTGCCTCTAGGTCATAAGCCTTGTTCAAGAAACCTTAAAAAAACGCCTACTTCTAGCTAGGGTGAAGCGACCGAGTCAACAGCCTGGAAAGCTTACGATTGCTTAACGAGCACCAAACATCAAACATTTAAGCGCAGCCATCTTGCTTGATACCGTCAGCAGTCATCTTGCTGGTGTCTGCCAACACGACACGATGGCCACGCGGTGGCTTGCCGTCACCTAATCGGTAACATCCCTACCTAGCTATCGGCTGCTTCATCATTAGCCGCGCCGCTGCTGGGCTCGGGCTCTGCAGCGACCTTGACCATCGCATGACGTAAGACGCGATCGCCAATCATGTAGCCTCTCACCAATTCCTCCATGACAGTACCTTCTGGATGATCCGCCGTCGGTTCCCGCATCACAGCTTCGTGCAAATTGGGATCAAACTCCTGACCTTCTGCCCGCATTGCTGAGACGCCCAACCGCTTCAAGCAATCTACCAACTGCTTATAAACACTTTGGTAGCTCTTATGAATGGTCATTTCGGCCTCAGTTTGAGGCTTAATTTGAGCCCGTGCCCGCTCAAAGTTATCAATCACGGGCAACAACTCAGTGATGGTATTGCGCTTGATCTGCACTTCTTGCTCATCACGCTCTTTGCTGTTGCGACGACGATAATTCTCAAAGTCAGCCGCAATTCGCATGTATTGACTGGTGCGATCTTCCAACTGCGCCTTGAGGGCATTCACCTCAGACTGCAAAGTTGCCATGCCAGCGTCATTCGCAGCCGGTTCAGAACTACCAGTCGCTTCAGGGGGACTGTCGGTTTCCTGGGTTAATTCTTCAACTGTGCTCTCCACAAAAGCGCTTTCGACATCGATATCGATAGCGCCATCCTCCACACGCAACTCTTCCACCTCATCCATTGGCTTTTCTTCTGCCATGTTGAAGTTCTCCGAAGAAGTATCTGTGGGTCGAGATTCGTCAACCATGTTGCTCATAACCTAAAACAGTTCTACACAGGAAAGGCCGCGTCTATACCTCGAGCAGACTCAAGGGCGATCGCGCCAACGCCGATCAAAGACTTAATAGCAAAAATATCAATTTATTGCGCTAACAGACCACTAATGTTAACGGCTAATCGCTTCGTAGCCTAGTGCCCCTGGGCCAACAGAACGTGAACTCAGCGATCCCCCCTTCGTAACTCAAGTTGCCCGCCCAGTCATATTTTTCGCCATCAATAGCACCCAGTTTTCATAAAGTCTTGGTAAATTATGTGGCAGTCCGCACCCTCTCGAGAAGACAGACTACAAGCGACAGATATTATCAACATCTCATCAGATGACGCTGCCAATCAACGCTCCACTCTTCGCACTCATCCCTTCAGCTTGGTGATTTAGCCACTGTCTTCAACCGGCGATCCCCAAAATCAAGTTAGTCATTCAGTCGATTACACGCCTACCCCAACAAGATTGGGAATTCACCGAGCGACCTACCCTAATGCATCCCTCGACTGCTCGCCTTCCACTCTTCAAAGTTGACATCCCTTAACAAAGCTCGCGCCCAAAAGCACAGACTTATGATGAGAAGGCTATCATCGAGCCATCTCGGATGCCCTTTACGGGGGTGCATCCTGTTCAAACAAGCTTGCTAGCATCACTTAGCTCGTTTCTGGCAGGCTCAATTGATGACATCTCAGGGCTTTGAGGGCACACTAATGCCGTGCATCATGCCAGACGTTTTCGGTTCTGCCGATTTATTCACCTAGTCCCCTTGCATCCGCTATGACGAATTCCTCACAGCGCCGCGCTCTCGTTTTACAACGCAGCTTTTCTCCCTTTGGCAACAAGCTGATTCAATCAGGTCTAGTCGATGGGGAGCAGATGCAGCAGGCTTTAGCGGAAAGTCGTCGATCAGGCCGAGCCCTGACCGACGTTCTGGAATCTTTAACCGGACAACAACTCTCCCCCGAGCTCGTCCGCCAGTATAAAAAGCAGCAGCTCTTTGAACTCAAAATTCTTTACGGCATTGAATCAGTCGACCCTGAACTCGATGCCCTGTCATCAGCTCAAGTCGGTCAATTCATTGACACCTTGATCCCGGTGGATATCTGCCGTCGACACCAACTAGTTCCGCTATCCCGTGAAGAAGGCGAAGATCCTTCAGTGTTGGTGGCGATGGTTGATCCTGAAAACCTGGAAGCCCAAGATGACCTGAACCGAATCTTGCGCCCGCAAGGACTCCGGCTGCGGCGGATGGTCATTACAGTTGAGGATTACCAACGTTTAATCTCTGGCTATTTAGACGAAAAAGTGGCCAAAGAAAAGCAACGGGACATGGAGCAGGCTGTAGATGTGCAGGCTGATCTAGAGGATCTAGATTTTGATGCGTCGGCCCTCGAAGACGTCAATGAAGAAGAAGCGGATCTGAATGATGCTCTGCAAGATGCTGGTGCGGCCCCAGTGATTGCCTTGGTCAACAAAGTATTAGTGAAAGCGTTGCAAGAAGGCGTTTCCGATATTCATATTGAGCCTCAAGAAGAATTCCTGCGAATTCGTTTCCGTAAGGATGGTGTGCTGCGCGAGTCGTTTCCTAAATTCCCGAAAAAGATTATTCCTGCGGTTACAGCTCGCTTCAAGATTATTTCTGAGTTGGATATTGCCGAAAGACGCATGCCTCAAGACGGTCGGATTCGGCGGATGTTTCAAGGTCGCAAGATTGACTTTCGGGTGAGCACCCTACCGAGTCGATACGGTGAAAAAGTAGTGCTGCGAATCTTGGATAACTCATCGACACAGTTGGGTATCGATAAGTTGATTACCGACGAAGAATCACTCAAAATCGTGCGAGAAATGGCGTCTCGCCCTTACGGCTTGATTTTGGTGACCGGACCAACAGGATCAGGTAAAACGACGACACTATATTCTTTGCTGTCTGAGCGCAACGATCCCGGCATCAATATCAGTACAGCAGAAGACCCAATTGAATATGCATTACCGGGCATTACTCAGGTACAGGTCATTCGCGAAAAGGGGATGGATTTCGCCTCAATTTTGCGCGCCTTCTTACGGCAAGATCCTGACGTCATTCTGGTTGGTGAGACCCGCGACCCCGAAACGGCTAAGACGGCAATTGAGGCAGCACTGACGGGACACCTCGTACTGACGACCCTACATACCAACGATGCCGCAGGGGCGATCGCCCGCCTCGAAGAAATGGGCATGGAAGGCTTTCAGGTATCAAGCTCTCTGATCGGAGTCCTCGCCCAACGCCTCATGCGCAAAGTCTGTGATGAGTGCTGCATTGCTTACACCCCCAGCGCCGAAGAACTCGCTCGATTTGGTCTCACAGCAGCCGGCGATTCAGAACTCACTATCTACAAAGCTAACGTCTTATCCCTTGAACAAATTAACGAGGCCAAAGCCTCTGGCACTTTCTGTGAAAAATGTCAGGGTATTGGCTATAAGGGGCGAGTCGGCGTTTATGAAGTCATGCAAATGACCGAAACCCTACAAAAACTCGTCTCCGATGGCGTACCCACCGAGCAAATCAAAGAAGTTGCCGTCGAAGAAGGCATGAAAACACTTCTCGCCTACAGCCTTAACCTGGTGCGACAGGGCTATACAACCCTCGACGAGGTGGAACGAGTCACCTTTACAGACACCGGACTGGAAGCCGAACTCAAAGCCCGCCGCAAGAGTTCTCTAACTTGCGAAACCTGCCATGCAGAACTGCAACAAGATTGGCTCGATTGCCCCTATTGTTTAACACCAAGATTTAAGTCTTAGTGTTGAGCAAGCAGTCAGTTGACCGGTGAGCCAGCAGCTCCCCCGACGATTCCCTAATCACCCTAATCACACGAGGTAATGCCATGGAAATGATGATTGAAGACCTGATGGAAGAAGTGATTGAGCGCGGCGGTTCAGATCTTCACCTCTCAGCTGGACTCCCGCCTTACATTCGCATTAGCGGTAAGCTCACGCCCACAGAGCACGAGCCCATGAGTCCAGAAGCCTGCCAGCGGCTGATTTTCAGTATGCTGAACAATAGCCAACGGAAAGCCCTCGAGCAGAACTGGGAATTGGATTGTTCCTACGGTGTGAAAGGTCTTGCACGTTTCCGGGTCAATGTTTATAAGGATCGGGGCACCTACGCCGCTTGCCTACGAGCTCTAAGCTCAAAGATCCCCAGCATGGATGTTCTCGGCTTACCCCCGATCGTTCGTGAATTGTCTGAAAAGCCTCGCGGCTTGATTCTGGTTACTGGGCCGACGGGTTCTGGTAAATCCACAACCTTAGCCTCCATGATCAATGAGATCAACTTGACTCGACCAGAGCACATTTTGACCGTTGAAGACCCGATCGAATTTGTCTACGAACCGATCAAAAGCCTGATTCATCAACGGCAAATTGGAGAAGATACTAAGAGCTTTGGGAATGCCCTCAAAGCAGCTTTACGGGAAGATCCAGACGTTATCCTAGTGGGCGAAATGCGAGATTTGGAAACGATCTCCCTAGCCATCTCAGCCGCTGAAACAGGCCACTTAGTATTTGGTACATTGCACACCAGTTCAGCGTCTCAAACCGTTGACCGGATGATTGACGTCTTTCCCCCAGAACAGCAAACTCAAGTCCGCGTACAGTTATCCAACTCACTCGTCGCCGTCCTTAGCCAGTGTTTAGTACCAAAGGCAAATCCTAAACCAGGTGAATTTGGACGAGTCATGGCTCAAGAAATCATGATCGTCACCCCAGCGATTTCCAACCTAATTCGAGAAGGGAAGTCAGCCCAAATTTATGGGGCTATCCAAACGGGTGGCAAACTATCTATGCAGACTTTAGAAAAAGTCTTAGCTGACCTCTACAAAGAAGGAAGCATTTCCTTCGAAGCAGCAATGTCAAAAACATCACGCCCTGATGAGCTACAGCGATTGCTTGAAGGCATAGGCGCGGGGGCAGCTAAGCAGCAGGCAGCTGCAGGACGACGGCGGTAAGTTTTTGAGTGCTGCCAATGATCGCTAGTTCATTGGCAGCTGATTTACCCACTCAGCACATTCAACAGCTGAAAGAGTATTATTCAGCTGAAGTCTAGAGCACCAACGCAAAGAATTTACACTGCTGCGGACCACTCTAAATGCTGTGTGCTAACGTATCGATATCAAATTCACCATCGGTTGCGAGCATATCTACGGGCTACTAGAAAGGTGTCATTTGAGAGATGCCGAGTCGTTATTTGTTGATGTCTGAAAATTATGCCTACTTATGTTGCTACTGGACGAGATAGTTCAGGTCGTGAGCGCAAAGAGAAAGTTGCGGCATCAAATCCGAATGAAGCTCGCAATTTGCTAAAGGAACAAGGGCTGTTTATCCAAGATTTGAAAGAAGAGAAGGGCTTTAGCTTCTCGATGGATTCAATCAGCATGGCCCTCACTTCTGTCTCTGTTAAAGATAAAGCAGTTTTTTCTCGACAGTTTGCCGCCTTAGTCAATGCTGGCGTAGCTCTTGTCCGAGGATTAGGTGTGCTTTCTGAAGAATGTCCAAACCCTAAGCTCAAACGAGCACTAGAAGACATTAATAGTGATGTCCAGCAAGGCACCAGTCTTTCTGAAGCTATGTCAAAGCACCCCAGTTGTTTTGACAAGTTGTATGTCAGTCTTGTCCAAGCAGGAGAGGTCGGTGGTGTTTTAGATGAAGTGCTGAACCGCTTGGCTAAGCTCTTAGAAGATTTGAATCGATTACAAAATCAGATCAAATCTGCCATGGCTTATCCGGTCACGGTTTCTCTTCTTGCCATTATTATTTTTGTGGCAATGACAGTTTTTCTGTTGCCAACTTTCGCCGAGATCTTTGAAGAACTCGGAGCACAGTTGCCTCTATTCACCCGCATTATGTTGGGCATTAGCGCCTTCTTACGCAATGTGGTGAACTGGGTCATCATTGCTGCGGTAGTGTTTGGAGTCTCATTTGCATACAAGCGTTACTATGCAACGGATAGTGGAGAGCGCACAATGGACGGGCTGTTTCTGAAGCTGCCTTTATTTGGCGATTTGGTC
Organism: Leptolyngbya iicbica LK; assembly: GCF_004212215.1. NCBI lineage: Bacteria > Bacillati > Cyanobacteriota > Cyanophyceae > Leptolyngbyales > Leptolyngbyaceae > Leptolyngbya > Leptolyngbya iicbica. The sequence goes on from NZ_QVFV01000002.1 coordinate 1,571,217, forward strand.
CAGAAAACTGCAACTGCTCGCTTTTGTCGCACTTTTGGCTCTTTATCTCGCTCTGGCGTGCCGATTTTGACCTCGTTAGAGATTGTGCGTGATACGGCTGGTAACCGCGTGATTTCAGATGCAATCGACGAAGCAAGAGATGAAATTCAAACAGGTGGCATGATCAGTCTTGCCTTGCAAAAACACCGAGTTTTCCCTGCTATGGCGATTCAAATGATTAGTATTGGCGAGGAAACCGGGGAACTCGACGCAATGCTAATGAAGGTGGCAGATTTTTACGAGGATGAAGTTGAGCAAGCAGTGAAGGCCCTTACTAGCATTATGGAGCCTTTCATGATTGTGATTTTGGGTGGGATGGTCGGTTCCATTTTGGTCTCGATGTATTTGCCCATGTTTAAGATTATGGAAGTTGTCGGATAATCCTCAGTACAAGGACAAAAGTTTTAGAGCCTGATTAAATTCAGAACGCCGCAGGGAGAAGTCCGAGAAAGTGCGCCTGAGA